>CANMMM010000286.1 GCA_947498935.1 uncultured Aquimarina sp. | reverse complement strand
TTGTATCTTTGCATCCGCTTAGCGAAACAAGCAAACGTTCATTAAAAGAGTTATACTGGAGTAGGGTATTAGAAATGATACGAGTAGGGTTCGATTCCTTAGTAACTAACAAGTAGATTGCTTAATTAGTAAAAACGATTTAGTAATTATAAGAGTTCATTGATATATTGATTGACAGCG
The DNA here is from genome assembly GCA_947498935.1 of uncultured Aquimarina sp. Taxonomy (GTDB): domain Bacteria; phylum Bacteroidota; class Bacteroidia; order Flavobacteriales; family Flavobacteriaceae; genus Aquimarina. Next base: position 20 of record CANMMM010000286.1, on the reverse strand, counting down.
CGTATTATAACTTAGTTATA
>CANMMM010000285.1 GCA_947498935.1 uncultured Aquimarina sp. | reverse complement strand
GAAGGAAAACAACCAGGAGATGATGATACGGAAGATATTATGACGCTTAGAACCATGCTTAATATGGAACGAGCCTATGAGCTGGAGATGAAAAGAGCTACAGGTTTACAAGATGAACAAGGTAAACCCTATCGAAAAGTTCCCAATGGCAAAACTTTGAAGGATGCCCTAGATAGCTATTTCATGGTGATGAATGCTGA
>CANMMM010000284.1 GCA_947498935.1 uncultured Aquimarina sp. | reverse complement strand
AGCAGCGTTTTATGGATTTTTCGATAGCCTTTGCTCAAAAGGCAGGCTATGCGCCTGCGGGCTTCTATGATAGTCCAAATAATGAGTTTTTGTTTCAGTACCTCCCGCGTATTGTTGATCAATATGGAAAGGAATTGATTACCCCTGCACGGATACATCGCAAAATGCCAAGGGTACAGCTTTCACAACGATTATTCAGA
>CANMMM010000283.1 GCA_947498935.1 uncultured Aquimarina sp. | reverse complement strand
AGCAGCGTTTTATGGATTTTTCGATAGCCTTTGCTCAAAAGGCAGGCTATGCGCCTGCGGGCTTCTATGATAGTCCAGATAATGAGTTTTTGTTTCAGTACCTCCCGCGTATTGTTGATCAACATGGAAAGGAATTGATTACCCCTGCACGGATACATCGCAAAATGCCAAGGGTACAGCTTTCACAACGATTATTCAGA
>CANMMM010000282.1 GCA_947498935.1 uncultured Aquimarina sp. | reverse complement strand
TTGTACATTCCTGCAAGCGATAGATCTATAGAAGACGGAGCTCCTGACACAAATTTTCCCAATACAGAGGGTCTTAGTGCAAAATTTTCGCTGAGGTCAAATTCATAGCCTCCTCCAGCAAAGAAGTGTATTTCGTCTGTAGCAGATACAGGTACGACTCCTTCTTTTTCAAACCGATCATTTTTGAGTAATCCAGGAGCCGA
>CANMMM010000281.1 GCA_947498935.1 uncultured Aquimarina sp. | reverse complement strand
AACACCAACAAAGATCATTTGAGTAGTACTCATCAACAGTATACTGAATGGAGTCCTGAGTTTTTTAAAAAAAAAGCGGCTACTCACGGTAATTATGTTGCGGATTGTGTGGAACAAATTATCGCCAAAGTAGCCTATCCAGAGATAGGATATAAAAGAGCTATGGGACTCATACAATTACATAAAACCTATGGAAGTAAAAG
>CANMMM010000280.1 GCA_947498935.1 uncultured Aquimarina sp. | reverse complement strand
CTAAGCGTTCCCCAAGGAGCAGTCTCTGCTACGATTATGGTAGAAAAAGGCACAAATACCAATCCCCCCATTCAAGGTGAAAGCGAAGGAGAAGCCTCCTTCGCACCTCCAAAAGTACAAAACACCAATGGTATCACATCAGCATCCAATTCCTCGGCAGTGATACGATTTAAGGAAAATGGCAGTACTCCAAATCTTAATTC
>CANMMM010000279.1 GCA_947498935.1 uncultured Aquimarina sp. | reverse complement strand
CGTCCTAAAAAGCAAGTACAATCAAAAAAGGATCGACCTCCCATCCCTAATAAGAAGCAAGACTTGTCTAAAATACCACCTGTCGGTATTCCTTCAATACTAGTAGAAGATCAATCACTATTTCAAGCGAAAGCGGACAAAGGGGAGAAAACAAAAAAGAAGAGGATGATGTTGATTGCAGGGATGAGCATGTTGGGGCTTACCC
>CANMMM010000278.1 GCA_947498935.1 uncultured Aquimarina sp. | reverse complement strand
CGTCCTAAAAAGCAAGTACAATCAAAAAAGGATCGACCTCCCATCCCTAATAAGAAGCAAGACTTGTCTAAAATACCTCCAGTCGGTATTCCTTCAATACCAGTAGAAGGTCAATCACTATTTGAAGAGAAAGCGGACAAAGGGGAGAAAACAAAAAAGAAGAGGATGATGTTGATTGCAGGGATGAGCATGTTGGGGCTTACCC
>CANMMM010000277.1 GCA_947498935.1 uncultured Aquimarina sp. | reverse complement strand
AATGGTGAATGGGGTGTTACTCCCAGCAGGGCAGGCAAAAGGCTATCCATTTACAGGGAAGCCTTACAACTCGATCAGTTATGATCCGATGAATTCAACGCTACAAATCATGTATACCCTTTAACAAAAAAAAAGACACTTATGATAGCAGGAGAAACAGAAATGCTACTCACAGATCACAATCCATATGAAGATGAAATAGAAG
>CANMMM010000276.1 GCA_947498935.1 uncultured Aquimarina sp. | reverse complement strand
GGTATGTGTCATAACATTCATTATCCTAATCGCTTTTTGTATTCATTTTTGAATGCATTCAAGTTCACCGCTCCTTTATAAGAATTTAGAAACCCTTCTAAGTTTACATCCAACTTGATCTTGTTTGCTTTATCAGCATTCATCACCATGAAATAGCTATCTAGGGCATCCTTCAAAGTTTTGCCATTGGGAACTTTTCGATAGGG
>CANMMM010000275.1 GCA_947498935.1 uncultured Aquimarina sp. | reverse complement strand
TACCCAAGGCAGAATACCGCGACAATACTCAATTATCTCGAAGAGCTAATCCTCATCAATGCCAAAGAAGTAGGACTCGTCCCCATATCACAAGAGACCAATGGCTATCAAGATGTGTTTGTCCTCTTCGGTAGCGTTCTCCAACTAAGCGTTCCCCAAGGAGCAGTCTCTGCTACGATTATGGTAGAAAAAGGCACAAATACCAA
>CANMMM010000274.1 GCA_947498935.1 uncultured Aquimarina sp. | reverse complement strand
AAGGCTATCGAAAAATCCATAAAACGCTGCTGTTCGGGAGTAATCCAACTTACAGGAGCTTCCATCGGCTGTATGGTAAAGTCAATAATATCAATCCCTTCTGTGCTACCTGTTTCTTTATTATACATCGTAAGAATCAACTCTTCTGGAGAAACAGGTAAGGGTATATATATCGTTCTTTTTTCTTGACGTTTTAGATACGCTTT
>CANMMM010000273.1 GCA_947498935.1 uncultured Aquimarina sp. | reverse complement strand
GATGGCGATGGATTGAATGATGCCTATGAAGGTGCAGGAGATGCAGGAATCACACCAGAGAACACCGATGGTGTAGATACCCCAGATTATATAGATACAGATAGTGATAATGACAATGTATCGGATACCGTAGAAGCAGGCTTTACCCCAGCAACTATTACAACAGATACCGATAGCGACGGATTATTAGATGTGTATGAAGGAGC
>CANMMM010000272.1 GCA_947498935.1 uncultured Aquimarina sp. | reverse complement strand
AATGGCGATAATGCAACTACCACAGGAACCACGGCAGCAGACTTAAATGCATTACCAAATGTAAGTGGCGCGATTCCAGCGAATGAAGCAGCGTATTTAGAGTACATCGCCGCCAATGCAGCTGCCTTTAGTAGCCCTGCAACTGAGGCAGAAGTACAAGCGATGATTGATGCAGTAAATGCCAATGAAACTTTATTGGCGAACATCGG
>CANMMM010000271.1 GCA_947498935.1 uncultured Aquimarina sp. | reverse complement strand
TATGATGATTTTTTTGGAGATAAAGCCAAACGAGCTGAGCGCAGAGCCGCCCGAAAAGCTAGACGAGCCGCTAGACGTACAGCCAGACGGATGAAGCCTAAACGTATAGCCCGTCGAGCAAAGCGAAAGCGATTTTTCTCGCAGCTAGGACAGGCGTACAAAGACTTAGGAGGGGGAGCTGCTATTGGTGGAGCAATCGATACCATTAT
>CANMMM010000270.1 GCA_947498935.1 uncultured Aquimarina sp. | reverse complement strand
AGTACACGACCTGTACGTGCTAGATGGAAACCAAGAAGCAGTGCCCAGTTGCTTAATTTGCAAGCACGTCCAATACGTACTGCTCCAAAAAAGCCTATTGTAGCCACAATGCCTAAAGATATATCCTTGCCTTACAAGCCTAGTAAGGTACAACGTCCTAAAAAGCAAGTACAATCAAAAAAGGATCGACCTCCCATCCCTAATAAGAA
>CANMMM010000269.1 GCA_947498935.1 uncultured Aquimarina sp. | reverse complement strand
CGAGGCACACGAAAAAAAGTATTACACAATCTATTGAGCAGTGAAGAACTGGAAGGTTTGTATTACAGTTATCAAACTGATCATACCAATCCTCATATCCATGCAAGTTTGTGTAGAGATAAGATACTACTGGGTTATATCGTATTCCAAGGCATGCGAGTAGAAGAACTCTACCAATTACAGCTAGAACATCTAGACTTAGGAAAAGG
>CANMMM010000268.1 GCA_947498935.1 uncultured Aquimarina sp. | reverse complement strand
CACAGGTACTTTATATATAAGTGCGTGTATGATATAAAAGTTGAAGGCAGGATAGCTGTTTTGTTGTTGGTCTTTCACCAAGGTTCCGAAGACCCCTTCTCGACAAATCTTTATTTTCTTAATAGGGATGCCGTACTGCCTCATTTCATTGATCACGCTAAGCCATAAAAGTTCAATAGCATCAAAATAATACACAGCCCCTTTGGTAGA
>CANMMM010000267.1 GCA_947498935.1 uncultured Aquimarina sp. | reverse complement strand
GTGGAGAGAAAACCACATTGCCTTCTGCATCTTTGATTTTAGCTTCTGTATTTGTACTAGAGTTCAAGATGAAGGGGGTAATCTCTGAAAAACCAATTGCTTTTAAATCCCGGTATATATCGGTAAACAAGCTGGGACTTTTAGTGAAAAATACAGGAAGATACCCTTGCATTACAGCATGTCTAATCACAGCTGCTGCTTGTCGTCCTTT
>CANMMM010000266.1 GCA_947498935.1 uncultured Aquimarina sp. | reverse complement strand
AAGGCAAAATAAGCTTGTAAATCAGCATTGGTCAATCGGAGTGGAATTCCACCATCCAATGCGATGGGCAATGCCCCTACAACAGGATTCCGAGATTGAATCGACACCCCATCATTACTCTCTATAAACAAGCGAAGTCCTACCTGTCTATTAAACTCATTAACATCGATCAGCAATAGATTCACCACCAATTTATCACTACTAGCCGTGGC
>CANMMM010000265.1 GCA_947498935.1 uncultured Aquimarina sp. | reverse complement strand
GATGCCCCATAGGACGCCTATTCCTATTTCGAAATCGTAAGGGTGTTTTTCTCCTACCACGGGCAGCCCTTCTATAACGAGGTCTTGTCCTTGAGGATCGCCTACCACGTAACGCACCTCTATATGCATCGTAGGTTGGTTCTATAGTATCTAATGGAGCGTTTATCATAATAGGTGACTGTTTTAGTAATACATCGTAATTAGGGGCGTGCG
>CANMMM010000264.1 GCA_947498935.1 uncultured Aquimarina sp. | reverse complement strand
TTTCAAAACATTCGTATCAACAGCGATTACCAACTGACAGCAGGGGTCGTATTTACGGATTATGATGAAAATTGGGGTGGTGTAGATGATGTAGGGAATGAGATTGATGCAGTTGTTAGTTTTGGAGACGCGATTATAGAAGCATTGAATTTAGATATCAGTAAAGAGACAAAAGATAAGATTACTCAGATTATTGACGCAATAACCGATCAA
>CANMMM010000263.1 GCA_947498935.1 uncultured Aquimarina sp. | reverse complement strand
GGGCGTGCGGGTAGTGGTGGTGCGTAGGCAATTGCAGGTTTAGGACGATTTGAAAAGAAAACGATCCCTCCTAAAAACAGGCTGCCCACCACTGCTAGACCTATATACATGTTTTGCTGTTTTCGTTTCGCTTTTACTTCCTCTTGTTCTCGTTTTCTTCGTTCTGCTGCCGCTTGCTGTTCTTGCTTACGCTGCATCTCCATCGCTTTCATC
>CANMMM010000262.1 GCA_947498935.1 uncultured Aquimarina sp. | reverse complement strand
GTAGATATACCGAAGAAGAATTGGGTATAACTGCTTATGAATATATGATCGGAATCATAGAACCCATAGATGAATTATTGGATCAGTTAAGACTCTACAAGAAGCTTCAAAGCGCATAAAAAGCAATAGTAAATCGCATATATAAACTATACATGAAAAGAAGAACATACACTTTGGATATTCCAGAAATCACCCAAATCCCAAACTTTATGAA
>CANMMM010000261.1 GCA_947498935.1 uncultured Aquimarina sp. | reverse complement strand
TCTACCTGAAAGACTATTGAGGCTTCTGAAATAATAAAGGCTGTAATCAATTGGCTTTGTTGCTTAACATTGGTTCGCTTTTTAGCAGGTGATGACAATTGTTCTATAATGTTACGTGCTTTAGATACTCCAAATTTCCCTATCAATTTATCCACTCCCTGTTGCAATTGTGAATACTCTGTTTTTTCTACTTCCATGTTCCCATTTTTTAGATT
>CANMMM010000260.1 GCA_947498935.1 uncultured Aquimarina sp. | reverse complement strand
ACCTGAATAAACAGCTGTATCGTTAAATAACAAGCAACTACTTTACTAACCCTACTTTTCCTAATCTTATCAATCATTAATTATTATTCTTTTAATTTTAAAAAAAATAAACAACATCTATTAATGTCACTTGCTTACTCCTACTTTGTCATCTTAGAAAAAGAGGGCAAAATATTTTGATGAATGATAGTAAACACCTTATTTTGCCCATATAA
>CANMMM010000259.1 GCA_947498935.1 uncultured Aquimarina sp. | reverse complement strand
TGATCAATCGATTCATAGATGGTAACAGTAGGCTGGGTTTCTGGATTTGGCAATTTTCTTCCCATTCGTCTATGCCACTCAATGGACTCGATACTTTCGGTGGGTAAAGTTTTGATGGAGGTTAATAATTCTTCTTGCGCTTTTCCTGATAGTGGAGAGAAAACCACATTGCCTTCTGCATCTTTGATTTTAGCTTCTGTATTTGTACTAGAGTT
>CANMMM010000258.1 GCA_947498935.1 uncultured Aquimarina sp. | reverse complement strand
TTAAAAAAGGTTGTATCTTTGCATCCGCTTAGCGAAACAAGCAAACGTTCATTAAAAGAGTTATACTGGAGTAGGGTGTTAGAAATGACACGAGTAGGGTTCGATTCCTTAGTAACTAACAAGTAGATTGCTGAGTTAATAAAAACGATTTAGTAATTATAAGAGTTCATTGATATATTGATTGACAGCGCGTATTATAACTTAGTTATAATAAGT
>CANMMM010000257.1 GCA_947498935.1 uncultured Aquimarina sp. | reverse complement strand
AGAGCAAGTGTGAATCGGATTATCAAATTAATGAATGAGGTGGTCCAGTTTGAAGAAGAATATATAGCACCACTACTAGATTCAATTCATCTTGAAACCAAAGCGAAAGGAGAAAGGGTGTTTCGAATTCCTAAAAACCTAGGTGTCAAAAAAGCTCCTTATTTCTCAAGAGTATTCAATATTGTAGACCAAATGCTTTTTGCGTTAAAAGTTGAA
>CANMMM010000256.1 GCA_947498935.1 uncultured Aquimarina sp. | reverse complement strand
TATTGATATTGTTCTTAGTAAAAGGGGAAAATTGATTTTTTTACTACTTTAGTTTTAGATTCGTTTTTCATAAGAATGAGGTGCTGTTAAAGCAACTTATTTATGTATTGATTAGACATGCATGGTATGAAAGACAATACAACAAGCTTCTTAACTCATTATCAAATATGATTTCTACCTTAAAAGAATTGCATTTTCTTGATTATATCCTCAATGA
>CANMMM010000255.1 GCA_947498935.1 uncultured Aquimarina sp. | reverse complement strand
GGTAAGCTAGAAAGATCAAAGCAAATAACAGAACTCCTTAAGCTGGGGGAGTACCAAAAGATTGAGATCAAGCAATCGAACGGGAAAATCGCCTCTGCTTACAGAACTACACGTTATAGAACTCCACGAAAATAAGTGTGATTAAAAAAAGTAATGACCGCTAAAAGTCAAGCATATTTACAACCACTGTTTTGACTGTCAAGAAAAACAGAGAAGCAGT
>CANMMM010000254.1 GCA_947498935.1 uncultured Aquimarina sp. | reverse complement strand
CCCTCCGGGGTCTACTACCTTTAGCACATTGTTTAGGGCATCTCTAGTGGTGGTTACTACTTTTGTACCATTATCTACCGTAGTGGTTAGCCCACTATACTTGTAGGTCGTAGTTTGCCCTGTGTAGGCGACTGCTTCGGTTATACGCCCGTGTAGATCATAGCTAGCCGTATTCCATTGCGAAGCTGTGTTACCTAAGTGCGGTTCACTCGTTTTAATAA
>CANMMM010000253.1 GCA_947498935.1 uncultured Aquimarina sp. | reverse complement strand
GAAAACTGCAAGTGCAATGAATAAACAATATCTCTGGGCAGTAGGTGGTGCTTTCGTTGTTATTTCAGGAGTAATCGCAATCAAGCGATTGCTCCACAAAAAAGATATTGATTTCTCGATATTCGATAGTCCAGATATACTTGGCTCAGGCAAGTGTATGGATAAGAAGTTGATCAAAATGCTCCAAAAATTAGAAAAACAAACGAACATACCGATCTTCA
>CANMMM010000252.1 GCA_947498935.1 uncultured Aquimarina sp. | reverse complement strand
AAAGTGATCAAGAAGTTAGAAAAACAGAAGAGAAGCATGAAATCCTAAAAAGGAATAATTATGATCTAAATTCCAAAAATTTTAAGGAGTATGTCATAAAGGGAGCGAAAGTAGATTCTTTAAATTTCTATAAGATAAAGAAATACCTAAATACATTTGGTTACCCTAGTTTTCAAATGGAAAATTTCAAAGCTTCTTCGGCAATACAAACAATACTTCTGCA
>CANMMM010000251.1 GCA_947498935.1 uncultured Aquimarina sp. | reverse complement strand
ACTACTGCTGCAGACTTAAATGCATTACCAAATGTAAGTGGCGCGATTCCTGCTAATGAAGCAGCTTATTTAGAGTACATCGCCGCCAATGCAGCTGCCTTTAGCAGCCCTGCAACTGAGGCCGAAGTACAAGCGATGATCGATGCCGTAAATGCCAATGAAACACTATTAGCCAACATCGGAACAGATGCTGATAATGGCGATAATGCAACTACCACAGGAAC
>CANMMM010000250.1 GCA_947498935.1 uncultured Aquimarina sp. | reverse complement strand
GAAGCTAATAACCTCTCTGAAAATGCTAAAAAAGCAATTTTAAGTCCTTATTTAGCAAGGATTGTTAATGAGAAATTGAATGATGATAACCAAAAACCTTTTAAGTTATCTCAAATCATCAATAGAGCCACTTCTTTAGACTGGAGCATTTTGGATTTGTTTTATCAGCTTTCAGGTTTTACACATTTTAAACATTACTTTGATTTAGCAGAAAATGAAAGTAA
>CANMMM010000249.1 GCA_947498935.1 uncultured Aquimarina sp. | reverse complement strand
AAAATGAAAAGATCGCCAATGATCGGAAAAACCTACAAGAACTCATCACAGAAAAACGAAATGCGCTTACTGAGTATCTGCAAAAATTGGAGTATATCAAAGGGCAGTTGGAACAGTATATTGGCTATTTTCATATTGGTGAGGTAGTGAAAATACCTTTTTTAAATCCCACTAAAGAACCTTCATGGGGACTATTTCTAGGGGTTTCGATTGGTGCATCTGCA
>CANMMM010000248.1 GCA_947498935.1 uncultured Aquimarina sp. | reverse complement strand
TTTTTTTCATCAATTGCAACCTGTGTGTGCAATCGATGCTCGTATTTTTAAATCAATATGTCAATGAACTTGTGATGGATCATCACTAATAAAAAATATCAGTTGATAATTCATGGATGCTCTTTCTTAAAGTTTACACTTATCAAGTATGAGCATCGCTTTGTGGAGAATATCGGAGTCGAACCGATGACCTCCTGCGTGCAAGGCAGGCGCTCTAGCCAGCT
>CANMMM010000247.1 GCA_947498935.1 uncultured Aquimarina sp. | reverse complement strand
ATAATGGTTAGGATTCCCTGAGTTGTATTTACCGTATCTACCATCGCCTGAACTTCGGCTGCAGTAGCAGGACTGCTAAACGCGTCTGGATTGGCATCGATAAACTCCTGATATGCTGCTTCATTCGCAGGATCAGCTCCTGTTACTCCAATAATACTATTTAAATTATCAGCTGTTACCGCAGTAGCAGTAGCAGGATCATCGGCATCTGTACCAATAGTTGC
>CANMMM010000246.1 GCA_947498935.1 uncultured Aquimarina sp. | reverse complement strand
GGAGATACCATCAGTATGATCAGTCATTTGATCCTCACTGCTCCCAATGTACTTATCGCTTTGTTAGACAAGCACGGAGTTAAGTACACGAATACGCCTAGCAAAGAAGCGTTGACAGATGGAGTGATGCGTCTATTAAAAGTCAATACCCCTCGTTTTGAGCAAGACCTTAGTGAGGTATTGACTCGTCACATGCAAGAGAAAAATACAGCAACAGAAGCGCT
>CANMMM010000245.1 GCA_947498935.1 uncultured Aquimarina sp. | reverse complement strand
AGCGCTTCTGTTGCTGTATTTTTCTCTTGCATGTGACGAGTCAATACCTCACTAAGGTCTTGCTCAAAACGAGGGGTGTTGACTTTTAATAGACGCATCACTCCGTCTGTCAATGCTTCTTTGCTAGGCGTATTCGTGTACTTAACCCCGTGCTTGTCTAACAAAGCGATAAGTACATTGGGAGCAGTGAGGATCAAATGACTGATCATACTGATGGTATCTCC
>CANMMM010000244.1 GCA_947498935.1 uncultured Aquimarina sp. | reverse complement strand
AGAAAAAATCATCGATAGAAATCACAAAAAAAAAGAACCCCAACCATAATACTCTCTAGCCTGAGTATCGGTATGCTGCTGATAAGCACAGTAAAACTAAATCAAAGTCTAAAGAATAAATAATATGATGAAAGCAGACAAAGGAAACCAGATACTGAATGTAATTTTCGGAGCATTTTTAATCATCAATACCATTAGTATAGGGATGGGCATATATGATCGTAA
>CANMMM010000243.1 GCA_947498935.1 uncultured Aquimarina sp. | reverse complement strand
TTAGTATTCACTGTGTCGATCATGGCTTGTACTTCTTCTGCAGTAGCTGGACTGCTAAATGCATCCGGATTGGCATCTATAAATTCTTGATAGGCTGCTTCATTCGCAGGATCCGCTCCACTTACTCCAGTAATTGAATTTAAGTCTGTAGCGGTTACTGTAGCGTCTGTAGCAGGATCATCGGCATCAGCACCTATGTCTGTTAGTATCGTCTGATCTGCATTTA
>CANMMM010000242.1 GCA_947498935.1 uncultured Aquimarina sp. | reverse complement strand
AAAAAATCAATTTTCCCCTTTTACTAAGAACAATATCAATATAAAATTTCAGTAGTCTTGCTCGCTCACTCTTCTTATAATACTGACTACTAAAAAAGCTCAAAAAACTTTCCCTACACCTATTCCTTCTTTAAGCAGTGCTATTAGTAGTGTTGCTTGTTTTTTTGCCCACAGTAGCAAAAAATGTGCAATGATTTTCGCTGATCTCTTCTCAATTTAGCGGTCAA
>CANMMM010000241.1 GCA_947498935.1 uncultured Aquimarina sp. | reverse complement strand
TATCGTAGATTATCATTAGTAGACACAAAAGCTAGTCAAGCGTATTATAATTACCTAAAGTCTCGTCCTAATATGACTCATTCAGGAGCGTTGAGTGCATATAGTCTTAATAATCATGTAAGCGCATTACATCGCTTCAATACATTTTTGCATAAGCATGGGAGTTGCAAGCTTCCTTTGCATCTTCGTCAAGAGAAAGTCGATCCGTTACTAAAAATAAATATAGT
>CANMMM010000240.1 GCA_947498935.1 uncultured Aquimarina sp. | reverse complement strand
ATGACAGTACAAGAAAAATTCGTAAAAAACTATTATACACATGCAGAGCAAGCCTCAAAGCAGACAGGAATCCCTGCTCTATTTGCATTAGCGCAAAGCGCACTTGAAACAGGATGGGGCAGAACCATTAAAGGCAATATGATGTTTGGAGTCAAAAAAGGAACAGGCAAGAACTATGGGGGCTGGTCAGGAGACACCCAACTCATTACCACTACAGAATATGCCAG
>CANMMM010000239.1 GCA_947498935.1 uncultured Aquimarina sp. | reverse complement strand
TATCGTAGATTATCATTAGTAGACACAAAAGCTAGTCAAGCGTATTATAATTACCTAAAGTCTCGTCCTAATATGACGCATTCAGGAGCGTTGAGTGCATATAGTCTTAATAATCATGTAAGCGCATTACATCGCTTCAATACATTTTTACATAAGCATGGGAGTTGCAAGCTTCCTTTGCATCTTCGTCAAGAGAAAGTCGATCCGTTACTAAAAATAAATATAGT
>CANMMM010000238.1 GCA_947498935.1 uncultured Aquimarina sp. | reverse complement strand
AACTAAATCAAAGTCTAAAGAAGAATAAATAACACGATGAAATCAGACAAAGGAAATCAGATACTGAATGTAATTTTTGGAGCATTTTTAATCATCAATACCATTAGTATAGGGATGGGCATATATGATCGTAATCAGCAAAAAAAAGAACTCGAAAACTGCAAGTGCAATGAATAAACAATATCTCTGGGCAGTAGGTGGTGCTTTCGTTGTTATTTCAGGAGTAATC
>CANMMM010000237.1 GCA_947498935.1 uncultured Aquimarina sp. | reverse complement strand
ACCTGTCTATTAAACTCATTAACATCGATCAGCAATAGATTCACCACCAATTTATCACTACTAGCCGTGGCATAGTCAGATAGCTTAAGGCTATACGGAGGAATCACCTGCGGAGTAACCTGTACGGGATAAATCTGAGCATTCGTATAGAACGATAGTAAGAAGAGTATACTACTGATCACTACTCCTTGCACTCGCTGTCTGTTTCTTTTAGAAAAAAATACCCCATG
>CANMMM010000236.1 GCA_947498935.1 uncultured Aquimarina sp. | reverse complement strand
GCTTTGGCTACTTGCGATACTTGTACTTTATCTTTTAACTGTCGTAGGATCGCATATACCGCTTCTTCTTTGTCACCTCCCATGTACCAAGGTCTAAAGCCTTGATGAATTTGTTGCGCCAATCGAATAGCGGTCGTTTTTTTAAGTACGATAACCTTTCCCGATAGCCTACGTAATACCTTATCTGCATAGTGTATTTTTAATGCGTCTTCGTTTTCGATGCCTTTGCG
>CANMMM010000235.1 GCA_947498935.1 uncultured Aquimarina sp. | reverse complement strand
ATGATCGTAATCAGCAAAAAAAAGAACCCGAAAACTGCAAGTGCAATGAATAAACAATATCTCTGGGCAGTAGGTGGCGCTTTCGTTGTTATTTCAGGAGTAATCGTAATTAAGCGATTGCTCCATAAACAAGATATTGATTTCTCGATATTTGATAGTCCAGATATACCTAACTCAGGCAAGTGTATGGATAAGAAGTTGATCAAAATGCTCCAAAAATTAGAAAAACA
>CANMMM010000234.1 GCA_947498935.1 uncultured Aquimarina sp. | reverse complement strand
CTAGTACTCAATGATCCTCCTTTCTTAAACTTGCCCAATCGTGGTGAGATGATCAGTGAGCGGATACCGCAGAACATCATTTTTCAGTGGACCCCTCGACACCTGAATGCTACTAATGTACAATACGAATTTACATTAGCCGAAGTATGGGATCGACAGATGAATCCACAGGCTGCTTTTTTGGCCAGCCGACCACTGTACCAAACCACTACTTTTGCCACTACCTTATTATA
>CANMMM010000233.1 GCA_947498935.1 uncultured Aquimarina sp. | reverse complement strand
ATTTTGATTGGTAGACAGCTCTATATCAATTATGACAAAAAAGAAGCTCGAAAAAAGGAAGCACAGTTACAAAAACGGCTGATAGATGCTCTTAAAAGTATAGGACTGTCTTCTAGAGAAGCTGATACACGAACTCGTCGTATTTTACAATCTTAATTTTTCAAAATCATGTCTATACAGCTAAAAGTAGCCAATCACGCTTTTGTCGTACCAGAAGCCAATGATCCTTGCGA
>CANMMM010000232.1 GCA_947498935.1 uncultured Aquimarina sp. | reverse complement strand
CTTGCTAAACTCTTAAAAGCTGACTTACTAATATTTGATGATTTTGGGTTACAAAGTTTTGATAATCATGCTAGGGAAGCTATTATGGATATTATTGATGACAGATACAATAAAAAATCAACTATTATAGCATCACAAATACCAGTATCGGCTTGGTATGATATTATTGGTGAAGGAACTATTGCTGATGCGATTTTGGACAGAATTGTAAACTCATCACATCGTATTAATTT
>CANMMM010000231.1 GCA_947498935.1 uncultured Aquimarina sp. | reverse complement strand
CGTGGTAGGAGAAAAACACCCTTACGATTTCGAAATAGGAATAGGCGTCCTATGGGGCATCGTAAGATAGTAGGATTTCCAAGACCTAGAATACGTCACCAACGATTTTCCAAAAAACCAACAAGACGATACGGGCGACCGATACATCCCTATCTATTAGGTAGAGGACGCAGAAAAAGTACACGACCTGTACGTGCTAGATGGAAACCAAGAAGCAGTGCCCAGTTGCTTAAT
>CANMMM010000230.1 GCA_947498935.1 uncultured Aquimarina sp. | reverse complement strand
GTCGGGGCATTGCCCATCGCATTGGATGGTGGAATCCCACTCCGATTGACCAATGCTGATTTACAGGCTTATTTTGCTTTGCAAAACCTATCCGGAGTTACGCCACAGCGATACAATACCACCCTGCCAGAAGGCTTGTATCGTTTTTGTTTCGAGGTATTTGACTTTTTTACAGGACAAACCCTGTCTCGAAAGAGTTGTGCAATTGCCTATCTAGTACTCAATGATCCTCCTTT
>CANMMM010000229.1 GCA_947498935.1 uncultured Aquimarina sp. | reverse complement strand
CCCCACACTACTGGTTTTTCTATAGCACAAGCATGGACTCGTGTAGACGAATCGCTGATCAAGCAATTGGAGGCTTTGATCAACACCCATCCTGAGTACCTAAAGGCTCATTATTATACAGAGGAATCAACCCCTAATAGGTATGTGTTATCTTCTGACAGAGATCAAATCACATTGCAAGTTTTAGAAAACAATCAAATAGCAATAGCTAGTCATATGCCTATACAAGAAAAAGTG
>CANMMM010000228.1 GCA_947498935.1 uncultured Aquimarina sp. | reverse complement strand
ATAGTGTATTTTTAATGCGTCTTCGTTTTCGATGCCTTTGCGTGCAGGATCTAGTTTGTTTTCTAAAACAGCCAGTAGTTTAGTGGCGATTTGGTTGCGCTGTTTGGAGCGCACCGCCATATAAGTGGTACTGATCAGTAAGAGTCCTACCGTACTGCTAGCGATCTGTAATCCTAGTGTTTTTTTCATGTGTTTACTCCTAAGTATGGTGTGATTTTCTATCGATTTAAAAATTTG
>CANMMM010000227.1 GCA_947498935.1 uncultured Aquimarina sp. | reverse complement strand
AAGATAAGATTACTCAGATTATTGACGCAATAACCGATCAAATTAGTGAAGAGAGTCTGCCAGATGAAATAGTAGCATCTATCAATGAGGCAACGAATGCTATGAAGGAAGCTACTGATAAGTACTATCAAGCACAAGAAGATTTAGAAAATGCGGTAACGGATGATGAAAAGAAAGCAGCTCAGGAACAGCTAGACGCAGCTGAAAGTGATTTTAAAGAAGCTCAAAGTAGTTTAGA
>CANMMM010000226.1 GCA_947498935.1 uncultured Aquimarina sp. | reverse complement strand
ACGCATTCGCGCCTCGTTCATCCGTGCTTGTTGTCTGGCTCTAGATTGCGCAGCTAACAAGGCTGCGGAACTACTACTACTCCTATTACGACGACGACGCTTCTTCTTACCTCCTTTAAGCAGAGAACCGACAAGACCAACGCCTGCTTTAGCTATTGACTTCCAAAAAGCATCATAGTCTCCATCCTCAAAATAAGCATCGTGTTCTAGCGCTTCTGTTGCTGTATTTTTCTCTTGCA
>CANMMM010000225.1 GCA_947498935.1 uncultured Aquimarina sp. | reverse complement strand
TACAGACGCAGATAATGGTGATAATGCAAATACTTCTGGTGTTACTGCCGATGATCTAAATACTTTAGTAGGAGTAAGTGGAGCTGATCCTGCTAATGAAGCCGCGTATCAAGAGTATATCGCTGCCAATGCAGATGCGTTTAGTAGCCCTGCTACCGAAGCCGAAGTACAAGCGATGATCGATGCTGTAAATGCATCTCAAACAGTATTAGCAACTATTGGTACAGATGCCGATGATCC
>CANMMM010000224.1 GCA_947498935.1 uncultured Aquimarina sp. | reverse complement strand
GATGCGCATGAACCTGAAATCCTCACTCATCTTTATGAGAACAAGCAAGAAATCGCTAATACACCAACAAACACAGCACCACCTGCAAAGACTAAAAAGCAGCAGTACAACCTCAGTATACAACCCAATCATACTACCTATGAAGATGAGCTATTAAAAATCGATGTGTTTGGCAAACTAGATGCTAAAAATCTAGCTGCCTTAAAAATGACCTTGGTGGTATATCGCAGCGGAGATACC
>CANMMM010000223.1 GCA_947498935.1 uncultured Aquimarina sp. | reverse complement strand
TTTTGGAATACTACACAACCCACCTATGCTTACTCTGATAGTAGTAAAGAATTATATAAACAATATTCCACACCATGCCCTATTGGAGCTATGATTGCTGAATATACGGATATGGCAAATGCTACTCGCATCTTTGAACCCAGTGCGGGCAATGGATTATTAGTGATAGGTGCAGCTCCTGAAAAAACGCATGTAAACGAAATTGATAATAGCAGGAGGCAATCACTAGAATTTCAAGGTTT
>CANMMM010000222.1 GCA_947498935.1 uncultured Aquimarina sp. | reverse complement strand
TTTAATTTATAATAACTGACCGCCCATTTAAAAAACGATTTACAAGCATTCATAAGTCGATTGTACGTATCAGGGGCGTAATGTTCGATGTAATCATGAAAGTGCCCAACATGCACATCAGCTATTTTATCGCAGCGCATAATTCGTTTGTTGACACCATTCTTCTCCATAGCTTCATTAAACAGCGTCAATGCTCTTAACATGCTTGTTGTATCTTTTTTGTTTTTTTTCAGATGCTTTGG
>CANMMM010000221.1 GCA_947498935.1 uncultured Aquimarina sp. | reverse complement strand
AGACATTATATACAGTTTGATTATAGAGCGTGAAAAAAGTAATGATGCATTGAACCACACAGAGAAAGAATTAGCAAGTGCAAGGCAAACCATTGAACAAGTCACAAAGGAATTAGATGATGCTAAGGATGCTGTAATTACTGCCAAAAATGAAACAATTGTAGTTCTTAAAAAATGTTTAGAGCGTCAATTGAATGATTGATAAGTAGTAAAGAAGCATGAGTCTAAAAAAGATGTTCCAAT
>CANMMM010000220.1 GCA_947498935.1 uncultured Aquimarina sp. | reverse complement strand
CCTGTTCGGGTGGCTATTTTATCCCATGAAGGCTGTCACTGGTTCTTAAATACCCGTAGTGAGAAGACTGCTGATTTGTGTGGTATTCGTCACTACCTAGATTATGGTTTTCCGAAAATAGAAGCCGTGTATGCCGCGACCAAAATTTTCAGTCAAAATCCACATTTAGTGGGAGAAACACAAGTAAGGAGAACCAAAGACATTATTCATTTTATCAATCAATACACATCAAAAGTATGAATG
>CANMMM010000219.1 GCA_947498935.1 uncultured Aquimarina sp. | reverse complement strand
GCCCCAAATCTTCCTTAAACACTTTGGCTAAATAGGTTTGTAAAATCTTGACGTCTTCGTGGCATGTGCGGTATGCCAATGGATAGTTAGTGTTCTCGCAGCGAAAACGGGAAGGATTTGATCTTGCTTCCTTCTCTACATTAGACTTTTCAGGGACTAAAGGTGCAACTGCCTTTTGCTGTCGCTGGCGATAGTACCAGTAACTGATACCGCCTAATGCTATTGTCGCTGCTCCGATCACTATC
>CANMMM010000218.1 GCA_947498935.1 uncultured Aquimarina sp. | reverse complement strand
CAAGATGTAAAAAAATGGTTACAGAAACCCATCAAAGAACTGTCCTCTAGTCAGGCAGCGCAATACGCCAAAAGACTCAAAAACGCCAAAGGTATTTTTGACGATGATGAAAAAGCAGTCGCCAATGTTTTTAGAGCATTACAAGATAAAACACAAGTCGCTAGTATTTCCCGTGTGTTTTACCATACGTATGGTAAACAAGACCTGTGGCAATACCTCAGAGGTTTTTTAAGTGATCGCGAATTACA
>CANMMM010000217.1 GCA_947498935.1 uncultured Aquimarina sp. | reverse complement strand
TGTATAGGTATCGTCTGCTCGATTCCCTACATATAGCAAGGCATTGGTAGGATTATACACAATGCGATATGGATTTGTCCCAACCGCTATAGCAGGTCTAGGAATCCCTGTGGCTAACGTAACAGGGATTACATTACCACTCCCAGAGACTACATATAAACTATCATTTACAGGATGATAGGCAGCTGTGCGCAAATCTGTACCAACAGCCTCAATAGTTCCAATGAGTTGATGTGTCGGACTGATCAC
>CANMMM010000216.1 GCA_947498935.1 uncultured Aquimarina sp. | reverse complement strand
AAGCCCTTAGAAAGTTTAGTGATCAATGATGTCTTTACCGCAGGGGACTTTCCTGTAACAGTTAAGTATGTAGGCGCAGGCAATGCCGACGGTGTAACTACAGCAGCTGGCGATGGTATCTATTCAGGTTGGGGATTCATCACCGTACCCTATTTACAGAACACCAAAATCAAAGTAAGTTTTCAAAACATTCGTATCAACAGCGATTACCAACTGACAGCAGGGGTCGTATTTACGGATTATGATGAA
>CANMMM010000215.1 GCA_947498935.1 uncultured Aquimarina sp. | reverse complement strand
CATTGCCTGTCGTAGGAGCTACTGTAAGATGCCTTGGTGCTATTGCTACAGCAATCGTAGTGATGAGTGTTTCTGTACGACTATCAATGACACTGATCGTATTTGACGCGATATTGGCTACATATAAAGCCTTATTAAAAGGATTGTAAACAATAGCAATGGGGCGTTTGCCCACTGCAATGGTATTGGTGATCTTTAGTTGTCTGTCAATAACAGTAACAGTATCTCCTATACTATTCGCCACGTAGACCGT
>CANMMM010000214.1 GCA_947498935.1 uncultured Aquimarina sp. | reverse complement strand
AAAGTAGCTGCCAGAAGAATTCTTCCTTTTAAAAAAGGAGGGATTCCGATGAACAATATCGAAAAAAGGGAAGTTGCGGAAAAGATTGTAAACCATTATAAAAATGGTTTAGTCGTGCTAGATGATACGGATAGTTATATGTCCTCGGCTAAAGGACAATCTTTGATTGGTGCGCTCACAACAGTACGCCATAAAGGAATTGACATTTTGTTTTCGCATCAGTCTTTAGCCAAAGTCACTACCACACAGTTTCAAGC
>CANMMM010000213.1 GCA_947498935.1 uncultured Aquimarina sp. | reverse complement strand
GCAGAGGTACAAGCGATGATTGATGCGGTGAATGCATCGGAGTCCGTACTAGCAGACATAGGAAATGATGCAGATGATCCTGTAACTGATTCCACAATAACTGCAACAGAATTAAATGCAATTACTGGAGTAACGGGTGCTGACCCTGCGAATGAAACCGCGTATCAAGAATTTATTGATGCGAATCCTGACGCATTTAGTAGCCCTGCAACTGAGGCCGAAGTACAAGCGATGATTGATGCGGTGAATACTTCAGAATC
>CANMMM010000212.1 GCA_947498935.1 uncultured Aquimarina sp. | reverse complement strand
ACGCTTCGCTATGAGTTAATTAAGCAAAACCGCTACTTCATGGGCTACGCCGCTGGTCGCAGCCTACAGGATTTTTATGTTGACGCTCTTATTATTTTTCAATTGAAACAAAAAAATCCTGTGGCGTGTACTTACGCTATCGCTTCCCGTCCACGTCGGCTGCTCCACTTCGCTATGGCTACGCCTGTTTTGCGCGCACGCAGCTACGTTCACTCGCCACTGGGCTATGATTAATGTTGAAGAGAAAGCTCTTAGCTCGCGC
>CANMMM010000211.1 GCA_947498935.1 uncultured Aquimarina sp. | reverse complement strand
TAACCATCGTGATTGCAAGCATTGCATTGAGTAGTACCGCTATGCTGTAAGGATAACAAGGCTTTCTTATCTGGATGGTGCGCTAATAAAGCAGTCACAATCGGTTGCCCTTTTTGTTTGATCAGTGCTTTGATTGCACTAACTAATCCTTTTATACTATTAGGTACTTCATAGCCTTGGGCATACAGCATCTTACGAATGGGTTGGGGGTTACTCAATACGATGTAATCAATACTGTTAGGGGCTGTAACAAGGCTGTTTTTAT
>CANMMM010000210.1 GCA_947498935.1 uncultured Aquimarina sp. | reverse complement strand
ACATCACTATCAACTGCATCTGCTGGATCACCGTCATTATTCGGATCTGGATTCTCTGTACTTGTAGGTAATCCATCTTCATCGTCATCTGTGTCTAGATAATCTGGCGTACCATCTCCATCTGTATCTTGATTTGTAGGATCATTGTCTCCATCATAGTCCTCAAATACAGTATCAACACCATCACCATCATCATCTGTATCTAAATAATCTGGAATCGCATCTGTATCTGAATTCTGTGTAGCTCCTGTCGTTGGATCACCGT
>CANMMM010000209.1 GCA_947498935.1 uncultured Aquimarina sp. | reverse complement strand
GGCAAATCAGTATTTACCCAACAAGACATTAAGGGCATGCAAACAGCCCTTAAGATGATACAACACAAAAAACAGTAATACCAATGGCACAATCGAAAAAAAACCTAAGCACGCTACTCAACTCGTTGATAGACGAAGACGGCTTCAAAACAGAAGTGACTGTTACCCTTACCCCGCAAACTTTACTCAAAATAGTTAGTAGTATGCTCGCCACAGGTATTGCCATCACGGTGATTGCCTACACGTTTAAAAATGCATTCCCTAATGCA
>CANMMM010000208.1 GCA_947498935.1 uncultured Aquimarina sp. | reverse complement strand
AGATTCACCACCAATTTATCACTACTAGCCGTGGCATAGTCTGATAGCTTAAGGCTATACGGAGGAATCACCTGCGGAGTAACCTGTACGGGATAAATCTGAGCATTCGTATATAATGATAGTAAGAGCAGTATGCTACTCATTACTACTCGTTGCACTCGCTGTCTGTTTCTTTTAGAAAAAAATACCCCACGTATCATAGTTCCAAACACTACTCTTTTTGTTTTTTTGTGATTGATTACAAACCCCAAGGCAGATACTAGCATCCGC
>CANMMM010000207.1 GCA_947498935.1 uncultured Aquimarina sp. | reverse complement strand
ACTATTCTTATGCGGATGGTACGAATCAGTTGTTAACAGTTAATGATAGGGCGGATGATGCCGTTTTAACACAGCAACATGGTTCAGATATTGGAGACCTGAAGGATCAATTTGCTGCTTTGGGGATTAGTTCGGTAAATACGAGTGCTACTACTACAGATGCAAGTCATAATTATGTCTATGATGAGATAGGACAGCTGATACGAGATAAGAGTGAAGGTTTATCAATTGCTTGGCGAGTAGATGGAAAGGTAAAAAGTGTGACAAAGGA
>CANMMM010000206.1 GCA_947498935.1 uncultured Aquimarina sp. | reverse complement strand
GTATCTCGGTAATCAAACTCATCTGTAGTGTCTGTATTGGTCAATACCAAGTTCGCACCATCAAATACTTCGTCATTCACATCAAATCCATCGTTTGGATCGGCTCCTTCATACGCATCTAATAATCCGTCGCTATCTGTATCTGTAGTCGTAGTTGCTGGGGTAAATCCTGCCTCTACTATATCTGGTACATTATCATTATCACTATCCGTATCTATATAATCTGGGGTGTCTACACCATCGGTGTTCTCTGGTGTGATTCCTGCATCTCC
>CANMMM010000205.1 GCA_947498935.1 uncultured Aquimarina sp. | reverse complement strand
TGACTACAGCAACTGGTGATGGTATCTATTCAGGTTGGGGATACATCACGGTACCCTATTTACAGAATACCAAGATCAAAGTAAGCTTTCAAAACATTCGCATCAATAGCGATTACCAACTGACAGCAGGGGTTGTATTTACGGATTATGATGAAAATTGGGGTGGTGTTGATGATGTGGGGAATGAGATTGAGGCAGTAGGAGATGTTGTTGATACAGTTGGGGATGCAGTGGGAGACGTTATTGATACTGTAGGTGATGTAATTGACAGTAT
>CANMMM010000204.1 GCA_947498935.1 uncultured Aquimarina sp. | reverse complement strand
CCATCGCCATCTAAATCATCTGTATCTAAATAGTCTGGGGTACCATCAACATCACTGTCTACTGCATCTGCTGGATCTCCATCATTATTCGGATCAGCATTCTCTGTGCTTGTTGGTAATCCATCATTATCATCGTCCGTATCTAGATAATCTGGCGTACCATCGCCATCACTATCTTGATTCGTAGGATCGTTATCACCGTCATAGTCCTCAAATACCGTATCAACACCATCATTATCATCATCTGTATCTCGGTAATCAAACTCATCTGTAGT
>CANMMM010000203.1 GCA_947498935.1 uncultured Aquimarina sp. | reverse complement strand
GCTGGTCTTTCTTTGATAGGTAGGGTAACCAAGCTGTTGCATCATTTCTGGATGTTCGTTAATCCATTGCCAAGCTACTTTGTCACCGTACTTGTTTAGAAAATCAGCACTTTTAAGCGTATCATTATTGGTATTTTGAGACCCTGTAGTATTGGCATCTAATGACTTTAGTTTAGCCTTTAGCATTGTCATCAACCTGCGTTCCATAGGAATATCACTGGTGATATAATAGTATTCAGGTAGGTGTACCTGTCCCGTTCTATGGATACGCCCTCT
>CANMMM010000202.1 GCA_947498935.1 uncultured Aquimarina sp. | reverse complement strand
TAAGTAGTCTCCATTTTGTAGGATCCAAGTTCCTGTCAGTATTTCCTCTGCTTCACAACGCTTTGTCTGCACGTTATGAGTATAATAGTGTTGATAAAACCTACCTTCTTTACGAAACTCAAAGGTTTCCAATTGTTCACATGCCTCTAGCGTATGCAAATGATCCTGTTTATTAATTTCAAAAAAAGTACTAAATTCCTCTATAATAATAGTAGTAGGGCGTTACCACAAGGGTCGGGCTATCCACTATATCTTTTTTGTTTTGTTAGGAAAACAAAAAA
>CANMMM010000201.1 GCA_947498935.1 uncultured Aquimarina sp. | reverse complement strand
GTATATCCATAAGGATGATCTGATTGATCCACATACTGCTGATAATGATGTAAGAAAGTAAATCCAGGATGATGACGACTCTTTCTTATAGCTTCTAAATAACGCATCAATTCATCATATCTAGGATTCTTGATCGTAGTACGAGAAGGAAACAGTGACTCCAACTGGGCGATATCAAAAGATAACAGCTCTTTAAAAGTATACTCACTAGCTTTAAATAAACGAATATAATTATTTACTGTATTGCGAGAGATACCTAGTGTGTGGGCGATATCTCGATT
>CANMMM010000200.1 GCA_947498935.1 uncultured Aquimarina sp. | reverse complement strand
GACAGCACAAAGAAATTAAAATGAATTACAATGAAGAATTAATGCGATACCAAGACGATGCAGAAGATCGTTTTGATAATTATGATACTGAGATAGAAGTCTACGATGACTACGATGATGAGGAAGATGATTTTGACTCAGGATTCGAAGGCAACGAAGATGGATATGACGGGTATGATGACGACTATGAAGATGAGTACCTAGACGAGTATGAGGAAGACGGCTATGACGATTATACCCGTACATCTATCGGAAAGATTGACCCTAACGACCGTACGCTAAC
>CANMMM010000199.1 GCA_947498935.1 uncultured Aquimarina sp. | reverse complement strand
TTTCCATCTTTTACATAACTGTAACTCCATTTTATGTCATTAGAATTTTTGGGTGGATTATTATTTCGGTATTTAGACACTTTGAGTTCGTATGTTTGGTTATAAATCATCCCCATTTTATCATTGCTTCCAGAATTGGTCGAACCTTCATCAAGTGTCGCTATCTCTATTTGATCAATATAATATTGTTCTTCTTCCTGTTCTTCGATTTCTTCCTCAGTTAAGGGGATAACTCCTTGTTGCGGAAATGTAGTCCTCCAATAGGTAGAATATTCGGCAGTGGAG
>CANMMM010000198.1 GCA_947498935.1 uncultured Aquimarina sp. | reverse complement strand
ATTAAGGAATATGGCACAAATGGACATGATCACTTCATCAAATGGAATGATTTTAGATTTTTATACCGAGGCATTAACAGCATACCATCCCGATGCACAAGTACTTTTTGAGTACCTTCCTAACCTTGTTCCTCTTAGCATGGAGCTTCCTGAAACGACTCCAGATACCCTCCCCATTCGTATAGGAATGCCTACAGATGCATGGCATGCGAAGGATCTACTATTGCTTAAGGAAGTCTTACCTTCGATCCTCTCTCTATTCCCTAGGAAGGTGGAACTGCATGTAT
>CANMMM010000197.1 GCA_947498935.1 uncultured Aquimarina sp. | reverse complement strand
CTAAGAAAATCTTATATGGGTAAAATAAAGATGATTTATATAGACCCTCCTTACAATACAGGTAACGACTTTATTTACAATGACACCTTTGCAGATAGTACTGAAGATTATTTAAGAAAAACTGGTGAAAAGTCTGATGAAGGATTATTAGTATCTAACCCAAAGTCATCTGGTAAATACCATGCTAACTGGCTTTCTTTTATGTACCCAAGATTGAGGTTAGCAAAGGACTTATTGAAAGATAATGGATTAATAATGGTCAGTATTGATGATAATGAAGCTGTTAATTTAAAGCA
>CANMMM010000196.1 GCA_947498935.1 uncultured Aquimarina sp. | reverse complement strand
CGCATAGCCGCTCACTCTCGTAATCCTTCCAAAGGTTCTTATAACACCAACAAAGATCATTTGAGTAGTACTCATCAACAGTATACTGAATGGAGTCCTGAGTTTTTTAAAAAAAAAGCTGCTACTCACGGTAATTATGTTGCGGATTGTGTGGAACAAATTATCGCTAAAGTAGCCTATCCAGAGATAGGATATAAAAGAGCTATGGGACTCATACAATTACATAAAACCTATGGAAGTAAAAGACTGAACAATGCTTGCAAAAGAGCGCTACAAGCTGATGCTGTTAGTTATAA
>CANMMM010000195.1 GCA_947498935.1 uncultured Aquimarina sp. | reverse complement strand
GCTAATAAAACAACTGCTGTTAAAAGTGTATTTGCCTATTTCAAAAACAAACAATCTTCTTATCCAGCATTACGGTTATATCTGATGGCAGGGGGAAATGCAAATGTAAAAGGGGATGAATTACTCTATGTAGGCTTGGCATGTGCAACACTAGTAGAATTTATGGAAACACGCGGAGTTGCTGTCGAAGTAAATGCAGTACTAGGAACTTCTTTTAATGAGCAGCTAACCATGAGTGTCATTCGTGTCAAACGATTTCAAGACCAACTGGACAAAAATCAACTGCTTTTAATGACTAGTG
>CANMMM010000194.1 GCA_947498935.1 uncultured Aquimarina sp. | reverse complement strand
CAAATCAATCATTATCAACTCATAAAAATAAGATAGATGAAACATATACTATCGCTCCTATGTATAGGCATACTAAGTCTATTAGGAGGTGCTATACAAGCACAAAGCATTACAGGGCAGCACCCTAATGACACCTTTACGTATCAGAACTATAGTTCTAAAGTAGTGACCTTACCTACTGCTGAAAGTAAAACAGCAGTACAACCCATCATGACTAAAAGTGCTCAAAGCACTAGCAGTGAGGTAGGAAGTACTCCTGGTAGTTTAGCAGTATCTGCTAGTGGTGCAGCTACTTATACTGTA
>CANMMM010000193.1 GCA_947498935.1 uncultured Aquimarina sp. | reverse complement strand
TGAGAATATACAGGATGAAACACTAAGCCCTTTAAATCAAGCAGTAATTGATAAAGAAATAGCTGGGGTCTCCAACGATGCCGACACTGATGATTGGAATATCTGGAAAACAGGACGATCTGACCAAGATATACCATCTTCAGAGGGAGCAGCAATTGATGATGATGTTCCTGAACAAGATATTAGCGATTTTCAAACATCACAAGCTGATCCTGACACGAGTGATACCACAGAGGAAGAAGAACCTTTTGAATTGCCTACTGCTGCTGCTAAACAAGCAGCAGATAGTATCCTAGGAACAGT
>CANMMM010000192.1 GCA_947498935.1 uncultured Aquimarina sp. | reverse complement strand
CCAAACTTTATGAAAGTATTGGATGACCTGAGTAGTGGTAATAATGTGTTTCTAGTAGGAAGCGCAGGAACAGGAAAGACAACTTTAGGAGAAAAAGTAGCCTATGCCTTGTTTGGAAGAACGGAAAACGATCAAAAAGAACTCCCTTTTGTTGTTATCAATTGCAACCAATGGACCTCTCCTACAGACATCAAAGGAGGGCAAACAATAGCTGGTTATAAAGAAGGCGCACTTATCGAAGCATGGAGAGATGGAAAAATACTGATTCTCGATGAGATGCCTAAGTTAGATGCGAATACCGCAGG
>CANMMM010000191.1 GCA_947498935.1 uncultured Aquimarina sp. | reverse complement strand
GCCATATTGCGAGGAATAAGCGTATCCATTTTGCTTGCATTTGACTTTGGAACATAAGGAACTAAAGCGGTCTGTTCAGATGCTAATTTCGCTACTTGAGTTGCATCTTGGGTAAATTCCTCCTCGGCTGCTTGTATTTCTACATTTTTCATAATTCGTTTGTTAAAGGGGCTTTATAGTAGGATAGGTTACACGTTATGGTTCGTACTTCAATACCCAGATGTCTACTACTGATCGAATGATTACGCATTGTTAAATCTTGCTAAGGTTTCTAAATAGCTACGCAATGAAGTATCGGCGTATACTT
>CANMMM010000190.1 GCA_947498935.1 uncultured Aquimarina sp. | reverse complement strand
TACATTTTTGTAAACCATATCAATCGAGATGCTAAGGTGATCACTGATAAGTGGAAAGGCTATAGACCAATTGCAAAAGCTTATAATATTACCCAAATTGAAAGTGATAATGGGATGAACTTTAAAGCACTCCATACAATGATTCATCAAGTAAAATCGTGGATAAGGACAACTTATTCTTGGGTCAGTGATGGAAACATAAATAGGTATTTTAATGAATTCTGTTATCGAATTAATAGGTCACAAAGTAAAAATACTATTTTCAATAATCTTATATGTAGAATGGTAAAAACTCATCCTATAAATCA
>CANMMM010000189.1 GCA_947498935.1 uncultured Aquimarina sp. | reverse complement strand
ATGTGTTTGGCAAACTAGATGCTAAAAATCTAGCTGCCTTAAAAATGACCTTGGTGGTATATCGCAGCGGAGATACCTCTCAAATCCCTAGTAGAAATACAATCGATCTATACCACGATGATGCTGTAGAGAAATTAGTTAGAAAAATAGCCGAGAAACTGCAAGTAGGTACGACAAGTGTTCGTATCGCATTGGATAGTATTACCAGAGCCTTAGAAAGCCATCGATTGGCACAACAAAATCAATTGCCTACCCAAAAGCTACGGTATCCTTTACGACCTATCAGTCTAGAACAAGAACAAGCAGCC
>CANMMM010000188.1 GCA_947498935.1 uncultured Aquimarina sp. | reverse complement strand
ATAACGATGGTATTTTAGATACCGTTGAAGATCCAAACTTAGATGGCGATAACAACCCATACACAGCAGCGAATCCATTGGATATTGATAGTGATGGCGATGGTATTCCCAACTTCCAAGACTTGGATAGTGATAATGATGGTATTCCAGATAATATAGAGAGTCAACCCTCAGGTAGTTATGTTGCACCATTAGTGGATGATCCATTGACTCCAGTGAATGAGGCAGATGGTGATGGCGATGGATTGAATGATGCCTATGAAGGTGCAGGAGATGCAGGAATCACACCAGAGAACACCGATGGTGTAGA
>CANMMM010000187.1 GCA_947498935.1 uncultured Aquimarina sp. | reverse complement strand
TACAAAGACTTAGGAGGGGGAGCTGCTATTGGTGGAGCAATCGATACCATTATAAATCCTACTGCTTCTCAAAATTTATTAACACCACAATCTGTAGCAAACAATAGTATGCGTACAGATGATATACATACCGATCAGGACAAAAATGATTCCAAAGATAATACTACCTCCATAGTATTATATGCGGTATTGGGAGTCGTTGTGATCGGCAGTATTGGAGCGATGGTATACCATTCACAAAAAGATAAATATATACATGTCCAGAAAGGGTAAGACTATGAATATTCCAATCCCTGCACATAAAAAGCGGTTTACGA
>CANMMM010000186.1 GCA_947498935.1 uncultured Aquimarina sp. | reverse complement strand
GTAACAGTCACTTCTGTTTTAAAGCCGTCTTCGTCTATCAACGAGTTGAGTAGCGTGCTTAGGTTTTTTTTCGATTGTGCCATTGGTACTACTGTTTTTTGTGTTGTATCATCTTAAGGGCTGTTTGCATGCCCTTAATGTCTTGTTGGGTAAATACTGATTTGCCTAATTGTTTTTTGGCAGCTCGATTGGTTTTTGTTCCAAACATGCCGTCAATACCATCTTGATTACTTCCTGTATGCCCCAAATCTTCCTTAAACACTTTGGCTAAATAGGTTTGTAAAATCTTGACGTCTTCGTGGCATGTGCGGTATGCC
>CANMMM010000185.1 GCA_947498935.1 uncultured Aquimarina sp. | reverse complement strand
TACTCAGGATGGTAACGACTGCTACTATGGGCAGTATCCATTGCAGGTATTTTAGCATAGTTCTAGTTTTATAATTCATCTGTGGATGAGTGGTTTGTCTTTTTGGGAGGTAGAAAGCGTTCTACAATGATTTGAAACAAAAACTTATAGGTTGTAACGGCAAAGAGAAAGGATATAAACAACAATAATAGCTGTGTCCCTTGATACCCTCTGACAAAAAATGTAATGCTTCCGTACAAGAAGCCTATAAGCAATACTTGGTATCGTTTTCTGATGCGGATTCCTAAACCGTTTCCTATATAAACAGGAATACGATAATA
>CANMMM010000184.1 GCA_947498935.1 uncultured Aquimarina sp. | reverse complement strand
GGGTTGCTTGATTTTGTAGCTGTGCTGCTTGTAGGGCAATACTTTTATCCTTTTGCTGTATCAGCATTGAAAATTTAGTGACTTGTAATTTTAGCTTTTTGACAAGCTGACGATTATGAGTACCTAATTCAATGAGTTTGGCTAATTGTTTGGATTGTGCAGTGGTAAAACAATAGTGTTTTTCACCGTCGATCATTTGTAGCTTGGGTACTAACTCCTGAGAAATAATGGTATAATTCGTCGTCAGTAAAAGTATCAATAGCAGTAATGGCTTCATCTTTTTGGTGTTGTAATCTCTCAATGGCTTGCTGCTCTGAGAGGATGA
>CANMMM010000183.1 GCA_947498935.1 uncultured Aquimarina sp. | reverse complement strand
TACCGCGTGCAATACCGCAAGCAAGGAGTTAAGAATGCGGTGTGGTTTGAGGTCAATGCGTTTAATGAGCGGGCTACCCTCCATCACCTAGAACCAGGTACTACTTATGAATTTCGCGTAGGAGGGCAATGCTTAGAAGGTGCAGGTTTTTCATATTCGCAGATCAATGAGTTTACCACTATGTTGGCAGCCAGTGATACGGCTACCTATAATTGTGGGATTACTCCAGAGATCGTGATCACCAACCAAAAGCCCTTAGAAAGTTTAGTGATCAATGATGTCTTTACCGCAGGGGACTTTCCTGTAACTGTCAAGTATGTAGGCGC
>CANMMM010000182.1 GCA_947498935.1 uncultured Aquimarina sp. | reverse complement strand
CAAGAGCAGTCAGACTTTTCTTTTTCATCAGCTACTGCAGTATTAGCAGCCTATGGCACAAACGGACTGACCAGTGAGCATATACAAGCCATCACCAAATTAGAACAACTCCAAGAAATTACCCTATGGTTCGACGCCGACTCATCAGGGATGAGTGCCGTAGATAAATACTCCAAAGAATTAGGCAAGTTACTCCCTGCAGTAACCATCAGCAACATCTCCATGCCCGATAAAGAAGATATTAATAGCATACTAGATGCGCATGAACCTGAAATCCTCACTCATCTTTATGAGAACAAGCAAGAAATCGCTAATACACCAACAAACACAGC
>CANMMM010000181.1 GCA_947498935.1 uncultured Aquimarina sp. | reverse complement strand
ACTACTTTTGCCACTACCTTATTATACGGTCCTGGCGAACCTGCTTTATTACCCGATAAAACCTATGCATGGCGCGTACGAGCATTGGTGAGTGATGGGATTAGTGAGACCTCTGTCTTTAGAAATGATGGGTATAGCGAGATTTACCATTTTACACATACGGCTGTTTGTGATGCACCGAGTTACCTATTGGCAGAAAACAAAACTCCTACAACTCAGCAATTACTATGGCAGGGAACAACAGAACATCGTAAATACCGCGTGCAATACCGCAAGCAAGGAGTTAAGAATGCGGTGTGGTTTGAGGTCAATGCGTTTAATGAGCGGGCTAC
>CANMMM010000180.1 GCA_947498935.1 uncultured Aquimarina sp. | reverse complement strand
TGATTTCTTGTCTCTAGAACACATTTGGGCTTCTGAAAATAGAAGTAATTATTTTGGAAGACATCATAAAGAAAAGAGAAGACTTGGAAACTTTGTACTATTAGGGTTGTCTAAAAACATACAATTAAGTAATGACGATGTTCACTTAAAAGTACAAGAACTAAATAATAATGATAAATCTAAAGGTTTTGGACACATGGCTTTGATACAGGTGTCAGATTTACCCAATACTTTAGAAGAGTCTTTAGAGTTTGTAATCAGCACTATTCAAAAGAAAAAAACACAAAACTATTATATGCATTTGTCAACTTTTATCAATGATAAAAGGGAAACAG
>CANMMM010000179.1 GCA_947498935.1 uncultured Aquimarina sp. | reverse complement strand
AAAGTGAACTATTTAGGCAGTACGATCTCTACAGTGAAGCTAACAAAAGCAATTCGATATATCCTCTCAAATCCAGCGAAGATACTTGTGCCTAATAAGGAGCAAAAGAAAATAGATTCTTCAGAAAAACGAGCAATTGCTACTGATGTAACATACTATGGAAAAACCATTCCTAATGTTTTATCTGCCACTAGTGTACTTGAAGTATTTAATACTGGATTGTATATAAAAGATGCTCAAAAGATTCAGCAAGCAGCACCATACTTGCTAGCTGCTAGGGATGCGACACTTTCGGAATTGACAGCAAAAGAAGTATTCGAATTGGTTCAAATGCC
>CANMMM010000178.1 GCA_947498935.1 uncultured Aquimarina sp. | reverse complement strand
AAAATGGCACAGTTTGAACCGAAATAACTGGCACTATAAATCCGAAATCAGTGGCACAAATCAAAACGAATTAACCATGAAGGTTTAACAATTTTACCGTTCCCCTTTAAGTATATTAGAGAGTATATAAAAATCAATAAATTATCTAATCATAAAAATTAGTCCTAGTATAATTTATGATCGAAACATCAATTACACTAAAAGGGGTGCTATTGCTTGAGGAAAAGCAGAATTATATTCAATACACATATTTATATCATCTATCAAAGGATTTTTAAAGTATGTGCTTTCGCATCGTGATACCTCAAATAATTTGAGATTAATTTAACGATGGCTGC
>CANMMM010000177.1 GCA_947498935.1 uncultured Aquimarina sp. | reverse complement strand
CACGTCGATTCCCTTTTATTTACCCAGGATACCCTACTAAAACAGCAAGTGGCAAATGGAAGTATCGCATCAAAGACCTTTTTCGAGCGTATCCATCACCTGCCGACTCTTTTATTGACTGGGCAGGCTTATTGTTTACCAATAGGAGGTATCGCCCTGCACTTGCTTACCGAAACCAACCCTATCGCTTTGCTCAGCAAATTGCACAAGCAGGTTATGCTACCGATCCTAACTATGCCGAAAAACTACAGAAAATCATGCGTTCTATAGAAAAAATCATCGATAGAAATCACAAAAAAAAAGAACCCCAACCATAATACTCTCTAGCCTGAGTATCGGTATGCT
>CANMMM010000176.1 GCA_947498935.1 uncultured Aquimarina sp. | reverse complement strand
TTTGTATGAGTTAGGAAGACCCTATGGACAAGGTAGTAATCCTACAATAGGTTTTAAAGAATATAAAGAACCAGGAACTGCACCATATACTTACGGAACGGTATCCTACAATCGACCCTTAAGTGATAAGGAAAAATACAATTATTCTTTAGTCCCAATTTTCAAAAATGTAGAAGTGCCTTACAATGCTTGGAAAAAGGCGATAAAGGGGACTGCTATAGAAAAGGAGTTTGAAAATATTGTAGCAAAAGCACGCACGCAAGCACTGCATGAGGCGAAAGCTACTTTAGGCTTTTTTATCACGAACAATCCCCACGAAGATGGAAATCCAGAGTTTGTTTTTGGT
>CANMMM010000175.1 GCA_947498935.1 uncultured Aquimarina sp. | reverse complement strand
CAAATAGCATATATGACTACAGGCATTTCCCTGATTGCTGTGTGGTGGATTCTATTTATGGACGATGATATGTCACCCCCACTAGCGGAGGTAGCAACAAACTGCTGTGATGATGATATGCCCGAAAAGCCGATAGCTGCTCCTGTAGTGGAAACATCTGTATTGGAAGATTCTTTTTTGAAACCAACTCCCAAGGCATTGGCTAGAAAATCAACTTTGTTAAGAAGACGATCTAGAAAACCAATCACCCCAGCTACTTTTTATAAACATTTACAGCGTCATTACGAGGCGACTCAACTTACAATAACCAATACCTCTGAACAAACGCGTAGTATTCATTTATGGTC
>CANMMM010000174.1 GCA_947498935.1 uncultured Aquimarina sp. | reverse complement strand
TGCTTATACCAATCCTAAAACAGGAAAACCAACCGCTAAGAAAGAAGACATAGCACAATACAGTAGCCTAGCATATAAAATTGAAAACTTAGAGCATTCCAAAAAAATAATCACTGACTATCTAACCGATAAAAGCAGTACAACAACACCAGCTAGTGTCAATACAATGAATCAGCCATCAGCTAACACGGATTATATAGATAAAGTTTTGGCTATTATGCAGGATCATTATATCAAGCATGAGCGTGTAAGCAAAAAGAGAATTGAAGCGATACAGCAAGAAGCAGACGTACCTAATTTAGGCGTATTATGGGAAGTCGTAGAACTCAGTTGGTTGTTATGGTACAA
>CANMMM010000173.1 GCA_947498935.1 uncultured Aquimarina sp. | reverse complement strand
AAACATCACAAAAAGACACCTATCACGGTGCATACCATTCCTCTTTTGACTACAAACAACAAACAATTAGCAAAACGCACACATCAATGTACTCGTACGATCCAACGTCACATCAAAAGATTAGTGGAAACAGGGGTGATTACTAGGAAGGTGTTTCATGGTACGAAGGCAAATTACGAGTTGTTAATAAACCCTCAAATCATGTGTATAAAGGGGTTAACAAGTCCCAAAACAGCTGTTATTTCGGCTAAAAGCCCTCAACAAAAAAGCACTGGAAATCATGTTTTTACGGATTCTAAAAGTACAAATTGTCGCCTTACAGATATACATACTATAACTACATATAAAAATA
>CANMMM010000172.1 GCA_947498935.1 uncultured Aquimarina sp. | reverse complement strand
GAGGAAGACGGCTATGACGATTATACCCGTACATCTATCGGAAAGATTGACCCTAACGACCGTACGCTAACCGTTGTCGTTAGAAACACCTCTACAGAAGCAGCGGAAGCCATTGTATTTGGCGGGAATGAAGAAGCCGCTCAACCTACTGGAGTTACTGTTACTGTAGAGGAATCTAGCCATAAAGAGGTACGAGAAGAATCCAAGGCAAATCCCTTCAAAATCTCAGGGATGAAGTATTCGGTATCGAATCCCTTACAATTTGACAATGTTCTCAAACTCACTAAAAGAACCGCTGCTGGGTCAAACACCATTCGCGTATACCAACCACGTAATGCGACATCCCCACAGAACTTTACCCA
>CANMMM010000171.1 GCA_947498935.1 uncultured Aquimarina sp. | reverse complement strand
AAGAACTTGATTTTGTACGAACCTTGCTCAAAGGATTGGACAATGTTTTTTTCTACAGCTTTACAGGGATTGATGGGCATAAGAGTAGACAACGCATCGAAATTGAAGATTTACCTATAAAGGGACAAGAGGAATATACACGCATTAGAAAAGCGATGCTTTTAGAAAGCTCAGGACTCAGTATTTCTCCTATTGATCAGCTGATTGAATTGATTACAAAAGAAAAGAAACCTACCTCATTAGGAGGTCATAAGGATGTGCATTTCAAAGTAGCAGAAGTTACTGGAAGAAATCAAAAAGTGAGCTACAAGGAAAAAAATGCAGTAGTAGCATCCTTTAGAAGTAATGCAGAAAAATCCTTTCG
>CANMMM010000170.1 GCA_947498935.1 uncultured Aquimarina sp. | reverse complement strand
GCTCCATTTTTACCTTGTTGGCTTTCTGTTTGGTTTGCTCCATATCCTACTTGGAATGCAGGTCCTCTTCTGCTCAGATTCATAGACCAAGAACCATCGGTGCTAGTTACTGTTCCTGTAAGTTCTGTGTAATAGGTCCAGTCACTACTATCTTCTGTATTACATAAGTGCTGCTTAGGACTATCTCCTGGTATTACAGTTGCAATTTTAGAGAAGGTAGCAGCTACTTCATAGGTGGTATGCGTTAGGCTGTAATCGTATACAGTTCCTGATAGTGTAGCAGTTCCGTTATCAAGTTCTTCCCATTGTAGGTCTACATTAGAGAACCATCTGGCATTGTTATTACGGTCTGATAGCCATAGTACATAGT
>CANMMM010000169.1 GCA_947498935.1 uncultured Aquimarina sp. | reverse complement strand
GATTTAGAAGTTGAATTTTTACCCTTAGAAGCAGCTATCAAAAAACGATACTTATTTAAAAAGGGAAATGGAGGAAATACGCCTTTTGGAAAAGACACAGTTCGCGAAGTAAGTATTGTCAATAATTTACAGCGTCCTCTTACGAAACAAGAAGTGGATGATCGAATCATCAAAGCATTGAATGGTAAAAAACCCGCGGTAGTTACAGCAGACTTACTACGGGGTATAAATGAAAAATACCCTGTGCTTATAGCTGAACGAAGGAGCAAACGTATGAAGGTTATCGAGAAGCTTCAAAAAGAATTAAATGATTTACCAGAGATCGGCACAGGTAAGGATAGTGATCAAAATGAAAAGATCGCCAATGATCGGAAA
>CANMMM010000168.1 GCA_947498935.1 uncultured Aquimarina sp. | reverse complement strand
TCCTTACAGCATAGCGGTACTACTCAATGCAATGCTTGCAATCACGATGGTTACAATACCGAAGCGAATTTATGTCGTCAATGCGGGCATTCAAATTACAATGGATCAGGAGATGAAGATGCTTTTTTAGATCAATTTACGGATGCTAGTAATCAGCAAATCAAGGCATATTATGACCGTATTGCCAAAAAGTCAAATGCCAATCCAGAAGACCAAGCACTTGCCAATGAAGTGCAATTGGTATGGAATGAATTACGCCAACGTAAGTTGTTAAACAAGCAAGAAGAAACCCCTGAGGCATTCACCAGATACTCATCTTTAAAAGATGAGTTATTGATGCTCACAGTGGTCTTTATAGCAGGGTATCTGGTTGGTAACAAATTAAACAGTTA
>CANMMM010000167.1 GCA_947498935.1 uncultured Aquimarina sp. | reverse complement strand
TGCTTATTACAGAGCTATTTTACCATATTTCGCGCTTAATAAAACGGATACACACATCGTACGACTGGTATCAATTCGAAAGTGGGATTTCAATAAAACTTTTGATTTGGATCATGCGTTGTTAGATATAGATGCATTGAGGTGGGCAAATTATATTGTATTTCCACCGCTGATCGAAGACTGCTCCTATTTGTTTCGCAGTATCAAAGAAGTGAATAGAGAGGCAATGCTTGTGATGGATATCGAACAATTATTGCATGCACTTCCTAAAGCGCATCCATTATATCGAAAAGTAACCGATTCCTTTAAAAAAAACATATTAAGGAATATGGCACAAATGGACATGATCACTTCATCAAATGGAATGATTTTAGATTTTTATACCGAGGCATTAA
>CANMMM010000166.1 GCA_947498935.1 uncultured Aquimarina sp. | reverse complement strand
AAATCATGTTTTTACGGATTCTAAAAGTACAAATTGTCGCCTTACAGATATACATACTATAACTACATATAAAAATAATATAGTAATAGGTGTTGATAAGTTAAAAGAAAAATGGGGATATGACCTATGGGAACGCAAAGCAGTACGTAGTCAAGGGTACACACAGCAGAAAGACCCTTCAAAACAAAAAAACGCAAGGCACATGTTCGAAAGTGCATTGTTTGAAGGGAAAGCCCTTTCTAGAACGAATGGTAAGATTTTTCAAGGGTACACACAGCAGAAAGACCCTTCAAAACAAAAAAACGCAAGGCACACGCTCGAAAGTGCATTGTTTGAAGGGAAAGCTCTTTCTAAAACGAATGGTAAGATTTTTCAAGGGTACACACAGCAGAAAGACCCTTT
>CANMMM010000165.1 GCA_947498935.1 uncultured Aquimarina sp. | reverse complement strand
TTTTGGGAATTTAAGCTACGTGTTGTCACCCAAGGTGGATGCTAGTGATGGGGTGTCAGATGTGGAGTTATCGGAATTATGCTACCAGTATAAGTACGACACCCGAAATCGTCTTGTTGAAAAGAAAATCCCTGGTAAAGGATGGGAAGTGATCGTGTATAACAAGCTAGATCAACCTGTGATCACCCAAGATGCGAATCAAAAAGCGAAGAATGAATGGCTATTTACCAAATATGATGCGCTAGGACGTGTGGCTTTTACAGGACGTTTTGAGAATACACAAGATCGAGCTACGCTGCAAGGTTCAGCAAACAATACCGAAGTGTATCGCCAGTGGGTGAGTAGAATAGATGCACACGAACTAGCAGGTACAACGATCCATTATAGCAATGAAGCGATACC
>CANMMM010000164.1 GCA_947498935.1 uncultured Aquimarina sp. | reverse complement strand
AGCTATTCTTTACAGCCTGAAGAACATGCTGCTATTAGTTTGATTTATACTCAAAGTAAGAACATTACAGATGAAGAACGCAAACAGATTCCAAATGAATGGAATGAACTGATAAAAAAGTCTTCTTCAAAAAGAGAACAAAGGCATATTCTAACGGAAAATATTGTAGCAGCATCTGATACCATAGGGGCAGAAAACAAGCTCGTAAAGTACAACACCAAAACAGGAGTCATTAAAAGTGGTATTCTAATGGAAAAAGAGTTTGGTGAAAATGGTATTTATAAAGCTTTATTACCAATTTCAGAAGCTTTTACGATACTAAAAGTGCTTTCCATTAATGAATTCTTTTCTGATCAAAAAGATCAACTTCGCTTTAAACGCATCGAAGCACAGTATTTTCAGG
>CANMMM010000163.1 GCA_947498935.1 uncultured Aquimarina sp. | reverse complement strand
GGTTACAAAATAGCACACAAGTTAAGATGATTTGTGTGAAGAAAAAGAGCGTGGAGACGCTCTTTTTCGTTTTTTGGGCGGAACCACTGTTTTTTGTCGTTCTTCTAAGTAGATACATCGGATAAATTAGCGGATCAAATGTTTCTTATAACTAGAATAAATAATCATTTATAGCAATTCGATTTTTTTCTTTTGGGATGATCTGTACATTCTTATTGAAATCGGGTGTTTTTCAGAAGTAATGGCTTTATTGGTTATCTGATGTCTATGACAATAGATCAAATAAAAAAGACACCTATTATGCAGGTGCCTTTTAAATATTAAAAATATTTGGTGGTTTATAAGCTTTTGAATCTATTAGGATTGCTCCATTTTTTATGCGGTAGTACGAACTTTAGAATGATCTCGTGACTC
>CANMMM010000162.1 GCA_947498935.1 uncultured Aquimarina sp. | reverse complement strand
CATTTTACCTAATAGTCAGTATACTTATGTAGAGGCTTGCATGAGTCAAAAGCGAGAAGATTTGATTCGGTGTAGTGAAAATGCGTTGCATTTTTATGGAGGTGTTCCCAAAGCTATCGTCTCAGATAATCTAAAATCCGCTGTCACTAGATCCAGTAAATATGAAGCTCAAATCAATCGTAGTTTTAAGGATTTTGCTAGGCACTATAATTGTGTTATTAATCCCACTCGAAGCTATTCTCCTCAAGATAAAGCACTGGTTGAAAATGCAGTACATCTAGCCTACCAGCGTATCTATTATCCACTTCGTGAGATGACTTTTTTCTCTTTAGAAGAATTAAACAAAGAGATACGTAATTTATTAGAAAAGTATAACAGTCTTCTTTTTAAACGAAAACAAGCCAGTCGTTTAGAGCTTTTTCAATC
>CANMMM010000161.1 GCA_947498935.1 uncultured Aquimarina sp. | reverse complement strand
GTCTTGCTTTAACTTGCTCTTTTAGTTATTTCTAATATAATACAGCGTTAGTTGTATTATATAAATTCTATTTTTTTCATCAATTGCAACCTGTGTGTGCAATCGATGCTCGTATTTTTAAATCAATATGTCAATGAACTTGTGATGAATCATCACTAATAAAAAATATCAGTTGATAATTCATGGATGCTCTTTCTTAAAGTTTACACTTATCAAATATGAGCATCGCTTTGTGGAGAATATCGGAGTCGAACCGATGACCTCCTGCGTGCAAGGCAGGCGCTCTAGCCAGCTGAGCTAATTCCCCATTATTTAGACCTGTTCAGAATAACTTATTCAGAATCACAATCCAATGAAGTAATCTATTCTCAACTTCTAAAATTTCCTTTTCAATATATTAGTATGAACTTATATTCGTAGTCTCAGGC
>CANMMM010000160.1 GCA_947498935.1 uncultured Aquimarina sp. | reverse complement strand
CTAATAGCTAAAGAAATTAATGCAGCAACAATAGATGGTGTTGGTTCTCAGAATATATTTTCTTATAACTATAGTAAGCATGGGTTACTAAAGGGGGTCGATGATTGGCAGATACAAAAGGCGAATGCCCGTAATCAACCAGAAAGCGTAGCTCTTGGTACAGGACAGACCCTAAGCTTGAACTATGACATCTATGGTTTTTTGAGTAAGAACCAAGTCATTGATGAGCGTACCAATCATACAATGATCTCACATGGTACCGTATTCGATCCTAAAACAGGCAATCTGAGTAGTCGATTCCATACCGCTACATTACCTAACAAGTCTGCTTCCTATTCAGAGAAGTTTGAATACGACCCTTTAGAACGATTGACGAAGATTCAAGGTCCTTTTAGTAAAACCACACAATTCGATACAGAAGGTAGAATACGTAA
>CANMMM010000159.1 GCA_947498935.1 uncultured Aquimarina sp. | reverse complement strand
GTTCCTTCGTCACGCCACAAGCTATTTTTTGTTATTCCACAAGTCCGCTGCGCTCCCTTGTTCCATACCGTTACGATTGCCTCGACTTCGGTCGGCAATCTCCACTACAAATAAATAGCCTTGTTCTGTTCCTCTCTCACCCGTAGCTACTCTTTTGCTTAAGAACAATAAGGTACGCTGCGCTATGAGTTAGTTAAGCAAAACCGCTACTTCATGGGCTACGCCGCTGGTCGCAGCCTACAGGATTTTTATGTGGACGATCTTATTGTTTTTCAATTGAAACAAAAAAATCCTGTGGCGTGTACTTGCGCTATCGCTTCCCGTCCACGTCGGCTGCTCCACTTCGCTATGGCTACGCCTTGTTTTGCGCGCACGCAGCTACGTTCACTCGCCACTGGGCTATGATTAATGTTGAAGAGAAAGCTCTTAGCTCGCGC
>CANMMM010000158.1 GCA_947498935.1 uncultured Aquimarina sp. | reverse complement strand
GTAATATCAAAATCGTTTCCAGTTTGAGTAATGTTTACAGATGCATCAGAAGATGTTACACTTTGTATTTCATTAGTTGGGTCGTTATCATTGTTATCCGGCGCACTGATCACATATGGATCTGCAGTTGTTCCTATTCCTGTTACTGTAATATTGTTTCCAGCATCTACATCCGTTTCTGCACCATCAGCAGGGTTTACCGTAATATCAAAATCGTTTCCAGTTTGAGTAATGTTTACAGATGCATCAGAAGATGTTACACTTTGTATTTCATTAGTTGGATCGTTATCATTGTTATCCGGCGCACTGATCACATACGGATCCGCAGTTGTTCCTATTCCTGTTACTGTAATGTTGTTTCCAGCATCTACATCCGTTTCTGCACCATCAGCAGGTGTTACCGTAATATCAAAATCGTTTCCAGTTTGTGTAATGTTTAC
>CANMMM010000157.1 GCA_947498935.1 uncultured Aquimarina sp. | reverse complement strand
GCATCGTACTCAAAACTTTGTTGTACTAAATCCTCGGATATATTGTGTGCTCGTGTATAACGTATGCGATCCAATGCATCATAACCTGTTATGGATGTATGTCCTGTGGATGCAGTAGAAGTGACGTTATAATTAGCTCCTTCTCTGGCATACTCAACTTTTGTACGTCTACCTAAAAAATCTTTTGTATCTTTTATTCGATACCATTTATCATATCCATAGGTAGCGGTTTGCCCTAAGTGATTTTCCTCCTTGGTGAGCAATCCCCATTTATTGGTTGTATAGGTAGTCTTACGTCCGAGTTGATCGATAGCCTCTGTTATAAACCTTCCTGAAGGATCATATTTGAATTTTTCGGTCAGTTTTGTCGAAAGTCCAAAAGCACTATTTTCTTTTTTTGTAATATTTCCATAGTCGTCTCTAGTATAAAAAACCCCTCTTAA
>CANMMM010000156.1 GCA_947498935.1 uncultured Aquimarina sp. | reverse complement strand
TAGGCTCGTTCCATATTAAGCATGGTTCTAAGCGTCATAATATCTTCCGTATCATCATCTCCTGGTTGTTTTCCTTCATAGGCAAGTATCGCTTTGCGTATCTTGATACATATATTAGCGACAGGTGTATACACCAATTGGCGTTCGAGTACCTCATTAAATCCCACGCGGTAAATACATCCGCTAAAGCGATCCAATAGTGATGCATCTTGTTTATTATTACCTACGTAGTTACCACTTGCTCCTTTACCTACTACATTCCCTGTAGCAATACAACCGAAATCGTGATGCTTGACAATAGGTTCATTCAAACCATTAAAAATAATGGCATCGGGTTTTGCAGATTTTGCCAACGCATCATTTAACAAGCCTGCGGTATTCGCATCTAACTTAGGCATCTCATCGAGAATCAGTATTTTTCCATCTCTCCATGCTTCGATAAGTGC
>CANMMM010000155.1 GCA_947498935.1 uncultured Aquimarina sp. | reverse complement strand
AAAGTTTCTGGCGCATCTTTTACACGTACCCATTGGCTTCTAACACTAAAGAGTGCTTCCATATCTCCACTAGCTCCCGCATATCCAGGATTGATAATATTTCTGTTGTATTGGTAGAGACTAAAGTGAGGATCTTGTTGTGCATTAATTTGTACTACAAATGATAGTGCGAGTACAAAAAATATATAGTTTACATTTTTCATGTTTTATAATATTGTTTTAGCTGTCACATGGAACTTGCCAAATGACTGTTTATGGTTTCTTAAATTATTTTTGGCTTGTTTCATTAGTCAATTATATTTTATTGTTCTTTAGTAATGCGAGGAAAGGAAGTACTCTCCTCGCATACATCATATCATTCATTAGTAATTAATATAGATCCATCCATCTACAGGCCCATTTACCCCATCATTGAGATCAATGATATAGTAATAAGGTCCTACAGGTAA
>CANMMM010000154.1 GCA_947498935.1 uncultured Aquimarina sp. | reverse complement strand
TGTATTTCGTCTGTAGCAGATACAGGTACGACTCCTTCTTTTTCAAACCGATCATTTTTGAGTAATCCAGGAGCCGAAATACTTACATAATACTTTTTAGACTGTAAGTAAAAACCAACCCCTACATTGGGATTAAAGTTATTTACATTCTCTGTAAACAAAGGATCTTGGTTCGATAAATCATTCAAATCTACATTTAGGAATGATCCACCAGCTTTAAGACCAAAGAAAAGATTTACTTGCTCCGATAAGGGTAATCTATAAGATATATCGGCATATACATGTGTTTCAGATAATACAAATACCTTATCCGATACAATGGTCAGTCCACCTCCCAGTCGCTCTCCCAGTGGTGTATTTAGGTTAAAGTTAAAAGTTTCTGGCGCATCTTTTACACGTACCCATTGGCTTCTAACACTAAAGAGTGCTTCCATATCTCCACTAGCTCC
>CANMMM010000153.1 GCA_947498935.1 uncultured Aquimarina sp. | reverse complement strand
AACAAAGAGGAATTCGAGGCACTTCTTGCTACACTTAATCGCGAAAATGGAAAAATAAAAGAACTCTCTAAGACAGGAAAACGAATTCGAAAAAACATGTATCGTCCGTATCTGAGATCAGCTTTTTTACTGGCTTTGCATACTGGAGGAAGACGAGAAGAGGTTGTTAATTTACGCTGGAATATGATAAAAACAGATGTAAAACAAAACCCATATTACATTGAAGTTCCTAACTTAAAAGTAGAACGGTCTAAAAAGACAAAAAGGACAGGAGCTGAAAAAAACGTAGCTCCAAAGATAATACCTATAACAAAAAGCTTGCTGCAGATTTTAAATGAGCTGGGGTATGAAGAAAAGAAAAATTCAAATGACTTTATTATTAATCCTGAGCGAGATGAGAAAAGTACAGATTGGATGATGTCCATATTATCCAGAAGCTTTACTCATTTCTTTAAATTGTT
>CANMMM010000152.1 GCA_947498935.1 uncultured Aquimarina sp. | reverse complement strand
TGTTTTGCGCGCACGCAGCTACGTTCACTCGCCACTGGGCTATGATTAATGTTGAAGAGAAAGCTCTTAGCTCGCGCCATTGCGCTCTTCCTCTTCAGCATTAATCGTTCTCACTCGTACGGAGCTGCTATTTTGATAAAAAGAGGAATGCGTGGGCTGTAGTGGCTGTATTCCTCTTTTTATTAAAATACTAGCCTAATGGCGAATGAATGATCATAACGTATGCGCGCGGTTATTTTGCATAATTGTATTATGGGGCGAGTTTAGGAGTACCCATAATGCACAATTATGTAACTTAACTTTGGTGGTGCGTTGGCAGTGAACGGGATTTTAGTATTTTAGCAAGCATAGCAGGGGTAATGAAGATGGAATGTTCTTTTTTTTGAATCTGGAGGTAGGTAGTACCCAAAAATAAGGGATACCGCTAAATTTTTTGCAGAAACACAGATCATTTAGGAAATATC
>CANMMM010000151.1 GCA_947498935.1 uncultured Aquimarina sp. | reverse complement strand
TAATAGTTTTTTACGAATTTTTCTTGTACTGTCATAGTGTGTTTTTTAAGGTTGTAAAGGATTATTGAATACAGGTGCTCTAGATATTTCTAGTGGTGTCCGTGCTACATAATTTGGAAAATGAATAGGTAGTGTGTCTTGATCACTAGTGAAATCACCTTCAATTAGTAGCAATCCTAAGGGGGTAAGTTGACAACGACATAGATTGCCCTCTGTGGTCAATGCTGTCCAAACAATAGGGCTTTCTAAAGTGAGTGGAATCGGAATCTTTAACACTGGCTCATTTTCATTGATACTTCCTGCTCCTCCAACACGCTGCAATTGGATGTTATACGGTATGATTAGATTTTCATTGACCACGGCATAGGTAGCACTTGTACCTACCAAAGAAACAATCGTGCTATTGATATTCGTCGCTGCTACTCGAACCACCGATTGCTGATTGCTCGTATCAGTAGATGGTGG
>CANMMM010000150.1 GCA_947498935.1 uncultured Aquimarina sp. | reverse complement strand
ACGTTCACTCGCCACTGGGCTATGATTAATGTTGAAGAGAAAGCTCTTAGCTCGCGCCATTGCGCTCTTCCTCTTCACCATGAATCGTTCTCACTCATACTGGAGCTTCTATTTTGATAAAAAGAGGAATGCGTGGGCTGTAGTGGCTGTGTTCCTCTTTTTATTAAAATACTAGCCTAATGGCGAATGAATGATCCTAACGTATGCGCGGGGCTATTATACATAATTTGGTTATAGCTCCTGAGGAACGAAGTGCAGGTATAACTACCAATTATGTATCATAGCTTTGGTGATGCGGAGGGGTTCTATTGTTTTTTTTTTTCATCAGCTACATAAGCTGCTTTTAATAACGCAGGTCTCCCTCATGATACGCATTATGTTTACGATTGTTTTGGGAATTTAAGCTACGTGTTGTCACCCAAGGTGGATGCTAGTGATGGGGTGTCAGATGTGGAGTTATCGGAAT
>CANMMM010000149.1 GCA_947498935.1 uncultured Aquimarina sp. | reverse complement strand
GCAGGAATCACACCAGAGAACACCGATGGTGTAGACACCCCAGATTATATAGATACGGATAGTGATAATGACAATGTGCCAGACACAGTAGAGGCAGGATTTACCCCAGCAACTACGACTACAGATACCGATAGTGATGGATTATTAGATGCGTATGAAGGAGCCGATCCAAACGATGGTTTTGATGTGAATGACGAAGTATTTGATGGTGCGAACTTGGTATTGACCAATACAGATACTACAGATGAGTTTGATTACCGAGATACAGATGATGATAATGATGGTGTTGATACGGTATTTGAGGACTATGACGGAGATAACGATCCTACGAATCAAGATAGTGATGGCGATGGTACGCCAGATTATCTAGATACGGACGATGATAATGACGGATTACCAACAAGCACAGAGAATGCTGATCCGAATAATGATGGTGATCCAGCAGATGCAGTAGACAGTGATGTTGA
>CANMMM010000148.1 GCA_947498935.1 uncultured Aquimarina sp. | reverse complement strand
CACTTATGGAGGGCAGACCCAAACTATCGAACAAAATGGATGGGGTGAAAAAACCAAACTTATCGACCCCTCGGCAGGTACTTATACCTATGAGTATGATGTATTAGGAAGAATGATTAAAGAAACGACACCAAAAGGAGAAACTGCTTACTTCCATTCAAATGGACGTCTGCAAAGGATCAAAACCAAAGGGGATGAAATCGAGATGACTACCCAATACACTTATGATCCAGATACCAAATTAATGACCAATATGGGTGCTACAGATCATTTGAATGATAGAGTGTATACCTATAACTATTCTTATGATGATAAATATAGACTAGAAGTTGTAACAGAAAATAATGGGTATGTAGACTTTTATAAACGCTATATCTATACTACACAATCACTAATAGCTAAAGAAATTAATGCAGCAACAATAGATGGTGTTGGTTCTCAGAATATATTTTCTTATAACTATAGTAA
>CANMMM010000147.1 GCA_947498935.1 uncultured Aquimarina sp. | reverse complement strand
GTACGACTAGTACATCAGTTACAAAGAACGGTAGTAGGAACTCCTACGGTCAAACAATTGTTTTACTACCACAATGCTGTATCTAATCTAGAGGGGCAAGGTTTTTTAGGATTCGAAAATACATCGCGTAGTAATTGGCACACCAATTTTAATGACCTACTATTTTTTAATACCAGTTATGATGTAAAAATAGGAACAATTACTAGGGAGTTTCAATCCAGAGTATCGCATTATTTTACTAATCTCCCTGCCGATTATATTGCCAAAACACAAAACACCTATAAACACACCCTAGATGCCAATAAGCGATCTACGATACAGCTCACCAAAACGACCACAGAAGATCGTCTTACAGGAACAGTGACCACTAGCCATCATAGCTATGATGCCTATAGTAACCCTACCAAAACAGTGGTCAACCATTCGGGAGATATAAGTACTACTACCGAGTATACCTATGCCAATAGCACGAG
>CANMMM010000146.1 GCA_947498935.1 uncultured Aquimarina sp. | reverse complement strand
TAAGACAAATTCGTCTACGTGAACCTCACCATCCATTGGGTGGTTACCACTTGGAGCCATTGCTTCCCTGACTTTGTGCATAAAGAGTCTAGCTGTTTTTTGGGTAACTCCATAACGTACTGCTATATAACTAGCTGATAAACTTTTGGTGCTGGTTGCCATTTCAAAACAAATGAAAAAAGCTTTTCGTACACCAAATTTCACCTTATGAAATAGGGTGTCAGCTGTTGCTGATTCAATATGACTACAGACATTACATTTTCTGCCAAAATCTTCTAATGATTGATAAGCTGTATGATTACAGCGACTACATTTATAAGGAGTTTGAGCTTTAATCTCTGCTAAATACTGCTTGCAATCTAAATCTGTTTTGAACTGATCAGAAAACTCTAGAAGATTTTGACCTTTAAAAATATCCATATTTCAATATATTTACTTCCTATAAAGATAGGTATTTAAGTGACTACCTCTAT
>CANMMM010000145.1 GCA_947498935.1 uncultured Aquimarina sp. | reverse complement strand
CAAACAGAGTTCTCTTGCTTCTTTTCAAAATTTACAGCTCGTTTTAAAGTTGTCAAATTTTCATACAGACAACATGCCTTTGATTATTTCCAATCTCTTTTCAAATTTGAAAAGAAGAAGGCTACTTGCCAGTATATGGCAGATCATTTATCAACTCTAAGCCAGCAAAGTATAAATCATTTTGTAAATAGTGATTCATGGTCATATAGAGCATTGATGGATCAAGTAGCTATGGCTTGTTCAGACCTATTTTCGCAGCACAACTCCCCAACTGCATTATTGATAGATGAAGTTGGTTTTCGTAAAAAAGGTAAAATGTCAGCTTGTGTTTCTAGACAATATTTAGGTTGTATCGGAAAAACAGATAATGGGCAGGTAGCTGTAGCAGCAGGGCTTTCACAGTCAGAATATTACACTCCAATAGATATGCGCTTGTTCATGCCAAAGGAATGGGAATCTGATACGTTAAGGAGGC
>CANMMM010000144.1 GCA_947498935.1 uncultured Aquimarina sp. | reverse complement strand
TTGTCTAAACTAGAGGTTTGCGATCTATTATCCGTTCTAGAAACCCTCTTACTCCACCATCCATCGCCTATAGCAGCCAATAAATTGCTCCAAGACTATGAGCAGCACATTGTACAGAAGCGATCTATACAAAAGACGGGCAAAGGTACGTATTACCTCTATGATCGCTGCCTGTATCTAAAAGTCTATAAATACCACAGCGCTAGAATCCCCAATATATTCTACAGAAATACGCTCTGCTTTAGCCTGCCGAACACAAAACAATGTTACCGCCTCACCAAACAAAACATTCGTAAACACCTTACACATCCCGCTATCCATCCAGCACTCACAGCCTTTTTAGCCAAGCACAAACCTACTGCTCGGAATCCCATTACCAAAAGGCTGCTGCTGATGGAGCTATTAGACACCATTGATCCTACTAAGTGACAACACAAATTGATTCAAATTTACAATGGCACAAATCAAAACGAATTA
>CANMMM010000143.1 GCA_947498935.1 uncultured Aquimarina sp. | reverse complement strand
TGTATATCGCAATGAAGATTTAGAACGTGATCCCTTTGTAATGCTTATTATCGGAGAGATGGGAGTTGGTAAAACATATCGTACCAATCAGGAGATTAAGTATTATATGGTGGATAATCCTACAACAGGAAAGAAAGGTAGAAAAGTGCTAGCCTTTGACACGAACGGGCATGATTATCCAACATTTAGAACAGTGAATCCCAATTACATCAAAGCGCTGAGAAAAGTAGCTGCCAGAAGAATTCTTCCTTTTAAAAAAGGAGGGATTCCGATGAACAATATCGAAAAAAGGGAAGTTGCAGAAAAGATTGTAAACCACTATAAAAATGGTTTAGTCGTGCTAGATGATACAGATAGTTATATGTCCTCGGCTAAAGGACAATCTTTGATTGGTGCGCTCACGACAGTACGCCATAAAGGAATTGACATTTTGTTTTCGCATCAGTCTTTAGCCAAAGTCACTACCACACAGTTTCAAGC
>CANMMM010000142.1 GCA_947498935.1 uncultured Aquimarina sp. | reverse complement strand
GAGTAATCACTTTATCCTGTAACTCTAACTTGTGATATTTTTCTGGATATTCAGTATTTAATTCATTGAGGATATAATCAAGAAAATGCAATTCTTTTAAGGTAGAAATCATATTTGATAATGAGTTAAGAAGCTTGTTTTATTGTCTTTCATATGATGTCTAATCAATACATAAATAAGTTGCTTTAATAGCACCTTATTCTTATGAAAAACGAATCTAAAACTAAAGTAGTAAAAAAATCAATTTTCCCCTTTTACTAAGAACAATATCAATATAAAATTTCAGTAGTCTTGCTCGCTCACTCTTCTTACAATACAGATTACTAAAAAAGCACAGAAAACTTTCCCTACACCTATTCCTTCTTTAAGCAGTGCTATTAGTAATGTTGCTTGTTTTTTTGCCCACAGTAGCAAAAAATGTGCAATGATTTTCGCTGATCTCTTCTCAATTTAGCGGTCAATCAATGGTTTAGAGACCACTGCCAAACT
>CANMMM010000141.1 GCA_947498935.1 uncultured Aquimarina sp. | reverse complement strand
TAGAAAACAAATACGGGAGTATCTGTACAATCAAATAGAACACTACAGAAACAACCCACCCCATACCAGCTAATTAGTAGCATTAGATACTAAGTCTGGATCGCTTTGGATCAGTTATGGATCGGTTATGGATCGCTTTTGGATCGGTCAAATCGCATTGGGTCAGTGATTTAACTACAAAAGCGGTCTAGCGATCCAAGACAAGTATAATTAGGGGTAAAAAAAGACCAAAAAGCAATGACCCCATATAATACCATTGTTTATGAAAAAACTACCATTAGCACATGAATACTATAGGCAGT
The DNA here is from genome assembly GCA_947498935.1 of uncultured Aquimarina sp. Lineage (GTDB taxonomy): Bacteria > Bacteroidota > Bacteroidia > Flavobacteriales > Flavobacteriaceae > Aquimarina. The sequence continues at coordinate 187 of CANMMM010000141.1, read as the reverse complement.
TGTTAGCCTCTTTTAAAGAATGGTTGGATATATTAGGATATAGCGCAGGGGTTGTGAACTATTACCCCATTTATGTACAAGAATTTTTGTATTGGTTAGACCTCCATGGCTATCGTAGATTATCATTAGTAGACACAAAAGCTAGTCAAGCGTATTATAATTACCTAAAGTCTCGTCCTAATATGAC
>CANMMM010000140.1 GCA_947498935.1 uncultured Aquimarina sp. | reverse complement strand
TTTAGTAATACATCGTAATTAGGGGCGTGCGGGTAGTGGTGGTGCGTAGGCAATTGCAGGTTTAGGACGATTTGAAATGTAAACGATCCCTCCTAAAAACAGGCTGCCTACCACAGCTAGACCGATATACATGTTTTGCTGTTTTCGTTTCGCTTTTGCTTCCTCTTGTTCTCGTTTTCTTTGTTCTGCTGCCGCTTGCTGTTCTTGCTTACGCTGCATCTCCATCGCTTTCATTTTCATCTCAAACTCCCGACGCATGCGCGCCTCATTCATCCGTGCTTGGTGTCTGGCTCTAGATTGGGCAGCTAACAAGGCTGCGGAACTACTACTACTTTTACCGCGACGACGACGCTTCTTCTTACCTCCTTTAAGCAGAGAACCGACAAGACCAACGCCTGCCTTCGCTATGGATGCCCAAAAAGCATCATAGTCTCCATCCTCAAAATAAGCATCGTGTTCTAGCGCTTCTGTTGCTGTATTTTTCTCTTGCA
>CANMMM010000139.1 GCA_947498935.1 uncultured Aquimarina sp. | reverse complement strand
ATAAAGCGTATTCAACTAGACAAGGAAGACAAAGCGATGATCAAGCCTTTGCTAGTAAGTATTCTAAAACGAAAGGCTAAAAAATTAACGCCTGAAAAACAATTGATCACTATTGGCATGTCTATCCTGTTTAAAAAAGGACGTGCAGTGATGGAAATTAAAGCAGAAAATGACTTGTTAATAGAACGGATTTTAGAAATTGTTAGAGCACCCAATGAACCCCAACAACAGGAAACTACTCAATATACACACGAGCCTGTAGCTGAACCATCATTTCAAGATGAATCAACCATTCTAGTAGATACTTATGACGAACAACCAAGTATGGGAAGCTCGATTAATACATTGGCAGAAGAAGGCTAATATACACGCAAAAAAATCAGCCCCTAAACAATCAACCAGAAGAAGAAAACCCATTGTATATCGCAATGAAGATTTAGAACGTGATCCCTTTGTAATGCTTATTATCGGAGAGATGGGAGTTGGTAAAACAT
>CANMMM010000138.1 GCA_947498935.1 uncultured Aquimarina sp. | reverse complement strand
CAATTGTATAGCAATGATACGCTGAATGCAAGCATTACCCGTATTCAATACAGTAGAGAGAGTGATGCCATCTTGATCAATGATGGGTATTACAGAAAGCGAGAAGATTTTACATTCCAACCTGCACGAGTTAAACATGTCAAGTTTGTTTTTTCAGACAATCAACATTTCAATGTGTTACGACTCACAACAGCTACTGTCACAGGTGCAAATACAGTACGTTCGATTGCTATTTCCAATTACAATAGCCCTCAGCATTTTTCCAACGTAGCAGAAGTAGATGAAATGGAAGGGACAATACTCGATGGGCAGCATGGATGGCAGTTCGAGGTTGGAGGAGAGCAAACCATCACCATACTTACCTATTACAGGCAAGTCGCCAAAGAGCGCTCATTACCATACGTATAGTCATTAAAAACAAGGAAAAGAATAGTAACGAATATCAATAAGAGAAAACGAAACTAGCTTATGAAAAATACATTATTACCCCTTGCAATT
>CANMMM010000137.1 GCA_947498935.1 uncultured Aquimarina sp. | reverse complement strand
TATCAAAGGATTTTTAAAGTATGTGCTTTCGCATCGTGATACCTCAAATAATTTGAGATTAATTTAACGATGGCTGCGTTACGATTGGAGTAAATAGGTTTGTCATAAAAGTCTCTTTCACTTAGTAACATTCGAATGGTTGCTTTTTCTTCCTGATCTATATAGCGCTTACAGGCACGGATATAGGCTGATTTGCTACATCCACTTACTTTACGCCTTCGCATATCGATATAGACAAAAAAGCTTCTTTGCTTTTTATAAGCTGTTTCTGTCGTAAAATCTCCGTTGTCCATCGCTTGTGAACACAAATCATACTGCTCGTTTACGACAAGTTGAGCAATTCGAACAAGGGGATAATTAGGGATACGATCTTTGTATTTTGTTACAGGATCAACTTGATGATGTAATCGTATCCAAGTGCAAGCTTGAAACTGTGTGGTAGTGACTTTGGCTAAAGACTGATGCGAAAACAAAATGTCAATTCCTTTATGGCGTACTGT
>CANMMM010000136.1 GCA_947498935.1 uncultured Aquimarina sp. | reverse complement strand
ATCATTATGAAAAAAAACAAATTTTCATGGTATCACCTACTCATTGTCTTTCTCTCCCTCAGTGGTTACGCACAGAAAGAAGAAAATATACGGGTAGGCTTTGTGTATGATCAAGCAGGAAATCAAGTAGTTCGTTTTATCAAACGCCCTAAGCCTGGAGGCAAAAAGACGTTAGAAAGCCAAGCAAAAGAAGTGGAAGCAGCACCGCTCTTTTCCTTTGATGATCCTGTATCTATCGAAAATCAATTCGAGGTATCTCCTAATCCTACCAGTGGCCATACTACCCTGAGTTGGCAGCCAGAAATAGCCACTTATATCGACCGTATCGAATTGGTAAGTATGGTGAGCAGTGAGCGTAAGGATATTGCTTTTACAGAAGCCCATCAAGTGCATATCAATATCTCAGGAAAAACCACAGGGTTATACCTTGTGATTTTTCATTTAGCCAATGCACAAGTACCTACGGTACAAAAGAAATTAGTCAAACTCTAATACCAGCCTATACATTTAGG
>CANMMM010000135.1 GCA_947498935.1 uncultured Aquimarina sp. | reverse complement strand
AGCAGTCCTGCTACTGCAGCCGAAGTTCAGGCGATGGTAGATACGGTAAATACAACTCAGGGAATCCTAACCATTATTGGTACTGATGCTGATGATACGAATACCGATACCTCTGTCACTGTAGATGAGTTAAATGCAATTGATGGTATAGAAGGAGCGGACTCAGCAAATGAAACAGCATATCAAGAGTTCATCGATGCCAATCCGGATGCGTTTAGTAGTCCTGCTACTGTAGCAGAAGTACAAGCGATGATCGTACGTGTCAATACATTGTTTAATACAGATACGGATGGAGATGGAATCTCTGATGGTGTAGAAGGAACTATCGATACCGATGGAGATGGTATTCCGAATAATGAAGATCCTGACGATGATAATGATGGAACTCCTACTAGCCAAGAAGATGCGGATGGAGACGGTGATCCTACTAATGATGATTGTGATTCCAATGGAACACCTGATTACTTAGATGCAAAACCGTGTAATATTTCTGCTGGATCAAGTGCTTTCTC
>CANMMM010000134.1 GCA_947498935.1 uncultured Aquimarina sp. | reverse complement strand
ACCATCCAGAATCCCAATGGTAGCTATGTTACCTTCGATAGCGTACAGTCCTTTAATGATTTTGTAGACGAGCAGTCAAAAGTCTTAAATGCTCATAATCGAATGAAGTTAAGGGAAATGAATGAAATAACAGCCAATGCTATTCTAAATGGAACTGATTGGTATGGATTACCAAGCCCCAACAGTGTTAGTGAACTCAATGAGCATCGCTATTTCCTCGGCATGAAACTATTAGATAAGATTCAACCTAAGATAAAAGAGGCATTAGAAGCGTATCTAAAACTCATAGAACATACGATGCTATCCAAACCAAAACTGGCATATAATGATAGAGGGCTGGGGGTGTTTTCATTTGACCGTGCAGCAATGGGATTGTATCGATTACAACCAACAGCCTCTACAACACAACTCAATACGACTATTAATCAATTAAAAATAGAATTAGATACTGCTAATAAAACAACTGCTGTTAAAAGTGTATTTGCCTATTTCAAAAACAAACAATCTTCTTATCCAGCATTACG
>CANMMM010000133.1 GCA_947498935.1 uncultured Aquimarina sp. | reverse complement strand
ACCCTTGCACTTGATTGACTAAATATAGCTATAATGCCTTATAAAACAATAGACAAACACTTTCTCAGCAGACCCTAATTACGGATATTCAAAAAACTTTTCAATCATTTCAAACCTTTCTTGTGAAATGTCTATTTCTTTAATTGACGCAATATGATTTACAAATTCTTTTGGCCAAATAAAGTAATTTTTTTCTGTATAATGTTTCAAATCTCCACTCCATATCCAGAAACCATCAGTTCTTAAAGTATAAAAATGCTCTATATTTCCATCAGAAAACAAGCTTTCTGTTAAATCTAAAGTAATACTTAAGTATTCAGATTTATTTAAAAAATTAATCAATAAATCATTATATTTATTTTTAATATTTTGCCTATTGCATTTTTTTATATAGAAGTGGTTTAAACTTTTTCTGTTTTCTTTTTTTTGATTTTTTTCAAAGCTATTACAAAGAACGCTAGATAGTTAAATCCTTTCCAGCTTTCTACTGTGGTATCGAAGCGATTTAATAAAGATCGAAAGCTATCCATCCAAGCGTT
>CANMMM010000132.1 GCA_947498935.1 uncultured Aquimarina sp. | reverse complement strand
TAGTTAAATCCTTTCCAGCTTTCTACTGTGGTATCGAAGCGATTTAATAAAGATCGAAAGCTATCCATCCAAGCGTTAGTGCGTTCAACTGCATAGCGTTGGTTATATAAATCTTTGTCAAAATACTCGTCTCTATCTTGAATATTTCCATTACGCTTATTAAAACATACATTCGGGTGAATTTCTTTTTTACCACAAGCGTATCGAAAGTTTTTTGAGTCGAAGCCCGCATCTGCATTTACAAATAAGCCTTCCACTGTAATAGCAGCTTTTTCAAGGGTATCTGTGACCACCTCAAACTGTACTTCAATATTGTGTAGGTCATTATGGTTTCCAGATACAGGTTCACTCATAGCCAGAGGCAAGCCCTGTCTGTCAGTAAGATAAAGTGCATTGGTAGTCTTACGTTTCTTTCTACCTTGATATGCTACTTGGTCACCACCTCTTAGCGCTGGTGTATGACTACCGTCTAAATCAAGGCTAGAAAGATCTAACTCTTTTTTATGTTGTTTAAGAAATGTAGTCCAACCATGCTTTAATGT
>CANMMM010000131.1 GCA_947498935.1 uncultured Aquimarina sp. | reverse complement strand
AAAAAATGTGCAATGATTTTCGCTGATCTCTTCTCAATTTAGCGGTCAATCAATGGTTTAGAGACCACTGCCAAACTAATAAGAAAAACCACATGATGAAAATGGCACAATCGAAAGATTTAGATTATGGAGCAATAGGAGCAGTAATCGCTGTATCCGCAATTGCCTTTACCGCGCTAGGAGCATTTTACGTACGACCTATGCTAGACAAGAGAAAAGCAGAAAAATTAGCAGCGACGAAAAAAAAGGCACTTCAATCCAAGTAACACATTGAGTTGATCAAAAAAGTATTTAGAGATGCTTTTATCAAAAAGAATGTGCAGCAAAAGAATTGTTAAACGCAGTCATTTACTGACAGCACAAAGAAATTAAAATGAATTACAATGAAGAATTAATGCGATACCAAGACGATGCAGAAGATCGTTTTGATGATTATGATACTGAGATGGAAGTCTACGATGACTATGATGATGAGGAAGATGATTTTGACTCAGGATTCGAAGGCAACGAAGATGGATATGACGGCTATGATGACGACTATGAAGATGAGTA
>CANMMM010000130.1 GCA_947498935.1 uncultured Aquimarina sp. | reverse complement strand
TACTACAAGAATAACCGTGTAGGAAGCAAAGAAAATAGAAGTGCTAAAGTAATGCATCAAAAGTTTGAAGATGTGCTAAAAAACATACAGCTCAAAGACAAAAAATATATAGCGCCGATGAAAGAAATCATGCACTATGTTTTTGCCAAAGAGCATGAAGAACTACTACAAGAATATCGCATCCAAGAGAATAAGGAAAAAGAAATACAGGATAAGCTAAATGTTATAGAGGAGCGCTTTGTATTTGGAAAAATCAGCAAAGAGTTATTCGAAAAATTCGAAACTACTCTTAAAAAAGAGCTGCACCAAATTCGATACCATAACACGGAAAACACATTTAATGTATCGAACCTTGAAAAATCAATTGATTTAGCACTACAACTCTCGTGTAACTTACACAAATTATGGAGTTTAGGGGATTTAGAAACCAAGAGAGCTGTACAGCACCTTGTATTTCCAGAGGGAATCATCTTTGACCATAAAAATGACCTGTATCGAACCAAACGCGTTAATTCATTATTCGAGGTAATTTCTTCATTATCAATCAATTATT
>CANMMM010000129.1 GCA_947498935.1 uncultured Aquimarina sp. | reverse complement strand
ACAACATCAAAGGTATATGAGTCAGCTCTTAAGGAATCGAAAAAAACAAAAAACCTAAGATGACAAAGTAGGAATAATGTGGTAAATGACAACTAACCTACTTTGTTTTCTTAGGGCGTTACCACAAGGGTCGGGCTTTCCGTTACAATTCCTCGCTACTCCTATGGTCGCAGCTGTGGAATTTTCACTGCAATCCCTAACGCAAATCAATACTACTCGTTAAGATGATAAGGTAGGACTAACTAGAATTATGGATGGAATAATTAAATACATATTTTTTGTTTATGGAAACCATTAAAAATATAAATAAAAATTTATGATTGTTGTTTCGCAAATTTGTAAAACAAAATCATTAAAACAATTTTAAAAATGAAAAATTTATTTTATTTCTTTTTGGTTCTTGGGTTTCTTTCTTGTGATAAAAAATCTAGTTATATGGCAACTAAACCAACTAACACGTCATCAAAAACAGCACATCACTTAAATAGTCAATTTGTTAATATAATCCTACTTTGTCATCTTAGAAAAAGAGGGCAAAATATTTTGATGAATGATAGTAAACACCTTATTTTGCCCA
>CANMMM010000128.1 GCA_947498935.1 uncultured Aquimarina sp. | reverse complement strand
CACAATCCATATGAAGATGAAATAGAAGGATATGATGATTTTTTTGGAGATAAAGCCAAACGAGCTGAGCGCAGAGCAGCACGAAAAGCTAGACGAGCCGCTAGACGTACAGCCAGACGGACGAAGCCTAAACTTATCGCCCGTCGAGCAAAGCGAAAGAGGTTTTTCTCACAGCTAGGACAGGCGTACAAAGACTTAGGAGGGGGAGCTGCTATTGGCGGAGCTATCGATACCATTATAAACCCTACCGTTTCTCAAAATTTGTTAACACCACAATCTGTAGCAAACAGTAGTATGAGTACAGATGATATACATACCGATCAGGACAAAAAAGATTCTAAAGATAATACCACTACCATAGTATTGTATGCGGTATTGGGAGTCGTTGTTGTCGGCAGTATTGGAGCGATGGTATACCATTCACAGAAAGATAAATATATACACGTTCAGAAAGGGTAAGACTATGAATATTCCAATCCCTGCACATAAAAAGCGGTTTACGATCCGTGTTTGTATTGCAGTTTCGCAAGCCATGCATGTTGGCTTTCATGTGTATGACCCAAGGTATCAGAACACCCATTA
>CANMMM010000127.1 GCA_947498935.1 uncultured Aquimarina sp. | reverse complement strand
GCATATATTATTTTATGTTGCATCATACATCCTTGGTGTCCTAATGCCTGTGCTAAATAGCTTTTTCCTACCCCAGAAGCACCTGTTATGATGATATTTTCTTTTCTAGTCATAAAATCTAATGTTGCTAGACGTTCAAACATATTTTTATCCAGATTACGACTTTGTGAGTAGTCAATATCGGCCATAGTTGCCCTTTGTTTAAAATTAGCTTGCAGTAGTAATCGTTCGATTTTTCTGTTTTGTCGATCTTCCCACTGATGATCTGTAAGTAATGCCAGATATTGATCAGCAGTATGTGTTGTTGTCCGATTCTCTTTTAGTTGGTTGTAGTGTAACTCAGCCATGGCAGAGAGTCTCATTGCTTTTAATTTTTCGATCGTTTGATTTGTATTCATTGTTTTATAAAATTTAATTGATTTCTAATTGTAATTGGAGGCTCCTCTTATATTTTCGTGTTTAGGGATATGGGATTCTTTTTCTTCTAAATCTTGGAAAAACAGGGAGCTTTGATCCAAATTGTTTTTCAAGATGTTCTGGATACGTTTATAACTAACAGCATCAGCTTGTAGCGCTCTTTTGCAAGCATTGTTCAGTCTTTTACTTCCATAGGTTTTATGTAA
>CANMMM010000126.1 GCA_947498935.1 uncultured Aquimarina sp. | reverse complement strand
ATACGTTCTCGTTCACTAGGAGAATTAATAAGTATCTCTAGTTGTTCCTTCCATTGTGTTGGATGTTCTGCTAATAGCCCTGTTTGCTGATCTTTGATGATTTTACCAAATACAGACCGCTTAGAGGCAATGACAGGTACGTTGAGTAATGCCATTTCTGTATACCGCTTAAAGGAAGCAAAATGATTGTAATGAATAGCTCGCATAGGTAACAAAGCAATATCTAATTGCAAGGCTGCTAATCGTTCAAAATACTGCATAAAACTGCCTTCTTTGTGGTAGGTAATCGGTAGCGCTTCTAATGGATTAGGTTCTTCCTTGTTCGCTGTGTTTCCGTTCCAACCAAATACATGCAGTTCCACCTTCCTAGGGAATAGAGAGAGGATCGAAGGTAAGACTTCCTTAAGCAATAGTAGATCCTTCTCATGCCATGCATCTGTAGGCATTCCTATACGAATGGGGAGGGTATCTGGAGTCGTTTCAGGAAGCTCTATGCTAAGAGGAACAAGGTTAGGAAGGTACTCAAAAAGTACTTGTGCATCGGGATGGTATGCTATTAATGCCTCGGTATAAAAATCTAAAATCATTCCATTTGATGAAGTGATCATGTCCATTTGTGCCATATTCCTTAAT
>CANMMM010000125.1 GCA_947498935.1 uncultured Aquimarina sp. | reverse complement strand
TTGAAAACCAATATAGAGTACATGATAAAGGTATTACTGCATTTTCACAAGATTCTACTGCTTCTGTTATTTCTGTTGAGGATAATTGGATAGACCAAACTGCTCAATTCTGTAAAGAGTTAATAGATAATAATATTGTAAATGACGCAAACCAAATAGCTTTTTTATTCCCTTCTTTAACAAGTACAGATGCATTAAGGACAATTGGAGCTTTAAGAGAAAGCGGATTAAATGTTTATGCTCCAAGAGCAGGAAGGTTTATTGAAGGACAAGAATCTACAGAATTATTTGGTGTTTTTGCAAATATTTTTGGAACTCCAGATGTATCTGAATTTTCTGGCTTTGAATTTAATAAGTTTAAATCATGGCTTAAAAAAGCTAAAAAATCAGGAAAAGATATTATAGAGAATGATACTGATTTAAAACGTTTTGTAAATAATAAAAGGATTGAATTAGAAAAAATAGCTAAAGATTATGAAGCTCTTCTGAGAGTAACTGAAAAAAATAATTGGGAGTTAGACCAAGAGTTTGATTTAAACTTGATGAGAAGAAAATTATCAGAAGCTAATAACCTCTCTGAAAATGCTAAAAAAGCAATTTTAAGTCCTTATTTAGCAAGGATTGTTAATGAGAAATT
>CANMMM010000124.1 GCA_947498935.1 uncultured Aquimarina sp. | reverse complement strand
TAACGCCAAATATATGAATCGGAGCAAGGCAAATACACCTGAACCAATTGATCTATCTGCGCATTTTCATTTCTTGTTTAACTTATAAAAATTTAGCGCTTTTGCAAAAAGGGAATAACCTTTCGATTTAGCTCTAAATTGCTCTGATTTCATATATAATGTTACCAGTTTTTTTATTCCGTTTACTTAATTATTTCAATTGTTTGTTTTTCCTCGATAGGCTTCTTAATTCGGACATTAATTTTTTTATAATGCCATTCTCCATTTATTCTGTCCGCAGAAATATCCATAGAAGCTTTTCTTTTACTTCCTTTAACACGAATTGATGAATCAACGGATTTACTATCATCAGAATATTGAACTTCACCTTCTAAAATTGCTAATTTATCTACTGGTTCTAATTCACCCAATAGTTCAGTCACTTTCTTATTCAATTGTGCTTTTTCAAGTGCATTTTCATAAAGTTTCGTATCGGCGTAAGCTTGTGCGAAGTTAGTCATATGTCTGCCCATCCCAGAAGAAAAAAATAAAGCAAGTGAGATCAAAAAGAAACTCACAAGTGGCAAAAACCACTTCCAATTCCGTTTCCACCAACTTTCTTGTTCAATTATTTCGTTATTCATAGTTTTGATTTGAATTACTGGTAAC
>CANMMM010000123.1 GCA_947498935.1 uncultured Aquimarina sp. | reverse complement strand
TAGCTCATGTAATCGAATAAAAATTCCTGCTTCATGGTCTTCAAAAGTTGCAAAAGGTGTAGGATTACTTACCATAAATAAGCTTGCACTACTAGTAGAAGGCATTAATTGGTTGTTATAAAATATCATGTGCTAATTCTATTTTAAGTTGATTGATAATCGTTTCAATTGTTGGGGATTGTATTATGTGGGCATTGATACGTTCCCATAATTCAGGGAAACTATGCACCATCTGTTCTATACTAGGTTTTTCTCTTTTCGTAGGAGCTACACCTTTTGGTATTGGTTTTCTACCATTAATAAGAATAAGCATCGTTTTAGCTACAGCACCTTGTTTGTTATAGAGCTTGTAGCTATTCATATTGATGATATCGTCTACTTGATAGTGGCGGTATAACCAATTAAAAAAAGGGCGATACTTCTCTATGTATCCATCCTTACCGAAATACACATGTCCCATAATGATGATGGCTGCTTTTCCTGTATCTTTCAATGTATGCAATGCCAGTCCTGCCATAAAATGCTCTAAACGCATGTGCTTAGCTAAGCCGATTTGATTATGAAAGTATTGCTGCACCCAACGTTCTCTATCAAATTTTGAGTCTTCCCAACTAGCAAATGGGGGATTGGTCACCACCACATCAAAAGCAGCAGTCAATGCCGATGG
>CANMMM010000122.1 GCA_947498935.1 uncultured Aquimarina sp. | reverse complement strand
TTGTTGATCTTATAATAATCCATTTCTACTGTTGTATAACCTAAAAGTTGCTTTCCTAAATTAGACATTAACCAAGGCCAATTTATAGCAGAGGCGTCTTGTCCTTTTTTACCTGTGTATCCAAAATCACTTTCCTTACTCCGCGTGGTCGCCATAGTAATCCAATCAATTGCTGGAATCCAAGGATGCTCTTTAGATGTATTAGGATTTGTATTGTACATTTCTTCTTTTGCATCTTCATCAGGCTCTACAGTATATCCATTATGAGTGGCTATTCCTGTTCTGTGAAGTGTTTCTGCAAGTTTTTTATAGCCTTGTGGGTCATTTTTAGCAAAAATGTAAAATAAACACGCCATTCCACAAAGCGAAGTACCTCCTTGATTTATTTTCCAAGGTTTTTCTAATCGTTCTTCTATTTGCTGTTCTACTATTTTTCTGTCAAACCATCTGAAACGGTAGTGATGAAATACATCTAGTTCAGCTTCATTCTCTTTCTTATGTATATAGGCATAAAAGGTAATCGTATGCCCACATAAGTCTACATTGTCAGTATTAAAAGTGATTTTTTGACCGGTACTTTGTATGTCTTTTGTAATTGTGTTTCCATCTTTTACATAACTGTAACTCCATTTTATGTCATTAGAATTTTTGGGTGGATTATTATTTCGGTATTTAGA
>CANMMM010000121.1 GCA_947498935.1 uncultured Aquimarina sp. | reverse complement strand
AAAGTTTCTGGCGCATCTTTTACACGTACCCATTGGCTTCTAACACTAAAGAGTGCTTCCATATCTCCACTAGCTCCTGCATATCCAGGATTGATAATATTTCTGTTGTATTGGTAGAGACTAAAGTGAGGATCTTGTTGTGCATTGACTTGTACTACAAATGATAGAGCAAGTACAAGAAATATATAGTTTATATTTTTCATATGGTTATAATTTTTTTAGCAATTAGATGGAACTTGCCAAATGATTGTTTAAAGTTGTTATTGGCTTATTTTCCTAATTGCTTTTAGGATTCATTTATAAAAAGCAGGGAAAGGAAGTACTTTCCCTGCATTCATTATACCATTCATTAGTAGTTGATATAGATCCATCCATCTACAGGCCCATTTACCCCATCATTGAGATCAATGATATAGTAATAAGGTCCTACAGGTAATTTATCACCAGATCCGATGACCATTTTTCCATTCGATACACCATCCCAGTCATTTTTATACCCTACTGTAGAGAATACTTCAGCTCCCCAACGGTTGAATAACTGTACTTTGCTATTCGGGAAGTTTTCAATTCCTGGAATTATCCATGTATCATTGATTCCATCTCCATTAGGGGAGAAAGCACTTGATCCAGCAGAAATATTACACGGTTTTGCATCTAAGTAATCAGGTGTTCCATTGGAATCACAATC
>CANMMM010000120.1 GCA_947498935.1 uncultured Aquimarina sp. | reverse complement strand
TTATATCCTCAATGAATTAAATACTGAATATCCAGAAAAATATCACAAGTTAGAGTTACAGGATAAAGTGATTACTCTATTTCAAAACAAATATCGTTTTGAAACTAAAAACAAACATAAGCCTGATTCAGTACATACTATATTAGCTCAGGTTTATAAGGATGGAATACTGTATTTACATGAACATAACTTTATTATCGATGACCGTAATATGGTTTCTATAACGTATAATGGTATCATCAAGTTGTCTAAAGGTGGTTTTGCGAAAGAATATAACAGCAATAGATGGAATAAAGTATTACAACGTATTTTTTGGGGAACAGCTGCGGTATCATTATGCCTAAGTATTCTATCTTTTTTAAATAGTATTTAAACAGTTAATCATATTATTTATGGTGGGTTAAGATAGGTTCTTTATGATAAGGAAATTTCCTTATTCTGTTTTTTAGATGTGCATTATAGTAGACGACATTTTATTTTCAAGGGAAAATTACCCCAAAAAACCTCCAAGACAAACATAATTTGTATATTTAAAATACATGTGTGTTTTACACAAGTAATTACAAAATCAAACAATCTTAAATTTACAAATTATGTCAAAATCAAGTGGATTAAAAAATGCCCCAAGTAAAACAGGAAAACCATCAGGTAAAGGAAGAGGAAATGCTCCTACCAAACCAGGACGAACT
>CANMMM010000119.1 GCA_947498935.1 uncultured Aquimarina sp. | reverse complement strand
CGAGGCACACGAAAAAAAGTATTACACAATCTATTGAGCAGTGAAGAACTGGAAGGTTTGTATTACAGTTATCAAACCGATCATAGCAATCCTCATATCCATGCAAGTTTGTGTAGAGATAAGATACTGTTAGGTTATATCGTATTCCAAGGCATGCGAGTAGAAGAACTCTACCAATTACAGCTAGAACATCTAGACTTAGGAAAAGGAATGCTATATGTTCCTAGTACAAGAAGAGGAAATAGTAGAGAACTGCGATTACATGTTAGTCAGATTGTAGCATTACAACAGTATCAAGAATACATCCGTGATATGACCATACAGTACAGTAGAACCGTGCAAGATGCTACACGCTTTTTCTACAGTGGTAAATCTCAGATCAGTGGAATAGTACGACGTATCAGTAAAACAATGAAAAGGTATAATGCCAAGGCTTGTAATTTTAATCACCTTCGTGCTTCTGTGATTGTGAATTGGTTGAAAACACATGATGACTTGCGAAAAGTACAATACCTGTCAGGGCATAAAAACATTAGTTCTACCGAAGCCTATTTGCAGGATGATTTAGAAACATTACATAAAATGGTGCATACCATGCATCCCTTACAATAAAAACACTATGATGAAACCAGTAAAAAACAGAAGTCCGTAAAAGTATACACATATTTTATTCCTAGAAGTATAAGAAATT
>CANMMM010000118.1 GCA_947498935.1 uncultured Aquimarina sp. | reverse complement strand
AAAACAACTTACCAATCGTGTTAGGAGATTACAATGGCGATGGGAAGATGGATTTTATGACTCCTGAGAAAAAAGATTCTAAGAATTTCTATTTTTTTATGAATACAGGGGCTGGTTTTAAAAAGCTCACGAAAAGACTGCTATTTGAATACCTAACAGGGAGTTATGATGGAAATAAATTAATAAACTATCAAATCATCCCTGTAGACTATAACAGCGATGGAAAAACCGATCTCTTAACCTATGTTTCGAGAACGTATAATGATGGAAAAAAGGGATATCAGTTGTTTAGACCGTATGTAAATGAAACGAAAACGGACACAGGCGAAGGCTTTTCGTTTAGGAGTCTGAGTTCTAAAAGTTCTGATAATAATCTAAAGCATTATCCAATCCCTATTTTCTTATCTTCTGATAGTCATAATCAGACATTGCGTATCGCTACGATCAGTGATAAAAATATCCACGCCTTCGAATCCCCTATTGATCGAAAGGAAAATACATTGGTCAAAGGAATCAATAACAATGGAGTGCAATATTCTATCGATTATAACAGATTGCATGAAGATGCACGCGCCTATAGTGTAGGAAAGCGACAGGCATATCCCTATACGACTATTACAGCAGCAGGAGGGGTACGACTAGTACATCAGTTACAAAGAACGGTAGTAGGAACTCCTACGGTCAAACAATTGTTTTACTACCACAA
>CANMMM010000117.1 GCA_947498935.1 uncultured Aquimarina sp. | reverse complement strand
TTTTCTTATTACTCCCCAGTCAGGGTTATAGTTTCCTATGATTTTCGGGAAATCTATTTTGTATTTAGAAGGAAACTTAAAGAAGAAATGTACATCATCATCTCCCTCTAATTTTGCATTAACAAAATGGTCCTCTATATCCGAATCCTTTTGTGTTCTATCATATAAACCATGTTTTGGAGATTCTACAATTTCTGTTTGAACATAATTTACTTTTTCAGGAAAAAGTTCATCAACATCATTGTCCATAGTAGTATCCGAAACTTTAAATTCGATATTTTCTGCTACATGAATGGCTAATGCATTTTTAGTTATTTCTATTAATTTATTGGTAAACCCTTCTGGATTCCTAAATAGTTTTCCTTGTTCTTCATGTGGAACTGCTTTTAGGATTCTGAAACAAGTGTCTTTTGTAAGAGATGTTGCTTGTTCTAACTTATCCACTACATTAAATACAGGAAACCTCTGTAAACCTGTTTGAGAGTCTTTAGCTTGTATATCTTTATTATCGCTAACAGAATAGGTTTCTACTTTGAATTTAGATACTTTAAAACCATTTTTAAACTCTATATCTGGGTTAGATTTATTGGCTTCAATACTGTTAACTATAAAACCTCTTAATTTTGGCTCTTTTAAAATTTTAGCTAAATCATCTCCTTCTGAAACTTTTAAACAACCATCAAATAAATCTCCACCTAAATTATTTCT
>CANMMM010000116.1 GCA_947498935.1 uncultured Aquimarina sp. | reverse complement strand
ATGAATTATATCCAAGATGTAAAAAAATGGTTACAGAAACCCATCAAAGAACTGTCCTCTAGTCAGGCAGCGCAATACGCCAAAAGACTCAAAAACGCCAAAGGTATTTTTGACGATGATGAAAAAGCAGTCGCCAATGTTTTTAGAGCATTACAAGATAAAACACAAGTCGCTAGTATTTCCCGTGTGTTTTACCATACGTATGGTAAACAAGACCTGTGGCAATACCTCAGAGGTTTTTTAAGTGATCGCGAATTACAAAAATTAGTCACGATTCCCGTTCGAAAATTACCGAATTACAGACATGCCTAACCCTGAAGCTCATATGAAAACACCAACCAATGATAAAGAATTACTGCCTGCTTGGATAGTGATCGGAGCAGCGACAATAGCATTAGGCGGTATCAGTTACTGGTACTATCGCCAGCGACAGCAAAAGGCAGTTGCACCTTTAGTCCCTGAAAAGTCTAATGTAGAGAAGGAAGCAAGATCAAATCCTTCCCGTTTTCGCTGCGAGAACACTAACTATCCATTGGCATACCGCACATGCCACGAAGACGTCAAGATTTTACAAACCTATTTAGCCAAAGTGTTTAAGGAAGATTTGGGGCATACAGGAAGTAATCAAGATGGTATTGACGGCATGTTTGGAACAAAAACCAATCGAGCTGCCAAAAAACAATTAGGCAAATCAGTATTTACCCAACAAGACATTAAGGGCATGCAAAC
>CANMMM010000115.1 GCA_947498935.1 uncultured Aquimarina sp. | reverse complement strand
TAAATTTTCAATGCTGATACAGCAAAAGGATAAAAGTATTGCCCTACAAGCAGCACAGCTACAAAATCAAGCAACCCTGATCGCTAATCAAAAGCGTAGTGAACATCTATTACAATTAGATAACAAGCGAAAAACAAAAAAAATCAAACAACAAAAGTTTCACAAAGTACTACTAGGCATTGGTCTAGTGGTACTAGGAACACTTAGTATACAATAATTAGTTATGAGCATTTTCGGTTATCAATCAGACCCACCATCTACTGATACGAGCAATCAGCAATCGGTGGTTCGAGTAGCAGCGACGAATATCAATAGCACGATTGTTTCCTTGGTAGGTACAAGTGCTACTTATGCCGTTGTTAATGAAAATCTAATCCTACCGCATAACATCCAATTGCAGCGTGTTGGAGGAGCAGGAAGTATCAGTGAAAATGAGCCAGTACTAAAAATTCCGATACCACTCACTTTAGATAGCCCTGTTGTTTGGACAGCATTGACCACAGAGGGCAACCTATGTCGTTGTCAACTTACCCCCTTGGGGTTGCTATTGATTGAAGGTGATTTCAGTAGTGATCAAGACACACTACCTATTCATTTTCCAAATTATGTAGCACGTACACCACTAGAAATATCTAGAACACCTGTATTCAATAACCCTTTACAACCCTAAAAAAACATACTATGACAGTACAAGAAAAATTCGTAAAAAACTATTATACACATGCAGAGCAAGCCTCAAAGCAGACAGGAATCCC
>CANMMM010000114.1 GCA_947498935.1 uncultured Aquimarina sp. | reverse complement strand
ATAGCAATGAAGCGATACCGCATAGCTTTGATAAAATCTATACAATCAATTATTACGATGATTATGATTTTGATCACAGTGTCACTGCGCCAATGAGTGTATTTGGTCAGACTGTAGCCACTAATGTAAAGGGCTTACCTACAGGGATAAAAACACGTGTATTGGATACCGACGATTGGATTACCGATGTATCGTATTATGATCAGAAAGGACGTGTGATCTATACGCATAGTCACAATACGTATCTAGAGACGACCGATATTACTGAATTAGAACTAGACTTTATCGGCAATGTATTGCGTAGTCGTATGACACATACCAAGGGGAGTGCTGCTCCTATTGTTACCGAAGAAGCGTGGACGTATGATCATCGTAATCGTGTCAAATCCCATACCCATACCATCAATGGCGAAACCACTACGCTAGCAGAAAACACCTATGATGCGTTAGGACAGTTAGCCAGTAAAACAGTGGGTGGAGGCTTACAGACCGTTGATTATACCTACAATGTACGTGGGTGGCTGAAATCCATTAATGATGTAGATGCTATGGGGGATGATTTGTTTGGGTTTAAAATCAATTATGATACGTTTAAAAACTTTGCAACACCGCTTTATAACGGAAATATTAGTCAAGTTATTTGGAAAACAACTTTACACTCAAATCCGGGTACAGCAGGGACAAGATATACGTATGCTTATGACGCATTAAATAGACTAGAAGCATCTAGTTTTAATTATTCACCTGTATTTTATGAGAAGAA
>CANMMM010000113.1 GCA_947498935.1 uncultured Aquimarina sp. | reverse complement strand
ATTAAGGTATCTCTATAGGAATATACGTTCGATTGAAAATATTTTGGATACCCTTGATCAGATCCCTTTCGATAGGCGAGCGTATAAATACTGGCTGGTTATCCAAGAACTCTACAGGCAACAAAAGTTGATGTTTGATACTAAAACCAAAAGCGTAGACCATAGGATTGTGAGTATCCATCAGCCGCACGTTCGTCCTATCGTGCGTGGTAAAACAAATGCAAAAGTGGAATTTGGTGCCAAGATAAACATGGCACTGGTAGATGGCTTTTCATTTTTAGATGACACCAGTTGGGAAGCATATAACGAGAGTACTAGATTGAAAGATTGTGTAGAGAAGTATCGCAAGCGGTTTGGTCATTATCCGGTAAATGTTTTGGTCGACAAAATATATTGTACTCGAGAGAACCGTAGGTATCTGAAAGAAAAAGGCATCAATCTCAGAGCCAAACCCCTTGGGAGACCCTCCAAAAAGGCATTGTCAAATCAAGTAAGCCCTGGAGAACGTAATCCAATTGAAGGAAAGTTTGGTCAAGCAAAAACAGCATACGGTTTAAACCGGATCAGGGCAAGGCTAGCAAACACTAGTGAGTCTTGGATTGCAAGTATAATATTAGTGCTCAACTTAGTCCATTTGGCTGAGGTGGCACTCTATTGGATAAAAGTTATTTTATTCGGTGAAAATTTTATTCAAAAAGAAAACCAAAACAATTTGATCATCAATTTGAAAATCAATGAAGGCCGAGTTTCTCAGCAGACCCTAA
>CANMMM010000112.1 GCA_947498935.1 uncultured Aquimarina sp. | reverse complement strand
ACTAGATGCTTCTAGTCTATTTAATGCGTCATAAGCATACGTATAACTTGTCCCTGCTATACCTGGACTTTGTGAGTTTAAAGCTGTTTTCCAAATAACTTGACAAATATTTCCGTTATAAAGTGGTGTTGCAAAGTTTTTAAACGTATCATAATTGATTTTAAACCCAAACAAATCACCGCCCATAGCATCTACATCATTAATGGATTTCAGCCACCCACGAACATTGTAGGTATAATCAATGGTTTGTAAGCCTCCACCTACTGTTTTACTGGCTAACTGTCCTAACTCATCATAGGTGTTTTCTGCGAGCGTAGTGATTTCTCCATTGATGGTATGCGTATGCGATACCACACGGTTTCGATGATCATACGCCCACGCATCTTCTGTAATAATTGGGCTAGCACCTTCCTTAAAATGATTGGTACGACTGCGCAGCACATTCCCTACAAAATCCAACTCTAACTGAGTAATATCTCCTATTTTTAGATACGGATTCTGAATTTCAGTATAAATTACACGCCCTTTCGCATCATAATAATACACTGTGGTTATCCAATCATCTGTACCTAACACACGTACTTTTGTTCCAGTAAGTAAACCTTTGGCTTCCTTGATTACTTTCTGTCCAAAAACCTGACTAGGATACGATCGAAGTCCGTGATCAAAATCATAATCATCGTAATAATTGATTGTATAGATTTTATCAAAGCTATGCGGTATCGCTTCATTGCTATAATGGATCGTTGTACCTGCTAGTTCGTGTGCATCTATTCTACTCACCCACTGGCGATA
>CANMMM010000111.1 GCA_947498935.1 uncultured Aquimarina sp. | reverse complement strand
TTAATTGTTTTCCAATAGCAGAACGTATCTCTTTATGTGTTTTTCTTTTCTTTTGCGCTGTCTTTAGATATTCTTTCCTCGCTTTTTCCCTATAGTTCCTTGGTTTGGTCTCTAAAGGGGAAAGTTTATAAGCAATATCCAACAACGATTCGGATTTCTCCCGAGCATCGTTGAGTAAATTCAGATCTGTGGGATATGCTATATCTTGTGGACAGGCTGTTGCATCAACGATCAAAGTCCCTTTGTGAGGTGGATCATCTTCACTATCATCCTTTGGATCATTCGATCCCTTTTCTTGGGTTTGTTCAGCTTCTCGTTTTATTTGTAAGATCCGCTGATTGATAGCATTAATCTGTTCCAGACCAAGACGCTTGCGGAACTCAACGAGAAGAGAAGGATCAAAAGGAGGTACATCGCTGAAGGAAGAATAGCCCAAAAAATACTGCATATAGATATTTTCCGAAATCTGATCTACAGTCTCCCTGTCATCTAAGTTGCACAAATGTTTGATGATAATTGACCCCAAAACAATTCTTGGACTCAAATCAGGGCGACCTGTTGACTTTTCTGGAAAATATTTACGATAAATCGAACACAGATCATCCCACGGAAGCAGCTTAGAGAGACGAACCCAGCGGTTATCAGGATTCAGTTCCCTCTCAAAAGGACTCTCAAACCCCTCTAAAACTAACTGGCTTTGACTGACATATTTGGGAGTAGGTGCACGCTTTTTTGAATGTTTTGTCATAATACCCTTGCACTTGATTGACTAAATATAGCTATAATGCCTTATAAAACAATAGACAAACACTTTCTCAGCAGACCCTA
>CANMMM010000110.1 GCA_947498935.1 uncultured Aquimarina sp. | reverse complement strand
GAAGCTAATAACCTCTCTGAAAATGCTAAAAAAGCAATTTTAAGTCCTTATTTAGCAAGGATTGTTAATGAGAAATTAAATGATGATAGCCAAAAACCTTTTAAGTTATCTCAAATCATCAATAGAGCCACTTCTTTAGACTGGAGTATTTTGGATTTGTTTTATCAGCTTTCAGGTTTTACACATTTTAAACATTACTTTGATTTAGCAGAAAATGAAAGTAATGAAGCCCCAATTTGCAATCTATCTAAAATTACAGAATACCTTACTAGGTTTATGGAATTGTATTCTTCTATCCTCTCTGCAAGTTTTTTAAGTGAAGAAGGATTTATTAGGCTTTTCTTTTCTTCTTACCTATACACTTTACATAGAATGGGAGAAAGTGATTTTGAAAATGAAGATGACCCTTTCCCAAAAGGAAATATTCAAGTACTTACTATACATCAATCTAAGGGTTTAGAATTTCCTGTAGTATTTATGTATCCTAAAAGAAGAGAATTTGTAGATGCAGACCAAAAAGAGGTAATTATTAGAAATTTAAAAGAAGTAGATGGTGAACCTTTAGAAAAAATAGGAAGATTTGATTTAATGAGGATTCTTTATGTAGGATTATCAAGAGCAGAAAAGCTATTGATTTTACCAAAATTAAAACCTGTAAAATCTAAGAAAGGGCAATGTACTATTTCATACATTAATAATACTTTATCTTCTACAGGTACTTTAGATATGCAAAATTTCAATACAAGTACTCTACAAATTAATGGTGTTAAAGATTCTGCATTAAGTAAACCTTATTCATATACCGCTGATTATTTAGCTTATGATAGATGTCCAAGAC
>CANMMM010000109.1 GCA_947498935.1 uncultured Aquimarina sp. | reverse complement strand
CAATAGTATAAGCAATACAAAGCGGCTACTAGTTACTAGAAAAGAGCAGTTACTTTTTCACTTCATACGAATGATAAATAGTGTATATGGAATTAAAAGTAACGCATAATAAAGAGAAGAAAGGGATTGAATTACAATTCATTCCTCTGTTAGCAGACACTACTGAATTAGCGAAGTATTTACTAGCGATAGGTTTTAGAAAATCTAGAACGAATGCTTCCTTGTGGTATGTAAACTATCGTCCTTCTTACTACCAATATGCAATTGCTCTTAAGGAAGCCTTTGTAAAAGGAGATGATCCAACCACTATTAAAATAGCAGCTTCTTACCAAGCAGTAAAATCCAACATTGAACAACACCTGTTTAGTTTGGTGGTGATTCATAAGAAGGAGAATAATGAGCCTAGAATCGATTATGTCATTTTTGAAGACATCAAAAAAACAACTACCGATATTGCGACGCGTTTTGCCAAAGCAAAGTACGGATCATTTACAGCGGTAAAGGTTTTTCCTAGGAATTACTTGGTAAGAGCAAGAGCTGCTTTTGATAAAGGAAACATCATTACAGACACTGCAATAGCATCTATTGCTACTAGCCAAGAACTGGTCTCTAAGCATACCATTGTTCAGAAGATGATCCAACAACTGATCGATTTAGAAATCGATACAGAAGGGGAATCGGAAACAATAATAGCAACCTTCCGCTTGGCATTAGAAGAGGCATTGCAACTGGATGATGATATTTCATTCTTAGCGAAAATCAAACGCACTATTGAAGATCAAAAAGATTGGATAGATGCTATAGAACCAGTAGCTGTCAGGAATACGATTATAGACTTGATCCTTTCAAATGCCA
>CANMMM010000108.1 GCA_947498935.1 uncultured Aquimarina sp. | reverse complement strand
CAACATCAAAGGTATATGAGTCAGCTCTTAAGGAATCGAAAAAACAAAAATACTAAGATGACAAAGTAGGATTAATAAAAAGATATTTCCTATCTGAAAATAGCATGAATAATGATCATAAAAATAGAATAAAAGTGCTAGTGACTGGAAGTAATGGTCAATTGGGAAGGTGTATTGAATCATCAAGTTATATGTATACCAATCTAGAATTTGTATATAAAGACTCGAAGGAGTTAGATATTACAAGCACTCATAAGATCGACACTCTTTTTAGAAGAAATAATTTTGATTACGTTATTAATTGTGCAGCATATACCAATGTAGAACAAGCTGAAAAAGAACCAAAGAAAGCGTTTTTGGTGAACGCAGAAGGGGTTAGAAATTTGGCAAAAGTTTGTAAAAAAGATAATACCATATTAATTCACGTATCTACAGATTATGTGTTTGATGGAGAAAAGAAGACGCCTTACACAGAGGAAGATGTTCCAAACCCAATTAACGAATACGGAAAATCCAAATTAGCAGGAGAACAACATGTTCAAAATATTTTGGATAATTATTTCATTATTCGTACGTCTTGGTTGTATTCTCAATTTGGAAAAAATTTTTATAAAATGATTCTAAAGAAATCAGAAATAGAAAAAGAGTTGACAATTACAACTACTGAGATAGGTACTCCAACGAATGCAAATGATTTGGCTAACTTCATTTTAGAAATAGTAGCTGTTAGAAGTACTAAATATGGATTATATCATTTTAGCAATGAAGGGCAAGCTACATGGTATGATTTTGCCGAAGAAATTATTAAATTGAAGTGGTTTAAACTTTTTCTGTTTTCTTTTTTTTGATTTTTTTCAAAGCTATTACAAAGAACGCTAGGTAGTT
>CANMMM010000107.1 GCA_947498935.1 uncultured Aquimarina sp. | reverse complement strand
AAAAGTATCAATAGCAGTAATGGCTTCATCTTTTTGGTGTTGTAATCTCTCAATGGCTTGCTGCTCTGAGAGGATGATGTTTTGCAAGCTATCAGTCATCGCTTTGGTAGCGATGAGCTGATCTTCTAATTCGTCATAGGCTTGTATCAAGACCTTGTTTTCTCGTTGGAGTTCTTCTATTTCGAGAGGTTCTAAATATTCGATCTCCGATGTTTCTGGTACGCCCCATAAGAGGATACTCAGGATGGTAACGACTGCTACTATGGGCAGTATCCATTGCAGGTATTTTAGCATAGTTCTAGTTTTATAATTCATCTGTGGATGAGTGGTTTGTCTTTTTGGTAGGTAGAAAGCGTTCTACAATGATTTGAAACAAAAACTTATAGGTTGTAACGGCAAAGAGAAAGGATATAAACAACCATAATAGTTGTATCTCTTGATACCCCCTGACAAAAAATGTAATGCTTCCGTACAAGAAACCTATAAGCAATACTTGGTATCGTTTTCTGATGCGGATTCCTAAACCGTTTCCTATATAAACAGGAATACGATAATACTGTATAGCATAGGTAATCAGCATAAATGAAAAGATATACACCCAGTCAAGGGCATTTAAAAACTGAAAAAATTGATCGATAACTATATCCATAATGTTTATGATTTAAGGGTTTGTTTGATGTTTATTAATTCTTGTTGAATCGCTGCTAATTGTGCATTAGGGAATGCATTTTTAAACGTGTAGGCAATCACCGTAATGGCAATACCTGTGGCGAGCATACTACTAACTACTTTGAGTAAGGTTTGCGGGGTAAGTGTAACAGTCACTTCTGTTTTAAAGCCGTCTTCGTCTATCAACGAGTTGAGTAGCGTGCTTAGGTTTTTTTTCGATTG
>CANMMM010000106.1 GCA_947498935.1 uncultured Aquimarina sp. | reverse complement strand
CACAACAAAATCAATTGCCTACCCAAAAGCTACGGTATCCTTTACGACCTATCAGTCTAGAACAAGAACAAGCAGCCATTCGTTTTTTACAATCCAAAGACTTAAAGAATCAACTAACCCATAAACTACAAGCTACAGGTATTATCGGAGAAAAGAAGAACGCCTTGTTTTTATTTACGATCCTGTTAAGCCATAAAATGAATCATACCTTACATGCGATGGTTCAAGGTACAAGTGGTAGTGGCAAAAGTCACTTGATCGGTAAGGTTGCAGACTGTATGTATGATCAGAATAAAATCAAACGCTTTACCAGAGTTACCGACAAGAGTTTTTACAATTACGGGGAATACGATTTACAAAACTGTGGTATCATCTTAGAAGATTATGACGGACTCACAGAAGAAGCAGAACTGGCATGGCGAGAATTACAAAGTAACCAGAAACTCAGCAGTAGTGTAAGTCAAAAGAACGAGCAAACAGGAGAGATCACTACAGGAGAAAAGTATGTTTTTGGTCCAATTGCTAGTTTAGTAGCTACCACACACTTTAGGATTTATGAAGATAACGAGAGTCGTGTTTTTGTGATAGCCATTGATGAGAGTGAAGGACAAACCGAACGTGTACTAGAATATATGTCTAAAAAAGCAGCCAAAATCATCACAGAAGAAAGCGAAGCTGCAGCACGTGAAGTTATCCAAAACATGGTGTATATGCTCAAACCCTATAAAGTGATGAATCCGTATCGCTTAGAATTACCAAGAAGCACTAAACAGCGTAGACGACTCACCCAGATGCTGCATAATTATATCGAGCAAATCACCTTGTTACACCAATACCAACGAAAACAGGGATTGCCTGCAGCTCATTATAGCGATAGTCCTCCCATGCTGAT
>CANMMM010000105.1 GCA_947498935.1 uncultured Aquimarina sp. | reverse complement strand
CATAAGCATGGGAGTTGCAAGCTTCCTTTGCATCTTCGTCAAGAGAAAGTCGATCCGTTACTAAAAATAAATATAGTGACTATCTCAGAAATTAAATCTCTTTTTGAAGCAGCTGATTATAGAAACACAAGTATACGCATGCGATTACGTGATAAAGCCATGCTAGTAGTGCTGTATAGTTGTGGTTTACGACGCAATGAAGCTGTTAGCCTACAACTCAGGGATATACTTTTTGATAAGGGATTAGTGCATGTGCGTAGTGGAAAGAATTATAAAGAACGTCACGTACCCATTAATCCCTATAATCTACGAATTTTAGAAGATTATATCTATGAGGGTCGCCCTGATTACCCTAATTACAGAGGGAGTGAAGCCTTATTTTTAGGGTGTCACGGACATCCTATAAGTGGTCAAGCTTTAAAAGTACGTTTGCGCTCCTTGATCGAAAGCACAGATGATACAACACTAATTGATAAACAGATTACGCCTCATAAACTCCGTCATAGTATTGCTACACATCTATTAGAAAAAGGCGTTTCTATTACTACGATCAAACAGTTTTTAGGTCACAGTAGCTTAGAATCCACTCAGATATATACACATATTGTAAAGCATAAATTATGAAACGAACCACCACTTTTGCTAGGTATCTGTATGAACGTAAGTTTAGTTCACTCACCATACGCGTATATGTATCCAAGTGTGATCGCTTTAAATACTGGACACGTTCAGTAGGTACAAGTCCAAGGAAGATCGATTATAAAAAGCTATTGACGTATGTTCAATATTTACAAGATAAAGCATGCCAACCTCAATCTATTAATGGAGAGTTGAATGCAATCCGTCAATACTTTAATTATTTGATCAGTGAGTCATATCGTATTGATAATCCTGCTACCGATCTAAGTGTACGAGGCACACGAAAAAAAGTATTACACAATCTATTGAGCAGTGAAGAACTGGAAGGTTTGTATTACAGTTATCAAAC
>CANMMM010000104.1 GCA_947498935.1 uncultured Aquimarina sp. | reverse complement strand
ATACGTAATTTATTAGAAAAGTATAACAGTCTTCTTTTTAAACGAAAACAAGCCAGTCGTTTAGAGCTTTTTCAATCAGTAGAGAGAGCCTATCTAAAACCATTACCTACTAGTAGATATGAACTAAAAGAATATCGACGAGCTAAAGTTCAAAAAATAGGATATATCTACTTTTCTCCAGATAAAACCTACTACAGTGTTCCTTATCGATATATAGGCAAAGAAACCACTATCCACTATACCTCTTCTTTAGTAGAAGTATACTACAATCATCAGCGCATAGCCGCTCACTCTCGTAATCCTTCCAAAGGTTCTTATAACACCAACAAAGATCATTTGAGTAGTACTCATCAGATCACAATTGCAACGGTAAGAAAATAGGGTATCGCTTAAAAGCTGATGGACTATGGTTACGCAAAGGAGTTGGGCATTTAACCTATAAGGACAAACCTAACCCTGAGAATACGAATCCTTTTGAAATGTTATATATCACTGAAATAGAAGACTAATACGGAAGTGTCTGGTATACCTAAGCCTATAAAAACTAAATGAAACACATCATCACCATAATCATTAGTAGCTGTATTTAACTATTGTAATGAAAAAATCAAGCATCATTTTTCATCAACAGTTCCTTATAATTATAATGGTGACGGTCATATCAGAATGAAAGGGGATTTCTTAAAGAAAAATACAAACCCTATAAATGTTATCAATATTCATAATTAACAGATTTAAAATAGTACCAATTATGAACATGAAACACCTTATGTCTTTTTTGGGCAATCCTGATTCACACAAAGCAACCAATTTATCGCCTCTAATGGGACTTAATTTTGAATATTTTTGAAGATAGTCATTGGTTTTAATGATAAGTTTTTCAAAAGACTTTTGTGATTGTCCAAAACTTACACTTATCCAAAAGAAACTGATTAATAGTAATCCAATCCTGTCCTAAATAAATTAAGCACGTAATAAATCTAACCATTTTACTAGTTTCCATCTAAAATTAGTTAAA
>CANMMM010000103.1 GCA_947498935.1 uncultured Aquimarina sp. | reverse complement strand
GTACTACAATCGTGGGAGAGTAGGTCGCCGCCTTCCTTAGAAAACCCTTCATAATCAGTTATGAAGGGTTTTTTTATGCTCTGAAAAGTACTCACTCTCTTGATCATTCCAAACTTTTTTAAAAATAATCCATCTGCCATCGATAGAACACGTAATGGCTACCGCTAGTTTCCAAAACTAGTGGCGGTACAGCTTGTTGGGGTATGAGTAATCGTTAAGCGTAAGAAAAAGTTTAGGTGAGTTCTATTATATGTATAGGCAAATAAGAGTTTTACTGCCAAGATTAATGCTACAGGAAGTGTGAATGGTGCGGGAGATTACAATGTATCTAATATTACCTATGATGCCAATGGAAATATTCAAAGCTTGCATAGAAATAAAGACAAGCATCAGGGACGTAATACAATGGATCAGTTATCCTATGTATACAAAACTGATAAACCCAATCAATTACTACGTGTAGACGATGCAGTTACTACTGCTACTAATGCAGATGATATCAAAGATCAAGACGGAGAAAACTATGTATATAATGAAATTGGTCAGCTAATAGAGAATAAAGAAGAAAAAATTAAGTATTTTTATAATGCTAGTGGATTGGTAAGTGAAGTACAAAAAAATGGAAGCCCACTAGTTACGTTCTTTTATAATGATAAAGGGTTTAGAGTTCGTAAAGAACATTTTTTGATTTCTGCAAAACAAATTACATTTTATGTTAGAGATGCTTCGGGACAGACATTAGCTATGTATTCACAACAAATTTCTAGAAGTGGTGGAGCAGTTCGATTGACTGAGCATACCATACATGGAGCGAGCCGATTAGGAATACAAAAATCAGATGGTACAAATTTATACCAGCTAACGGATCATTTAGGAAATGTACGTGCTGTAGTAGGTAGAAACCCAGAAGGAGAAGCCATGGCATTGACCAGTGCTACAGATTATTATCCTTTTGGCATGCCAATGCCTAACAGGAATTTGCAAGGGGATTATAGATACGCCTATCAAGGACAAGAAAAAGACCCAGA
>CANMMM010000102.1 GCA_947498935.1 uncultured Aquimarina sp. | reverse complement strand
TAGAAATGAAGAATGCTCTCCTTTCTTTGGCATAGCAAATACCGCAACTACTTCCTAGGAAGTACTTACTTTTTCATGTTTCAATATGTATACAGGATTCTCCTTTTCGTGGGAGTCATAATGTAGTCAACCTATAAGTGATCAAATGATCTTTTAAAAACAGGAACTCTCCTTTAAGCGGGAGTCATTCCTTTTGAATTACAAGCAATGTAGGTCGTTCATTATGTGCTTGTAAAAACAAGTATTGGTATCAAATATACTAAGTGTTTTTCAATTTATCAGCTAGGGTGTTTTGCGATCGTTGGCAAAAAAAATAGTGATAAAAAACTCGATATAGCTCAGCCCAGTGATCACAATACATTCCATATGCTTCTTCTATATTGCACCGATCAAAACTGTAGTAAAATTTAATTGTACTACCCTGTAATAAACGATACATAGAGAGGAATTGAAGTCGTATTCTAGCGTCTTAGCAAAGCTTCCAATCACTCATCGATGAGATACCCAATATCAGAAATCACAAAGTAAGGAGCGATCTGTCCATCAATCTTTTTCCAGCTTTTATTCTCTACCCACCAACCATTTACAAACTCTACAAATTCAAAGACGTTTCTTTCTTGTTCTGCTAGCATAAAGATATCGGAAGTCTCCAAGGCAATATCTTCTATAAAATCTACAATACTTATGTACTCATCCTTAACAGGGAGTAGTTGATGATTCCAATGTATTTTGACAATTCTTTCTCCTTCTTGGTAGTAACAAGTTTCCCTCCATCTTAAGTGAAAGTATATAATCATGTAAATAGTTCAATAATGTAGTTAATAATTGTTTTAGTTGTTGAGTTTGTGGTACTAGAATGTTGCTGACATCGCTATTACATAAAGACATATTGTGTTCGCTTTAGTGTTGTGTTATGATGCACATTGACAACTCTCTTGTAGGCTTGTGCACTAATACGTTCTCGTTCACTAGGAGAATTAATAAGTATCTCTAGTTGTTCCTTCCATTGTGTTGGATGTTCTGCTAATAG
>CANMMM010000101.1 GCA_947498935.1 uncultured Aquimarina sp. | reverse complement strand
GAAGGAAAACAACCAGGAGATGATGATACGGAAGATATTATGACGCTTAGAACCATGCTTAATATGGAACGAGCCTACGAGCTGGAGATGAAAAGGGCTACAGGTTTACAAGATGAACATGGCAAACCCTATCGAAAAGTTCCCAATGGCAAAACTTTGAAGGATGCCCTAGATAGCTATTTCATGGTGATGAATGCTGATAAGGCAAACAAGATCAAGTTGGATGTAAACTTAGAAGGGTTTCTAAATTCTTACAAAGGAGCGGTGAACTTGAATGCATTCAAAAATGAATACAAAAAGCGATTAGGATAATGAATGTTATGACACATACCATCCAGAATCCCAATGGTAGCTATGTTACCTTCGATAGCGTACAGTCCTTTAATGATTTTGTAGACGAGCAGTCGAAAGTCTTAAATGCTCATAATCGAATGAAGTTAAGGGAAATGAATGAAATAACAGCGAATGCTATTCAACATGGAACTGATTGGTATGGATTACCAAGCCCCAACAGTGTTAGTGAACTCAATGAGCATCGCTATTTCCTTGGCATGGAACTATTAGATAAGATTCAACCTAAGATAAAAGAGGCATTAGAAGCGTATCTAAAACTCATAGAACATACGATACTATCCAAACCAAAGCTGGCATATAATGATAGAGGGCTGGGGGTATTTTCATTTGACCGTGCAGCAATGGGATTGTATCGATTACAACCAACAGCCTCTACTACACAACTCAGTACGACTATTAATCAATTAAAAATAGAATTAGACACTGCTAATAAAACAACTGCTGTTAAAAGTGTATTTGCCTATTTCAAAAACAAACAATCTTCTTATCCAGCATTACGGTTGTATCTGATGGCAGGGGGAAATGCAAATGTAAAAGGGGATGAATTACTCTATGTAGGCTTGGCATGTGCAACACTGGTAGAATTTATGGAAACACGCGGAGTTGCTGTCGAAGTAAATGCAGTACTAGGAACGTCTTTTAATGAGCGGCTAACCATGAGTGTCATTCGTGTCAAACGATTTCAAGACCAACTGGACAAAAATCAACTGCTTTTAATGACTAGTG
>CANMMM010000100.1 GCA_947498935.1 uncultured Aquimarina sp. | reverse complement strand
GCTATGGGAATTACTGAATTCAAAAACAACACGGTAATAGGGAAATACCGTCTAAAAAGAACCTCAGTATTCTTTAAAGTATATGAGATTATTCCTGTAGAAAACTAAATACGAATCTAAAAAATGGGAACATGGAAGTAGAAAAAACAGAGTATTCACAATTGCAACAGGGAGTGGATAAATTGATAGGAAAATTTGGAGTATCTAAAGCACGTAACATTATAGAACAATTGTCATCACCTGTTAAAAAACGAACCAATGTTAAGCAACAAAGCCAATTGATTACAGCCTTTATTATTTCAGAAGCCTCAATAGTCTTTCAGGTAGATTTACTTCAAAAAGAGGTGCGATCCAAGGCATATCGAGATGCTAGAATGGCGAGTTACCACTTGTTGAATAATTATACAGAATTGAGCTATGCTGAAATAGGAAAATTATTTAATCAAGGAAGGTACGGAGTATATTACCATAATAAGAATTGCACAGAGTTATTATCCATCCCTCAATTCCATAAACGCTTTGTGACTAACTATCAAACCCTCGAAACAAAACTGCTTCAATTTATAGCGCAGATAAACGAAACAACATGAATAAAGAAAAAGAAATTATAGAGGTGTTAAAAAACCCTGATGATTTAGGTTTTGAGAATATACAGGATGAAACACTAAGCCCTTTAAATCAAGCAGTAATTGATAAAGAAATAGCTGGGGTCTCCAACGCTGCCGACACAGATGATTGGAATATCTGGAAAACAGGACGATCTGACCAAGATATACCATCTTCAGAGGGAACAGCAATTGATGATGATGTTCCTGAACAAGATATTAGCGATTTTCAAACATCACAAGCTGATCCTGACACGAGTGACACCACAGAGGAAGAAGAACCTTTTGAATTGCCTACTGCTGCTGCTAAACAAGCAGCAGATAGTATCCTAGGAACAGTCAATAATGTCATTGATCTGGGTGGAGGTCTCTTTGTGAAAATAAAAAAACATAAAGAGTTTTTTGAATACGAAGAAATCATAGAATTGATCGATACGCAAAATGAAAAGAACATAAAGCGTATTCAACTAGACAAGGAAGACAAAGCGATGATCAAGCCTTTGCTAGTAAGTATTCTAAAACGAAAGGC
>CANMMM010000099.1 GCA_947498935.1 uncultured Aquimarina sp. | reverse complement strand
GTAAATACTTCGGAGTCTCTATTAGCAGATATCGGAAATGATGCCGATGATCCTGCTACAGATACTACAGTAACTGCTACGGAATTAAATTCGATTATAGGCGTAAGCGGAGCACTTCCTGCCAATGAAGCATTATACCAAGATTATATTGATGATAATCCTGGATTGTTTAGCAGTCCTGCTACCGCAGCAGAAGTGCAAGCCATGATTGACACGCTCAATACATCAGAAGCCATATTAGCAGCGATTGGAACTAGTGCAGACGATCCACTAGTAGACGCTACTGTAACTCCTAGCCAATTGAATTCAATCAATGGTGTGAGTGGTGCCATTCCTGCCAATGAAACTGCATATCAAGAGTATATCGATGCCAATCCAGATGCGTTTAGTAGTCCTGCTACTGAGGCCGAAGTACAGGCGATGATCGATGCTGTAAATGCCAATGAAACTTTATTAGCGAACATCGGAACAGATGCTGATAATGGTGATAATGCAACGACTACTGGAACCACTGCCGCGGACTTAAATGCATTACCAAATGTGAGTGGAGCCATTCCAGCGAATGAAGCAGCGTATCTAGAATATATCGCTGCCAATGCGGATGCCTTTAGTAGTCCTGCTACTGAGGCCGAAGTACAAGCGATGATCGATGCTGTAAATGCCAATGAAACTTTATTAGCTAATATCGGAACAGATGCTGATAATGGTGATAATGCAACGACTACAGGAACTACCGCAGCAGACTTAAATGCATTACCGAATGTGAGTGGTGCTGACCCTGCTAATGAAGCTGCCTATTTAGAGTATATCGCAGCGAATCCGGATGCCTTTAGTAGCCCTGCTACAGAAGCCGAAGTACAAGCGATGATCGATGCGGTAAATACGAATGAAACACTATTAGCCAACATCGGAACAGATGCTGATAATGGTGATAATGCAAACACATCGACAGTAACTGCTGCTGATCTAAATGCACTGGTAGGAGTAAGTGGAGCGGATCCTGCCAATGAAGCAGCGTATCAAGAATACATCGCTGCTAATGCGGATGCCTTTAGTAGCCCTGCTACCGAAGCCGAAGTACAAGCGATGATCGATGCCGTAAATGCCAATGAAACACTATTAGCTAATATCGGAACAGATGCTGATAATGGTGATAAT
>CANMMM010000098.1 GCA_947498935.1 uncultured Aquimarina sp. | reverse complement strand
TTAGCAAAGGACTTATTGAAAGATAATGGATTAATAATGGTCAGTATTGATGATAATGAAGCTGTTAATTTAAAGCATATGATGGATGAAATTTTCGGAAGTGAAAATTTTGTCGAAACAGTAATTTGGAAAAAAAGATATGGTGGCGGAGCAAAAGAAAAATACTTGGTAGCTCTGCATGAATATGTATTTATATATGCTAAAAATATTCTCGATATTGAAAATATAACTGTTCCACTTACAGAGGAATCTATAAAAAGGTATTATAAATTAAAAGATGACAACTTTGAAAAAAGAGGGGCATATAGAACTCACCCATTGGAAGCTACTAAAAGTATGGGAGAAAGGAAAAATCTGGTTTATGGAATACCTGGTCCTGATGGTATTGACATTATGCCAAAAAGACAATGGTTATGGGGAAAGGAAAGAGCATTGAATGCTTTAGAAAAAGGAGAATTAGAATTTGTAAAAAGTAAAGACGGGAATTGGTCTGTACACTCCAAACAATACTTATACGATGAAGAAGGGAAAATTAGAGAAGGAAAACAGTTTTCAATAATTGATGATGTTTATACACAACATGGAACAAATGAGATAATTGAACTATTTGGTAATGCTCAAGTGTTTTCATTTCCAAAACCCACAAAATTTATTCAAACTTTAGTTAACTTATGTGCTAAAAATGAAAATGACATAATACTTGATTTTTTTGCAGGTTCAGGGAGTACTGCTCATTCAGTAATTGATTTAATAGACAAAGACAACCTAAAAAGAAAGTTTATCACTATTCAGTTACCAGAAAATTGTAATGAAAAGAGTGAAGCGTTTAAGCAAGGTTATATAGATATTGCACAGATTACAAAAGAAAGAATTAGAAGAGCAATAAATTCAGTAGATAAAAATCAAGGGTTTAAAGTTTACAAACAGAATAATTCAACAATCTACAAATGGCAAGAGTCTGTGCCTGAGCAAGATGGTGCTTTACCTGATTTATTTAGTAAAATGGAGTTAGCTTATAAAAACCCATTACAAGATGGAGTTACTACACAAGATTTTATTACAGAAGTAATACTGCAAGAAGGCTTTCCTCTAACAGCTAAACAAGAAGAAGTTGCAAGTGGTATTTTTAAAATTACCCATGAATGGGTTCCATATACATTATATGCTACTATGTTATATAGCTTTAAAAACACAGATTTTGAAACTTTGCCTTTAGAAGAAACAGACCATTTTGTGTGTTTAGA
>CANMMM010000097.1 GCA_947498935.1 uncultured Aquimarina sp. | reverse complement strand
CACAACAAAATCAATTGCCTACCCAAAAGCTACGGTATCCTTTACGACCTATCAGTCTAGAACAAGAACAAGCAGCCGTTCGTTTTTTACAATCCAAAGACTTAAAGAATCAACTGACCCATAAGCTACAAGCCACAGGCATTATCGGAGAAGATAAGAACGCCTTGTTTTTGTTTACGATTCTATTAAGCCATAAAATGAATCGCACCTTACATGCGATGGTTCAAGGCACAAGTGGTAGTGGAAAAAGTCACTTGATTGGTAAGATTGCAGATTGTATGTATGATCAGAATAAAATCAAACGCTTTACCAGAGTCACCGACAAGAGCTTTTACAATTATGGGGAATACGATTTACAAAACTGTGGTATCATCTTAGAAGATTATGACGGACTCACCGAAGAAGCAGAACTTGCATGGCGCGAATTACAAAGCAACCAGAAACTCAGCAGTAGTGTAAGTCAAAAGAATGAGCAAACAGGAGAGATCACTACAGGAGAAAAGTATGTTTTTGGTCCGATTGCCAGTTTAGTGGCCACCACACACTTTAGGATTTATGAAGATAACGAGAGTCGTGTTTTTGTGATAGCCATCGATGAGAGCGAAGGACAAACCGAACGTGTGCTAGAATACATGTCTAAAAAAGCAGCCAAAATCATCACCGATGACAGCGAAGCTACAGCACGTCAAGCCATACAAAACATGGTGTATATGCTCAAACCCTATAAAGTGATGAATCCGTATCGCTTAGAGTTACCAAGAAGTACCAAACAACGTAGACGACTCACCCAAATGCTACACGATTATATCGAGCAGATCACCTTGTTACACCAATACCAACGAAAACAGGGATTGCCTGCAGCTCATTATAGCGATAGTCCTCCCATGCTGATGACCGACTTAGAGGATTTAGTAATGGCTATCGATCTAATGTTTAATAGCATCATTTTAAAAACAGATGAGTTAGACGGTATTTTACGTCAGTTCTATGAAGACCTGAAAAAGTATGTAGAAGCTAAAGGGAAGGAGTATCAATTTACACGCCGTGAAATCCGTCAACAGTTCCGGATTAGTAAAACTCAGATGCAGCGTTATATCACCGAGTTAGAAGAGTTAGAATACATCCATAAAACAGGATCAGGATCACGTAATAGTTATCACTATGTCATTAGTTATTGGGATAATATCGAGAAGTTTAGAAAACAAATACGGGAGTATCTGTACAATCAAATAGAACACTACAGAAACAACCCACCCCATACCAGCTAATTAG
>CANMMM010000096.1 GCA_947498935.1 uncultured Aquimarina sp. | reverse complement strand
ACACTATGATGAAACCAGTAAAAAACAGAAGTCCGTAAAAGTATACACATATTTTATTCCTAGAAGTATAAGAAATTGTAACAAAGTGTATTTTTACCAATTAAATCCCACTATGTTCGCAAGAAGGGAAACCCTTGCGCTGTACTTATGCACAGTAGGAGAACTAAGGTGGGTATTTTTTAATCCTAATTAAAGCATAAGAATATGAAACCACAAGAATTTACGTCCAAGTATGCCAACACGGTACACTTAGATACCACTACTCAAGAAACTTATATCCGAATCCCAGTTACTAGTATAGAAGAACTATCATTTATGCAATATAGTTTATTAGAAAGTTTGAACTTGTTAAGTCAGTTAAATGATGATCCGCAAAATGACAGGGATATGAAAGACTGTGTATTTTGGGTGTCAAAAATACTGCTAGCTAGTTATCCATTAGATGAACTAGAAGGTGTGTCAAAACTGATACAAGCAGCGTCAAAATTAATGTAGAACAGAAGGAGGTTGCTACCTGTAACCTCCTAAACTTAAAAAAACTATCTTTGTTATGAACATAAAAATGAAGTTTATGGACTTGGAAGCGAGAAAATATCATTTTATTCAAGAACTTTTTAGTATTGATAGAGAGAGTATTATGGACACTTTAGAGCGTGTTTTAAAAAAAGAAAAAGAAGAACATGGAGAACTCTCTGTGTTTACAAAAAAAATACTGGATGAACGCTTAGAAAGCTATAAAAACAACCCTAATGATTTACTTGACTGGGATGATGTAAAGAATGATTGGTAATGGGGTATAAGATCAAATTATTGCCAATTGTTCGTACCGATTTACGAAAAGCAAAAAAGTGGTATAACAAGAAAAAAGAAGGGTTAGGCGATGAATTTAAAATAGAAGTTGATAAAGAAATAGAATATATCGGAACATATCCTGAGCATTATCAACGTAAATACAAGGAATTACGGCAATCTTTAGTACAACGTTTTCCTTATGCTATTTTTTATCAAGTTGAAGAAGAGCATAAAATGATAGTTATTTTTGGAGTTTTACATACAAGTCGAAATCCAGAAATGGCAAGAAATAGAATTAAGAAAAAACACTAAAAAAGAATCCCGAATCGTTTAAGGTTCGGGATTTTTTTTAGCAGCTGTAAAATAGCCAAGTGACTCGCTCCCGCTCGAATAGTTATTATGGGCGCATCAACAATGCTTTGCCCATAAGCTGATCAAAGGAGTTCCTTCGTCACGCCACAAGCTATTTTTTGTTATTCCACAAGTCCGCTGC
>CANMMM010000095.1 GCA_947498935.1 uncultured Aquimarina sp. | reverse complement strand
TGATAGAATTAGTCTTGATATTATAGGTTTTACAAAACATAACTGTTCAGAAAAGAAGTTAATTCAATCCTTGACTATTGATGAAGATGAGGCTGATGATTATTACCGCTGGAAAGGAATACGCTATTTTTTAGCTTCATTTGAAGAGTACAAACAAGCACAGGTACAAACTACATTTGATATTCAAGAAATTTTAAAACAAAGAGCTGATGCCAATGTTAAAAACAATGATTTCTTGTCTCTAGAACACATTTGGGCTTCTGAAAATAGAAGTAATTATTTTGGAAGACATCATAAAGAAAAGACTTGGAAACTTTGTACTATTAGGGTTGTCTAAAAACATACAATTAAGTAATGACGATATTCACTTAAAAGTACAAGAACTAAATAATAATGATAAATCTAAAGGTTTTGGACATATGGCTTTGATACAGGTGTCAGATTTACCCAATACTTTAGAAGAGTCTTTAGAGTTTGTAACCAGCACTATTCAAAAGAAAAAAACACAAAACTATTATATGCATTTGTCAACTTTTATCAATGATAAAAGGGAAACAGAAATGATAACTTTTGCACTTAAAAGATGGGCATTACCTAATGAAAAACTGGAAAACTTTATAAAAGTAGATAGTTTTAATAGACAAGATGCAAATGAAAGTTTCATTTTAAAAAACACATAACATGGCACAAGAATTTACACCACAATATACCTTTAAAGAAGATAGATTAAACGAACTAAAACAACTGTTTCCTGAAGCATGGGAAGATGGAGTTTTTAATGTAGATACCTTAAAAGAACTTATTGGAGAATTTAGTACAGACAATACTGAAAAAGAACACTTTGGTTTAAACTGGGTAGGAAAACAAGATGCCAGAAGAATTGCAGCGAAACGACCTACAGGTACTTTAAAACCTTGCATAGGTGAAGGAGTAAATGAAGATACCACAGAAAACATTTTTATAGAGGGAGAAAACTTAGAAGTGCTTAAAATTCTAAGAAAATCTTATATGGGTAAAATAAAGATGATTTATATAGACCCTCCTTACAATACAGGTAACGACTTTATTTATAATGACACCTTTGCAGATAGTACAGAAGATTATTTAAGAAAAACAGGAGAAAAATCTGATGAAGGACTATTAGTATCTAATCCAAAATCATCTGGAAAATACCATGCTAATTGGCTTTCTTTTATGTATCCAAGATTAAGATTAGCAAAGGACTTATTGAAAGATAATGGATTAATAATGGTCAGTATTGATGATAATGAAGCTGTTAATTTAAAGCA
>CANMMM010000094.1 GCA_947498935.1 uncultured Aquimarina sp. | reverse complement strand
CAATAGCGTCCTAAACGTTTCAAAAAGAGAAAGGGAAATTTGTTCCTCAAAGTTACCTTTGTGGTGCAACACAAAAAACACCTTTCTCCGATGTCAAATATAACTTTGTTTTCTCAAATAATCAGCAAACTAGATAAATCAAGATTCAAGAAACTAGTTAATTCTCACCAAAGTGATAAGCATCAAAAAGGTTTTACTAGCTGGTCTCATTTGGTTTCGATGTTGTTTTGTCAATTTGCTAATAGCCAATCTGTACGTGATATAAGTAATGGTCTTCGTTCTGCAACGGGTAATCTGAATCATTTAGGTATGCTCAAAGCTCCATCAAAATCTACTTTGAGCTATCAGAATAAAAATAGAAGTTGGGAGCTTTTTAGAGATTACTACTATGTACTTTTAGAAAGTTTAGGACAGCAAGCTCAAATGAAGCGAACCAAGTTCAAGATAAAATCAAAGATTTTCTTGTTGGATGCTACCACGATAAGTCTTTGTTTACGTTTATTCGATTGGGCAAAATACAAGACCAAAAAAGGAGCGGTAAAAATGCATACTTTGCTTGACTATGACGGGCATCTACCCGCTTATGTAAACATAACAGATGGAAAAACAGCAGATAATAAAGGAGCACACGATATTCCACTTTTAAAAGGAAGTGTTATTGTCGCCGATAGGTTTTACAATGATTTTGCGCTGTTGAATATTTGGGACAGCAGTGGAGTTTATTTTGTGGTCAGGCATAAAAGCAACATAAAATTTGAGACTATCAAAGAATTAGAGTTACCTGAAAATAGACACCAACACGTCCTAAAAGACGAGATCATCGAGCTTACTGGCAATAAAACCAATGAAAAATACCCAAGAAAACTTCGAAGAGTAGCCTTATGGGACGATAAAAACCAACAAACCATTGAAGTGATAACCAATCAAATGTCTTGGACAGCAAACACTATAACTGAACTCTACAAAGCTAGATGGGAGGTGGAAATATTTTTCAGGGATATAAAGCAACAATTACACATTAAATCTTTCATCGGAACTACCCAAAATGCAGTGATGATACAAATTTGGACCGCCCTGATCACAATTCTTATCTTAAAAGCACTAAAAACACAAGCAAAACATCCTTGGTATTTGTCTAATTTAGTAGCCTTTATAAGACTCAACCTTTTTGTAAAAGTTGACTTACACAAATGGTTAGACAATCCGTTTCAAAAACAACAACCTCCTCCTAATCAATATATACAAGGGGTTCTCTTTTAAATTTTTAACTAATTTTAGATGGAAACTAGTAAAATGGTTAGATTTATTACGTGCTTAATTTATTTAGGACAGGATTG
>CANMMM010000093.1 GCA_947498935.1 uncultured Aquimarina sp. | reverse complement strand
TTTTTAACTGTTTAATTTGTTACCAACCAGATACCCTGCTATAAAGACCACTGTGAGCATCAATAACTCATCTTTTAAAGAGGAGTATTTGGTGAATGCGTCAGGGGTTTCTTCTTGCTTGTTTAACAACTTACGTTGACGTAATTCATTCCATACCAATTGCACTTCATTGGCAAGTGCTTGGTCTTCTGGATTGGCATTTGACTTTTTGACAATACGGTCATAATATGCCTTGACTTGCTGATTACTAGCATCCGTAAATTGATCTAAAAAAGCATCTTCATCTCCTGATCCATTGTAATTTGAATGCCCACATTGGCGACATAAATTCGCTTCGGTATTGTAACCATCGTGATTGCAAGCATTGCATTGAGTAGTACCGCTATGCTGTAAGGATAACAAGGCTTTCTTATCTGGATGATGCGCTAATAATGCAGTCACAATCGGTTGCCCTTTTTGTTTGATGAGTGCTTTTATTGCACTAACTAATCCTTTTATACTATTAGGTACTTCATAGCCTTGGGCATACAACATCTTACGAATGGGTTGGGGGTTACTCAATACGATGTAATCAATACTGTTAGGGGCTGTAACAAGGCTGTTTTTATGTGATTTTTTCATGGACATGGTATTGATCGTTTAAAAAGAGGGGTCTGAAAAGTCAGACACCCTCTTTTTGGTAGTATATAAAGAGTGAATTATCGTAATCTACGTCTACGAAGGGTAGGGTTTCGGCTGCTAATACGTCTGTATCTACGGGGTCTTCGACGAATACTTCTTCTTCTTCGAGAGCGTAATCCAAATGCTGTATTTCGTTTACGTCTACGAATCAAATCAATCTGCGGAAGTCCTGTAGTTCTTGGAACTCTAGATAGTTCTGCTACATTGTTTCCTTTCAGAAGATTCCCCATATTCGCTCTCGCTTTGATCGTGAATGTAAATACGGCAGTGGTCTCTGGATTGATCGTAACACGTAACGAATCTTGCCCTGTAACATTTAGTTCAAAGTTATCATCGTCAATAAGCTGCTGGGTAAAGTTCTGTGGGGATGTCGCATTACGTGGTTGGTATACGCGAATGGTGTTTGACCCAGCAGCGGTTCTTTTAGTGAGTTTGAGAACATTGTCAAATTGTAAGGGATTCGATACCGAATACTTCATCCCTGAGATTTTGAAAGGATTTGCCTTGGATTCTTCTCGTACCTCTTTATGGCTAGATTCCTCTACAGTAACTGTAACTCCAGTGGGTTGTGTAGCTTCTTCATTTCCGCCAAATACAATGGCTTCCGCTGCTTCTGTAGAGGTGTTTCTTACCACAACGGTTAGCGTACGGTCGTTAGGGTCAATCTTTCCGATAGATGTACGGGTATAATCGTCATAGCCGTCTTCCTCATACTC
>CANMMM010000092.1 GCA_947498935.1 uncultured Aquimarina sp. | reverse complement strand
GATGCTGCTTATGTAACCGAGCCTTCTGCTATCGTAACGATGCAGGCGGGTACAGAAGTAGTCATGCAAGAAGGTACACATTTAAAATCAGGTAGTAATGTGTCGATTGGTATTGGAGCAGTAGATTGTGAACCTACAGAAAACCCATCCGGTCAGGAGGTAGCCATGGGAATGCAGCTTGAAGAACATCATATTTATGGAAGTAGCCGATTGGGGCTACAGGAGTCTGATCTGGTATTGGGAGATCTTTCTGCACCACAACAATTATCCTTAGCAAAGGATAAGGTCGTAGAACGTTCGATTGATCCAACAAGATCGGTCTCAAAAAGCAATGACCCTAAATATGCGCTTAGTTTTGGGAAAGGAAAATTTGCAGAATGGGAAGACCGTGTTAATCATACGGGGAAAATTTTTGTAGAGACAATACTAACACGTAAAGCTTCGTACACCAATGATGCTAGTAAAACGATTATTGGAGGTTTTACGTTTGTTGATTTAAAAGAGGAACAAACATATAGACGTATAAACCTTTATCTAGAAAGAGAGGCAACAGGTCATAGAGTTGTAGCAGATGTTATTGTTCAGAGAAAAAATTTTATTACCACAATTCAGGCAATTTCATCGGAAACATATGAAATCAATAGTACTCAGATAGCAGTTGTAGTGGATGATGATCAAATAGATATAATCGTGAATGGAGCAATTATTGCGACAACTTTGACGTCTTCGATCTCTACATTAGATGAAGATGACGATATTAAAAACACATCAAATATCTTATCTATTCCGCAGAATCTTGTACCAGATACTATTGGAGGTATTATCCCACTTCGTATTCCATCAGTTAATTTTGAGATATGTAGTTTGTCTTACGGAGAGGTTGCTACGTCTAGATGGTCTGATTTTATATTTACTGAGGGAACAGGAAATCCAGTTTCTACAAATGGAAAAGTAGTTATTAATTTACAACAAGCAAATTTTGCTACAGGCCCATTATGGATACCAAGTCCTTGTATTGATAAAGATTCAGATCAAGATGGTATTGTAGATCGTGAAGAATATGATGCGAATGATGATGGTATCGGAAATGCTATACTTGCAGATGATACAGATAATGATGGGACATTGAATTATTTAGATACTGATGATGACAATGACTCTATTTTGACGATCGATGAGGGTAGTGTGTTAGATACTGATAATGATGGTCTTTTGAATTACTTAGATTCGGATGATGATGGGGATGGATTATTAACGGTGTATGAAGGACTTTCTAATACAGATAATGATGCAGTACCAAATTATTTAGATAGTGATGATGACAATGATGGGGTATTTACGCTCTATGAAGGGGCTAACCCTGATAATGATGGTAATCCAGCTACTGGTGCGACACAAAA
>CANMMM010000091.1 GCA_947498935.1 uncultured Aquimarina sp. | reverse complement strand
TTCACCCATAATTCGCAAGGATCATTGGCTTCTGGTACGACAAAAGCGTGATTGGCTACTTTTAGCTGTATAGACATGATTTTGAAAAAATTAAGATTGTAAAATACGACGAGTTCGTGTATCAGCTTCTCTAGAAGACAGTCCTATATTTTTAAGAGCATCTATCAGTCGTTTTTGTAACTGTGCTTCCTTTTTTCGAGCTTCTTTTTTGTCATAATTGATATAGAGCTGTCTACCAATCAAAATCCCAATTGCAAGGGGTAATAATGTATTTTTCATAAGCTAGTTTCGTTTTCTCTTATTGATATTCGTTACTATTCTTTTCCATGTTTTTAATGACTATACGTATGGTAATGAGCGCTCTTTAGCGACTTGCCTGTAATAGGTAAGTATGGTGATGGTTTGCTCTCCTCCAACCTCGAACTGCCACCCATGCTGCCCATCAAGTATTGTCCCGTCCATTTCATCTACTTCTGCTACGTTGGAAAAATTCTGAGGGCTATTGTAATTGGAAATAGCAATCGAACGTACTGTATTTGTACCTGTGACAGTAGCTGTTGTGAGTCGTAACACATTGAAATGTTGATTGTCTGAAAAAACAAACTTGACATGTTTAATTCGTGCGGGTTGGAATGTAAAATCTTCTCGCTTTCTGTAATACCCATCATTAATCAAGATGGCATCACTCTCTCTACTGTATTGAATACGGGTAATACTTGCATTCAGCGTATCATTGCTATACAATTGATTACTATCAGGGGCAATGGCAATACTAGTCCCCACTTTGCCTAATGATAAGGTCGCCTGTATACTATCCTCTGCACCGATCAATGTATAGGTATCGTCTGCTCGATTCCCTACATATAGCAAGGCATTGGTAGGATTATAGACAATGCGATATGGATTTGTCCCAACCGCTATAGCGGGTCTAGGAATCCCTGTGGCTAACGTAACAGGGATTACATTACCACTCCCAGAGACTACGTATAAACTATCATTTACAGGATGATAGGCAGCTGTGCGCAAATCTGTACCAACAGCCTCAATAATTCCAATGAGTTGATGTGTCGGACTGATCACCTGAATGTCTTCAGAAGCCAATGAAAGGACGTATACATTGCCTGTCGTAGGAGCTACTGTAAGATGCCTTGGTGCTATTGCTACAGCAATCGTAGTGATGAGTGTTTCTGTAAGACTATCAATGACACTGATCGTATTTGACGCGATATTGACTACATATAAAGCCTTATTAAAAGGATTGTAAACAATAGCAATGGGGCGTTTGCCCACCGCAATGGTATTGGTGATCTTTAGTTGTCTGTCAATAACAGTAACAGTATCTCCTATACTATTCGCCACGTAGACCGTTCCGAAGTTTGGGGCAACTGTATCTGGGATGACGGTTAGGTCTACGGGCGAAATACTACTAGTAGGGGTTATAGGAAGTAGGGAAACTAGTGTGCCTGAACTATCGAC
>CANMMM010000090.1 GCA_947498935.1 uncultured Aquimarina sp. | reverse complement strand
TAGCAGGTATGGGATGGCATATTGCAGGGCTATCCACAATTACTAGAATCGCTTCCACCAAGTATCATGATGGTACGGCTGATCCTGTGGATTTTGATGCACTAGATCGCTATGCATTAGATGGCAATCGCTTACTACTAAAAAGTGGTACGTATGGTGCAGATGGTGCTACCTATCAAACAGAAAACTATAGCAACCTAAAAATTACCTCCCATGGTAAAGAGGGCAGGTATAGCCCAGATCATTTTAAGGTACGCTACCCTGATGGGAGTACTGCCTATTATGGAAAAAGTGCAGACAGCAAAGGTTTCTTAGAATACGCACTTACCTATATCGAAAACCCACAAGGCATTCGTATCAGTTATACCTATGATAAAACAGGTAACACATTACGAGTAGCGACCATAACATATGGAGGACAAAAGACGGGTAATGCGATGAACCGTATTGAGTTTACCTATGAAAAGAGAACACATAAAACGGGATCATATTTAAGATTATATCTAGGATTAGTTTCTTCCTATGATTCCTCTATGCGACTCAAAGAAATAAAGGTATCAACTAGCGGACTATCCTATCGTTCCTACAAACTGAGCTATCTCAGCAATGATCGTTTAGAAAGTATTCAAGAATTTGCAGGAAATGGTACAGATGCGCTAGCACCTATTGTGTTTTCTTATGACCCTGATGTAGGCGATCAAAAACCTACCTATAAGCTAATCACCACCAATCTAGGAATTAGTGAAGTAGAACAACGCAATGCCTCGGCAGTACCCCTAGACCTTACAGGGGATGGGTCTATGGATTTTATCATCTATCCCAAAGAAAAAGATAAATTCTGGGTCTTTAAAGGCACTAACTATCAGTTTCCTTCCAAAGTGGAGTCGGGTAAATTCGAAGCACTGTTTTCGATGCAATGGCTTAACAGCGCACAACAAATTGGCACAGGACAAGGCATCGGAATCGCACAGAAAACTAGCGATAATAATATAAAATTTAAGGTGTATGCCAATGGAACTGTCGCTCCGCTGTACTACCAATACGAGCGTACATGGGTGCGACCTCCTACTTATGTAACCGATATAAGCTGTAAAGAAAAGAATGTACGGGTGATCAAACCACAGGTCTATCTATCAGGAGATTTTAATGGCGACGGATTATCTGATGTCGTAGCCATTACTGATTTTTACAAAAAGAAGGATTGTATAAAACGTAGGTTTTGTAAATGTCCCGAGCGAAACGTAAACGATGTGTCTGCGGTACATTTTATTGATCTGGATCGTAGAAAAACGACCAATTACGTTACACTAGCAGGGGAATTAGAAAAAAGAATAGGTCCCGATGATCGCTTGCTTACTGCCGATGTCACAGGAGATGGAAAAACCAATATACTCCATTTTGCCAACGGAGGAGTGTATGTATATGCCATCGATACAGCTAATAAACTAAAATTCATTAGGAAAAGTCATAGTGAGGATATAAAAAACAACTTACCAATCGTGTTAGGAGATTACAATGGCGATGGGAAGATGGATTTTATGACTCCTGAGAAAAAAGAT
>CANMMM010000089.1 GCA_947498935.1 uncultured Aquimarina sp. | reverse complement strand
ACTTAACATTAACCAACCATGTATACGTACACAGATACGATTGCAAAACATATGATTCGTCAGCTTGATGGACTCCCTAAAATAGAAGTCTACGATATATTAGCTACACTCGAAGCACTACTACTACGCCAAGCATCTCCTATAGTAGCAGCACAATTGATTCGCAGCTATGAAGATCAGGTTATTTGCAAACGAGGTATCATAGCGACCCAGCAACTTTATTATTTCCTATATGATAGTTGCTATTATTTAAAGGTGTATAAATATCATAGCTTGATACTACCTACTATTTTCTATAAAAACGAACTGTACTTTAGCCATCCTAAGGAGGAAGAAAGTTATCCCCTGACCAAAGAAAACATTCGTACCCACCTTACGCACCCTGCTATCCAACTAGCACTGACTGCTTTTTTAGCGAAACACAAACCTACGGAGCGGCATCCGATTACCAAACGATTACTATTACTTCACCTACTAGATCAGATAGACCCAGTACCCACTAGCGATGCATCCAGTTAGTTCTAAAAACAACCTATCAATAGATTGATTTTCACAGAAAAAATCAACCTATTACATCCAACATACCACAGCGATCACCGCTGTATCACATTCATTATAAATTATAAAAAAACTCATCATTATGAAAAAAAACAAATTTTCATGGTATCACCTACTCATTGTCTTTCTCTCCCTCAGTGGTTACGCACAGAAGGAAGAAAATATACGGGTAGGCTTTGTGTATGATCAAGCAGGAAATCAAGTAGTTCGTTTTATCAAACGCCCCAAGCCTGGAGGCAAAAAGACGTTGGAAAGCCAAGCAAAAGAAGTGGAAGCAGCACCGCTCTTTTCCTTTGATGATCCTGTATCTATCGAAAACCAATTCGAGGTATCTCCTAATCCTACCAGTGGTAATGCTACCCTGAGTTGGCAGCCAGAAATAGCCACTTATATCGACCGTATCGAATTGGTAAGTATGGTAAGCAGTGAGCGTAAGGATATTGCTTTTACAGAAGCCCATCAAGTGCATATCAATATCTCAGGAAAAACTACAGGATTATACCTTGTGATCTTTCATTTAGCCAATGCACAAGTACCTACGGTACAAAAGAAATTAGTCAAACTCTAATACCAGCCTATACATTTAGGCTATACAAATCAATCATTATCAACTCATAAAAATAAGATAGATGAAACATATACTATCGCTCCTATGTATAGGCATACTAAGCCTATTAGGAGGTGTTATACAAGCACAAAGTATTACAGGGCAACACCCTAATGACACATTTACCTATCAGAACTATAGTTCTAAAGTAGTGACCTTACCTACTGCTGAAAGTAAAACAGCAACTCAGCCCACCATGACTAAGAGTGCTAAAAGCACTAGCAGTGAGGTAGGAAGTACTCCTGGTAGTTTAGCAGTATCTGCTAGTGGTGCAGCTACTTATACTGTACCTATTGCCGTTCCTAAAGGCATCAATGATGTAGCACCAGAGATTGCCCTTACCTACAATAGTCAATCCGATGCAGGAGTAGCAGGTATGGGATGGCATATTGCAGGGCTATCCACAATTACTAGAATCGCTTCCACCAAGTATCATGATGGTACG
>CANMMM010000088.1 GCA_947498935.1 uncultured Aquimarina sp. | reverse complement strand
GGGAGTCCATCAAGCTGACGAATCATATGTTTTGCAATCGTATCTGTGTACGTATACATGGTTGGTTAATGTTAAGTGATTTTGTGTGAAAAGTATGTAAGGAGTATTACTATTGTTAGTACTC
Source organism: uncultured Aquimarina sp. (assembly GCA_947498935.1). Classification (GTDB taxonomy): domain Bacteria; phylum Bacteroidota; class Bacteroidia; order Flavobacteriales; family Flavobacteriaceae; genus Aquimarina. The sequence goes on along the minus strand of CANMMM010000088.1, from coordinate 1,554 downwards.
TTTTTGAATTATCAGTATTTTAGTACTAAGCCAAAAGACAATAAACTCCTTAGGTTTGACTTTAACTTTTATACTGTTTGTACACCACAGAATAATTATGTTATAGGTCATGTTTCATTGTTGTAGCAAATGTATTAGCCAAGTAAACATGATAAAAGTAGATATAGTCCATATTCGCGAATATGGAGCTCCATATTCGCGAATATGGAAACGTTATTTAAGTGTTATGCGTCTGTAACAAAAGAAGTTGTATGTAAAGTGCTTTTCTTTAAAAAAAATTATATTTGTAGTAAGTAAAACCACGTTTTGAAAACCATATTTAAGCTCTTTACAATAAATGTAAAATTTAGTATTAATTTCTTTCTCCTTGGTTGTTTAATATCCGCAAGCAGTCAAACAAGCCACAGAAATATTGATACATTAAAAAGCAAGTCTTACACAGAGTTATATAATTTGTATTATCAAAACCTAACGCAAATAGATAAAGCAGAATACATTGCTAATATCTATTTAAAAAGAGCTAAGAAAGATAAAGATACATTCAAAATAGCAAATGGTTTTACTTTTATAGGTGATATAAAAAAAGGGGAGAATCAGCTAAAGTATTATGATAGCATAATAGCCGTCACAAAAAAAATAAGTCATAGAACTTATCCTGCATATGGATATTTTAAAAAGGGTAGGTATTTTTATAACAAGCGTAACTTCAAAAAGGCACTCGATCTTAATTTAAAGGCTTATGACTATGCTAAAGATGTTAATTCAGAACTGACATTTAGTATTAATTACACTATAGCTTTGCTGAAATCTCGTTTAGGGGATCATCAACAATCTTTACAAATTTTTAGAAGCGGATTAGATCATGCTATAAGAAATGACTTTAAAAATTCGAGAAAAAAAGATTACTTAAGAATTCTTTTTTCATTATCAAATAGTTTTAGAAAAAATGAAATCATTGATTCTGCTCAATACTATTGCAATATTGGTATTAAAGAATCAAAATCTTCATACTCGGATTATTATCACAAATTCATTCTTACAAGAGGTATTTTAAGATTTAATAAGCAAGACTATACAAACTCAAAAATTGATCTTAAGCGCTGTATAGATTTTTTTAAAAAAAGTAAATCTAGTAATCCTAATTTAGCTTTTGCTCATTTCTATTATGGTAAGATTCTAATAGAAGAAAGTAAGGATTTAGAAGCTGTCAAAAACTTTAAAGTAGTAGATTCAATCTTTCAAATTTTGAATGACATACACCCTGAATTAAGAGAAACTTACAACTACCTGATTAACAATTATAAAAAGAATGGGAATACAGCTTTGCAGTTAGAATATATTGAAAAACTCCTACGATTAGATACTATTCTAGATAATAATTACAAATATTTGAATAATACGATAGTCAGAAAATATGATACCCCTAGACTAATTGCAGAAAAGCAAAAATTGATAGAGAAATTGGGTGAAGATAAAGAATCATCTTCTGTTAAAATTTTTATATTAACTTTTCTTGTTTTAATTGCCTGTGTTTTATTGTTATATAATATTAAT
>CANMMM010000087.1 GCA_947498935.1 uncultured Aquimarina sp. | reverse complement strand
GTGTTGCACCACAAAGGTAACTTTGAGGAACAAATTTCCCTTTCTCTTTTTGAAACGTTTAGGACGCTATTGATATGTCACTTATAATACCCATTTGTACCATATAGTACACAATGAAAAAAGCTACCTATTTCTAAGTAGCTTCTATCTTTTATATATTATTTCCTCGCTGCGACGGTACGAAGTTACAAACTTCGCACAGCACACACCCTTTTTTATTTAATCACTCTTCGGAGAGCTGGTTAACAATACCTTTTTTTATTTTTTCATCTAATCGTTTTTCTCTTTTATCTAATAAAACTGGAATTAACCAATAATAATGAAAATCATAAATAGAGCAACAAAATCTATTATTAATAAAAAGGTCAAAATGATTTCTCTTCTTAATAATTTCATAATCTTTTTCTAATTTGCCCAATTTTTGGATGCATAGATAAGAGACTTTATATAAAAACCCTTTTTTTATGTAAATAAAGGGTTTACCCAAAAAAATATCTCCTAAAAAAAAAGCTAAATTTACTATCAAAAACAATAAAATCATTGAATAACCCACTTTAGGAATGGCTAACAAAAATAAAGATGTTAATAAAAATAATATTATTTTACTTAATAATAAAAGTTTAGTACTTAAGCCTACCATGGTTCATAATTAATATTTAGCTTCCGCTGTATTTGATAATTCAATTTTTAAATCTCCCACTACACCAACACCTAAAGAAACTTCCAGTCCTATAGTTTCTGTCACTTTTATTATTCTATCTTTTGTACTAATCTTTATTTCTAAGCCTCCTGTTTTAAAACCAAAATACTGATCCTTATAACCTCCTGCCGTATACCCCTTAAATGTATGTGAAAATTCCACATCTATTCCTCCGGTAAATATAGTTCCTACTCCACCACCTATTTTTTGAGTCATATCCAAATAATTCCCAGATTTCATTATCCAATCTAATTGATGATTACCCGTGTTTATTTCCTTAGGTTTCCTTAGATCATATCCAAAATTATAGGAATATTTCCCTAAAGAAAATGAAGCTAAACTAACATCATAATTATACGCTGCAATACTAGAAACAAAAGGAATTATAACTCCTACTCTAACTTTTTTAGCTGCTCTTACTCCAAAAGTAGCTTCTATCTCAGCCTTACCTTCAAACTTTCCTGATAAAGTCTTATTCGTCACATCTCTAAAGGCTTTGTCAAATGCATCAATTACATCCGTATCATCTGGAAATTTCTCTTTCATTGAAGCTACAATTGCAGAGTACTCCTTTTCTGCTTTTTCTGCTAAAGCACTTAAATTTTCATCCAATAAACTTTCATCTTCTTTAGCTCCGTTTTCCCCTAACTCTTCATTACTTTCTAAACCTTCCAGTTCAAAAGTATGTATTGGCTGATTAGAACTAAACTGATAAGGTGTTAAATACGCATATTGTTTCTCTAAAGGATCCACAGCAAAGAACCTACCTATACGTGGGTCATGCATTCTATACCTATAATTAACAGAATTCCCTTCCCCTTTGATTTCGTTATCCATTTCCTGACCTTGGAAGCCGTAACGGTAGTTTCCAGAGTTTCCATGACGATTCGGTAGTAACATCCCAAAGGGATAGTAGTCATTAAATGAAAGAACGTCTGGCTTAAAGGTACTACCATTTTCAGTATCTAACAACTTTCGGTCGC
>CANMMM010000086.1 GCA_947498935.1 uncultured Aquimarina sp. | reverse complement strand
TCAAAAAGATTGGATAGATGCTATAGAACCAGTAGCTGTCAGGAATACGATTATAGACTTGATCCTTTCAAATGCCATTGCATTAGGATACACACCTTTTACAATTCCCCACACTACTGGTTTTTCTATAGCACAAGCATGGACTCGTGTAGACGAATCGCTGATCAAGCAATTGGAGGCTTTAATCAACACCCATCCTGAGTACCTAAAGGCTCATTACTATACAGAGGACTCAACCCCTAATAGGTATGAATTATCTTCTGACCGAGATCAAATCACATTGCAAGTTTTAGAAAACAATCAAATAGCAATAGCTAGTCATATGCCTATACAAGAAAAAGTGAACTATTTAGGCAGTACGATCTCTACAGTGAAGCTAACAAAAGCAATTCGATATATCCTCTCAAATCCAGCTAAGATACTTGTGCCTAACAAGGAGCAAAAGAAAATAGGTTCTTCAGAAAAACGAGCAATTGCTACTGATGTAACATACTATGGAAAAACCATTCCTAATGTTTTATCTGCCACTGGTGTACTTGAAGTATTTAATACTGGATTGTATATAAAAGATGCTCAAAAGATTCAGCAAGCAGCGCCATACTTGCTAGCTGCTAGGGATGCGACACTTTCGGAATTGACAGCAAAAGAAGTATTCGAATTGGTTCAAATGCCACACCCAAAGGACTATGGCTTTTCAGTTACAAGATCAGCCTTGCTTAAGGAATGGGAACAACGAGGTGAGCAACTATTCAAAGCGTTAGGCTTTCCTACGGAGATGAACTATCCATATGTCAATCTCAATACAGGATATATCAGTATATACCCATTACAGAAAATCATTCGTAAGAATAGCACACATGCATCATGGTGGCATGCAGCAGCTATGTATAGACCTATTGCTAATCTTGAAAAGGCATTGGAAATTATAAACACAAAAAAAACAGAAGCTCAAGAGCAACAACTTGCTTATACCAATCCTAAAACAGGAAAACCAACCGCTAAGAAAGAAGACATAGCACAATACAGTAGCCTAGCATATAGAATTGAAAACTTAGAGCATTCCAAAAAAATAATCACTGACTATCTAACAGATAAAAGCAGCACAACAACAGCTAGTGTCAATACAATGAATCAGCCTTCAGCTAACACGGATTATATAGATAAAGTTTTGGCGATTATGCAGGATCATTATATCAAGCATGAGCGTGTAAGCAAAAAGAGAATTGAAGCTATACAGCAAGAAGCAGACGTACCTAATTTAGGCGTATTATGGGAAGTCGTAGAACTCAGTTGGTTGTTATGGTACAAACAACTCTACCAACTTCCAATTCCATTTGAAGCGCGTCTAGCTAAAATGATTGCTTTTTGGAATACTACACAACCCACCTATGCTTACTCTGATAGTAGTAAAGAATTATATAAACAATATTCCACACCATGTCCTATTGGAGCTATGATTGCTGAATATACGGATATGGCAAATGCTACTCACATTTTTGAACCCAGTGCGGGCAATGGATTATTAGTCATAGGTGCAGCTCCTGAAAAAACGCATGTAAACGAAATTGATAATAGCAGGAGGCAATCACTAGAATTTCAAGGTTTTTCTAAAATCACACATTACAATGCTGCTGAACCTTTCCCATCGGCATTGACTGCTGCTTTTGATGTGGTGGTGACCAATCCCCCATTTGCTAGTTGGGAAGACTCAAAATTTGA
>CANMMM010000085.1 GCA_947498935.1 uncultured Aquimarina sp. | reverse complement strand
CTAATCACATACTCACCAGGAGCAGGCGTAAACGAACTACACTCAGTACAATCGCCATAAACCGCAGGATCTATAGGCTCTGGTTCAACAATAAACGGATCTGTAAGCAATCTCAATCCCTCTACCCCAGTATTAGTAATTCTACATTGATAACGCCCTACAGCTGAATTATCTACATTTTTAAATGTATATGTCGCTGACGTAGCTCCTGTTATTGGTATGAGGTCTTTATGCCATTGATATTGTAGGCTATTGGCGTTTTGTAAACCTATAACTTCTAAAGTATAAGAGCGCCCAATATTGGAGGAAGCAATAAATTCTTCATTTAATAATTGTGGACTATGCCAATAACTTGATATAGATCGAAGTTTTTGATGAACTTCTTTTGTAAAATCTGAAGGTAAAAATCTATTATCTTTAATGATTAAATGTCTTAAATTGGGTAGTTGAGAAACATCAGTAGGTAAACCTCCTGTAAATTGATTTCCATCGATGAATAAATTTTTAAGACTATTTATTTCCCATAGTTCTTTAGGAAGATCTCCTGTTAGTTTATTTTCATTAACTCGAAAGTTTCGTAAAGCTGTTAAATTTTTAATCTCTGGGCTTATACCTCCCTCTAAATTACAAAAGCCAAAACCAACAATTTTTAACTTAGTCAAACTATAGAAACTATTAGGGATTTCACCTGTGATAAGATGATTATTCTCTATAAAGAAATGTTCTAATTCTTTTAAATTTCCTATTTTTTCAGAAATTGAACCTTCAAAACGACACTCAGAAAGCGATAACCTTTTTAATTTTCTAAGTTCAAATAAGCCTTCTGGAAGAGTTCCTCCTAGGTTTGAATTTTTATACACATATAAACTTTCCAAGTTCTTTAGTTTTCTAATTTCATCAGGTATCGTACCTGAAAACAAATTATCTGATATTTCTAAATGCACTAATTCTTGTAGGTTTTGAATAGCTCTAGGAATGCCTCCAGTGAACTTATTACGCCCAAGAGACAGGATTTTCAATTTTCTCATATTTAACAGATATGGTAAAATTTCACCACTAAAAGCACAGCTTTGTAAACTTAAATGTTCAAGATTTTCTAATTGTTCTATCGTTTTTGGAATTTTCATTCTTAAATTAGGGTTATGCCCTATATTTAAACTTTTAAGGTTCGTTAAATTCCAAAAGGACGTTGGTAATTCTCCAGAAAGACTACACCCTGAACAGTTAAACGTCTCTAATTCAGACAAATCCCCTATATTACTTGGCAACTCCCAATTCTCAAGAATAACTGAAATTGTCAATTGATGAAAAACTTTAAGTTTTTTTAACTTAGGTAGTAGAGGAGCCATTTCCTTAAGGAAATCATTAACTATTCTTAGATCTTCTAAGTTTTTTAACTCAAAAAAACCTTTGGGTAATGGAGCTACTAACCGAACTCTTGTGAAATCTAAATGTGTTAATTGGGTCAATTTCTGTATACTTTCTGGCACATATCCTTTCACCGCAGTAATTATCCTAGATAAGTTTATTTTCTTTATAGAATTCTCTTCATATGTAACCCCTTCCCATTGGTCTACAGGTAAGTCTCTACTCCAATTAAGGGTTCCTGATTCAGAGGTTAATGCCGCTTTTAATTCTAGCATTGCATTCATCTCACTCTCTGTAATGGTCATTTCTATATCCTCTTGATTTCCTTCTTCTTTGGATACATCCTTAGTAAGCTCATGCGCTTTTGCAGAAGCTTCTTCTTGAGATACATTCGT
>CANMMM010000084.1 GCA_947498935.1 uncultured Aquimarina sp. | reverse complement strand
GCATTGTTTGAAGGGAAAGCTCTTTCTAAAACGAATGGTAAGATTTTTCAAGGGTACACACAGCAGAAAGACCCTTTAAAAAAAATTGACGAGCAGCAGTACGCATGGGAGCGCAGTAAACTAGGGGGGCGCTCGCTCGAAACAACAGCCCAAAACGAGAAGCAGCAGCCCCGAAAAACAACAAAATTTCCTGAAGAAGCACGGGAGAAAGAGTGTTGGCGGGAAGCATTAAACATACTACAAAAAGATATGGATGCGAACCGCCTCACTTCCCTTTCAGGCTATGTATCAGAACTATGGAAGCTTGCTACCACAACAATTTACAAACGAACATACCTTACTGAGCATCAAAAAACAATAGGAAAAAGGAATTTATTGCTGTGGTATTTACCACTAGCTGAGGATAAAATAGCCGCAGTGCATGCAATTTATAAAAAACGAATGCGCATGGCTGAAAAGTACATTGATAAAGCCCCTGATAAGCGATATGCCCAGTATCCAGAATGGTATTTCAATCCTAAAAACCCATCAGGTTTCACAAGAACAAAGCAGTGGTATGAGAAGGAACAAAAGCAGAAAAGAGCGCAACGCGAACAAAAAGCTTTGTTTTATGAAATCCGCCGCTATAAAGAAAATGCAGCTAAGGATACAGGACAAGGAATTGACTTAATGACCATGTATCAGCACTGTGAAAAGAAATTAACGCGCTTTGAAAACGAGGAACTATTAGCACAATTCTACAGTGCTATGAAGCCTTTAGCCGTTCACAATAAATCAATTTTAAATTAGTATTAGCATGAAGAAAATCAAAAGATTACATCCAAAAATCAGTAAAAAACTACAAGCCGTTACTCGGAACTTATCAGTAGATGTCTTTGGTTATGAAAAAAAAGCAACGCAAAATATTCTTACGTATTTTGAACACAAATCACAGCAACTACAACAGCCTAAAGAAACGATCATAATTCGTGTTTTTAATGAGTTAAAAGCAATCCACGGCTGCATCTTTATCCAAGGGAAATTGATACAACAAATTAGTATGAAAGAGCTGATTAGTGTGTTTGTGTCGGAAGAAACTGCTCAAATGAGTAGCATGCAACAAAACGTTATGCGAGGTATACAGACGCTGATAACTGATATAGCGAGCGCATCTCAAATTCATAGGCAGCACTTACATATATGCATTACTTGTTCCAATGCACCACAAGTCAATGTATATCATCAAAATAAGCTATTGAAAAAAATAGCCATTGCCAAACTGATAAAATATTTTGTGTAAGATGGAACGTCCTAAAGGAGGCTGGAAGCTAAAAAAACACTCCATCAATAAGATGGTAGTGCGTTTCACAAATAAGGAAATGCGTACGTTTTACTCCTATGATTGGAGAAGTCGTTACCAACCTTATCGAGATGAAGGACTTGGACTCGCACGCTTAAAAAGATACCTACGAGTGAACCTACATAGTGTTGTATCTGCTAAGATTGAGAATCGAAGAACAGGGGAAAAAATAATGCAATATGATAAATATCCTTGGGTATGGATCAAAAAATAACTCATTTTTTAACGAATAATTAATAAAAATTAACATTTTTCCTATGAAACAAATTGAAGCCTTATTAAACAAACAAAAAAAGGGAATATTAAATTCAGTGACGGATGATTGGAGAATTGATGATGGAAAGGTACATATCTTGTATGTATCAGTAACGATTCATCGTAGTGCTTATTACAGAGCTATTTTACCATATTTCGCGCTTAATAAAACGGATACACACATCGTACGACTGGTATCAATTC
>CANMMM010000083.1 GCA_947498935.1 uncultured Aquimarina sp. | reverse complement strand
ACGAATGTATCTCAAGAAGAAGCTTCTGCAAAAGCGCATGAGCTTACTAAGGATGTATCCAAAGAAGAAGGAAATCAGGCGGATATAGAAATGACCATTACAGAGAGTGAGCTGAATGCAATGCTAGAGTTAAAAGCGGCAATTACTCTTGTTCCTGGTCAAGTTTTAAACTGGAGTAGAGATACTCCTGTTTCTGAATGGACGAATATTGGATTTAATGATCAGGGAATAATATTAATAAATTTTTGGAATATATTTTCAAGTGGTTTTCTCCCAAATTCTATTAGAGAAATAAAAAATTTAAAACAAATCTGGATAAACAATGGGGAAATGACTAAACCACTGCCAGATGGATTATGGGATTTAGAGAATTTAGAGGATATAAGGTTTGCTAATGTAACTTTGGCAGGGGGACTACCAGGAAGAATATCGAATTTAAAGAATTTAAAGAGAATTAGTATTGTAGCTAAGAAGGATACAGGTAATAATTGGTCATTACCTGATGACTTTGGGGACTTATCAAAATTAGAAGTGTTACAAATAACATCTAACACACTGTCAGGTGGTCTACCTGAAAGTTTCTGGAATTTGATAAATTTAAAAAGACTAAGTTTTAATAGAAATCCTAATTTAGGAATGCAATTGTCCCCAAAAATTGAAAATTTAAAACAATTAGAACAGATAAATTTATCTAATTGTAATTTTACGGGTACAGTTCCTGAGGGAATTAGTAAACTTTTAAATTTAAATTCTATTGATTTTTCTTCTAATCATTTTGAAGGAGAAATTTTATCATCGTTAGTCAATTTAGAAAGACTGCGTATCCTTATATTATCATATAATGATTTTAAGGGCAATATACCGCAAGAAATTTCTAATTTAAACAAATTGATAAGGTTGTCTTTAGAAAATAGTAAATTTTCAGGAGAGATACCTACTTCAATTGGAGCATTAGAGAAATTAAGTTGGTTAAGCTTATCTAACAACAAAGGATTAGGAGGACAAATACCAGAAAGTTTATACCAATTAAAAAACCTTGTTAGGCTGTGGCTAAGTAACTGTAATTTTGAAGGCAATATTTCTGATAGTATAGGGAATTTAGAAAAGTTACAATATTTAATTTTAGACAATAACCCTTTAATGACAGGTGCACTACCTCAGGGGTTTTATAAACTTACAAGTTTAAGATATCTGAACCTATCACGTAATAGTTTTCAAGGAGGTTTAAGTTCTGAAATAAAAAACTTAACATCTTTAGAACAAATGCAACTTTCTAATAATCATTTTGAGGGATCTTTACCTGTAGAACTTTGGTCACTTAAGAATTTACGTGTGGCTTATTTTAACGGGAATAAATTTAGTGGTGATATACCTTCCTCTGTAGCACAATTACCAAATATTAGAAATTTTTATCTACGTAATAACAATTTTGTTTTTTCTAATCTAGAGCGGTATCATGATTTGTATATTCAAAAATTAAGAGCAAATTATACATACTTCCCCCAATCAGATATAAACGATGAAATAACTATTAATTTACGTTCTGGTCAGTCTTATACTTTAGAGGTAACAGGGTTGACCAGTTCAGGGAATAAGTATCAGTGGTATAAGGGGGATGTGCCGATAAGAGATGCTACCGCAGCTCGCTATACGTTAAATAAAGTAGACGATTCATTTGTAGGGAGTTATCATTGTCGCATTACCAATACAGCTATTGATAGATTGGAGTTAAAAAGGCGTCCTATTCATATTACAGTGACACCTATAGATCCTGCGGTTTATGGCGATTGTACTGAGTGTAGTTCGTTTACGCCTGCTCCTGGTGAGTATGTGATTAG
>CANMMM010000082.1 GCA_947498935.1 uncultured Aquimarina sp. | reverse complement strand
AATGAAGTAATCTATTCTCAACTTCTAAAATTTCCTTTTCAATATATTAGTATGAACTTATATTCGTAGTCTCAGGCAGACTCGAACTGCCGACCTCTACATTATCAGTGTAGCGCTCTAACCAGCTGAGCTATGAGACTGCATCTATATTATTAATTAACAGCAATTAAAACTAAATCATCACTTAATACTTCCATTAAATGTCGTATTCTCTAGAAAGGAGGTGTTCCAGCCGCACCTTCCGGTACGGCTACCTTGTTACGACTTAGCCCCAGTTACTAGTTTTACCCTAGGCCGCTCCTTACGGTGACGGACTTCAGGTACTCCCAGCTTCCATGGCTTGACGGGCGGTGTGTACAAGGCCCGGGAACGTATTCACCGGATCATGGCTGATATCCGATTACTAGCGATTCCAGCTTCACGGAGTCGAGTTGCAGACTCCGATCCGAACTGTGATAGGCTTTATAGATTCGCTCCTTGTCACCAAGTGGCTGCTCTCTGTACCTACCATTGTAGCACGTGTGTGGCCCAGGACGTAAGGGCCGTGATGATTTGACGTCATCCCCACCTTCCTCGCGGTTTGCACCGGCAGTCTTGCTAGAGTTCCCGACATGACTCGCTGGCAACTAACAACAGGGGTTGCGCTCGTTATAGGACTTAACCTGACACCTCACGGCACGAGCTGACGACAACCATGCAGCACCTTGTAAATTGTCCGAAGAAAAGTCTATCTCTAAACCTGTCAATCTACATTTAAGCCCTGGTAAGGTTCCTCGCGTATCATCGAATTAAACCACATGCTCCACCGCTTGTGCGGGCCCCCGTCAATTCCTTTGAGTTTCATTCTTGCGAACGTACTCCCCAGGTGGGTTACTTATCACTTTCGCTTAGCCACTCAATCCGAAAATCGAACAGCTAGTAACCATCGTTTACGGCGTGGACTACCAGGGTATCTAATCCTGTTCGCTACCCACGCTTTCGTCCCTTAGCGTCAATATATTGTTAGTGATCTGCCTTCGCAATCGGTATTCTGTGTAATATCTATGCATTTCACCGCTACACTACACATTCTAACCACTTCACAATAATTCAAGACTTGCAGTATCAATGGCAATTTTCCGGTTGAGCCGAAAACTTTCACCACTGACTTACAAACCCGCCTACGGACCCTTTAAACCCAATGATTCCGGATAACGCTTGGATCCTCCGTATTACCGCGGCTGCTGGCACGGAGTTAGCCGATCCTTATTCGTAGAGTACCGTCAAATTCCTATACATAGAAACGTTTCTTCCTCTATAAAAGTAGTTTACAACCCATAGGGCAGTCTTCCTACACGCGGCATGGCTGGATCAGAGTTGCCTCCATTGTCCAATATTCCTCACTGCTGCCTCCCGTAGGAGTCTGGTCCGTGTCTCAGTACCAGTGTGGGGGATCTCCCTCTCAGGACCCCTATCTATCGTAGCCTTGGTAAGCCGTTACCTTACCAACTAGCTAATAGAACGCATAGCCATCTTATAGCGATAAATCTTTAATTATTAAATGATGCCATTCAATAATACTATAAGGTATTAATCCAAATTTCTCTGGGCTATCCCTTACTATAAGGTAGGTTCTATACGCGTTACGCACCCGTGCGCCGGTCGTCATCTGATGCAAGCACCAATGTTACCCCTCGACTTGCATGTGTTAAGCCTGCCGCTAGCGTTCATCCTGAGCCAGGATCAAACTCTTCATCGTGTATCTTTAAATATTATTTAATAGACATCCAAAGGAATTTTTTAATCGTATCTCGTAAATGATTCTAGTTTTAATTCTTACTTATTATAACTAAGTTATAATACGCGCTGTCAATCAATATATCAATGAACTCTTATAATTACTAAATCGTTTTTA
>CANMMM010000081.1 GCA_947498935.1 uncultured Aquimarina sp. | reverse complement strand
AAAACAACTTACCAATCGTGTTAGGAGATTACAATGGCGATGGGAAGATGGATTTTATGACTCCTGAGAAAAAAGATAGTCGTGAGTACTATTTTTTTATGAATACAGGAGCTGGTTTTAAAAAGCTGACGAAAAGACTGCCATTTGAATACCTAACAGGAAGTTATGATGGGAATAAATTGTTAAACTATCAAATCATCCCTGTAGACTATAACAGTGATGGAAAAACCGATCTCTTAACCTATGTTTCGAGAACTTACAATGATGGAAAAAAGGGATATCAGCTGCTTAGAGCGCATGTAAATGAAACGAAAACGGACACAGGCGAAGGCTTTTCTTTTAGAGATGTGAATTCTAAAAGTTCAAATAATAATCTAAAGCATTATCCGATTCCTATTTTCTTATCTTCTGACAGTCATAATCAGACATTGCGTATCGCTACGATCAGTGATAGAAATATCCATGCATTCGAATCTCCTATTGATCAAAAAGAAAATACATTGGTCAAAGGAATCAATAACAATGGCGTAGCATATACGATCGATTATAACAGATTGCATGAAGATGCACGTGCCTATAGTGTAGGAAAGCGACAGGCATATCCCTATACGACTATTACAGCAGCAGGTGGGGTACGACTAGTACATCAGTTACAAAGAACGGTAGTAGGAACTCCTACGGTCAAACAATTGTTTTACTACCACAATGCAGTCTCTAATCTAGAGGGGCAAGGTTTTTTAGGATTCGAAAATACATCGCGTAGTAATTGGCACACTAATTTTAATGACCTACTGTTTTTTAATGCCAGTTATGATGTAAAAATAGGAACAATTACTAGGGAGTTTCAATCCAGAGTATCGCACTATTTTACTAATCTCCCTGCCGATTATATTGCCAAAACACAAAACACCTATAAGCACACCCTCGATGCCAATAAGCGATCTACGATACAGCTTACTAAAACGACCACAGAAGATCGTCTTACAGGTATCGTAACCACTAGCCATCATAGTTATGATGCCTATAGCAACCCTACCAAAACAGTGGTCAACCATTCGGGAGATATAAGTACTACTACCGAGTATACCTATGCCAATAGCACGAGTGCAGATTATTATATCGGTAGAATCACCAATAAAAAAACGACTACTATAAATAATGGAGATAGCTTTTCCATTGGAGAAGAATACCGCTATGAAAATAATATGCTCAGTGCGGTTATAACTCGATCCAATAAGAACGGGTTAAGAGGGGTTTTTTATACTAGAGACGACTATGGAAATATTACAAAAAAAGAAAATAGTGCTTTTGGACTTTCGACGAAACTGACCGAAAAATTCAAATACGATGCTTCAGGAAGGTTTATAACAGAAACCATCGATCAGCTTGGGCGTAAAACAACCTATACAACCAATAAATGGGGATTGCTCACCAAGGAGGAAAATCACTTAGGTCAAACCGCTACCTATGGATATGATAAATGGTATCGAATAAACGATACAAAAGATTTTTTAGGCAGGCGTACAACGGTAGCGTATGCCAGAGAAGGAGCTAATTATAACGTCACCTCTACTGCATCCACGGGACATACATCCATTACAGCTTATGACGCATTGGATCGCATACGTTATACACGAGCACACAATATATCCGAGGATTTAGTACAACAAAGTTTTGAGTACGATGCCTTGGATCGAATTATTAAAACGAGTGAACCGCACTTAGGTAACACAGCTTCGCAATGGAATACGGCTAGCTATGATCTACACGGGCGTGTAACCGAAGCAGTCGCCTACACAGGGCAAACTACGACCTACAAGTATAGTGGGCTGACTACTACGATAGATAATGGTACAAAAGTAGTAACCACCACTAGAGATGCCCTAAACAATGTGCTAAAGGTAGTAGACCCCGGAGGGACGATCACTTATACCTATTTTGGAAATGGAGGGTTAAAGACCAGCACTTATGGAGGGCAGACCCAAACTATCGAACAAAATGGATGGGGTGAAAAAACCAAACTTATCGACCCCTCGGCAG
>CANMMM010000080.1 GCA_947498935.1 uncultured Aquimarina sp. | reverse complement strand
TTTGGCATGCCAATGCCTAACAGGAATTTGCAAGGGGATTATAGATACGCCTATCAAGGACAAGAAAAAGACCCAGAAACTGGAAAAGAAGCTTTTGAAGAACGTTTGTGGGATAGTCGTATTGGTCGATGGCTAACTCCTGATCCTGCAGGAAAAGGTGATTCTCCATATGTAGGGATGTACAATAATCCTCTTAAATATATTGACATTAAAGGGCGAGATACTTTAAATGTTTATAGATCTAGGCTTATTGGAACTGAGTCGGGTGTTGATCAATATCAACTTAATTTTGAAATCATCAAGAATGGCAAAAGTTTAAAACAGCAACTTGTTCTTTATATGTATGCAAATCATGATTATGAAAGAGGTCCTGGTACTGGTGACAACGCGTTAGACAAAAGAGGTGTATATCCAATTAAGTTTGATCAAATGAGTGCACATAATGGAGAAGTCAATTATGAGAACACTATAAGACTAAATAATGCAGGTGTTTTTGTTCACCCCGGACATCCTCTTTATAATATTGGATGTAAAGTAGTTTGCAATGCACCTAATTATGAATTTGGGAATATGTGGAATGAGCAAACATTTAATAATACAGTTGAAGGTTTACAGCAAATAAGAGATTTATATAATACTACCGATCAACAAGGTTTCTTTTTTATAACTAACAGAATCTTTCCAGTTGACAACATATCTACACCAACGCCACAAGGGATTGTTCCTACTAGATATGAAGTTATAACTGGAGAGCCTCTTCCTTATGGAATAACTAACTAGATTCTAAACTTAAATGAAAAATTATTTCTTAATAACAGTATTTTTTATCAGTTTAAATACTTTTGGTCAACTTAGTTTTGAAAACCATATTAATTCAATAAAACAGGTTGAATTTCTCACTAATGATAAAGATGGGAAAATATATAATACAAATGAGCGATCAGTACAGTACGCCATAGAGTATTTGGAAAAAAACGGGATAAAAACAAAGTATATTACCAATAGAAAATTATTAAAAGAAATTGAGAATATAGAGTGTAAAGATTCTTTATATACACATTTTTATGATGTTTTAAAAAATAATACTGAGATAAGTGTTAAAGTAAAATTTAATAAATTCACTAATAAAAATCATGTTATTTCTGAAAAGGACAACATAACATATGTGGATAATCAAATTGCTTTTGGTTCATACTATAATACCCCAACTTTAGAAATTGATTGTTTAAAGATAACAGTAAATAACAAAAAAATTAATATCCCTAAAGCTGCATATAAAAACTTTTATGACGTAACTCAATGCAGTTCTTATCTTTTGTATAAACCTGTAAAAGTATATACTTCAGAAAATGGAGATTATATCTTTATATACTTATATGGAGGAAATGCCGCAAATACTTATTTTGCAAAACTAATTTTTAATAAAGGTGAATATATAACACAAATAGTTGCAGATTACAAGGAGTTAGTTGACTGGAGGGTAACGATTAATAAAAATTTTATAGGTTTTTAGAACTCCCGCTCTGCAAAGAGTGATTAAATAAGAGTAAGAATGCTGCGCGAATGTCTCTCGACTTCGCGCAATAATCAAAGACGATAAGTCAAAATATAAATAGTAAAAACAGTCACGATCTTGTAAAATGGGTAGTGGCTGTTTTTGTTTTAAGAATAAGCTTTTTTAGCATTAAAATCACGGATAAGGGCATCTATAGTAATATAGATATGCTCTTTTTCTTTTTGTGATAGTTTAGAGACGTTTTCTATACGTTTTAGGAGTTCTGTATCAAGTTCTAAATCAGTACTTCCTACCAAATAATCCAAAGATACTTTTAGGGCATTAGCAATTTTGGTAGCCATCTCAATAGTTGGCTTTACTTCGTTACGCTCATATCTACCATAGGCATCACCATTGATATTGATAAGTTTACCAATATCAGCCTGCGATAATTTTTTTCTTTTACGTACCAAACTTAAACGCTCACCAAAAGTCATAAATGTATGTTTTAATGCAGTATTTTATACTAAAACACAAATATAGAAACAAAATATGTAGTATAAAATTAAGTTTTGCTTGTTTGATTCATTAAGATATT
>CANMMM010000079.1 GCA_947498935.1 uncultured Aquimarina sp. | reverse complement strand
ATGGGCAAAATAAGGTGTTTACTATCATTCATCAAAATATTTTGCCCTCTTTTTCTAAGATGACAAAGTAGGAATAACATAACATTTCAAGAAGCAAATAATTATTCTTCGGGATTAGAGAGTGGTATTTATAGATTTAGAAACATTCAAACTAGTAAATATTTACAAATTCCAACATTTGTATCTTCAAGCGGTGATATTCCAGATTATGTGATGTCTAATTCTTTTAATAATAGTGATAATCAAAAATGGGAAATCATTAACCTTGGAAATGGTCACTATCGAATTAGAAATTATGCAAATAACCGTTATTTACATAATTCTGATGAGCAATATATAAATGATTGTAAAGGAAGATATACAATAAATAGTGATTTTGTTGCAACACATCGTCAGGAATGGAAAATAGTTCCAAATGGTAATGGTTCATACTCTATAATAAATGCTTACACAAGGGCATATTTACATAACTCAATCCAAATGGCACCTAATACATCCGATAATCATATTATAAATTACCCTAATATTAATGATAGTAATTATCGAAAATGGTGGATTTCTAAAATTGAACCTATAACAGATCCATCTTTACCGCTTCTTAAAAAGAATTCTAAAGACAAAATTTCAATATTTCCTAATCCAGCAAAAGATATTATCAATTTGACTTATAGTACTATGGATAATAAAAAGGAAATATTGTTAATGGACACAAAAGGTAGAATTTTATCTAGAACCACAATGAATAAAAAGAATACTCAAATTAATATAAGCCATCTAACTAAAGGATTATATTTTGTTCAAACAAATATCAATGGTGAAACCAAACTATTAAAAAAAATAATAAAACTTTAAAGGCTTTTGCTAACACAAATCGTTATTGTACCACGAAGCTCTGGTAATTTAGTGAGTTCGAACATCTCTATAGCAATTAGTTGTTCATTCAGAAGGAAAGTGGATAGGGATATCTGACATTAAGAACCAAAATCCTCACTGGATTTATAATATGAAGCTAATTCGACTTTGAAACTCGGACTTACCTAAGTAGTAAGCAACTAATAAAAATAGGTGTACCACTTACAGTCATGAGGTTGGTTTTTCCTTTTAAAAAATCATTTCTATCCGCGTTAGGGATAGCAGAGGAAATCCCGCAGTACCGACCTTTAGGAGGGGCGAGGAATTGGAACGGATAGCCCGACCCTTGTGGTAACGCCCAAAAAAAACAGCATTAGCCTAACATATTGAAAAGTATAAAAAAGGTTGATGTACAATGAGCTATCTAGTGCTAGGGTAATTAGAAGATAGTAGTTGTATAATTAAAAAAGTAACGTCTATTCGAAAAAAAATTGGGAAATAGGGGTAACATTTTGTGCTATTATGACACTTAGTAGTAACGGTAGTCAAAATATAAAAGCAATTGATTATGCTTCCTGACTCACAGGGTCTGATTTTGCTACTCAACAAAGAAAATTAGTAGCTCCAATTTCTGAAAAAATAAAAATGTTTAATGTCGCTAAAGAATTTTTATTAAGTAAAGGATACAGACAACGAACGGTTTATGATTGGGAAAAAGTAGAAGTATTCGAAAACAAAAAAAATGTTTCTGAAAATTATTTATATGAAAATAATTTAAGAGATTTCCTACCCACGGATAAATCGAGTCAAACTAGTTGTATGGGAGGTCTTGGATTTGCCGCTATAAATATGAGAATGCAACCTTTAGATTCTGAAACTCCTTCCATTTCCTCCATGAATCATAAATCTTTACAGAAGTATTATGATGATGTACTTGCAGGAAATTTACCTATAGAAAGGGCTTTTATTCACGAAAATGAGGATGTTAAACTTGTTTGGCTTTTTCAAGCGTTGCAAGAAATGAAAATAAGTATTATCAAATATCAAAAAATATTTAATAGTTCAGTGATAGAAGATTTTAAAGAAATATGGATTGCTCTTGAAGAAGAATCTTGGGTAGAAATCAGAGCAGATGAAATAACACTTGTAGAAGAAGGAGAATTTTATGTTCCATTAATCCAATCTTTATTAAGCAAATCTCAAGTAGACATTATTTCTAAAATGCAAGCTGAACAGAAAGTGACCGTATGATTACAAAAAATATAACATTTTTAAGAACAAAAGATAATGAAAAAATAGCCTTGTGGAAAGTATCAAATAGTCAAAAAAAGACTGTAGATCAATCCTGTCCTAAATAAATTAAGCACGTAATAAATCTAACCATTTTACTAGTTTCCATCTAAAATTAGTTAA
>CANMMM010000078.1 GCA_947498935.1 uncultured Aquimarina sp. | reverse complement strand
AGCTTTTGATGGTAATGATGCTTTAAAACAGTCTTTAGATAATACCTGTAAACTATATACTATTTAAGGCTATGAAATTAAAGTTTAATGCAAATCAAGATTTTCAGCTTAAAGCCATTAAAAATGTAGTAGAACTTTTTGATGGTATTGGAGAGTATCATACTCATTTTACTTCAAATACAGAAACCATTCCCAACTTACCAGATGATGAAGATTTGGATGATGATTTTCTATTAGAAAACCTCCAATTTGTTCAAGAGGAATTTGATATGGAAATGGATGCCAGAGATACACCTACAATGAAAATTGGAGTGAGTAATTCTTTAGATAAAGAAAGGGGGATGCTTTTAGAAGGTGTTAGTAATGATACTTATGAGTATCCTACATTTTCTATTGATATGGAAACAGGTACAGGTAAAACTTATGTGTATTTAAGAACCATACATGAACTCCATGAAAAATATGGATTTAGTAAGTATGTAATAGTTGTTCCATCAATAGCCATTTTTGAAGGAGTAAAAAAAAGTTGGTTAATAACGGATAGTCATTTTAGAAGTTTATATGGTAATGATTTTGCAAGGTTAGTACCTTACAGTTCTGATAGAATACAAGAAGTAAGAAATTTTGCTACAGCAAAGAATATTGAGGTGTTATTAATTACTATGGCAGCTTTTAATTCTGCTTCCAATAATCTATACAAACCTACAGATAAATTACCTGGCGAATTTTTACCTTATGAGTACATTCAAAAAACCAGACCTATAGTTATTTTGGATGAACCACAAAACATGAACTCTGCAAAGTCTAAAGATGCCATTAGAACATTAAAACCTTTGTTCTCTTTACGTTATTCAGCAACTCATATTAATACCCCTAATTTGGTGTATAAATTAACTCCTGTAGAAGCCTTTAGAAGAAATTTAGTAAAACGTATTCAAGTTGTTGGAGTAGAACAAAAAGAATTAGGAGGTAAAATACCTATTTCATTAAAAAAAGTAAGCGGAAAAGGAAAATCTGCAAAAGCAACATTAGCAACCTATACAGAAAGAAATGGGATGCAAAAAATTGAAGAAATTACTGTTAAAACAGGAGACAATATTGGCACAAAAACCAATTTACAAGAACATCAAGATTTAGTAGTAGAAAACATTGGTTCTGCTAAAGCAGATGAATTTGTAACCTTTGAGAATGGCACTACACTTACAATGTTAGGTGGTGATGGAATTTCGAGACCTGAAATTTTTAGGTATCAAATTAAAGAAACCATTACTCAGCATATAGAACACCAAAAGAAAATGCAAAAACATGGTGTTAAAGTGTTATCATTATTCTTTATAGATAAAGTAGCTAACTTTTTAGGAAATGGCGAAAAAGAAGGAATCATTAGAAGAATCTTTAATGAAGAGTTCAGAATCCAAAGGGATAAACTAGATATGTTTAAAGAGAAAAGCCCTGATGAAGTACAGGCTTCTTATTTTGCAAGTTATAAGCAAAAACCCAAAGGAGGAAAAGAACAGACTATTTATGTAGAAAATGAAGCTACCAATGAAAAACAACGTAAAGCTCAAAAAGAACAGTTTGAGCTGATAATGAAAAAGAAAGAGGAACTACTTTCTATTGATAATGATGTATGTTTCATTTTTGCACATTCTGCTTTAAAAGAGGGTTGGGATAATCCAAATGTTTTTCAAATATGTACACTAAATCAGACAGTATCTGTTACTAAAAAAAGACAAGAAATTGGTAGGGGTTTACGTTTAGCAGTAAACCAAAAAGGAGAACGTTTACATGATGATCAAGTAAATATTTTAACTGTTATAGCTAATGAAAGTTATGAATCTTTTGCTAATACTTTACAGCAAGAATATATAGATAAAGAGGGGGAAGCACCACCAAAACCAAAACCTAAAAGAGCACCTGCAAAGAGACAAGATAAATTCTTCACCAGTCAAGATTTTAAAGAGTTTTGGACTAAGTTAACTTTAAAGTCAGAGTATAGTATTAATGTAGATTCTGATAAGTTATTAGAAGAAATAAAAGAAAAGTTTAAAGACAAGAAAAACAACACATTCCCTGAACCTAAAATTGTAATTAGTAAAGGAAATTTTGTAATGACTTCCTTCACTTTTAGAATCAAATCTTTTGAAGAAGATAACTCAGCTTTAATAAGTATAGTTAAAGAAGATACAAGAGGAAACAGAAATAATTTAGGTGGAGATTTATTTGATGGTTGTTTAAAAGTTTCAGAAGGAGATGATTTAGCTAAAATTTTAAA
>CANMMM010000077.1 GCA_947498935.1 uncultured Aquimarina sp. | reverse complement strand
TTTAAAATTTTAGCTAAATCATCTCCTTCTGAAACTTTTAAACAACCATCAAATAAATCTCCACCTAAATTATTTCTATTTCCTCTGGTATCTTCTTTAACTATACTTATTAAAGCTGAGCTATCTTCTTCAAAAAACTTGATTCTAAAAGTAAAGGAAGTCATTACAAAATTTCCTTTACTAATTACAATTTTAGGTTCAGGGAATGTGTTGTTTTTCTTGTCTTTAAATTTTTCTTTTATTTCTTCTAATAGCCTATCAGAGTCTACATTAATATTGTACTCAGACTTTAAAGTTAACTTAGTCCAAAACTCTTTAAAATCTTGACTGGTAAAGAATTTATCTTGTCTTTTTGCAGGTGCTCTTTTAGGTTTTGGTTTTGGTGGTGCTTCCCCCTCTTTATCTATATATTCTTGCTGCAAAGTATTAGCAAAAGATTCATAACTTTCATTAGCTATAACAGTTAAAATATTTACTTGGTCATCATGTAAACGTTCTCCTTTTTGGTTTACTGCTAAACGTAAACCTCTACCAATTTCTTGTCTTTTTTTAGTAACAGATACTGTTTGATTTAGTGTACATATTTGAAAAACATTTGGATTATCCCAACCCTCTTTCAAAGCAGAATGTGCAAAAATGAAACATACATCATTATCAATAGAAAGTAGTTCCTCTTTCTTTTTCATTATCAGCTCAAACTGTTCTTTTTGAGCTTTACGTTGTTTTTCATTGGTAGCTTCATTTTCTACATAAATGGTTTGTTCTTTTCCTCCTTTGGGTTTTTGCTTATAACTTGCAAAATAAGAAGCCTGCACTTCATCAGGGCTTTTCTCTTTAAACATATCCAGTTTATCCCTTTGGATTCTGAACTCTTCATTAAAGATTCTTTTAATGATTCCTTCTTTTTCGCCATCTCCTAAAAAGTTAGCTACTTTATCTATAAAGAATAATGATAACACTTTAACACCATGTTTTTGCATTTTCTTTTGGTGTTCTATATGCTGAGTAATGGTTTCTTTAATTTGATACCTAAAAATTTCAGGTCTCGAAATTCCATCACCTCCTAGCATTGTAAGTGTAGTACCATTCTCAAAGGTTACAAATTCATCTCCTTTAGCTGAACCTATGTTTTCTACAACTAAATCTTGATGTTCTTGTAATTTGGTTTTTACACCTACATTATCTCCTGTTTTAACAGTAATTTCTTCAATCTTTTGCATCCCATTTCTTTCTGTATAGGTTGCTAATGTTGCTTTTGCAGATTTTCCTTTTCCACTTACTTTTTTTAATGAAATAGGTATTTTACCTCCTAATTCTTTTTGTTCTACTCCAACAACTTGAATACGTTTTACTAAATTTCTTCTAAAGGCTTCAACAGGAGTTAATTTATACACCAAATTAGGGGTATTAATATGAGTTGCAGAATAACGTAAAGAAAATAGAGGTTTTAATGTTCTAATAGCATCTTTAGATTTTGCAGAATTCATATTTTGTGGTTCATCCAAAATAACTATAGGTCTGGTTTTTTGAATGTACTCATAAGGTAAAAATTCGCCAGGTAATTTATCTGTAGGTTTGTATAGATTATTTGAAGCTGAATTAAATGCTGCCATAGTAATTAACAGTACCTCAATATTCTTTGCAGTAGCAAAATTTCTTACCTCTTGTATTTTATCTGAACTGTAAGGAACTAACCTTGCAAAATCATTACCATATAAACTTCTAAAATGACTATCTGTAATTAGCCAACTTTTTTTAACTCCTTCAAAAATAGCTATGGATGGAACAACTATTACATACTTGCTAAATCCATATTTTTCATGGAGTTCATGTATAGTTCTTAAATACACATAAGTTTTACCTGTACCAGTTTCCATATCAATAGAAAATGTAGGATATTCATAAGTATCATTACTAATACCCTCTAAAAGCATCCCCCTTTCTTTATCTAAAGAATTACTCACTCCAATTTTCATTGTAGGTGTATCTCTGGCATCCATCTCCATATCAAATTCCTCTTGAACAAATTGGAGGTTTTCTAACAGAAAATCATCATCCAAATCTTCATCATCTGGTAAGTTGGGAATGGTTTCTGTATTTGAAGTAAAATGAGTGTGATAATCTCCAATACCATCAAAAAGTTCTACTACATTTTTAATGGCTTTAAGCTGAAAATCTTGATTTGCATTAAACTTTAGTTTCATAGCCTTAAATAGTATATAGTTTACAGGTATTATCTAAAGACTGTTTTAAAGCATCATTACCATCAAAAGCTTTGTCTAAACACACAAAATGGTCTGTTTCTTCTAAAGGCAAAGTTTCAAAATCTGTGTTTTTAAAGCTATATAACATAGT
>CANMMM010000076.1 GCA_947498935.1 uncultured Aquimarina sp. | reverse complement strand
AACAACATCAAAGGTATATGAGTCAGCTCTTAAGGAATCGAAAAAAACAAAAAACCTAAGATGACAAAGTAGGATTAAGTCAAATTGTTCTTTTAGAAAATCTTTTATAGTTTTTGTTGTTATACAATCGTATTTTTTCAAGATATTTTCATACATAGTACTAGAAAGGTAAAATCGATGAGGGTATTTATAAAAGAAATGTAACATAGTTTTTAGTTTTCATCAATATAATCTGCTATCCAATCTGCTCCAAAATAACCAGCAGTTCCAAAAATAATTCCACCAATTGCTCCTGTAATTAAAACTCTAGGGCCTGTCTCAATTCCAACTGCTGCTCCTGCTAAGGCTCCAATTTTGGCGCCAGCAATTGCACCACCCCAACCTCCGACTTGTCTAATCGTTTCAGCTGCAATTGGCTTAAATGATTCTTGTTTTATAGATTTTTCAGTTGCTTGTTCTAATTCATAAGCTGTAATGATTATACCAATAACACTAACAATCCTTAAACCTTTTGTTATTTTCATTGAAGTACTAGATTTAATAGCTTTACTTGGAATATTACCCTCTATTAAAACTTCTTTCTCCATTTTTCCTACTGCATCGATTACTTTTTGTAATCTAGCTTTAGATTCTGGAGTTGGAGCTTCATTTTTAAGTCTTTTTAGATCTTTAATTATTTCTTCTGTTGAATGAATTGTACAGCCTGCGGATTTGGCCTTTTTTATATCAATATATTGTGGTGAACCATCAATATTTGGAGCTCCGGATTTCAAAGTACTTGCAGACATATATTGGCTAGGCTTTACTCCCGAGGCGTGTTCTCCAATCGAAATATTTGCAAAAGGGTCAGTAGGTTGCATTCCAAAATACTCATAATAATTACCTTTAGTTAAGGTTTTTATAATATCCTTGTTAGGTGGAACAATAACCTTTCGAACTAATTTTCCTGAAGGTAATATTTCATCTGCAAGAATGAATAAGAATGCTCCTCCTTTGTTCATATTTTGTTGAACACAGTTTTCAATACTAACTGATTTGATAGGTTTAGCTACATAAGCGTAAATCCTGACTTTTTCACATTCTTTGACTGTGTATTTGAAACAAACAATATCTTTTTCATCCAAATATGTATTTTCCCCTCTACAGTATTCAAGGTCTGTTATTTCTCCATCATCTAATTGTTCTGCAAACCAAATATGTTTTATTGGTGTAAATGTCGATTCTTTAAATTTTGTGGCTTTGTAAATGTATGTTTTCCAATTTCAAGTTCTTCAACAAGTTTGCCATTTTCATCAAATGGACCTTCTAATTTTTCAACTAATGGCATAGGCATTTTTAAAGAAGCTCCTTTTTTAACTTGTTCGCTCATTCTAACGTTCGGGTCATGAGGTCTTATTTTGATAGTCAAAGTACTGTATTCTTCTTTAATTCTTGGAGGGTCTTCCTTTTCAAACATGTAAATTGTATCGTCAGCATAATGTTGGTTTTAATGTTTTGTAACGGCTCTTGTATGGTGCGTTTGCTTCCCGCAGGGAGCAAATGAGCTATACAAATTGTTATGCCTTTTTATTTTATTTTTTCTTTTAATAGTTCTTTTACAATTCTCTCAAGATACCCTTCATATTTTATTTCACACTCCAGACTTTTCTTTTTGTTCTTCAAATTGGAATATATTTTCATTTTACTGGCGCCTAAGAAAGCAATCCTTATTTGAGGTTTATTTTCATCTATTCCATGTCTTCTTGATCTTGATAAAATGAAAACAGACAATTGTGTTCCAACTCGCAATAATTCATCAAGTTTAAAATCTCTCATTTCTTTAATCAATCTTATAAGATCTTTATATTCTTCACGAGGTTCAATCGATAACCATTGATTGTAAACTTCTTCCAGAATGTTCCAACTTTCTATGAACTCACCTTTTATTCCTTCTCCACTTTCATAATATTTTGCCAGTTCATTAAGTTCTATTTCCGGAAATTGAGTTTGAATTTTTGATGGCATTGATTTTTCTAACACCCAGTCAATTATTATTTTTCCTTGTCTTTTAATGTCGGTACTTGAAATTTCAAAAATTGGACAATCATCCCATTCAAAAACGTATTTCGGAATTTCGCTAAAAAAAAATGGGTAAATTTTACAACTTCTATCTTTATCTTTTAATTCAATATTGGATTCAAACGTAAAGTCAGGTTCAACTGTTATTTTATTACTCTCTATATTAAGTAATTCATTATAACTTTTATTGAGTTCAGATTGTAAAAGTTCTAATTCTTCTTTCATTTAAATTTAGAATTCTTTTTAATTAGGCATAACGCCAAATATATGAATCGGAGCAAGGCAAATACACCTGAACCAATTGATCTATCTGCGCATTTTCATTTCTTGT
>CANMMM010000075.1 GCA_947498935.1 uncultured Aquimarina sp. | reverse complement strand
GCTAACCATGAGTGTCATTCGTGTCAAACGATTTCAAGACCAACTGGACAAAAATCAACTGCTTTTAATGACTAGTGATCCAAGATATTTTAGATACAGAGGGTTTAAGGCGCTGATCGCCTTATGCGATTATTTTGGATTAAATATTCCTGATGGATTTGGAAAAATGCAGCAAAACATGGGAAAAAACTTTGTCAAAGCCATTACCAACAAACAGCAATACCATGCTGTTTTTGAACAGAGTTATGCCCTCAATACAGCAGTAGAGGAAGTAACTCAAATCATTGAAGCCTATACACAACACATACATTCTTAAGCTATGCAACAAGGAACACAAACCACTATACCGTCCCTAAACAAGGACACTATTAATAAGATAATGAATAGAGCAATACGTATCAATAAAGAATGTGAAGCGCATTGTAGAGACTTTACCATTATGGAGTCCTCTTTGCATAAAAATACTAGAATCCTTCGATGGACAAGTATTGATATTAGCGATGTTGACCGTCCGGTACAATGTTACAGATACGAGTGCTTTAATATGGATGGTACACCACAAAACTGCTCTATTCATTATTCGAATCAAGAGGAAGCAAACAATTTTTTTATGAGTTTGAAGCCGCTTTATAAACAACAATTTTCAATCGATCATACACTCTAATTATGTATAAGATAAAAGATATAAAACCCGCAGCATTGAAAGCAGTTACAATTCTGCACCAACAAGAAATCCTAGAAAGAACGAAAAGTAAACTAGACCCAGTACAGGCTTTTAAGATTATAAAAGAAGAATCTGATGGGTTCAGTAAAAGTAATGTCAAAGCACAAGAGGGTGATGAGTTGCTATATGAATTGGTACATCGAGATACTAAAGCAACTTCAGCTGCTCCCAAGAAGAAATCCTCCGAAAAAGAAGCAATACAGATTCAAGCAAAAGCTAGAGCAAGAGCTTTGGAGTTGCTAGAACTAGAATTAAAACTAACATCAAATAAAAAAAGCGCATAACTAAAAACAATACCGAGATGGCAACAATACAAGATTTATTACAATTAGACCTTGCGAAAATACAACCTAAAGCTTTGCAAGATTCAGTAAAAGAAATTATTGCTGATTATAAGAGTATCGAGGCAAAAACTGTATTTGAAGCAGAAGAAGCAGCAAGTATAGATAAGATATACAAAATGGTTACCAACATATCTCCAAATGCTATTATAGAGAATCCTTGCTTGGATGTCAAGGAAGAAAAACTAAAAAAAAAGACACCTAAAAAGGCTAAGGAGACTGCTTCAAAGAAAAAGAAAAAAATTACTGAAAACGTAAAAAAAGAACCTCAAAAAAAGACGGTTACAAAGGAAGATATTGATGCCTTACTAGAAGAAATCGAGCATTGTCGAAAAATAAGACAGTACAATGCACAAAGAAGAAAAGAGCAAGGTAAAAAGCCTAAACCTTCGCCCTACATGAAAATCAAAGCTCATTTTATCTCACTAGGTAACTTGATTCCAAAGCGCTTAAAAGAGGATTTAAACACACAAAAAGAGGCAAATAAGCTACTGAGAAACACGCATCGTTCTCTTTTGAAAATTTATAAGATGAATGCTATTAAAGGGCGAAAAGACAATGATGAATTAAAAGAGCGATTTGAAAAGATCGAAGAAAAACTAGACAACTAATACCGTATTAAAAAGAATAAAATGAAAGTAGACAAAACCGTAATTATCATCACAGGAGTCGGATTAGCCATTGGCTTGGCTGAAGCCCTAGTCTATTACAATCTAGGCACAAATGCCAATCGCGAAAAATTCAAATTTGGTATTCCTAAAGGAAAGGAATTAGCTAAAAATATGGGAGTTGTATTGGCAACATCTGCATTAACTGCCTTGATCTCTTATCAGATCGAAAAATCACTAGAAGCAAAAACAGCAACCCCATCACTCTCTCAATAACAAGCACATGAAAAAAGAAAATATCACATTCAACACTTTTTTAAAAAAGAATGCAATCTCAGTAGAACAGCTCCCTGAACCCTTAGCTGAAAAAATAGCATTGTTCTGGAAGTTATACAATCTAAAAGATGCTATTGAAAAAGCGGAACAAAAAGAATTGATTGATCAATTAGAAACCTTGGATTATGAAATATTAGGAGAGATCGAAGAAGAATATGAAGATCAGTTAGAAAACAATGATCGTTTAGAAGCCATCATGCAATCACCCGCTACTAACGAATCTCTTAAAAAGAAAGCAAAAGAACAATTACGTACCGATGCTACCATCCTCAAAGAACTAGTGACGATGGGACGCACCCAAGGAATTAGGCAGTCTGAACTGAATGCTATGGGAATTACTGAATTCAAAAACAACACGGTAATAGGGAAATACCGTCTAAAAAGAACCTCAGTATTCTTTAA
>CANMMM010000074.1 GCA_947498935.1 uncultured Aquimarina sp. | reverse complement strand
AAGCGATGATCGATGCCGTAAATGCCAATGAAACACTATTAGCTAATATCGGAACAGATGCTGATAATGGTGATAATGCAACGACTACTGGAACCACTGCAGCAGACTTAAATGCATTACCGAATGTAAGTGGTGCAATTCCTGCTAATGAAGCAGCGTACTTAGACTATATTGCTACTAATCCAGCTGCGTTTAGTAGCCCTGCTACTGAGGCAGAAGTACAAGCGATGATTGATACCGTAAATGCATCGGAGGCTATACTAGCCGATATCGGAAATGATGCAGATGATCCTGCTACAGATACTACAGTAACCGCTACAGAATTAAACTCGATTACAGATGTATCAGGAGCGGATCCTGCCAATGAAGCAGCCTATCAAGAATTTATTGATGCCAACCCTGATGCATTTAGCAGTCCAGCTACGGCAGCAGAGGTACAAGCCATGATTGATGCCGTGAATAATGTAGAAGCTACATTAGCGGATATTGGAAATGACGCAGATGACCCTGCTACGAATTCAGATGTTACTGCTACTGATTTAAATGCAATTCCGAATGTATCAGGAGCGGATCCTGCCAATGAAACCGCGTATCAAGAATTTATAGATGCCAATCCAGACGCATTTAGTAGTCCTGCTACTGAAGCGGAAGTACAAGCGATGATCGATGCGGTGAATACTTCAGAATCAGTGCTTGCAGATATCGGAAATGATGCCGATGATCCTGCTACGGATTCTACAGTAACTGCTACAGACTTAAATGCGATTACTGGAGTAACGGGAGCGGATCCTGCCAATGAATCGGCATACCAAGACTATATCGATGCCAACCCTGATGCATTTAGTAGCCCTGCTACTGCAGCAGAGGTACAAGCGATGATTGATGCGGTGAATGCATCGGAGTCCGTACTAGCAGACATAGGAAATGATGCAGATGACCCTGTAACTGATTCCACAATAACTGCAACAGAATTAAATGCAATTACTGGAGTAACGGGTGCTGATCCTGCGAATGAAACCGCGTATCAAGAATTTATTGATGCCAATCCTGACGCATTTAGTAGCCCTGCAACTGAGGCCGAAGTACAAGCGATGATTGATGCGGTGAATACTTCAGAATCAGTGCTTGCTGATATTGGAAATGATGCAGATGATCCTGCTACAGATTCCACAGTAACCGCAGCAGACTTAAATGCGATTACCAATGTAACGGGTGCTGATCCTGCCAATGAAGCAGCCTATCAAGACTATATAGATGCCAATCCTGACGCATTCAGTAGTCCTGCTACTGCGGCGGAAGTACAAAACATGATAGATGTAGTAAATACTTTAACAGCTGTCGGAAATGATGCCGATGATACCACTACCGATACTACGGTAACAGCTAATGATCTTGCGAGTATTGGAGTTACAGGAGTTGACCCTGCCAATGAAGCAGCGTATCAAGACTATATAGATGCGAATCCGGATGCATTTAGTAGCCCAGCTACTGTAGCAGAAGTACAAGCGATGGTTAATACCGTAAATGCAGATCAGACGATACTAACAGACATAGGTGCTGATGCCGATGATCCTGCTACAGACGCTACAGTAACCGCTGCAGACTTAAATTCAATTACTGGAGTAAGTGGAGCGGATCCTGCGAATGAAGCAGCATATCAAGAGTATATCGATGCCAATCCGGATGCATTTAGCAGTCCAGCTACTGCAGAAGAAGTACAAGCCATGATCGACACAGTGAATACTAATGAAACGTTATTAGGGAATATTGGTACAGACGCAGATAATGGCGATAATGCAAATACTTCTGGTGTTACTGCCGATGATCTAAATACTTTAGTAGGAGTAAGTGGAGCTGATCCTGCGAATGAAACCGCGTATCAAGAGTATATCGCTGCCAATGCAGATGCGTTTAGTAGCCCTGCTACCGAAGCAGAAGTACAAGCAATGATTGATGCTGTAAATGCGAATGAATCATTACTAACCAATATTGGTACAGACGCAGATAATGGTGATAATGCAAATACTTCTGGTGTTACTGCCGATGATCTAAATACTTTAGTAGGAGTAATTGGAGCTGATCCTGCTAATGAAGCAGCGTATCAAGAGTATATCGCTGCCAATGCAGATGCGTTTAGTAGCCCTGCTACCGAAGCAGAAGTACAAGCGATGATCGATGCTGTAAATGCATCTCAAACAGTATTAGCAACTATTGGTACAGATGCCGATGATCCTGCTACTGCTACTGCGGTAACAGCTGATAATTTAAATAGTATTATTGGGGTAACAGGAGCTGATCCTGCGAATGAAGCAGCATATCAGGAGTTTATCGATGCCAATCCAGACGCCTTCAGCAGTCCTGCTACTGCAGCCGAAGTTCAGGCGATGGTAGATACGGTAAATACAACTCAGGGAATCCTAACCATTAT
>CANMMM010000073.1 GCA_947498935.1 uncultured Aquimarina sp. | reverse complement strand
TGGTGTTAAAGATTCTGCATTAAGTAAACCTTATTCATATACCGCTGATTATTTAGCTTATGATAGATGTCCAAGACAATACATGATTTACAGAAAATACGGTTTTATTCCTTCTCGAAGTCAAACTATGTTTTTTGGTTCATTAGTACATAATACTATTGAGGATTTACATGAATTATTAATTTCTAAAAGAGAGCAAAAAGGATGAGAGAACAAGACAAATTAATAAGGAAAGATAAAGCTCGTTTAAAAGAGTTACAGTACCTCATAGAAATGGAAGAGTGGATTGAGGAACAGTATGAAATGAATTATGAAAGATTAAGGCTTGAAGGTGGTCATGCACTAACTCCTGAAGTTAAAAGACAAGGATTACTTCAAATCATTTTTTATTTCAAAAAAATGAGAGAAGTAGCAGAAACAGTTACAGAAACAGAAGTAAAGTTAACATTACCAGAACAAGTTTCTCCTAATGGAAACAAATTTACTATTGAGGGTGTAGTTGATATTATAAGGGAGAATAATTCAACCACTATGTATGATATTAAAACACATGATGCAGATTATGTGAAAGCCAATAAAGATGACTATATAGACCAACTAAATGTGTATACACATATATGGCAAAATCTAAGAAATGAAAGGTTAGATGGAACTGCTGTAATTGCTACACAGTTTCCAAGAACATTAAAGAAGGCTATTGATGCAGATGATGAAATAAAATTAGAAAGAGAAATGGAAAAGTGGAATCCTGTAATTTCTATTCCGTTTTCACAAGAAAAGGTAGAAGAAACCATACATAAGTTTGCTTGTGTAGTGGATAACATTGAAGGTAGAGTTTTCTCTCCACCTAGTATTCAACAGTTACAAGAAAGAATTAAAGGAACTAAACAACGATTTGCCACAAGAGTTTGCAGGAACTGTGATGCCAGATTTTCTTGTGATGCCTATAGAGAATATGCACAAGTAACTAATTCTTTTAGTGGAGGTTTTGCTGAATATATTAGTGATTTAGGTAATGCTGATGAAGTTGAAAACACTACAAACACAAATGCCTTTGTAAAAGCACCACCAACGGATATAAACGACCTAATATAAAATGGCTATGTCAACTGGAACTAACCAAAAAGTAAGAACTGAATTAGTTTCTTTTGAAGAAATAATTTCAGAGCACTTTTTTAAAATTCCTGATTACCAAAGAGGATATTCTTGGGAAAAGAGACAATTAGAAGATTTTAAAAAAGATATTGAGAATCTATATACAAAAAGATATAGACATTTTACTGGTACTATTGTAGCAACAGAAATAGGTAATAATGATTTATTTCATATTGTAGATGGTCAACAAAGGTTAACTACACTCATTATTCTGTTGTGTGAAGCAAATAAAATCTTAAATGATAAAACTATTGAAGAAACCTATATAAAAAGAGGTAATTTTGGTAGAGAAAAATATGTGTTAGAAACAAATGAAGAAACTAAAGACTTCTTTAAGTCTTTGATACAAAAAAATGAAGCCCCCACACCAAAAGTTAAATCTCATTTAAGAATTAGAGAAGCTCAAACTTTTTTTAGTAAATGGTTTTCTAATAATGAGGTAGATGTCCAGAAAGTAGTGGATATAGTTACACAACAATTTGGTTTTATCTTCTTTACTCCACAAGATTCAAAAGAAATAGGAATCATGTTTGAGGTAATTAACAATAGAGGAAAAGAGTTGTCAGAACTAGAAAAGATTAAAAATTTCTTTATCTATTATGCTAGCATTTATGGGTATGATGAGTTTAGAAACGAAATAAATACTTCATGGAGTGAAATATTAGTTAATTTAAGTAATGCTCATATCTATTCTAATAATGATGAAAATAGCTTTTTAAGGAATTGCTACTTAGTATTTTTTGATACTAACAAAACAAAAAGTTGGCATGTGTATGAACAACTAAAATTACGTTTTAACCCAGAAGAAAGAGATAAAACAAGAATCAAAGACAATTACAACAGTATTAGTAGATTTGTTAGTTTTCTTAAAAATGCTTCATTACATTATTCATATTTATTTAACAGAAATGCATTTAATGATAATTATGACAAATCATTTAAAAATGATATATGCAAAACACTTACACAAATAAGATGTCAGCCTACAAAGGCTTCCATTATGCCTTTATTCATAGCAACTATGAGCTATTTAGATGAACAGCCAGAAAATACAGCAAAAATGTTGCAATTACTGGAAATAGTAAATTTTAGAGTTTATCTGTTACCTAAAATTACATCAAGAGCAGATTCAATGCAAGGAGATATGTTTAAGTGGGCATATTGGTTGTATCATGATAGAAATTGGCACTCATCAAATTTTGAAGACTTCTTCTATACTCAATATGGTCAATTAAAAATTGAAGGAGGAATTTTTGATAGAATTAGTCTTGATATTATAGGTTTTACAAAACATAACTGTTCAGAAAAGAAGTTAATTCAATCCTTGACTA
>CANMMM010000072.1 GCA_947498935.1 uncultured Aquimarina sp. | reverse complement strand
CCTGCTACATAAAGCAGCAGGACGTGCGCATAAGCCTATGGGTTATTAGTACTACTCGGCTATGACATTACTGCCTTTACACCTATAGCCTATCAACGTGGTCATCTCCCACGACCCTTTAAAGAAATCTCATCTTGTGGTGGGTTTCGCGCTTATATGCTTTCAGCGCTTATCCCTTCCGAACGTAGCTACTCTGCAATGCCCTTGGCAGAACAACAGATACACCAGAGGTTCGTCCAACTCGGTCCTCTCGTACTAAAGTCAGATCCACTCAAATTTCTAACGCCCACTGTAGATAGAGACCGAACTGTCTCACGACGTTCTGAACCCAGCTCGCGTGCCACTTTAATGGGCGAACAGCCCAACCCTTGGGACCTTCTCCAGCCCCAGGATGTGACGAGCCGACATCGAGGTGCCAAACCCCCCCGTCGATGTGAGCTCTTGGGGGAGATCAGCCTGTTATCCCCGGAGTACCTTTTATCCTTTGAGCGATGGCCCTTCCATGCGGAACCACCGGATCACTATGCTCTACTTTCGTACCTGATCGAGCTGTATCTCTCTCAGTCAAGCCTGCTTTTGCCATTGCACTCTACGCACGATTACCAACCGTACTGAGCAGACCTTTAGAAGCCTCCGTTACTCTTTTGGAGGCGACCACCCCAGTCAAACTACCCACCAAGCACTGTCCTTGTCTCCAAGTTAGGCTCCGAATAAGCAAAGGGTGGTATTTCAACAATGACTCACACATGCCTGGCGACACATGATCAAAGTCTCCCACCTATCCTACACATTACTTATCCAAAGTCAATACTAAGCTATAGTAAAGGTTCACAGGGTCTTTTCGTCCCACAGCGGGTAACCGGCATCTTCACCGATACTACAATTTCACCGAGATCATGGCTGAGACAGTGTCCAGATCGTTGCACCATTCGTGCAGGTCGGAACTTACCCGACAAGGAATTTCGCTACCTTAGGACCGTTATAGTTACGGCCGCCGTTTACCGGGGCTTCAATTCAGATCTTCGCAAATGCTAAACCCTCCTCTTAACCTTCCGGCACCGGGCAGGTGTCAGGCCATATACATCATATTTCTATTTAGCATAGCCCTGTGTTTTTGATAAACAGTCGCCTGGACCTATTCACTGCGGCCACACAAAGTGTGGCGACCCTTCTCCCGAAGTTACGGGTCTATTTTGCCTAGTTCCTTAGCCATGAATCGCTCGAGCACCTTAGAATTCTCATCCCAACTACCTGTGTCGGTTTAGGGTACGGGCTGCCGCAATCGCTTTTCTTGGAAGTCGATACGCTAGATTATCACATCAACCGAAGTCTCTGTGTACTATCGAGGTATTACTACTCTCTTCAACGTACATATCCGTCAGTACGCACTAACTTCTCGCCTTCGTCACTTTTAATTTGGGCAGGTACAGGAATATTAACCTGTTGTCCATCCACTACCCCTTTCGGGTTCGCGTTAGGTCCCGACTAACCCTCAGCTGATTAGCATAGCTGAGGAAACCTTAGTCTTTCGGTGTGCGGGTTTCTCGCCCGCATTATCGTTACTTATGCCTACATTTTCTTTTGTAGCTGCTCCAGCAAGAATCGCCTCTCACCTTCAACGCCACTACAATGCTCCCCTACCACAGAATATTCTGTCCATAGCTTCGGTAATATGCTTATGCCCGATTATTATCCATGCCAAACCGCTCGACTAGTGAGCTGTTACGCACTCTTTAAATGAATGGCTGCTTCCAAGCCAACATCCTAGCTGTCTAAGCAGTTCAACCGCGTTTTTTCAACTTAGCATATATTTAGGGACCTTAGCTGATGGTCTGGGTTCTTTCCCTCTCGGACATGGACCTTAGCACCCATGCCCTCACTGCATGTAATCATTTTATAGCATTCGGAGTTTGTCAGGAATTGGTAGGCGGTGAAGCCCCCGCATCCAATCAGTAGCTCTACCTCTATAAAACTAAACATACGCTGCACCTAAATGCATTTCGGGGAGTACGAGCTATTTCCGAGTTTGATTGGCCTTTCACCCCTACCCTCAGGTCATCCCAAGACTTTTCAACGTCAACGGGTTCGGTCCTCCACTTTGGGTTAACAAAGCTTCAACCTGCCCAAGGGTAGATCACACGGTTTCGCGTCTACTACTACTAACTAAACGCCCTATTCAGACTCGCTTTCGCTACGGCTGCGATTCTTAAAATCTTAACCTTGCTAGTAAAAGTAACTCGTAGGCTCATTATGCAAAAGGCACGCCGTCACTTATCGCTCCGACCGCTTGTAAGCGTATGGTTTCAGGATCTTTTTCACTCCCTTATTCAGGGTTCTTTTCACCTTTCCCTCACGGTACTGGTTCACTATCGGTCTCTCAGGAGTATTTAGCCTTATGGGATGGTCCCCACAGATTCATACAGGGTTACACGTGCCCCGCACTACTCAGGATACCACTAAATCAATATATCTTACTTATAAGGGGCTATCACCCGCTTCGGCTAGTCTTTCCAAACTATTCTAATTCAATATAAATCTTATAACGTGGTCCTACAACCCCACAATTGCCGTAACAATTATGGTTTGGGCTAATCCGCGTTCGCTCGCCACTACTAACGGAATCACTTTTGTTTTCTTCTCCTCCGGGTACTTAGATGTTTCAGTTCTCCGGGTTCGCCTCCTTGCGGATACTATATCTTCAATATAGTGGGTTGCCCCATTCGGATATCTGCGGATCATAGTGTATGTGCCACTAACCACAGCTTTTCGCAGCTTATCACGTCCTTCATCGCCTCTGAGAGCCTAGGCATTCCCCATACGCCCTTAATTAGCTTATGCGTCTTGCTTTAACTTGCTCTTTTAGTTATTTCTAATATAATACAGCGTTAGTTGTATTATATAAATTCTATTTTTTT
>CANMMM010000071.1 GCA_947498935.1 uncultured Aquimarina sp. | reverse complement strand
CTAAATACATTTGGTTACCCTAGTTTTCAAATGGAAAATTTCAAAGCTTCTTCGGCAATACAAACAATACTTCTGCATCAAAGTTTTGATCACCAGATACAATTAATTCATTACCCTCTGGAAGCATATAGGCAAGGTAAAATTACAGCAGAAAGTTTTTCGTTTTTACTCAATAAAATGCATCTAAATCGTTTTGGCAAAAGCTTACCTTCCAACAACGATGAAAAAGCTTATATCGAAGAACTTATTAAAATTTTAAACCTAGATGATACTAATGCAAGGAATATAAAGTAGCTAATCAAAGCCATGAAAATGTAATTGATTAGCTACTCTCTACCGAAATGTATAAACAATACTATCATTAACTACTCCTTAGCAGCAGCTAGTCGTTCTGCCATAAGTAAGGCATTATAGGCATTCACCACCTTACCAGATTTAGATAATTCAGAGAATGGAAGTGTTTTTTTAGTACCGTCTTGTGCTTTTATTTCTGTATTAATATTGTATGAAACACCAGATGTCATTAAAATTTCTTTTACCTGATACGCTTTAAGATTAGGGTAATAAGATCGAATCAGAGCAGCGACTCCAGAAACAATAGAAGTGGCTATAGAAGTCCCACGAGTAAATTTATAAGTGTTTTTTATATTCGTGGTATATATTTTATTTCCTGGAGCAAATATGTCTACATTTTCTTTTCCATAATTAGTTGAGCTATTTTTTAAACCATCTTTTAAGAAATATGAACTTGCACCAACCATTAAAAATGAATTACTTGCTTTTGTATTATTATTAGGATAATAGTGGATTTCTGGTATATCTAAATTCAAATTTCCATTGCCAGCAGAAGTAATAAAAAGCACATCGTTATTTTCTGCATATTTAATAGCACTATTTACCCATTCTTGTTGCATTGAAAATGACTTCCCTGAACTCATATTAATAACTTTAGCTCCATTATCCACCGCATATCTAATCGCTAGTGCAATATCTTTATCATGTTCATCTCCATTAGCAGATACACATAAAGGCATTATTTTAATGGAATCAACAATTCCATTAATACCAATTTGATTATTCCTTTTAGCTGCAATAATTCCAGTAATTAATGTTCCATGATATAACTGATCCAAGTTACCTGAGACATTATTATTTCCGTAATCTGTATCTGTAATATCATCTGGATTATCTCCTAGTATCTCTCTTTCTTTATATTCGATATTAGCTGAACGTTTGATTCCTTTTTTTATTCCTACTATATATTCAATTGTAGCTTTTTCGGAATAGCCCATATCTATATATTCAATAACCTTTTTTCTTAAACTCTCAATAGCATCATTATCTGTTTGCAATGCACTTAAGTTTTCTTTTGTGATAGTATCAAGTGAAAAAAACAATTTTAATGAATCTTGTTTTCCTGTTAGCCTTTTAAGATAAGTTTCAAAACTTAGAAGTCTACTTTCTGCTTCAGTTAACTTTTTTTCATGTATACTGAGTAGTTTATTGTAAGTTTCGAAATCCTTTCGTTCTGCATCACTGAAATTCTTTTCATCCTTACCTTCAAATACTTTTGCAAATTTCCGTATCATCCTGATGTACTCGTAATTACTATAAATTACGTTCTCTCCGTTATCATTACCTAAAAAATTCCAACCATATATATCATCTATGTAACCATTCTGATCATCATCGAGACCATTCTTAGCAATTTCATTAGGATTGTTCCAGATTTGATCTTTCAAATCTTCATGATAAATATCCACCTCTGTATCTATAACAGCAACTACTACTTCTTGCTCTTTTTTATCCGGTAATAATTCTCTGTATGCTTTTTCTAAACTAATACCTGGTATAGAATCATTAAAAATATCCTTATGCAACCATGAAAGTATTTCTGTTTCTGATAAACTATTTTTAACTAATTTTTGATCCGCAAATTCAATGATTTTAAGATTTTTGGATGTATTACATGAAATAAATAAATAGATAAATAGATAAGATAGAAGAAACATGTGTTTTTTCATATAACAAGTATAAATTTAGAATTCATCTTAACTTTTTCTTTTCCATAAAAAATGACTAAAATTCACCTGCATTTCGTTACTTTTTTTATTCTTAGCGTTGCTATGAATTTCAAAAAGGTACCTTATCCAGTCAAATTTCTTATCACTTTCGGTCAAAAACAAAAAATCAAGATGAGTTTTTATTAAGAATTAAAGAAATCTTTTTATAATAAATGACATGAGATAAATAATCATAGATGAAAAATGATTAATTTTCATCTATGATTCTAAAAATTTAGCCAGCGGTAGGCGGAGGGTTTAAAACATCAGTATCAGTTTGATCATTACCTATTGGAATCTCCGATCCTCCTTTTATTGCAACCATATTTTGTAATTTAGCTATAGTAATTTTTTCTAAACTAAGTTTTTTAACTTCTCTTTTTTTCATTTGATTTAAAATTAATTTGTGATGTGTACAAATATGGTAAGATATTTATTTTCATAATATTTTTAGCAGTCCAGATTCGCGAATTAGGACTACTAAAAGGCAAAGTATATCATTGATTATCTAATTTTTCTATTTCTTTAATAAAATATGAAGGAAGAATGCCTGTTCTTTTACGAAAAGCAGTTGAGAAAGATTCTGCTTTACCATAACCTATACTTTCAGAAATAGCCTTTATAGAATACTTCCTAAATTTTGAATCTTTTTTAATTCTATTAATAGCGTAATTAACTCTTAAATCATTGATATAATCTATAATTTTTTTTTGTTTATAGATTTTGATAACATTTGATAGGTACTTTGCATTAGTTCCAAACTCCTTTGCTAGATTTACTGACGTAATATTTTTTTTAAGAAAATCTTCATTTTTAACAAAGTTTTGTAAACTGTCCAAAATATTATCAATAATTTCTTCAGGTATTTCTATATTTTTTTCATTATTATTTTTTTGAATATTAATGTCTGGATTTGATTTAACATCAGGAATAATAGACTTTTCCGAAAGAAGTTCATTAAATCTATTTTTATATTTTACTTTCTTATTAAT
>CANMMM010000070.1 GCA_947498935.1 uncultured Aquimarina sp. | reverse complement strand
CAGAGCCTAGAGATAGTAATGACCTGAGTAAAGGCTTCGACTATATTTACCAATATAAAGACCATTTAGGAAATATCCGACTCTCCTACTCAGACAAGGATGGAGACGGGAAGATAGACGTTCTTAGAAACAACCAAGATGTAGATGGTGATGGGGATAACAGGCATGAGATCATGCAGGTGAAGGACTACTACCCCTTTGGGATGCAATTACAATACAGTAAAGATCATGCAAACTCCCTGATCACAGGACGTAAGCATAACTATGGGTATAACGGTAAAGAAGAAAATCCAGAACTTGGGTTGGAGTGGTTAGACTTTGGAGCTAGAAATTATGATGCATCGATTGGTAGGTGGATGAATATCGATCCATTGGCTGAACAAATGCGCCGACACTCGCCTTATAATTATGCCTTTGATAATCCTATCTTTTTTATTGATCCTGATGGAATGATGCCGATTGGGAGTATTGAAGATGGAAACCATTTTGATTTAGGTGATAGACCTAATTATATTTCATCTACTTTTGTTGACAGTACAGGAAAAATAATACACCATGAAGATGATGGCGATGATGGAATATATCTTGTGCTAAACCCAGCGAACGGATTGCGTAAAAGTTGGTGGATTGGGACAGAAAGAGCAGGACAAACTTATGTCGTAGGAGATTATTTGAATCGATCTGATTTGCTTCCTAGGTATCAAGATAATTTTCAAGGTTTGCCTAATGGTTTTGCATACAATGTAACTGCATCAGATGCAAAAATAACTATTGGTGTCGTTTGGTTAGCAGAAATATTAGGTGGTGGTGGTTCACTGCTTAAAGGAATAAATAGTATTGACGACCTTATTAATGTTGCTACAAAAATAGATAAAGGTATTTTTACAAAAGTTGGTAGAGCATTACAGAAACATGGTAGTAGATCTGGAAGTCTTTTCCCTAAAGCTACAGGGAATCCAAATAGTATTAATAGTCAAGGTGAAAAAGTACTTAGAGGAATTTTAGAAAACCCATCCTCTAAAGCGACATCGAGACATCATGCTAGGTTTGGAGAAATAATTGAAATTAAAGCCCCAAATGGTCAAGGTGCTAGGTTTAGTGGTGATGGTCAAAGATTTATAGGGTTTATAGAATAAATAAAAGCGATGAAACATTATAAAATAGAAATAGCGAGCGTTCCAGACAAAGAAAACTTAGTTGCTGAAATTTGGTATGGAGAAAAAA
Source organism: uncultured Aquimarina sp. (assembly GCA_947498935.1). Lineage (GTDB taxonomy): Bacteria > Bacteroidota > Bacteroidia > Flavobacteriales > Flavobacteriaceae > Aquimarina. The sequence continues at coordinate 1,993 of CANMMM010000070.1, read as the reverse complement.
TGATAGCTGAACTGTCTCAAGAAAGTAGAGGTGTCTTAGATTTAGATTTATACTCGAATGGAGATAAAACAACCTCATTAGATTACAATGATTTTATAGAAGCATTGGAAATAGCTAAAAATAGATTATTAAGTACTAAATAGAGTTTTACAAGAGTAAAGAAGTATAGATTAAGAACCAGTTACAGTGTATGTAACTGGTTTTTTTATACGCCATATAAGTAACAAATGTGACTTATAGTATCCATTTAGGAAATTAATAATTTATAGAAGTTCTAAATAATTTTATAAGGTTGCTATATTTTTTTCTAGATAATCCTTAAAACGCTTTTTTGAAACAAAAGTCTCTATAAGCTTGAGTAAAATATTTTTTTCTTCAATATCCAACTCGTTAATGAGTTGTAGCTGTTCCAGAGCAGCTTTATCTTCCACAGAAACCTCGTTAGGAACAGAACTTCTTTCTCCAAAATAAATAACATCATCTACGGTCATTCCAAAATTTTTGGCAATATGTATAAGGCAATCTACAGGTATATCTTGTTGGCTATTTTCCATTTTAGAATAACCTGATCTATGTACGTGAATTAACTCAGCCATTTGTTGCTGCGTATATCCTTTATTTTCCCTTAATTTTTTTAAGCTATCACCAATCTTCATGAATCATAATATTTCTCCCACGCTGGGGTATAGTATGCGCTAGTTCGAGTTTGCAACTCGGACTTCCATATGAGTAAGTAGATAAAGACCAGTTACATTGATTTGTAGCTGGTTTTTTTATGAAGCAATATTATTTTGTATGCTGCACTTTAGTAAAAAAGCATCTAACATAGCGTACACGTGTCCTTTTTCTGTTTCATCTAGCATCTGTATTTTCTGTATTCTATTTACCGTTTTTTTATCAAAAGTAGGTAGTCCATTTTCTTCGACTAAATAATCTAGTGTTACCTCTAGTGCATCAGCAATTTTTTTAGCAGTATCAATAGCGGGAGCAGCTTCGTTTCTTTCGTATTTACCTATTGCTTCTCTAGATGCTCCTGTTTTCTTTGCAAGCTCAGTTTGTGACCACCCTTTCTTTTTTCTTAATAATGATATTCTTTCTCCAATCTTAGTCATAATGAGGTTTAAAAGTGTATTAAAATACAGTTTTAAACAAATATACGGGATAATCATGCATATTTATATCTTATTTTACTTGCAGAGGGTTTTATGATTGTATACATTTGTGTCTGATAGTACATATTTTAATATTTATTAACAATGACCCTTTCCGACCTAAAAAGTTCCGTAGATATTATCGATGTTGCCCGCGAGTTGGGTTTACATCCCGATAAAAGTGGTAAATGTTTATGTCCGTTCCACGAGGATAAGAAACCCAGTTTACAATTTAGCAAGGCTAAACAGATTGTTACCTGTTTTAGTAGTAAGTGTTCAGCAGGTACGATGGATGTGATCGAACTGGTTAAAAAATATAAGGGATGGGAATTACCCCAAACCATTGAGTGGTTACAAGCCAGAGCATCGGGAACATATTCTATTATAGATACTACAGCAGCTACATCCGATGATTACCCTAGTATCTTCAAACAACTACGTCCAAAGTTAGGACAAAGCAACAAAGCCAGAACCTACTTAAAGGATCGTAATTTAGAGTACAAACAACTGACTGCAGGTTTTAATACAGGCAAGGAATACGACCAACTGAAATACTGTATTGTTTTTCCATTACGAAACAGTGAAGATGAAATCGTATCATTATACGGTCGTAGTATCTATGACAATGCGAAATCCAGACATTACTACACGCCTAATCGCAAAGGGTTATATCCAAGTTATCCAGACTCAACAACTACACAACTAATCATTACCGAAAGCATCATCGATGCAGCCACCTTACAGCAACACCTACCGATACTATCGCAAGAGCAGTCAGACTTTTCTTTTTCATCAGCTACTGCAGTATTAGCAGCCTATGGCACAAACGGACTGACCAGTGA
>CANMMM010000069.1 GCA_947498935.1 uncultured Aquimarina sp. | reverse complement strand
AATGATGGGGTATTTACGCTCTATGAAGGGGCTAACCCTGATAATGATGGTAATCCAGCTACTGGTGCGACACAAAATACTGATGGAGATCATTTGGTAGATTATTTAGATAGTGATGATGACAATGATGGTTATGCTACGTTCGAAGAATCTGCTGATCCAAATGGTGATGGTAATCCGTCAGATGCATTGAATACAGATGCAGATGAAGATATAATTCCTGATTACTTGGATGATAATCATAGTATATTCCCAGAAACAGCACCGATTAGTCAACAAGATGCAAGTCGATTGGTAGGCGATAAGCGCTATGAGTTATCGAATCATTTAGGGAATGTACTGAGTGTAATCAGCGACCGAAAGTTGTTAGATACTGAAAATGGTAGTACCTTTAAGCCAGACGTTCTTTCATTTAATGACTACTATCCCGGCGGGATGCTCTTACCTAATAGACATGGAAACTCTTCTGAATATCGTTATGGGTTCCAAGGGCAAGAGAAAGATGATGAAATTAAAGGGGAGGGGAACTCTATTAACTACAAATACAGAATGCACGATCCAAGGGTAGGTAGGTTCTTTGCTACTGATCCTTTATTTAGACAGTATCCATGGAACTCTCCTTATGCTTTTAGTGAAAACAGTTTAATAGCTTATGTAGAATTGGAAGGTTTAGAAAAAGAATTCTATTATTCTAGATTGATAATCCAACCTAAGATTGATAATTATACAGCTCTATCTCCAGAACAAAAAGAAGCTAATAAAAAAGATCTAATAGAGTCAATGAAAGGTTCAGGTGAAGGGCTTCTTGATTTGGCAAATCCTGTAAATTGGTGGGAAGGAACTAAAGCATTAATGCAAGATATGTGGGATTATGGAACAGGTAAAGGGGATATTGTTTTAGATAGGTCGGTAACTGAATTTGAAGTTCTATTTGAAACTTTAGAAAATGGTACTACTAGAGAAAAAGCAAGGATAACTTCATCAGCCATTGGAAGTGTTTTACTATCTAGAGCACTCCCTAAATTACGAGTTGAAATTGCGAGTTCCACAGGTTTAGCAAAAACAAGAGCATATAGTTATGCGAAACTTCTTTTGCAAACTCGTTCAGCAAGAAAGACACCTCGTTCATTAAGTGCTGTTTATGATAAAGAAACAGGAAAGGTTTACTTTGGTGAAAATGGAACTTTATTAAAAGATGGGGTTGAATTAAATTCAGAATTAAAAAGAATTATGCCTACAGAAAGTAAAGAAAGATGGAGCGTAGAAAATTGTTCTGAGTGCGATGCTCTGAATAATGCTTTTAATGATGGAGCAAAAATTGAAAATTTGGAAATACATACAGTCAAAATAGATAGACCTTCTAAAGGAGGTAATATATCTGATTTTCCGCCTTGTAAAAACTGTCAGACTACTACAAAAGATATAAAGAACACAACAGAAACAAATACAAATGGAGGATAGTAGTTTAATTGAAGATTTAAAAACAATATCTATAAGAGGAAGAATGGCATTTGCTATACAATGCATTGATAATTATATTCACTTTAAAAACATTAATAATTTTGAAGCTGAGTTGACTTTAGTTATTGATAAGCTAAAAGAGTTTTTGACCTCTAATACTTTAGATGTTTGGGATGAACAGGTGAGAGATTTACTTCCTTCCAGTATTTTGGATAATCATCCACAAAATAATTTAGAGGATTATGAATATGTTGATTTTGAAATAGCTAAAAAGTTAGAAGAAGCGTATAGAAGTTTGCCTATTGATTTAATTAATATAATCGATTATTCAGCAGCGATAGGTAGTAATAATTTGTATGAGTGTATTGTTGGGTTTAGTTCCAAAACATTAACTCCATTACTTAATATTATAAAAGTACTAAGAGCTAGTAATATAGAATTACCAGAGATTGATAAATACCTTGATTATAAATTTATAAAAGAGGAAGGTTGGGGAGAAATTATTCTAGTCTAAATATACAGATAATAGATATAAGAAAGCTGCCTATCGATTTAGATAGGTGGCTTTTTTTTATGTTTTAAAGATTAGCTAAGTTTTTTAAGTTGTCTTTAAGTTTCTTTTTAGAGACAAGCGAATCTATAAGCGTGTATATAGATTTTTTTTCATCTTCATCTAACATATCGAGTAGTTGTAGTTTTTCTACAAGTGTTTTATCGTGAGAGTTGGCATCATTAAAGATGTCATCTGCCCTAAAAAAATCAGACAGGCTTAACCCTAAAGCTTCTGCAATCTTCACAACTACAGAAAAAGAAGGGTCAGTTTTACCGTTTTCAATACGGCTATATTGTGCTTGTGCCATGTTGATCGACCCAGCTAGTTCTTTTTGAGATAGTCCTTTAGCTTCTCGTACTCTTTTTAATGTGTCTTTTAGTGAAAACATAACTTATAAAGCAACAAATCTATTTTATTTTAATTCATTAAGCAACTCTAATGAAATTAAATTAGTTAAAATATAATTAATAAATCATATTTTTATATTTTTGCGTCATAACTAATAAGTCAAAAAATAATTTAGGTTATGGGCGATAAACTACAAACCGACACTACAGATCAATTATTTTACAATAACGAGTTGCTACAACTGACAGTTTTAGGCGGTATCAAATTAGAGGGCTTGGATAGAATGCGTGTGACGATCAAGATACAAGAACAGCAGAGTAGCAGACCACCTGTACGTCACAATCTAGATTTATACAATGATACACAACTAGAAAAGTTCATCCGTAAAGTAGCCCAGAAATTAGAAATCGGTACGAATATAATAGCAGCAAGTTTATCCGAGTTAACTGAGGAGTTAGAGAAATATCGACTGCGCTGTATTAAAGAAAAAGAAGAAAACCTAAAACCGAAGGTCAGACGATTAACAAAAGTAGAGCAAGAAGAAGCAGTAACCTTTTTGAAATCTAAAGATTTATTACAGCAAACTAATGAGCTGATAGGTGCATCAGGATTGATAGGCGAGGAATTAAATAGGCTGTTAATGTATCTGATCTTTACAACAAGAAAGCTCGAAAACCCTTTGCATATCATTAGTTTAGGGAGTAGTGGTACAGGAAAGACGTATTTACAGGAGAAAGTAAGTCAATGTATCCCACCCGAAGAAGTAGTGAATATTACCACTTTATCAGACAATGCTTTTTACTACTTCGGTAAAACTGATCTGAAATCAATAGCGTCCTAAACGTTTCAAAAAGAGAAAGGGAAATTTGTTCCTCAAAGTTACCTTTGTGGTGCAACACAAA
>CANMMM010000068.1 GCA_947498935.1 uncultured Aquimarina sp. | reverse complement strand
GATGGATGGTGGAGTAAGAGGGTTTCTAGAACGGATAATAGATCGCAAACCTCTAGTTTAGACAATCCATCAAAATGAGCGATGAGTTGTTTGATGATTCTATCTTGATGTGTGTGCATGATGCTAATTGATAAAGAATTAGTTATTTTAGTCTGAAATAAGCAAAAGAAAGTCTGACCCCCTCGCATAGTGCGATGCGGGTTAAAGCAAAAGAAGGTACTCAGCCATCGGGATGACATACACAGAAACGTGTATAGGGTGAAGTACATTCTCTGCACCATACTAAGGAGTACAGACTATCTTCGGAAGGGCGCGCTTCCTCTAGCTAGGTCTTTTTATGCCATACAATTGGCTAATAACCGAAACTGTCGCGCCATGGCTCGGGTAATGGCGCTAAAAGTTACGGGAGGTGTATCAGGAGGGGCTGATGGGGTATTATCACTATCATCTGTACGTATGTTTCGTAGCCATTGGATCACTTTCTTTTCTACTTGCTGCGGGGTATAGAGTTGTGTCTTGACCAAGGCTCGTACTTGTTGATCTGCGGTTTTACATACCGCTTCGGAGGCTTGGAAATATAATGGATGGTAGCGCAATCGGAGTAGAATGCGTTTTTGATACGCTTCTAGCTTATCGGCTATAGTGGGATAATGAGTCGTGCAGAGTTCTAACCATTGGAGTCGCCGTGCATAAAGGTCTACGACTGCCTGTTCTATAGGAAATTCTCCTTCGTAGTAGGTACGAACCCATTGATCAACCAATGTCTCATAGCTACTGCCAAGCTCTAGTTGTTTTAGAAAACTAGGAATATCGAATTGTAATTCTGTAAGGATAGCGAGTAAGTACTCGCGACGGTTGGTGGGGGTTTTAGAGTGTTTCATATTTTAAATATGTATGTTGTTTTTTTAAGCCTGTTTTTCAGTTATTACAAGTTTGTATTTGTAGGTTTTAAAATTTTTAAAATAGATTTTAAATCTGATAATATATTCTTCGCAACTTTAGTATTAACTTCCCTTTCTCCTTGAGCAATAAGAGATACATATTTTCCAGACTTATCATATTTTCTGCCTATAACAGAAAACAAGCCTCGTAGTATTTCTAATTCTTCATTAGTAAAATTTTGCATACATTTGTTATGTTCTAGTTTCTGAACAAAAATCGAACTACAGAAACTTTTTTCAAACTAATTTAAAACAAAGTACGAAAAAAGTTTTAATAAAAACAAATAATTTAATGGGAGTTAAGGCTGTTTTTGAACAAATTTCAAAAAATGAAGGCATTTCTATAGATGAGATAGCCAAGGTATTAGGTGTAGCTAAATCTACGCTGTACTATAGTATCAATAAAGATAGCTTTTCTTTAAAACTCAAAAAGGCTATCAAAGAAAAGTACCCTAATTATTTAGAAATTAAGGATGAAGAAGAAACTGGACAAAATAATTTTGACCCTATTGAAGTTGTAGATTATATAGTAACAAATGAAGAAGAGTTACTAAAAGTAGATAAGTTTCGACTATGGTTACAAACTAAGGTGCAAGATGGGGTAATAGATATTTTATCGATCAAGAAAAATAACTAAGAGTACCTAATGAAAAGCTAACTATAAATAGAAGCAATTGTTCTTATAATATATTGTTCTGTAAAACGAATCTCTAAACCAAGATTTATTCGTTCGTGAATCATCTCTTCAATTTTCTTTTTATTTTCTTTCGATTTTTCACTAAGATATGTATCAATATCATTATTAATCTCCTCTAATAATTCTTCAGGAATTAATCCCTTACGATACTTTTTTGCAATATTTTTTTTCCTATTAATCATTATTGAAGTTTTTCAATTTCATTAATATAATCTTCGACAAACTTTTTTTTATCCTCAGCAGAAATATATTTTTTCTTTACATCTATAACAATAAAGTTCATTAATGAATGTAGATTTTTTTGACGCTTCCTATTGTAATTGCTAATCAAAATTGACAAACTGCTGCCCATAAGGGAAACTAAACCTATCATTAAATAATACAAGGTCTTAGGAAAATCCTGTCTATACCATAAAGTCCAAGTAATAAAGTAAATAGATATAAAAACAAACAATGCAGCAGCTATACGTACTAGAAGCTTTATATGCTTGTCTAACATAATAAAGGGTTCTATATAAATCAATAGTAAAGAAAAGTATAACATTGTAATTGGTTTACCTATTGCATACCAAAATTTTCTAATATTAGAGAAACCAACAAAACTTTCTTCTTTTTCCAATTTCTCTATTTTTAGATCATAATCTGCTTGAGAAATAATATTATTTTGAAGTTGATTTTCATATACTTCAAAATTTGCATGTTTTACTGGATAGAAAATATGTATAAATGGTGCAGTACACGCGAATACTGCACCTATAATTAATATAATAATATTGGTCTTATCTATCATCTGGTTCTTCAATTTCTTTTTTCCCTATCATTTGTAAATCATCCTCTAATTCTAAAACGTTATTATCAAATCCTAAATTTTCATTAACAGATTCATTTTCACATCCGAGGAATATAGCTATCAAAATAAAAAAAAGAATATTAAGTAAAAGTGATTTTGCTTTCATAATAAAAAGAGTAAAAAGGTTATAAAAAATAAAATATTAGTATTTTGTACAGTGTCAGAGTACTTACCGTTAAAAAATTGAATTGTTTTTTATTTTTTTGTTTATTATTTCCCCTTTTTTAATTTAATCAGAAAGAACATATGTGCATATGACGATCACTTTATATGTTTAAATTTTTCTAAATTTTAGAATGAAAAAACTGATTATTAATTATTAGTTTATCTGAAAACTATAATAATAAATAACAGGTTTATTTGGGGCAAATTTAGTCTATATAGACGAAAAAAAAATACGGTTTAACCGCAGTATTGTGATGGAAATAAACTTGATGATCATTTTATATGTTTAATTAAAATGTTTTTTAATCAATTTTAAGTAATTGTAATTAAGTTATTTAGATTGTTTTGTATAGGTGTTAAACTAATTTCTTTTTGATTGATAAATAGCTCTATTTACAAGGTAGTTAACCAAAAAAACAGACTTGTACAGGTAAAATAGCATCATCTTTTGCTAAAATACTATCATTATAAGGGGCTTTACTAGCAATGTTTTGTTATTTGCTATTGATTAGATGGTATAGCTATGGTAGTGTAAGGTTACTATTTGTATACAGAGAGGGTGTGTATAGATACTATTTTTGATCTTTATACACCTGATTAAAAGCATTATAATTTATTCTATTTGCGTTAGGGATAGTAGAGGAAATCCCGCAGCCCCGACCTTTAGG
>CANMMM010000067.1 GCA_947498935.1 uncultured Aquimarina sp. | reverse complement strand
AACCAGTGGTAGAGGAAGAAATTACAGAAGACCCTCCTGTTACAGATGATGTAACGAAAGAGGATATACCAGATGAAGAAGATTTTGGGGAAGTTTTTATTAGATATAATAATGTAAATTATAAAAATATAGATATAATAGAAATTCCCTTTGATCGTAACCTTCCGTATCAAAAATTTGAACTTATAGGTGTGGAAGATGAAAAAATTACTTGGGATATTTATAAAGATCTAGATGATTTAATTCCTTCTTCTACCTTCACTGATAAAGATAATGATGTTTTAGTCGATGTAATGTCAAAGACAAATCAATTTATTTTAAGTGCAGAATATGGAAAAGAAAAAAGTATAAAAGTACAAATAAAGATTCTTAAAGAAGAGTTTGATTTAATAGGGCTTACGGCTACACATAAAAACAAACCTAAACGTATAGCTAAATTTGATGAAATACTTTATTTGGTAGATACACCAAGTATTACTGAGACAGAAAAAGAAGTAATATATAGTATTAAAATAGCCCCAGAGTTAACAAATAATCAATATCATAAACGAGATATTGGTTGGTACTATGACCAATCAGGAGCGCAATCTAATATTCCTAAAAATGAAGGTGAGACTACAATAACAAGAAATCTTAGAGAAAGTTCAAGTAAAATAAGTGCATCAGTTAAAGCTGGTTACGTAGATTTGTTAGAAAAAAACGTTGATGTAGTATGGGTTGATGAAGACAAAAAGACAATTAAAGTTGTTCCTCCAGATGTTCAAAATAAATTAAATACAGTATTTAAGAACATGAAGAAAATTGAGGAAATAACAAAAAAGTTTGGTAAGTATAAAATAAAATTATCCCCAAAAATAGAATTTTATGGATCAAAATTTAATGAAGAAGATGAATCAAGTAGGTTTTATAAAATAGTAAGAGATGGAGGGGTAAATGCTAGTTTAGAGTTAAAATATGAAATCCCTTTGCCTCCACCATATTCAATTGATTTAACTGTTCCTTGGGTGAATTATAAAATAGGAGAAATAGGAGCATATATTAGTATAATTGCGGCTTTAAAATGTAGTGGAGTGTTAAGAGATGAAAGAAAAAATAATGAAAAATTTTTTACGAAAACAAAGAATACTATTATTTTAAATGGAGAGGGAGGTATTCAATTTGGGGCAAAAGCAGATATTTTGCCAGAGGTAAAATCTGTTATTATTTATTTAGACGCATATGGAAAAGCTAAGCTTAGTGCAAGAGGTAAATTAGAAATTACAAAGGATAATGAATATAAATTCGAGCCTGAAGTTTATATAGAGCCTCTTATTGGTGGTTATAGTGGAGAAATTAAAACAAATGAATATGTTATTTTTAAAAGTTCTTTTGAAAAGCAATTATCCGAAAAAATAAAAATATATCCATAAACATGAATAAGGAACATAAAGAAATCGTATTAATGATTTTGATATTTTTGAGTGTCGTTCCATCCATTATTTTTTTGTTAATGGGAATAAGATCATTGAATATATACATACAATCAGAGAATTATAAGTTAGGAATTTTGAAAGTTAAATCAATAGATTGTGGGAATAGCCATGGAGGAGATGATTCTAATTGTTATGCTTATGGTTTAATAGATAAAAGTAAAATATTATACAGAGTAAATCTTGGGTTATCTCCAGATAAAACAAAGTTGTTTGAAAAAACAAAAGTAGCAGATTTATCCAAAACTGAATATGATGTATATTACATTCGTGGAAAAAAAATGACAATATTGAAAGATTTCGATAGTAATAAATTAAAAACTAATTATTATCTAAAAAGAGCAATTTCAGAGTTGTTTTTTCCAATATTAGTTTTTCCTTTTTTAATCTATTGTTACAATAAAAATAAAACATAAATAAGTAATGAAAATCGTAGTAATATTAACATTTTTTTTATTCTCTGGCTTAATTGTTAAGGGACAAGAAGATGAACTTGGAACTAGAATTATTATGAATTCCGATAGTTTTAAAAATTCACGATATTATATTTATACTCCTTTCTTTAAAGCAAAAGCCATTTATAAAAAACAATCGGAAGCTAGTAATTTATTTCCAGAGCAATTAATGAGTTCTATCTTAAGTGCTTCAAATCAAGAGTGGGTTAATTATAACACCTCTGGAGGAAGTGAAAAATCAGATATTAAGAGTGAAAATCATTTTGAAAAAGTTAAAAATATTGACTTTAATAATACTTTTTTTGAATTACATTCAAAATTAGAATTCACGTCTAATGGCGAAGAAATGGCTATAATAAAGTTTTTTTATAATGAAAAAAACGAAAAACCTATTGCGGGTTCTATTGTGATGAAAAAAGAAAATAATCAGTGGAAAACAATTTCAACACCAGATACAACAATTATAGCAACAGCTTTAATGGTTTTTAAAGCAGATATAATGAAAAGAATGTTGATAGGAAAAGGAATAAATCGTATGGAAAATAATTTAATAAAAAAAGTAATGACTAAAGAAGGGTTTAATTTTCAAAAATTATTTTCTATACGATTATCTGAGACAGAAAAAAAATATTTTACAAACCCTCTAAATTGGTAGCGAAAATGAAAAATGTAGTATTATGTGTTTGTACTTTACTAAATATAATATTTATTAATGCGCAGGATATAAATTATTCACTGTTTAAGGGGAATGAAGTTTTGATTGATCATTTTTCTCGTATTGATACACCATATATATTAGACTATAAGTTTCATTCAAAAAATGATATAGACTCGATACTTTATAAGCCTGCTTTGATGGGACCTTCTGAAAATCTTCTTTTTAAGAAATATGAAAGAGATCTAGAAAATAATTCTATTAGATATATTAAATTGTTATATAAAGTTTCATACAAAATCGACAATAAATATTTATCGATGATTAAGTATTTAATAGGAACTAATGATTCACAAAAAAGCGATGTTTTTATAGCTAAAGATGAAGGGAGTTTATGGAAAGAATTAAAAAAAAGCAATTATCCATCTTTAGAATTTATTATAAATAATATCAATGTTGATCTTTTTTGGCAATTTTACTCAAAAAAAAGCGATTCAAAATATCCTGAAGTAAATAAACTAAAGCCCCTTGTTAAAGATGAAAATGGTATTTTAAATATAGAAAAATTAGCAAAGGTGATTAGGGAAAATCAATCTTCTTTAAAACAATATTTAGATTAGGTTTAAGAATTATTATAAGCTAGACTACTTAGTAAATTTGGCATGATTTTTTGAATCGATATGACGGACTATCTAATTTCATTATGACTATTCTGAAAACTCATTTCCTTGCGTTAGGGATAGGAACGGCATCCTTTTTTGTTTTCCTAACAAAACAAAAA
>CANMMM010000066.1 GCA_947498935.1 uncultured Aquimarina sp. | reverse complement strand
GCAGCCATCGTTAAATTAATCTCAAATTATTTGAGGTATCACGATGCGAAAGCACATACTTTAAAAATCCTTTGATACTAGATTAATAAGCCATAACAGTTATTGTTCGTGAATGCAAGTGGCTCTTTTTTAATGACATTGCTTATTGCTTGCTAGTATGATGTTGTAACAAAGTATCGTTTTTAACTACTTATAATGTGTAAATATTAACCAATAAAAAATTACACATGGATAAAAGCAGAATAACTTTTTTTGAAGACTTTGATTATTTTGTTAAGTATAAAAATTATGCAGCATTATACTTTCAGTCAAAAACAATACTAGGGTATACTAAAACAAATCAAGTGCTATACCTTGTTTGGATAGCCTTATTTTTAGTTGCAATGCTCGGGGCTGTTTTTTTTAATATTCATTACATACTCTTTATTTGCATACTAAGTGTGTCGGTCGTTTTATATTTGTTAGCTAGTTATCTGGATATTGTACACCTAAAAAAAGAATTGAAAAAGAAAGGCTTATCAGCTGCTCCTCAATTTTATAAATGGCGTTGTAAAGCTTTAGAAAACGAAAGAATACATACGATATACCCTGATTATGATTCGTTCTCTGAAAATGTAATAGAGAAGCGCATTACCATCGCTCAAGAGCTTAAAAGCAATATGGAAAAAGAACCTATGTACAGCGTTTTTAGAATTTTAGAGTTCTTTGGAAAAAATATATTCACCATAGCGGCAGGATTGGTCTTAGCATATTATCAAAATCAGAAAATATCAGAGCCCTACTTATTACTAGGTACTCTTATAATAAGTGCTTGCATATTGGCTGTGCTTCGGACGTTTCTAGTAAAAAAATCAATACGAGAAAACACATTACAGCGTGCTAAAAACCTTGAAGACTATATCTTTGTATTGAGAAATATACTGCTTATTCGAAAAATCGAGAACCAAACACAAGCAGTACATATAGCATCATTTGCTTTACAATAAAATTGATAATGAAATTCATAGGATTAGAAAAGACACTACTGGAATATTTTAAGACTACAGATCAGCAATGGAAATATAGCGTCAATCAAGTTGATACTTTACCAGATACTGGTGATATTCGATCTGTAGTCATTAATGGAATACATATACAATTCTGTGAAGTCATGCATATCAAAGAGGCTAAAAGCCAGATTTTATGGAGATATACCGTTGGGTGATCTCGTTATTTTTTTGGTTTTGGTGATGGCGGAGTTCGTCCTGGTTTGGTAGGAGCATTTCCTCTTCCTTTACCTGATGGTTTTCCTGTTTTACTTGGGGCATTTTTTATCCACTTGATTTGCGTAACAAGTTTATGATTATTACTATTATTATAATTAGAATAACTAAATAGAATATATGTCCTACTCTGGCATTATTTGCTATGTTTTTATCATCTTTAATTGAACCAATACTCCTTTTTCCAAAACTCAATAAAAAGAAAATATAGCTACCAATAATAACCGTAATATTTGAATGCTCATTCATTTCTATTGAAGCTGTTTTTTGAGGATATATTGTAAGTTCATCTAATTTATTTTTGATAGATGCCTTTAATTTTTCATTATGCTCCAAGTATATTTCCGATGCTAATTTGGTATCTGTATTATTGATCAAGTTTAGATTACTTACTTTTTTTTGATACTCATCTCTATGGTTTTTGACTAAAGTTTTTAGAGGCTTTATATCTATATTAAAATGTAGTAAGCCAATAGTGATTAAAGCTATTGAAGGTGTGATTAACGATAAAATCCCCCAAAAAAACTTATTCCTGTTTAATAATTCAGCTTTGTGAATAGCATAAAAAAAAGAAAATATCCTAATCAGAAGAAGTATAACACTTAATTGTTTCGGTAAATCGGAAATTATAATTGTAATAGAAAAAAGTATAGTAAAACACCCTAAAGCAATAATTTTAGTATCAGCTTCCTCAACTAAAGGAATATTCAATAATTTGTAATATTTTTTAGGATTCATTTTGATTTCTTACAAATGCTTTATAGATAGTTGTATTACACTTTCATTTGTGTAATACGTGGCTAACAATAAGATGTCATTATGATAATTAAAAATAGTAAAATTTTCACATCCAAGCTTTTACTTGTCAAGTATGTTTTTAAACTTTTTCTCATATTTTTTGGATTTAAAAAAACTTAAAGTCCATTTTCCTGCCTCGGATTCTCCTTTGAACTGTTGGTAAAATGAATCATTTGGTTTAGAAGATTTTGAACGTTTGGTATGTTCCAAATCAAATAAATTGGTTATTGAATCAGATGTTTTTTTTATACTCCCATAGGGTATTTCAGGTATCCACCCTTTTTGAATTAACTCAAAAAAAAGTTCACATAATTGTTGTTGTGTTCCTAACCATTGAATTTTATTATGTTTGTTTTCTTCATATGTTATTTTATTAGGAATAGCACCAATATTTATTGAAGAATTTAAAACTAGTAATCTTTGCTCAATAAAATCACAAAGCATCTCTATGATTTTATCAGATATAGCTTTAGTAAGATTAATACCTAAAAATAATCTTATCTGTTTTGTTTTATCTAGCAATACTCCTTTGTAAAGCTGATATAAATTTTCAAGAATAATTCTCTCATCATCAATTCCAACAAAAAAGTGAAACTTTTTCGCATTTGATAAAAAAACATCATAATTGTACAAAAGAGAATGCAGGTAATTCTCTACAAAATCTAAAACTAGAAATCTATCTTGCGTATCTAATTTTTGCTGTTTGAATCTATGCTTAGATTTTTGAATACGCTCTGAATCAATTTGCCCATCATAATCTGAAATTTCATAATACAAGTCAAACAACTCAATCGTATAATATGAATAACTCAAATCATTGGATGTTGTTTCTATTTCATAAGGCAATGAGAGAAAGATATAGTTAAAATCGTCTGTTATATTTTCTTTTGAAAAATTCGTGATTTTACGAAATTGCATTAAATTAATGTCTTCTTGATAATCAGATAATAAACCTCTTAATTCTTGTAGTTTATTGTCGAAGTGTTTTGTGTTTGTAATCATCTTTTTTTCTGCAAAGTAAATTCAAAAGCTATTTTAGTGCAATTACTTTTCAATTACAGTAACTCAAAAACAAGGAGACTGTAAATTAACCTCTTATTTTCTTTGCTATAATTTTCTCTGTTATTTAAAAAAAGCCGCAAAAACACTTATCCCGAAAGATACCGCAGCTAATATCCAAAAAATACGTTGTAATACTTTATTCCATCTATTGCTGTTATATTCTTTCGCAAAACCACCTTCAGATAGCTTGATGATACCATTATATGTTATAGAAACCGTATTACGGTTATCGATAATAAAGTTATGTTCATGTAAATAAGCTACTCCATCCTTATAAACCTGGGCTAATATAGTATGTACTGAATCAGGCTTATGTTTGTTTTTAGTTTCAAAACGATATTTGTTTTGAAATTGAGTAATCACTTTATCCTGTAACTCTAACTTGTGATATTTTTCTGGATATTCAGTATTTAATTCATTGAGGATATAA
>CANMMM010000065.1 GCA_947498935.1 uncultured Aquimarina sp. | reverse complement strand
GGGTATGCAGAGCCTAGAGATAGTAATGACCTGAGTAAAGGCTTCGACTATATTTACCAATATAAAGACCATTTAGGTAATATCAGACTCTCCTACTCAGACAAGGATGGAGATGGACAAATAGACGTTCTTAGAAACAACCAAGATGTAGACGGAGATGGGGATAACAGGCATGAGATCATGCAGGTAAAGGACTACTATCCCTTTGGAATGCAACTGCAATACGGCAAAGATCATGCAAACTCGCTGATCACAGGACGTAAGCATAACTACGGGTTCGGAGGTAAAGAAGAAAACCCAGAACTTGGATTAGAGTGGTTGGATTTTCATGCGAGAAATTATGACGCATCTTTAGGAAGATGGATGAATATAGATGCATTAGCGGACGAACCAGAACAAGTTTCTAGATCTCCTTATCAATACGCTTGGAATAATCCTATTTATTTTAATGATCCAGATGGTAATTGTCCTAAGTGTAAACAATTTGTTAGAAGTATTGCTAATGGATATGTGAATACTTTTAGAAATATATATGGAGCTATTTCCAGTCCAATAGAAACAGCAAAAAGCGCATTAACAACTCCTCCTTCGGTTGAAGGTTTTGTTGGAGGTGCTTTAAATGTAGCCACGGGGGGATTGTCTGGAGCTATAATGAACGATGTACAATTAGCTTCAGCAGTAATAGAAGGGAATGTTGAAGCAGCAGGAGAAAATATAGGAGGAAGAGGTGCTGAGCTTACTATTGCAGCCGCTTCTGGTGCTATAGCAAAAGGAGGAAGTAATATTGTCAAAGGTTTAAAAAGTAGCTCTAGTGCAAGTGGTCAATTACAATCTCAGGTAGAATCTATTGCTAGTAAAATACAATCTGGTGGAAAAAGTCCTGCAACCATTGCGGGAGCAGAATTAAATGGAAGTTCAGCAATAGCGACTAGTGGTAAACCTCCAGGAAACATTGCTCAGTCGATACAAAAAGCAGCGGATGATTTAGGTGGTGTAGGTACGAAAACTTCATCGGGTAATACAGTTGGATGTTGTGCTGAATTTAGAGCAGCAAACCAAGTTTTATTAGAAAATCCATCTGCAACTCCTTCGCAAGTTAAATTTACACCTGCAATAAGACCTAGAACAGGACAAGTTGTAAAGCCTTGTGCAAATTGTAAATCAATGTTTCCACAATTAGACAAATAACTTTATGTACGACGAAATATATGATATTGATTGGTTTTTTTTAGATAGGAACAATTATGTAGGACACATAGCATCGGGTGGTGGGGTAATCCCACCATCCGTTAAAAAAGATAGTGATTATAGTTTAAGAAAATATTTTGATAGCGTTCCTAATATTGATAATAGTTTACAGATAACTGAAAACACTAAAAAAATACTAGGTATTTATGATGAGAATGAATTAGAAAAAATTCTTTCAGATTTCATCTTTCTTTCTAAAAAAGGAATTTGTTGCTTTGATAAAACGTTTTTGAATGAGCCTAGAGATCCTAAATACCATAAAGTAATACAGCTAAAAAATAAATTGAATTTACATTCTTTACCTTTTGAAATTCGTGAAAAATTAATTAAAACTAAGTTAGATATTAGTATTGAAGATTCTGACAGAATAGATATTGAAAAAGTTTTATTTTAAAATTATAGTCTTGGTTAATTTAATCTCTTCTAATTTACCCCCGTCTATAAGTACATTATTTATAGCACTAAATTCAGCACTTAAACTGGCTATTTTTAAAACCATTTCACCATTTGGGTTATCCTGAAAATAATCATCTGCAGATAGTTTTATTATGTTGTAAATTGGATTTTCTGTAAATATTTTTTCAGTTTTATTACCATTAGAATTCTGTTCGTAATAAGAAGAGTGAAAATTTACTGTAGGAAGAAGTTTTTGACAAAAAATAATTGGTAGAAAAATATAAATATCATTAGCTAAGATTTCGCTTATACCATTTTTTTTAAACGAATAGATTATCTTATCATAGGTCAATAATTCTTTGTGTTGACATAATAATTGTATTGCTAAATCTACTTTATATTTTAATTCTATATTCATTTTTGTTCTAATCAGATAGTGCAGATTTTTGTAATCCTTTTGGTTAAGTAAGATGTCAACCAGTTACAGCAATGTAGCTGATTTTTTATTGTAGGTACGCTTGTTTTGTTTTATGGTCTCTAAGAAAAGCATTCATTAAGGCAAAAAGGTGTTCTTTGTTTTTGTCATCAAGCTTTTGTATCTCTTGTATTTTGTTGATAATGTCCTTATCGAGAATCAAATCTGTGTTACCTACCAAATAATCCAAAGAAACATTAAGTGCGTTTGCTATTTTAACTGCCATCTCTATAGAGGGTTTTACTTCGTCTCTTTCGTATCGTCCAATAACAGCACCGTGAACACCAATACTTTTGGCAAGTTTATCTTGTGATATTTTATTCGTTTTTCTTAGCTCAGCTAACCTTATTCCAAAAGTTATTAACGTCATAAATGTAGTTAAAACAACAGTTAAACAATGTTTTGAACAAAAATATGAAACATATTTATCGTTATGAAATGATATTTGTTTTGTTTAATTAAGATTGATATGTTAGTTTTGAAACAAATATGTAGTGAAAACTAATTTATCAACAATGACCCTTTCCGACCTAAAAAGTTCCGTAGATATTATCGAGATCGCCCGTGAGTTGGGTTTGCATCCCGATAAAAGTGGTAAATGTTTATGTCCGTTCCACGACGATAAGAAACCTAGTTTACAGTTTAGCAAGGCTAAACAGATCGTTACTTGTTTTAGTAGTAAGTGTTCTGCAGGTACGATGGATGTGATCGAACTGGTTAAAAAATATAAGGGATGGGAATTACCCCAAACCATTGAGTGGTTACAAGCCAGAGCATCGGGAACATATTCTATTATAGATACCACAACAGCTACATCCGATGATTACCCAAGTATCTTCAAACAACTACGCCCAAAGTTAGGACAGAGCAACAAAGCCAGAACCTACTTAAAGGATCGTCATTTAGGATATAAACAACTGACTGCAGGCTTTAATACAGGCAAGGAATACGACCAACTGAAATACTGTATTGTTTTTCCCTTACGCAACAGTGAAGATGAAATCGTATCATTATACGGACGTAGTATCTATGACAATGCAAAATCCAGACATTACTACACGCCCAATCGCAAAGGGTTATATCCAGGTTATCCAGACTCAACAACTACACATTTACTCATTACCGAAAGCATCATCGATGCAGCCACCTTACAGCAACACCTACCCATACTATCACAAGAGCAGTCAGACTTTTCTTTTTCATCAGCTACCGCAGTACTAGCAGCCTATGGCACAAACGGACTGACCAGTGAGCATATACAAGCCATCACTAAATTAGAACAACTCCAAGAAATTATCCTATGGTTCGATGCCGACTCATCAGGGATGAGTGCCGTAGATAAGTATGCGAAGGAGTTAGGTCAATTACTTCCTGCAGTAACTATCAGTACTATCTCCATGCCCGATGCAGAAGATATTAATAGTATACTCGATGCGCATGAACCTGAAATCCTCACTCATCTTTATGAGAACAAGCAAGAAATCGCTAATACACCAACAAACACAGC
>CANMMM010000064.1 GCA_947498935.1 uncultured Aquimarina sp. | reverse complement strand
CAACATCAAAGGTATATGAGTCAGCTCTTAAGGAATCGAAAAAAACAAAAAACCTAAGATGACAAAGTAGGATTATATGCGTAGTTGTTAGTTTCAAAACTATATTCAGATAATTTTTTTATAATCTGATTATTAATCTTTAAATCTTGAAAATGAACACCATCAACATGTCTTTCACAATTTAGACCTTTTATAATTGAAGGGTTTTCCCCAGAACCTTTATATGACAAATTATAGAAAGATATGTTTCTTATTTTGTCTCCATCAGTTATTGCTGCTCCATATTTTGCAGGTTCTACCTTTATATTTAATAATCTTCCTTCTTTGAAATCTTCAACTCGAATATTATTGAATTGAAAATCAATACATCTATTTTCATCCGAGCAATTTATAGAAATAGCTCCTTGATACTCATATAAAGGTTCGTCATGTTCTAATATATCAATATTGTTGAAATTTACATTATAAATGATATTACCACTATCTAATTTTCTATTACCATGCCATCCTATTTCAATGGGATGAGCCGCATCTGCATAAAAGGATGAATTTGTAACCTTAATATTGGTAGCATCTCCTTCTATATAATCCCAATCTCTAATTCTAGTAGCATAAATCGCGATACAATCGTCTGCAGTACGGATAAAGCAATCATCTATATTTATATTGTTTGAGGCTACCATATTAATACCATCTCCCCATAATACTCTTGTGAATATTTTGACATTACTAATATCTAGGTAATCGCTATTAAGAACTTCAATAGCATAAATTTGAGGATCATTTATAATAATGCCTTTTATAGATACATTTTCAGAGTATTTAATAGATATACCATGAATATATTCGTAATCTTCGACAGCATTTTCGGGATAGGAGTATTGTTTTCTCAAATGGGAAATATCTATAATGCCTCTTCCCAGAATTTTTACATTCTTTTTGTTAGACACCACAATACGCCCCTTAACTATAGCTCCAGGCTCAAAATAAATCACATCATTATCCTTAGCTATATATTCATTATTAGGGAGCTCATTAATAATATGGGAATAAAAAGTTTTTGTTATTAAATTACTTGGCGGAACAGTTTCAATTTCATTAGCAAAAATTTGTAAATTTCTATAACGATTGTCATTAATTTCAAAAGATATTTTGCCTGGACTATCAATATAAAAGTAGACTTTATTTCCATGCTTTAAATAAGGAATATTTTTATGTTGAGGCCTGATTAGAACTTTTTCGATTGTTTTCCAATTAGAAGTTACTTCTATCTGAATAGCTCCCTTAAAATCAAAAGTTACGAATGAAGACTCTTCAAATGCAAATCTACTTTGACCACTATTTACATAGGTTTTATATTCGTATAAATTTTGCCATGTGCCCCCAATAGTTCTAATTCTTACAGAATAATCATTGTTATGCATTTCTGTATTTGACTCTAAAGGAGGACTAGGATATGTTTTTATTTCTGATTGAGAATATAAAGTTGAATAGAATAATAATAAAAAGAGTAGCGTAGGTTTCATGAATTAAAAAATTTTCAGTTTTGTTTGGTTATTTCCTCTAACATATTGTATATCTGCAACAAGGGTAGCTATATTTCATTTTGACCATTATTCATTGAACCAGAAAACATAATCAATTGCTTTTATATTTTGCCTACCGCTACTACTAAGTGTCATAATAGCACAAAATGTTACCCTTATTTCCCAATTTTTTTTCGAATAGACGTTACTTTTTTAATTATACAACTACTATCTTCTAATTACCCTAGCACTAGATAGCTCATTGTACATCAACATTTTTTATACGTTTCGGTTTGCTGATCAGGCTAGGGTCTTTTTGGGCGTTACCACAAGGGTCGGGCTATCCGTTCCAATTCCTCGCCCCTCCTAAAGGTCGGTACTGCGGGATTTCCTCTGCTATCCCTAACGCAAAGAAACAGTTACCAATACGTACATTATGTATAACGATTACAATGATTACGGACGATTTCGTAGCCCAAAGATTGGCTTTACAATGATTACGGACAGTTTGATACCCATATAGGTGAATAGTACTTATCATAGCGCAGATTTGCAATCTGTGCGGTGTATTTGCATATCATATAAGTAAGCACTCGATACTACGGAAAATAGTGCTACATACCCTGATGCCGTTGATCGATGCAGAACCTCCGCGGGAGGTATACACCATGCCGTTAGTCGATGCGAACTCTCCGCGGGAAGCATATCCCACAGTATGGTAGCTGATACTATGTGTAGGGAGCAGAAATTAGATCCTGCGGATTTGCAATCCGTAGACTACGCGTATGATTTATCAGTATCACTTTTTAGCTATTTTTTACAATGCAGAAACGGCAGCCGTTGCAGCCATCACACACCAAATGGCAATATATGATAACCTAGCGAGGCAACCTATCAATAAAACAAATCGTGTTTGTTTTTGATAGTACTTACTCCTACCCTGCCTAGCTGTAACGGTACTAGTTGCAAACTAGCACTAGCACACCTTGGAGCATCAGGGGATGCTACCATTTTTATCCAATGTTACGACATCGCCTATTGATACTAAATTACCATATTATTACTAGTTCTAGTAGTGAACACGCTAATCAATGCATAGCTTAAAACAATAACAACACAACAAGATTCTGAAATACAAAAACTTACAGTGTTATCAAAAAGAAGTTATACGGTTAATCAGTAGTTGTTTTAATGTTTATTATTATTTTAAAATCTACTCTTATTACTTTTTTAATAAAAAGTGATGACCAATGTACAATTAGCTGACGTTTTTAGACAAAAAAAGCGCTAAAATTATGCGGATATTCCCCTAAAAATGGTGTAAAAACCAACAAAAATACATTTTATTTAGTTGAAATCTTCCGCTATTTATCAACAAATAATTCCTTAGATTTAAACTGTAAATCAATGCATTATAAACGCATTAGTTATTGTCAAACACCTTATATATTCTAAAATTAAAACAATTATGAAAGCATTCAACTTTTTTCTTAAAGCTATTTTTTTAACTTTAACGCTAACAACTTTTTATAGCTGTACAGAAACGGTAATTAATGATGAAATCGGATTAAATGATACTGAGAAATTACAGACCAATAAAGGAGATATTAAAGAAGAAGACGTACAAGAACCGAATTAAAATTGTAAGATCAATATTGATCATATTAAGCGCAGTTTTTTGTTCGACTGCGCTTTTTTGGCACATACCTTTTAAAAACGACAAGATTTCTAGTCTTGTTAATGAATACAAAATCTTAAACAAAAACGTAACACTCAATAATAAAAAAAGATCAGAGGTAATAGAAAAAATTGCATTACATAAGGATTCTGTTTTATTAATTGAAAAATTGCTAGCATATAATGAGGATTACAATACATCTTATGAAATAGCATATGATAAGTACAATGAAATAAAAGAAGTAAGAGCAGATTCCAAAATACTATTTTTGGTTAATTCGTTTTGATTTGTGCCACTGATTTCGGATTTATAGTGCCAGTTATTTCGGTTCAAACTGTGCCATTTTTTACGTTTTGATTTGTGCCACTGTAAATTTGGTTCGATTAAATTTCGTTTCGATTTGTGGCATCATTACGTTTTGAATTGTGCAACTTAGAGAGATCAAGTAATACCTTGTCGCCCAAAAAAGCGATATGGCAAACACTCTTGATCCAATGGACTTAAAAC
>CANMMM010000063.1 GCA_947498935.1 uncultured Aquimarina sp. | reverse complement strand
CCTATAGATCCTGCGGTTTATGGCGATTGTACTGAGTGTAGTTCGTTTACGCCTGCTCCTGGTGAGTATGTGATTAGTGGTTGGGTAAAGGAGGCACAAACGGAACAGCTAACTACTTATACGGATACGGCATTAGAGGTTCATTTTACAGATTATGATCAAAAAGTACGCCGACAAACGTTTACACCTTCGGGTGCGATTATAGATGGTTGGCAGCGTATTACTGGGGAGTTTACGATCACGGACGAAATGGTGCATTTGGGCATTGATTTGGTGAATAACACAGGTGGGGTCATGGCTTATTTTGATGATATAAGGGTACATCCATTTAATGGTAATATGAAGTCTTTTGTATACGATCCGCATACACAGCGTTTGATGGCAGAGTTGGACGAGAATAATTATGCGACTTTTTATGAATATGATCAAGAGGGAGGATTGATTCGTGTAAAGAAAGAGACAGAAAAAGGGATTTATACGATTCAGGAGACACGTTCTTCATCTCCTAAGAAATCTATTTTAAATATCATAGACGAAGGGGACGGGTACTAACTGTTTATGTTTGTTACGAATTCTTTTGCGTTAGGGATAGTAGTGAAAATCCCACAGCCCGACGGTAGGAGGAGCGAGGAATTGTAGCGGATAGCCCGACCCTTGGGGAACGCCATCATCAGAGAAAAAAGTACGATTTAGTTATTATAACATAAATGAGTAAAAAATATAATGCCATCTCTAGTTTTTTTAGAACAGGAGGTGTAGATACAGAATATAAAGTGACTATGGGAAAAGTTTTAGGTTTATTATGTTGTATGCTGGCAAGTTGTTGGATGTCAGTCATGGCACAACAGCAGTTAGTGGGTAGAGATATTTATACAGGACGTAGTATTGTGGTGCCTGTAGCAGATGAGATAGGAAAGGTAAATATCCGTACGTTATCACCTAAGGTGTTTTTGCGTTTGCGGGTATTGGATGATCAAAAAGAAGGAGTGGTATCTTCTTATACGTATGAGATGTGGGTGCGTATTACTCCGCTATTGGCTAATGGGGATAAGGATACTTCTTATGATAAAGAATTTGTAATCAATTACAATACGGATGGAGAGGTGGCTCCTTATACAGATGCTACGGATCACTGGATTAGCAATCGCTATGGAATGGAAGCGATGATTTGGTCTATTAAAAAAACAGATTTGAAGACTGGAGAAATGACAGATATTTCTCCGGATAATTTAATCATAGAAGGAGGATTTGAGTCTGATAGCTATCAGAAATTAACGAAGCAGCCTCCTGTGTTTACCACACAGCAAATAAAAAATGGCGCCTTGGTACTGGAATGGGGAGCATTAGTGGGTGCTAAGGAGTACGAATTGGAATGGACTTGGGTGGATGATTATAGTGGACCGACACCGGAAGGTCAGACTTTTTTGAATATTAGGAAAAAACCTAGAGAAATAACGTTTTTTAATCGTGATTTTGAATTGAATAACACTCGTATTCAGACTACTGCTACGTCGTATGAAATTCCATTGATTTATGATCGTGGGTATGTGTTGTATCGCGTACGTGGCGTAGGTCGATTTTTGACAGATGTTAGTAAGCGCTATTATGGTGCCTGGTCTAATCCTACTAGTCGGAAGAGACGTGTTAGAGATTGGGATCATATACATATAGATGCTCATGATCAGAAAAAAAATTGGCAGTTTCAATCGAGTTATGCAGAGGATGGTAAGCGTAAGGATGTGGTTAGCTATTTTGATGGTACTTTGCGAAATCGACAAACGGTTACTAAGATTAATTCAGACAACCGCCCTGTAGTAGGAGAGGTGATTTATGATACTCAGGGGCGTCCAGCAATAGAAGTATTACCCTCCCCTGTAGATGATTCTAAAGGTACACTACTAAAGTATTATGATACCTTTAATGTAAATGCTAGTGGTACTGTTTATAATCATAGGAATTTTGATTGGGAGGATGAAAATGATGCGAACTGTACTGTAGAGACCGAAGAGATGAAAGCTAGTGGTGGCGCAAGTAGGTATTATTCTGATAATGCTACTGCAACAACTGCTAAATCCTATCAGGATTATGTGCCTGATGCTGATGGTTTTCCGTTTTCTCAGATTGAATACACACCCGATAATACAGGAAGAGTAGCGCGTAAGAGTGGTGTGGGCCCTGATCATGTTTTGGGGAGTGGTCATGAGATGCAGTATTATTATTTAGAGCCTTCTCAGAAAGAATTGAATCGCTTATTTGGCTATAATGTAGGTCAAAAAAATCGCTACAAAAAAAATATGGTGATTGATCCTAATGGTCAGGTAAGTGTAAGTTATATTGATCCTCAAGGAAGAACGATTGCTACAGCACTGACTGGTGTGTCTCCTGAGCAAATGATTGCATTGGAAAATTCGACAGCTAGTGGAGGAGAAGTTGTAATCGATTTATTGAATAAGAGTAATGAGAATGATCCCAAAAAGGAGGGAGATGCAAATACGTATCATGTTTCTGGTCGTTTTGGTAATGATGTGGTAGATGGATTGGTTTTAAGTTATCCAATGGCAGTTACAGAAGCAGGAAAGACGTATGACTTTACGTATTCGATGCAGGCTCAAGGTGCGTATACAGAAGATTGTTTGCCATCTATTACGTATCCTTATGAGTATGATGTTTCCTTATCGCTAGTAGATGAATGTAATACTGATCAGTTAGCGGTGTCTGAAGGAGAAAGGATTCAAAAAAGGATTACTCATTTTGATGAAAAAACATTTACCTCAGAGCAGCTAAACAAGGTAGGAGTATATCAATTTAGCAAGCGTATAGCGGTCAATAAGGATGCAGTGGATGCATATGTAGCTCGCTATTTGGAGGATTACAGTTGCTTACTATCATTAGAGAATTTTACTCCCAATGTGTCTGATGAGGCATGTTTTACTTCTTGCCAAGAATGTGTGGATAGTATCATGGATACAGCGAATGGGGATTTATTTCCTAGTGAGGCTAGTCAGGTAGCCCCGCGACAAGCTTATGTATTGCATCATCTTTCTCAGGTATTGGGAACGGCTGGTTTTTTCTATAGTGGAGATACTGTAGCTTATGACACGTTGCCATCGAATGTAGATGCGACTGCTGCCAATGAGGTGGCTGTGTTTGAGGCGCAAATGCTATTGTATGAAGAACGTTTTAAAGAAGAATTTAGGTTACAGCTAGCGGCATGTCAGGCGCCTTGTGGAATATTGTCGGTATGTGATGTAAACGAAGGGATGTTATTGACAGATGTCAGTCCATCCGGACAGTATGGTAATACAGCAGATACAGCTTCTACAGAAGGAGGAGGTTTTGATTTATTGAGTGTGTTTAGCCAAGAGAATCTATTAGGAACTGATAAAAGTTGGAAGCATCCTACTACGCCTTATAAAGAGCAGTTTGGTGATGATTCTAAGATTTATATAGATGCGACTAATTTTGCATATGATGCAGATAAGGTACGTGTAGATGCTACGAATAATAGAGAATATGTACTTCCTGAGGATTTGGTAAATGTAGAAGACTTTTTGAGTCTTTGGAAAAGTAGTTGGGCACAGTCTTTACTGGCACACCATCCAGAATATTGTTATTTGACATTTGAGAATGCCATGTGCGAACAGGAGTATTCTATCGGAAGTGGAGTAACGATGAATTCTGATACCTACGATAATTTTATAACTAGCACACTATCAGTACGAGAAACCGCACTGAATAATGGAGGAGATTTTGGGATTGATTTGATGAAAGGTATAGGATCGCTGAAAGATAATGATCCTTATTTTAATCTTACTTATACGGGTATCGATGGTCAGATAGCAGGTAATGATACGAAAGAGTTTAGAA
>CANMMM010000062.1 GCA_947498935.1 uncultured Aquimarina sp. | reverse complement strand
ACTTCCAATTCCGTTTCCACCAACTTTCTTGTTCAATTATTTCGTTATTCATAGTTTTGATTTGAATTACTGGTAACGCCAAATATATGAATCGGAGCAATGCAAATATTACTGAACCAATCGATTTATCTGCGCATTTTTATTTCTTGTTTAATTTATAAAAATCTAGCGCCTTTGCAAACAGGAAATCACCTTTTGATCTAGCACTAAACCTTGCTCTGATTTCATATATGATGTTATATGCATATTATTTTATTCGTTCAATTTCGTATGCAGAATTATATCTACTTCCTGCTGCTAAAAACAATAAAATAGCACCTTCGTTGCTATATGCTCCATTGAAAATTAAATTGTAATTTTTTGTTATCCCAATTCTACCTTTTGCTATCGAAGCACCTCCAAATAAATATGGAATTCCTCTTCTTTCATAATATTTATTTTCTAAATGGAATAATCCACTTTTTTTAAGCTTTCCTTTAATTTGATTTTTGGCAATTACCTTACCATTTATTGTATGTCTAATTTCAATGGTGTAGTTATCTATTACAGTTATTTCAAATTCCTGTGTTCCATTTTCATTCTCAGATTCCAATAAGTCAAGCTTATTTATTTTAACCTTATTAGGTGTTCTTCTAGCATTGTTAACTAAATCGTACACATTTATTTTTCGAATTATGGAATCATTCTTAAATGAATAATTTTTTAAAGGATAATAATTATAGGTTCCGTTTAAGATTTTTAGGTTATTCTTATTTATCTTCTTTAAATCATTTTTGAAATTAGACTTTGAAAAGGATACACAACTATTTAAAAGAAATAGACCTGAAACAAGCAAAAAACACTTAACAATTACTTTATCCATCCTGTTTAATTAATTTTAGATTTTTTGCATATAACGTCTCGTATAAGAAACGTAGGGCAGGTGATAGCTGATACGTTTCGGTTTGGTACAAAGCCAAATATAAATATTTTGCTTTTATCTTTTTCTCATAAATGCCAAATTTTATAGTTGGCGACTTTGCAAATAAATACAGACCTTTTGGTTAAGCCCAAAAGCTCTATGTTTTTTATACCGTGTTGTAAGCTGGTTATTTTAAATCATTTTGTGTAATAGTCATCATTAAGGCTCTTGTGTCATTTTTTCTAAATCCAAGTAGCTTTTCAGAGGATTTATCCAACTTGTTTTTTTTACGCTCAATTACAGCATAAATCAGATTATACTTAGTGTTTGGTTCATTATCATATCTCAAGGATATAGTATCATTAATTATTTTGTAATTACCATTGGCCTCGGTAATACCAAAGCATATAGATCTATATGTAAATCTTTGTTTTTTTCTTAAAATCAATGAGGAAGTACAGTTTGCACTACCTTCATAATAAGCATTAAAAATACGTGTTCCGTTAATTTTTGAATCAAAGTCAATAATATTAGGGAAAAATATATAACTCATCAATGCACCTGACAAGAAAATAATATTTATTAACCTGAATTTATTATTTAGCTTCTCATTATAAATTAAATAAACTTGATATAGTATCAATATTATAAGTAATATGGATGCGATCATGAATAATAAAGTAAATCCAATCGAGATTAAAAAAGGAAATCTACTCCAAAAAAACATGGTGTTGTTAAGCAATAGAAATACTATTGCGATGAGTATTAAAGAATATTTTTTCAAGATATTTTTTGTCAAACTTGCTTACAACAATTATATATGTGTAATAAAGGTAGCTATATTTCTAGTATCTGTTTAATTATCTAAAGAATTTTAATTATATGTAACACATTCGTGGTTACATATATCAATTTCTATCGTTTTGGTAGACTCTTTCTCTAATAAGAGCAATCATAGTCATACAAAATGTTCTCTCTATAGCTCTATTTTCTTCTATATAGCACTACAGACTACCTGTCATTATAGATCATTGCAAACCCTCCGTGGGAAGCATATCTCACAGTATGGTAGCTGATATTATGTGTAGGGAGAAGAAATCAGATACTGCGGATTTGCAATCCGTAGCATACTATAGGGTCATCTGTATCGCTTTTTAGCTATTTTTGACAATGCAGAAACGGTAGCCGATACAGCCATCGCGCACCAAATGGCAATATATGGTAACCTAGTGAAGCGTATAAAATTCTACAGCTTTGATAAGCTAAAGGGCTGGTGCAAGTTTGCAACTTGTACCCATTGCGTAACTGTTACGACATCCATTGTGAACGAGAGCAAGCGACAACATATACTAGATAAAGAAACCAGTTACAGCGCTGTAATTGATGTTTATCATTCAGTGAGTATTTGCTTACTCGTATGGAAGTCCGAGTTACAAACTCGAACTAGCGCAGAAATGTTTCTTAAACCTTACAGTAACAACAATACTATCTTACCAAATATACTATACTATTCTAACATTTTGCTATAACTTTTTTACTCTATCTAAGGATATGATCATATAATTCCCAAAAAAAATGGCAACACATTTTCTTCTTGAACACCCCTTTTTATAAGGGATAACCATAAAATTAGTTTGCTTTTATATTTACTATGTTTTTAAATGTTTCATTTTTTATTAAAAAACTATCTATATGTTTAGAAAAAAATACGAGGGAAACCCGTAAATAATATTTCCCCTTTTTTATTTTCTTTGTGTGAACAATTGTCATAACTAGCTTAAGAGTAAAATAGACTGTAAAAATAAAATGTTTAGAAAGTAACTTTTTTTTCATATTCCTATTTAGTTGGAATCTATTATTGGTATTTTTAGTTAATAACCAAATATAGATTACTAAAATGAAACGAATTTTTAATTTAATAGGCTTAACATTTATCTTGTTTTTAAGTAGTTGTGAAAAAACTGATTTAAACGATGAAACAGGGATTAAACTCGCAATTAAAAAAGAGAATGTTGAATCTCCTGCTGGACAAGGAGCAAAAGCATACAAACAAATTTTTTACAGTATCAACAAAGGAGATGTTGAACCAGCCGGAGGGCAAGGTTCAAATTGATAATTTAGATCATTCAAAAACAGAACATTTATATCTGATAGAAAGAATAGGTTACTTCTGCATCCTGTTCAGCGGACTCGTCCCTTTTCTACATTCATTTGTCAAATTTGAAAAATTAGAAGAAAAGATTTTTGGATTTACAAGTGTTCAATCTTTCTTATACTCGTTCGGAGTACATCTGAGTATTTTATTGCTTACTGTGGGTGTACTCTTTGCTATATCTGTAGGCTCTAGTTCGAGTAGATATAAAATAATTCAATATCACTTAAAGTACGCTTTAATCTCTCCTTTTGTCTCTGCTATTTTTTATTGTACTTGGGTTTTTATACCTAATGTAAATTATAATCTTTTGGCTTATGTATTTCTCTCTATTTTTATCTGTGTAATTTCTATTTTAATTTTTCACAGAATAACTAATTATATAGAAGCTATCAAAATTATGATAAAACATAAAGAAGATGTTTTAAACAACGGTTTAAATCATTTAAAAACAGAACTTAGAAAAAGAAAGTAAGATAAAACACTTATTAAAAAAGTACTAAAATTAACTAAGGTTCAAAACCATGTTAAACAAAATTGTAAAAAGAATTAAGAATCATAATGCTCTTGTATCGAAATATGAGAAAGGTAAAATCAGTGATTCAGAATTCGAAAAGCATTTGTTAGAAGAAATAGAGTTTGTTCAACAAGATATTGAGGACAAATTAAATAATGAATTATTAAAAGAAGAGCAAAAACTGATTGAAAATATTAAAAAGATACAGGATGCAATTGACTCTCATAATATTGATAAAAAATCATTGACAAATATGATCTATTCTGAGTTTAATCATATTCCTACTTTGTCATCTTAGAAAAAGAGGGCAAAATATTTTGATGAATGATAGTAAACACCTTATTTTGCCCATA
>CANMMM010000061.1 GCA_947498935.1 uncultured Aquimarina sp. | reverse complement strand
GGAGATGTTGTTGATACAGTTGGGGATGCAGTGGGAGACGTTATTGATACTGTAGGTGATGTAATTGACAGTATTGGGACTGAAAATGATGACACAACGAATACTACTACTGATAGCACTATTTCTGTCGAAGAAGAGACTATTACAGTAGAAGACCCTCCAACAGAAGAACCTATTGAGGAGGATGAACCAGTGGTAGAGGAAGAAACTACAGAAGACCCTCCTGTTACAGATGATGTAACGGAAGAGGATACACCAGATGAAACTACCAATTATAATACTAAAATTTGGTTTGCAGGAGATGGTAAGCTATATAAAAATAGAGATACGATCAATTTAGAATATGATTCACAAGAATTACATTTAGCATTCCAATTAAGAGACTATCCAGAGGATACAAAGACTTTTAGGTGGAAATTATTGCATAATAATGAAGATCGCACATTAGTATTAAAAACAAACGAGCCTAATTTAGATAATTTTGGGTTGAACTTAAAAAATAGTCTTGGAGATATCAAATTAATAGCTATTTATGGTGAGGAACAGATAGAGGTTAATTTAGATATAACAAAAAAAGAGTTTGATTTAATAGAGCTTACAGCTAACCCTGTAAAAGAGACTAAACGTATTGCTAAATCAGGAGAAATATTATATCTCATTAATCCTGTTGATGTAGCAGAAACTAAAAAAGAAATAATTTACAAAACTGAAATATTCCCTGAATTAACACCAAATGAATATAATGCTGGTGATATTAATTGGTATTTTGATAGAACTTCAGGCATTCCGAATCAAATAGGTGGTAGAATTGCTACAAGAAATCTTATAGAGAATTCTAGTAAAATTAATAAAACCTTAGTTGAAGCAGGTTATTCTAATCTGTCAAAGAAAAGTGTTAATATATTGTGGGTTGATGAAGATAGAGAAAGAATCGATATAGCTCATAAAATAGGGCCTTTACTTAAAGCTTTTGATAAATTAAATTACTTTTCTAAAAAATTAAAGTTAGTAGGAGTTCCATGTGAGTTTTCGTTTTTAGAAAATATTGATAGATTAATAGGTCAAAATCAATTTAAGTTATCTTATGAGAAATATAACGAAGAAGATAAAAGCAATAGGTTATATAATGATGTTAATAAACTTAAATTTGAAGCCTCAGGAGCAGAAATATTTAAAATAAAGTGTGGCAAAGACGTAACTGTGCCTATACCTTTTACTTCTAAAGAAGTTACTTTAGCAGGAGCAGCGTTTGAGATTTCAGCAGGTTTAAAAGGCGGAATTGAAATCAAGCGAGAAAAACAAATTGAAACTAATAAAATAGACTATTCAAAAAGTAAAGTAACAGGGGGAGGATTTGTAAAACCTAGAATAATTTTAACTCTTTTGGGGGTTGATGGTAGAATTGATGTTGAAACAGGAATTAAATTTGAATATCCATATAAAAGTAATACGAGTTCTGTAGGGATTGTTTTTTACACATCGGATCTTTATTGTTATGTGAATGTTTCAAAAGAATCGAGTGTTTTTGTAGTTAATGATTTTAGGTATGACTTATTTAAATTAGATACTAGTACTGAGTTTGAATTATTTGAATTAAACATAAAAGAGTTGATGGAATGATTTGGAAAAGAGTAATTGTTTATACCTTTTTGTTAATAGTCTTTTTTGTAGCATTGCAGAGAATTATAGCCAATGTTGTTTATTTTAATGATGGTCTATATTCAGGTGTTATTTCTAGAGTAGAAATTTTTTCAGACACCGATGGATATAATACTAGAAGAGCTTTTTATATGAAAAAAGATAGCTTAGAGTATAAAGGTGTATATGGTGAGAAAGATGATTTTTATTTAGAAAAAGGTGATACAGTAAACGTTAGGAGGCTATTTAATGGAAGTGTAAGGGTTATAACTAAAAATAATGTACAAATTCAGAGTTATTACGGATTTTGGGATTATGGTAGTGTGATTGTTCTTTTAGTTATACTATTTTCCTTTAAATTTTATCCTAGACTTTTAAAAAAATTAAAGCAAAATGAAGACTATATTAATTAACATTTTTTTTATTCCATTATGTGCTCTAGGGCAAAATAGATATTTGAGTAATTACCCTAGTTTTGGTTTAGAAATAAAAGATCAATTAGTTTTTTATGAAATGTATCCAAATGATTTTAAAATTTTTGGCAAATGTAGTTCTTACACAAATTGTGAAAATAAATTTCCAGAACAAACATTGATGTCAATTTTATCAGCAGATAATCATGGCTGGGATCAAAAAAATTATAATTATGCATTAAAAAATAATTTGGAGAAATATAAGCTCATCAATGATATGTCTAGGCAATCAGTATTTTTTAAGCCACTAGTAAAAGTAACTTTTGAATGGAACAAATCAAGATATGCTATAATTAAATATCATATTCATGACAATGATAAAGTAATTCCTAGCTGTAATATTTTAGTAGAGAAAGAAAATAGGTGGTTTGTTATAAAACCTAATGGAATCTTGACTAAAGCTTATTTTATGTTTAATTATCTGTCACAAAAATCTCTGAATGCTATTTTTACTAATAAATCAATAGGTGTAAAAGCCTTTGATGAACAATTAGAGAGTATTTATTTGAATGGAATGTTAGACTTTAAAAAAGCTTTAAACTCAACAAGTACTACAAAAATGACAGAAGAAGAATTAAAACTAGTTTTAGACCCTTTTATTAATTAGAAAAATGAAACATTACATTTTATATATTTCAATATTTTTCGTGTTTAAATTATTTTCTCAAGAAAACGATTTTAGCAGATTCAAAGGTAAACCTATTCAAACAAGTCTAGTTAAAGAAATTTCGAATCAATCCTTTTGGATTTATGTAGGAGATGATTACACAGAAGCAAAAACGGATCAACAAATCTCTGTCATTATAGAATTGATAGATTCTGGATCGCAAAATGTTGTGCCTGTTTTTAGATATAACTTTGATAGTGGAAATCAAAATTATACTATTTGTAGATTCAAAATAGAAGTAGCAGACGAAGAATATAAATTTGTTACTAAATTGTTCTTTTATACAATGAACTCTTGGAAAATAGTTGATACGCCATATTATCCATTAAATGATTTCCTTAAAGTATTAAGTGTAGTAAATGAAAAATTTATTAAAGTTTTTTTGTACAACGATTTTGAAGTCGAGAATAGTTTAATAATAAAGGAAATTATTGATGATTCTAAGGATTCTTATGGAACAATAGATATTAAAAAATTCTCGAATTATATAGAGAATAATAAAGTCAAATTAGTGGATTATTTATTAGAATAAATATAAATCAAATAGGACTGGACTACCAAGTAAACTTGGTACGATTTTTCAAATCCATATGATGATTGACTATTTAATTTCATTATGACTATTCTGAAAACTCATTTCCTTGCGTTAGGGATAGGAACGGCATCCTTTTTTGTTTTCCTAACAAAACAAAAAAGATATAGTGGATAGCCCGACCCTTGTGGTAACGCCCTACTATTATTATTATTATAGAGGAATTTAGTATTTTTTTTGAATTTTAGGAACATGGAAGCTTGCTGTTTTTGAAATTAATAAACAGGATCATTTGCATACGCTAGCAGCATGTGAACAATTGGAGACCTTTGAGTTTCGTAAAGAAGGTAAGTTTTATCAACACTATTATACTTATAACGTGCAGACAAAGCGTTGTGAAGCAGAGGAGATACTGACAGGAACTTGGATCCTACAAAACGGAGATTACTTAGTAACTTATGATCAGGAGTCTGATGATCCTATTATTTTTTCTATTGCGGGCCCGTATATTACCTATACATATCCTGTGGAAAAGAGAGATGGTTCTTTTGATGTATATATGCTGAAGTATCAAAAACAATAATGTGCATTCCCAAGGCGGATGCTAGTATCTGCCTTGGGGTTTGTAATCAATCACAAAAAAACAAAAAGAGTAGTGTTTGGAACTA
>CANMMM010000060.1 GCA_947498935.1 uncultured Aquimarina sp. | reverse complement strand
GGCAAAATAAGGTGTTTACTATCATTCATCAAAATATTTTGCCCTCTTTTTCTAAGATGACAAAGTAGGATTATTTTGACATTTTTATAACCAACTATCGGGAAATACAAACTTATTATCAATAAACCTGTATACTGTAAATTACTTAATCATAAATAATTCTTATTCAAAACATAATAATTATAAATAAAAATATATGATTTTAATTTCATAAATTTATATTAGAATAGAAGTTAAATTAACATTTATAGATTATGAAAAAAATTGTTTTTATCGTATCGTTATTAATAGTGTTTACAGGTTTTAGTAACCAGCCTCTCCATTTGATTACAACAAAATTTCAAGGAATGTGTACGACTCATATAAAAATGGAAGCCCTTCAATTAGATAGTTGTTACTCTTATAATAAGTTGTCATATTTAAAAGGGTTCTATGGATTATCTAAATGAGGATATAGAGATACTAGATTTTGTGAAATTTATAGACATATTAGAAAATAATAAAAGTGACATATCTTGGAAGACAACAAACATGAAGAAGAACCAAGTCTTTCAAATAGCAGATTTATGGAATTTACATATGTTTTCAAATAAAATATCAGGAGTGCAAACAGCAAGGAATTTTTTTCCAATAGATGTAAATGATTTAGAAGGTTTTGGTATTAAAATAAAGATTTGATTTATGATTAGTATAAGTTAAATAATTAGGCAAAAATGAACATCAATTAGTTGCCCAAAAGACACGATTCTACTTCAGAGATTTATATGATCATATAATTCAGGTGTCTGAGAATGTAGAGATTTATCGTGATATGATTTGGGGGCTGATGGACTTGTATATGACTACTATTAGTAATAAGATGAACGAAGTGATGAAAGTACTCACTATCATATCTACTATTTTTATTCCACTTACGTTTCTTGCAGGGATATACGGAATGAATTTTGAAAATATTCCTGAATTAAAATATAAATATGGTTATTACATTTTCTGGGCAGTTCTTTTAATCATATTAATAAGTTTGATTATTTATTTTAAACGACGTAAATGGTTATAATTTTATCGCCTTTTCTGGCATTTCAGATCGTTTCCTTGTTGCTAGTTTGTTATCTTAGGGCGTTACCACAAGGGTCGGGCTTTCCGCTACAATTCCTTGCTACTCCTATGGTCGTAGCTGTGGGATTTTCACTATAATCCCTAACGCAAATCATTAATAACAGCTAAGATGATAAAGTAGGATTATTAACTCTTCTAGAATTAAAGTAATTTTGTAAAATACTTCTTATAATTATTTTTTATGTTGGCATATCAATCAGAGATTCTATACACTATCATATTATTGAGTATTATGATCGTAATTTTATTATTGACTAAAAGAGCTATTCGCAGGTTTGGTTTTATAAAATCTATTGAAGTGAATCGTAGAAAAATCATTCTTAATTTAATTTACCTTTTGGCTTATATCATTGCGATTTCTATTCTCGCGATTATTTGGGGTGTAGATCACAAACAGTTTGTGGTTTTTATTTCCTCTGTTCTTGCAGTTTTGGGTGTTGGTTTTTTTGCTCAGTGGTCTATTTTATCTAATCTGACAGCTAGTGTTATCCTATTTTTTAGCCATCCAGTTCGTATAGGACATAGAATACGAATTTTAGAAAAAGATTTTAATTTAACAGGTAAGGTAAAGGATATAACAGGTTTTTATTTTTTTATGATTACAGATACAGGTCAAGATATCACCTTACCCAATTCTTATGTTCTTCAAAAAGGAATTCAAATTTTGAAGGAAAATGAAGATCCAGGAGATTTAAGTTTCATGGCCTATGACATAAAGGACAAAGAAACACAAGAATAGTTAGCTATGTATAATTCAGTGTTTTTTTGTACACAAATCTTAATCTGTTGTTTATAGTTAGCGAATTATGGTATGATTATTCCTTCTGTAGTAAATGCAAACCCTTGCTGCCCAGAAACACCAACCATAACTCCCTGAAAAATTGGCTCTACATAAGTTTTAGCACCCCAAGTGATTAAAAAGTTTGCACCACTACCGCCAGTAGTATCTTCTTCTTCAATTACATATTCTATAGACTCCAATGGTTTTAAAAATATAGGTTGTTTTAAATAGCTTCTTATAAAATCTCCTGAAGTGTTAAAATAGTTCACATTTTTAATATAAATAGAATCTCTAGGACTTGTATTTCTAATGCTTAAAGTAGCAGTAAGTTGAAATCTAAAGTCTTTTGTTTTGTTATAAATATCAGAATAAATAGGTACATATACTTCTTTTTTAATCGGGTAATCAAAAACATCCACAGATAAGGGTGTTATTCTCTTTTAAAATACCTTCCTCTACAACCTTATTAGGGTTTTTTTCTACACAAGAATTAAAAATAATTAGCATAGAAAAATAACCTAGTATTTGTAAATATTTCATGATTGAGTATGTTATAAAAATGGATTGAATTACAAGTACTAGCAATATCCGAAATTATATTAAAGTTTGTATGTAAATCAAATTAGTTTTTCACAAAAAACAGAAATTAGAAATAAAATATTTTTGTAGGTTTTTAACAAAAATAGGCTGGCAAAATTAAAATTTTACATGTGCCAAAATGAAGTGATTTTCATTTGAATGAGTTGTTTTTTGTGCAAAAAGAAGTGTTTTTATTAAAAAAACACTTCTTTTTATTAAAAGTGAAAAGTCAGAAAGATTAATTTAGTTAGGTTTTTGTTAACATTTTTAGCGATATTTTAGAAATACTTTCATCAAAGGTTCTAAACAGAAGTTAAAGGCTGTTAAATGCCTTGACAAGATTACATTAGGATGTATATTAAGAGTGTATTGATTAAAGATCAAGATCCTTTTCAAAAAACATTTTCTTTTCTATTGCATCCAGCAATCAGTTTTTAACTGTTGATTCAATACGCACGTTTTACATTTTAATCATTAAAATCAATACTATGAATTACTTAGAAATGAGTGATAAAAAGCTTGTGCCTGTTGTTTGGGAACTAAATACACTGTTAGCTGATTATCATATATATTATCAAAATCTTAGAAATTTTCACTGGAATATTTTAGGCAAGAATTTTTTTGAATTGCATGAAAGGTTTGAGCAACTATATACAGATGCACGTGAAAAAATTGATGAGATAGCAGAAAGAATATTAACCTTACAGTATCATCCGATTTCAAGATATGGCGAATATATGCAAATTTCATCTATAGAAGAATGTTCTGGTTTGAAATCAGATGAAGAAATGATTGAAGAAATTATTAGAAATCATACTATTTTACTTAGACAAATGAAAATAGTAATAATCAACGCTCAGAACGTAGGAGATGAAGGAACATTAGACTTAATAGGTGGATATATAAGGAAATTGGAAAAATCTAGTTGGATGCTTGCTGCTTGGAGTAAAAAACCTAAAGAGTATCTGGATACGGCCATGCTAAACCCAAGTAAATAATGTTTTTTTATGTGTTACAAAATAAGGTGTTTACTTCTGTAGAAACAGTAAGTCAAAAGTTGGAAAATTGGTATAACATTTTCATCAATAATTTACCAAATATAGGTGTTGCTATAGCAGTCATGATTCTGTCAATAATTATATCAAGATTGGTTTATGACATAACATTAAAGTTAATTTATAAAAGAATACAGCAAACATCAATAATGAAATTAATAGCTAGAGTTGCATCCATTCTAGTAGTATTAGGAGGTTTATTTCTTTCGTTGGCAGCATTAAACCTAGGACAATTGCTTACAAGTTTATTAGCGGGTGCTGGGGTTTCTGGATTGGTTGTAGGGTTAGCATTACAAGGAACATTAGCAAATACTATTTCTGGTATAGTATTATCCTTCAGAAATAATATTCAAATAGGTAATTGGATTGAGACTAATGGATATGCCGGACAGGTAATCGATATCAATTTGAATTATTTTGTATTAAAAGAAGCTGATAATAATGTAGTAGTTATCCCCAATAAAAAAATCATAGAAAATCCATTTAAAAATTTTTCATTAACTACTAAAATGAGAATCTCTTTAGTGTGCGGAGTTGATTATAAATCAGATCTGGAAAGTGTACAAAATATTACTATTACTACAATTTCTAAATTTTTTGATCAAGAAGAAATTAATACACAGATAGAATTCTATTACACGGAGTTTGAGGACAGTTCTATTAATTTTTTATGTAGATTTTGGATAGAGGGGAAAAGTGGTTTAGATAAATTAAAGGCAAAAAGTAAAGCAATTATAGAGCTTAAGAAAGCTTTTGATAACCATGATATTACTATTCCATTCCCAATTCGTACACTTCAGCTTGAAAAACAAGGTTTAGATCAACTAAAAGCTTACAATGCAAATTAAAAAATAGAATCTGAAAAGAATTATTAAACAAAAAAAATATGAAGACAATCCTGTCCTAAATAAATTAAGCACGTAATAAATCTAACCATTTTACTAGTTTCCATCTAAAATTAGTTAAAAA
>CANMMM010000059.1 GCA_947498935.1 uncultured Aquimarina sp. | reverse complement strand
TATCGCCAGTGGGTGAGTAGAATAGATGCACACGAACTAGCAGGTACAACGATCCATTATAGCAATGAAGCGATACCACATAGTTTTGATAAAATCTATACGATCAATTATTATGATGATTATGATTTTGATCACAGTGTCACTGCGCCAGTGAGTGTATTTGGTCAGACTGTAGCGACTAATGTAAAGAGCTTGCCTACAGGGATAAAAACACGTGTATTAGATACTGATGATTGGATTACCGATGTATCGTATTACGATCAAAAAGGACGTGTGATCTATACGCATAGCCACAATACGTATCTAGAGACGACCGATGTTACCGAATTAGAACTAGATTTTATCGGCAATGTATTGCGCAGTCGTACCACGCATACTAAGGGGAGTGCTGCTGCAATTGTTACCGAAGAGGCTTGGACGTATGATCATCGAAACCGTGTGCTATCGCATACGCATACCATCAATGGCGAAACCACTACGCTAGCAGAAAACACCTATGATGCGTTAGGACAGTTAGCCAGTAAAACAGTCGGTGGAGGCTTGCAGACCATCGATTATACATACAATGTTCGTGGGTGGCTGAAATCTATTAATGATGTGGATGCTATGGGCGATGATTTATTTGGGTTTAAAATCAATTATGATACGTTTAAAAACTTTGCAACACCGCTTTATAACGGAAATATTTGTCAAGTTATTTGGAAAACAGCTTTACACTCACAAAGTCCAGGTATAGCAGGGACAAGTTATACGTATGCTTATGACGCATTAAATAGACTAGAAGCATCTAGTTTTAATTATTCACCTGTATTTTATGAGAAGAATATTACCTATGATAAGAATGGTAATATTCTTACACTAGACCGAGGAGATTTATTGTATCAAAGCCCTATGGATAAACTGACGTATACTTATGATGCGGGTAACAAGTTGTTAAGAGTTAGTGATGCAGGGGATAAAACAAGAGGGTTTAAGGATGGTAGAAATACAGACGATGATTATGCGTATGATGCCAATGGGAATATGATCGTAGATAAGAACAAAAGAATTACGACTATTCGTTATAATCACTTAAATTTACCAACCTATGTGAATGCGCCTAATGGAGGAAGATATTCCAATACTATGAATTATACCTATGATGCAGCAGGTACAAAGTTATCTAAGGTATATAACGGTTATAATAGCATAAAGACTGAATATGCAGGTTCGTTTGTTTATAAGCAAGGAAGCTTGGAGTTTATGCATCATGCGGAAGGGTATGCAGAACCTAAGGATGTAAATGACCTGAGTAAAGGCTTCGACTACGTATATCAGTATAAAGATCATTTACAAAGTGTACGATTGTCTTACTCAGACAAGGATGGTGATGGCAAGATAGACGTTCTTAGAAACAATGCAGATGTAGACGGTGATGGAGATAACAGGCATGAGATCATGCAGGTGAAGGACTACTATCCCTTCGGGATGGAGTTGCAGCGTAGTGAGAATCACCCTGAATCATTAATCACAGGGAGAAAGCATAATTATGGATTCAATGGAGTTGAGGAAGATGGGGAACTAGGTTTTGATTGGCTAAGTATGGATCTTCGTAAATATGATCCTACGATAGCTAGATGGACAGGTGTGGATCCTGTACAACATTACGAATACTCACCTTATCAAGCCTTTGATAATAACCCTGTATTTTTAGTAGACCCTGTTGGAGCAAATTCCGAAACTTTAATTAATGATCTTTGGAATGCTTCAGGTAGTGGTACAACTACTTGGACAAATCAAGGAAATGGAACTTTTAGTGATGGTAATGGCAATTCTGTAACAGATGAAGATACAGCAAACAGTTCAGGAGAGAGTCCTAACGATTGGTACTTAGATTTAGCACAAGGTAAAGTTGTTTGGCAAGAAGGTAGTGGAGATCAATATGGTAAAATTTGGTTAGGAGGAGGAGCAACTTCTACACAATCACTTTTAAACAGGTTAAGATTATTAGGTTTTGATGCTTGTTTTTGTAAAAAACCAGGAGACATTGCAAAGGCAATTTACGCAGATACACAGGCTGCCTATGAGCAGTTTGCTAGAGATCATAATAAAGATGCTCTTTGGCAAACATTATTGTTGTTCAATGATATGAATCTTATCTTTGGCGGAAACCTTGCAGGAAGTTTTGGAAACAATCTACCTACTTACAAAAGATTTAACTATACCCCTAGATATGGTAATCACGAGGTGGTTTATGGTTATTACGGTATTGGTCCAGATGGAGTAGCTTATGTAGGTATAACAAATAATCCAACAGCAAGATTTAGTGTACACGGCAGAGCAACAGATGGGAAAGCATTTTTACAATATGATATAAAAGCTAGATTTAATTCCAGATTAGATGCTCGTATATGGGAACAGCAACAAATCAATAATTTTGGAAAAAATAATTTGCTAAATAGAAGAAATGAAATACGACCATCTCTTTGGAAACAATATGGTATAAAAAATTAAAATGGCAAAACGAACAAAAGCTAAAAAAGGTGATATTTTTAAAATACAGTTGGGAGATCAAGAAGTAGGTTTTTTTCAATACCTACTTCTTGATCCTGCTGATTTGAATAGCGAAGTTATAAGAGTATTTACTCATAGGGTAAAAGAGGGAGATAACTATGATCTAGAGGAAATTGTAAAATCTAAAGTTGATTTTTTTGCTCATGTTATTATTCCTTTTGGTTATACTACAAAGTTATGGGAAAAGATAGGGAATGTGGCTGTAGAGAAAGATTTAGACAGACCTTTATTTAGAGCTGTTTTTGGAGAGAAAGACGAATTTGAGGGTACTCGAATTTTATACAAAAAGACTAATAAATGGCAAGTATGGAGAGCAGGAGATCCTTTCGAATCCAGACGCAGTTTAGGATGGATTACAGAAGAGAATAGAAATATCGATATAGGTAATGTGCATCCTCCTAACGAGATTGTTCATAAAATGAAAACAGGTGAATATGCCTATCCATATTACACTTAACTTATGAAAGAGAAACTAGTTAATATTGTTATTCCTCTTAATCAAGATGACAGTATTAATATTAATAGAACTTTAGAGTTACGTTATTTGCTTGCTGATACCATAGAAGCAAGGGATTTAGGCAAAATCATCAATGAAGGCACAGGAGATGATTATATTGATGTGACCTTTATAGCAAAGGATGCTAATAAACTACAACCTGATCTTGAAAGTTTATTACTCTCACTAGGTTTTACAGGAAAAAACCAAATAGAGATAGAAGATTATGAATAATGAAGAGAAACCGTCCAAGTGACGGTTTTTTTTATTGTAGGTATGCTTGTTTTGTTTTGTGGTCTCTAAGAAAAGCATTCATTAATGCAAAAAGGTGTTCTTTGTTTTTATCATCAAGCTTTTGTATCTCCTGTATTTTGTTGATGATGTCCTTATCGAGAATCAAATCTGTATT
Organism: uncultured Aquimarina sp.; assembly: GCA_947498935.1. GTDB lineage: Bacteria > Bacteroidota > Bacteroidia > Flavobacteriales > Flavobacteriaceae > Aquimarina. The sequence goes on along the minus strand of CANMMM010000059.1, from coordinate 1,080 downwards.
ACCTACCAAATAATCTAAAGAAACATTAAGTGCGTTTGCTATTTTAACTGCCATCTCTATAGAGGGTTTTACTTCGTCTCTTTCATATCTTCCAATAACAGCACCATGAACACCAATACTTTTGGCAAGTTTATCTTGTGATATTTTATTCGTTTTTCTTAGCTCAGCTAACCTTATTCCAAAAGTTATTAACGTCATAAATGTAGTTAAAACAACAGTTAAACAATGTTTTGAACAAAAATATGAAACATATTTATCGTTATGAAATGATATTTGTTTTGTTTAATTAAGATTGATATGTTAGTTTTGAAACAAATATGTAGTGAAAACTAATTTATCAACAATGACCCTTTCCGACCTAAAAAGTTCCGTAGATATTATCGAGATCGCCCGTGAGTTGGGTTTGCATCCCGATAAAAGTGGTAAATGTTTATGTCCGTTCCACGACGATAAGAAACCTAGTTTACAGTTTAGCAAGACTAAACAGATCGTTACTTGTTTTAGTAGTAAGTGTTCTGCAGGTACGATGGATGTGATCGAACTGGTTAAAAAATATAAGGGATGGGAATTACCACAAACCATTGAGTGGTTACAAGCCAGAGCATCGGGTACATATTCTATCACAGATACTACAGTAGCTACATCCGATGATTACCCTAGTATCTTCAAACAACTACGCCCAAAGTTAGGACAAAGCAACAAAGCCAGAACCTACTTAAAGAATCGTCATTTAGAGTATAAAAAACTGACTGCAGGTTTTAATACAGGCAAGGAATACGACCAACTGAAATACTGTATTGTTTTTCCCTTACGAAACAGTCAAAATGAAATCGTATCATTATACGGACGTAGTATCTATGACAATGCGAAATCCAGACATTACTACACGCCTAATCGCAAAGGATTATATCCAAGTTATCCAGACTCCACAACTACGCATTTACTCATTACCGAAAGCATCATCGATGCAGCCACCTTACAGCAACATCTACCGATACTATCACAAGAGCAGTCAGACTTTTCTTTTTCATCAGCTACTGCAGTATTAGCAGCCTATGGCACAAACGGACTGACCAGTGA
>CANMMM010000058.1 GCA_947498935.1 uncultured Aquimarina sp. | reverse complement strand
TAATGATCCTTATTTTAATCTTACTTATACGGGTATCGATGGTCAGATAGCAGGTAATGATACGAAAGAGTTTAGAAGTGCAATCATGTCTGAAGCTCAATTGAATAATTATGGCAAGGTTGCAGAGGGTTTTCAATCAGTTTCTATGCTACAAATGGCCTATGTAACGGTAGTCTATGGTAATGATCTAACAGGAACTTTTAATCAAACGACACTTCCTACGGGAGCAGCTATTCTTGATGCATTGCGTATTGCGGATAATAGTGAAGTAGAAGGACGTACGCTGGCTGCTAGTCAGAAGAATCAAATATGGGAGACTTACTGCTATTTCTACGTAGGATTGAAAAAGAAAATTGTCAGTGTATTTAGAGATCTATATGCTAAAGATCAGGATTGTTTTAATGGATGTATAGGAACATCGCGTAATGTTTCTGTAGTAACTGCATTAGAAAACTTTTCTCAGTTTACACAGTTAACCTTAATGTTTGATGCAGGGCAGGAAAATCCTTTATGTAGTGACGAGGCGATCGGCTATTTACAGGAAAAGACAAAGCGTTTTCAGCCGATTGATAATTTATCAGATTCTGGGGATGCGCTATCGGATCAGATTGATGATTTAGTAGCAGAAGGGGATTATCATGTATGGTCGCAAACAGGGATGTGTCCATTGGCTTTGGATATGACCTATTTATTAGATGGATTGGCTACAAAATCTTTATTGACAACTACAGGAGTGAGTGTCTCTGAGATTCCATTTTTAACCTCGGATTTATTTAAAAGCTTAACGGATAATGCGTCTGTTTCTGGCGGGAATGTGGAACTAGTGTCTACGGTAAATGGAAAGGAGTTAACGCTAGGTTTTGAAGGAGTTACTGCATGTGGTACGACATTAACCTTGCCTACTGGAGCGTATAGTTGGGGTACATTGGCATCAAGTACAGATAATAGTGGTTGGAGGTTACAAGGGTTTTCTCAATTTAGTTTTACTTCTTATGATAGTGAACAAAAACTTTTTCATTTTAGTATTGTAGCTTCGGTATTACCAGCAGGCGTTACTGCTCCAGATTCTTTAGAGGAGTTGCCTATGGGAATAGTAGAAGAGGTAGTTATTACGGGTAGTACTTGTGCTTCAGTTGGGGAATGTGGTTTAACTAGTAATGGCATTGGAGAAGTATTAACCAATCAAACAAGTATAGAAGGAGGGAATGGATGTACAAAGAAATCGAGATTCGAACGTAGTTTATTAGCATTATTAAATGATCTGAATACACAAGAGAATGGTACAAAAGCATTGTTCGGGACTTCGTTGGCTTCTAGAAATACCTATACTACTTCGATGATGCCCGATTTTTTGAGGGATTATAGCAAAACAGCTACTTGGACATCCAGCTCAAATGAATTTAGGATAAAATCTTCTGAAGAACAATTATTCTTAAGTATTGCCAACTTGCGTACAGAAGAAAATGGTTCTGTAAACAACATGAATGCAACTGCTTGGAACGCTGTAAAAACGTTTTTATCCGTAAGAGTTGAGGAGCCAAATCAATTAACAATTCGGTATATAGATACATCCAACAAAATTCATATTATTAATGGGGTATTGAATGTTCCACATAGAGTTATTGACTTTAGTTGTAGCTGTAATGGAGAGCGTGTGTATTCTAGGAATGAATTTATATTATCTAAATTAAATGCATTGATCAATTATGTACATCATAATTTTGATACAATAGAAGAGGGAGCTTACCCTAAGGAATTAGAGGAAGTATATGAATACCTTCCACCACGGACCAAGATTACTAAAGGGATTTTTGGAAAGTTATCGGATCCTTATGAATTTTATTTGGGGATAGGATTAAATAGTAGGAAAATATATAAAATAGAGATTAAAGGAACGAATCCTTTTGCAATGTCGAACTTGGTATTAGATATTGCTAATTATGAGTTGACCGATGATGGTACTGCGGTGGTAAAAGTTACAGCGCAGCCTAATGGTTCTGCTGCTGTGGAAGAAGATGCTATTACAGAAGTACATATAAGTGGGTTTGATTTTTGTTATGAAAAAACAATTACTCATCCAGATGCTAAAGTTACGTTACTTTCTAGAAGTAATGATTGTGCTAGAAGATCAATGGAGTTAGAATTTGATGGAGCTCCTAATCAGAAGATTCGTGTTACACATAATTTAGTAATGGATTTAGTTCCTATTAGTGTTATTCATGATTACAAACTATATATTGAAGGACTTTATGAAAATCATACATCAAGCCAAGGGTCAGGTATTATTACTTTAGACAGTAATGGTTATAAAAAGGTATGGTTTGAAGTAAGGGTGACAGGAGATTTTGAATTAATTAGAGATAGGGTACATTGGTATTTTACCTTTGAAGGAGTTGAAGAATCAAGTAATTCTTTTGGTTTAATAAATATTTGCTCAAGTGAGGGCAATGATATAACCCCTACTGGACCATCTAGAAATCAAAGATCCGTAGCTAGTACACAGCCACCTCTTTCATCTTCAGTTATCAATGGTTTTTGTACTCCTATAGTTATTTGTGAAAAAGAGGAGGTATGTATTCCACAGGTAGTGGCATCGGTTTCTTGTACGGAGCAATACGATTATTTTATAACAAATATAGGTGCTCAGGTATCGGATTATGATATGCCTTTTTATTTCGTAAATGATGCGAGTCAAGAAAAGGAAACAGATCGTTATGCGGGTGTTGATTTTTTCTGTGGGATGCAATTTGCACATATCACACAGTCGTATTTTGAGTATTTGCGTGTTATGGATATTACTACGGTAGAAGACGCGAATTACTTGCCAATAGATGAATTTGGTCAGACAGATTTAAATTATGGGTATGCAGCTATTTCGACTGTTATTAATGAGTTTTCAGATTATAAAAACACTGAGAATGCAGATATATCATGGGCACAATTTGTTAATGAGGTGTATCTGGTACGTAATAATGTGTGTCCTCCTAAACCGATACCAGTTACGTACAAAGTAACTGTAGATCCAGAAGCTGATAATAAAGAGTGTCAGCAATATTTAGAGAATATAAAAGGGGTCTATTCGGAAGATGCGTATGATACGTATTTAAATACGCTAAAATCCACTTTTGAGCGTAATTATATCGAATCTGCTGTGGCTAATTTGGTAGAAAACGTGACATTAAATGCACCAGATAGAGAGTATCAGTATACGTTATACTATTATGATCAGGCAGGGAATTTAGTACAGACGGTTCCTCCTGAGGGTGTACATCGCCCTACAGATGGGATACCGACAGCAGCCCAGAATACGTATCATGCACAAGTGAATGCAGATCGTAGTCAGATGAACGCCTCAGCGACGGTGACTCCTACATCGGTACTACCTGCGCATGATTTGCAGACGGAGTATCATTATAATTCATTAAATCAATTGATCTGGCAGTCTACTCCTGATGGTGGTATTACTCGTTTTGCGTATGATGCGTTGGGAAGAATTATTGCTTCTCAGAATGCTAAACAAGCTGCAAATACTGCAGGAGCTACTTTTAGTTATACACGTTATGATGGATTGGGTAGAATTGTAGAAGCAGGGGAGTTTGTAACTACTATTGCCATGTCGATTAATGAAGAAGGAAAGTTATTGGCTAATGGTACTGTTTTAGGACAGAAAGCGGATTTTGAAGTCTATCCAGATCAATGGGCGACTCAGAAAACGGAAGTTACCAAAACGGTATATGACCGATTGCTAACCAATGAATTGGCGAGTCTATTTGATGATTTTGAGGCTTCTACGGCTAGAAATAGAGTGACGGCTGTATTGTATTTTGATGAATATAATGGAGAACCACTCACGTATGATCATGCTATTTTTTATAATTATGATATTCATGGAAATGTTCGTGAGATATTAGTAGATCACCGAGATGAGGAATTATTGACGATTCATCAAAATATAAAGCATATCGTATATGAGTATGATTTGATCAGTGGTAATGTACATAAGGTTATTTTCCAACCAAATAAGCCTGATCAATTCATTCATGCATATTATTATGATGCAGATAATCGTATTACTAGTGTAGAGACTTCTACAGATGGTTTGATCTGGGAGCAAGATGCGAGTTATGAGTATTATGCACATGGTCCATTGGCAAGAACGGTATTGGGAGATAAAAAAGTACAAGGTATGGATTATGCGTATACCTTACAGGGCTGGCTAAAAGGAGTGAATTCAGAAGAAGTAGGTAAGCAGGATATGGGGCAGGATGGAACCACTCTTAGCGCAGTTGCTCAAGATGCGATGGCATATTCTTTGAATTATTATTCAGGTGATTATAAAGCACGAGGTACCGATAGTCCATTTACACAGGTAGAAGAAGGAGCGCATCCTACAAATTATGATCTGTATAATGGAAATATTAAGTCGATGGTAACTTCTTTACTCGATGATAAAGAAAGTGCGTTGGATGTATTACAGAATAACTATAGGTATGATCAGTTGAATAGAATATCTAGCATGGAATCGTATGCAAAAGGTGTGCAGGCATATGGGGCTAATTATCAATATGATCGTAATGGTAATTTACAACAATTACAGCGTACTATCGGTACTAGCCTGATGGATGATCTACACTATTCTTATGCGGATGGTACGAATCAGTTGTTAACAGTTAATGATAGGGCGGATGATG
>CANMMM010000057.1 GCA_947498935.1 uncultured Aquimarina sp. | reverse complement strand
TTTCAAAACATTCGTATCAACAGCGATTACCAACTGACAGCAGGGGTCGTATTTACGGATTATGATGAAAATTGGGGAGGTGTAGATGATGTGGGGGATGAGATTGAGGCAGTAGGAGATGTTGTTGATACTGTAGGTGATGTAATTGACAGTATTGGTATAGAAAATGATGACACAACGAATACTACTACTGATAGCACTATTTCTGTCGAAGAAGAAACTATTACAGTAGAAGACCCTCCAACAGAAGAACCTATTGAGGAAGATGAACCAGTGGTAGAGGAAGAAATTACAGAAGACCCTCCTGTTACAGATGATGTAACGAAAGAGGATATACCAGATGAAACTACCAATTATGATACTAAAATTTGGTTTGCAGGAGATGGTAAGCTATATAAAAATGGAGATACGATCAATTTAGAATATGATTCACAAGAATTACATTTAGCATTCCAATTGAGGGAATATCCAGAGGATACAAAGACTTTTAGGTGGAAATTATTGCATAATAATGAAGATCGCACATTAGCATTAAAAACAAACGAATCTAATTTAGATAATTTTGGGTTGAACTTAAAAAATAGTCTTGGAGATATTAAATTAATAGCTATTTATGGTAAGGAACAGATAGAGGTCAATTTAGATATAACAAAAAAAGAGTTTGATTTAATAGAGCTTACAGCTAACCCCGTAAAAGAAACTAAACGTATTGCTAAATCAGGAGAAATATTATATCTCATTAATCCTGTTGATGTCACAGAAACTAAAAAAGAAATAATTTACAAAACAGAGATATTCCCTGAATTAACACCAAATGAATATAATGCTGGTGATATTAATTGGTATTTTGATAGAACTTCAGGCATTCCGAATCAAATAGGTGGTAGAATTGCTACAAGAAATCTTATAGAGAATTCTAATGAAGCTAATAAAACTATGGTTGAAGCAGGTTATCCTAATCTGTTAAACAAAAGTGTCAATGTATTGTGGGTTGATGAGAATTTTAACAAAAGTTCTCATAAATTTCTTGGTGGTTTTGATTTAATGCCTCATCTTAAAGAATTAGCAAAAAAAATAGGAGTTCCCGTTTATCATGAAGAAGGAAAATATGCTACAGATACTGGATTTAGTATTTTAGCAGATCCTGAATACACAACGACAAGTAAGAATATAGAAGATGATAATTCTAGATTAATTTACAATGAAACTAAACAACAATATAAAATAAGAGTAGGTGTTAAAGGTAAGTTTGAAAAAGGTATACCGTCTTTGTCACTCCCTAAAGTAAAAAAAACATTTTTAGGTGTCGATTTTGAATTTGCTCTTGGAGTATATTTTTTTATGGAAGGCAATGCTTTAGGCGAAATAGGAAATACTAAGTATATTGAGGATTGGATTGAGGAAAAAGAGGAAAGAAATAAAACTTATTTAATTGCAGCTAATCCATCTGAAATTTTTCTTTCTACAAAAATAGGACTCGACCCAAAATTATCATTAAAAGCATCTAAAAATCTAAAAGCGAAAGTTTCAGGGCAAAGTTTTGCAGAAGCAATTATTTTTCAAGTTGATTTTGTCTCTAAAAGATTCTCATTTCCAATAATTGAAGAAGGGTTTGCTCTGAAATTTAAACCTACTATTGAATTAAAGTTTTTTGATTGGGGATATAATCATTCTGTAGATGAAAAAGTATATCATGTAAAATGGTAGTTTAAATGAAAAATATATTTATTATTGTAGCATTCTTTTTACTATTTTCAAATTTAATATCTTCTGTAGGTATTACTATTTGGGGGATTGTTTTGAATAATTATTGCGATGATTATTTGAATTACAAGAGTCTTAAATATCCAAGCAGATATATGGATGTTGATACGCTAGTTTTTAAAAAATTACAAAATTACACGAATTTAGAAAATAGTCCGCCTGGGAAATTTATACTCCATGGAAATTTAAAAAATACCTCTGAATTAGTGAAAATAGTAATCATTAGAGAAGAATATATTGATAAAACAAAAGATAAGTATGCCGTTTACAAAAGCAAGTTGACCAGAGACTATTTTTTAAAAGATGCACCTAGTGGATACTATACAAGACAAAATAGATCTTTTTTTTTAGGAATGTATTTAAAACTGTCATTGTTACCTATACTAATATTGGTAGGATATTTATTTATGGAATATAAAAAAATGAAAATATAAAAAAATGAAATATTTATCTATTATTTTGTTCATGTTTTGCAAGGCAATACTTTTTAGTCAATCAGTACTTGAATATAATATCGACATACCTATTAAATTTTATGTATATAAGGAAGGAGAAAACAAATTAAGAAAGGCAAACAATATAAATGAATTTTATTTAAATACACCAGAAGAATTAGTTAAGAGTTATTTTTTTGGAACTTCTAATAAAATTTTATCGAGCTTATATTTTCATTCAGATCAATTTATGCCTAAGGATGATTTACATTTCAAAAATGTTATTAAAACACCTTCTGAAGATATGTATGTTCAATTATTGCATAAAACAAATTATGAGTTTGAACAAAGAGAGATGTGTTATATTATGTTTATAGCAAGAATAAAAGGTGTAGATTTTCCTTTCCCAACTTTACTTTCTTTAATAAGAAAAGGGAATGAATGGTTAATTTATAAAAGATCAAATCAACAAAAATTAACAGATTGTTTAATGATGTTTAAACCATGTGTTTTATCTAATTTGTTTTCAGGGAAAAGCAATAATAATATAATAACAAGCTTAATAGCAAAAACAAAATCGAAAACTAATAGTTTGGATTTTATTAAACTCTTTGATGAGTTAGTAATTATTCAAAATGATGAAAATTTATCAAATGAACTTACGATGTCTCAAAATCTGGATTGTACAACAATAAATTATGATAACAAAGTTGATGGATTAGCTCTAATCACGAATTTGTATCAAGATGTTAGTATAGAAAAAATCAAACAGGATGATGTAGATTTTTTAATGAGTAAAATTAATAAAGGGAAAGATTCAATTGTTTTCAAAAACAAGCTAACTTTTGAGAATTCAAATATGAATTATATAGGCTTAAAATTTAATCGTATAGATAAAAAGAGTATGAAGATAAGTAAAGATTTTATTCGTCTTGATAATACAGTCAATATTTCAAGTCAAGCGAATCAACTTTTTTATATTTTCAAGAATTTTGATACATCAATTTTTTCAGATTTAAGCCCCAACCTTAATCCAACTTCAAAAATGAATTCAATTTTGTATAAGAAAACAAGAGGAGTTTATGAAGTGTTAAATGTTTCAAAATTATATGATTTGTATCAAGAAGAGCAAGAGCTTTTAGATTCTTATATAGAATGATAATATAAATTTTATCGGTATCACCTCTAGTGTTTACTATAAATGAGAATCTAATCATTTATAGTGGGTACTATAGAAAATATATGTAAAATAATAGAAATTCTGGACTACCTAGTAGACCTGGCACTATTTTTTGAATCGATATGACGGACTATCTAATTTCACTGTGACTATTCTGAAAACTCATTTCCTTGCGTTAGGGATAGGAACGGCATCCTTTTTTGTTTTCCTAACAAAACAAAAAAGATATAGTGGATAGCCCGACCCTTGTGGTAACGCCCTACTACTATTATTGAGGGAATTTAGTACTTTTTTTGACTTTTAGGACATGGAAGCTTGCTGTTTTTGAAATTAATAAACAGGATCATTTGCATACGCTAGCAGCATGTGAACAATTGGAAACCTTTGAGTTTCGTAAAGAAGGTAGGTTTTATCAACACTATTATGCTTATAACGTGCAGACAAAGCGTTGTGAAGCAGAGGAAATACTGACAGGAACTTGGATCCTACAAAATGGAGACTACTTAGTAACTTATGATCAGGAGTCTGATGATCCTATTATTTTTTCTATTGCGGACCCGTATATTACCTATACATATCCTGTAGAAAAGAAAGATGGTTCTTTTGATGTATATATGCTGAAGTATCAAAAACAATAATGTGCATCCCCAAGGCAGATGCTAGTATCTGTCTTGGGGTTTGTAATCAATCATTAAAAAAACAAAAAGAGTAGTGTTTGGAACTATGATACATGGGGTATTTTTTTCTAAAAGAAACAGGCAGCGAGTGCAAGGAGTAGTGATCAGTAGTATACTCTTCTTACTATCGTTCTATACGAATGCTCAGGTTTATCCCGTACAGGTTACCCCGCAGGTGATTCCTCCGTATAGCCTTAAGCTATCAGACTATGCCACGGCTAGTAGTGATAAATTGGTGGTGAATCTATTGCTGATCGATGTTAATGAGTTTAATAGGCAGGTAGGACTCCGCTTGTTTATAGAGAGTAATGATGGGGTATCGATTCAATCACGGAATCCTGTTGTTGGGGCATTGCCCATCGCATTGGATGGTGGAATTCCACTCCGATTGACCAATGCTGATTTACAAGTTTATTTTGCCTTACAAAACCTATCAGGAGTTACGCCACAGCGATACAATACTACGCTGCCAGAAGGCTTGTATCGTTTTTGTTTTGAGGTGTTTGACTTTTTTACAGGGCAAACCCTGTCTCGAAAGAGTTGTGCGATTGCCTATCTAGTACTCAATGATCCTCCTTTTCTCAACTTACCCAATCGTGGTGAGATGATCAGTGAGCGGATTCCGCAGAACATTATTTTTCAGTGGACTCCCCGACACCTAAATGCTACCAATGTACAATACGAATTTACATTAGCCGAAGTATGGGATCGGCAGATGGATCCACAGGCTGCTTTTTTGGCCAGCCGACCACTGTACCAAACCACTACTTTTGCCACTACCTTATTATACGGTCCTGGCGAACCTGCTTTATTACCCGATAAAACCTATGCATGGCGCGT
>CANMMM010000056.1 GCA_947498935.1 uncultured Aquimarina sp. | reverse complement strand
CCTGCGGTATTCGCATCTAACTTAGGCATCTCATCGAGAATCAGTATTTTTCCATCTCTCCATGCTTCGATAAGTGCACCTTCTTTATAACCAGCTATTGTTTGCCCTCCTTTGATGTCTGTAGGAGAAGTCCATTGGTTACAATTGATAACAACAAAAGGGAGCGCTTTTTGATCGTTTTCCGTTCTTCCAAACAAGGCATAGGCTACTTTTTCTCCTAAAGTTGTTTTTCCTGTTCCTGCGCTTCCTACTAGAAACACATTATTACCACTACTCAGGTCATCCAATACTTTCATAAAGTTTGGGATTTGGGTGATTTCTGGAATATCCAAAGTGTATGTTCTTCTTTTCATGTATAGTTTATATATATGCGATTTGCTATTGCTTTTTATGCGCTTTGAAGTTTCTTGTAGAGTCTTAACTGATCAAGTAATTCATCTATGGGTTCTATGATTCCGATCATATATTCATAAGCAGTTATACCCAATTCTTCTTCGGTATATCTACCAAAAACAAACTCTGGATTTCCATCTTCGTGGGGATTGTTCGTGATAAAAAAGCCTAAAGTAGCTTTCGCCTCATACAGTGCTTGCGTGCGTGCTTTTGCTACAATATTTTCAAACTCCTTTTCTATAGCAGTCCCCTTTATTGCCTTTTTCCAAGCATTGTAAGGAACTTCTACATTTTTGAAAATTGGGACTAAAGAATAATTGTATTTTTCCTTATCACTTAAGGGGCGATTGTAGGATACCGTTCCGTAAGTATATGGTGCATTTCCTGGTTCTTTATATTCTTTAAAACCTATTGTAGGATTACTACCTTGTCCATAGGGTCTTCCTAACTCATACAAAAAGTGAGCTTGTTTGTCCTTAGTGGTACGTTCCCATTCTTTTTGGTTTTCGATCTCCCAATCTTCTAATTCCTTTGCCCTTCCTAAAAATTGTAACCCATAGGTGTCTAAGTGTTTTAAAAAAGCTTCTAGATTCTTGAGAGGAAGCGTTCCTGTCATTTCAACTCCATTTTGGACAAAATCAGGTAGCTCATCTTCACTTTGTCCTGCTGCTGGAAGAATAAGTTTCCTTAAGGTGCTATCAATAGCCATCTTATAGTGCATTGATTTATGGATATACACCTGAAAATACTGTGCTTCGATGCGTTTAAAGCGAAGTTGATCTTTTTGATCAGAAAAGAATTCATTAATGGAAAGCCCTTTTAGTATCGTAAAAGCTTCTGAAATTGGTAATAAAGCTTTATAAATACCATTTTTACCATACTCTTTTTCCATTAGAATACCACTTTTAATGACTCCTGTTTTGGTGTTGTATTTTACGAGCTTGTTTTCTGCCCCTATGGTATTAGATGCAGCTACAATATTTTCCGTTAGAATATGCCTTTGTTCTCTTTTAGAAGAAGACTTTTTTATCAGTTCATTCCATTCATTTGGAATCTGTTTGCGCTCTTCATCTGTAATGTTCTTACTTTGAGTATAAATCAAACTAATAGCAGCATGTTCTTCAGGCTGTAAAGAATAGCTAATCAGTCTACGTGCATCTACAACCGCAAAACGCAATAGTATATTACCATAGGTATATGGGTTCTTTGCAGATGCACCAATCGAAACCCCTAGAAATAGTCCCCATGAAGGTTCTTTAGTGGGATTTAAAAAAGGTATTTTCAGTACCTCACCAATATGAAAATAGCCAATATACTGTTCCAACTGCCCTTTGATATATTCCAATTTTTGCAAATACTCAGTAAGCGCATTTCGTTTTTCTGTGATGAGTTCTTGTAGGTTTTTCCGATCATTGGCGATCTTTTCATTTTGATCACTATCCTTACCTGTGCCGATCTCTGGTAAATCATTTAATTCTTGTTGAAGCTTCTCGATAACCTTCATACGTTTGCTCCTTCGTTCAGCTATAAGCACAGGGTATTTGTCATTTATACTCCGTAGTAAGTCTGCTGTAACTACCGCGGGTTTTTTACCATTCAATGCGTTGATGATTCGATCATCCACTTCTTGTTTCGTAAGAGGGCGCTGTAAATTATTGACAATGCTTACTTCGCGAACTGTGTCTTTTCCAAAAGGCGTGTTTCCTCCATTTCCCTTTTTAAATAAGTATCGTTTTTTGATAGCTGCTTCTAAGGGTAAAAATTCAACTTCTAAATCGTATGTTCCTTGTTGTTTTTCAAGCTTGATTTGGTGATCATACCGTTTTAGTAAGGTATCGTATAAGGTGTCTTGCTCCTCCACACTGAGTAAGCCTGCACGTCCTGTAAGCTGTTTGATTGCACCTTCCTTTTCATCGTTACGCTTGTAATATTTTTTCCCAGTAATAGGGCTGGTCTTTCTTTGATAGGTAGGGTAACCAAGCTGTTGCATCATTTCTGGATGTTCGTTAATCCATTGCCAAGCTATTTTGTCACCATACTTGTTTAGAAAATCAGCACTTTTAAGCGTATCATTATTGGTATTTTGAGACCCTGTAGTATTGGCATCTAGTGACTTTAGTTTAGCCTTTAGCATTGTCATCAACCTACGTTCCATAGGAATATCACTGGTGATATAATAGTATTCAGGTAGGTGTACCTGTCCCGTTCTATGGATACGCCCTCTTTTTTGTACCTCTATATTAATGTCTAATTCAAACTGATGAATAATCATGGCTCGCTGTCGCTGGTCAGCAAAATCTTTAGAAGAGTGAGCTGATTGCCCTGTGCTACCACTTTGATTAATCAACAATACATCGTACTCACCTGCATTAAACAGTCGAAAGGATTTTTCTGCATTACTTCTAAAGGATGCTACTACTGCATTTTTTTCCTTGTAGCTCACTTTTTGATTTCTCCCAGTAACTTCTGCTACTTTGAAATGCACATCCTTATGACCTCCTAATGAGGTAGGTTTCTTTTCTTTTGAAATCAATTCAATCAGCTGATCAATAGGAGAAATACTGAGTCCTGAGCTTTCTAAAAGCATTGCTTTTCTAATGCGTGTATATTCCTCTTGCCCCTTTATAGGTAAATCTTCAATTTCGATGCGTTGTCTACTCTTAGCCCCATCAATCCCTGTAAAGCTGTAGAAAAAAACATTGTCCAATCCTTTGAGCAAGGTTCGTACAAAATCAAGTTCTTCTTTGGGTAAAACATCACCACTTGAGGCATTCAAATCTTTTAAAAAAGTACCCATAGTAGATTTGAAAGCAATCACCACCTTCTTATTCTCCTTTAAAAGAGCAATCGTTTTTTTAGCGACTTCTTCAACTTTTAACGCAAAAAGCATTTGGTCTACAATATTGAATACTCTTGAGAAATAAGGAGCTTTTTTGACACCTAAGCTTTTAGGATTTCGATCCATACTTTCTCCTTTCGCTTTGGTTTCAAGATGAATTGAATCAAGTAGTGGTGCTATATATTCTTCTTCAAACTGGACCACCTCATTCATTAATTTGATAATCCGATTCACACTTGCTCTACTTTGACTTCGATTGGGTTCTTTGTCTAAAGTGATGTATGCTACTTTAATACCCTCATTAGAGCGCTGCCGTCTGATCAATTGTCCACTTTCAGCAAGGTTGGAAGCCACTATTTCTTGAAGGGCTAACCCTCCACGACGCATAGAGGTTACAAATGCGTGGTCTTTTAGTCCTGTTTCGACAATTGCTGTTTTCTTACCATAAAAAGGCATTACCTCTGGATATTTCGCAAAAGTGGCACTTAAAAAGCAACAGGCATGTACTTTGGGCAAGACCCTGCGCATCCAATTCCCAATAATCGAATCAAATCCTCCCGCACTATGCGATTCATCTAATATGAATACTACCTTCTTATAGCGTTTACTTCCTTCAATACCATTTTCACAAATATGTTCCAGCCAAGTTCGCTTGTAGTAACTAGCAGCCTGTATTTGGCTATAGGTAGTAAACACCATGTCATAACTACTCGGTAGATGATCAATCGATTCATAGATGGTAACAGTAGGCTGGGTTTCTGGATTTGGCAATTTTCTTCCCATTCGTCTATGCCATTCAATGGACTCGATACTTTCGGTGGGTAAAGTTTTGATGGAGGTTAATAATTCTTCTTGTGCTTTTCCTGATAGTGGAGAGAAAACCACATTGCCTTCTGCATCTTTGATTTTAGCTTCTGTATTTGTACTAGAGTTCAAGATGAAGGGGTTAATCTCTGAAAAACCAATTGCTTTTAAATCCCGGTATATATCGGTAAACAAGCTAGGACTTTTAGTGAAAAATACAGGAAGATACCCTTGCATTACAGCATGTCTAATCACAGCTGCTGCTTGTCGTCCTTTTCCAATCCCTGTTTGATCGCCAATGATGATTCCTTGTTGGCGTTCAAATTGCTTTAGATATAGCGCTATGGCATCTACTTGTTCCGCAGCAAATGCTTTCCATAAACTTGTTGTAGATGCATATTTTAATGCGTTACGAACGTAATTATCAATGTTTCCTTTTTCCTTTACAATACGGTTGAGTGCTTTTTGTACCTCAAAAGCCATATTGCGAGGAATAAGCGTATCCATTTTGCTTGCATTTGACTTTGGAACATAAGGAACTAAAGCGGTCTGTTCCGATGCTAATTTCGCTACTTGGGCTGCATCTTGGGTAAATTCCTCCTCGACTGCTTGTATTTCTACATTTTTCATAATTCGTTTGTTAAAGGGGCTTTATCGTAGGGTAGGTTACACGTTATGGTTCGTACTTCAATACCCAGATGTCTACTGCTGATCGAATGATTACGCATTGTTAAATCTTGCTAAGGTTTCTAAATAGCTACGCAATGAAGTATCGGCGTATACTTGTGTTACTGTTTCCTTATCCATACCTCCATACAGTAAAGAATGATCAGGAACTGTGCTATCAAGATGACTCCAGTTTTCTTTTAGTGTCCAAATCGCATTTTGCATGGTATCATGGTGCATCAAGAAATTTGCAATTTCCGCTACTGTATTGCCATCGGTATACACAGTCTCTAAGTATTCCTCTATAAGTTCAATAGGATTGTCTCCTGCTTGTTTTGACCAAGCAACTAGCTCATGTAATCGAATAAAAATTCCTGCTTCATGGTCTTCAAAAGTTGCAAAAGGTGTAGGATTACTTACCATAA
>CANMMM010000055.1 GCA_947498935.1 uncultured Aquimarina sp. | reverse complement strand
AGCTAGACGCAGCTGAAAGTGATTTTAAAGAAGCTCAAAGTAGTTTAGAAGAAGGACAAAAAGAGGTAGAAAAGTTTAAAAAAGAAGTTGTTGACCTGTTAAAAAAAGCTATTTATGAGTTGTATAGAGCGGGTAGGGATCAAAAAGAAATATTACTAACGACATATATTAAAAATTATGATAAGGTAATCGAAGAATCTTTTACATCAGATAAAATTATATATATAGATGAAGTAGAAATAGAGACAACTATAGTAAATGATTCAAACAAAGCGATAGACGATTTTTATGATAGTGAAGTTGAGTTGGCGATGTATCTGTTTTCTATGTTGTTAGAGGAGAGTAAGGATGCGGAAATATTGAATAGACTTATAGAGAAATCAAAAGAAATAGGAATTGACTTGCTGCAAGAAATAAAAGTGTTAAAGTCGAATCAACAGACTGATAGAGAAATTATCGACTTTATAAAAAACAAGTTGATAGATAGTTATAAGTTAATATTAATAAATTATAAGATATAAACAAAAATGACAGATGATACAAAAACAAGTTGGAAACTGAAATTAATTATAGTTGTAGGACTATCATTAATTATTTCTTTTGCTTTGTGGTTTGCCTATGAAATATGCTTCAATTTTGAAGAATTTACAAAAAGCGGATCCAGTACAGGGAAACAAAAAATTTATTTGTTTGTAATATTGTCTATCGATTCTTTAGTACCATTTGGGAGGTATATTATAGCCTTTATTCATGTGTTATTTGCGTATCCTTTTATAAAAATGTTAAGTAAAATACTATGGAATTTTTTTAAAAATTAGCGTATGAAAAAATTACTTTATATATACTGTTTACTACATTTTTGTAATGTTTACAGTATATCGAATAGCAATCTATATGATCCAATTGTTAAGGGTTGTACTGAACAAGTGAATCATCTAATAGAGATGAATAGTCATAATAATAGTATAGGGCGATCAGATTCTAATTGGTATATATATTTCATAGGTAAGGACAAAAAGTATTTAAAATCATATCTTTCTTATAACGAAAACAGACCTAATAATGAGTTTGAAAATATTCTTACTAAAGATGTTGAAATAGATAGGGAATACTTGAAAAGACTAAATAATAATCTAATAGAGATTAATAAAAGCGAAAAACTAGAAGTATATGTAGCTTTTATAGGATCTGAACAAGAGATTATTCAGCCGTTAATGCCTAAAAAAATTAACACTTTTCATAAAGGGCGTGTTTTTTTGGATAGTTTAATAAATTATTCTGTGAAAAATTATAAAGATCTTGATCTAGAACAAGCAAAGGAAGAAACAGAAAAATATTCTAAAGATTTTTCTGATGCCATGCATGATATTTATAAAAATTCAGAAATGGCAAAAAAATCTAACAAACCTAATCATATAATGCCATTTTCTCATAGAACTATTAGGCATATTTATAATAAAGAAGGTGAAAAAGAAACGAAACAAAAGTGGGCAATATCGATATATAAAGGGAAACAAGAAAAACGATTTAACAAATTAGCATTCAGAGATATTTACAAAAAAGAAGCAGGGTTTGGAAAAGATCCATTATATCAGAAAATATCAAGACAAGTGTTAGCCTTGCAAAAGTATTTTAGTATCGATATACCGTCATCAGATGAATATAGAGAAGATTGTACAGCTTTATTAACACTTCCGCGTTATCAACCTTTGTTAGAGAGTAGGATTTTAGCACCTGTACTTAGGCGTAATCCATGTATTTTAAAAAATATGGGAGAAATGGGGCCTATTGACTATAGTAAATCAGAGTGGATGGAAACGTTAGAAACTTTAATAACGACTCCTTTGTATGTAGCGATTCTTGCACCAGTGGCTGCGGAATTATTTATTCCATCACTTATAGAAGCAATTGGTACAGAAAGAGCTACCAATGCAACTTCTGCGATGGCAATAGCAACAGTTATAGAAGTTATGACGATTCATTATTGGTCAGGTACAGCAGAACAACAAGAGGATTTAGGAAAAGCAATTCTTGGTGTAAATAAAGTAGATGTCGCTTATGAAGGGGTAAAAGGATTAGCAAGTGCTCCTTTTCTTATAGAGTTATCGGTAGATTGTATTTATGAAGGGACGAAATTAGCTGATGGAATTATTAATCCCGATACGTATAAATTTGATTTTGATACAATAGAATGTGTAAGTGCTGTAGGAATGGGGGTTTTAACTAAGATAGGATTAAATCAAAGTGGTCAATTTTTTAAAACATTAAAAAGGATAGCAAAAGAAGACCCTGATAAATTTATAAAAGGATGGGCAAGAGTGTGGAAAGATATTAAAGTAGACCAAAAAGATTCATTTATTGATATGTCTTATGGCATTTTTAAAGAATTGGGGATACCTTCTCATAAGATCGATGGAGTTGTAAATAAACTAAAACTAGAAATAGAAAAATTAAAAAATGATGTTACGAACTCCAACTCTGACGAAATAATTACAAATGATGTTGTAGAAGATACTCCTAATAATCAAGGGAATTCTATAGATTCTGCTACCGTTTTAGAAGGGTGGAAATCAGTACTAGGTAAACGAATAGAAGATGTGGTTGATGCGCCAAAGGGATATGAATTTTATGTAGGAGCAACAGGCAAAAAACTGATCAGGAAAATTAGAGGGAGTGATGCTCCAAGCCTCTCTGCCAAAGATGGAACTATTCGATATGCTAAGGGGTTACAGGGTTTATTGGAGGATGAGTTTCAGAATATTTTTAAAGAGTATAGTGGATGGGATACCGTATGGAAAAAGAAATTTTTAAAAGATTTTGACAATCAATGGAGTATGTTGGATCATCTTAATAAAAACAAAGATTTAATAGATGGTTGGAAGAATTTTAGGCATAAATATGGAAATGAAATTATTTGTACAAAATAGTTGGTATGGGACAGTGTAACATAAAACATATAGTGAGTAGTATCATAGTCTTGTTGACTATTTTTCAGTTATCAGCGCAATGTTGGTTTTCAGATTTAAACAGTAATTTTGATGACTTTTCAGTAGAGTATCAACGTTTACTAAAAACGACACCAGATGCTTATATGGCTTACAAAATCCTGTATGAGGATGGTAGTGTGATACTGAAAGACGGTTTTTCAGACGTAAAATATATAACAGACTATATCACGGATCAAAATACAGATATCTCTAAAGTAGTCACTGAAATACAAAAAGCAGGAGGTTATAAAAACTGGAAAACGAACCATAATGTGACAGGTAAACTGATAACAGATGCTGAAAGAGCTCTTTTATGGGGTAAAAGCGGTTCTAGTTTCAAAAAAGCAAAAAAGACATTGGAGAAAAGTGGATTACTTGATGAGTTTAAAGCTAGTTACCCAGAGTTAGATGAATTAGAAATCATTAGCATATATAGATATACTGCATCGTCTAAGAATCTGAATAACCCCTTGAATGCAGGACAAGTATTAACAGGTAAACTAGAGGTACATCAGAAAATGATGAATGCTGCCTTAGATAAATTGAAAAACACTAAATCCTATGATAAATTGGTTTTTAGAGGAGCTAATTTAGATGAAAGTTTAGTATTAAGTAAATACAAAAATAATATAGGAAAGGAAATCACAGAAGAAGCTTTTACATCATCTAGCAAATTAGAAAAGGTTGCAGATGATTTTATAGAAAAGTTTAGAGATATTAATAAGGCTCAAGTTAAGTATTTTATACAATCAAAAACAGGGATTGATATCAATGATATGTCACATTACACAAAAGTAGTAGGGGAAAATCAAGCAGAAATATTGTTTAAGAGTGGTACTAAGTTTAGAATAGAATCTGTAGAGAAAAATATAGAAGGAATTTTTGAAATAGTTATGAGAGAGTTTTAATATGAAAGATTTACTAAATAAAGTTTTGTCTAACATCATAGATGATGATTTAGCAAAAGAAATTGTTGAGTTAGAAGAAAAATTAGATTCATTTGGAAGTGATTTTCTAGATAAATTACCAGCCCGTAAACTTATAGAATATGGGAAAGCCAAAGGTCGTATTCAACGTCAAGAAGCTAAAGAAGAGTACTCTAAAATGACACAGAGAGAATTAGAGATAAAGCATTTACGAAGCTTTCAGCCAGCTGCCAATCATGTTATAGGTTTAACTTTAGGAGATGAATTATTACTGAAAGCAAAAGAGCGTAAAGAAGAAAAATTTACGTTTTTCTGGGCTACAAAGTCACCTTTTTCTCAGTGGCATAAGTGTAATTTTATGGGAGAACGAATTTTTAGAACTCCCGATTATTTGGATAAGTTTAAAAAAGAAATTTCATTTAGTTCAGCAGAACAATTTATGATGTATCATAAATGTTTATTGTCTTTAAATTTTGATGCAGCACAGGAAGTACTATTAACAAGAGATCCAAAAAAACAAAAAAAAATAGGTCGTTCCATAAAAATGACAGAAGAAATATTAGAAACTTGGAATATTTTTAGTCCTTATGTTATTTATGAAGGGAATAAAGCAAAGTTTACACAAAATGAAGATTTAAAGCAAGCTTTATTTGCTACAAAAGGTACTACTCTTGTAGAAGCTGCACCCAATGATAAAACTTGGGGTATTGGTCTAGCAGAAGATGATCCCAGAGCGCAAAATAGAGAAACTTGGCAGGGTAAAAATCTGTTAGGGGAAATACTTACAAAAATAAGAATGGAAATTATAGGAGAATACTAATTGGTCATTTACAAAATTGATTAAATTTTTCTTTTGGCTATACAAGAATCTGCTTTATCCATTTCTATATCATGCAGTGTGCTTACTATCAGTTTAATGGTAAAATAATAATTATGTGGGATATAAATTATGATACTTTTTTTGAAGATTGCGACGAAGTATTTAAAGATTTTTTAGCAGATTATGGTTTTGTAGATGGAGGGGGGATGAAGAAGATTATGAGAAATTCTATAAAAGTGAGTATTGGATTTTGGAAATCAATATGTTATCAATTTTTCCTTGGGTAGGTGTATCTAGCAATTTTCTTAGTTTGTCAAAAGTATATACAAAACTAGTTTGATAGACAATTACATTAAAAATTTTCTTAATGAAGTGGTTTAAACTTTTTCTGTTTTCTTTTTTTTGATTTTTTTCAAAGCTATTACAAAGAACGCTAGGTAGTTAA
>CANMMM010000054.1 GCA_947498935.1 uncultured Aquimarina sp. | reverse complement strand
TAATGATCCTTATTTTAATCTTACTTATACGGGTATCGATGGTCAGATAGCAGGTAATGATACGAAAGAGTTTAGAAATGCGATCATGTCTGAAGCACAATTGCGTAATTACGGCAAGGTTGCAGAGGGTTTTCAATCAGTTTCTATGCTACAAATGGCCTATGTAACGGTAGTCTATGGTAATGACCTAACAGGAACTTTTAATCAAACGACACTTCCTTTTGGTGGAGACATTATTAACGCATTACGTATTAAAGATAGCAGTGAACTGGAAGGGCGTACTTTGGCTGCTAGTCAGAAGGATAAAATATGGGAGACTTACTGCTACTTATATGTAGGATTGAAAAAGAAAATTGTCAGTGTATTTAGAGATCTATATGCTAAAGATCGGGGTTGTTTTAATGGATGTATAGGAACATCGCGTAATGTTTCTGAAGTAACTGCATTAGAAAACTTTTCTCAGTTTATACAGTTAACCTTAATGTTTGATGCAGGACCGGAAAATCCTTTATGTAGTGACGAGGCGATCGGCTATTTACAGGAAAAGACAAAGCGTTTTCAGCCGATTGATAATTTATCAGATTCTGGGGATGCGCTATCGGATCAGATTGATGATTTAGTAGCAGAAGGGGATTATCATGTATGGTCGCAAACAGGGATGTGTCCATTGGCTTTGGATATGACCTATTTATTAGATGGATTGGCTACAAAATCTTTATTGACAACTACAGGAGTGAGTGTCTCTGAGATTCCATTTTTAACCTCGGATTTATTTAAAAGCTTAACGGATAATGCGTCTGTTTCTGGCGGGAATGTGGAACTAGTGTCTACGGTAAATGGAAAGGAGCTAACGCTAGGTTTTGATGGAGTTGCTGCATGTGGTACGACATTAACCTTGCCTACTGGAGCGTATAGTTGGGATACATTGGCATCAAGTACAGATAATAGTAATTGGAGGTTACAAGGGTTTTCTCAATTTAGTTTTACTTCTTATGATAGTGAACAAAAACTCTTTCACTTTAGTATTGTAGCTTCGGTATTACCAGCGGGTGTTACTGCTCCAGATTCTTTAGAGGAGTTGCCTATGGGGATAGTAGAAGAGGTAGTTATTACGGGTAGTACTTGTGCTTCGGTTGGGGAATGTGGTTTGATAACGACGAATGGTATTGGAGAAGTATTAACGAATCAAACAAATATAGAAGGAGGGAATGGATGTACGAAGAAATCGAGATTCGAACGTAGTTTATTGGCATTATTAAATGATCTGAACACAAAATTGAATGGTTCAAAAGCATTGTTCGGGACTTCGTTGGCTTCTAGAAATACCTATACTACTTCGATGATGCCCGATTTTTTGAGGGATTATAGCAAAACAGGTGTTTGGAAGTCAAGCTCAAATAGCTTTTGGATAGAAGAATCATCCTCTAATGATGAAACACTCTTAGGTTTAATTGTGTTGCGTACAGAAGAAAATGGTGTTGTTAAGGACATGGATGCAACTGCTTGGAGAGCTGTAAAAACGTTTTTATCAGTAAGAATCGAAGAACCATATGGATTAACAATTCGGTATATAGATACATCCAACAGAATTCATATTGTTAAGGGATCAGTGATAAGTAGTTCCAATACAGCTCTAGACTTTAGTTGTGCGTGTAATGGAGAACGTGTATATTCTAGGAATGAATTTATACTATCTAAATTAAATGCATTGATCAATTATGTACATCATAATTTTGATACAATAGAGCATGGCGCTTTCCCTCAAGAATTAGAGGAAGTATACGAATACCTTCCACCACGGATTAAAGGTAGTAAAGGGATTTTAGACAAATCATCGGATCCTTATGAGTATTATATAGGAAAATTTTTGTATGGAGATGAATATAAAATAGAAATTAAAGGAACGAATCCTTTTGCAGTGTCTAATTTAGAATTGGATATTGCCAATTATGAGTTGACAGATGATGGTACTGCGGTGGTAAAAGTTACAGCGCAGCCTAATGGTTCTGCTGCTGTGGAAGAAGATGCTATTACAGAAGTACATATAAGTGGATTTGATTTTTGTAGAGAAAAAGAATTTGAAGCCCCACCTTTAGAAACTACAAGTGTTGAACTAGTAGGACAGAATTATAGTTGCTCTGGAAACATTATGATTTTTAGGTTACATGGTCCACCAGGTGAGATTATTACTGTTAAGCATAATTTAAAATTAGAGGTTAATCCAGGAATAGGAGATTGTATAATAGCTCATAGGTTATACGTAAATCAAACCCCTGTAGCAATAGGTCAACAACAGGGTGTTTTTAATGTTAAATTGGATCAAGATGGTTTTAAAGTAATACAGGTTGAGCCTATATTATCGGCTGTTTTTCAGCATAATCAAGCCAATGATAATGTGGAATGGTCTTTCGAATTTGAAGGGGTAGAAGGAGAGAATATATTTGCTACTCCTGCGATGTGTTCTAGTGTTAATAATTGTAATAGTGCCCCGGTATTAACACCAAGTCCATTGAGAATAGATGACATCATAAATAATCCTGTTACAATTACTAGACTCAGTGGTTTTTGTACTCCTATAGTTATTTGTGAAAAAGAGGAGGTATGTATTCCACAGGTAGTGGCATCGGTTTCTTGTACTGAGCAATATGATTATTTTAGAACGAATATAGGTACTCAGGTATCGGATTATGATATGCCTTTTTATTTCGTAAATGATGTGAGTCAAGAAAAGGAAACAGATCGCTATGCGGGTGTTGATTTTTTCTGTGGGATGCAATTTGCACATATCACACAGTCATATTTTGAGTACTTGCGTGTTATGGATATTACTACGGTAGAAGACGCGAATTACTTGCCAATAGATGAATTTGGTCAGACAGATTTAAATTATGGGTATGCAGCTATTTCGACTGTTATTAATGAGTTTTCAAATTATAAAAACACTGAGAATGCAGATATATCATGGGCACAATTTGTTAATGAGGTGTATCTGGTACGTAATAATGTGTGTCCTCCTAAACCGATACCAGTTACGTACAAAGTAACTGTAGATCCAGAAGCTGATAATAAAGAGTGTCAGCAATATTTAGAGAATATAAAAGGGGTCTATTCGGAAGATGCGTACGATACGTATTTAAATACGCTAAAATCCACTTTTGAGCGTAATTATATCGAATCTGCTGTGGCTAATTTGGTAGAAAACGTGACATTAAATGCACCAGATAGGGAGTATCAGTATACGTTATATTATTATGATCAGGCGGGGAATTTAGTACAGACGGTTCCTCCTGAGGGTGTAGATCGCCCTACAGATGGGATACCGACAGCAGCCCAGAATGCATATCATGCACAAGTGAATGAAGATCGTAGTAAGATGAACGCCTCAGCGACGGTGACTCCTATATCGGTATTACCTGCGCATGATTTGCAGACGGAGTATCATTATAATTCATTAAATCAATTGATCTGGCAGTCTACTCCTGATGGTGGTATAACTCGTTTTGCGTATGATGCGTTGGGAAGAATTATTGCTTCTCAGAATGCAAAACAAGCAGCAAATACTGCAGGAGCTACTTTTAGTTATACACGATATGATGGATTGGGTAGAATTGTAGAAGCAGGGGAGTTTGTTTCTAGTACTGCCATGTCGATTACTGAAGAAGGAAAATTATCGGCTAATGGTACTGTTTTAGGACAGAAAGCAGATTTTGAAGTCTATCCAGATCAATGGGCGACTCAGAAAACGGAAGTTACCAAAACGGTATATGACCGATTGCTTACCAATGAATTGGTGAGTCTATTTGATGGTTTTGAGGCTTCTACGGCTAGAAATAGAGTGACGGCTGTATTGTATTTTGATGAGTATAATGGAGAACCACTCACGTATGATCATGCTATTTTTTATAATTATGATATTCATGGAAATGTTCGTGAGATATTAGTAGATCACCGAGATGAGGAATTATTGACGATTCATCAAAATATAAAGCATATCGTATATGAGTATGATTTGATCAGTGGTAATGTACATAAGGTTATTTTCCAACCAAATAAGCCTGATCAATTCATTCATGCATATTATTATGATGCAGATAATCGTATTACTAGTGTAGAGACTTCTACAGATGGTTTGATCTGGGAGCAAGATGCGAGTTATGAGTATTATGCACATGGTCCATTGGCAAGAACGGTACTTGGAGATAAAAAAGTACAAGGTATGGATTATGCGTATACCTTACAGGGATGGCTAAAAGGAGTGAATTCAGAAGAAGTAGGTAAGCAGGATATGGGGCAGGATGGAACCACCCTTAGCGCAGTTGCCCAAGATGCGATGGCATATTCTTTGAATTATTATTCAGGTGATTATAAGGCACGAGGTACTGATAGTCCATTTACACAGGTAGAAGAAGGAGCGCATCCTACAAGTTATGATCTGTATAATGGAAATATTAAGTCGATGGTAACTTCTTTACTCGATGATAAAGAAAGTGCATTGGATGTATTACAGAATAACTACAGATACGATCAGTTGAATAGAATATCTAGCATGGAATCGTATGCAAAAGGTGTGCAAGCATATGGAGCTAATTATCAGTATGACCGTAATGGTAATTTACAACAATTACAGCGTACTATTGGTACTACCCTGATGGATGATCTACACTATTCTTATGCGGATGGTACGAATCAGTTGTTAACAGTTAATGATAGGGCGGATGATGCCGTTTTAACACAGCAATATGGTTCAGATATTGGAGACTTGAAAGATCAATTTGCCGCTTTGGGTATTAGTTCCGTAAATACGAGTGCTACTACTACAGATGGGAGTCATAATTATGTCTATGATGAGATAGGGCAGCTGATACGAGATAAGAGTGAAGGTTTATCAATTGCTTGGCGAGTAGATGGAAAGGTAAAAAGTGTGACAAAGGACGACGGTACCGTGATTACCTTTAATTATGATGGTTTAGGGAATCGTGTTGCTAAGGTAGAGGATCGACCAGATACGACAGTGGATGGCACACAACAAAAGAATACCATAAAGACATTGTATACACGCGATGCTCAGGGTAATGTATTGGCGGTATACGGTAGTTCAGATATTCCATTAGAATCAGAAGATCTTTGCTTATTAGAGTTGCCATTAGTAGACGCCATCGTTACTGATCAGCGAGATGAAAAGGCTGTAGAGCGTATTATTGTTGGGGGAGATGCTGCTTATGTAACCGAGCCTTCTGCTATCGTAACGATGCAGGCGGGTACAGAAGTAGTCATGCAAGAAGGTAC
>CANMMM010000053.1 GCA_947498935.1 uncultured Aquimarina sp. | reverse complement strand
TAGTTTTGCTACAGATATGTAGGTAAAAAATATTTTTATGCAATTACAAACTGATAACACCGACCAATTAATTTACGAAAATGAGATCCTACAATTAACGGTTTTGGGCGGTATCAAATTAGAGGGGTTGGACAGAATGCGCACTACTCTAAAAGTACAATTACAAAAAAGTAGCCGTCCACCAGTACGGCACAATCTGGATTTATATAACGATACCCAATTAGAAAAGTTTATCCGTAAATGTGCGGAAAAACTAGAAATAGGCACATCTGTAATCGCAGCTTGTTTTGCAGAACTCACCGAAGAATTAGAGAAATATCGTTTAGCACAAATCAAACAAGAGCAAGAAAACTTAAAACCCAAGGTCAAACAGTTAAATCTAGCCGAAAAACAGGCTGCAGAAGAGTTTTTGTCAGCTCCCGAACTTCTGGAGAAAACCAATGAGTTGATTGGTAAAAGTGGTGTGATCGGAGAAGAAACCAACCGATTATTAATGTATCTGATCTTTACCAGCAGAAAAAGGCAACAACCGCTACACGTAATTAGTTTAGGAAGTTCAGGAACAGGAAAAACACATTTACAATCTTCAGTAGGAGAATTGATGCCAGAAGAAGAACGGGTAAGTATTACCACATTATCAGAAAATGCCTTTTACTACTTCGGCAAACAAGAATTAAAACACAAAGTCATATTAATAGAAGATTTAGACGGAGCAGAAAATGCACTCTATCCATTACGAGAACTACAAACCAAAAAGAGGATCGTAAAAACCATTGCCAGTAAAAATCATAAAGGAGAAACCCAAACCAAATATCTGGTTGTAGAAGGCCCTGTTTGCGTAGCAGGTTGTACCACAAAAGAACATATTTATGAAGATAACGCCAACAGGAGCTTTTTACTCTACTTAGATGAAAGTCCAGCACAAGACGAGAAAATAATGCAATACCAACGCGGCATATCAGCAGGACAGATTAATCATTACGAAGAAACCGAGGTGCAAGAGTTTTTACAAAATGTACAACGAATACTCAAACCTATAAAGATCATCAATCCGTATGCAAAATACTTATCACTACCATTAGCTGTATTTAAACCTCGCAGAACCAACAACCATTACCTGCAATTTATAGAAGCAATCACCTTTTATTACCAATACCAAAGAGAACAGAACGTAGATAAGAAAACAGGCGAAATCTATATCGAAACCACTTTAGAAGATATCGAAAATGCCAATATGTTACTCAAAGAAGTATTACTACGCAAAAGTGATGAACTTACAGGAAGCTGCAGAAATTACCTTGAAAACCTAAAAGAGTACCTAAAAACCAATAAAAAGAAACAATACACAAATAGAGAAATCCGTAAAGCATTACGAATCAACCCAAGCAATCAAAAACGCTATAACCTACAATTAATCACAGGCTACTATATCAAGAAAGTAAAAGGTAAAAAAGCCACAGGATATCATTATGAAGTTGTTAGTACTACCGAATATAACCAATTACAAGATCAGATAAATAGTGTATTAGATAAGGCTTTAGAGAAGCTAAAGAAGAAAAAATAATTGTCTGTGGCGACTCGCCACGCGGTTCATTAGTTCAAAAGTGGTTCAAACCAAAAATGAACTACCTAAGAAAAAGAAAGTCAATTAATTATCATAGTGGTTCGCAAAGTTCACCAAAAAGTATATGAGGGATGAGAAAATTACACCTTAAAAACGAAAGCTACCAATACCTAGAAGCCTCTTTTAAAGAATGGTTGGATATTTTAGGGTATGCAGAAAGTACGATGTATAACTTACCCAATCATATAAGAGAATTACTCTACTACTTAGAACAAAATAATATTCCTCATATCAAAGAACTAGATAACCTGATTATCAAAGAATATTATAACCATCTAAAATTACGAAGTAATGATAGAAAAGGTGGAGCATTAAGCAATGGAAGTTTAAACAAACATTTGCAAGCACTCTACAAGTTTACAGACTATTTACGCCAAAATGGTAGAATAACCTTACCTAAATTATCCATTGATTGGGAGCAAGACGACACAGGAACAATCGAAACCTTAACTATACAAGAAATCCAACAACTCTACAAAGCTACAAGACATTATCCCAGAAATATAAAACACACCAAACCTGAATACTTTTTTGAAGCGATTGCCTTACGTGACTGTGCCATACTAACCATATTTTACGGTTGTGGATTACGCAGAAATGAAGGGTATCATTTACAAGTAGAGGATATTAATTTTGATCGGCAGATACTCCACGTCAGAAAAGGAAAAGCTAATAAAGAACGGTTTGTACCCATCAACAAAGCCAACCTAAACTATTTACAAGAATATGTATACGATGGCAGATCAATATTGATAAAAGACAAAACAGAAAGTGCTTTTTTTATAGGTGAACGTGGCAAACAACTTACTGCACAATCCATTGCCATACGATTAAAGATATTACAACAAAGGACTGATAATATTGTATTACAAGAGAAAAATGTACGATTACACGTATTACGTCACAGTATTGCCACACATCTACTTCAAAATGGAATGCCATTAGAAAATATAAGCAGGTTTTTAGGGCACACCAGTTTAGAAAGCACTCAAATATACACTCACTTGGCAATGCCAAGCGATGATATATGACAAACAAAACGAAAAGATTATGGATTTTAAAAATTACTTATTCTCCAAAGGTTTTAGTTCTCAAACCACAGCTACTTACCAAAAAAATCTACTTGCCTTTATCGTTTGGACAGATGCACAGCAAATAGAATCTGAACAAGCTACTTACAGGGAATTATTGGGATATATCCAACATCTACGAAACAAAAATGTAGGTAGTCGTGCCATACAATCCTATATCAACAGCTTAAACCATTATTACAAATGGGTAGTGAAACGTAGCTTACGAAATGATAATCCAACCACAAATATTGATATCAAAGGCATCAAACGTAGAAACTTATATCATATCCTTAGCAAGCAAGAACTCGAAAAATTATATTACGATTACAAAGAGTTATCAAGTCAAAGCCCATCCGAAAAGCGTAATGAAATCATAGTGAGTTTATTGGTATATCAAGGTTTAACCACTACAGAACTCAAAAAACTGACCATTCAAGATGTAAAATTAAGAGAAGGCAACATCTATATCGCTGCTACTAGAAGAAGCAACGAAAGAACTTTAAAATTAGAATCCCACCAAATACTAGATATTATGGAATATACCTTGCAAACTAGGCAAGCCATATTATCTGAAACTAAAAAGGAAACCGATCTATTTTTCGTCAGTACAGGCAATAGCTTACAACTAGGTAATGTCCTTCAAAAACTAATGCAACAATTACGTAAGCAAAGCAGAAAAATAGAAAACCTTAAACAAATAAGAACTTCGGTTATTACCTATTGGCTCAAAAACTACAATCTTAGGGAAACCCAATATATGGCAGGACACCGTTTTGTAAGCTCTACAGAAGCCTACCTAATCAATGACTTAGAAGATTTACAGACCGACATTAATAAATACCATCCTATTGGATAAAACAACAACATTATGAAAACACAAAATAGAAGCCCATAAAAAGAAATACATATTTACTCCTTGAAGCATATATAAATCAGACAAAGTGTATTTTTACAATCAAATCCCGCTATGTTCGTAAGTTAAGGAAACTCTTACGCTGTACATTATGCACAGAAGGAGAACTAAGGCGGGTAATTTTTAATCCTTTAAAGTCATAATTATGAAATCACAAGAATTTACTTCTAAGTATGTAAATACAATACATACAGACCCAACAACCAAAGAAACCTATATCAGAGTACCAATACAAGATTATGGAGAACTATCTTTTATGCAGCATACTTTGATAGAAAACCTGAATTTGCTAAGTCAGTTAGATGATACCTTAAAAACTGAAAGAGATATGAAAGACAGTATGTTCTGGATATCCAAAATACTATTGGCTAGTTATCCTGCCGAAGAACTCGAAGGAATAGCAAAACTGATCAAAGCAGCATCAAAATTAATGTAGAAACATAATTATATTGGAGATCACAAATTATGATCTCCAATATATCTATTTTTATAACCTGAAAACAAAACTAATGAGTAAAGAAATTAGCATACCAGACGAAATAATCACCAATAAAATTTACTTAATCAGAGATCAAAAAGTAATGTTAGATAGAGATTTAGCAGAACTTTATGGAGTAGAAACAAAACGTTTAAAAGAAGCCGTAAGAAGGAATAAAGAACGTTTTCCAGAAGATTTTATGTTTGAAATGACCAAAGAAGAGTTCCAAAATTGGAGGACGCAATTTGCGACCTCCAAATCAGATCAACGAGGATTAAGATACGCTCCTTTTTGTTTTACCGAACAAGGAGTAACAATGTTATCTTGTGTTTTAAATAGTAAAAAAGCAATCGAGGTGAATATTAAAATCATTAGGGTTTTTACCAAATTACGTCAAATGCTTACAGAAAACTTAAACCTACAACTTGATATTGAAGAAATTAAAAAGAAACTGACCAATCATAGTAAGAATATAGAATTAGTCTTTGACTATTTAGATGAACTCAATCAAAAATTAGATACTCAAAAAGCAAAAAATAGAAATAAGATAGGCTACAAGAAATAGCCAAGTGAGTCGGCTATCGCCTCCGATTTACTATTATCACATCAGCCCGAAAAGGGCTTTTGTAATAAGCTGTTATAAGGTGTTCCTTCGTCACGCCACAAGCTATTTTTTGTTATTCCACAAGTGCAGAAAAAGCACTTGTTCCATACCGCTCCAACTTCCTCACCTTCGGTCGTCAGTCTCCACTACAAACAAATAGCCTTGCTCTGTTCCTCTTTCACCCGTAGCTACTTTTTTGCTTAAAAACAATATGGTACGCTATCGCTATGAGTTATTTAAGCATAATCGCTACTTCATGGGCTACGCCGCTGGTCGCAGCCTACAGGATTTATATTTTGAATAGTTTATTGTTTTTTCAATTGATAAAATAAAAATCCAGTGGCACACAAAACCGTTACACTCCTTTTTTTGTGTCGGCTACTCCTCTTCGCTATGGCTACGCCAGTTATGCGTACACGCAGTTATCTTCAATCGCCAGATGGCTATGATTAATCTTAAAGCTGAAGGTCAGCAGCAACGGCAGTTGCGCACTTCAGCTTTAAGATCAATCGTTCTCACTCATACGGAAAAAACGCTTCAAAAGTGGAAGATTGAAAGGCAAATGCGGTGGTGATCTTCCACTTTTGAAGTGTTAGGCAAAGTGCCGATTGAACGTCACACAAACTTGCTCAAAACCATTAAAAATGTCACCAGAGCCACCCAAATCACGTCTACGACACGATTATATATCTATAATATTGTAATAGCTGAACTAAAAACAACTCGTTAGAAGTCAAAATCTTCAATGTTAGCAGTCTGTGCGCGCCTATTTTACATAGTTGTATTATGGGGCGCGGATGTAGCGGTGGCACAAGGAAGTACCCATAATGCCCAATTATGTAAAGATAGGTTTGGTGATGTGGCTGGCAATACAAAGACGGAATTTTACTATATTTACAAGGTCGATAAGACATACGTTCTTTTAAAAAAAGTGTAGAAGGAAGCACTAGGATGATAAGGCAAACCGTTCAAAAAAATGCATTTGATTAGTTTTCCTTTGG
>CANMMM010000052.1 GCA_947498935.1 uncultured Aquimarina sp. | reverse complement strand
CAGGGTATTTCAGGACAATTCCGACCTTTTAGAAGCCAGATTGGTTATGTTTATGATCAATATATAGTCGATAATGGAAGTGGCGGGAATTTTGGAGTAGAATTTGGAGTAGGAAACCTGATTCATGCGGGTACAGATTTTAGGGTGAATAAGAGTTCTAGCCATTCAGGAGTTTGGAAGAGTAGAAATAACGCTTTGCCTCATTTTGAAGAGAGTGATGCTAAAAATAAACCAGATTATCAAAAAGTATTTTATCGTCGAATAGGAGAGATGAATATAGATAAGAGTGTGGATGAGAATTCAGGACTTTTTTCAGATAATATTTCGAAATACAGTCCTATTCGAATCGGTTTAGAAGGCAAAAGAGGAGGCTATACCGCAAAGAATCAATATGAGACAAAGGTGTATGATGCTAGCGGTACTTCGATGCAGCAAAATACGAGTCCTATTCAATCGGCATTGAAACGAAGTGAGAGAGCCATCACTAATACAGCGATTAGCAAACGAACAGTAGATCAGATATTAACATATGGTAATGCTTATGAAAAGAGTTTGTTGAGTAGCTATGCAGGATCTGGCGACAATGCTAAGAAAGATCACATTGCTCAAATGACTGTTTTGCAGAACGATGGTAGCCGTTATGTGTTTGGGAAAACAGCTTACAACACTAAGAAAGTAGAAACGACATTTAATATATCAGGCAATAAGCCAGCATGTGATGCCACAAATTATGGTTTAGTTTCGTATGCACCAGGAGTAGATAATTCACCTACTCGTAATACTCGAGGGAATCAATACTTTAATCGTATAACTACGCCTGCATATGCGCATACTTATTTGTTGTCATCTGTTTTGTCTTCTGATTATGAAGATGTAACAAATAATGGGCCTACACCAGATGATTTAGGTGCATATACCAAGTTTACTTATGTAAATAAATCAGCGAATGGCACTCCGTATAAATGGAGGATCCCTTTCGAGCAGAATAAAGCCTCCTATAATGAAGGGTTAAAATCAGACAAGCAGGATGATATGGCCAATTATGTGTATGGGGAAAAAGAATTATTATATGCAGAAACCATAGAGACCAAAACACATGTGGCACGTTTTTATCTATCCGCTAGAAAAGATGGTTTTGGCGTACGTGATGAGAATGGAGGAATTAATATGAGTGCTCCTATGTATAAATTAGATAGGATCGCTTTATTTTCTAAACCTGAATATGATGAAAAAGGAGATCATGCATCTGCAATAAAGGAAGCGCATTTCGAATATGATTATTCTTTAGTAATGGATACTCCTAATTCAGCATCCGATAAAAAAGGGAAATTGACCTTAAAGAAAGTATTTTTTACTTACCGAGCGTCAGAAATGGGTAGATATACACCCTATATGTTTAACTATGATAGTTTTAATCCTAATTATGGGTTAAAGAATTATGATGTTTGGGGTAATTATAAAGGAGGGAATCAAGGATGTGATCTTATCGATCCTATCAGCATTGCAGAGTTTCCTTATGTGGAACAAGATAGAACAGTAGCCAATCGTAATACAAGTGCATGGACGCTAACGAGTGTTGAATTGCCTTCTGGCGGGAAATTATCTATAGAGACCGAGGCAGATGATTACCAACATGTACAAAACCGACGAGCGATGCAAATGCTCAAGGTCGTAGGTACTGGTTGGCAATCAGACGTATCTAGCCAGAATGAGGTGTCGAATACTATTTTATACGGGCGAAATGGATCAGGTGCTACCCCTGATACGCAATATTTATATGTAGCTCTTCCATCAGAGATGTCTGAGGCAGATTTTAATACCACTATTGTAGACCCTATCAAAGAGCAACCTGTATATTTTAGATTTTTAGTAAACATGCGTAAAGAAGGAGCACTCGGAACAAATATTCGTAATAGTGCTTTATTTGATTATGTTACAGGCTACTTTTTTGTGAACTCTTCGTATAGAGCTAAGGTGTTTGCTGTAGGAGGTAAATGGTATGCTTCTATACCGATGAAAATGGTGAAAGCCGACGGAGTTTCGATCAATCCTATCACGAAAGCAGGTTTACATTTTGGGCGGAAATATCTTAATAAAACTGTTTATACAGAGGTGAATAAAGGTAAATTTAATAGTAATGATCCATTGGCACTAGTACAGAAACTGGTAGGATCAGCAGGTTCTGCCTATAAACTTTTTCTAGGGCCTAATCGTGAGTTGCTACAGAAGCAATGCGCGAAACGTTTTCATGGCGAGAAATCATGGATACGATTACCGAATTTAGCAACTTCTAAAATAGGAGGTGGCTGTCGTGTAAAATCGATTAGGAT
Organism: uncultured Aquimarina sp.; assembly: GCA_947498935.1. Taxonomy (GTDB): domain Bacteria; phylum Bacteroidota; class Bacteroidia; order Flavobacteriales; family Flavobacteriaceae; genus Aquimarina. The sequence continues at coordinate 3,382 of CANMMM010000052.1, read as the reverse complement.
GGATGATCAATGGGATATGATGACGAATCATTTGGGGCAACCTAGTTATAAGCAATACTATGGTCAGGAATATTCTTATACCAAAGAAGATGGCACTTCTTCTAGTGGCGTAGCTACTTATGAGCCATTGATGAGTAAGGAGAATCCTTTTGTGGAGCCTGTTTTTGAGCGCACACAGGCTAGCAGATTATTAGGGCCAGAAGAGGATAATTATGTAGAGAAACCATTTGGAGAATCCTTTTTCCCCTCTCCAAAAGTTACATATAGTAGTGTAACGGTTAAGAATTTATCAAGAAAAGATGCAGATAATGGCAAAGTAGTTGGGAAGCATGCTACAGGGTATGTGGTCAATGAGTTTTATACAAGCTATGATTACCCTACAGAAGTAGACCACACACCATTGGATACCCGACAAAAAATACCCGTTTCATTTCCTAATATTTTATATATAGAGGAGCATAAAGAAATGGCGATGTCTCAGGGATTTGTAGTGCATACCAATAATATGAATGGAAAGACACGTAGTCAACGTGTGTATGCAGAGGGAAAAAGCCTTCCTATATCAGGTGTTGATTATGTGTATCGTACTCGAAGTAACGCCGATTATAAAGCACACCCCATTGCTGGGAAGCTAGATAATACCATAAAAGCCATTACTTCAGAAGGTAAGATTGTAGAGAAATTAGTTGGTGTAGAGGTAGATGTGGTGAATGATTTTAGGGAGAATGCTTCTTCATCGTCTTATGCGGGAGTAGATTTTAATGTAGGTTCTTTTATAGCAGCGATTTTTCCAGCAGTAGTTCCTTTTCCATTGCCTAATGCCGCTCATCATACCGATGAGTTAAAAACGGTGTCTACGACCAAGGTGATCCATAGTTTTGGAATTTTAGAAGAGAAAATAGCCTATGATGTCAATGCGAAGGTGTCTACGAAGAACCTAGCATGGGATGCGCAGACAGGCGAAGTATTGGTAACCGCTACGGTCAACGAATACGATGATGCTTATTATAACCTTACGTATCCTGCCTATTGGGCATACGAGGGCATGGGTCAGGCTTCTAAAAACCTAGGAATTTCTTGGGAGTTTGAAGAATCAGGTCAGTATTTTAGATTACGACAGGATTCGACAGTACCAGGAACAGAAGATGCGAGTACATACTTGCATGACGGAGATGAAGTAGAGGTACGTTACTTAGATGAAGAAGATGTAGAGAACACCGCTATATTATGGGTTCATAATGTAGGCAATAATGGTGCTAATTCTTTTCAGTTGATGGATATAGAAGGGAAGACTTTGCGTTCGGAATCCATAGCGCCAGTGAATCCTGAAGAATTAAATGCGTATCGATTAACGATCGTTCGCTCAGGGTATCGTAATCAACAGACGGCTAGTATGGCTTCTTTAACCTTGATGAAGAATCCTTTGGAATTAGCAGCACAAAATAACGATCAATTACCATCATTTGAAGATGTAAACGGGGACGATTATTTGATTGTAAATGCTTCAGCGGTAGCCTACAGTGATCTTTGGGCTACACAGTGTGAGGCATCATTACCCAAGTTTACTTTGCCAGAGGATATTGCTTACGAAGATCAAGATAGCTATACAGATGTAGTGTGTTTTAATCCATATCTCTATAATGTAAGAGCTGAATGGCGAGCAAAAAAGTCCTATGCTTTTTTGACCAATCGAACTGCGAATAAAATATCGGAATCCCCAGTATTACGTGCGAATGGATTTTTTACAGAGTACCAGCCATTCTACCTACCACCTACAGGTGCATCGACACCATGGCGTATCGCTACACAGCATCAAGAACGTTGGACCTTTGCAAGTGAAGTGACACAGTACAGTCCTTTTGGTGCAGAGTTAGAAAATAAGGATGCATTAGGGAGGTATTCATCAGCTCAGTATGGATACCAATATACCTTACCTACTGCGGTGAGTTCTAATAGCCGATACAGTGCGATGGGATTTGATGGTTTTGAGGATTATGCAACTACAGATGAGACTTCGGATCATTTTAGCTTTAAAAAATGGAAGCAAGCACACCCTGATTCCTATACTACAAGTACATCCCATACAGGAACCGCAAGTATCGCTGTGGAACCAGGAGAAAGAGCAAGTATCACCACACGTTTGGTTACATGTCCTGATATTCCAATACAGGCAGAGGATGATACAACTTCATTAACATATGGGGAATCGACTACAATTCCTGTTACTGAGAATGACTTTTTTGGATCAGAGGGGCCTAATATGGGAGCGATTACTATTGTAGGATCAGCTTTATACGGTACAGCTGTAGTAGATGATAATGGCACCCCAGAGGATCCTACAGATGATAAAATTATATATACAGCCAATAGTCGAGGATGTGGTAGTGGAGGAGGAGAATATGCGTTTACTGATGGAAGAGAAGGAGAAGGCTTTGAAGAAGGAGAAGACGATATTAACTGTATCGATTATGTTACTTATTCTATTTGTGATAACACGTGTACTGCTGATGGAAAAGGAAATTGCACTACAGCTACATTGCGCGTGAATTTGAAAGCACCTACCTGTGAGGGAGCGGCAAGTAATTGTCCTTTCCCATATTGTGATTGTAATGGAGATCCATATGGAGATATACGTATTACTTCTAATTATGTCAAAACAGAATATGTAGGGATAGATGGACGCAATGGTAATTATTGTTTGTCACGTCAGGTAGAAATTCCGTTCTCTGGAATCCCAAATGAAGAAATTCCATATAAGATTCGTATCGAACGTACCGAAGTAGATGGTTATTCAGTAATAATAGATGGACGAGAAAAAATGAATCATAGACTTTATGATAAAGGAGATGAATATCATGGGGTGGTTAAGATGAACGCTGCAGGAAATAAGCTATTAAAAGTAACCTTAGGCGTTCGAAACAGAGATAGTAAAAGTAATCATAAAGCAAGAATTTCTTTCCATCTAGAAGGAAATAGAATTAGTAGATATAACAAAATAGAATTTGATCAAATTAATAGATTTAAAGAGTGTCCAGATAGATCTTCTTCTCCAAATTGGATTAGCTATGATAATTTTACCTTAGGAATGGATGAGTAATTGTATAAGTATGAAAACGAGAATCGATATGCACACTATAAGAATACTTATGATATGTCTGTTAGTTCAGGGAATGTGTTTTGCACAGCAAGCGAATGATACAGATCAAGTAATGGACTTTGATGCGATGTATGATAATTCGGAGTCACAAGATTTGGCCTTATTAGAAGCATCACATACCGCTGCTGCTCATGATGCATCAGCAAATACGAATGTATCTCAAGAAGAAGCTTCTGCAAAAGCGCATGAGCTTACTAAGGATGTATCCAAAGAAGAAGGAAATCA
>CANMMM010000051.1 GCA_947498935.1 uncultured Aquimarina sp. | reverse complement strand
ATTTTGACCTTTAAAAATATCCATATTTCAATATATTTACTTCCTATAAAGATAGGTATTTAAGTGACTACCTCTATCTTTTTAAAAAGAGGGTATTCAAATATGGAATTTGTTTATCTCTGTAATCGTAAATAATCGGTGTTAATTCAGATCGTTGTACTCTTCCTATATACTGGATTAGCTTACCCTTAAATGAAAATGGATACACAAGAAATAAACAAGAGATACTTTGAATATCGATCCCTTCTCCAAAGTATTGACCAGTTGTTAAAATGCCTTGATAGTTTCCTTGTTCAATACTTTTCCATTTTAAATTTCTAGAAGAAGTGCGGTCATCACCAGAAATAGGGATAATTTCATAATGGCTTTTTAGATATTGGTAAAGCACTTGAATATGCTCCTTACGTTCCGTAATGATCACAGCTTTTCGGCCTTTATCCAATTCGTATTGAATATCCTTTATTATTAGATTATTTCTTTCTGAATCGTGGATTAGTATTTTTGAAAGTGTCTCAAAATGATCTGTTTTAGAATTAAAAGGGACATTTAAATTCGTATCTCGAATTACAATCCTTGCCTTTTTATATTGGTCAATATCCTGTGGTTTTATTTCTGCAACAATATCTCCTAAATACACAAAAAGTAATTTTTCATCACTGTTTTTACGAAAAGGAGTCGCTGTAAGTCCATATTGATAATATGGTGATAGTTTATGAATAACTTCACGGAAAGATTTAGCTGGAATATGATGGTATTCGTCAATAATGATAGTCCCAAATGCAGCAGTTAATTTTTCATTAGGGTTAGAAAGTTTCTTCGTTAGAGATTGAATTAACGCCACTGTTATACGTTTTCCAATCTTCATTTTTCCCTGACCTATTATACCAATTTCTCTCTTTGGGATTCCAAAAAAAGTTTCAATTCTATCAATCCATTGCTCTGCAATTTGTTTTCTATGAGTAATAATTAATGCAGGTTGTTTCTTTTGTTCAATAATTTTTAGACCAATAATTGTCTTTCCAGAACCAGGCGGCGCAACAATAATTCCAAAATCTTTTTTTGAGGATATTTTAATAGGCAGATACTGATGCTTCAACAGCTTAATTGAAGAAGAAAATATCACGTTGTTAAGTTTATTTCTTCGGTCTAAGAATTCATAGTCAATGTTTTGTGTCTTACAAAATCGAATTAATTTACCGACAAAGCCTCTTGGTATTTCAATGGTATTTTCAGTTTCTTCAATAAGTTTAAAGTAACGTTCTATTTTCCATGTGCTTCTTCCTGTTTTCTTTTTAATGGCATAATCAGTATTAAAGAAGTTCAGATGTTCTTTTAGAAAATTAACTATTGTAGGGGGTAAGCTACCTCTATGTATAGTGATACTGTTTTTTAGAACAATTTGTAATTTTCCATTGCTAGGAATTTTATTTTCTGGAATAGTATCTTGATTTTCTTGTTTAAATAAATCATTTAAAATGGAATCTAAATGAATGACCGAAACTCTTTTAATAGTTTTTAAAAATCCCCATTGATCTTTGTATGCTGTAAGTGTCTCTTTATCTATAAAACAGGAGTTGTTATCTTGTAGAGTCTTGCCGTGAAGGGGTAAAGCTATAAGGTTACCTAATCCTTTTCCAGATAAATAATTTTGATTTGGAAACAATCTGTCAAAACTTGTATTTTTATCAAATACGGAAAAAATACCTTCTTGCTCAAAAAGATAAAGTAAAATTTTTCTGCTCTTTGTTGCGGAATAAGGCTCTTCAAAAAATATCCATACATGTCCGCCATTTCCAGATCGGGAACGTTCTAGATAAGCAGGAATATGGTATTTATTGCATGCATCTATTGCTTTTTGAGATTGTTCTTGCCAGTCTTTTTTATCAAAATCGGCTACTATAAACCAAGAAGTATTATCCTTTAATAGCGGATAGATACCAATAAATTGCTCTCCTTTTAAATGCTTTGATAATTGATAATCATCTAATCTTAAATAAGTTTTATCCTCATAATTCTTGAATAAACCACCCTTTTGTTTGTGCAAACGGTACATATAAGGATCATAAGAATAGGCAGGCATATAGCCACTTTTATTTGCTTTTTCCCAATGTAAGGCAAATACATCTTCACGTCCTTTGAATAAGGATTTTAAAAGCTGTAATTGTCGTTTAACATTTTCCATTCTCAGAATTCAAATGCTTTATACCAATAATAGAATGCCTCTAAATTATGTTTTTTTAATTTATTTAAAGCCGAAAAATGATGATCAGAAATTACCCAATTTTTCATACCCAAAGAATTATCAAACATTTCTAAACTAAAAGAATCGGCATTAATTTTTGATGTTAAGTATGTTGCTTTAGCAACTGCGATCTGAGCTTGAGGCTCTCTAAATTTTTCGCCATAAATAAAATTATTAAGCCTATTGACTCCTGATCGCATAGTAGCAAAAGCCTTCTTATCGAGCCTCCCATAGATACAAAAATTGTGAGAAGTATTTATAATATCATCAAAGATGACTTTGTAATTTGTGCTATCAAAACCTCTATACTCTAATTCTCTTTCAGCTACTTTAATGAAATTTAGCTTTACATTATCTAAAGAGGATATACGATCAAAAATTCCAGCAATATCATAAATCTGCTTCATTACCTCCATAGGTTTAGTTAAAGGTACTCCAGTTGTATTAGGACCGTACGCTGTTAATTTATCTCCAAGTATAGCTTCTAATGTTGGTGTAGTTACTTTAATTGGAGCTCCATCTTCAGTTAATAAGAAATGAGAGATGTTAGTTTGTTGAACATTTACATAAGGATTTGTTTCATAAACTACGTCTAACAAAATATAATTAAGGTCTCCTTTCATTTTCATTAGAGGCTCATAAAACAATTTAAAATGACACTTTTCTATTTCAGAAACAGTTTTTCTCTTATGTTCCTCCCATTTGACAAAAGCAGACTTTTTAACGATATTATTTAAAATTAATTCTAAATCCTGGTTTTTATTTTCGATTAGAATATCTATATCAATGGAGAACCTTCTAGGTTCTTGTATCATTAGCATCAGGGCTGTTCCTCCCTTAAAAATAAATTCTAGATTCTCAACTCTCAAAGATTCTAACAAGGTTAATGCTCGAATTACTTTTTCGACAATTATAGGATCACCTTTAAACTGCTTAATTTTTGAAGTCATCCATCCCAAAGATAGGCTATCTGCTGCTATCATTTATACGATGTTTTTAATGAATTGTTCTACAAAATCTCTTTTTCTTCTTCGACCAGCATAACGCAAGAGTTTATCCTCTCGAATGGAGTAAGATTGGTATGCATTCTCAATAATACTCTCTAAATCTCTACCTTGATACTCTGAAAGAGTCTTAACATCAAGAATTAAATCAACAATTATTTTTTCTAGTGTTGGAATTATTAAATTATTTATTTTCTGAAGTGGAGCATCTGTAACTAAATTTTTTATGATAATTTGTTTTTTATTTTCTAGAGCATACTTGTCTAATATATCTGTAGATGGGTTTAGGAATACATTTTTCCTTATGTCTGAAAGGAAATAGAACACATTATCTTCTGTTCCTTTTTCTACTTCAATTATTGTTTTGTTTGTACTAGGAATATGTAACATCCATTGGGATATCCATTCTGATGTCCAAATAGAAATATCTAAATAGGGGTATTCATTCTTAAGAATTGTATATAAAGATTTCATGGATTGATTGATCTCTGGGTGAAATTCTTTTTGTTCGCCAAGCCTATATTTCCCTCGACCAATTCTTTGTATGATTCCTTTTTCAACAAGCTTATATATTCGCCAATTTACTGTGCTCTTTTTTATAAAAGTATCTCTACCTTTATAAAAATCAAATATATTTTTGACCGTTATTACATCAAAGTTTTTAAACTGCTTTTTGAAGGATTCTATATGTAATGTTTTCTCCACTGTAACTAAATTAAAGTGAATCAAAGATATATAAAAAAACTATAATTCGACAGCAAAAGGAATTTAGTGCCGAATTATAGTTTTAAATTTAATACGCTCTTGGTAAATTATATGGGCTAAAAATAAGTGGACAAAATTATCATATTTATAGACTAAACTTTCCAAACTTAGATTTTCGAGTTGAATCCATTTTTTAGACTTGATTGAAGCGAAGAGTTATAAAAATATAGTTCTCCAACCCTTGTGCAACTCCTCCTTTGTGATTAAAAAGAAAAGTTAGCTAATAAAAAAAGCCAGACTAAATTGTCTGGCTTGAAGAAAAAATTGTCTTTCCGTGACCCCAAACCCCCAGAGTTCAAACTTTTTGATACAGAATTTAGTCTATATTGACGAATTTATGAGAGAAAATTCTCTTTTAAATTAAAGAGTTTAACGTAAAGCGAAATACAAGGTTGTGTGAGATAACTGTTTGGGGTTTTTGGGATCAAAAAATAAATACATTACCTGAGTCATGGAGTTTTAGAATTCCAGCTAATTTCAGCGGAGCTTTAAAAAGAAGCAATATGACAGCTAATGTTGTTTTTTCTAGACATAGTTCTGTAAAGGTGGAAATCCAAAATGTTTTTAAAATTGAAGGACAAAAACAATCAAATTATAATAGTTTTGAATGGGTAAGTGATATTGAAACTGGTATGGAAATCTGTATTGAAAGTGGTGGAGATTTACCTTGAAATCTTCAATTTGATTGTGATGATCCTGATGGAGATTTTGGAGACCCATTTTCAATTAAGTAGAGAAATTGTTGACTAGGTTGGAATATATTATATGGTAACATGTTTACGCATTCCTCTGTTAGTGGAGGATATGTAAATTAAACCCTTAGACAAGGGGTTAATTTACATATCCGATCAGGAGTATTTTTGATATAGTTATATTTGTTACTATTTCTTTTTATACTTAGATAACCATTGGGGTTACTTTTGAGATAATTATCTAAAAATTGTGTTAATACAAGTTTTTGAATTTAACTCATTGATAATCAGTTCTATGAATTTTTTAGGTTTACTAGCAAATCCTAACTCTTTCTGGTTCAGAAACACCTTATCATTATCTTGCCAGATAAACCTGTTATCACCTGATTTGATGATCCTGTCTTTTCCTTCATTAGAGATACGAAAAGCCTCAAATTTATGGTCATATTTTACTCCTGCGGGATAATACAATTCGGTTACGAATTGCGTAGTACCCTTTTCAAAAATATGGCATATACAGTCTCCTATTTCCTTCGTCTCGGAAACCCTTACCATATTATTCTGGATAATTTTCCATTTCCCTTTTTGATTCACAATAACCATATTCATAAGGATGGTTCCTTTTTCAGCTGTTTTGTTGTCAATAAATGATTCAAAGTCCAGTAATACAGCAATGGTTCCAGCACTTTTCTTTTGTGCACTGTAGAGAATATTGTTTTTGGAGAATTTAAGACTATAATTACCATCTTCCACGATATCTGTTAACTGATTTTTAATATCCTCTTTTGTATACGTTTTCTTAACGATTGCTCCAGAAAGATTTACATAAGTGGTATTTCCCGAATATTGCTCGCTGTACAATTCTAAAATTTCCTTTGCCCCGTCTTCATTTAGGAAATTGATTAACCCTATATAAGTGTCCAACGTTCTTATAACTTGTAAATCGTTTCCTGAATTATTGGCATAAAATGTTTTACCAATGAATAATATACAAGTTGTTATAAAATAAGGTGCTTTCATATGAAATTGATTTTAATCCACATTGTGGAGTTTAATTTTATAGTTTTGTCTCAAAACCCAAACATTTAGTATTGTGACTGAATTACCCAGCGTATTGATGACAGGATCGCTTATTGGTCGTTATTATTTAATGTTTATAATAAGGTAATTTCTAAAATGAAGTTTTTTTATCCATTGATTTTTTGAATTGGGATACTGTTGTTTTTTTCACCAAAGAGATTCATATCCAATATCGATTGTAATTCTTCGATAGGAATTTCCAAATAATGGTTTCCAGTATATGAAGGACAAACTACGCAATCGTCAAAATAAAACCTTATATATTCCGAAGTGACAACAAAATTATTTTTAGTGGCATCAAAGGTATCTTTTGTGAATTTCCAACAAGGTTGAAAAGAATCTTGACCCTGAATTCGAGCTTGTAGTTCCTGATTGAGCTTGAATAGTAAAAATGTATCGCTTTCAGAGGTGAAAAAGTCCTTATATGTCAAAAATCTACCCTGTTGCAGGTCGTAATTAAGACTTTTGAACATATAGGAGTTATGTTTTTCAGAATCGTAATGATTGGTCTTGTATATTAACAGACTTAAAAAGTTATCGTTTTCTGTATACACTTTATAATCTGCATTTCTTTTTCTCCGTTTTGCATCTTTATAAAGTAAATCACAAGAAATATCCTCTTTTAAAATTATCTCGGATATTGGCGCATCGGTTTTTAAATATTGTTCTTCAATAAAAAGATTGAAATTTTTAGATAACGGAACTTGTTTTTCATCAAGATAAGGGTAACTATAATCAATAATTAACGAATTGTTTTTTCTGAAGAATTTTTTGGTAATCACTAAATCTCTTTTCTTATCTGTTAATAGATTTGATTTTATTCCTACTTTGTCATCTTAGGTTTTTTGTTTTTTTCGATTCCTTAAGAGCTGACTCATATACCTTTGATGT
>CANMMM010000050.1 GCA_947498935.1 uncultured Aquimarina sp. | reverse complement strand
ATTACATAAAAACAGCCTTGTTACAGCCCCTAACAGTATTGATTACATCGTATTGAGTAACCCCCAACCCATTCGTAGGATGCTGTATGCCCAAGGGTATGAAGTACCTAATAATATAAAAGGATTAGTTAGTGCAATCAAAGCACTAATAAAGCAAAAAGGGCAACCGATTGTGACTGCATTACTAGCGCACCATCCAGATAAGAAAGCCCTGTTATCCTTACAGCATAGCAGTACTACTCAATGCAATTCTTGCAATCACGATGGTTACAATAGCGAAGCGAATTTATGTAGCCAATGCGGGCATTCAAATTACAATGGATCAGGAGATGAAGATGTTTTTTTAGATCAATTTACGGATGCAAGTAATCAGCAAGTCAAGACATATTATGACCGTATTGCCAAAAAGTCAAATGCCAAACCAGAAGACCAAGCACTTGCCAATGAAGTACAATTGGTATGGAATGAATTACGCCAACGTAAGTTGTTAAACAAGCAAGAAAAAACCCCTGACGCATTCACCAAATACTCACCTTTAAAAGATGAGTTATTGATGCTCACAGTGGTTTTTATAGCAGGGTATCTGGTAGGTAACAGATTAAACAGTTAAAAAATGAATACAGACACAAAACAACTGTATGGAGATACCATCAGTATGATCAGTCATTTGATCCTCACTGCTCCCAATGTACTTATCGCTTTGTTAGACAAGCATGGAGTTAAGTACACGAATACACCTAGCAAAGAAGCGTTGACAGACGGAGTAATACGGCTATTAAAAGTCAACACCCCTCGTTTTGAGCAAGACCTTAGTGAGGTATTGACCCGTCACATGCAAGAGAAAAATACAGCAACAGAAGCGCTAGAACACGATGCTTATTTTGAGGATGGTGACTATGATACTTTTTGGAAATCAGTGGCTAAAGTAGGTGTTGGTCTTGTCGGTTCTTTACTTAAGGGTGGCGGTAAGAAGCGTCGTCGCCGTCGCGATAGGAGTGGTAGTAGTTCCGCAGCCTTGTTAGCTGCGCAATCTAGAGCCAGACAACAAGCACGGATGAACGAGGCGCGAATGCGTCGGGAGTTTGAGATGAAGATGAAAGCGATGAAGATGAAAGCGATGGAGATGCAGCGTAAGCAAGAACAGCAAGCGGCAGCAGAACGAAGAAAACGAGAACAAGAGGAAGCAAAAGCGAAACGAAAACAGCAAAACATGTATATCGGTCTAGCTGTGGTGGGCAGCCTTTTTTTAGGAGGGATCGTTTTCTTTTCAAATCGTCCTAAACCTGCAATTGCCTACGCACCACCACTACCCGCACGCCCCTAATTACGATGTATTACTAAAACAGTCACCTATTATGATAAACGCTCCATTAGATACTATAGAACCAGCCTACGATGCATATAGAGGTGCGTTACGTGGTAGGCGATCCTCAAGGACAAGACCTCCTTATAGAAGGGCTGCCCGTGGTAGGAGAAAAACACCCTTACGATTTCGAAATAGGAATAGGCGTCCTATGGGGCATCGTAAGATAGTAGGATTCCCAAGACCTAGAATACGTCACCAACGATTTTCCAAAAAATCAACAAGACGATACGGGCGACCGATACATCCCTATCTACTAGGTAGAGGACGCAGAAAAAGTACACGACCTGTACGTGCTAGATGGAAACCAAGAAGCAGTGCCCAGTTGCTTAATTTGCAAGCACGTCCAATACGCACTGCTCCAAAAAAGCCTATTGTAGCCACAATGCCTAAAGATATATCCTTGCCCTACAAGCCTAGTAAGGTACAACGTCCTAAAAAGCAAGTACAATCAAAAAAGGATCAACCTCCCATCTCTAATAAAAAGCAAGACTTGTCTAAAATACCACCAATTGGTATTCCTTCAATACCAGTAGAAGGTCAATCACTATTTCAAGCGAAAGCGGGCAAAGGGGAGAAAACAAAAAAGAAGAGGATGATGTTGATTGCAGGGATGAGCATGTTGGGGCTTACCCTCACAGGAGTCATTATTTATACCATCAAAAAACGAACCTAACTATGGATGCATTAGCCACTATTGTAGAAGAAGAAGTTACCCAAGCAGGAGCATTTCCATTAGGATTTTTATTTGCTTCGGTCAAAAATATAGGAGATACCCCCGCAATGGTGAATGGGGTGTTACTCCCAGCAGGGCAGGCAAAAGGCTATCCATTTACAGGGAAGCCTTACAACTCGATCAATTATGATCCGATGAATTCAACGCTACAAATCATGTATACCCTTTAAACAAACAAAAAAGACACTTATGATAGCAGGAGAAACAGAAATGCTACTCACAGATCACAATCCATATGAAGATGAAATAGAAGGATATGATGATTTTTTTGGAGATAAAGCCAAACGAGCTGAGCGCAGAGCCGCCCGAAAAGCTAGACGAGCCGCTAGACGGATGAAGCCTAAACGTATCGCCCGTCGAGCAAAGCGAAAGCGGTTTTTCTCGCAGCTAGGACAGGCGTACAAAGACTTAGGAGGGGGAGCTGCTATTGGTGGAGCAATCGATACCATTATAAATCCTACTGCTTCTCAAAATTTGTTAACACCACAATCTGTAGCAAACAGTAGTATGCGTACAGATGATATACATACAGACCAGGACAAAAAGGATTCCAAAGATAATACTACCACCATAGTATTGTATGCGGTATTGGGAGTCGTTGTGGTCGGCAGTATTGGAGCGATGGTATACCATTCACAGAAAGATAAATATATACATGTCCAGAAAGGGTAAGACTATGAATATTCCAATCCCTGCACATAAAAAGCGGTTTACGATTCGTGTTTGTATTGCAGTTTCGCAAGCCATGCATGTTGGCTTTCATGTGTATGACCCAAGGTATCAGAACACCCATTACTTTCGTCGCAAAGCGTATCTAAAACGTCAAGAAAAAAGAACGATATATATACCCTTACCTGTTTCTCCAGAAGAGTTGATTCTTACTATGTATAATAAAGAAACAGGTAGTGCAGAAGGGATTGATATTATTGACTTCACCATACAGCCGATGGAAGCTCCTGTAAGTTGGATTACTCCCGAACAGCAGCGTTTTATGGATTTTTCGATAGCCTTTGCTCAAAAGGCAGGCTATGCGCCTGCGGGCTTCTATGATAGCCCCGATAATGAGTTTTTGTTTCAGTACCTCCCGCGTATTGTTGATCAATATGGAAAAGAATTGATCACCCCTGCACGGATACATCGTAAAATGCCTCGGGTACAGCTTTCACAACGATTATTCAGAAGCTATACAATCCCTGTTCGGGTGGCTATTTTATCCCATGAAGGCTGTCACTGGTTCTTAAATACCCGTAGTGAGAAGACTGCTGATTTGTGTGGTATTCGTCACTACCTAGATTATGGTTTTCCGAAAATAGAAGCCGTGTATGCCGCGACCAAGATTTTCAGTCAAAATCCACATTTAGTGGGAGAAACACAAGTAAGAAGAACCAAAGACATTATTCATTTTATCAATCAATACACATCAAAAGTATGAATGCACCCTCTCAAATAGCATATATGACTACAGGCATTTCCCTGATTGCTGTGTGGTGGATTCTATTTATGGACGATGATATGTCACCTCCACTAGCGGAGGTAGCAACAAACTGCTGTGATGATGATATGTCCGAAAAGCCGATAGCTGCTCCTGTAGTGGAAACATCTGTATTGGAAGATTCTTTTTTGAAACCAACTCCAAAGGCACTGGCTAGAAAATCAACTTTGTTAAGAAGGCGATCTAAAAAACCAATCACAATCACCCCAGCTACTTTTTATAAACACTTACAGCGTCATTACGAGGCGACTCAACTTACAATAACCAATACCTCTGAACAAACGCGTAGTATTCATTTATGGTCGGGGAATCAAAAACCAGTACTCAGTCCGCTAGTACCAGAAGAAGTAACAGCGCATCGTTTTGATACGGTGTCGATCAGTTCCCCTACGCAAGCTGCCTATTCCCCACAAGGGATGCTTGTCAATCCATTCAATGGATATGTGTATATCGCCAATCAATTATCCAATACGATTAGCATTGTCGATAGTTCAGGCACACTAGTTTCCCTACTTCCTATAACCCCTACTAGTAGTATTTCGCCCGTAGACCTAACCGTGATCCCAGATACAGTTGCCCCAAACTTCGGAACGGTCTACGTGGCGAATAGTATAGGAGATACTGTTACCGTTATTGACAGGCAACTAAAGATCACCAATACCATTGCAGTGGGCAAGCGTCCCATTGCTATTGTTTACAATCCTTTTAATAAGGCTTTATATGTAGCCAATATCGCTTCAAATACGATCAGTGTAATTGATAGTCGTACAGAAACACTCATCACTACGATTGCTGTAGCAATAGCGCCAAGGCATCTTACAGTAGCTCCTACGACAGGCAATGTATATGTCCTTTCATTGGCTTCTGAAGACATTCAGGTGATCAGTCCGACACATCAACTCATTGGAACTATTGAGGCTGTTGGTACAGATTTGCGCACAGCTGCCTATCATCCAATAAATGATAGTTTATATGTAGTCTCTGGGAGTGGTAATGTAATCCCTGTTACGTTAGCCACAGGGATTCCTAGACCCGCTATAGCGGTTGGGGCAAATCCATATCGCATTGTGTATAATCCTACCAATGCCTTGCTATATGTAGGGAATCGAGCAGACGATACCTATACATTGATCGGTGCAGAGGATAGCATACAAGCGACCTTATCATTAGGCAAAGTGGGGACTAGTATTGCCATTGCCCCTGATAGTAATCAATTGTATAGCAATGATACGCTGAATGCAAGCATTACCCGTATTCAATACAGTAGAGAGAGTGATGCCATCTTGATTAATGATGGGTATTACAGAAAGCGAGAAGATTTTACATTCCAACCCGCACGAATTAAACATGTCAAGTTTGTTTTTTCAGACAATCAACATTTCAATGTGTTACGACTCACAACAGCTACTGTCACAGGTACAAACACAGTACGTTCGATTGCTATTTCCAATTACAATAGCCCTCAGAATTTTTCCAACGTAGCAGAAGTAAATGAAATGGAAGGGACAATACTCGATGGAAAACATGGGTGGCAGTTCGAGGTTGGAGGACAGCAAACCATCACCATACTTACCTATTACAGGCAAGTTGCCAAAGAGCGCTCATTACCATACGCATAGTCATTAAAAACAAGGAAAAGAATAGCAACAAATAACAATAAGAGAAAACAAAATTAGCTTATGAAAAATACATTATTATCCTTCGCGGTTGGCTTTTTGGTCGCTAGACAGCTCTGTATCTATTATACTAAAAAAGTATCTGTAAAAAGACAAATCCACTTACATAACGTACTCACAGATGCGCTTGAAAAGCAAGGATTGTCTCCTAAAGAAATTCACAAGTATACCCGTCGTATTTAATAATACTAATCCCTTATACATATGTCTATACAGCTAAAAGTAGCCAATCACGCTTTTGTCGTACCAGAAGCCAATGATCCTTGCGAATTATGGGTGAATTATTACAACAGCTTAGTATCCGTAGTAGGTGTTGCCAATGCACGTACCATTTGGTTAGTCACTTGGAAGCACAATGGTTCAAATGTTTGTACGACCAATACCAATTTTAATACTTGGTTACAAAAAAACAAGATTGATGTTTCCTCGATAGCGACCCGCTTCATAGCAGATTCCGCAGCCATAGGGGGCAACTTTATGAACTTAAGCAAACGCATCTCCTCAGTAGCGATGGTAGCAGTTCCTATTACTTTGAGCCTAGTGATTGCTATGATTGGATGGGTGTTATGGAATACAGCAAAAAAAGCAGATGCTTCAGACCTTGCGATGCTTACCCCTATGGGTAAGTCAGTGGGTGCAGGAATCAAATTTTTAAATCGATAAAAAATCACACCATACTTAGGAGTAAACACATGAAAAAAACACTAGGATTACAGATCGCCAGCAGTACAGTAGGACTCTTACTGATCAGTACCACTTATATGGCGGTGCGCTCCAAACAGCGCAACCAAATCGCTACTAAATTACTGGCTGTTTTAGAAAACAAACTAGATCCTGCACGCAAAGGCATCGAAAACGAAGACGCATTAAAAATACACTATGCAGATAAGGTATTACGTAGGCTATCGGGAAAGGTCATCGTACTTAAAAAAACGACCGCTATTCGATTGGCGCAACAAATTCATCAAGGCTTTAGACCTTGGTATATGGGTGGTGACAAAGAAGAAGCGGTATATGCGATCCTACGACAGTTAAAAGATAAAGTACAAGTATCGCAAGTAGCCAAAGCCTATCAAGATACCTACAACATAAGCCTGCAAGAGCAACTGCAAGATCGGTTTGACAAAGCAGAAATTACCAAAGCACTACGCATTATAGCGCGATTACCTGATTATAGAACACTCTAAAAACAAAAAAGATGAAAATGACAACAACCATGTGGTGGGCAATGGGCGGTATGGGCATTGCAGGATTAGGAGTCAGTGCCTTTTATTGGATCAAAAAACGCAAGGCAACTCCCGAATTCACTTGGAATACAGCCAAAGATTCCAAACCACGTAAAAGCACTACCAAAAGACCTTCTGGCAAAGCAACTCCAATCGTTGAACCGAATTGGAATGCCCCTTTTGACATGAATTATATCCAAGATGTAAAAAAATGGTTACAGAAACCCATCAAAGAACTGTCCTCTAGTCAGGCAGCGCAATA
>CANMMM010000049.1 GCA_947498935.1 uncultured Aquimarina sp. | reverse complement strand
ATTTTTCGAATAAGCAGTATATTTCTCAATACAAAGATATAGTCTTCAAGGTTTTTAGCACGCTGTAATGTGTTTTCCCGTATTGATTTTTTCTAAACGATTCGCTATTAGATTGAGTAATCAAATACTGATAAAAAAACAAAATCTGTATTTAATAAAATAGGATCAAATGTCTTACACACAAAATGGAAGTGCTTTTTTTAGTTAAAAATGGGGAATATGCATACATTTGATAAAGTATAACCGTAACAAAATATTTAGATTCTTCTGAAAAGAATGAATGAAGTTAATAAGTTATAAGCTTTAATAAGATCTTACTTGATTAGTTCAATTTTTTATAACATTTATATTCTAGAAAATTATACTATCTAATTTTTAGATCAAATATGAATCATAATAAAGTGAGTTATATAAATCACTAACTGCAAAAACCTGTAAGAGTTCAATGGATAAAGTTTTAAAGAAATACTGTCAATATGAAAAAGGACTTTTTGTTTTTCCATTACCTACCGGAATTGGGAAAACATACCATGTTTTAGAGTATATCTTGAACAATTATAAGATAAACAGAAAGATTTTTTTTATAACTAATTTGAAAAAAAACCTTCCTGTTTCTGAATTGAAAAGCAAATTTAAAATTGCAGGCAAAGAAAAAGATTTTGAGGAATATGTTATTGCTTTAGATTCTAATTCAGACACAATAATTAAAACTTTATTAAATACTGAGTGCCCGAATTACATCACTAATATGCCTGAGTATAAACCTTTGAAAAAAACAGTGAATTTAATTCAGAGTTATGAAAACATGGAAAAGAAAGACCATGTTATAAATCAATTTATTGAAAGGTTAAAAGATGATATTCGAAAAATTTACGAACCTAAATTTCGTAATGGTATAATTGATTGGTTGAATAATGAATTTAAGAAATCCTCTGTAATATCTGAGTCTAAAAAAACTAGATTTATAAAAGCAAAATATCCTTGGCTTATTGAGCTTTATCCCCAGGTTTTGTCATCCCAAAAAAGAGTGTTTTTCTTAAGTGTGGATAAATTTTTCTTAAAAAACACAACACTAATAAAACCCTCATATTATTTTTGGGAAGATAAGATTACAGAAAAAGCTTTAATTTTTATTGATGAGTTTGATGCTACAAAATCTCATATCCTAAATCAAATTATTGAAAATGGGTTTTCGAAGAAAGTTGACTTGATAGGTCTATTTACACACTTATATTCAAGCTTATCAACATTAAAAATCCCTAATGAGATTATAAAAGAATCTGATGAAAGAAATAAGCTAAGAGAAATTAAACCAAATATTAAACAAATTTCTGAAATTTTTGATGCATTCATTAATAAGGCAACTGAAATAAATGATACTTTTAAAATGACAGTGCCGTTTAAGACTGTCAATCCTGATAGGGTAAGGAATTTTTTATTTCAGGATGACGATTTTCATACTATTTTAGGTCAAGAGAAAAAGTACATTAGGCTTTTTTTCTCTGAAGAGAGGATGATTAATGAAATTCATTTTCAGGAAACTCTAACAAGTCAAAAAGATGAAAATCTTTTAGTCCTTATAAACCAATTAAAAGGCTTTTTACTTTATTTCCGAAGAGGTATCTCCTATATAGCGTTAAATTATCAACAGTTAAAAAAGCAATCTAAACCTAAAGATGAATTTCCTATTGAAAGTGCTTTAAATACAACATTAGATTTATTTAACTTACCCAAAAAATGGCAACAGTATTTAATTGATTCGATTCTTAGCAATGACGCTTATTTCCTGAATAAAAATGAGTCCGTAGAAATTAAGGATTTAAATTTTTACATGAATGGTTTTAGTTATTATGATTTCTATGATAGTGATGACCATGATTTAAAGTCTAGAATCTATCAATATCAGTACGAGAACACTCCCGAAAAATTCATGCTGAACATTGCTAATAAAGCTAACGTTATTGCTATTTCAGCTACGGCTGATAGTCAAACTGTAGTAGGAAACTACAATTTACATTTTCTAAAGAAAAGGCTTAACAAAAAATTTCGTCAATTAGAACAGAGAGAATTAGAAAATATAAAAGAGCAATTCAATGCTAATACAGAGGGATACAGCAAGGTTAATATAAATGTTGATTTTATTTCAGTAAAGAACACAAAAAAAGAGTTATTAAACCTTTTTAATCAAGATGAAGAATTAGCTACTTTCTTCTTTAATGAAATAGAAAAATTTGGATCAGGTACTCATATTTTTGAACGATATATTAGATACTTTAAGGTATTTAAAGAATTTGTTGTGAATGATCATATAAAATCTTTTTTAGCATTGGGTATGGCATTACCTGATAAAGAAAAAATGACTTTAGAATAGATTTGTTTAAACAGTATGCGGAACATATTATTCGGTTATTTGGAAAAAAAGATGACTATAAAAATGATGAAGCAATATACGTTATTGATAGTAGGTGTTTTGAAGAGAAGAAAAACAACATCCATTCTATCTTAACACAAGGTTTTAAGCTTTTTGTGATTTCAACCTATACAACAGTTGGGGCAGGTCAAAATCTTCAATATACTTCTCCCGAAACACTAGAACTTGTAAAGATTAATAATTTTAGTAATTCTGAAAATAAAAAAGATTTTGATGCTATTTATTTAGATAAACCAACACACTTGATTGTAAACATGAATAAAAATCAGGTACAAGAGACTGATGTTGTAAAACGCATCTTTCAATTGGAATCACTAGCACAAAAAGGAACATTGAGTGATAAACATTTAAGGCATGAGATTAAGAAAGGGTTTACTAAATTATCTGGCTCTAAATATACTCCTCATAGGATATTTGATGCAAAGCAAAATAACGTTTATAGTTTGCTAGACACATCAAATAATGCAATTCGAATTCTAAATCAAGCAATTGGTAGAATTGCTCGTTGTAATCAAAAAAACCCGTTTATTTATATTTTCATTAGTGATGAAAACATAAAGTTCTTTGAGCAAGGTAATTTTAAAAATAAGCTTTTAACTAAAGAGTTTGAGGAAGTAATTAAAAAAGTTGATAGTAACTTTAATGAAATAGATGCTTTTTCAGAATTGAAAAGTATTGGAAAGAATAATAACCTAAAAGCTTATAAATATATTAATCTAGAGGTAGAATATATTTTTAAAAAGCAAAATAATGAAAGATGGTTAAAACTTCGCAATTATGTTTTAAAATACCCGACTTTTAATGATGAGGATTCAGCACCTGTAAAACTAAAAGACTATTATGTTGAGCTGCCTTCTGATTTTCAGTTTATTAGTTTTTCACAAAAAAATGACTTTAAATATGTAGAAATTGAATTCACTAATGATAATAATGCAAATCTCTCTCCTAATAATTGTAATCTTCCAATTTTCTTAAAAAATGAAGGTATAAAACAACTCTTTAAAGAAAAAGGGTACGCAACTAATTTTAAAAGAGGCAAGTATATTTTAACCCCTGTTCTATATAACAATATATACAAAGGAGCATTAGGAGAAATAATTGGAACATATTTGATTGAAAAATATTGTGCAAATATCTCTTTTAAGAATCTTCAGAGTCACGAGTTAGAATTTTTTGATGCAAAAATCACCAATGACATATACATTGATTTTAAATTATGGAATGATAATTTTAAGAGGAGTGATAGAAACAAAACGTTAGACGAGATAAATAACAAACTAAAAAAAATAAATGCAAAAAAAGTTCTTATCATAAATATAGCATCATATAAAGAACCTGTGATTAGGCAACCTATTGATGCAAAAATAATTGAAATTCCTGCAATATTTGATCTTAATATAAGTCAACCCTTTCTTAAGACAATTGAATTTATAAACAATATAGGTAATGCATAGAGTTAACACAAATCAGATTAAAGTTAGTTTTTCTTTTAGTAAAATTAATAGATCATTTAGTTTTATAAAGATCAAATCAAGTGAGGAAAAATATTGGAATGCATTGTATTTAGATTCTTTAATAAATATTCCTGTTCTCAAATCAATAGTATACGAAAACGAGGCATCATTTTATGCTATGCTAAATGTAACTGGAGATGAAACTATAGATATTGTAGAATCAATTGTTAAAGAGTATGATTCTTTAGGTATAGATATCGTGTCCGCTGAAAGTATTGAACAACATAGCTTAACTCAACTTCTAATCAATAGTCTTGCAAGTAATGAATCAGAGTTCTTTAGATTTAACAATTTATCTGGAAAATTCTATTATTCTCATCCAAGTTGGTTTAAAAAAAAAGGAAGAGTTATTTGGCAAATACCAACTCTAGAATTTAAAGTTACAAAAGACTTTATATTACAAGATTCTGTAGCAACTTTTACATCTATATCTAATAGAAAGTGGATGAACCTAACAGAAAAACGTTTCAAAGAATTACCCAAGTATTATTTCAATAATACTAATTACACCTTAAAAAGAAAGCTTCCTAATGAAAATAAAGAAGAGGAAGATATTTTTATAATGCGCCAAGTTAAAGGGGCAAAAAAAACAATTATCCCACTAATTGATTTTAGCTCTTGGGAAAAATTCATTAAATCAAAATCAGGAGCTTGGTATTATTTGCTTTCTAGAATAGAAAAGGACTTAAAAAACTATATAAATATAGAGTTTGATTCATGGGAAAATGCTCAATGGTCAGAATTTAGAAAAACTAACTTTGAATTTAAAGAAAAAAGAATAAGTGAATTATTAAAGGAAAAACGACTTATTTTAATTGATGCTGTTTCTAATAATAATTCTATTGTTTTCTGTGAGAGATTCAGTCTTTTTTTAAATGAGCAATTACAAATTAAACTAAAGATTAATAGTAAACCCAAAAAAAACGATCTATGTATCAAATTAATTAATAACAAAGAAAATCAAGAAGAGGTTGACCAATATAAAGAAGCAGGTCAGTTATTTTCTAAAGGAATAGCAACACATCATATTACTGTAGAAGATTTTTTAAATCAGTTCAAATTTTATTTAGAAAAAGAAATAAATATACACGATGAAAAAACACAAACTAGTTTAAGAAAACAAAATAAAACGGCATTAACAGTCATTAAAAACATACTAAAAGAAATTGTAATTAAAGATGATATTCTAAGTAATCAAATTTCAATTATAGACTGGAAATCTAATGATTATAAAGATGATTGGATGTTTGCATGGAAAGATAAAGCTAAAGATTCTGAAACTATAGGCTTTTTAAAAGTTTCTCCTAATGGAATACTTGAATTCGAAATCTTAGATTTGTGTGACCTCTTTTCTGCCTCTAAATATGAATCTTATAAAAAGTTTTTTGACCCACCCTACAAGCATAATAATTTTCATCCTGAAGGTTTAATACAGTCAGCTAATGGCTTTATAAACATTATAGGTTTAACAAAAAGAAAAGCGATACCTGCATTTAAAAAAATTGACTTAGGCATTTTATAAATACCTTTAAAGGTAGTAAATTAAAGGATTTATAATCTCATACTATGGAGCAAAACTTCAAAAGCCTATCATTATTCGAATTTCAAGAGCGTTTCAAAAGTGCTGATGACTGTTTATTATATTTATCAGAGTTAAAATGGGCAAATGGCTATACTTGTAGAAAGTGTGGTCATAAGCACAGTTGTGCAGGTAATGCTAAACACTCTCGTCAATGCACATCTTGTCGCTATGTTGAGTCTCCCACCGCACAAACATTGTTTCATCAGGTTAAATTTGATCTGCTTAAGGCTTTTTACATAGTTTACTTTGTTAGTACTAATAAAAAAGGGATCACATCGACTGAGTTAAGTCGAAAACTAGGGCTTAGACAAAAGACATGTTGGTCATTTAAGCATAAAGTAATGAAAGCGATGAAAAGTTCTGGTAATCATCCAATAACTGGGGTTGCACAAGTTGACGAAACAGTTTTTGGAGGGCAAGAATCAGGAGTTCGAGGTCGTCAGAATAAAGATAAAAAACTCGTAGTAGTAGGGATTGAGAAAAAGAAAAATGGTGTCAGTCGGCTCTACGCAAGGGTTATAGAAAAAGCAAATGCTAAAAACTTAGGAGAATTCATGAAGGATCACATTGATTCAGATGCAAGAATTACTACTGATAAATGGGCAGGATACACTCCTTTAAAAAAGAATTTTCAAAACCTAGAACAGATTTATTCTGGTGATAAAGGAGGAAATTTTCCAGAATTACATCGTGCAATTATGGGGATGAAGTCTTGGTTAAGGGGGATTCACCATCATGTAGAACATTTACAAGATTATCTTAACGAATATTGCTACCGATTTAACAGAAGCTTTATGAGTGATGGTATTTTTGAAAATTTAATGAAGCGAATGGTAGAGCACGAACCATATCCATTAAAAAATATTAGTGCTTAAATGCCTAAGTCAATAAAAAAATTGGTAATGCTTTAGAAAAAGAAACAGAAGATTTTGAACTGGAAAAAAGTGAACTGATTACAATAATAAACAAATGGAAAAAAA
Source organism: uncultured Aquimarina sp. (assembly GCA_947498935.1). Lineage (GTDB taxonomy): Bacteria > Bacteroidota > Bacteroidia > Flavobacteriales > Flavobacteriaceae > Aquimarina. Next base: position 478 of record CANMMM010000049.1, on the reverse strand, counting down.
CTATACCTGATTCTTATTTAGTCCTTGATGACATTATCAATCAATTAAATGCTATCCCTGTAAAAATAATTAATCGAAAAATTGCTTTAAAATTAAAATTCAAAAAACCAAAATTAGCAAAGGAACTCCTCAATAAGATATTATTAGAAGAGAAAGATATAATTTTAAGAAATTTTCTTAGAGGTAAAGAAAAAAAGTACGAGCTATTTAGTTCTAACATAGATATTGTACATAAAACTAATAATGATAATATTGAATATTTTGTAGGTGAGAAAAGTAAAGGAATAAAAGCTTCTTTTAAAAATTATTGTAATATTAGAAGAGCAATACCTGTTGAGAATGCTCCTGTACTTTTTGATGAGTTAGTTGAAACAATGAATGTAGATTTTGTAAAGCATGAAGTGGCTATTTCGGAGTGACCGTGCCACCCATTTCGGTCAAATGGTGCCACTAAGAGAGATTCTACAATAATAGTTAA
>CANMMM010000048.1 GCA_947498935.1 uncultured Aquimarina sp. | reverse complement strand
ATTTTGACCTTTAAAAATATCCATATTTCAATATATTTACTTCCTATAAAGATAGGTATTTAAGTGACTACCTCTATGGACTTTTTCTAAAATGCCACCAACTACCCGTTCCTGCTCTAAAATTAGGAGAAAACTTATTGATATCAATAAACCCCTCCGCTAATGCTAGTTTCCAACTAGTACCGTTACAGCTGTCTCATCCTAAAACTAAAAAAGCCACCTACCTAAATCGATAGGCAGCTTTCTTTTATTCCTATTACACTGATTTTGCTTACTCATACCCGCCACTAGTTAAAAACTAGCGGTAGCCCATATTAGGGCCATCAGGGGACACCGCTTTGTATCTCTGCTTGCGCCATCAGGAGGTTAACTATATTCTATATAATTTACTTTAGTTAAATCATAAGATAAAAAAACTTTTTTCTTTGTTGATCGTATAAATTCATTTTCTAACTTCAAATATTTCTCATCATCTCCCGAATTAAGTAATTCTTTATAAGAAATATCATTATTCTTCAAAAAACATTCAAACTCATCTTCGTATAATTCCCAGTCTATTTCATACTGTTTTGTTTCTTCTCTGAATTGAACTAAACTTTCTTTAGAGTATTTACCTATCTTAAAATCTTTCTCGATCAGATATTCTTCAAAAGGCTTAGGAATTCGTATATTATGATGACTAACATAATGAAATAAACAAGTACTCCATTCCCAAAAACCATCAGTAGAAGTCGCTCCTTGTTCTGGTATATCGTCATTACAAATAATACATTTATCATGACTCATTACAATATTCATCAAAAATGCATTCTCAAAAAAAGAATTAAGTTTCTTTTTATAAAATTCATCGTAATTAAATTTGTTCGTTTCAATATATTTTTCCGTTAAAACATAAAATGTTATTGGCTTAGACATTCCATCTATTAAATAAATCATATACTTAAAAATCTTTTGGTGAATAACTATTGAACGATTGTTTTAACTTTTTTCCCGATACTGACTTGAGGTACCATTCATTTGTTTCTATAACTACTTTATTCGTAGTGGCTTCAATGGAAATTCCTCCTCTTGCTTTAGACAAAGCTCCCAACTTTTCCATATCTCTTGCTGCTCCACAAACCCACAAACGAACATTTCCTGTAATACCGTGCTTATCCATTAAAGAAGAAATCTGTTCAACATTTAGTTTATCCCATTGCTCGTGATGCATTACTAAATCGTCAAAACTATCATCTAAAGAACGCCAAGCTGATGTTCCTTTCATATTATTTTCTAAACGCCAAGCACCAGTATAAGAATCAATAGAGGTCACTGAATCAAAATACCCCGTTTTACCGAATGTTAATGTTCTTCTTGAATAATTTATAACACCTCCAACAATAGCTGGACCCCACATTTCCGCAGTAAAAGAAATAAGATTCCCCATTAAACGTTCTTGGGAATTATAAGCAGCGTATCTAAAGGCACCATTATTGGCATGACATCCCGCACATCTATAATATTGCAATCCATCAGACCCCTCTCCTCCGAACCACCCTAAATCCCTAGGTAAAAGAAATTCATATTTAGGCGTTTCATTAGTTGCTCCAATCTTTTGTACAACTAAAGTGTTTGCTGTAACCTTAGTGTAAACACTACCATCTTCCATCCAACTATCATTACTACTTGAATATTTAGAAAGTTGAGCACTTATATTAGAATAAAATTTTCTTCTATTTTTATCGTAGGAAGCCTGTGCCGCAGCTTGACTAGTGTAAGGACCAAAAGCCAAATCATTAGTACCAAACTCAGTATTAATTTCCCATTCTTCTAACCCTTCTAGTTCCACGGCATGAATAACTTTATTTCCACTAAATTGATAAGGAGTATAATGAGGGTATTCCATTTCAAGAGGATCGACCGCAAAGAACCTCCCCACACGCGGGTCATGCATCCTATACTTATAGTTAAGAGAGTTTCCTTCCCCTTTGATTTCGTTATCTTTCTCTTGTCCTTGGAAGCCGTATCTGTATTCTCCGCTGTTCCCATGTCTATTAGGTAGTAACATCCCAAAGGAAAAGAAGTCTTACACCGTTTTTTTTCCGCATACCCCCTTTTTACCTAGTGCATATATCTAAAAAAAATAAAAGAACGTATATATCTTGCCACACTTCAAAGATACAAAATTACAACTCTTAAACCCCAACGCGCCAGCAAAGCTAAGGTACATAATTAGTCGTTATACCTGCTCTTCGTCCCTCAGGAGCTATAACCAAATTATGTACAATAGCCCGCACAAAATCATTTACTGTATCATTCAATCGCCATTAGGCTAGTATTTTAATAAAAAGGGGAACACAACCACTACAGCCAACGCATCCCCCTTTTTATCAAAATAGAAGCTCCTGTATGAGTCAGAACGATTAATGTGAAGAGAAAGAGCGCAATGGCAAGAGCTAAGAGCTTTCTCTTCACCATTAATCATAGCCATCTGGCGATTGAAGATAACTGCGTGTACGCAAAACAAGGCGTAGCCATAGCGAAGTGGAGCAGCCGACGTGGACGGGGAGCGATAGCGCAAGTACACGCCACAGGATTTTTTTGTTTCAATTGAAAAATAATAAAAACGTCAACATAAAAATCCTGTAGGCTGCGACCAGCGGCGTAGCCAATGAAGTAGCGGTTAGCCCCAACTAAAACACGCCGTAGGCATCCTTTTCGGGTTTGGGGATAAGAGTAGCTACGGGTGAGAGAGGAACAGAACAAGGCTATTTATTTGTAACGCAGACTGACGACCGAAGGTGAGGAAGTCGGAGTGGTATGGAACAAGGGAGCGCAGCGGACTTGTGGAATAACAAAAAATAGCTTGTGGCGTGACGAAGGAACTCCTTTGATCAGCTTATGGGCAAAGCGCATTTTCGGCGGTGCGCCCATAACAATAAATCCGAGCGACAGCGAGACACATTAAAATACTATGCCCGATCATAAAAACAAAACCCCGAACCTTAAACGATTCGGGATTTATGTCTGCTAAATTTTACTTGTTTTTACTTGGTCGTTGTCTTTGATCAAAAACCCGAGTAATAAATATTTTATCTTTTCCTTCACGATAAGTGATTTTACAACCTTCTGCAAAAATTTTTCGATATTCTCGTTTCAAATGAGCAAACTGATCATCTACTGTACCAATACTCTTAAAATCATATTCAGGGTTCTCTAATTGCTCTGTACTCTTTCGGATATTGTAAGCGATCTCTCTGGATTTTTCTTTACCTTTTTGTTTATTATTAAAACGTACTATTTTTTCTAAATCTTTTGAAGAACGCTTTGTCCAAAAAACTGGCTTTATTATTCTGTCCAACTTCTAATCTGATCTTTTATTTGGTCTTGACTATAAAGTCTTCCTTTCTTAATGTCTTCTTCCGCTTCTGCCATAAGTTTATCTTCTCGGCGTTGTTCTATATAGGATTTGGTCATCTTATAAAAATTCAATAAAGCAGTGTCATCTTCCTGATTTATAAAGTCCTGCAACTCACGTCGTATATCTACCGTACTCATAATTAATCCTTTTTACATTCATAACAAAGATAACTTATAATTTATTATTCTCTTTTTAATTTTAGGAGGTTACGGTTAGCAACCTCCCGTTTTTACTGTAATTTACATTTCTCCAACCAATAATTGGAGTTTTTAATTACATTAATTTTGAGGCTGCTTGTATCAATTTTGACACACCTTCTAGTTCATCTAATGGATAACTTGCTAGCAGTATTTTTGATACCCAAAATACACAGTCTTTCATATCCCTATCATTTTGTGGATTGTCATTCAACTGACTTAATAAATTCAGACTTTCCAGTAAACTATATTGCATAAATGATAGTTCTTCTAGACTGGTAACTGGGATTCGGATATAAGTTTCTTGAGTAGTGGTATCCAAATGTACCGTGTTGGCATACTTGGACGTAAATTCTTGTGATTTCATTGTTACAGTTTTTAAGGAATAAAAAGAACCCGCTTTAGCCTTCCTTCTGTACTGTAACATACAGCGCAAGAGTTTCCCTACTTGCAGGCATGACGGGCATATAATTTAACGTATTTGATTACGTTGGTTACAGTTTTAAGGAATAAAAATACTATGTTTTTTCTAGTTAAGGACTTCTATTATTTGTTTTCATTTCTTTACTATGTTTAACCTATTGGATGATACTTATCTATCTGTTCGTGTAAATCTTCTAGATCATTGATAAGGTACGCCTCAGTACTACTTACATACCGATGACCTGCCATATATTGGGTTTCTCGTAGGTTGTAGATTCTTAGCCAATTCGTAATTACAGAAGTACGTAACTGGTTCAGACTTGTTACTTTGCTATTCAACTGCTTTAACTGACGCATCAACTTAGTGATAACATTGTGTAAATCTGGCGATGCTCCAATACTGATAAATAATAAATTGGTTTCTTTTTTGGTCATAGCTACTAATTGCTCACGTGTTTGCAGCGTATATTCCATAATATCTAGAACTTGATGGGATTCTAATTGTAGCGTTCTTTCATTACTTCTTCTCGTACTCTTTATAAATAACTTTCCTTCTCGTAATTGTATATCGCTAATGGTCACCCTTGATAATTCTGTAGTATTCAAGCCTTGATAAATCAGTAAACTTAGAATGACTTCATTACGCTTTCTGGATAGTTTCCGTGCTTCGTAATTACCTCTTATTGCTGGTAGTTCTTTGTAATCTTTATACAGCTTATCTAATTCCTGTTTTGTAAATACATTATGTAATGTCCGTCTTTTTACTCCTTTGATCTGGACTTGGATAGTTGGATTACTATCTACTTGCCCGATCTGTTGTAAATAATTGTAATAGTGCTTAATACTATTGAGTTCTGTTTGTATACTACGTTGTTTGATGGTATTACGTAAGCTCTGTATATAATGCAACATGTCGTTATAGCTAACAGAGATTTCAGGTAGATTCTCTTTTGTCAACCATCGCTGATAACGTTGTACTGCTACTTCAAAACTCTTAATCGTCTGCAAGCTGTAATCTCTCTCCAATAAGTATTTCTTAAAACTAGGTTGCTCCTTTTCTTCTAATAATTTTTGCAATACTTTGAGTTCTGCATCTTCCGTTTTTGGATTTCTTTTGGTTTTACCTAATCGTATTTTTGCCATTTTTAAATCCTTATTTAATCTATAAAGTATCGTGAGTATCGACTAAATGGGTATACACCTGCGTCGATTCTAAACTATTATGCCCTAAAAACTTGCTTATCTTTTCTAGAGGCATGCCATTTTGTAATAGATGGGTAGCAATACTATGACGCAATACATGCAACCGTACATTTTTATCTTGTAAATACACATCATTGCTTCGCTGTTGTAATATCTTTAAGCGTAATGCCATACTGCCAGTATTCATACGCTTACCTTTCATACTGATAAAAAAAGCATTGATACGTTTATCAAAAGTCATTTGAGGTCTACTGTCGTATACATATTCTTGTAAGTAAAGTGAGTTCGTTTTATTGAAGGGAACAAAACGTTCTCTGTTCGCTTTGCCTTTTCTAACATGTAACACCCTTTTATCAAAATCAATATCAGAGAGGTCTAAGTGATACCCTTCATTTCTACGTAATCCACAGCCATAATAGATCGTTAATAATGCTCTATCTCTTGCATTTAGAAGCGATAATCGTGTATGTTCATTATAGCCGTAAGTAGCTTTATAAAGTTCTTGGATTTCTTCAGGGGTCAGCGTTTCGATTTCTCCTGTATCATCGTGTTCCCATGCTATATTTAGTTTGGGAAGGGTCATTCGTCCACTTTGACGCAAGTAATCTGTAAATTTATACAGAGCCTGTAGATGTTTGTTTAAACTGCCATTGCTTAATGCTCCTCCTAAACGTTCATTACCTCGCTGTTTAATATGCTCGTAATGGGCTTTGATGATGTGATTATCTAATTGGGTAATATGATCAATGTGATGCTGTTCCAAGTAATGCAATAGCTCACGAACGTGGTTTGGTAAGTTGTAAACCGTTGATGAAGAATACCCTAAAATATCCAACCATTCTCGAAAACTCTGCTCGATATACTGATAACTATCGTTTTGTAATACTAGTTTTTTCATCTTTTTTATTTTTAAGCGCATATGCTTTTTTACAAACAAGTGACGAGATACACCTAACTAATTGATATAAAACATACTAACATCGCAATTTAACAGGTCGCGACTTACTGACGACTTGACGGCTTGGCAATGCCAAGGGATAATTACATTTTATCTTTGGTTGTCAACTGTTTAAAGGCTTTATCGAGTGCAGTGGATATATCTTTCTCTAAGCTTTGGTAGTCTTTGCTTATCAATAGTTCATAACAAAAGGATTTCGTTTTTGCATTTTTTACCCTTCGTATATAACCTAGCTCTAGTAATTGTTTGTGATAACGACGTAGTGTAGGTTCTTTGATCTGCAATCGCTTACGGATTTCTGCATTGGTAAATTGTCGTTTCTTTAAGGGTTTTAAGTAAGCTTTTAATCGCTCTGTATAATTCCTGCAAGCTCCTGTCAGTTCATCACTCTTTCTCAACAATATTTCTTTCAGTAGATTATTCGCATTCTCGATATCTTCTAAAGTCGTTTGGATATACACTTCGCCTGTGGTTTTATCGGTAAAATGTCTACGCTGATACTGATAGTAAAAAGTAATGGCTTCTATAAATTGTAAATAGTGTTCGTTTGTACGTCGTGGCTTAAAAACACTTTTCGGTAATATCAGTTGTTCGGCATATGGATTCACGATTTTAATAGGTTTCAACATACGCTGCGTATTTTGTAAAAACTCCTGTACTTCACGTTGTTTATATTTATCGATCTTTCCTGCGGAGGCTCTACGCTGATAGTGCATAATTTTCTGGTCTTGCGTGTCGCTCTCGTCCAAGTAAATCAAAAAACAACGATTTGCATTGTCCTCATATACTTGCTCCCAAGTAGTACAACCTGCAACACTTACAGGACCTTCTACGGTGAGATAAATCGTCTTTGTTTCTCCTTTGCTATTTTTCTGGACGATCGTTTTTACTATACGATTCTTGGTTTGTAACTCTCGTAACGGATATAATGCATTATATGCCCCATCCAAGTCCTCTATAACAATCAATTTGTATTTCAGATCAATCCTGTCCTAAATAAATTAAGCACGTAATAAATCTAACCATTTTACTAGTTTCCATCTAAAATTAGTTAAAA
>CANMMM010000047.1 GCA_947498935.1 uncultured Aquimarina sp. | reverse complement strand
ACTTAAATTTGCCCACGGAAGTAGATATAGATTTAGATAGATACAATGTAGGAGTTGGCCCTTTGTATGTATATGATACGAATGGTACGAAGTTAGAGAAATGCATACAAGGAGGTCCAATTAAACCTTTAACACAGTATGCAGGTAATTTTGTATATCATAGAGGCTATCAGGGGGCATCAGGCTTACAATTTATGCATCATGCAGAAGGGTATGCAGAGCCTAGAGATAGTAATGACCTGAGTAAAGGCTTCGACTATATTTACCAATATAAAGACCATTTAGGAAATATCAGACTCTCCTACTCAGACAAGGATGGTGATGGCAAGATAGACGTTCTTAGAAACAACCAAGATGTAGATGGTGATGGAGATAACAGGCATGAGATCATGCAGGTGAAGGACTACTATCCCTTTGGAATGCAATTACAATACTCCAAAGATCATGCAAACTCTCTGATTACAGGTCGAAAGCATAATTATGGGTATAACGGCAAGGAAGAAAACCCAGAACTTGGGTTAGAGTGGTTAGACTTCGGAGCTAGAAATTATGATGCATCGATTGGTAGATGGATGAATCTCGATCCACTGGCTGAAAAAATGCGTAGACATTCTCCTTATAATTATGCATTTAATAATCCTTTAAGATTTATTGATCCTGATGGAATGGCTCCTCAAGATATTTTAATAGAAGGGGATAAAGAGTTTAGAGGTCAGGCATTAGCCAATCTACAATCATTGACTGATGATACTTTGCAAATAGATGAAAGTGGTAAAGTTACAATTGCAGAAACGAGTTGTAGTGAAGGGTGTGAAAATGGAGATGGGCTTGTGTCTAGTTTAATTAATAGTGATAAAGTTGTTACAATCAAAGAATCAAGTGGTAGAAACTCTACTGTAGCATCAGACAATGAAGCCGCAGGAAACGGTACAGGTTCTGATTCTACAATATCTTTTAACCCCAACAGAACACAAGGAGGTGTAGATGAAAAAGGGAGTAAACAAAAACCGTCAGAAATTGGACTAGCACATGAATTAGGGCATTCTAAGGATATAGCGAACGGAACAGAACCTAGCATTGATATAAATTCTCAATATGTAGAACCCTATGAGGATTTAAGATTTGAGGATCAAGATCCTAATTTATTTATATTAATACCTCAAAGGGAATCTAATGTTAGAAAAAATGTAGAAAACCCTATACGTGTTGAAAGAGGTTTATCTAAAAGAAAATTAGTTCCAGCAAAAAAATTTAAAAGACATGGGAAGTTTTAGAATATTTATAGTTATATATTTTTTAATCACAACTAGTTGTAATACGGTAAGTGATGAAGTAGAAATAAATAGTGATCTTATAAGTAGAGTCAAAAATGATAATGATTGTCTGAGTATACTAGAAAAGCATTATGGTATTAATTCTAAAAGATTGGAAAAATATAAATATTTTGAAAGCTTACTAAGTAAATGTATCGCAACAAATATAGATAAAAAATATACTCGTTTTTTATTTTTAAGACTAGAAGTAATAGGAGAAGTAATAGAGTCATTTACATTTTCTATCAGTGAGTCATCAAATGGTAAATTAGAGGTTGTAAAGTATTTAGCAGAGAATAATACAATAAAAACTCAAAAGAAGGTATTACAAAATCATACTATCAGTGATTTATATGATTTTTTTGAAAAAAATGGTTCTCAATATAGTGTTGGTAAAATCTTGATTTTAGATTTTACTTCTACTAGCTCAAAATGCAACTTTTATAATGACATATCATTGCAAGATGTAGATAAAATAAAGGAACTAAATTTCTTTAAATCATATAAGTGAGCTAGAAAATAAAAGTAAAGACTAGAACCAGTTACAGAGATGTAGCTGGTTTTTTTATGTGATGGATTTAAGTTTTACAGCTTTGATAAGGTTGTCTATTACGTAAAAGAGATGTGTTTTATCTTCTTCTGGTAAATGTTCAATATCCTCAATGCGTTTTAAAATATCTTTATCGTAGTTAGAAAGCTGCCCTTCTCCAACTAAATAATCTAAAGAAACATCAAACACTTTAGCGATCTTCAATAGGACATCAATAGAAGGAGTATTGGTGTTACGCTCGTAATTACCAATCATTACACGAGAAGAATCTACTTTTTTAGCCAAATCTTCTTGTGACCATTTTTTAGCCTTACGTAACTCTGCTATTTTGCCCCCTATGTCTAACATATCTATCTAAAGTAGTGTGTTTATTGCTGATTAGTGCAAATATAGCAATAGTTTTTTATCATAAGTTAGTATTATTTGTTGTTTAAATGAAATGTATCTCATACATTTGCCATAAATGTTTATCATTTTAAAAATTTTCAACAATGTTAGATACGACCAACGCACACAACTATAGCTATCTCACCAAGCATTTAGAAATCCATATTTTAGGCGGTATCAAGCTCAATAATTTAGAGCGTATGCGAGTTACATTGAGTATTAGCAAACCAACAAGCCATCATATCCTACGTCATAGTATTGATCTGTATAATGATACGATGGTAGAGAAATTTGTACGTAAGATTGCAGAACGTATCGAAATCGGTACATCGATAGCACGTCAATGCCTGCAAGAACTCACCACAGCTTTAGAACAATACCGTATTGATACGCTTGCTGCTGCTACATCTGATGCACTCGTGATTAAAGAACTTAGTGATACGGAAGAAAAGACAGCGATTAAATTTTTAAAACACAAAGATGTATTAGCTAAAACAAATGTACTGATCGGAGAAAGTGGTGTTATCGGTGAGGAAGTAAACAGACTATTAATGTATCTGATCTTTACCAGTCGTAAAACACAGAATCCATTGCATTGTATCAGTCTTGGTAGTTCGGGAGTTGGAAAAACACATTTACAAAGCAAAGTAGCAGAACTGATACCCGATGAGGATAAAGTAGAAATTACAGTACTCTCTGCCAATGCTTTTTACTACTTCAATCGTACAGAACTTAGCAACAAATTAATCCTTATCGAAGACTTAGACGGTGCAGAAAGTGTACTTTATCCATTACGAGAATTACAATCCAAAAAACGCATTACCAAAACAGTAGTACATAAAGACCGAAAAGGCACAACCAAAACGATCCATCTTACTGTAGAAGGTCCTGTAAGCGTTGCAGGTTGTACTACTCAGGAGTCTGTTTATGAAGATAATAGTAACCGTAGCTTTTTACTCTACATTGATGAATCCGAAGTACAGGATAAAAAGATTATGGATTACCAACGCGCTGAATCAGCAGGACGAATAAGTAAAAATAATGAGTTTATGGCTGCTCGGTTTTTAAGAGATATACAACGTATGCTAAAACCGATCAAAGTTATTAATCCGTATGCAGAATACTTGGAACTCCCACCATCCGTATTTAAACCTAGAAGAACCAATGCGCACTATTTACAATTTATAGAAGTCGTTACCTTTTACAAACAGTGGCAGCGAGTAAAAAAGTATGATCAGCAAACGGGTGAGGAATATATAGAAACCACTATTGATGATATCGTAGAAGCCAATAAGTTGATTATAGAAGTCTTATTACGTAAAAGCGATGAAATCACGGGAGCATGTAGAAATTACCTCGAAGCCCTTAAAAAATACTTGCATAAAAATAACCAAACGACCTTTACCGCTTTAGAAATCCGTAGACGATTAAAAGTAAAGAAAACTACACAATGGCGGTATCATCAACAGTTGATGGGGAGTTACTATATCAAAAAGCAAAAGCAGAAAAAGGGAGAAACGATTGTGCGCTATGAGATTACGAATCCTAGTGAATACAAGGAGTTAGAACAACAGATTACCCAAGCATTACAAGAAAGCATTATAAAAATAAACAGTCTATCAGACTCCAAGCGTTCCAGTGTTCCAAAGCGTTCCACTAAGAAAACGGAACAGACAACTAAAACAAAAAGAGGTAATTAAGTCAGTTTTCACTACTCGTTCCTCAAAATCCTAAAAAACACATACCGTATCAAAAAAAAGTAGTGAGCTACTGCCAGTATTACCATGAAATCATCCGAACTACAGTACACAAGTTATAAAGAATTACTAGCCTCTTTTAAAGATTGGTTGGATATATTAGGATATAGTGATGCTATGTGTAAAAACTATCCTGCGCAGCTATGTGAGTTTTTATATTGGTTGGAGCAACAGGAAGTTCCTCATATCTGTTATATCAAAGATTATCATGTTAGAAAATACTACGAACTGCTAAAACAGCGACCTAATAAAACACGAGGCGGTGGCTTAAGTAATATCTATCTGAACAATCACTTACAGTCGCTACAAAAGTTCAGGGAATACCTAAAGAAACATACCGCTTACACCTTTAACCTACCGATCAAGCGAGAGAAAGCAGAACAGCGAGAAAAACTAAATATCCTCTCACCCGAAGAAGTCAAAGACTTGTTTAGTGCTACCAATTATAGCCATGAATTAAAACGGTTCAGAGCTAGACAGAAAGCAATGTTAGTATGTCTATACAGTTGTGGTATGCGCAGAAATGAAGTAGTGAACTTAGAAATACAAGACATCCTTTTTGATAAAGAACGTATCTATGTGCGAAAGGGAAAGAATTACAAAGAACGCTTTATCCCTATCAATCTATACAATCTACAAATCTTAGAAGATTATGTATACGATGCTCGTATGGAGTTTAAAAAATCTAGTGAAAGTAATTATGTGTTTATCTCTCGTAGAAGTACAAAAATAAGCGGTGCTACACTGGAAAATGATTTAAAACGAATCATTAAAGCTACAGAAGATGCTAGATTGATCGAAAAGAATATTACTCCCCACACATTACGCCATAGTATCGCTACTCACTTTTTAGCAGCAGGTATGAAAATAGAAGATATACAACAGTTCTTAGGGCATAGTAGTTTAGAAAGCACTCAGATTTATACACATATTTTAAATCACAAATCATCATGAAAAAACAACGATCTAACTGCGGTGGTTCACCCAATGAGTATGTAGCGTATTTACAAAAAGAAGATTATAGCGATACGACAGCAGCCTTTTATTTAAAACGTATTGCAGAGCTAACAAAATGGCTTGGTAAACGAAAACTTACAGCTGCTGAGATGGATTATAAAACATGCATGCAATACATCAAGCATTTACAACGAAAAAACATCCAACCCCAAACGATCAATAATCATTTAAACGCAGTTAAGAGTTACTTTAATTACCTCATAGAACGAGCAGAACGGGTAGAAAATCCATTAGAAAAAGTGTCTGTTAAGGGTACAGTAAAAAAGATGTGGCATCATCTTTTAGATGCGGATGAACTCGAAGATTTATACTACAGTTACGAAACTGAAAGCTTTAGTAAGTATACGAACCAGTTTACAGTATATGCAGCCAAACGCAATAAAATCATTGTTGGTTTATTGGTATATCAAGGGCTAAATGCTACGAATCTTAAAAGCTTACGGTTAGAAGATGTACATCTCAAAAAAGGGAAAATCTATGTTCCTTCAACCCGTAGAAATAATGCCAGAGAACTAGAGTTGAAACCTTGGCAAATTATTGATTTTATAGAATACCTAGACACTGTACGTTTATCGATCGCAACAAAGAATGAGATACATAGCAATCAATTGTTTATTCCACAAAATCATTTTAATGATCAGCTGCGTTCAGCAATTATGAAACGCCTAAAAAAGATCAATCATAAGGTAATTAATGCAAATCAGTTACGAGCGTCTGTAATCTGCAATTGGTTGGGGCAGCATAATATCCGTAAGGTTCAGTACATGGCAGGTCATCGGCATATTAGTTCTACCGAATCCTATAAACAAAACAATCTAGAAAGTCTACAGGAAGCTGTGAACCAGTTCCATCCGTTACACTAAAAATTTATAACAATGAATGTAAAGAATAGAAGTCCGTAAAAAAGAATACTTATTTATTCCTTGAAACACATAAATCTATATCAAAGTGTATTTTTACCAATTAAATCCTGCTATGTTCACAAGAAGGGAAACCCTTGTGCTGTATATGTGTACAGAAGGAGAACTAAGGCAGGTATTTTATCATCCTTTTAAACACATAAAATATGAAACCACAAGAATTTACGTCAAAGTATGCCAACACGGTGTACTTAGACACTACTACTCAAGAAACTTATATCAGAATCCCAGTTACCAGTATAGAAGAACTATCATTTATGCAATATAGTTTATTGGAAAGCTTGAACTTATTAAGCCAGTTAAATAACTATCCACAAAATGATAGGGATATGAAAGACTGTGTATTTTGGGTGTCAAAAATACTGCTAGCCAGTTATCCATTAGATGAACTAGAAGGCATCTCTAAGTTAATCAAAGCAGCATCTAAGTTGTTATAAAAAAGAATAGAACTTGATATCACAAATTGTGATATCAAGTTCTAAAAACAGTAATTTTACATCAATACTAGAAAGAATATGAGCGAAAAAGCAATAGTCCCAAAAGAAGTTATTATGAGTAAAATACTTATAATAAGAGATCAAAAAGTAATCATTGACAGGGATTTAGCAGAACTTTACGGAGTTGAAACCAAAAGACTTAATGAGCAAGTAAAAAGAAACATAAAGCGTTTTCCTTTAAACTTTATGTTCCAGTTAACTAAAGCCGAAAAAGATCAGGTAGTCGCAAATTGCGACCACCTCCAAAAATTAAAGTTCTCACCATCTTTACCATATGCATTTACAGAACACGGAACAATGATGTTAGCAAATGTGATAAATAGTGATAAAGCTATCGATGTAAGTATACAAATTATAGAAACTTATGTAAAAATGCGAGAGATGTTAACCGACAATCTAAGTGTAAAATTAGAAATCGAAGAAATTAAAAAGAAACTTAGCAATCATAGTAAAAACATAGAGTTGGTCTTTGATTATCTTGACGAACTTAATCAAAAGTTAGATACTCCTGAACAGAATGATAGAAAGAAAATAGGCTACAAGAAATAGTCAGTTCGGAGTTTTTATTATCATCCTTTTATCTTATCAATAGTATTAAACATTATTGGGTATATCCAATTTGTATCCGAAAAAAGAAAAGCAATATTAAATAGCCAAGTGACTCGCTATCGCTCGGCTAGTTATTATGGGCGCATCAAAAATGCTTTGCCCATAAGCTGATCAAAGGTGTTCCTTCGTCACGCCACAAGCTATTTTTTGTTATTCCACAAGTCCGCTGCGCTCCCTTGTTCCATACCGTTACGAT
>CANMMM010000046.1 GCA_947498935.1 uncultured Aquimarina sp. | reverse complement strand
AAGCCCTTAGAAAGTTTAGTGATCAATGATGTCTTTACCGCAGGGGACTTTCCTGTAACAGTTAAGTATGTAGGCGCGGGCAATGCCGATGGTGTAACTACCGCCGCAGGAGATGGTATCTATTCAGGTTGGGGATTCATCACCGTACCCTATTTACAGAACACCAAGATCAAAGTAAGTTTTCAAAACATTCGTATTAATAACGATTACCAACTGACAGCAGGGGTCGTATTTACGGATTATGATGAAAATTGGGGCGGTGTAGATGATGTGGGGGATGAGATTGAGGCAGTTGTTAGTTTTGGAGATGCGATTGTAGAAGCATTGAATTTAGATATCAGTAAAGAGACAAAAGATAAGATTACTCAGATTATTGACGCAATAACCGATCAAATTAGTGAAGAGAGTCTGCCAGATGAAATAGTAGCAACCATCAATGATGCAACGAATGCTATGAAAGAAGCTACTGATAAGTACTATCAAGCACAAGAAGACCTAGAAAATGCGGTGACAGATGATGAAAAGAAAGCAGCTCAGGAACAGCTAGACGCAGCTGAAAGTGATTTTAAAGAAGCTCAAAGTAGTTTAGAAGAAGGACAAAAAGAGGTAGAAAAGTTTGAAAAAGAAGTTGTTGACCTGTTAAAAAAAGCTATTTATGAAATTTATAGAGAAGGAAAAGATATAGAAAGTGAAATGATTAGTAACCTAACTTCTCAAATGGAAAATTTTAATAGAATTGAATTTTTTGAAGATGTCGAAAATGGAGAATTAATCGAAGCTGACTTTGAAGTGTTGTTGATGCCTGAGTCAGTTGGTTCAGCTAGTGTTGAGTCACAGCGATTTTATGGGGATGATGAAAAATTAGCAATCTATTTATTTGCTAAAATGCTTTCTGAAGAAGATTTGAATCAAAATGTATTTGATGGATTTATAAATGAATCAAAGAAGTTTTCTGTAGATTTTTTAGAAATTATCAAAGAAGGGAAGAATAGCGATAAAGAAGATTCTCAAATTATTAATCAATTAGATGTTGAATTGAGAAAAGTATTCATGCAAATTTTAATTACGATCAATTAATTATGAAAAAGTATTTTTTAATTGTTTTTCTGATTACATTTTTTTCATGGGGAAAGAATAGTAACCCTGATAGTGAAATAAAAACAGATTTAAAATTTATAAAAACAACTGCTGAGCAATTAGACTATCTACATAACTATAATGTAAACCAGAAAGGTTTCAATAAAGATTGGTACGTTGTAATTCTTGGAAAAAGCAAGGATGAGATTTCAGGTTTTTTAAATAATTTATCTTATGATCATGTCTCAGTAAGTTCTGAATATTATGAGTTTACAGAGGAATCGGTGCGGAAAATTAATGATGAATTAATAGAGATTAATAAAAATGAAAAATATGCAGCTTATGCTTTTATTACCGACAATAAAAAAGAAATTGTAATACCTACTGTACCTATCGATGAACGAAAAATAGGTTCTTTTTTAACAAAGTTGGAAGGTAAATTAATCACTTCTGGGTTTGATACACCACAAGATATAGCTGATTATAAGGATCAAAGAGCATTATTTAAAAGTATTGAAGAGAAAATTAGAAAAAGTCAGAGTAGGACAAATTCTAACATAAAAAAAATAATTGATGAGATTTATGACCAAACTACAACTTTTAAAAGCTCACCAAAACGATATAAATTACTTTCCTATTCGATTCTTACGTTTTTGAATTTTAAAAATAGAGAAGAAGGAGATACAAGAAGACATTATGTAAAAGTATATGGCACACAACACAGGCACGCTAAAGGAGACTCTCCTAATATTGACAGGTCTGTGATAGCAAGTTATATTAAAGGCTCTAGTACGGATTACTCTAGTCCAGAAAATCGAATGCTTGCTAGAGTAGAGGCTTATCGGAAATATATTGAAGGAGAAGAGCTTATAGTGGATGGTCTAAAAGAAGGAATTGGAAAACGTGTGTATGTGAACCAAAAAAGATTGGCTAATACAGAAGAAGATTTAGGCAGGTTACTCGAATTAAGTAATTTTTTAACAGAGGCTTACAGTAAACAAACAATCACAGAAAAGTATGAAGTCATTACAAATTATGCTTCTATTGAATCTGGAAAAAATAAAAAGGATCTTTTAACCATCATCTCGGATAATAATATTATTTCAAAAGAAGGCTTCCTTGAACTTTATCCTTATCATGGAATTGCTAGGCAATATGATAAGGGTTTAAATGCATTTAAAGTATATTTTTCAGAGAATAATCTTTGGACTAAAACAGGAAATTTAAATAGTAATGAAGTTTTAAGTGATGATTATAATGCAAATAGTATTGATTATTTGGTGTCACAAAAACAAGATAATGCTACTAAGTATTATTATTCATTATCAGATTTAATAGCTAGATATAAGTGCTTTACTGCTCAAGATGGATCAAATGAATCTATAAGTCGAGAGATACTACGTCTTGAAGGATTAGGAGAAGCACATTCTGTTGCGCAAGGAGAATTTTATGATCAGTACTTGGCTATTTTTGGTACTGATGATGCTTATCCATTTATTGCTTATTGTTCAGCTCTTTGGGCGAAAGATGTATTAGCAGCTTATATGGCTTATAGGTTAGCTTTTCAGTATGGAGCTTTTTTAATGGAGGAAGTTGCAAAACAGATAGGTAAAGAGGCATTTAAACAGATTATTAAAAAGTATGGTAAAGATGCTTTACAAGGAGCTTTCATTGATTATGGAATACAAGCTACATTTAATTATGTTTTTGATAATAAATATAAAACTTTTAATGAAGCAGCAAGACCTTCAAATATTAATTGGATTTCTGTTGCTGCTGCTGCTGCGGAGAATACAATAAAGTATAAAAATATTTACGCAGAGTTAGGGATTTCATCATCCATAGGTTGTTTTGTGGGAGGAGTTTCAGATACAGGAGGGTTTAAAGATAGTTTTGATGTAAAAGGTTGTGCAATGGGAGTAGTAGGGGTTCTTTTAGGCAAAGGTGTACAAAAAGGAATCTCGAAATTAGGAGATATAATAAAGCCATTAGCTAAGTATTCCAGAGATAACCTTAAGATTGGATTGAAAAAATTAGGGATTGAAGGAAAAGAAGCAGACGAAATAATTGACGTCATTAAGAAAGGAACCGATGACGTTAATTCTGGTTCTGTGTTAGATGATTTACCAAAAGATTTAATAAGCGATATTAATTCAAATCATGCTCTGAAAAATCTTTTTGAAAATGCAACTAATTTAAATAAAATAAAATTTAAAGAGGCGTGGGAAATTTTAATTAATAATCCTGTTCTAAGAAAAAGACCCAAAAACCTTGTAAATATAAGTAAATGGTTAAATGATGCTGTTGACAAGCAAAAACTTATAGAAGGAATTTCGAAATCCAAAAGTAAACAGAAATTAATAAATGAAATAGGTAGTGCAAAAAGCAAAGTGCATGTCCAAGTTTTAATTAAAGATTTTGATAATATCCCTGGTGTTTTAAAAGGGAGATATACAAGCAATGCATCAAAGTTATCAGACAAATCCGAAATACCATCGCATTGGAATCCAGAATTTGATTTAAATATTGATATAATCAAAACCTTTACAGGTAAAATAAAACCTGTTGAGCTTAAACCTGGAGATGTAATTTATAGAGTTACTCATTCTAATGGTGGTGGTGGAGCATATTGGACTAGAGTAAGACCTGAAAAACTTAAAGATGTAATAGGGGGTACAGCAGTTAGACCTCAATGGAATAATTTTGAGTTTATCTTCGAATTTAAAGTTCCAGAAGGGAGTGTAATTAAAAGCTGGGCAGGAAAAGCAGCAAAACAACAAGTTGACGATGTAGCAAGTAACTATCATTTGCCTGGAGGTGATGAGCAACTTTTTATTTCGTATATATCTAAACAAGTAGATAATTTTGATATAATTGTTAAAAAAATGAAAGCAGTATGGGAATAAATATAGATGAGTACAAGTGCCAACTTAAAGAAATGTCAGATTTTTATATCAATTTGTCTGATAACGTAGATTTAGAATCAGACATTCATTCAATTCAAATAGCAAAAAAAAATGCTTTAACCATACTTACTGTTATCAATAAAAAAGAACTTAATAAAAAGAATATTCAAACACTTGAATCATGTATAATGTCTTTAATAAAAGGAGTAGGTCAGTTCGATGATATAGATATTCAAAGAAAGCATCAAAAATATGGAGAATTAAGATATAAATTCTTAGAGCATATAGACCTTTTCTTGTAACATAAGTAAGTTATATAGATTTTCTGAAAAATAGAACCATTTATTTAAATTAATTATCAGACTAAAGTATAATCAAATATGAAAAAAGCAGCATATAAATGGCATGAACATATGACTTTAGGAATATTATATCTTGTTATCAGTCTTATGGTTTGGTTTAATGGGTTTAGTAAGCTCACAAGTTTTTTTGTAAAAAATGGTCACATCGAAGGAGGGGCAACAAGAGATAAAGGAATGATAGCTTTTTTTTCTTTAATTGAAAATGGGTGGTGGAAATATTTAATTGTAACACTATTTTTCTATTTAGCATTTGATTCAATAAAGGTAGGAGTAATTAAATACAAAAATAAGGCGAAGTAAATCTTGTAAAGTAAATCATAGTCAAAGCTGTACCTTTTTGTTAATGATATACCTAATGAAGGTTATTGCATATCTAAAGTTAATTTTTAGGTAATGAAAGTTAAAGAAGTACGAAAGTCATTAGTTACTACGGGTTATGAAAAATTAAGCCATCTTGATTTTAAAAAACGAGGCGATTATATAGAAAAAAGAGTAGGTGAATTTTATTATTTCATAGGCTTTGGAGTTGTAGACTTACAGGATTTATTTCACTCAAGTTTTTACTTCGGAATTGGATCTAGTGCTGTATTAAATATTTTGAAGGAGATTTACCCAAACAAGGATTTTAAGAAAGAAAAATATCATGTACTTTATAGTAACAAACAAACGAGATTGTTTGATGAGGGATTAGTTGATAAACCTGAATATTCAATTAAGAATATTGATGATGTAATCTATATGATTGAAGAAATATCTGGATATTATGAAGAAAAGATTTTTCCCTTTCTTAGTAGTCTAAATTCTTTAAAAAAAGTTTCAGGCTTTGTGAATTATGATGAAAATGTGAAACAGCAGTCATCTTACTTACCAATAACATTAAAAACTGGATTAATACTTGCTAGATTGACAGGGGATCCATACTATTCCTCTTTAGTTAACGAGTATAAAGATTTAATAATAGAATGGCCAGAATTTGATAAAAATGATTTAGAAAAGGTAATTCGTTTTTTAAAGAATTCTACCGTTGAAGAACTTAAGAAGATTGCAGGAATTACGGAAGTATGACATACAATAAAAAAATCTCGAAATGGTAAAGCTACTATATAACTATATAAAAAGCCTGTTTTTTCCAGTTGTTTTTTTCCTTTTCTCATGTTATTTCTATTTTGGATACGAGTATAATGATACTGTTACTAAAGTTGATCGGCCTTTAAGTCAAGCAGAACGAGGAGATATTTTGATATCATTCTTAGTAGATAATACTCCAGGAGGTATTTATACATATGGAAGTGTTTTTTTTATACTGGGATTGCTTTTGTTAAGAAGTAGAACTATCAGATTCATGGATAGGATCAAATCGAAAAATTATGAATGGTATTCAAAAGAAGAATTAAGACAAAAAGAAAAAGAGCAAGAAGAGGAAAATAAAAAAGAAATAAATAGAGTAAACAAAGAAATTAAAAAACGAAGTGTAGATTTTAAAAGAAGATTTTAATCTGAAGCTAAGGTAATTTAGTATTTCTAATGCATTAAGTCTATAGTTTACGTGTGGTTTTAATTACCTCAGTTTTGGTTTTGGAAATGTAGAGAGAGTAATTTGACAAAGTACCTAAATGATCAAGAATAGGCTACAGAAAGAAGCTAATAATTGTTAGCTGCCTATCAATAGAGACTGTAAATCACTTCAATTAAAAGGATGACTATAAAAAGAAAGAATTTTTATTTGATTGGTCGATGGGTATTATTGTTAACTATTTTATGTTCTGTAATTATTATTCCTTCGAGTTTTAGGTGGTATAATACATATTTAAAATCAAATAGTTATGTATTGAGTAAGGTGTTGGTTGATTCAATTGATGTAATAAGTGATGATGGAGCATCACCTATGATAACAGGGTATTCTAAAGAGTTAAATAACATACCAATTTATATTGATGACCCTCAGTTTTTTCTCTCCAAGGAAGATAGAGTATTTGATGTATGGCATTCTGTAAAAAGTAAATATGCTTATCTTGCTAGAATGGAAGAAAAGAAATTTCCAAAAAACAGCTATTTATATAAACTTTTATTGTTCTATATACCTTTGATAATTGCTTTGATGTGGGGAATTTTAGGATTTAAATATTATTATAAGCATGGATAGTAAATTGAAATTTAAAAATAGAAACTCAATATTGGACTACCAAGTAAACTTGGCACGATTTTTCAAATCCATATGATGATTGACTATCTAATTTACGACTATTCTGAAAATCATTTCCTTGCGTTAGGGATAGGAACGGCATCCTTTTTTGTTTTCCTAACAAAACAAAAAAGATATAGTGGATAGCCCGACCCTTGTGGTAACGCCCTACTATTATTATTATAGAGGAATTTAGTATTTTTTTTGAATTTTAGGAACATGGAAGCTTGCTGTTTTTGAAATTAATAAACAGGATCATTTGCATACGCTAGCAGCATGTGAACAATTGGAGACCTTTGAGTTTCGTAAAGAAGGTAAGTTTTATCAACACTATTATACTCATAACGTGCAGACAAAGCGTTGTGAAGCAGAGGAAATACTGACAGGAACTTGGGTTATACAAAACGGAGACTACTTAGTAACTTATGATCAGGAGTCTGATGATCCTATTGTTTTTTCTATAACGGGCCCGTATATTACCTATACATATCCTGTGGAAAAGAAAGATGGTTCTTTTGATGTATATATGCTGAAGTATCAAAAACAATAATGTGCATCCCCAAGGCGGATGCTAGTATCTGCCTTGGGGTTTGTAATCAATCATTAAAAAACAAAAAGAGTAGTGTTTGGAACTATGATACATGGGGTGTTTGTTTCTAAAAGAAACAGACAGCGAGTGCAACGAGTAGTGATGAGTAGTATACTTTTCTTACTATCATTATATATTAATGCTCAGGTTTATCCCGTACAGGTCACTCCGCAGGTGATACCTCCGTATAGCCTTAAGCTATCGGATTATGCCACGGCTAGTAGTGATAAATTGGTGGTGAATCTGTTGCTGATCGATGTTAATGAGTTTAATAGACAGGTAGGACTTCGCTTGTTTATAGAGAGTAATGACGGGGTATCGATTCAATCACGGAATCCTGTTGTCGGGGCATTGCCCATCGCATTGGATGGTGGAATCCCACTCCGATTGACCAATGCTGATTTACAGGCTTATTTTGCCTTACAAAACTTATCAGGAGTTACGCCACAGCGATACAATACTACGCTGCCAGAAGGCTTGTATCGTTTTTGTTTCGAGGTATTTGACTTTTTTACAGGGCAAACCCTGTCTCGAAAGAGTTGTGCAATTGCCTATCTAGTACTCAATGATCCTCCTTTCTTAAACTTGCCCAATCGTGGTGAGATGATCAGTGAGCGGATACCGCAGAACATTATCTTCCAGTGGACTCCCCGACACCTGAATGCTACCAATGTACAATACGAATTTACATTAGCCGAAGTATGGGATCGGCAGATGAATCCACAGGCTGCTTTTTTGGCCAGCCGACCACTGTACCAAACCACTACTTTTGCCACTACCTTATTATACGGTCCT
>CANMMM010000045.1 GCA_947498935.1 uncultured Aquimarina sp. | reverse complement strand
ACCCTTGCACTTGATTGACTAAATATAGCTATAATGCCTTATAAAACAATAGACAAACACTTTCTCAGCAGACCCTATTTAGACTATCAAATATATATGCTTAGTGATCATGATCCCACAAATTTTCGGGTTGACCCTTGACCCGTTGTCCCTGCAATATCATTTTCAGATTCTTCCAAAAAAACAAAAACCACGTCGTTTGACGTGGTTTTATTCTTGATGTGGGCGCGAAGGGATTCGAACCCCTGACCCCTTGGGTGTAAACCAAGTGCTCTGAACCAACTGAGCTACGCGCCCTGACATAAATTGTTTAGTATAGTAAGATTAAATATCTTATCGTAGTGGGCGCGAAGGGATTCGAACCCCTGACCCCTTGGGTGTAAACCAAGTGCTCTGAACCAACTGAGCTACGCGCCCTAAATAAACAACAACCTATGTCCTGATTGCGGATGCAAATATACAACACTTTTCTACATTCGCAAGCACTAAAACGAAAAAAAATCAAATAATTTCTGCGACTACAAATGTACTTCCGCCTATGTAGATCAAGTCTTCGGCATTTGCATTTGCCAAGGCATCTGTATATGCCTCTTTTACACTATTATACACCGATCCTTTTAGATGATGGTTTGCTGCTGCGGCTTGCAAGGTATCTTTTGCCAACGCCCTTTTTATCGTAGGTGCACAAAAATAATACACCGCTTCTATAGGAAACAACGGTAATATGGTATCCAAATCTTTATCTGCTACCACACCTAATACAATATGTAATTGCTGATGTGTTTCGCTACGCACTTGCTGCATAACCGAGGCTAATCCATCTTCATTATGTGCAGTATCACATACTACCTTTGGATGTGTTTGTAATACCTGCCATCTACCTAATAATCCTGTATGATGCACTACATGCTGTAAGCCGACCTCTACAGCCTCTTCAGAGATTTCCCAACCTTGTCCTTGCAAGACGTGAATTGTCTGCACAGCTGTCTTTATATTCTCTTGTTGATACTGCCCCAATAAGTCCGTTTTAAAAACGGATGTAATCAAATCTGCTGCATAAAAAACAGGACTTGACTGCTCTGCTGCCTTCTCTTCAAACACCGCTTTTGTCTCTGGAATCGTACGTCCTATTACTACTGGAACATGTTGTTTTATAATTCCCGCTTTTTCAGCCGCTATTGCTGCAAAAGTAGTTCCTAAAAACTGTGTATGGTCCATCCCGATATTGGTTATCACCGATACTTCTGGTCGTATGATATTCGTCGAATCTAAACGCCCTCCTAGCCCTACTTCGATCACTGCAATATCCACTTGCTGATCTGCAAAATACTGAAATGCCATCCCTACAGTCATTTCAAAAAAAGAACAGGCATGCTGGTCGAAAAAAGCTCGATGCTGCGCTATAAAATCTACTACATACGCTTCCGTTATCACCGCTCCATTGATACGAATACGCTCTCTAAAATCTTTTAAATGCGGTGATGTATACAAACCTACTCTATAGCCAGCTTCTTGTAGGATAGCTGCCAGCATATGACTGGTAGACCCCTTTCCATTGGTGCCTGCTACGTGTATGGTTTTTATTTTTTTATGCGGGTTGCCAAGGTGCTCGGCTAATTGAAGTGTATTAGACAAATCGATTTTATAGGCGCTTGCTCCCTGACGCTGATACATCGGTAATTGCGCAAACATCCAATCGAGCGTACGACTGTAATCCATGCTGTTATTCTCCTAAACTAAAAGTAATTTCTATAAACCCGATTTGTTTAGCGGGTGCTTTGGGATCTGGTTTCCATTTAAATGTCAACGCAGTTTTTTTTGCAGGCGCCAATAAGCAAGAAGCACTATTGGTAGTTCCTTTAACTCCTGGAATCGCTTGTATAACACGTCCCTGTCTGTTTACAATAATTTTTACCACTACCCGTCCTGCTTCATTGCACTCTTGCTTGATTGCAGAACCTGTAGCCTTGCCACGTCCGTTTAGTCCATACCCGACTCCATTACCTAAACCTCCTTTGCCTGGCTGTCCGTAATAACTATTTGCATACGGATTCCCTTCTGGATTTCCTTTATCACCAGAAGCATTGGCATCATCCCCTTCGCCTCCTTCAACCTTTCCATCATTTTTAGGTCCTTTAGAAAAACTATTCAGTATATCTAAGGTTGATTTATCAGGCTTAGGATCTGGTTTTTTTGCTGTTTTGGTCGCTTCTGATTGCTTTTTTGGAGTTTTCTTAGGCTTTTTGGTCTTTGGCTTTGGTTTCTTCTTAGGTTTTTCTTCCACTACAGGAGCATCCTCTGCATCTTGTGTCACCAGTTCTTCGGTCAGTTCTGGTGTTTCTTCTGCTGGTGGTGGTGTCTCTGTTACTTGCTGTTTTGGAGCTGTTTTTATTTTTTCTGTAGGCTGTACCTTTCCAGAACCTGTAGGAGTCGTCCCGAAATTCACCGCTATACCACTGGCTTCTTCGGGATCAGCTGCCCCTAAACCGATAAAAAACAACAAAAAGAGAATACACAAATGCAATATTGTGGTAATAACAAAGGATTTCTTTTTATGTCTTGTATCTAGTTTAAACATTCATTATTCTGGTTTTACGGCAAGGATGACTTTAAATTTATTTCTATTGGCAATATCCATTACACTTACTGCTTTCTCGATAGGTACTCCTTCTTCTGCTCTAAGAATAATCGTAGGCTCTTTTTGGCCTGCTAATCGAGACTTTAGTGTAGCTTCTAATCTACTTTTCGATACCCGCTCTTGGTCTACATAATACTGTAGCTTATTGGTAATGCTCACAGAGATGTTTTGCACATTAGAGCTTTTTCCTTTTGCTTTAGGCAGTATCAAATCCAGTGCTTCTGGAGTGATCGTCGGCGAGGTCAGTAAGAAAAACACCAATAACAAGAATACAATATCTGTCATGGAAGACATACTAAACTCTGGACTTACCTTATTTCTTCCTCTTAAGTTCATACTAAGCAGGCTCGTTTAATAAGTCTAGAAAATCTACTGCTGTAGCTTCCATCTGATGCACTACTTTATCCGTACGCACTACTAGGTGGTTATATCCAATATACGCAATAATACCTACTACTAATCCTGCCACAGTAGTGGTCATTGCCGTATAAATACCTTCTGCTAGCGATCCCATATCAGCACTTCCTGAACTAGATGCTAAATTATGGAATGCCAAAATCATACCAATTACTGTTCCTAAGAATCCGATCATTGGAGCAGCACCTGCTACAGTAGCTAAAATACTTACATTTTTTTCTAATTTATAGACTTCTAATCTACCTGCATTTTCGATCGCTTTATTGATGTCCTCTAACGGATTTCCTATTCTAGAGATTCCTTTTTCTGTCAATCTAGATACAGGATTATTGGTTTGTGCACATAATATTTTAGCTGCTTCGATCTTACCACTAGTTACACTATCTCGTATCTGATCCATAAAATTCTCATCGTACTTAGAAGCTGCCTTAATAGCAAACAATCTTTCGAAATAGATATATACTGCCACAAATAGCAGTACAAACAAAATAACGATAATCATCACCCCCGCAGTACCACCACTGAATAGTAAATCTATAATCGACAATGCTTTTTCTTCGGTAGCTGGGTCAATATCTTTGTTGGCTTGAAAAAAAGCTCCAAGCATGGATAAGTAGTAAGTCATTTACTGTAAAGTTTGTTTATGTTTAGTATGCTAACGTTTTTACACACGTTTAAGTATGTATCCTCTTTTCTTAGTTTAATATATAAATGATTCCTAATAATCCTACTCCTCCTAATACGACAGTATAAGGTAGCGCCATTTTCACCATTTTCCCGTAAGACAATCCTACAAGTGGTGCTAATGACGAAGTTAGTAAGAATAAAAAGGCAGCCTGTCCATTTGGAGTAGCAACACTCGGCAGGTTGGTTCCTGTATTGATCGCAATCGCCAATTTCTCAAATTGTTCTTGTGTAATAACTCCTTTATCAAAAGCACTTTTTACCTCTCCTATATATACCGTAGCTACAAATACATTATCACTAATCATAGATAAAATCCCATTAGCTAAGTAAAAAATAGCAGGCTGTTCTGCTGGATCTTTTGCCAATGCCCAATCGATAATAGGCTTGAATAAGTGCTGATCATGAATCATGGCTACCACTACAAAAAATACAACCAATAGCCCTGTAAAAGGTAATGCTTCTTCAAACGCTTTTCCTAAATGATGCTCTTCCGTAATACCCATAAAGGCCGTTTGTACAATAATCAGTCCTAAACCAATAAAACCTACAGGCGCAATATGCAATGCCAATCCGATGATTAATAAAATCGCAGAAACCCCCTGTACGATGAGTCCGTATTTCGCTTTATCAGAACGATTCTTATCTTCCTCTTCTGTATAATTTTCTATAATCTCTCTTGCCACCTCTGGCAATTTAGTACCGAAACCAAACGTACCTGTTACTTCTAATATAGCTGTCGTACACATACCTGCTACTAAAACAGGGATAGAAATAGGTGCCATTTTTAGGAAGAATTCTATAAAATCCCATCCCATACGCTCACCGATCAATAAGTTTTGAGGTTCACCTACCAGTGTACATACACCTCCTAATGCCGTACCTACAACACCGTGCATCACTAAGCTTCGTAAAAAGCTTCTGAATTGCTCTAGGGTTTCTCCGCTTAATTCTTTTCTATCTAATTTCCCATCTTTATCAAAATCAGATTCTGGCATCGAATGTATTTTATGATACACTCCATAGAACCCTACCGATACACTAATCAATACCGCAGTTACGGTCAATGCATCTAAGAAAGCAGACAGCACCGCTGCTAAGAACACAAAGAGTAGCGACAGTACCATTTTAGATTTGATCTTGGTAAATACTTTACTGAAGATATACATCAATAAAGGCTTCATAAAATAGATCCCTGCTACCATAAATACGAGTAGCAAAACCACTTCTAGATTTTGTTCTACTTCGTGATATGCATTATGTGGTGTCGTTAAATTCAATGCCAAAATTTCCATAGCCAGCAACCCTCCAGATTGTAATGGATAACATTTTAATGCGATGGCTAATGAGAAAATAAACTCTCCTATAAATAACCAAGATGTGATCGTAGGACCTAAGGTGTAATAGGAAAACACATTAAAAATGAGAAACCCTATCATTATCATTTTAAACCATTTCGGACTATTTCCTAAAAAATATTTGAGCATAATTTTATAATTATTTTTTGACTAATTGCATTCCAGTTACTTTTTTTACCCTGTAATGCCGTTCTACTTCTTATTTCATATCACCTAAAAATTGTTATGAGCAACCCTACTATAATAAGCTTCGATTCCTAACTACGATCCCCTACCCTATACTTTATATTGGGGCGTTCCCCAAAGGGTCGGGCTATCCGCTGCAATTCCTCGCTCCTCCTAAGGTCGGGCTGTGGGATTTCCACTTCTATCCCTAACGCAAATAACAATAGCCGATGAACAATAAACATCGATTTTATAGCTAATTAAAAAAAGTGTAAATCACTTCAATAATAATCATCACAAAATCGATGTCACAAATATAAAAAACTAAATAGGTCAACAATCATAGTTATACTAAAAATGTACAAAATCCTCACTATTGCATTTTTCGCAATAATACCTCAATGCACCACAACTATAACTACAACAAAAACTCCCTAAAAAACCCAAAACATCAAAAAGAAAAAAAACCACCAAAACTCTCATTTTATAGCTTATATTTGTTAAATCAATAATAAATTGCAGTTTATTTTAATTTATTATTACCAAAAAGTTATATTCGCATATTATGCACGCACAGTAAATAAGAAACAGATATGGACTTTACCCTTACCGAAGAACAAATAATGATACGAGATGCAGCTCGTGATTTTGCAAAAACCGCATTATTACCAGGTGTGATAGAAAGAGATAACAAACAAGAGTTTCCTACAGAGCAAGTACAACAGATGGGAACACTCGGTTTTTTAGGCATGATGGCCTCACCTGAATTTGGCGGTGGAGGCATGAACACCCTATCCTACGTACTCGTTATGGAAGAACTTTCTAAAATAGATGCTTCTGCTTCTGTAATTGTATCTGTCAACAACTCATTAGTATGTTGGGGACTGGATACCTACGGTACACAAGCACAAAAAGAGAAATACCTTACCAAACTCACTACAGGAGCTTCTATTGGTGCTTTCTGTTTATCCGAACCAGAAGCGGGTAGTGATGCGACTTCTCAAAAAACAACTGCCATCGATATGGGCGACCATTATATATTGAATGGTACAAAAAACTGGATTACCAACGGAAGCACATCTGATTACTATCTAGTCATCGCACAAACGGATAAAGAAAAAAAACACCGAGGAATCAATGCCTTTATCGTAGAAAAAGGATGGAAAGGTTTCGAGATTGGTCCTAAAGAAGATAAACTAGGTATTAGAGGTAGCGATACACATTCATTGATTTTTAATGATGTAAAAGTTCCTAAAGAAAATCGTATTGGAGAAGACGGTTTTGGGTTCAAATTCGCGATGAAGACACTTGCAGGGGGTAGAATCGGTATTGCAGCACAAGCACTAGGCATCGCTGCTGGCGCTTATGAACTCGCCAAAGAATATGCAAAAACTAGAAAAGCATTTGGCACAGAAATTATGAATCATCAAGCTATCGCCTTTAAACTAGCAGACATGCATGTACAGATTGAAGCTGCTAGAATGCTAGTCTATAAAGCTGCTATGGATAAAGACAATCATCAAAACTACGATCTATCAGGAGCTATGGCCAAACTTGCCGCTTCCCAAGCTGCGATGGATGTTACCATAGAAGCGGTACAGATTCATGGAGGAAATGGTTTTGTAAAAGAATATCATGTAGAGCGCCTGATGAGGGATGCCAAAATCACTCAAATCTATGAAGGTACGAGCGAAATACAAAAAATCGTCATTTCTAGATCGATTCTAAAGGAATAGTGCAACACATTTATAAAAACAATAAACCCTAGCGTCATTACGCTAGGGTTTATTGTTTTATATAGCAACTACAATTAATTACTTAGCTTCTAACCTCTCTAATCTAGACTGCAAATCTAATAACTTAGCATTCAACAGCTTTACTTCTGTATTTTCTTTGGTAAGCGCTTCTATTTTGGCGTCTTGTGCTTTTAATTGCTTTTGTTGCTGAATCGTATATAGTGTTAATTCCTCTACCTTTTTCAGAAGACTCATACTCATCGATGCCACCATCACACCATTCTCTGCAAATTCTTTTGCCGATGGAATTTCTGGTAAGTGGCTGTTCTCATCAATAAAACGTTCTACCTCTTCTATGTTTCTTAGGTTATAATCCGATTTAAAAACATAATCCGGAGCAGGTATACTAAGGTCTATTTTTACTTCTTTTGCATGAATATTTCCATTGACAGTCAGCTTTGCATCTGGAGAAGTCGTACCAATACCTACACCTTCGCCATTTCCTTTTATCACCATTAACTTAGAAACTCCATTATTACTATTGAAAAATATATCTTGCGTATTTCTAGTTTCGATTTCTAAAGGCAATCCATAACTTCTAATCTCATTACTCCCTCCTACATTATTACGAAATAATATATTATTTTGCGTACTCCCTAATTTGATTCCTTCTGCATTACCACTTACATCTAACTTATGTTCTGGAGTTGCTGTTCCGATACCAATATTACCTTTATCGGAGATTGCTAAATCCACAGTATTATCACCTGAACTCAAATACAAACCACTTACTCCTGAACTATTAGACCATATTCTACCTAATTGTTTTGCCGTATTAGAATGAAAGATAAGATCTCCTGCATCATTATCTCTACCTTTGATAAGCAAATTACCTCCTCCAAATAACTCGAATTTAGCCGAAGGGTTTGTAGTTCCAACTCCAATCTTACCGTCAGAAGTAAAAGTCATCATATCTGACCAATCTGTTTTATTATGCCTTGCTGCAATTTTAAGCAATGTTTTTCCTCCAGGATCATGACTATAGATCTTATGACCAAACCCTTTATCCCATGTAGAAGTAAACCACTCAATATTTTTATCACTACCTAGCATTTTCACATTACCATTAATTGTCAAAAGCTCTTCAGTAGCACTAGTACCTAGTCCGATATTCTCTAAAAGCTGTCCTTCTTTATTGGCTAGCATCACTTTTTTCCAATCTCGCCAATCTCCATTAAAATTATAACGCAGCCATAAATCTTGCTCATTTAATCCAAATGCCAATTGTGCATCATATCGAGCATCTCCAAATTGCGTTTGGTATATAGACCACCAATTTTGCTGATTCGGAAAATTATTAGATGCAGGTGGAGCTATAGCTATATTTCTCCAAACCGCACTTTTTTCTCCAATCGCATTATTCGCATTATTAGAAGGTATATTCCTTTTAATCTTCACAAATTCTTGCGCCTGCATATAGCTACATACACTTCCACAAAAAAGAATACTCAATATTAATTTTCTCATTGTATTCGAGTTATTTAAATTATAAGTTTTTAAAAACTATGCAAATATAGATAAATTACGGAAAAACCGTACACGAAACATTACATTCATTATCTTATACAGCATGTGCTACTTATTAATGTCAAAAACAAGCAAAATGTTACCCTGTTTTGGTAATTATTTTTAAAAAAGTTTGGAGAATGTGAGAAATGAGTTGTTTTCAGGGTATAAAACTCATCTTCTTTTGTTTTTCTTACGCTTACCCTGCCAATCTTTGACGGCACGAGCCAGAGGCATCGCGCTAGCTACTATTCAGTTTTTGTCGTGACAGCAGGGGACTAGATGAGCTACAAGTTCTTACTGTTGCTTGCCAAACTGTACCGC
>CANMMM010000044.1 GCA_947498935.1 uncultured Aquimarina sp. | reverse complement strand
GCCTCAGTTGCAGGGCTACTAAACGCTGCTGCATTTGCTGCGATGTATTCTAAGTAGGCTGCTTCATTGGCAGGAATTGCGCCACTTACATTTGGTAATGCATTTAAGTCTGCTGCGGTAGTTCCTGTAGTCGTTGCATTGTCACCATTATCCGCATCTGTACCGATGTTCGCCAATAAAGTTTCATTAGCATTTACAGCATCAATCATCGCTTGTACTTCTGCCTCGGTTGCAGGGCTACTAAAGGCAGCTGCATTGGCAGCGATGTATTCTAAGTAGGCTGCTTCATTAGTAGGAATCGCTCCACTCACATTTGGTAATGCATTTAAGTCTGCTGCGGTAGTTCCTGTAGTCGTTGCATTGTCTCCATTATCCGCATCTGTTCCGATGTTGGCTAATAATGTTTCATTGGCATTTACGGCATCGATCATTGCCTGTACTTCTGCCTCAGTAGCAGGGCTACTAAACGCAGCTGCATTGGCAGCGATGTACTCTAAATAAGCTGCTTCATTGGCAGGAATTGCGCCACTTACATTTGGTAATGCATTTAAGTCAGCAGCAGTAGTTCCTGTGGTAGTTGCATTATCACCATTATCAGCATCTGTTCCGATGTTGGCTAATAGGGTTTCATTAGCATTTACGGCATCGATCATCGCTTGTACTTCTGCCTCAGTTGCAGGGCTACTAAATGCAGCTGCATTTGCTGCGATGTACTCTAAATAAGCTGCTTCATTGGCAGGAATCGCGCCACTTACATTTGGCAGTGCATTTAAGTCTGCTGCAGTAGTTCCTGTCGTTGTTGCATTGTCTCCATTATCCGCATCTGTTCCGATGTTCGCCAATAAAGTTTCATTGGCATTTACGGCATCAATCATCGCTTGTACTTCTGCCTCAGTTGCAGGGCTACTAAACGCTGCTGCATTGGCAGCGATGTACTCTAAATAGGCTGCTTCATTGGCTGGAATCGCGCCACTTACATTTGGTAATGCATTTAAGTCTGCTGCGGTAGTTCCTGTGGTAGTTGCATTATCACCATTATCCGCATCTGTTCCGATGTTCGCCAATAAAGTTTCATTGGCATTTACTGCATCAATCATCGCTTGTACTTCTGCCTCAGTTGCAGGGCTGCTAAAGGCAGCTGCATTGGCGGCGATGTATTCTAAGTAGGCTGCTTCATTAGTAGGAATCGCTCCACTTACATTTGGTAATGCATTTAAGTCAGCAGCAGTGGTTCCTGTAGTCGTTGCATTATCACCATTATCCGCATCTGTTCCGATGTTAGCTAATAGTGTCTCATTAGCATTTACTGCATCGATCATTGCCTGTACTTCTGCCTCAGTAGCAGGGCTACTAAACGCAGCTGCATTGGCAGCGATGTACTCTAAATAAGCTGCTTCATTGGCAGGAATTGCGCCACTTACATTTGGTAATGCATTTAAGTCAGCAGCAGTAGTTCCTGTGGTAGTTGCATTATCACCATTATCCGCATCTGTTCCGATGTTGGCTAATAGGGTTTCATTAGCATTTACAGCATCAATCATCGCTTGTACTTCTGCCTCAGTTGCAGGGCTACTAAATGCAGCTGCATTTGCTGCGATGTACTCTAAATAAGCTGCTTCATTGGCAGGAATCGCACCACTTACATTAGGTAGTGCATTAAAGTCTGCTGCTGTAGTTCCAGTGGTATTGGCATTATTTCCGTTATCTGCATCCGTTCCGATATTCGCAAGGAAAGTATCGTCATCATCATCGGCAATGGTAATATCTGCACTCTGATTGGTAGCACCTGCACTGACACCATCTACAGCACTAAGATCACCAATACTAGCAGTGGCAATCTCATCTCCTTCGATGTCAGTATCATTAGAGACTGTTAGATTTATGGTGACACTCGCTTGTCCATTAGGAATGACAGCATTTGTAATCGTTGTGTAATCTGTTCCATTGATAGCAGTACCACTCATAGTTAATGGGATGGTGATGCTATTGGCTAGTCTATTTGTCTCAGAAAGTGTAACCGTATATACCCCATTGTCACTGCCAGCTTCTGCGGCTGTTGGGTCTGTGGCAGTAATGCTTACAGTAGCCGAAAAACAATCCAGATCAACAACGGTATTCGTTGTATAAGCACTATCAGGTGTTGTATATCCATCTGTTCCGCTGGTCACTACTCCGTTAGTGTCCACCGTGAGGCCACTACCAAAAGTACCAGTACCTATCAGTCCGTTGTTATCTCCATCAGTAAATCCTGCATCTAGTGCATCGTTACAGCCATCTCCATCAGCGTCTAATTCCAAGAAATTCCCTGTTCCATCGGGTGTAGTCTCTGAATCAGCCAGAGTATAGTTTACTGTTCCGCTATTTTCTTGTCCAGCCGCTTGTACTGTATCTGGGATACCATCTAATCCTACACCTCCATTCACCACTCCATTGGTATGAGGTTGGTTATGTCCTGCTTCCACAGCATCATAAATTCCGTCATTATCACTATCTAAGTCTACAGTATTAGGGATTCCATCATTATCTGTATCGCATACAATAGGATTATCAAATGTAGTAATTAAAAAACTTTGATCATCAAACGAAGCAATACCGCTCGATGTAGTGACTCCATAGATATAGGCTCTAAAGTAGTAGGTAGTATTAGCTTCTATTAAAAGAGGGTCTTTTAAAGTAAAGCTTAAGAAGCTTCTTGTTGGTGGCATAGCCACTACTTGATCTTCTAGTAGTAGAGTTACATTTGTAGCAAAACCAGCATCTGTACTAACTTCTAGTGCAAATTGGTAGGGGAATAGTGTAGGAGCAGAGCCATCTCCATTTGCAGCAGCTTCACCCCAAAGATTAAAAATAGTCAAATACTTATTGGGAGTAACAGTAGCAGCTGTTGTAAATACAAACTGAGCATACTCATTATTGGTTTTGGCAGTACTAAAATCACTAGCATCTGCTCCTGAAATATGTAGTGTCTGAGAAGGTGCAGTAGCGGGTGTACCTGTAAGTCCAGCACCAAAAGAAGTGTCAGCGGCACTTGCGATCTCAGCATTAAAAATACTAGCCTGTAAGGTTTGTGGCGTATCATTATACAGCCAACCTACATGAGTAGCGGTTGTAATCGCATTAGCTGTAGGGCATTCTACAGTATCTAGAATTCCATCATTATCATCATCGGCATCATCATTATCTAGAATCGATATGTCAGCACTTTGATTGGTTGGTCCCGCAGTTACTCCTGTAACGCCACTTAGGTCACCAATAGAAGCCGTAGCAATTTCAGTCGCTTCGAAATCAGTATCATTGGTCACTTGTAGTACGACAGTTCCACTCGTTTGTCCATCATGAATAATCACATTAGAGATGGAAGCATAATCAGTTCCATTCGTAGCAGATCCACTCATCACAAGGGGAATGGTAACGTCTGTTCCAGTATTATTAACAGTGCTTAATGAAATGGTGTATGCACCATTATCACTACCTTCATTTGCAGTAGGATCCAGTGCAGTTATACTTACCGTAGCATTTAAACAATTAATATCTCTAAGACTACTATTGGTATATTTGGTATCGGGAGTGGTATATCCATCCGTGCCGCTAGTTACGACTCCGTTACTATCTACGGTAAGGCCACTGCCAAAGGTACCTGTTCCTAAGAGTCCGTTACCATCTCCATCAGTAAATCCTGCATCTAGGGTATCATTACAGCCATCTCCATCGGCGTCTATATCTCGATGATTGGGAGCTCCATCTGGGGTGTCTTCAGAATCGGCAAGTGTATAATTGACAGCACCGCCATTTCCTTGTCCAGCTGCTTGTACCGCATCAGGAATACCATCGGTGCCTACAGCACCATTGACCACTCCATTGGTATGGGGTTGGTTATGGCCTGCTTCTACGGCATCATAGACCCCATCATTATCAGAGTCTAAATCAAATACATTTTCTACTCCATCGCCATCCGAATCACAGGACAGCGTAGCATTAAAAGCAAATCCTTCATTTCCTGCAAAACCACCTGATGGTATAAAGGTATCAAAATCAATAGCTATAGGAAAGGTAGCGGATCTCATATCAATGCTCATATTCCAAACAGAAAGATTCGCATCTCCAGATGCTAAACTAAGCGTAGATCCAGAAGTAATCGTAGCTCCATTTGCAAAGTTGGTGATTTCATTGTTTGGATCTGATAAAATAGCACTACCACCACTGGACCAAGTTACCGTAATATTCTTTGGTATATTTTGAAAAGGAAGTGCCGCATTGGGTACTCTAGTCGCTAAAACAAAAGTTTCTAATGCTCCCTGAGCAGGTGCTTGTAAGGTAATATCAAGAGTTGTGTTTACATTTCCTCCTTGATTCCATCGAAGTTGTAATCCACTAACAACTCCATTTGTGACCTGTGTTAATGTCTCACTAGAAACCATACTAAAATTCATTAAGGAACCATCTCCTGTAAAAGAACCTCCTACATTTACTGTTCCTGAACCACTATCAATAGTTCCTAGTGTGCTAAAATCACATTCTTGGGAGTCTATGATCCCGTCATTATCATCATCAGCATCTACATTATTATCTGCTACTGCATCTCCATCAGTGTTTTGTAAGGTGCCATTCCAAGCTG
The DNA here is from genome assembly GCA_947498935.1 of uncultured Aquimarina sp. Lineage (GTDB taxonomy): Bacteria > Bacteroidota > Bacteroidia > Flavobacteriales > Flavobacteriaceae > Aquimarina. Next base: position 7,834 of record CANMMM010000044.1, on the reverse strand, counting down.
TAAGAGCTAGCGGAGCTGTATGAATATAACCTATTTGCTTCTCTAATACCCAATCAGCATATTTAGAAGCGCTACCAGTCTTATTGGTCGATGCAGCAATATTCGCTCCAGTGCTAGCGGCTAATTGTTGGATAAAATACATACCCTGTATTCCTTGAGCTACATTACATCCATACAATAAGATGTCTGCCTCAGAACTTAAGGCATTTTTTATAGTTTGTAGCGCTTTAGCATCTCTAGTATATAGTGTATGTCCATCTGTAGGTGTATTTCCTAGAAATAACTGTCCAGACGCTCCATGACTAATGATGTGTATACTCTTAATGTTATCTTCTTGTGCTATCGTATTAGCTATCTGTTGTAAACCATTTTGTCTAGCATTGATCAAAACTACATTCTTATGATGAGTAATGTAGTTTTGTACATCCGTTACGCGTTCATCGACAAAATAAAGATGCTTTTCATCTTTAGACATCCTTTGATGTCGCTGTGTGGTAGCAATTAATTTTGTGCTTTGGTAGCGTTCATGCGCTGTAGTTGGAGGGGATTCGGGTTGGAGATCCACTCCTGTTAATTGGTGTGCTTGGATGCTACTGATACTCATATACAGCATGAGTAAGCAAAGCATTCGAACACTTTTTACAGTAATTTCTATCATATTTTAAAATTTAGGTTCATAATTATTTAAGAGCTGGTTAATGTAGCTATGTTATTTTCTGTGTTTTTATATACTATTTTGGTACTTAATACTTTCTGATTATTGGGTGACTACTTTTTTACGAATACTACCGTGATAAGGTCATCTCTAATAGCTATTGAAGAGAATAATTGATCATAAAACGTTGTTTTGTTGTGTTACAAACTATTTTAATTTGCAGGACTAGCTACAAGTATATTTATGTAAGTTGTTAATTTATAAAAACTTACGTTTTTTTACAGGTATTATGTTATTAAAATACACTTTTTTATCGATAAAAAGACTTATTTGTACGTTAAAATGCTTTATTTCGGATAAATAAGCATATGTGTTTTGGGGAGGCTATACGTAGTTTCAAAAAAGTCAACGTCTAAATAAAATGTTAAATTATGAATAATTTTAGTAACAACGTTACTGTTTTTCTTCCAAATTTTTATGGTTAATTATTGTTTTTCAGTGCTTTTATGTCGGATTTTCTTGTTGGGAGGTAGGTGCGGGGTGTTTTGGCTCGTAGTATTTGATATGTAATTTATGTTAGTAGTAAAAAGAGTACATCTAATATGTTAATATATTGAGAGAGCTAGGCGTGGTCATGCTTCCATTTGTTGCGTATGCTAGAGTAATTCGTGTAAATAACTTTTTGCTTCTCCAATTACTATCGTTTTATTACTTTTTTATGAAATTAAGAACACTACTTTGGGTATAAAAAATACTGCATTTGAAGATGATATTTTTATGTAGACTAAGCACTGAATTTGCTATAGCTGTCTTTAATGGTGAAGTGGTTTCAACTTTTAGGTTTTAGCGAACATCGAAAGATTTTGTAACCAAACGCAGTAGTTTTTTGTTACATAGCTGCGCTATGAAACTCAAAATTTCGTGTACATATATGAGTTGATTGGTGAGGATATGGTTTTATTTTTTTCTAAAAATGCCAAAGAGTTCTCTGTTCTGTCTAGGAGGGATCGAATTATAGCATCGCTCAAAAGTAAGGGGTGTAAAATAATGAGACAGATAGGACAGGTATAGGTGTTGGTTACCACCAAAAGGTCTATTTTCTAGATCCTCTGTAAGTGGAAAATCAAACCATAGTCCTACTAACTTGCCTTTAGGGGCGAGTAAATTAGCCATTTGCTGTGCATAAGCACTACGATTTTGAGTAGTAGGGGGGAAGGAGCAGAAAAATGTCTGTTCGATAATTAAGTCATAAACACCCGTATGAGTAAAAAAGTCATTACAGATCAATTGCTGATTAGGAAATGTGGCAACTCGTTTTTTTAAAGCAGCTAATGGAGCACTGGCAATATCTAATACGGTTAGATGTTTAAAACCTAGTTTCCATAAATACTCGGCTTCATACGCATTACCAGCTCCTGGGATGAGGATTCGTAGTGTTTTATCGGTCAATTGATCAAAATAGGATTTTAGCGGAGTAGCCACATGACCGATATCCCAGCCTGTTTGTTGTGTTGCGTAACGTTGAGCCCAATATGCTTTAGTGTTGTCCATATCTTGTTTTAGTCTCTAAATTAGTATAGATAGAAATATGCTGCAAATCGGTAGTAGTGGTTGTATACTTTTTTGATTTCAGCGAAAATCGAAGGATTTGTGATCAAATGAAGTGATTTTTTTGTTGCATAGCATGGCTACGGAACTCAAAAATTACAAAATTTGGGGGCAAAAGATCGTTTTTATAGCAAATTGAAAAAGTTTAAATCACTTCATTATTATATAGTATCGAGTATTGATTTCTAAATTCATAAAACCAATACTCGATACATATACGTTTATACAGCGTTAGGGATAGGAGCGGCATCCTTTTTTGTTTTCCTAAAAAAAACAAAAAAGATACAGCGTATAGCCCGACCCTTGGGGAACGCCCTAACCAAGTATCTACATCTTAAAAAGCATACCGCTGTGGTCCTCCACGACGAATTTCTTCATTGGCATAGGCTTCAAATTTTTTAAAATTCTCTCTAAAAGCATTACTCAGTTTAAAAGCCGTAGTATAATACGCCTCATCATCATTCCATGTGGCTCTTGGGCTCAACACAGAAGTAGGTACGCCTGGACATTCTCTGGGTTGTGCTACCCCAAAAACAGAGTGGATGTGATAAGTGTCATAGGAATAGAGTCCTAAATCTCCATTCAGCGCAGCACGAATCATGGCTCTGGTGTACTCTAGTTTCATGCGAGTTCCTACGCCATAAGGGCCACCTGTCCAACCTGTGTTTACTAGCCATACATTTACCTTGGCAGCATTCATTTTTTTGATCAGCATTTCGGCATATTTAGCAGGGTGTAATGGCATAAACGGTGCGCCAAAACAAGCAGAGAATGAGGGGATAGGTTCTTTTACGCCTGCTTCTGTACCCGCTACCTTGGCCGTGTAGCCAGAGATGAAATGATAGGCGGCCTGACTAGGAGTGAGTTTAGAAATAGGAGGTAATACCCCAAAGGCATCTGCTGTAAGAAAGAAGATGTTTTTAGGATGCTTGCCGATAGAGGCGTCTTGTAGGTTCTGAATATGATGAATCGGATAACTAACACGGGTGTTTTGTGTAATAGAGGTGTCAGAAAAATCTACAGAGCTATCAGGGTTGATTACTACGTTTTCTAGAATTGCTCCCTTTCGGATGGCATTATAGATTTCGGGCTCTTTGGTTTCAGAGAGGTTAATCACTTTGGCATAACAGCCACCTTCAAAATTAAAAATCGTATGTTCTTTGGTCCATCCATGTTCATCATCACCAATTAATTTACGCTCAGGATCCGTGGATAAGGTAGTTTTTCCAGTTCCAGAGAGTCCAAAAAAGATGGCAGTATCTCCTTCTTTGCCTACATTAGCAGAGCAGTGCATAGGCAAGGTGTCTTTATATACAGGTAGTATAAAATTCAGGGCAGAGAAAATTCCTTTTTTGATTTCTCCTGTATATCCTGTTCCTCCGATCAGAATCAGTTTTTTGCTAAAATTTAGGATGGCAAAATTGTGCTGTCGCGTACCATCCACGTTGGCATCAGCCATAAACCCAGGCATATTGATAATGGTCCACTCTGGTTCGAAACGTTTGATCTCTTCTTTGGTAGGGCGTAGAAACATATTGTAGGCAAACATATTAGACCACGGATACTCATTAATCACTCGGATGTTCATCCGATGGTTATTATCTGCGCAGGCATAGGCATCACGCACGTACAATTCATCTACTACATTACAATAGGCCACGATTTTAGCCTCTAGTGCATCGAATTTTTCTGGAGAAAAAGGAATATTTACGCTTCCCCACCATACTTTATCTTCGCTAATTGCGTCTTTGACAATAAAACGATCCATAGGAGATCTACCTGTAAACTCTCCTGTACGAATGGCAATCGCACCAGAATCCACAGTTACCCCTTGTTTTTTTTGTAAAATGGTTTTATGTAGTTCCGTAGGAGGGAGTTGATAATGAATGGTATCATTCGTAATACCTAATGTTTGTAACGAGATTGCAGAATCGTTCATGCTAGATATATCCATATTAATGTAGTTGAATAAAGTAGCGTAGTGATAAGCATTGTGGTGGAAGTCGCTTATACACGCCATTGTTAATGATTACACATGAGAGGTTACTGTGGTTAATCAAAGAAATACAAAGCGTAGTCCTCAACTATTGTTAGGAGCGGTATACTACTCGCTGTATATCCCAAATATAAACGTTTTTTAGGGATAAATGTGGTTTTTTTAGTAAACTAAATTGAAGGAAAAATATTACTTTTTAATAGTTAAATATGCTTTAATGAAAGCTTAAGTTTGCTTTTTACAAGACAAAGTGAGTTAAATATTTGGTAAAATGAAAAATAGTCGTATATTTACAATGTGAGAATAAGACAAAAAGTTTCATGGAGATGAAATTTTTTATTAAAAGTGAGTTTTAATTTTAGAATAAGCCCTAGATTAAAAATGATTTGTGTGAAAAAAGAGAGCGTGGAGACGCTCTTTTTTTTGTTTTATAAGGGCGTTACCACAAGGGTCGGGCTTTCCGCTGCAATTCCTCGCACCTCCTAATCGTCGGGCTGTGGGATTTCCACTGCAATCCCTAACGCAAAAAAAAATATTGTATAGTATTGAATGCTAGTTAGCTACTATTTTGGGCAGTGCGCTTGTAATTGGTTTATGGGTAGAAGAATGCCCTGTTTATGCGGTATCGCACGCTAAAAATCAAGTTCGTTTATAGGCGGATGAAAAAAACTTCAAAAATAGGGGTAACAAATCCCCTTATTTTGACATTACTATATAGGATAGATAATCAGTACAGTCAACTAAATCGAAATAATGCGTAGCAATGATGTGCTGTGTTCTTAACCAAGTGGTGTATACTTTGTGATTTCAGCTGTATAGCGATTGAAAAAATTGTATAGCATTTCGATGACAAAGAGCATAAAATAATGCGATGCTATTATTTCATGAATTTAAAAATCTAACCCTATGAATGTAAAAATTACTATTGTATGTATGTTAATGCTCTTAATATTGCTAGGATGTGATTCGAGCGATGATGAACAAGAAGCAAATCAATTTCAATTTTTAATCTCAGCAACAGCTGCTACCGCATGTGATAGCGATCAAGACTCGGTCAGTTATACGCTTGATTTTTTGGTAGACGATAAAATTCAGCAACAAGTAGTCGATACGGTAGCTGTAAAAAAAGACCTAGAACACGCATTTGTCGCAGTAGGAAGTACATTTACCTTGGCATTACGGTTGGTAGACTATGATCCTGATACACCAGCGGTGGACAAAGGCGAATTGCTAGAGGATCTCTCTGTATTGATCACTGATATGTCAGATAGCATACAAATTACCGAAATCTTAGAGGATCTATTTATATGTGATGCTAGTGTATATGGTGTAGACATTATATACGATCTAGCTACAGAAGAAGTCACTACGGAGTACTACAAGGATGATGCGATGCCTGATACAGAAACTATTGATTTTGTACTGTCAGGGAATTCTAACTTAGGCTGCAATACTTCTGTAAGCAGTGTGAATTACACCATAGATGTTATAGTAGATGGCGAAGTAGTAGAAGAACGCTTAGAAACGATTAATGAAATAGAATCTTTCGAGAATACATTTTCGGCTACCGGAACTACATTTACACTAGCATTGCAATTGGTAGACTATGATCCTAACAATCCAGCGGTAGATAAAGGAGAAGTATTAGAGAATCTATCGATATTGATTACCAATACGGACACTCAAGAAGAATTCACAGAAACTTTGGAAAATCTATTTATATGCGATGATAGTGTATACGGTCTAGATCTGGTGTATCATTCAGAAACAGGCATAACAACAGTAGAGTATTATTCGGTAACGGGTACTGTAGATGACCGTACTATACAAGCCGAAGTACGTTTTGAAACAGCTACAGGAGGCATTGTGTGTGATCAGAACCCATCCAATGAAATGGCTGTAAAAGTCAAGTATTATCAAAATGGAGATGAAGTAAGTGGTAATTCCTTTATGATACCGAATACGACACAGCAGTTTGCTGAAACCGATACGCATCTTTATAGCAGTGATGCTACGCAGTATACCATAGAATTGATCTTAGAAGATTACGATCCCCAAGACCCTATGTCTGGATCGGGGCAATTGGTAGGAGATATACAGTTTGAGTTTAGAGATCATACGGGGCAGTTATTAGTAGCGTCTAGTAATGTTGCGGCGTTGTTTCTCTGTGCAGAAGATGCTACCTCAGGCGCAGGTACCTATATAGTACGGTATACCTATGATACTGCTACAGGAACAGGAGAAGTGTCTTATGAAACAGCGGTCTACGATCCGCCAGTAGTAGATAGTACGCTTACGGCTACCGTAAACTTTAATGCTAGTATGAATCTATCTGGTTGTGAACTTACCTCCTTAGTCGATTTTATAGTAGAAGTTAGATACCTTATGGGAGGCGAGGTGATTGATCAGCGCACGTTTAATCTGCCACAGGATGGAACTGTGGAAGCTATTAAAGATACAGCGGTATTTCCTGTAGATACCGAAGAAGTAACCATTCAAGTCAAATTACCGCAATTTTCATCAGCATTTCCATCGAATGCATCAGGATCACAAATCACTGATTTTTTGTTTGAATTCGAAAATGCAACAGGCAGTATTGATTCGGAGAAAGATGGATTTGATTCCTTGATCGTCTGTAATTCATCGACACAGATATTTGCCATATATCAATTAGATCTTACATACAATCCGAAAACAGATGTATATACATCAGAAAATAAAGACGAATTTTAATTTTTTGATTTTAGCACTATAGCAAATTGAAAAAAGTTGAAAACATTTCATAGATATAAGCAGTAACCTCTCCAATAGTATAGTGTATACATTGGAGGGGTTACTAAAATCATTAATAAAAAGACAGTACACCTTACAAGCCTCAGAGGGAAAGGGTAAAGGAAAGAGGATGTACTATATAGGGAAAGGGAACTAAAATTAGGGGATATGAATACCAAAACACTACTAGCTGCATGCATCGGCATATGGTTATTTACTGCTTGTACCACCAATGATGATGTGATAAAGATCGACAGTACCCATCAAGAATTTGTAGGGCAGTGGCAACTAGAAAAAAAGTTTATCAATCAGATAGAACAACCACTAACCGCTTGTCAATACAGCAATCATTTAGAAATTAGTACGCAAAACACTGTAGCTGTAGCGCGATTTGAAGCAGCAACTGCAAATTGCGAAATCGAGTACCTACAAGTAGGACAGTTAAAAACCTTAGGTGTTAGTACGTATCATGTAGAGGAAATAGACTTTGCATTCAATAATGCGGTACTGAAACTAGTAGAAGACAAGTTGATGCTACAGATCGTAGATGAAACTACAGTCATTACAGAGATATATAAGAAGGAATTACTATAAGTATATTTATGGCGTTTCCCCACTCCTAGGGTCGTGGGGTCGGGCTATCCGTTGCAATTCCTCGTGCTCCTAAGGTCGCTCTGCGGGATTTCCACTGCTATCCCTAACGCGGAATTTCGTTAAGTATAAGTATTAGAGCGGGTTATAAAATACTTTCAAAAAAAGATTAAAAAAAGGCAAGAAAAAGCTTGTAGAAGAAAGATAAGGTG
>CANMMM010000043.1 GCA_947498935.1 uncultured Aquimarina sp. | reverse complement strand
AAAACCACACAATTCGATACAGAAGGTAGAATACGTAATCAGTCCAATATAGGATCATTTACCTACCAAAGTGGTGCGAAAAAATACCAGACTAAGGAGATTTATACCTCTGATAAAGGTGAAGAAATATTTATGAACTATGCTAATCAGAGCGTGACTTATGATGCTAATAAAAGAGCTGTAAAGATTTCGCGTCTTGGCAAGGAACGTATAGACATTTCATACGGTCCAATGCAGAATAGAAGTACCGTATGGTATGGGGGTGAGCAGAAGAATAAAGAAGATAGAAGGTATATAAAACACTATTCGGCGATCATGCCCGTAGAGATATTGGTAGACAAGGAAGCTAAAACCACCAAAGTAGTATTCTTTCAGGGAGGCGATGCCTACACTGCACCGATTGCAAAAATTGAAAAATTTAATGCCTCTACTAGTTTAGGGCAACAAACGTATCACCTACATAGGGATTATCTAGGGAGTATTCTAAACATCATAGAACAGCGCAAGGTAGATGCTAAAAACAATACGGGGGTATTGGTAGAACACCGCCAATTTGGTGCATGGGGAACATTGGATGCGTTCTGGTCGAGCAACGGAGCGACGACTCTAGGAGACGACAGTATTCTAGAAAGAGGATTTACAGGGCATGAGCATTTTATGAGTGTAGCGCTAATACACATGAATGGACGTATGTATGATCCAATATTAGGGCGCTTTCTATCTCCTGATAACCATATCCAGAATCCCTACAACCCACAGAACTTTAACCGCTATAGTTATGTGCTAAATAACCCGCTCAAATACACAGACCCTAGTGGAGAAACTTACGAAACACCTGGAGGAGGAGGCTTATCCAATAATGAACAAATAGGAATAGGAGCATTGATCGGTACTATCGTAGAAAACTACGATCGATGGAGGATCAAGGATTGGTTTCAAAGGAACTTCGAAAAAATACAACCCCTGAAAGAAGTTGGAGATTTTTTTGATGGATTGTTTTCTAAAAAATCCAAACCGATAGAGATTGCACAAGCCTATGTAAATAGCGATCCCCTTATCGCCCCTACACCGAGTATCGCTGGGATACATAGTAGTAGTGGAGGGGTATCTTTCTCAAATTTTATAAGACGTGGTATTTCAGGGTTTATATCTGGCCAGATACATAGCATTTCATCAATAAAGGATGGAATACAGGCTATTTATAATGATCCTTCTTCATTATTTACTTTTGACGCATATGTATCTGCTGTATCTTCATCTCTTGAATCTACTATACCTGCATATGGACTATTTCTTCAAAACCAAAGACTATCTAGAGCAGCAAGTTATAGAGATATAGAAGCTATTGGCTTTGCTCTTGGTGGTGAATCTATTGATTTTGCATTAAAAGCGAGTGCAGCTATTCCTGCTGCTGGTATAGGAGGTCGATTTACCTCAGTTTCCTCTAAACTTATCGGTACTGCTCAAGTTACAGGAACTAGAGGTCATGCCTTCTTAAGCAAACTAGCAGGTATAAGGTATGCATTAGACCCAAGAGTTTCTAGAGTAACTTTAAATTTAGGGTATAGAAAGCTGTTAGGAGATTTAACCCCCACAGGATTGAGGTATGGTCCAAGACCAGATGTAGGAGTTCTGTTTAAGTCAGGAAGAATTAAAGCTATTGAAATAGGCTCTAAAACCGATAATCTTAGAGCTTTAAGAATGAGACATAATAGATTTTTTGAAAGATTTGGATTAAATGGAAGAACTAATGTATATTGGGGAGCGAGGTTGCTTAACAATATATGGCCAAAATAAATTAATATGTTTTTTAATAGAAAAAAATATAAGGTTATTAACCTTTTTAAGGTGTGTGATTTAAAAACATCCTTAGAATTTAACTTCAAGGAATATTCAAATAAAAGTGTCAAATATTTTCAAGATAAAGAATATGTAAAGTTTGAAGCTATTGAAATTAATTATGGAGAAAAAAGATGGCAAACATATGCTGGCTTTTATCAAGGAGTAAATAAAATTGAAAATAGAGATTTGACTAGCCTAATGCTATCCAGTAAAAACAATTCGTTTTTCTTGAACATCTCTAATTCTTTAACAAATATTAACAATCCTCCCCCCTACGGGGTAATAGATATCCAAATAATAATTTTAGAGGATTTTTTTATCGAAAGTACCATTAAAAATTTTATAAGTCTTTCTTCTTCTATTTTAGAGTTTGACTATGGGTATATTTTCACGACTAACGATAATAAAACATTTGAAGAAAAAAACCTTTTCTTTTCCCAAAGAAGAGCTACTAATGTTAATTTTTTATTTTACAGTCTAGGTGTACATGAAGGCTACATAAAAAAAGTCTACAAGTACAATTTTATAAATAGAAGCCATTTAAAACAACCTATTATAAAAAAATTAATTACAGACAAAATAGGTAACATTACAATGCTGAATAATAATCTATTTATTTGGAAACTTACTAACGATGAATACGTAGAAGCCACAAAAAGATTAAACAATTCAAAATTTGTAATTGTAAATAATAAAAAGCCTGAACTATTTATTAATGAAGAAGCAGCTGAACAATTTTATAACTTAATGAAAATACACTAAATAAAATATTAGTGTTTATTTTCAGTTGTACTGATAACATAAGTTGTTCCAGATTTTTCTTGCAACAGCTATTTTTGAAAAAAAGAAGATGAGTTCATCCAAGACTTAGGACTTTTTTTTAAAGAACAAGGTTACAGTAATTAATTATACAAAAACCTATTGTTACTTAACCAACAGCCAGTACTCAAAAGACTGGCTGTTGGTATTTTGTTCCATGATTTCCTGAAACAACTACGATGAAAAAAAATAAAAAATTAAAACGTTTTGTAGCTATTTATATAGACTTAACTGTGGTTACGTTCATAGTATATATAATTAGTTTGATAAAAATGGACTTTACTTCTTTTTTTAATTTAGAAATAGATCCTTTGTTGTTTTTTGGTGTCATCTATCTATATTTTATCGCTTCTGAATTGTTATTTGACGCTACCATAGGTAAGAAAATAATGAAAATGAAAGTAACATTCAACGGTTCTTATTTAGTACGGTTGTTTAAAATTATACTACGAAATTTATTTATTGTTTTGGAACTCATACTTCCTATAATTTATATTATACCCATACTTTTTTTCAATAAAAAACTAGGAGATTATCTGAGTAAGAGTAACATAGTATATGATTAAGTTTAGTTTTCAAAGAAAAATCCCTTCTTTTTTTTCTGAAAAAATTACATGGCGATATGATACTATAGAAAGAATGGTTAATGCTAAGAGAAATTTTTGGGGCTATGATACTGAATTGAATTTTAGTATCGATATCGTTAAGGGAACTACACGTGTTATAGAGGATAATAATATTTATAAAACAACCTTCAATGGTCAATTAGATCAAAAAGAAGTTTTGATAGAAAGTACAAACCTTGATATTATTATTCATTATGAAGGTAACACGTATGATTTTATTTTTCAAAAAGGTTTAATCACGGGCATTTTTATCAATAATCAAAATGTAGGAATTGTAAAACAAAAAGCATGGACTACATTCGGTATGGTAAAGTTTTATGGAATCGTGAGTACTGATGTTCCTGAATACATATTGTGCCTATTTATATTACTCTTTCACAGAAAATATAATGATATGGAGGGTTATATATGGTATCGATATTCAGGGTTTACATCCATCTCCCCTGAGCCTAGACCCTGTGATGATGCATTACTGGCTAAAGTAGCTGCTATGCAACCACCAACATTATAAAGATTAAAACATCTGATTCTTTACAACCAAATTGCCTTACTGTGCAATTTGGTTGTATTTAACACCTTCTTTATAGCTCCTAGTTTTTTAGATCGTACTATAAAACTTGTATTGTATATATAGTTAGTAATGGGTAAAAACTTCTCATTTTCTGCGATTTTATTGTAAAATTCCCGTAAGTTTGTTATACTAGTAATATCATAAAGCAATGCTTTATGACTATATGTAATCTTCACTATATCATTTTTTAATCCCCACGGACTGGCTATCCGTTTTATTCCTTGCAACTCCTGTGAGTATCCAGTTGTTGGCTATGATGTTCTCGACACTCTATAGTTGTGTGTCGCATGATAGGCATGGAATACATAAAAGCTATTAAAATATACAACACCGTAAGAATACTACATGAAACGACAATTACTCTTAGGCTATCTTGCATTTTTATGCAGTCTAGCTTCCATGGCACAGCAATTCCCAGTACAGGTATTTGCCAATGTTATTCCTCCTGCTCCTGTGCATATTTATAATTATGCCGATGCGATGACAATCAATAGTCCGCTGCGGGTACGCCTTTTATTACGTGATTTGAGCATTACCAACCGTAGAATTCGATTAAAGGTATATATAGAAGGTAATGGACTAAAGGTGCAAAGCAGAGATCAATTCATCATAGGTGCACCTCTGTTTATCGATGGAGGGAGTCCTTTGGTACTAAACAATACAGAACTCGCCCCGTATTTTGAGCTACGTAACCTACAAGGCATTGGTAATCGCCAATATGGGCAAACGCTACGCGAAGGTGCATATCAGTTCTGTTTCGAGGTGTATGACTTTTTTACCAATCGCCGATTATCACGAAAGAGTTGTGCCACTACCTTTATCTTTAACAATGATCCGCCATTGCTCAATATTCCTTTTAATAAGAGTAATATAGAGCCTAAAGCAGTAGACAATATCGTATTTCAGTGGACGCCGAGACAGATCAATGTTAGTAATGTAGAATATGAGTTTAGTTTGGTAGAAATCTGGGACGATCATGTAGACCCTAATACCGCTTTTTTAACCAGTCCACCGATTTTTACGACCACTACCAGAGCTACTAGCTTTATATACGGTCCTGCACATCCCTTATTATTGCATAACAAGCGGTATGCATGGCGAGTACAAGCCAAAGCCCTAAAGGGCAGTGAAGAAATTGGGTTGTTCCGTAATGAAGGAAAGAGTGAAGTGTTTTGGTTTTCTAAGAACGAAAAATGTCCCAAGCTCGCGGGTGTACATGCCGAACCCAAAGGCATTTCTAAGATCAATGTATACTGGGAGGAAGACCCTGCCACTTATAGCGAGTACACCATCATGTACCGCCAAAAAGACCGCCCCAATAGCCGTTGGTTTCATATACGTACCAATAGTGCATGGGCTACAGTCTGGGATTTAAAACCCAATACCACCTATGAGTATAAAGTAGCAGGCAAGTGTAAATACCAATATGGCGAATACAGTCCCGTACAATACGTCACCACAGGCAGTACTGAAGACCCTAATTCCATTTATAACTGTGGGATTGTGCCAGAGGCAAAAGCCATTACCAATAGAGAGGGACATCCTAATTTAGTAACTGGCGACCGAATACTAGCTGGCGATTTTATGGTAGTATTAACCGATATTACTAGTCAGTCGAATGGGGTGATTAGCGGAAGTGGATTTGTACGTATACCTTACCTAGAGGGGGCGCGTTTTGGAGTAGTATATGAAAATATTCTGATCAATACCGATGAAGAACTGGCAGAAGGAGAGATTGTAACGCTTTATGATCCAGAATTTGGAAAATATGCTACGATGACTGTAGATGTAAATACCGATGTGGTAGAAGTGTTTACAGGTGATCAAGGAGGATCAGAAAGTGAGCGGGTAGACTTTGTCATTGCCAGTATCGACATTAACGAATACGGAGCTGTGGTAGTCACAGGCACTAATGGAGAAGAAGAAATCATTCCAGGAGGCAAAGATATGACCATTGTAGATGGCGAAGGCACACCTTGGACAGTAGGAGAAGACGGAACCATCACCCAAGGTGAAGCTGCAGAAGGTGGTACAGCAGCAGATGGCAATACTGAAGGAATGAATGATAAAGGTCTTTTTAGAATAACTGCCAAGGGAGTACGCGTAGATTTTAAAGAACCGTCGGGGTATTATTGTTTTGATCCACAACCCAAAAAAGTGAATAGCTTGGTGGCATCTGAGTATGAAACACTCATGACCGAAGAGGCTGTGTATGTAATGCCCTATAAGCTGATCTCGGATATTCCTGCGCATACCACAGACATCCTTACCGCAGAAGCTACCTTTTCAGATGCTAGCATCACCCCCGATATGATTACGTTTAAGACCAAAGATGGGGTAAAGATTCCTGCTACATGGAAGGACAACACCGCTACTTTGGAATTAAAAAAGAAATTTGATTATGTCGTAGAAAATGTAATAGCCAGTGTACGCCCCAAAGACAGTACCCAATCGTATACCATAGCAGGGGCATGTAATATTGTGCATGTGGCATCCGCAGCAATAGACCCTATCCATATCAGCCTTGTACCCATAGCAGGCGGTGCAGTATCCGATCAAGTAGTCCAGCAAGTAAAGGAATTGTATCAGCAAGTAGGGGTACAACTCAATATCCGTGTAGAAACCCCTTTAGATATTCCATCGAATGCATGGGATCGAGATGGGAATAATGTACTAGATATTGGCGATAGCAATATGCTAGCACACTATACCGAAGAAGAACGTGCGATCTATACTTATTACAAGCAACAGCGTAGTGCAGATAAAAAGCGGTATTACATTTTTGTAGTCGGTACTACGATTAATATTTCAGATACCGCAGTACAAGGATTTATGCCTTTAAAACGGCAATACGGATTTGTATTTGCCCCTACTAAGCCTGTAAAAACCATTGCCCATGAGTTGGGGCATGGTATTTTTGGACTAAAGCATCCATGGGACACTCATAGTACCTCCAAAGGTAGTACCAATTGGTTGATGGACAATGGTGAAGGAACATTGCTTACCCATATGGATTGGAAGAAAATACACGCCCCCGCTTTAGAATTGTATACGTTCCAAGATGATGAAGATGGGGAATTAGGAGGAGAATATTGGTTGACACCTGATTGGAAACCCTTTACCGTAGCAGGCTCTAAAACCATTTATGTGGGCAATAAAGCACCTAACCATGTTCAAGGAGCAGTACCTGGTTTTATTCTGAATGAGGGTACTGATGATGTAGCTAATTATTATGCAAAATATGACGAAAAAGGACAATTCCTGCATTATTATTCTGATAAAGCAGGGGTGTATACATTGGCTACTGCTTCGTTAGAGAAGAAAGATAAAATCTCTGTATTCAGAAATAATGGAGGATGTAATCAAGACACTTATTATAAGACAACTTGGGGATATATCCAAGACAAAAAAGGAACAATAGACTTTACAGACACTGCCAAACTCACTGATGAAAAGGTTATCGAATGTAATGATCCGGCTACTCAAGGGAGTTGTGATCAATTTACCTATCTCAGTGATAGCAATGAGGCAGACCAAGCCAAGATGGCTGCATATGGCAAACAACTTAACATGGCATTGGCAACTGCTCTGAGTGCTATAGACCAGTCTAAAGCTACAGAAATACGTACCAAAGGGAACTTTGGACATATACAGTTTGTCAATCCCCCTAAACAAGTGTTTACCAAAATAGAATTAGAAACCCTAGAAGATAAATTACATCTACTCAGTCACTACAAACCTGACACCTATATGGTGGTTAGCGTGTTACAACTGGATAATACGCAAGGAATACAAAACCACTTATTAAACCAATTAGCAACTGAGAGTTTAACTGCCAATGCTGGAGCAATTAATGGCAGAAAAGTAGTGCATGTAGTGATTACCTATGCAGATTATGAGTCTATTCTTGGAGTTGGGTTTGCGAATAATAACAAGTGTTACAACATAGGATTTGCACAGAATAATGCTACACTAGTACAAGAAGGGAGTATACAGACAGGAGTTTCTCCTTTTGAAGATGTTGTGGCTATATACAGTACTATCGAAAAACCATTATACCTGTATGTTACAATCATGCAGGCAGATGGTACATTTTTAAATCTGTATAAAAAGACACGTAAAAATGTCAGAGGTTATGGATTGATCAATGCATTGGGCTTGCTTAAAAGCCCGTACTATGATAAGCTAAAAGCCATTGAAGCCAAACAGCCTAAGTTCCCTACACGATCCAATGTAAAGGGTAAAGCCATGCAAGAGTATCTGGATGAATATGAGGTATGGAAATCTCAGCTCAATACTACTAGAGAGATGTCTAAAATCGAAGACCAAGAAGCAATCGCAGCTAAAAACACGCAGTATTTTAAAGCTATAACAGGAGTTGTAAAGCTTCGAGAGGTATACATCACAGAGGCTACCGTAAACAATGGTATCCAATTACAATATGCCAAGTATCATTTTGAGAAGATTGCATACGGACACTCTTTAGCCAATGTCTCATACATGTTGGGTAGCTTCAAAAAATTTAATGATGCGATACATATGTATGAAAAGATTGATACCAATAGCATTATTTATAATGGTTTAGATGCAGCTTCCTTATTTTTAGCTCCTGTAGGACTGGATATTATCCCTGATACCTTTGGTTTTTTATATGCGGTTTATCATAAAGACGTAGCACAAGCCTCTGGATTTGCTGTGGGGATTGTAGCGTTTTCATATGCAGAGTATGCTGCCCGTGGGTATAAATTATATCAGTTAGTCAAAAAGACGAATACCAATGGCGAGGTAGTAGAATTATTGGTCAAAAACAAAGACGAAGTCCTTAAAGCTGATGAATCTGTAGTTACAGCCGTTTCAGGGCGTAGTCTAGAAGATGCGAGGAATCTGGTAAAAGCAGAAGGAGTCAAGCTAGGGGTGATAGATGATGTGGGATCGATTGTAGCTACAGATCATATGATAGCACTCGGGACAGATTTAGAGAAGACAATAACCCGCTTATCCCAATTAGAAAACAAGACACAGGATGATGTACTAGACTTAGTCATCCATGGATCAGACCAAAAACTATTGGTAGATGGTAAGGAGATCAAAGATGTAGTAGCCATAAAAGAATGGTTAGCAAAAACATATCCCAATAAAAAAACCATTCGATTGCTCTCCTGTAATAATATAGAAGGCGCGCAAACATTAGCCAATACTCTGGGGGATGGTTATAAAGTACATGCCACTGATGGGTATATCCGTATCCATAATGATGGAGCGATCACTACCGTACCTAGAGAGATTGGAGGTGATGTTAATTGGTATCAGCTTACCGAGGGTAAAAAAGATGTGCTACCCGACCAAGCGAAACCCCGAAGTGCCACTAAAAGTGATCTAGAGGATATTGTCTATGCCGATGATTTCTTGGAGCTATCCACACGATCTGCAGCAGAAATCAATTGGGCTACGCTACAACAAAAAAACCCAGATTTATATGATTACATTTCTGTAGTTATATCTAAATGGAATGATATACAAAAAGATAAATTTAAAGAAGCTTTATCTACATCATTTATAGAAAAACTAGCTAACTTAAAGGGAACAGAATTATATAGTAAAGATGAAGCTTTAATTTATGAAATTATTTCATGGACTAAAAATGAACTTTATGTGGGTAATATTGATGATTGGAATCATTTTGTTCGCAATACACATAGTAAAGGTTTTTATTTTAAAACTTGGCGCTATGTCTTGCATATGAAATCATCTCCATCGTTAATTAATGTTTCTCTTGGTATGAGAGATCATGGATTAGTTAATTTTGCTAAAAAATTAAATAGCACTAGTATGAATGATTTTTATACTAGAGGTTTTATTTCTAACCCTAATTTATCTAATATTAAGGATCCTAAAGAATGGCTACCTTTAGTATTGCAAGCGGTAAAAAAATCATATGATCAAGGAGGGAAAATATATTTTCATTTAGATGGTTTGGATATAAAAGCTTTGTACCAAGAAATGCATCCTAATTTTAATGGAGGAACAATAACTGAACTTAGATGCATGATAGATAACAAATTAATTGACAAAGGTTTTGTGGAATTTCGATTAGGCTATGATACTTTAAATATGAATGAATTACAAGATTTAGAAAACGCGATATTAAAGTATAGAAACCTACAAAAAGAAAAACCTCAAATAGGGTCTTTTAAAGGAGCTTTCAATATAAATTTCGAATAACCTTAAGAAAAACAGAATACTTAAAAGAATTCCGAATGAAAATAAATAATGGACTCACGGAACAAGATATACAAAATCTAAGTTCTATGTGGTATCAACCTGAAGATAGAAATAGAAGTTCACTAGTATCATTTATAGAAGGCTATTTAATAGCTAAAAATGATGACCGATTAGAAAAAAACATTTCAGACTTAATCTCGCATATAGATAATATTGATTGTCTATTCAATACATTAATTGAACAAATAGACCATTATGCTTTCAATAATAATAAAGATATTTATGATGGTTTTACAGATTTAATCTACAAGCTTTATAATTACAAAGACGAAATACCGTCAGTAAAAGATTATCCTTTTAAAACAAAATGGCTATCACCGTCTGGTATTAAATTGGGAGAATCTATTAATAAAAATGGTAGTATAAAAGTTGGAGATTGTATACAATTAGGAGATAAAATTTTGGACGATTACAAAAAGACAAAATTTTATGATTCTGACATACGCAATCCATCTTGGGATTTATTTTATAGTTCTACATTTGACTTTAAATATGTTTCTTTTTACCACCTTGATGTGGAGAATAATAGTTATCAAATGGTAGATCATGCATGGCGAATTTTGAGTAATAGTGTTTTAAAAATTAAATTTCTTAGCTATGAAAAAAATGAGTTAGTAGCCTATACCGAAATCTTTAGGATAGAAATAGCTAAAGCATTAGAAAGCAATGAAATTACATTAGTAACTTCCAAAAAAAAGCCTTTGAATGAAGAACAAATAGCAATAAGTTTAAAAAACAGCCTCTTAGCTAACAGAAATGGAATCATAGATATTCCCATAGAGAAAATTATTAGTGATTGGTGTTACAGTCACATCGGTATGTTCAACTTAACATGGTGTAATTACAATAGAAGTATGAATCATGGAAGATGGCTTAAAATTTCTTCATAGTCATATTATAGAAGTATCAGTAAGAGATAGATAATGAATCGTAAATTTGGGCATATGAAATTTTATGAATTTTCTGCAAAAACATTTCTTTGCGTTAGGGATAGCAGCGGCATCCTTTTTTGGTTTCCTTTAAAAAACCAAAAAAGATACAGCGGATAGCCCGACCCTTGTGGTAACGCCCTTATGCTATTGATTATACACATTATTTTTCACCCTAAAACGAATACTATTTTATTTGTTTTTATGTAAATTAGTGGTTTAATTACCTAAAAATGGATAAATCAATCAAAATATTAGATAAAATTATCAATCCAGACTTTATCATCCGATGTATTCGGCATCCAAAAGCGAGTGATTACCCTTCTATGCCTGCTGTGTTTGTTACACATATCCCTAGTGCTACTGCTTATACTCATTTTGGAGATATGGACAGCTGTATCGATACGATACAAGTTGTTTGTAAAGCGCTACAAATTAATACTAAGGTGTACTTATTGGCATATGCTTCGGGAAGGTTGTTTTTTAATGATTATGTGCCTATTGAAGTTTAAAGGCGGTGAGAAATAAATTAGGGTTGCTAATGGCTGTCCAGTAAGGTACGAGTACTGGACTATCGGATGGCGCATTGGATATCCACTCCTGTACTACTTCTAGTTCTTGGTCAAAGTCTCGAACACTTACCCTACTTAATCGAATGGTTGCTCCTGTAGCACCTGCATGCTGAAAGTGTATCTTATAATAGCTATCTGCTTTTAAGGTCACGGCTTCTATCTGCTGTGTCCATTGGCGATAGGACGATCCTCCTCCAAATAGTTGTTGTATCTTTCCGTCTTGGTAATAGAGCTGTATCTCACCAATGAATTGCGGGGATTCGCCTAATTGATTGACATCTATGCTTGCTGCTCCGATACCAAATAATCCTTCTCCTTGATTCTTGGCATTATAAAAAACAAGATTAAAATCGATTTGATCGCAACGTTTCCATTGGAAGGCATTGAACTTTACTGCTCTGTTCCATTTGGTGTTTTGATCAGCGATCCATAGTCCATTGGCTCTTTTTTGAAAGATCGATACTCCTGCTGTTTTTTCTATCCCCATAGTACTTAGACTCATTAGTCTAAGGTCTCGCCATCGTGGGTTGATAATACGAAGTAGAAAATCACCTGATGTTCCTGAATCTAATGCTCCATTGGTAACAAGGATAGAGAATGTACCTTGTAATTGTAGGGTCTGGAGTGTAACTTCTATATGCGAGGGGTCTATGAATCGGAATCCTTGTAGAATACCTATTAGACTGGATGGAATATTGCTATTGGTTTGGTATAGGCTTACAGTAGCAGTAGGTGTAAAATAGAATCCTCTGATGATAAGCCTCGTGGTGCTATTGGTTGCTACGCTGCCTCCACATACTTCTTTGATAAAGGGTGCTAAGGCTACTGTATCAGGTGCAGTGGGTGTTCCTCCATTGTCTCCACTATCGGAATCGGACTGCGCATACGACTGTGCTGCTCTGATGAATCGTGCTGTTCTAATGGTTCTCATTACTATCAGTGTTTTGGCATCATTGTGCTGTT
>CANMMM010000042.1 GCA_947498935.1 uncultured Aquimarina sp. | reverse complement strand
GGGATAACTCCTTGTTGCGGAAATGTAGTCCTCCAATAGGTAGAATATTCGGCAGTGGAGCTAGTGTCTTTTACACCAGCGGCACTGATATATAGTGTTTCTGACATTGGCTGATTGCCTGTGGATATAAAATGATTCTTCCAATTGAGGAGATGGCAATCATAGAAATAAAGTTTGCGAGTTTTGCCTCCCATGAGTACAGAAGAGATATGTAGTTCTATTTGTTTGGTTTGATTGGCGGCAAATGCCCACTCGGCAAATTCGACGTCTCTTCTGGTTTCGATCTCTATGGTTAGTCCTATAAATACGGGTTTTGTACAGGGTCTTCCTGAAATATCGGTTTTTTGTTTAAACCCATAATCATAGTATAATAGATTTATTTCTTGATCATCAATGATTACTTTCGCTTGTACACTCATGTCATTGTTTTTTAGTGGTATCAGTATCGTACGATACTGATACAAAAACTATTTTTTTGTCAAGATACTAATTAAGTTCGTGTGCTTGTTTACGGAAAAACGTATTAGGGGGCTTAATTAAATGTTAAAAAAGTAAGGATCTTTTATGGTATTATGCTTTTGCAAAGGCTACAATAGTACATAATTAGGTGATGTATCAGTGCCGTTTTTATATTCGTTAGAAACGCCTATTACTTTTGCGAAGACGGATTCTTTGCGTTAGGGATAGGAGAGGAAATCCCACAGCCCGACGCAGGAGGTGCGAGGAATTGGAACGGATAGCCCGACCCTTGTGGTAACGCCCAAAAACAAATTACTATGATTGCATGGCTATAGGGTGTTCCCCCATTCGTATTGCTCTTGGGGTACAGCTAAAAGAGAAGTGTGTGTAGATATACAAATGACTACGTATCAAAATGCATGTGTTGCATGGTTACAACTCCATCTTAGCTGCTGATTTCTATGGGAAATCCAAGAAAAACTGTAACAAAACCGTAAAAAAAGTGTCTAATCAATTAGTAACACTGTAGTGGTTTGTTATAATTACAAGAAAACAAATTGCTACTATTTAAATTATAAACCTATATGAGTATTTGGAGAGTTTTATTATCCATTTTTTTTCCACCCCTAGCCGTATTGGATAAAGGCTGCGGTTCTATCATTATTGTATTACTTCTTACGATCTGTGGATGGGTGCCGGGAGTGATTGCAGCGTTGGTAATCCTTAATAATCCTAAAAAATAAGTGCTGCGGCACTGCTATACACGAGGCTTTTTCTAGATATGTTGTCACATGCCCAAAATAGGTACATGAACGGGGCTGGTCAGAAGGTATATCACACACAATAGTATATATTATGATAAAGTATAGTTATTTTTTGATGGCATTGTTTATGGCTACAATGCTGGTTAGTTGTCATTTTACAGAAGAAATACATATTGCTGCTGATGGGAGTGGCAAAGTGTCCTTTACATTCGATGGAGCAGAAGTATTGGCAATGGCCGGTGATCAGTTTCCTGGGAGTAAGGAAGAAGCTGTAGATACGGTCATGGTGTTTAAAGATTTTTTAGAACGCTATCAAGATAGCATCAGTAAGCTGTCTGCTGTAGAGCAAGCACGATTAAAGAAATTGGAGCATTTTAAGATGCATATGGTGGTTGATTCGGAGGCGCAAGCTATGAATATGGATTTCTATGGAGATTTTAAAGATGTAACTGCCCTGAACGACTTATTTGTGGATTTCCAAACGGCAACAGCGCTAGGAGGGCAGCAAGTGAGTAAGGGGGTTGCTCCGGCAGTAACGAAAGAGCCTACTGAGGTGGTCTATGCGTATACTAATAATACGTTTAGGAGAAAAACAAACATTTTGGATACAGTACAATTGCAAAAACGCATCGATAGTTTATCTCAGATGCGAATGTTTTTGGCGAGTTCTACCTATGAGCTAAAGTATCGTTTTCCGAAAAAAATAAAGAAAACATCGAATCCTAAAGCACTATTTGGTCAGGATGGAAAAAGTCTGACACTACAAGTAGGTTTGTTGGATTTTATGAAGGAACCTACGGTATTAGATATAGAGGTAGTATTAGATAACTAATGCTACTCTAAAATAATGATTGTTTGCAGCACGCATAGGAAGAGGAACCTATGCGTGCTGTATTTTTTTGGTACAGTTTCTCTATCTTTGTACTAATGAATAAGACAATTGTATTACGAGAATTAGGACGCAAAGATTACAAGGAGACTTGGGAGTATCAGGAGCAGCTATTTGATCAGATCGTGACTGCTAAGATTAAAAATAGGCGAGAGGATACGGATCATGCGACTCCTAATTATCTATTATTTGTAGAACACCCACATGTGTATACATTGGGTAAGAGTGGTGATATTGGAAACTTATTGCTTACGGAGCAGCAATTAGAGGAAAAAGGGGCGAGTTTCTACAAAATTAATAGGGGAGGAGATATTACATATCATGGTCCTGGACAGATTGTAGGGTATCCGATTCTGGATTTAGATAATTTTTTTACGGATATTCATAAATATTTACGCCTTTTGGAAGAAATGGTGATCCTCACTCTAGCAGAGTATGGTATCAAAGGGATGCGTAGCGATGGAGAAACGGGGGTATGGCTGGATGTAGGAACTCCTTTTGCCCGAAAAATTTGTGCGATGGGAGTGCGTGCTAGTCGATGGGTGACTATGCATGGATTTGCGTTTAATGTCAATGCTGATTTAGGTTATTTCGATCATATTATCCCTTGTGGGATTAATGATAAAGCTGTGACGTCGCTACAGGTAGAATTAGGGGTGGCTTCTGTAAATATAGAAGAGGTAAAAGCGACATTACAAAAACATTTCTGCGCCTTGTTTGAAGCAACATTTATTACAGAATAGCTGCTGCTATACTTGACAAAACAAAAAGCTACTTAGAAAACACACGTTCTAAGTAGCTTTTTTTATACACAGAAGTTAGTCATTAGTGTACTTTAGGGCTTAGTACCTATAATGAGGTATGCTTCTTCCTATGCTATGATTGTATAATTGCCCATTGGGGCGTGCAACTTTACTTGGGGCTTAGCACAGGAGCATACACATTACTTCTTTATAAACGGAATGGTCTCTAGCTTGCCATAGTCTCCCATGAACAATTGTAAGATATACATTCCTTTAGGCAAGTCGCTTGTCTGAATTGCTTTTTGGGTCAATTCGCCAGACTTGACTTCGCTACCTAATGTGTTATATATTTTATAGATCGTGTCTTGTGTATCTTTTGGTATTACTACCTGTAGTGCTTCATTATTTCCTACAGGATTAGGGTGTACTACTATCTTTTCGGGGGTAGTAGTGGTGGTTTCATTTACAAACATTTTATTTGTAAAATCGATGGTAAAACTAATGGTTTCTTCGCTACCAAATGTAGCACCAAATCCTAGTGGAGCTCCATTAGCATCCATCAAAGAATAAGAACCGGTACCCCAGGCACAACACAGACCATCGCCAAAACTATCATTGATAATTAAAGTATACGAACCGCTAGACAAACATTCCTGTATCACTATAGTTTTAGCAATGTATTCATTAGAATACTCGCCCCCTTCGATGACAATTTTGCCTGTAGTATCATTCATAATTTTCCAGCTAGTCTCTTGTGGATAGTTATCAAAATTAAGTGTGAATTCTACAATCTGACAGCTAGTTTCAGATGCTGTAAGGCGAATGTGGTCAATAGCAATGTCTCCCTTCCAAGTTGTGCCAGTAGTACCATTAAATCGTACTAAGATTTTACTTCCTAGGTAGTTATTAAGATTGATTCTTTGTGTTTTCCATTGATTTCCTTGATTTCCTGTCATTTCCCATAGTGATGTCCATGTAGTTCCTTCGTCAGTACTTACTTCTACGGCGAGTCGTACTGTGGTACTGTTTCCATACATGTGATAGTCGAATACAAAGCTGGCAGATTTGGCTTGACTAAGGTCATAACAAGGAGAGGTTAAAATTCCTGTTTTGTTTGGGTGATTGGGTCTAGAAGCTTCTATATATATATAGTAGTCTCCGTCTGATGCACTAGATGGGCCTGTACCTGTAGAGGGTGTTGCATCGGTATGCAATGTCCAATCAATCGCATCATCACTACTTTGGATCCATGCGCCTAGTGTGTTTTCGAAGCTTTCTGTATAAGAAAGTTCACTGCTTCCTCCAATACATTGTATTTCGGCTACTGTAGTTACCGTTACTACATTACTGCTACTAGATATGTTTCCAGCGGCATCAATGGCTGTTACGCTAAAGTTATAGGTGGTTTCTGGTGTCAGTCCCGTTACTTGGTATGCTGTAGTAGTTACTGTTTGTATGAGTGTAGTACCATTATATACTTGGTAAGCAGTTACTGCTACATTATCTGTAGCGCTGTCCCAAGCTAGATCTACCGTGGTTTGCGTAATAGCACTTGCTGTAAGATTGGTAGGGGCTGTTGGTGCTTCTGTATCTAGAGGGGCTAGTGTGGTAATGGTTACCATATTACTGGCATTTGATACATTACCAGCGGCATCGATGGCTGTTACAGTAAAATCATAAGTGGTTTCTGGTGTCAGTCCCGTTACTTGGTATGCTGTAGTGGTTACTGTTTCTATAAGTGTGCTACCATTATATACTTGATAGGCGGTTACTGCTAGATTATCGGTGGCGGCATTCCAAGTTAGATCTACTGTAGTTTGCGTAATGGCACTTGCAGTAAGATTGGAAGGAGCTGTCGGGGCTTCTGTGTCAGCAGAAGCTAGTGTTGTAATCGTTTCTATATTACTAGCATTAGATGCATTTCCTGCAGCATCTACGGCTTTTACGCTAAAGTCATAGGTGGTTTCTGGTGTTAGTCCCGTTACTTGGTATGCTGTAGTGGTTACTGTTTCTATAAGTGTGCTACCATTATATACTTGGTAGGCGGTTACTGCTACATTATCGGTGGCGGCATTCCAGGTTAGATCTACTGTAGTTTGTGTAATGGCACTAGCAGTAAGATTGGTAGGTGCTGTAGGGGCTTCAGAATCACCATTGGTATCTCCTTTTGTAATTTCGAAATTGGTATTAGAGATGTCATAGAAAATATGATCTGTTCCTTTGACCATGATTCTGTTTTTAGTTCCTACGTTATTAGGTACTGTGATTTCATGATTTCCATTATTCGGTACAGCAGCAGCTATCGTTATAGGGTAACTGTTTCCTCCATCTGTAGATAGTAAAATGTCTACAGTGGCTGCATTGATTCCATTAGCTGTCGTTCCTGCTACATCCCATTGTACGGTTTGCTTGGTGCCAGATTTCCAAGAGATATTGGTATTAGGGGTAGTTACGATAAATGGTCCTGCATTTCCTGCCACGGTTACTGTCATATCATCACTATCAGTAGCGCCTCCTCTAGGGCTATTATCTCTTACGATTAATCTAAAATTCATGGTTCTGCTTACAGAAGGTATTACTTCCCATGTAGAAGCTGTTTTTCCGTCAATTACTGTAGTAAGTTTTGGGAAATAACGTTCTGGAGATACGGTCGCTGCAAAAGATCTAAAGGCAGGTCCTTTATTTGAGGATGCTTCTGGAGGCATTGGAGCAGGGTCTGCATCCATTTGCTCCCAACAATAGGTTAGGGCGTCATTGTCTACGTCGGTAGCATTTCCTTTTAGTACAAAAGGAGTACTAGCGGGTATTGTATAATTACTACCAGCATTAGCAGTAGGAGCGGTATTACCGGTATCACTAAGTTCGGCACATCTACTACGGCCTTGCGAGATATTTGTCCACATTTCTTGTATGCTAATTGCATGAAAATAAGCGTCGCTATTTCGTTGTACATTTGGGCTACAAATTCCTGCATATCCCATGATGGTTGATGCACTTCCTGGTTCTACGGAAGCTCTAGAGCGCTGACAGTTATTGTTCTGTGTGTGGTTTCCTCCGTATTGATGTCCCATTTCATGGGCTACGAAATCTACATCAAAAGGGTCGCCAATAGGACGTGCACCTCCGGTAACTCCTCCTGCTTTAGAACCTGTACATGGAGAGTTGAGATAGGCAACTCCACCACCACCTGTACTGAATACATGCCCGATGTCATAATTACGACTACCAATTACGTTGTCGCAGACACGCTGATTTTGTCCTAGCATGGCGCCTCCATCGTTATTAGAGTAGTCATCAGAACGGGCGTCTAGAAAAATAACTTCGTCATTGTTGGGTACTAAGACCATGGTAAGTGCTAGGTCTTTTTCGAAAATACCATTTACACGGGTCATTGTGGTATTCATGGCTGCTAAGATGGCTGCCTTCTTTTGTTGTACTGAGGCACCAGCACTGATATTTTGATTTGATAAATGAAATTGTGCATATTCTCCTGTACAGGCGAGTGCTAATCTAAAGGTACGTAATTGCTTATCATTTGCATTTTTAGTACTGCGAGGTGCTAGCTTTTCTACGTGTGCAGTTGCTTGCTCTTTTACCATACACTCAAAACTATTTTCAGTATTCGTTAAGTGATTTTTGGCATAAGCGATATAATTCTTCTTGTCGGTAGTATAGGGGTCAATATATATGGTACCATGCAAACCAGAAGAGATCATGGCGTGCAGTCCTATCTGAGATACACTAAACCGAACCACTGATGTGGGATCTTCGATACCGTATCCTACATAGGAATTGATGCCTGGGTATTTTTTGGCTAATGCTGGATGTAGTGTATTGGCCTGTTGTATACTAAATGATTTTAAAATTCCTTTTTCGGTAGGGAATTTAAGTAGTAGTGTTGGCGCTTTTTTAGAAATACCAGTACTAGCCGACGATTGCAAAGCTTTTTGTAACGTTTTAGTGTCTAGACTAAATAATTGATACTGTGTAGGTGTTGTTTTTCTAAAACTTTTTTTTGTTCCGATTGTTTTACTGAATGACACAGGTTTCCATATGTCATAAGATGTTTGTGCATGTGTAAAGCTATAGATAAGCAACACCACAAGCATGAGATGCTTGTGCAGAGTAGCAATTTTCATTTGTAGTTGAGTTTGTATTATTCTAAATGTCTGTGACGAATCTACAGTATTTAATTAGGTATGGTTTCATGCTTTTAGAATTCGTGAAGGTTTGCCTAGAATTTGATCAGAAATAAGCTACAATTGGCATAAAAAATAAATAAAATTGAAATTATTGTGTAGGGATTTACGGTATGTAGTGCTTTAGAAAGTAATGAGAGAATTACGAGGAGTAGCTTAGCTTTCGTTTTTTAGGATTTCTTTGATATACGTTTCAGAGAGCCCTGTTACGTCTGAAATTGCTGTAATAGACAAGTTTTTGTCTTTCAGTTTTAGAACAAATACGATTTTTTAAGTTGCTTTTTCGATACAATCTATCTTATGGATGAGTACTTTTTTGCGTTAGGGATAGGAGCGGCATCCTTTTGGTAGCACCTTAGTGCTGCCAAAAGATATAGCGGATAGCCCGACCCTTGGGGAACGCCCAGAATAGTATGCAGCTAGTGTAGCTCATAGAGTAATACATTATTGGATTCGCCCTGTACTACAAACTCTATGTTAGGATCGGAGTCCATATTGCCCATGCTAATGGCTGAGTTACCATATACTGGAAAATTAGGTAGCAATACACCATTACTGTCATACATGTATACGTTTTTGGATTGGGTATCAGTAATGCTGATGTATATTTTATTGCGTATGTAGAATAGTGATGGATCGGTGTATACTCCATAGGGTAGTTCTATGGTTTTGTCCTTAATGGTTAACTTGTTTTCAGAGAAAGTGACTAGGGTTTTATTGGTAGCCACCAGTTTGCTGTTTGCTTCGAGCATACTGGGTTTAAAGGCAGCTGTCCCTTTGGTATTAATTTGTATAAGTCCTCCTTCTTTGGTAATGGATAAGAATTGGTCTTGGTATTTATACCATGCATTGGTCGAGAAATTAATAGGGTCTTTGACCTTTACACGGGTACGTCCGAGTCGGTCTAAGATGTTTAGTTTTCCGTTTTCTTCTGCTAAGACAATATGATCTTTACTGCCGATTCGTATATGTTTTGGTGGGATCAATAGGGGTGAGCTTGTACTAGAGAATCGAAAGCCTGCCACATGTTTTGTCTTGGCATCATACATTTTTACACGCTTGCCTTGTGTGATCAGGATACGGTATCGTTTATTTTTGTCATAATCGAATAAGGCTAGCGGTTGTGTAATAGGGCGATCGAATTTTTTGGGATATGGGGCTACTTGTTTTCCATTACGATCTAGTAAGTAGAGCGTCGTAGCGGTGTTAAATAATAATTGGTAGCGACCGTTTTTATAAATATCAATTTGGCGTATGGGTCCCATAATGGGCCCATCGATTTGTTTTTTCCAGAAAATAGTTCCTTTGTCAGAGATGAGATATAGATTGTGGTTGGCGTCTTGCACAGCAATGTCCATACCTTTGGTGCGATGGTTTTTGACTAAGGTTGGGGTAGAGAGTAACTTGTTTTCTAAGGTAGTAGTCGCTACTTGGTGTACGGCAGTAGCAGTCTGTTTCTCTATATTTTTTTTGAAAATACTATGGATGTGGGCATAGGTTTCTTCCTTGATCAATTGCATGGCAGCTATAGGGTAGTCTTTAGTAGCGAGTGTTTTCCATTCTTTTTGATAGGAAGTGGCTACTTTGCTAGCAATACGTTCTTTTAGTCCTTTTGTAGCAGAGACCATTAGTATCGAAGATTCGTCGGATAGCTGATCCATGGTCTGGGTATAATAGTTCTGATGCGCAAGTACGGTTTTATTTTGAGTAGCGGCTATTGCAGTTTGCAATACCTCTTTGGAATTGGCAAATACGATAAAGTTTTCGTGTACAAAATAATAAGAAACGGCTACCGTGCTTAGTAATGGATGTAGGGTTTCTGAAAATAGTGTAGCATGTTCATAGCTATAGATCGGTACATTTCTATACGTTCCTTTTTCTAATCCTCCTAGTGCTGCAAGGCTCGCATCGATGTCTAAGCAATTAAAAGCGAGTAGCTCTCCTTTATCCATATGGATGATTCCGATTTCGGAGATACCTGAGAATAATGGGTCTAATTGGTCGGCTGTATTGGTGATTTCTCGGTCTTGGACTCGGGCGAGATTTTTTTTCAGCGTGTCATAATTATCATAGGTGTAAGAGATAAAACTTGTAGCGGTAACGGGAGTAACCGTAGCAATTTGGTTTTCTTGTGGAATGGTATGGTCAAAAATACTGATGCGTGTAGCAAGAGAGTCTTTGGCTATCGCAATACCGTCTAATGCAATAGCATGCTGCTGTATGGTAGCATCTACAGAAATCCATCCGCTAAAATTATAGAGTCCCGCCGAGGTATCTAGTGGTAGTAAAGATTGTTGGATGGAGGAGAGTTGTTTGCCATCTATTAATATGGATAATGGTTGTTGGGCATCGGCTACCTCATATGCTTTTTTTAGATCTGGGCGAATTGGATTAGGGTGTTCTTTAGATCGAATTGCGTTTTCGATCAACATCTTGGATGAGGATGCGATGAGCATACTATCTCTTTTTGTAGCAAAAAAGGTAGTGTGGGCATCACTGATTTGATAGACCTGCTGATTTTCATAGCTAAGTTGCTGAATAGTTCTGGTAGTAGTACTATCAGGAGTTATAAAGTTAGGATCGAATTTAGTAATGAGTGTATATGCTAGTTCTTGCTTTCCTATAGGTGAGAAACAGAGTAATGCCTCGGATTGTTGTAGGGTTTTCAATGCAGGATTCTGACCAAAATAAGCGAATAAGGATAAGGAATCGTTTTGTTTGATAAAATCATTATCTCTGAGTAGATTGCGTGTTTTTTCTACGTCATTGATTTTTAAAACTACTTGCGCATCCTGCGGAATGTAATCGATCAGTGTGCTAGTTTTGGGTATAGGTTTGGTACATGCTAAAACAATTGTGAAAAGGATACATACAACTATTTTTTTCATCAGTGATTTATTTTTGGCCTTGTTTATTGATGAGTATACTTTTTTATACTAAACTACATGATGTGCATCCTATTGCAATGAATCGCTGTAAACGTTTTAGATTTTGGCAAAAATTAAAGCTTTTGTGTCCTCGATACAATAGTTTTTTGTTGCATAGCCATTGCTATGGAACTCAAAAATTGTAAAAAGTTTACACCAATTCTATATGTAAATCGCTTCTATAAAAAGGTATTGTGTTCAAATATACTTATTTGAGCGCTAATGAGAGCTGTTCGGGTAATAATCTAAAGCTTTTTCTATGATATTTCGTGATTCCGTATTTTTTGATGGCTTCTCGATGCTCTGCTGTAGGGTATCCTTTGTTTTTTTTCCAGTTGTACATCGGAAACTCTTCGTGGATTTTTTCCATATAAGCATCTCTATAGGTTTTAGCTAACACAGAGGCTGCTGCTATGTGCAGGTATTTAGCATCTCCTTTTATGACACAGGTGTGTGGAATGTCTTGAAATTTTTTGAACCGATTCCCATCTACAGCGATGTGTTCGGGGGTAGGGGTTAATTGCGCTATAGATCGCTGCATGCCTACAATAGATGCATTGAGAATATTGATCTGATCGATCTCATCCATAAAAACATGTGTCACACCATAGCTGATAGCACAGTCTTCTAATAAAGGACGGAGTGTACTACGTTTGGCTTCACTTAATTGTTTAGAATCTGTAAGTATGGAATTTGAAAAATCATCAGGGAGTACTATGGCTGCTGCGGTTACAGGGCCTGCTAGGCAACCACGTCCAGCTTCGTCCGTTCCACACTCGATAAGGTGTGCATTTAATTTTAGTTCGAGCATGACACAAAGATACAATATCACTACTATATCCAAAAAAAAAGCATGGCAGGTCACAAAGGACTCCCCATCTGTTATAGCAATTTATAAAACGAAGCAATCCTACCCAGTACTTTTCGTTAAAAAAGTATACTTTTGCCACAGTTCAGTATCCAGATGAGAAAAAACGTACTATTTATAATTACCGTGCTTGTAGCTTTCATCACTCAAGCACAAGAGCAGCAAGAAATCGAATCGAATCCAGCTCCAGCAACCGAATCCTCTGATGCAGCTGCTACGCCGTTGGAGCAATTCAGTAAAAAATCAAAAAAGCCTAAAAAAGATAAGGACGAAAGACCACCTGCTACTGCGTATAAAATCATAGATTTTAAGCATGATACGACGTATGTAGATACGAGTCTAACCATCCAAAAAGATTATAATTTTAATTATCTGCGAAGAGATGACTTTGGTCAGCAACCCTTGAATAACGTAGGGCAATCGTATAATAGTCTAGAGAAAGTAGAACCTTATACACAGTTAATGCCTTTGTTTGGTGCTAGAGCTCGACACTTTAATTTTATAGAAGCTGAGGATATACGATATTACCATGTGCCTACCCCGCTTACGGAATTGTATTTTAAGACTACTTTTGAGCAAGGGCAGCAATTAGATGCGTTTTTTACGATCAATACCTCACCAAGACTCAATCTGTCTATAGCGTATAAAGGAAATCGATCGTTAGGAAAATACAAGCATGCGCTGACGAGTACAGGAAATTTTAGAGCGACAGCTAGCTATCATACCAAAAATGATCGGTATCGAATGCGTTCTCATTTTGTAGCACAAGATTTATTGAATGAAGAAAATGGAGGGTTGTCCTTTACGCCGAGTGATGAAATTGATATTTTAGAGGAGGACGAGTTGACTACTGGGATTGAACAATATTTAGCCACCGGTGAAGATGATCAAGAGCGATTTGCAGACCGAAGTGTGATCGCGGTTAATTTCGAGGATGGAGAAAACATTCTTAGAGGAAAACGATTTTATATAGATCACTATTACCAAATTCTAAAACCAACGGATAGTTTTGCTTCTCAGTTAGCGATAGGGCATGTGATGGATATTACAGATAAATCATATCGTTTTAGTCAAGTTTCTGCTAATGAATTATTCGGAGCAGCTTATGAAACATCGGGATTACGAGATCGAGTAGCCCTAGAAGACTTTACCAATCATTTGTATCTGCAATACCAACATCCTTGGGTAGGAAGTTTTAAGGTATTGGGGGGATTGACAGACTACAACTATGGATATGATACGATTTTGAGTCAGGTAAATCCTGCTACGGGAGAGACCACAGATATCGTAAATCGACTCAAAGGAGGTACTAGTTTCGTAGGAGGAACATTTTCTAAAAGATATAAAGGACTAGAAATCGCTGCCGATGGTATGGCGATTATAGCAGGAAATTTAGAAGGAGAGTATTGGAATGCTACCTTACGTTATGACTTGAATAACGATTACGGAGTTTCATTAGGTGTTCATGCGCAGTCGGTAGCGCCTAATTATAACTTCCAGTTGTACCAGAGTGATTATGTAAATTACAATTGGCAGAACGATTTTAAGAATATCGAGACACAAAAAGTACAGGTAGCACTGAAAGCAAAAAAATGGGCGAATCTACAAGCGAGTTATTCGCAGATTGATAATTATACCTATTTTACTAAAACTGCTGGTTTCGACACTGCTATTGGAGATTCCTTGACAGCGCCAAGGCAACACACTGAACGTATCAACCTATTAAAAGTAAAACTAGCAAGTACTGTAAACGTATTAAAATGGTTGGGACTGGATACGACTATTTTATACCAAGATGTCTCAGAAGGGGATGTGGTATACAAAGTACCTGAGCTAACGACCAGAAGTTCATTGTACTATCAGGATTATTGGTTTAGAAAAGCATTGTTTTTACAAGCTGGAGCTACACTTAAGTACCACTCAGCCTATGTAGCTGATGGGTATGATCCTGTGCTTTCTGAGTTTTATGTACAGAGTCCGTCTGAGCAAGCCTTTTTTGAGGAACAAGGACATGTGTTTGGAGGCTACCCACAGGTAGATATCTTCTTTAATGCCAAGATTCGACAAACTCGTATTTATTTTAAAGTAGAGAATTTTGGAGAAGCGTTTCGACAGAATCGCGAGTTTTCAGCACCGGGCTATGCACCTAGAGATGCTGTGATTCGATTCGGGTTGGTGTGGAACTTCTTTTTGTAGGCATATATTTTCTAATGCTACGTTATTGGTAAACGTAATACCCTTGGTAAAATGGGTGAATCCTCGGTTACCCTAGTTCGAGTTTGTAACTCGAACTCCTAATATGAGTAATCAAATACCAAAGAAAAAAACCAGTTACAGCAATGTAGCTGGTTTTTTATTAGGAGATGTTTGTGATAGCTCTTCAATTACCCCGAATAAAAGAAGTCCAAAATAACCAGTATATTTGATTGCAGTCTAGCAAGCATAAGTATGAGTGATCAAAAAAAACGAAACCTTTCCATTTTAGGAACCGATGCATTTACAGGCATCAAAACACAAGCCCCAGCACAATACGCCGCAGGTATACCTGCCGTAAAAGTTGCAATTCAGCATGCGATGAAAGAGATGGGCTTAGTCAAAGCAGCCAAAGTACTGCCTAAAATGAATCAAAAAGAAGGATTCGATTGCCCAGGCTGTGCATGGCCAGACCCCGAAAAACCCTCCAAATTAGGAGAGTACTGCGAGAATGGCGTCAAAGCAATCGCAGAAGAAGCCACTCAGCAAACCGTAGACCGTGATTTTTTTGCCAAACATTCGGTAGAAGAACTCTCTCATTGGTCCGATTATCAAATCGGAAAAGCAGGGAGACTCACCGAACCCATGCTACTACGCGCAGGAAGTACCCATTACGAACCCATATCATGGGAAGCCGCATATGAGCAAGTAGCCAAATCGCTCACTGAATTAATCCATCCAGACCAAGCCATTTTTTACACATCAGGAAGATCCAGTAACGAAGCCGCCTTCTTATACGGACTATTTGCGCGTGCATTCGGCACCAATAACATGCCCGACTGCTCTAATATGTGTCATGAATCCAGTGGCGTAGCACTCGGTGAAACACTAGGAATAGGCAAAGGATCCGTAACCTTAGACGATTTTGATCAAGCAGAAGTAGTGATGGTCATTGGTCAAAACCCAGGAACCAATCACCCCAGAATGCTATCAGCATTACAAAAATGCAAAGAAAACGGAGGAAAAGTAATTAGTATCAATCCACTAGAAGAAGCAGGATTGATTCGGTTTAAGAATCCACAAGAAATCAAAGGCGTTTTAGGAGGAGGACAAGCGCTGACAGACATCCACCTGCAAGTAAAAATCAATCAAGACATACCTTTGCTCAAAGCCATCCTTAAGCAACTACTCCATATAGAAAGAACAGAAGGAGACGTTTTTGATCATGACTTTATACAGCAATACACACAGGGCTACGAACCACTCATAGCAGATATCGATACCTATGACTTATCATCCCTCATCGAGCAATCAGGCGTAGCAGTAGAAAAAATAACAGCAGCAGTACAGCTCTTAGCAAAGCGAAAAAAAATAATAGTATGCTGGGCGATGGGGTTAACACAGCATAAAAATGGAGTCGCTAATATCAAAGAATGCGTTAACCTCCTATTGCTCAAAGGCAGCCTAGGAAAGCCCGGAGCAGGCACCTGTCCCGTACGCGGGCATAGCAATGTACAGGGCGATCGCACCGTAGGCATCATGCATCATGTCTCTCCAGTACTCAACCAAGCCATTCAAAAAACCTTTGGATTCACACCGCCAGACCACCAAGGGTTCGATACAGTGCATGCCATACAAGCCATGCATCAAAAAAAAGCCAGTGTATTTATCGCCCTAGGAGGTAATTTCGTATCCGCCGCTTCCGATTCCATGTACACAGCCACTGCCTTGCAAAATTGCAAACTCACCGTACAAATCAGTACCAAGCTTAATAGGTCCCATCTCATCACAGGAGAAACCGCACTGATACTCCCCACACTAGGACGATCCGAGATGGATCAAAAAAATGGGAAAAGACGATTCTTTACCGTAGAAAACAGTATGGGCAAGGTGCATCAATCCAAAGGACTGCTATCGCCCATATCCAATACCCTTCAGAGCGAACCCGAAATTATAGGTAATATAGCCCATGCCTATTTCGGAGAAAAACATACCATAGCATGGAAAACACTCAGTGAAGATTATGATCAGATACGACAAAAAATAGCCGCAGTCATCAAAGGATGCGAAAACATCACACAGCGATCCCAAGGCACAGGCTTTTACCTACCTAATAATGTAAGAACATTAGACTTTAGTAAACTGCCCAATGGAAAAGCGCAGTTCACCTGTTGTGACCTACCGCAGCATCATTTAGAGCAAGACGAGTTTTTACTGATGACCATACGATCCCACGATCAGTTCAATACCACTATCTACGGATTAGACGATCGCTATCGTGGTATCTATAATGAAAGACGCATTGTGCTCATCCATCCAGACGACATGAAAACACATGGCTTGACTAAATTAGATACCATAGATATGATGAGTATTTATAATGGGCAGCAACGCATCGCGCATAAATTTCTAGTCATTCCTTATAACATACCCAAAGGAAACCTAGCAGCCTATTTTCCCGAAACCAACGTATTGATACCACATGATCAATACGCAGATAAGAGCCATACACCTATAAGTAAGTCTATAAAAGTTAGGATTAAGTTAGTGTAAGTATGTTTATGGCGTTTCCTCACTTCTAATGTCGTGAGGTCGGGCTATCCGCTGTATCTTTTTTGGTTTTACAGAAAACCAAAAAAGGATGCCGCTGCTATCCCTAA
>CANMMM010000041.1 GCA_947498935.1 uncultured Aquimarina sp. | reverse complement strand
CTAATAGCTAAAGAAATTAATGCAGCAACAATAGATGGTGTTGGTTCTCAGAATATATTTTCTTATAACTATAGTAAACATGGGTTACTAAAGGGGGTCGATGATTGGCAGATACAAAAGGCGAATGCCCGTAATCAACCAGAAAGCGTA
Organism: uncultured Aquimarina sp.; assembly: GCA_947498935.1. Lineage (GTDB taxonomy): Bacteria > Bacteroidota > Bacteroidia > Flavobacteriales > Flavobacteriaceae > Aquimarina. The sequence continues at coordinate 16,920 of CANMMM010000041.1, read as the reverse complement.
GCACTCGGTACAGGACAGACCCTAAGCTTGAACTATGACATCTATGGTTTTTTGAGTAAGAACCAAGTCATTGATGAACGTACCAATCATACAATGATCAAACATGGCACTGTATTCGATCCTAAAACAGGCAATCTGAGGAGTCGATTCCATACCGCTACATTGCCTAACAAGTCTGCTTCCTATTCAGAGAAGTTTGAATACGATCCTTTAGAACGATTGACGAAGATTCAAGGTCCTTTTAGTAAAACCACACAATTCGATACAGAAGGTAGAATACGTAATCAGTCCAATATAGGATCATTTACCTACCAAAGTGGTGCAAAAAAATACCAGACTAAGGAGATTTATACCTCCGATAAAGGCGAAGAAATATTTATGAACTATGCTAATCAGAGCGTGACCTATGATGCCAATAAAAGAGCAGTAAAGATTTCGCGTCTTGGCAAGGAACGTATAGACATTTCATACGGACCAATGCATAATAGAAGTACCGTATGGTATGGGGGTGAGCAGAAGAATAAAGAAGATAGAAGGTATGTAAAACACTATTCGGCGATCATGCCCGCAGAGATATCGGTAGACAAGGAAACTAAAACCACCAAAGTGGTGTTGTTTCAAGGAGGCGATGCCTACACTGCACCAATTGCCAAGGTTTATAAATACAAAGAACCACACAATGTAAGTAAGCATACTTATCACCTACATAGAGATTATCTAGGGAGTATCCTAAACATTATAGAACAGCGCAAGGTGGATGCTAAAAACAATACGGGAGTATTGGTAGAACACCGCCAATTTGGTGCATGGGGAACATTAGATGCTTTTTGGTCTAGTGATGGAGCGACAACTCTAGGAGACAACAGTATTTTAGAAAGAGGATTTACAGGGCATGAGCATTTTATGAGTGTAGCGCTGATACACATGAATGGACGTATGTACGATCCAATATTAGGGCGCTTTCTATCTCCTGATAACCATATCCAGAATCCCTACAACCCACAGAACTTTAATAGATATAGCTATGTACTCAATAACCCGCTCAAATACACAGACCCTAGTGGAGAAACTTACGAAACACCGGGAGGAGGAGGCTTATCCAATAATCAACAACGAGGAATAGGAGGATTACTTGCTTCTTTGGCAGCAAACTATGATCGATGGAGAATCAAGGAATGGTTTAATAGAAACTTCGGTAAAATACAACCTCTGAAAGAAATTGGAGATTTTTTTGATGGATTGTTTTCTAAAAAATCCAAACCGATAGAGATTGCACAAGCCTATGTAAATAGCGATCCCCTTATCGCCCCTACACCGAGTATCGCAGGGATACATAGTAGTAGTGGTAGTAGTTTAGGCATTAGACCTTTTACTTCTACTAGATTATTTGAGTTAGCTGCTACACACGGAGTTTTGGATAGAGGAACAGCTGGTTTAATTTTTGAAAATGCTGCTCTAGAATTTTTTAAACTGAAAAAAAACAGGCATAAATTTGAATCTAAAGCACGAGCTTCTCGCGGTTCTTTCAGGTTTGTAAAACCAGATGCAGTTTCTGATATTACAGTTTACAGTCTTTCTGGAAAGAATACAATTAGAAACAGTAGTTTTAAAGAAGTAAAAGCAACTAGAGGCACCCTACACTTAAGTTCTGGGTCTTCCCCTTATCAGATATTAGGTTTACTTGATGCAGCGTCAAAATCAACACATGCAGGTCTTGTAGACAGAGCGATTTTAACGCTAATAACTACTTCTGATACTTTTGTACATCCAGAAGTTATCGCAAAGGCAGAAGAATTGAAAGTTACTTTAAAATTATCTTTAGCTTTAGAGCATGATAATGGTGCTATTTCATTTACTGCACCTGTAACACTGACTCAAAGCAGAGTTAGAATGGTAGGAAATATTCCTATAGGATTAGTGAACTTACCAGTTCATCCTATACCTCATTTACGACCTGTTTGGTTGAAATTTTAAAAAATGATTTTAGTAGATTTGAAACATGAAAGTTTATCTGATATTAATTTGCCAACTACCCCTTTGGGTAGTTGGTCAACCAAAAAACAATATGAAACATAAAAGATTAATTGATACTAATGAATTATATACATACATGGAGCAAATAGGCTATCATGTCGACACTGATGAAAATCTACCTAAAGATTCAATTATATTTTATGCTTTAGATAATGGCGAGTTTGCGGTATGTGGTTCTGTAAAATCTTCTTATATTTTTGTATCTAAGGAAGCATATTTATCTCATATAAATATGTCCGAAGATGGACCTAAAATAATACCACCTCCTAAATATGACTTTCCTTTGGATCAGGTTTTTGAACAATCTGATATATATATAGATCAATTAGCTAAGACTTTAGCACTACCGTTAACACAACAAGATACATTTGAAGATTTAAAAAAATTAGACACCTACTTTCTAAATGATAATATTGAATTATTTATATATGATTTCGAGCCTATCATAGAACAACTGTTTGCTTACTTTGCAAGAACAATCGCAAATGAAAAAAACATGACTAACTATGAGTATAAGATTGATGAAGAAGATGAGCATTATTTTTATTTTATAAATACTGATACAAATAAAAAATATGAAGTTTATCAAGAATTTCTAAATATGATCCTTAGTCCAGATGAATATTTCTCTTTTTATACTAGAGCAGGGTATATATTTACGACCTTTAGATTAAAAGTAGCTAAAAGAAATTTTCGAATTCCAGAAGAAGAAAATTGATAGTTTATAAATGATACTATGCCTATAACCAAAATTAAAGTATGATTAAGTTTAGCTTTCAAAGGAGATTTTCTTCTTTTTTTTCTGACAGAATTACATGGCGATATGGAGCTACTGAACGGTTTATTAATGCCAGAAAAAGAAATTTTGGTTATGTTACAGAATTAAATTTTAGCATTGATACCATTAAGGGAATTACACGTGTTGTAGAGGATAATAATATTTATAAAACAACCTTGAATGGACGATTAGATCAAAAAGAAGTTTTGATAAAAACTACAAATCTTGATATTATTATTCATTATGAAGGTAACACGTATGATTTTATTTTTCAAAAAGGTTTAATCACGGGCATTTTTATCAATAATCAAAATGTAGGAATTGTAAAACAAAAAGCATGGACTACATTCGGTATGGTAAAGTTTTATGGAATCGTGAGTACTGATGTTCCTGAATACATATTGTGCCTATTTATATTACTCTTTCACAGAAAATATAATGATATGGAGGGTTATATATGGTATAGATATTCAGGGTTTACATCCATATCCCCTGAGCCTAGACCCTGTGATGATGCATTAGTGGCTAAAGTAGCTGCTATGCAACCACCAACATTATAAAGATTAAAACATCTGATTCTTTACAACCAAATTGCCTTACTGTGCAATTTGGTTGTATTTAATACCTTCTTTATAGCTCCTAGTTTTTTAGATCGTACTATAAAACTTGTATTGTATATATATAGTTAGTAGTGGGTAAAAACTTCTCATTTTCTGCGATTTTATTGTAAAATTCCCGTAAGTTTGTTATACTAGTATTATCATAAAGCAATGCTTTATGACTATATGTAATCTTCACTATATCATTTTTTAATCCCCACGGACTGGCTATCCGTTTTATTCCTTGCAACTCCTGTGAGTATCCAGTTGTTGGCTATGATGTTCTCGACACTCTATAGTTGTGTGTCGCATGATAGGCATGGAATACATAAAAGCTATTAAAATATACAACACCGTAAGAATACTACATGAAACGACAATTACTCTTAGGCTATCTTGCTTTTTTATGCAGTCTAGCTTCCATGGCACAGCAATTCCCAGTACAGGTATTTGCCAATGTTATTCCTCCTGCTCCTGTGCATATTTATAATTATGCCGATGCGATGACAATCAATAGTCCGCTGCGGGTACGCCTTTTATTACGTGATTTGAGCATTACCAACCGTAGAATTCGATTAAAGGTATATATAGAAGGTAATGGACTAAAGGTGCAAAGCAGAGATCAATTCATCATAGGTGCACCTCTATTTATCGATGGAGGGAGTCCTTTGGTACTAAACAACACAGAACTCGCCCCGTATTTCGAGCTACGTAACCTACAAGGCATTGGTAATCGCCAATATGGGCAAACGCTACGCGAAGGTGCATATCAGTTCTGTTTCGAAGTGTATGACTTTTTTACCAATCGCCGATTATCACGAAAGAGTTGTGCCACTACCTTTATCTTTAACAATGATCCGCCATTGCTCAATATTCCTTTTAACAAGAGTAATATAGAGCCTAAAGCAGTAGACAATATCGTATTTCAGTGGACGCCTAGACAGATCAACGTTAGCAATGTGGAATATGAGTTTAGTTTGGTAGAAATCTGGGACGATCATGTAGACCCCAATACCGCTTTTCTAACCAGTCCACCGATCTTTACCACCACTACCCGAGCTACGAGCTTTGTATACGGTCCTGCACATCCCTTATTATTGCATAACAAGCGGTATGCATGGCGAGTACAAGCCAAAGCCCTAAAGGGCAGTGAAGAAATTGGGTTGTTCCGTAATGAAGGAAAGAGTGAAGTGTTTTGGTTTTCTAAGAACGAAAAATGTCCCAAGTTAGATGGCGTACATGCCGAACCCAAAGGGATTTCTAAGATCAATGTGTACTGGGAGGAAGACCCTGCTACCTATAGCGAATATACCATCATGTACCGACAAAAAGATCGCCCCAATAGCCGTTGGTTTCATATGCGTACCAATAGTACATGGGCTACAGTCTGGGATTTAAAACCCAATACCACCTATGAGTATAAAGTAGCAGGCAAGTGTAAATACCAGTATGGCGAGTACAGTCCCGTACAATACGTCACCACAGGCAGTACTGAAGACCCTAATTCCATTTATAACTGTGGGATTGTGCCAGAGGCAAAAGCCATTACCAATAGAGAGGGACATCCAAATTTAGTAACTGGCGACCGAATACTAGCTGGCGATTTTATGGTAGTATTAACCGATATTACCAGTCAGTCGAATGGGGTGATTAGCGGAAGTGGATTTGTACGTATACCTTACCTAGAGGGGGCGCGTTTTGGAGTAGTATATGAAAATATTCTGATCAATACCGATGAAGAACTGGCAGAAGGAGAGATTGTAACGCTTTATGATCCAGAATTTGGAAAATATGCGACCATGACTGTAGATGTAAATACCGATGTGGTAGAAGTGTTTACAGGTGATCAAGGAGGATCAGAAAGTGAGCGGGTGGACTTTGTCATTGCCAGTATCGACATTAACGAATACGGAGCTGTGGTAGTCACAGGCACTAATGGCGAGGAAGAGATTATTCCAGGAGGCAAAGATATGACCATTGTAGATGGTGAAGGTACGCCTTGGACAGTAGGAGAAGACGGAACCATCACCCAAGGTGAAGCTGCAGAAGGTGGTACAGCAGCAGATGGCAATACTGAAGGAATGAATGATAAAGGTCTTTTTAGAATAACTGCCAAGGGAGTACGTGTAGATTTTAAAGAACCATCGGGGTATTATTGTTTTGATCCCCAACCCAAAAAAGTGAATAGCTTGGTGGCATCAGAGTATGAAACACTCATGACCGAAGATGCTGTGTATGTAATGCCCTATAAGCTGATCTCGGATATTCCTGCCTATACAACAGACATACTTACTGCAGAGGCTACTTTTTCGGATGCTACCATCACTGCCGACATGATTACTTTTAAGACTAAAGACGGTGTAAAGATTCCTGCTACATGGAAGGACAACATCGCTACTTTGGAATTAAAAAAGAAGTTTGACTATGTCGTAGAAAATGTAATAGCCAGTGTCCGACCCAAAGATAGTACTCAGTCCTACACTATTGCAGGGGCATGTAATATTGTGCATGTAGCATCCGCAGGGATAGACCCTATCAATATCAGCCTTGTACCCATAGCAGGAGGAGCAGTATCAGATCAAGTAGTCCAGCAAGTAAAGGAATTGTATCAGCAAGTAGGGGTACAACTCAATATCCGTGTAGAAACTCCTTTAGACATTCCATCGAGTGCATGGGATCGAGATGGAAATAACGTACTGGATATTGGCGATAGCAATATGCTAGCACACTATACCGAAGAAGAACGGGCGATCTATACCTATTACAAGCAGCAGCGTAGTGCAGATAAAAAGCGGTATTACATTTTTGTAGTCGGTACCACGATTAATATTTCAGATACTGCAGTCCAAGGATTTATGCCTTTAAAACGGCAATACGGATTTGTATTCGCCCCTACTAAGCCTGTAAAAACCATTGCCCATGAATTGGGGCATGGTATTTTTGGACTTAAGCATCCATGGGACACTCATAGTACCTCCAAGGGCAGTACCAATTGGTTGATGGACAATGGGCAAGGAACATTGCTCACCCATATGGATTGGAAGAAAATACACGCCCCAGCTTTAGAATTGTATATGTTCCAAGATGATGAGGATGGAGAATTAGGAGGAGAATATTGGTTGACACCTGATTGGAAACCCTTTACCGTAGCAGGCTCTAAAACCATTTATGTGGGCAACAAAGCACCTAACCATGTTCAAGGAGCAGTACCTGGTTTTATTCTGAATGAGGGTACTGATGATGTAGCTAATTATTATGCTAAATATGACGAAAAAGGACAATTCCTGCATTATTATTCTGATAAAGCAGGGGTGTATACATTAGCTACTGCTTCGCTAGAGAAGAAAGATAAAATCTCTGTATTCAGAAATAATGGAGGATGTAATCAAGATACCTATTACAAGACAACTTGGGGATATATCCAAGACAAAAAAGGAGCAATAGACTTTACAGACACTGCCAAACTCACTGATGAAAAGGTTATCGAATGTAATGATCCAGCTACTCAAGGGAGTTGTGACCAATTTACCTATCTCAGTGATAGCAATGAGGCAGACCAAGCCAAGATGGCTGCATATGGCAAACAACTTAACATGGCATTGGCAACTGCTCTGAGTGCTATAGACCAGTCTAAAGCTACAGAAATACGTACTAAAGGGAACTTTGGACATATACAGTTTGTCAATCCCCCTAACCAAGTGTTTACCAAAATAGAATTAGAAACCCTAGAAGATAAATTACACCTACTCAGTCACTACAAACCTAACACCTATATGGTGGTTAGCGTGTTACAACTAGATAATACGCAAGGAATACAAAACCACTTATTAAACCAGTTAGCAGCTGAGAGTTTAACTGCCAATGCTGGAGCAATTAATGGTAAAAAAGTAGTGCATGTAGTGATTACCTATGCAGATTACGAATCTATTCTTGGAGTTGGGTTTGCGAATAATAATACGTGTTACAATATAGGGTTTGCACAGAATAATGCTACACTAGTACAAGAAGGGAGTATACAGACAGGAGTTTCTCCTTTTGAAGATGTTGTGGCTATATACAGTACTATCGAAAAACCACTATACCTGTATGTTACGATCATGCAGGCAGATGGTACATTTTTAAATCTGTATAAAAAGACACGTAAAAATGTTAGAGGTTATGGATTAATCAATGCATTGGGCTTGCTTAAAAGTCCATACTATGATAAGCTAAAAGCCATTGAAGCCAAACCACCTAAGTTCCCTACACGATCCAATGTAAAGGGTAAAGCCATGCAAGAGTATCTGGATGAATATGAAGTATGGAAATCTCAGCTCAATACTACTAGAGAGATGTCTAAAATCGAAGACCAAGAAGCAATCGCAGCTAAAAACACGCAGTATTTTACAGCTGTAACAGGAGTTGTAAAGCTTCGAGAGGTATACATCACAGAGGCTACCGTAAACAATGGTATCCAATTACAATATGCCAAGTATCATTTTGAGAAGATTGCATACGGACACTCTTTAGCCAATGTCTCATACATGTTGGGTAGCTTCAAGAAATTTAATGATGCGATACATATGTATGAAAAGATTGATACCAATAGCATTATTTATAATGGTTTAGATGCAGCTTCCTTATTTTTAGCTCCTGTAGGACTGGATATTATCCCTGATACCTTTGGTTTTTTATATGCGGTTTATCATAAAGACGTAGCACAAGCCTCGGGATTTGCTGTGGGTATTGTAGCGTTTTCATATGCAGAGTATGCTACCCGTGGGTATAAATTATATCAGTTAGTCAAAAAGACGAATACCAATGGCGATGTAGTAGAGTTATTGGTCAAAAACAAAGATGAAGTCCTTAAAGCCGATGAATCCGTAGTTACAGCCGTTTCAGGACGTAGTCTAGAAGATGCGAGGAATCTGGTAAAAGCCGAAGGAGTCAAGCTAGGCGTGATAGATGATGTGGGATCAATCGTAGCTACAGATCATATGATAGCACTCGGGACAGATTTAGAGAAGACAATAACTCGCTTATCCCAATTAGAGAACAAGACACAGGATGATGTACTAGACTTAGTCATCCATGGATCAGACCAAAAACTATTGGTAGATGGTAAGGAGATCAAAGATGTAGTAGCCATAAAAGAATGGTTAGCAAAAACATATCCCAATAAAAAAACCATTCGATTGCTCTCCTGTAGTAATATAGAAGGCGCACAAACATTAGCCAATACTTTGGGAGATGGTTATAAAGTACATGCCACTGATGGGTATATCCGTATCCATAATGATGGAGCGATCACTACCGTACCTAGAGAGATTGGAGGTGATGTTAATTGGTATCAGATTACCGAGGGTAAAAAAGATGTGCTACCCGACCAAGCGAAACCCCGAAGTGCCACTAAAAGTGATCTAGAGGATATTGTCTATGCTGATGATTTCTTGGAGCTATCCACACGATCTACAGCAGAAATCAATTGGGCTACGCTACAAGAATTACAACCTGAGTTGGCTAAAAAAATAGATGCACAATTCGATACTGCAGATGAAAAGGCTATGTTTATAGCAGATGTATTCCATAAAAAAGGATTTTCTAAACCCAAAATCTTACAGAGAGAGCTGTTGTTTAAATCCCTTGATAAGATTACAGAAGTGCATATCGATGCATGGAAAGTACTAAAAGAATTGCCTGAAGTTAGAAAGAGTTTTGGGAATTTGGATGGGTTTAGTTATGTACTTGATCGCTTTAGTACATTGAGTAATGAACTCCAAAAAGAATTTTTAAAAACTATTCGTACAACAGATTTTCTCGTAGCGAATCAAAAAAATCTGAAAAATGGGTATCCTACTGGTGCAGTTCAATTAAATAATCATCTTATTAATAACATTAAGAATTTTAGAGAGATTGAAGACCCTTCTGCGATCATTGATACTTGGTTAGAACTTCGTAAATTTGCTAAAGATGTTAATTCTCAATATAGCTATAAGGACATAAAAGCGATTTGTGTAAAAGACTTAGATATTGAAGATGTAATCATCGATTATGGCTTAAGGGATTATAATCTAGCAGATTTATTACAAAAATTTGAATATTTTCAATGTAGTATATCTGCTGCGGGAACTGGTAAAGTAGCGGCTAATAATTTTGCTCGTTTAAGAGATCAGTTAGTAGACCCTGCCTTTGGACGTAGTTTTGATGATATTAACGAAGCCTATAAAGTATCAATAAATGGGGAACTAAAATCGATCACTGATTTTCCTAAACCCAAAGATTTTTTTGATGCTTTAAAAGCCAATGGATTTAATGTATTCGAATCCCACCACGTACTAGTTGTGGAGTTGTTTAAATCCAAAGGATTTAGAAAATGGTATGAAAAAATAGGGCATACAAAATTGGATATTAATGGAGAAGAAACATTGCTCAATGTTATTATGCTAGAAAAATTCCAATTAGAAAAAGGAGTACATGCATCTCATAAGCAATACAATGATGCCTTAATTGAAGTGATTAATGAAAGATGGAAAGTTTATCGATCTAGAGGAGAAAGTTTTGCTATAAACAAAATAGAGACCGATATTTTATTAATCCGATCAGCTGTAAAAAAAATGTTGGTAGATCAGAGTGTCATCGGTAAAGGAAAAGGTACGAGTAATTGGACTCGTACCAAGGTAAATGACTTATTGAATGACCAAATAGTAAGAAACATGTTAAAAGAATAATACAAAGAGTATATGAATTTTTATGAATTATCCGCAAAAACATTTCAATGGAAAGTCATTTTAACAGGGCAAAAATCACACGAAGTATTAATACCACTAAAAAAAGGGAAGTTTGTAGAAGAAAAGGAACTACCATTAACCATGGAATTAATAGACTCTTATGAAGATATCAGTTTATGGGAGGGTGAGACTCCCTTTGTAGATATATTGCGCTGGTCTAGTGACTTTACGCTAGGAGGTAATGAGCCAGATATTGGTGGAGGGATGTCTATTATTAGTCAGCGGGTAAAAGAAGTATTCGAAAAATACAAACTACCCCCTCATCGATTCTATCCTGTAAAAATGCATAACCCCCATTATAAAGAAACCCGAAACAACTATTTTTTATTCCATATGCCTGGAAATGGACTACATGGAGATGATTATGTAGATTATGAAAAATGTACGTTTGAACAGGTTAGCAGGGATCAAGATGACAATCGAGTGGTAATTGCTAACTATCCAGAAGGAGCTATTAAATCAATAGATCATTTAACAGAGGTTGAAATGGGTACAGATTCTAAAATTAAACTTGGTACTTATGAACATTATTCAATGCCTGGTCATAAAATGAAAAATCGTTTAAACTTTGTAAACAAAGTGTATAAACATGATTATGATATATTGTGGGGGATTCCTAGTATGATTTATATTAGTGAAGAAATTAAAAAAGACTTAGAAGCTATAAATTGTATCAATAGTTTTTTTTATGAAACCCCATTTAATATGATCCGCGCTTTTGAGTATCAGCAAGGACTAGATAATGAATCGTAAATTGGGGTATATGAAATTTTACGAATTATCTGCTAAAACATTTCAATGGAAAGTCATTTTAACAGGACAAAAATCACATGAGGTATTAATACCACTTAAAAAAGGGAAGTTTGTAGAAGAAAAAGAACTTCCATTAACCATGGAATTAATAGATTCTTATGAAGATATCAATTTATGGGAGGGTGAAACTCCCTTTGTAGATATATTGTGCTGGTCTAGTGACTTTACGCTAGGAGGTAATTGTCCTGATATTGGTGGAGGGATGTCTATCATTAGCCAGCAAATAAAAGAAGTATTCGAGAAATACAAGCTACCCCCTCATCGATTCTATCCCGTAGAAATGCATAGTCCGCATTATAAAGAAACCAGAGACAATTATTTTTTATTCCACATGCCAGGCAATGGAATATCTGATAATGAAAAAGTAGATTATGAAAAATGTACATTTGAGCAGGTAAGCAGGGATCAAGATGACAACCGAGTGGTAGTTGCTAGCTATCCAGAAGGAACTATTAAATCTAGAGAGCATTGGTTAGATGTTGAAATGGGAACAGATCCAGAAATTAAAATTGGCTCTTTCGAGCATTATTTGATACCTGGCTATGACATGAAAAATGGCTTTAATTATGTGAATAAAGTTTATAAACATGATTATGATATATTGTGGGGAATTCCTGGCATGATTTATATAAGTGAAGAAATTAAAAAAGATTTAGAAGCTATAAATTGTATCAATAGCTTTTTTTATGAAACCCCATTTAATATGATTAGAGCTTTTGAGTATCAGCAAGGGCTAGATAATGAATCATAAATTGAGGCATATGAAATTTTACGAATTTTCCGCAAAAACATTTCAATGGCAAATCATCTTAACAGGACAAAAATCACACGAGGTATTGATACCACTTAAAAAAGGAAGGTTTGTAGAAGAAAAGGAATTGCCATTAACCATGGAATTAATAGACTCTTATGAAGATATCAATTTATGGGAAGGGGAGACTCCCTTTGTAGATATATTGCGCTGGTCTAGTGATTTTACGCTAGGAGGTAATTGTCCTGATATTGGTGGAGGGATGTCTATTATTAGTCAGCGGGTAAAAGAAGTATTCGAAAAATACAAACTACCCCCTCATCGATTCTATCCTGTAAAAATGCATAGCCCGTATTATAAAGAAACCAGAGATAACTATTTTTTTTTTCATATGCCGGGGAATGGAATATCTGATAATGAAAAAGTAGATTATGAAAAATGCACATTCGAGGAAACTAAAAGAAATGATGATTATAATAAGGTGGTAGTGGCTAACTATCCAGAAGGTACTATTAAATCTAGAGAGCATTGGTTAAATATTAAAAGACGGAAAGACACAGAAATTAAACTTGGTACTTATGAACATTATTCAATGCCTGGTCATAAAATGAAAAATCGTTTAAACTTTGTAAACAAAGTATATAAACACGATTATGATGTATTATGGGGGACTCCTAGTTTAATCTATATTAGTGAAGAAATTAAAAAAGAATTAGAAACGATAGAAATAAATAATGGTAATTTTTATAAAACTTCTGAAAATATGATCCGAGCTTTTGAGTATCAGCAAGGGCTAGATAATGAATCATAAATTGAGGCATATGAAATTTTACGAATTATCCGCAAAAACATTTCTTTGCGTTAGGGATAGGAGCGGCATCCTTTTTTGGCTAGAAGTGTTTTACTCTTTTTGTAATTGGCTAAAAAAATGATCTTTTGCACTCAAATTTTGTAATTTTTTAGTTCCGTAGCGCTGCTATGCAACAAAAAAATTACTGCATCTGATCACAAAATCTTCACTTTTCGCTTCAATCCAAAAAGAATAAAAACACTTCTTCTTAAAAACCAAAAAAGATACAGCGGATAGCCCGACCCCTGTGGTAACGCCCTTATGCTATTGATTATACACATCATTTTTACCTTAAAATAAATACTATTTTATTCGATTTTATGTAAATTAGTGGTTTAATTACCTAAAAATGGATAAATCAATCAAAATAGTAGATAAAATTATCAATCCAGACTTTATCATCCGATGTATTCGGCATCCAAAAGCGAGTGATTACCCTTCTATGCCTGCTGTGTTTGTTACACATATCCCTAGTGCTACTGCTTATACGCATTTTGGAGATATGGACAGCTGTATCGATACGATACAAGTTGTTTGTAAAGCGCTACAAATTAATACTAAGGTGTACTTATTGGCATATGCTTCGGGAAGATTGTTTTTTAATGATTATGTGCCTATTGAAGTTTAAAGGCGGTGAGAAATAAATTAGGGTTGCTAATGGCTGTCCAGTAAGGTACGAGTACTGGACTATCGGATGGCGCATTGGATATCCACTCCTGTACTACTTCTAGGTCTTGATTAAAGTCTCGAACACTAACGCTGCTTAATCGAATGGTTGCTCCTGTAGCACCTGCATGCTGAAAGTGTATCTTATAATAGCTATCTGCTTTTAAGGTGACGGATTCTATCTGCTGTGTCCACTGGCGATAGGGTGATCCTCCTCCAAATAGCTGTTGTATCTTTCCGTCTTGGTAATGGAGCTGTATCTCACCAATGAATTGCGGGGATTCGCCTAGCTGATTGACATCTATGCTTGCTGCTCCGATACCAAATAATCCTTCCCCTTGATTCTTGGCATTATAAAAAACAAGACTAAAATCGACTTGATCACAGCGTTTCCATTGGAAAGCATTGAACTTTACAGCTCTGTTCCAAGCGGTGTTTTGATCAGCGATCCATAGTCCATTGGCTCTTTTTTGAAAGATTGATACTCCTGCTGTTTTTTCTATTCCCATAGTACTTAGACTCATTAGTCTAAGGTCTCTCCATCGTGGATTAATAATACGAAGTAGAAAATCACCTGATGTTCCTGAATCTAATGCTCCGTTGGTAACAAGGATAGAGAATGTACCTTGTAATTGTCGTGTCTGGAGTGTGACTTCTATATGCGAGGGGTCTATGAATCGGAATCCTTGTAGAATACCTATTAGACTGGATGGAATACTGCTATTGGTTTGGTATAGACTTACAGTAGCAGTAGGTGTAAAATAGAATCCTCTGATGATAAGCTTCGTGGTGCTATTGGTTGCTACGCTGCCTCCGCATACTTCTTTGATAAAGGGTGCTAAGGCTACTGTATCGGGCGTAGTGGGTGTTCCTCCATTGTCTCCACTATTGGAATCGGACTGCGCATGCGACTGTGCTGCTCTGATGAATCGTGCTGTTCTAATGGTTCTCATTACTATCAGTGTTTTGGCATCATTGTGCTGTTTGGTAGAATTGTATGCGTAGTACTGCTCCTTTTTCTTGTAGTGCTGTGACTTGAAACCGCTGTAGGTTCTGCGCTCCGACTAGTTCGTATATATCATGTTCTGCTAATGCAAATCCTGAATTAAGATTTGGTGTACTGCCATTTTCCTTAAACCGTATCACTGCCGAGGAATTGGATGCTGATGTGATACCACTGGTGTTTTGTACTCTTGGAGGTGCGAAGAAGGCTTCTCCTTCGCTTTCGCCTTGAATGGGGGGATTGGTATTTGTGCCTTTTTCCACCATAATCGTAGCAGAGACTGCTCCTTGGGGAACGCTTAGTTGGAGAACGCTACCGAAGGGGACAAACACATCTTGATAGCCATTGGTCTCTTGTGATATGGGGACGAGTCCTACTTCTTTGGCATTGATCAATATTAGCTCTTCGAGATAATTGAGTATTGTCGCGGTATTCTGCCTTGGGTATGGGTGTTTTTGTATTCGGTCTCTTAACATACTGTATTAGGTAAAAGGATTGATGGGTGGTTTCGTGCCACTGGGGTATCCCCATGCGACATTTTGTGTTTTAGAGGGATCAATATCTAAATGCACAAAGGTCTTGCCTACACCGATTCTCTTGAACCCTATGGATTTTGCTGCTATTACTAGTTTATTACGCATGGTCATAGAAGTTGTTTTAATGTCTACTGCTTGGCATTTTGGTATCAAATGCGCAGAATTGCGAACTCCTCCTACTTTGGCATTCCAAGAGGGTGATCTTGCGCCTGAATTGATCAACTTGAAGATCGGTATGTTCGTTTGTTTTTCTAATTTTTGGAGCATTTTGATCAACTTCTTATCCATACACTTGCCTGAGTTAGGTATATCTGGACTATCGAATATCGAGAAATCAATATCTTTTTTGTGGAGCAATCGCTTGATTACGATTACTCCTGAAATAACAACGAAAGCACCACCTACTGCCCAGAGATATTGTTTATTCATTGCACTTGCAGTTTTCGGGTTCTTTTTTTTGCTGATTACGATCATATATGCCCATCCCTATACTAATGGTATTGATGATTAAAAATGCTCCGAAAATTACATTCAGTATCTGATTTCCTTTGTCTGATTTCATCGTGTTATTTATTCTTCTTTAGACTTTGATTTAGTTTTACTGTGCTTATTAGCAGCATACCGATACTCAGGCTAGAGAGTATTATGGTTGGGGTTCTTTTTTTTTGTGATGCCTATCGATGATTTTTTCTATGGAACGCATGATTTTCTGTAATTTTTCGGCATAGTTAGGATCGGTAGCGTAGCCTGCTTGTGCAATTTGCTGAGCAAAACGATAGGGTTGTTTTCGGTAAGCAAGCGCAGGGCGATACCTCCTATTGGTAAACAATAAGCCTGCCCAGTCAATAAAGGAATCGGCAGGTGATGAATACGCTCGAAAAACGTCTTTGATGCGATACTTCCATTTGCCACTTGCTGTTTTAGTAGGGTATCCTGGGTAAATAAAAGGGAATCGACGTGTAGCGGTACTGGCATATTCTGTAGTGGTAATGAGTTGGGTGTCTCCTGACCAGCCCCCATAGTTCTTGCCTGTTCCTTTTTTGACACCAAACATCATATTTCCTTTAATGGTTCTGCCCCATCCTGTTTCAAGTGCACTTTGCGCTAATGCAAATAGTGCAGGGATTCCTGTCTGCTTTGAGGCTTGCTCTGCATGTGTATAATAGTTTTTTACGAATTTTTCTTGTACTGTCATAGTGTGTTTTTTAAGGTTGTAAAGGATTATTGAATACAGGTGTTCTAGATATTTCTAGGGGTGTACGCGCTACATAATTTGGAAAATGAATGGGTAGTGTGTCTTGATCACTACTGAAATCACCTTCAATCAATAGCAATCCCAAGGGGGTAAGTTGACAACGACATAGGTTGCCCTCTGTGGTCAATGCTGTCCAAACAACAGGGCTTTCTAAAGTGAGTGGAATCGGGATTTTTACTACTGGATCATTTTCACTGATACTTCCTGCTCCTCCAACACGCTGCAATTGGATGTTATGCGGTATGATTAGATTTTCATTGACAACGGCATAGGTAGCACTTGTACCCACCAAGGAAACAATCGTGCTATTGATATTCGTCGCTGCTACTCGAACCACCGATTGCTGATTACTCGTGTCGGTCGATGGCGGGTCTGATTGATAACCGAAAATGCTCATAACTAATTATTGTATACTAAGTGTTCCTAGTACTACTAGACCAATGCCTAGTAGTACTTTGTGAAACTTTTGTTGTTTGATTTTTTTTGTTTTTCGCTTGTTATCTAATTGCAATAGTTGCTCACTACGCTTTTGATTAGCGATCTGGGTTACTTGATTTTGTAGCTGCGTTGCTTGTAGGGCAATGCTTTGATCCTTTTGCTGTATCAGCACTGAAAATTTAGTGACTTGTAATTTTAGCTTTTTGACAAGCTGACGATTATGAGTACCTAATTCAATGAGCTTGGCTAATTGTTTGGATTGTGCAGTGGTAAAACAATAGTGTTTTTCACTGTCGATCATTTGTAGCTTGGGTACTAACTCCTGAGAAATAATGGTATAATTCGTCGTCAGAAAAAGTATCAATAGCAGTAATGGCTTCATCTTTTTGGTGTTGTAATCTCTCAATGGCTTGCTGCTCTGAGAGGATGA
>CANMMM010000040.1 GCA_947498935.1 uncultured Aquimarina sp. | reverse complement strand
TAATCTTATATGTAGAATGGTAAAAACTCATCCTATAAATCAATCAAAATTAATAGGTAATTAACTACTGATCTCTATAAAAAGAAATACACATTATAGAAACTTAGATTGTCAAGCTTCTTTATTTGATGATATGGAAGAAAATTTTGAAGCAAAACCAAAACTTCAAAAAGATATAGACAAAACGATAAAAATTCCAATAAACGATTTAGATTTTCATTATGGTATGGTCTGTTTTTCATACCAATTTTTGAACCAGTTTTCTATTCAATTTGAAATTGAAAATGAGGAAATACAACCAGAGTTGGAGGTTTTGAAACCATATTTTTCTAAAATCCTGAATTCCAAATCAATCATTGTTCGAATTCAGGTTGGATTTGAGGAAGATACTATTGTTTCTAAGCTAGCGATATCAAAAGATATTGACCGTATAAACAAAGAAATAATAGAGACGGTAAAGTTTCAGTTTATTGAACAGCATTTAGTGAAAAATGGGCAATCAAAAAATGATAGTACAAATGAAGAAATGCCAAAAATTATAGGTTCTATTTTTGGTTCTGAAGATGAATTACTGAAAAGCATTTTACAAAAAAGCAATTATATTCACCACAAACAACTTTTATATTTAGCAAAGCATCATCTACACAAAAAACTTAAAGTCAGATTTGTTTTATACCCGTTCTCTTTTGTTTTTTTGCTGGAGGGACAACAAAAATATCACATTATTTTAGAAACATTAGATACTAAAGAAGCTACCTATATTTGGCATCTTTCTAAAGAGAGTTCTCTATTTAAAACGGAATTAGAATTGATCAATCAAAAACTGAATTGGATTCGGAATAATGGTCGTCAGTCCTTTTTAGAGACTAAAAGTGATAATTTTACTAAAATTATTCACGACTATAGTGAAGATAAAAAAGGGTTTTACAAATGGAAAAATGCTTTGGAAGAGCGCTTAATTTAAAAGAGAATTTTCTCTCATAAATTCGTCAATATAGACTAAATTCTGTATCAAAAAGTTTGAACTCTGGGGGTTTGGGGTCACATCAAGAACAGAACCACGCCAAACGGCGTGGTTCTTTGTTTTTCGGAAAAGTCCTGAAACACTTACTCCTACCACTCATCAGGTAGATATCAGTACACTGGCCAATGGAGTTTATACCGTATTGATCCACGCCCAAGGTGCAGCTACCACTCATCGAGTAGTCAAGCAATAAAGCAGTTCGTTTTATAAAAATTTCTGTTTGTTTTTAAAGCAGCCCGACCCCTGTGATAACGCCCTAACACGACTACTTTGGACATATTTCGTAAAAAAAATAATTTTTTTCGCTTTTTGGGGGTAACAAATCTGCTGTTTCTGACATTAATAGATAGAATAGTATACTAAGTTGGTAAAACGAAACAGTGCTGTGGTATAAAAGAACAGCTGTAGGGATAGAAATTGTGACTTTTTAGGAGAAAAAAGCAATTTATGACCGTACTTTGTTTTTTAAACAATGGTTTAAACGTATAAATGATACTTTTTAACTAGAATCACTGTTAATATTTTATTAATCAATTTGTTGTTCTTATAATTGTATTGAACTCATCATGGTTTTTTGTTTTTGACCGAAAATGAGAAGAAATTTTACTGGATAAGGCACTTTTTGAAATTCATAGCAGCGCTACGGATAAAAAAAGTCACGAAATACAGGTGAATTTTAGTCATTTTTTAGGGAAAAGAAAAAGTCAAGATGAGTTCATTGAAGTGATTTAAACTTTTTTGATTTCAGCGAAAATCGAAAATTTTGTGACCAAATGAAGTGATTTTTTTGTTGCATAGCAGCGCTACGGAACTCAAAAATTACAAAATTTGGGGGCAAAAGATCGTTTTTATAGCAAATTGAAAAAAGTTTAGACCACTTCATTAACTAAAACTGGCCTAAAAA
This sequence comes from uncultured Aquimarina sp., assembly GCA_947498935.1. Lineage (GTDB taxonomy): Bacteria > Bacteroidota > Bacteroidia > Flavobacteriales > Flavobacteriaceae > Aquimarina. Next base: position 15,179 of record CANMMM010000040.1, on the reverse strand, counting down.
ACGCGCAATGAACATAAAGTTACCCCTTTTGTTGTTTTTGTGCAGTATCCACCTGTTTGGAGCTGTAGAAAAAACAAAAGATTCTCTTCGAGTTGCTACACAAACAACTCCTGCTACCCAAGTTGCGGCTGCTTATGTACAGCTGCCTGAGATGGATCAAAAATTCCCTAGGGAAGAAACCTTTGAGGTACATGCTGAGCCTACGTTTAGTTTTGATGCATTGCGTACGGAGTTTGCAGGGGTCAATGCCATGGCAAATGATGCTAGAGCAGAGGCAAAAGCAAGTTTTAAAGAAATAGATAGTACGGGGCGTTGGATTTCTTCTTTTGGGAATGAGAATATTCAGGTACTGCCCGTGGGCGTGAAGCATACGATTAATGAAGTAGAATACCAATTAGGGTTTACCAGTGCGCAGTTTACGAAAGACTATATGGAGTTGACGGTGTTTGCGAGGGTGTTACTACCGCAAACAGATGAAAGAGGAGCGCCTATCGAATTGTTTTTTGGGGCGAATAATGTAAAATTATCGCACCAAGGAGGGATTATCGGTGAGGCGAATTTGGTATTATTGGGCGATATGTTTATCCCTTTTAATGCGGGGAATTGGTTACTGATTCTAAAAGGGGGATTTGATTACAAAACAGGAAATACGATCAATAGAACCTATGTAACGATCGATTGTGATGGGGTAAAGGAATTAGGAATCGAAGGCGAAGTGCAGTTCTCTAGAAATATGATTGTACCTGTGGCTGCTAATGGAGAGTTGCTACCAGAAACCACTACGTATAAGAATGGAGATGACGAAAGTATACAGATTCCGAATCGAGTACGAGGGGCGTTTAGGGCAGTGGCTTCTGATTGGAATGACTTATTGGTGAATATAGATCTAAGTCCTTTTGTTTTAGCGAGTCAGCCTGATAAGTTTATGTTTTCGGTCAATAATGCAGTTTTTGATTTTAGTGATATACGTACCGAGAATGTGAATTTTCCGCAATATTATTACGATAATGGTTTGTTACAACCTAATGAAAATGCATGGCGAGGGGTGTATGTGCAGTCGCTACAAGTAGGGATGCCTAAAGAGTTTCTGACCAAAGAGAGTATGAACAGGCAAGAACGAGTAAGTTTTGAGGCTGCAAATCTGCTAATCGATAGTTATGGGGTATCGGGCTATTTTTCTGCATCGAATCTGATACCGCTTAGTTCGGGGCGTACTTCTAAACAAAAGGCGTGGGCATATTCTGTGGATAAGATCGGAGTGGAACTGGCCAGTAGTCGATTAATCGCTGCGGATTTCGAGGGTAGGGTATTGCTACCCATTTCTAAAGAAGGGAATGCGCAGACCACAAGTCCGGATAAAAAATTAGGATTGGCATATGCAGGATTGATTTCTGAGGATACCTATTCGCTGACGGTGGCTACGACAGAGGCTTTGCAGTTCGATGTGTTTAAGGCCAAGGCAGAACTATCACCGAATTCTGCGATCGAACTGACCGTAAAAGATGGAGCTTTTAGACCCAAAGCGATTCTAAATGGGCGAATGGCGATCAATGCCAGTCAAAAAGAGTCGTTAGCCAATGAAGGTGATACGTATACAACTACATCTGATGATGGAAAGGAAACGGAGCATATGGTGCAGTTCAAGGGGATTGAATTTCAGAATTTAGTATTGCAGACGGAGAGTCCTATTATCGATGTCGATTATTTGGGATATAAGGATGAGGTAAAGTTGGCCAATTTTCCCGTATCGATAGGATATTTAGAATTTATGTCTAATGAATATGAGGCAGGTATCGAGTTTGATTTAAACATCAATCTGATGAGTGCCAAGGATAAGGGGTTTGCAGCGAATACACGTCTAGGAATTTTTGGAAAGTATAGCGAAGAACAGTATAAACAGCGTTGGAAATTTGATCGATTGGCGCTGTCGGAGATAGACATTAATGTCGATATGGGTGCGGTACAATTAAAAGGATCCCTGCTATTAATGGATGATGATCCTGTGTATGGCGATGGCTTTTCTGCGGATATCGAAGGTACTTTTGGGGCGTTTGGTCCTCTGACCTGTAAGGCAATCTTTGGTCGTAAAGATTTTAGGTATTGGTATGTAGATGGTGCGGTACATGGATTAAAAATACAGGTAGGCCCACTACAAGTATCCGGATTTGCAGGGGGCGCTTTTTATAAAATGACACGACGACCGAATGCAGGACCAGATTTTTCGCCTTCGGGATTGTCATATATCCCTAATGAAAAATCTAGCCTAGGGGTTAAATCGATGTTGTTTGCCTCTATAGGCGATGAAAATGCGATTGCAGTGGGCGCCGGTTTTGAAATAGAATTTAATCGCCATTTTGGGGTCAATCGATTGGGATTATTTGGCGAAGCACAGGTGATGAAAGCGTTTAATTTCCCCAACCCTGTAGCGAAGCTACAAGATAAGCTGAGTAAGATGGTAGACAATGAACTGCTACAGGGGGTGATGGAAGATAAAACAGCCATGACGTTTTTGGATAAATCGACAGATATTTACGAGCCCGAAATTGTAGGAGAAGCTTCTATTAGTGCTAAGATGGGAATGGAGTTTGATTTTGTAAACAAATCGTTTCATGCCACCTTAGACATTTATGTAAATGTACCTGGAGGGGTGATACAAGGTAGGGCTTCTGGCGGACGCGCTGGCTGGGGCGTCGTACATGTGTCTCCAGATGAATGGTATGTGCATATGGGAACACCTACGGATCGTTTAGGACTGAAAATGGGAGTAGGCCCCGCTTCTTTAGAAACAGGAGGGTATTTTATGGTAGGAGATCGGATTCCAGGAAGTCCACCGCCACCGCCAGAGGTAGCCGAAATTCTAGGCGTAGAAGTGGCAACGCTAGATTATATGCGCGATATGAATGCATTGGGCGAAGGTAGAGGTTTTGCCTTTGGGTCAGATTTTAAGGTAGATACGGGAGATATTAATTTCTTGATTCTGTATGCCCGCTTCCAAGCGGGAGTCGGTTTTGATATTATGGTCAAGGATTATGGAGAGGCGCGATGTGTAAATACAGGAGATCAGGTAGGAATTAATGGATGGTATGCTAATGGACAGGCATATGCGTACTTACAGGGGGAACTAGGCATTAATATCAAATTGTTTTTCGTACGTAAAAAGATACCGATCATTAAAGGAGGCGCTGCGATTTTACTACAGGGCAAAGGACCGAATCCTTTTTGGTTTAGAGGCTACGCTGCGGGGTATTATGACTTATTAGGCGGATTGGTCAAAGGGAGTTTTCGATTAAAAGTAACTATAGGAGAAGAATGCGAACTGGATAATGCGTCTCCACTCGGAGGGATTAAAATGATTACAGATCTAACGCCAAAGGATGGAAAGGGAGATGTAGATGTGTTTGCAGCACCTCAAGCTGCTTTTGCGATGCGAGTCAATGAGCCGATCGTGATTCCAGAGGATGATGGGGATAAGCATTATAAGGTGATTTTAGAGCAATTTGCCATTACAGATGCTACAGGAAAAGAAATTAAAGGCACGCTAGAGTGGGGACGTATGAATGATCGAGCAACGTTTATATCAGATGATATTTTGCCACCAGATACACCATTAAAGGTGACGGTGAGTGTCAGTTTTCAGGAACGCGTGAATGGGGTGTACCAAACGATTTTAGAAGATGGACAAAAGGCGATCGAAAAAGAAGAACGCTCTTTTACTACAGGAGGCGCTCCGGATCATATTCCGCTGCATAATATACAGTATGCATATCCTGTAGTGGAACAGCAATTTGTGTACAAAGATGAGCACCCGACAGGCTATATCCAGTTACAGCGCGGTCAGGACTATCTGTTTGATGCAGCACAGTGGGAGAGCAGGGTAAAAGTGGTAGATGCTACAGGGGCGTTTAGCGAAGCGGCTTTTGGGTATCAAACGGGAGCAAATAAAGTAACCTATACATTGCCTAAACTAAAGAAAGAAACAGCATATGGAGTGTCTATTATCAGTAAAACCAAATCAGGTACTACCGGTACTACACCCACCACACAAACAGACACTCAGGATTATGGAGATGATAATACAGTGGAAATCCGAAAAAATACGGCAGAAAATGTCCTTAAAGAAGGGGAGATCGAACGACTGTCTTATGCGTTTAAAACGAGTAAACATGCTACATTTGCTAAAAAGTTAAAAGCAATTTCAGTGAATAGCCATAATGTAGGGAAGATCAATTCTGATGTTATCTTTTTGTTTAACAGAGCAGTGTCTTATGAAGGTTTTGATTTGGTAGAATTGGTAGGTAATAAGTACTCAGAACACATACCATTGATTAGTCAGGAAGCAATGTTACAGGACACTTATTTTACAAAAGATATCAATCCTGTGCTATATGCATCCTATCCTGTGGGGGGCAAATATGCGATTACGAGAAGAACTGTCGAGGATTTAGGAGTCCCTCCTAAAAGAGCATTGCCTATAGAGACAGATTATATCACGAGTTTAGAAAATGATGTGAATTTAGGAATGATTCAAACGCATTTTCCATATCGTTATAATTTGCCTAGAATTTATAAAGAAGATTTTGTAGACCTCCAAGATCAGGTGTATAGTGATTTTGTTGGAGGCATTATTAGTGCTAGTCATCCTGCGATGTCGCTCACAGATGCCTCGTATTATTTTATGCGCTATGGTACGTATGAAGTGCTATTTCAATACCGACTACCAGGAGGGATTAAGGGGTCGTCGGCTCGTATAGATTATAAAAATACATTGCGATTTAGAGAATGAAAAAAATAACTATTGTATTGGTCTTAGTGTGGATGTTCTGTATCCATACTATCGTTGCGCAGAAAGCGTCGGAGGCGCCTATTCCATCTATACAGGTCATTGCTCGTGTAAATGATGCTAATCAGGTGTTATTACGGTGGGCAGCAACCACTTCTTCTGCATGGATAAAGGGTAATAAGTTTGGTTATATGATAGAGCGTTTTACGGTAAAAAGAGATGGAGTTCACTTAAACCAACCCGAAAAAAAACAATTGACCTCTGTTCCTATCTTGCCAACACCTGTGGCAGAATGGGAAGCTGTGATTCAAGAAAATGATCAAGCTGCTATTATGGCGCAAGCTTTGTACGGAGAAAATTTTGAAATTACTCAGATGCAAGGAGGATTGGCACAAATTGTAAATAAAGCTAAAGAAATAGAACAGCGTTTTTCATTTGCCTTATTTGCAGCAGATATGGATTTTGAAGTGGCTAAGATGGCTGGTTTAGGATTTGTAGATACGGATGTTAAGCAGAACGAAACGTATTTTTACCTAGTAAAGAGTGCAGTGCCTGAAACTGTAGCGGTGATAACGCCAGCTAAAATTTTGGTGACTCCTAGTAAAAAAGAGGCGTTGCCGAAACCTATTGATTTAATAGCTGTCGGAGATGATAAAAGTGTGCTACTTACTTGGGAATATGCAATGTTTAAAAAAGTATTTACTTCTTATTTTGTAGAACGTTCGGAAGATGGTACGCATTTTACACGTTTGGGTGATACACCTTTGGTAAACTTAAATGATACGCCCGAGCGTCCTGCGAATCGAATGTTTTATATCGATACCATCCCCCAGAATAATAAGACGTATCATTATCGTGTGATTGGTATATCGCCTTTTGGCGCGGAAAGCCCTGCTTCTGACACCGTAACAGCTAAGGGGGTAAAGAAATTAGAAGCAGTACCACATATCTCGGGGCATACCTTTGATCAAACGGGTGCTGTGATGCTTACATGGGATTTTGACAAGAAAGCAGAACAGGAAATCTCGGGTTTTGAACTCAATTGGGCAGCCCAAGAAAAAGGCCCTTATACGACAGTAACTACGGATATTCCTGCTACGGAGCGAACGACTCGCTATCTGAATCCCGCACCGTCTAATTATTTTAGAATAAAGGCGATTGGGAAGCATCGACAGCATACGACATCACTCACCGCTTTTGTACAAACGATTGATTCGATTCCTCCAGCTGCTCCGACAGCGGTACGAGGGGTGGTAGATACACTAGGCGTAGTGCAACTGGAATGGGCAGCCAATGCAGAGAAAGACTTATTAGGATACCGTATATTCCGAGGTAATTTGGCCAAAGAAGAAGTGGCACAGCTCACAGTCAGTCCTATTGCTGCGACGACCTATACAGATACGGTACAGCTACGCTCCTTAAACAGTAAGGTGTATTACCAAGTGGTAGCAGTAGATCAGCGTTTTAATATGTCGGAATACTCCGAAAAACTAGCATTGCAAAAGCCCGATGTAGTACCGCCATCGTCTCCAGTATTTTCTGCTTATACAGTTACTACAGACGGAGTGTCGCTAGCATGGATCAATAGTACGAGTGAGGATGTACAGTCACACCAATTGTATCGGCAGTCTACACAGGAAGCAGCCAAAGGATGGCAATTGCTATTTCGTACGACGGATACGATCTCGCGGTTTACGGATACGAAAGCAGCTACTGGTAGTGCGTACCGATATGCTATTTTTGCAGAGGATGTAACTGGATTGCGTTCTGCCCCTTCGACACCGCTTACAATTCGTGTACAACGGAATGATAAAATCAAAGTTGTAAAAGGGTTTAAAGGATTTGCAGACCGAGTGGGGAAAAAAATAGACCTGTCTTGGAAATTACTAGGAGCGGAAGTAGCAGAAATATTGCTCTATAAGTATAAAGAGGATGGAACACCCGTATTGTGGAAACAATTACCAGCATCAATTCGCAAGATATCGGACTCAAAAGTACACCCTAATACTACTTATGTGTACCAGTTGAAAGCGATTGCAAAAAATGGGCAGTTTACAGAAATAGAAAAAATTACAATTACCTATTAGACTATGGGAAGAAAAATAATAATATTAGGATGTTTGTTACTAGCCTTGGCTTCTTTCGCTCAGGAAGGTCGTTATAGGGTAAATGTTAGGGGAGAGTTACATCAGCGAAAAAATGCTCGCTGTGGAGAATACCTGATCGAAGCTGTTTTGAATAATGGCGATAGACGTACCATTAAACAAGGAGGATTTGGGACAGCTCCGTTTCGAATTAATGAAACCATTACAATACCGAATAAAAACACAATTAGACGTATTTATTTTTGGGCAAAACGACACCATAAAAAAAATTGTAAGAAAAAAAACAAGCACACTGGGGATACTTATCTAAACGTTCGCTATCCTTATGATTGTTTTTATTCAATTAAAAGTAATCATGGTACAGGTTTATTCGGAGATGGACTATGGCATGCTGATTTAGAGGTGCGAATCACACCCCTGATAGAGGTGCAGTCTCCGGGTATTGATAATTTTTTGCCTGTAGATCATCAAATAGCGATCAACGCTTCGCCTGGTTTTCCGCAGCGTCGTAGTAGCTATACATGGCAGTACAGTATTGATAATGGGAGAACGTTTAGAAACGTACCCAATCGTTTTCAGGGAAGAGCCACCATTAATGTAAGTGCTAGAGATGTGTTAGGTAGTGCAGTGACCCGTAATATCGGTACTAAGATACAGTTTAGAGTCCGTTCCTGTAATGGACGAAGTATATCAAGATTTCCAAGGACTTATACCATTGTGCCTTCTGCCCCTACCTTTATAAGCAAGCAGGAGACGATGCCTAGCTGTTATGAAGCGACCGATGGGAGCGTACGTTTTACATTTTCTAGGCCACTGATTGCTAGAGAAAAATTGAGTATTTTGCCGAAAGCAGGCAGTGCCTTATTTCCTTCTACTACAGAGTTACAAGAATTAGAACCTGATCCAATCACGGGTGCCAAAACTACATATACGATACGTAATTTAAGTCCAGGAACTTATACCGCTACGGTATTAGGGTTTTATGATGCATTTAATACGTATACAGACGATGCCGCTCATGAAATGCGATTTACCATTAGGCGACCGACGCCTGTGGTCATCGATCAGGTAGCTGTGACACCTAATTGGTGTAATGATGGGGATGCAGACCCCACGACGAATAATGATGGCAGTATCCTAGTCACCGCCAAGGGTGGGAATCCAGGTGTATATCAGATCAGTTATCGGAAAACAGGGGCATCGTATTCCGATTGGCAGGACTTTAATGGGGGGAATCAGCATCGTATCACGTCAGTCGCTTCTGGAGCATATGAAATCCGTGTGCAAAAATTAGTGAATGATCGTAGTGTCGCATGTTTGGCCTATGAGCTTAGAGGTGGAATACCCACTACAGCAGTGCAAGTAGCAACTGCTATTATAGAAGAACCTCCTGCGCCCTTACAGCTAGAATATATTACCGATGCGATTCTACATCCTACAGCAGCTGGATTTACGAATGGACAAATAAAAGTACGAGTATTTGGGGGTACGCCTTTGGATGGCAATACCTATAATTATACCTGGAGAGATGGTATGGGGAATTCGCTGACTACCGTAACCCCTAGTGTAGAAATAGACGGTTCTGGAAACCCTCAGTTTTTTATCACCTTAGCAGAAATTGGAGAAGGCGAGTATACCCTTTCGGTAACGGATAAAAATTATGTATCAGCCACAAATCAAGTTGGTTGTTTCGTAGCTAATAGTAGCTATGCACTCGAAGATCCAGACCCATTAGTATTAGAACTAGAAGAAACCCGTTCGATTTCGTGTCATCCTGATTCGGCCACTTTAGACAAGGATACAGATGGAATTCTGACCGCTAATGCCGAGGGAGGAGTGCCTTTAGATCCCTTAGATAATAGAGGGTATTTGTATTACTACACTTGGAAAAAGAAAAATGCTGCAGGCGTATGGGAAACGATTCGAGCTAAACATATAGGAACCCCAGTGTTAGAAAACCTTATAGCAGGGGAGTATGCCGTAAATATAGAAGATGCCAATGGAATTGTGATCGGTACGTATCGCGATAATGAGTTGGTAACGCCTACCGATGTAACGCGTCCACTAGTAGCACCAGACCCTATCGTGATTTCAGTCGATCAGCAAGACGTGTATTGTCATGGCGGAAACGATGGGTATATTCACCTGAATGTTACAGGGGGAACAGGGAAGTATACGGTTCGTTGGTTAGATGATCGTACTATTACGAGTTTGGATCGCGATCAGTTGTATGAAGATGATTATACCGTACGTATCGAAGATGGAAACGGCTGTAGTGCTACACAGACAATATCGATTACGCAGCCTACGAATCCGTTATCCTTAAACTATCCATCAGCCTTTAAAGATCCGTCCGCCTTTGGATTGACCGATGGATGGGTAGAAGCTACGATAGAAGGTGGCACCGCCTTGGCAGATGGTAGCTATACTTTTGTTTGGACAGATACGGATGGGAGGAATTGGAACACCAATGCGGTAACCCGTATCGATCCTGTAACCAATGCCTTCGTGGTTCGCCTAGAAAATGTAGGAGCAGGTACTTATAGTATCGTCATTACAGATGCCCATCATACACTCGCAACGGTACAAACTGGATGTACTAGTAGTGGTCATTTCACGCTACAAGAACCCCAACCGCTGGAGGTAGTTATTGTAGAGGATACTCCGATTTCGTGTCATCAAGACAATGCATTTGACAATCCCTATAGTGATGGGGTATTGATAGCACATGCACGCGGAGGGGTGCGTTTTGGTACAGGACTTCCGTATGCATATACATGGAAACGACAAACGACTGCCACTACTTGGGAGGTATTAGACAGTCAGACCGACAGTATCGCACGTAATTTAGGTGATGGTACTTATGCGGTAAATATAGAAGATGCCAATGGCATTGTATTGGGCGAATATGTAAATAATGTATTGACTACGGTTACAGATAGTACCTTTGTGTTTCGAGCGCCTGCTTTATTGGAGCTCAGCCTAGAGCAGCAGCCCGTGTATTGCTATGGTGGGAGCGATGGAGGTGTGACACCTACGGTCACAGGAGGTACAGCACCTTATACCTATTTATGGAATACAGGAGCTACTACCGCAGCACTTGCAGACATCAGTGCAGGAACGTATGAGGTGGTGGTTACTGATGCCCGCGGATGCGAGGCGCTCGCTAGTATCGAAGTAGAAGAACCCACAGCGCCTTTGACTATAGTCTATACTGCTTTTAGTCGTCCCTCACGTATCGGAGCGAATGATGCATGGATAGAAGCGGAGGTAGCTGGTGGGACACCTTTAGCCGATGGAAGTTATCACTATCGATGGGAGAATGCAGCAGGGGAATCACTAGCAGCACAAACGACCTTTGATATTGCGACAGATGGTACGGTTTTGATTCGATTATCAGGCATTACAGCAGGTACCTATTATTTGAGTATTGAAGATGGTCATTATGCCTTGGCAACGACGCAAGAAGGCTGTACCCTACGGGATAGTGCCTATACGATCTACGAACCGATAGAGGCGGTGATTGAGGAGTTGACTCCGATATCCTGTAATCAACTCAATACCCATTTAGATCCGTATAGCGATGGCGCACTGGTAGGGCATGTAACAGGAGGAGTACCTTTTGCTACAGGGCTTCCGTACCGCTATACATGGAAAAAACAATTAGAATCAGGAAGTTGGGAAGTATTACCTGCGCAGACCGATAGTATCGCTCGTGATCTGGCTACAGGGCATTACGCACTCAATGCAGAAGATAGTAGAGGGCAGTTGATGGGAGTGTATGAAAGCGATATTTTACAACAAGTAACGGATTCGATTTTCCATTTTAAAGAACCCGCCTTGCTCACACTTGCTACGTCAGCCACCGCTATTTCTTGTGATACGGGCGATAATGGAACAGCTACAGTAGCGATCACAGGAGGCGTACCTCCTTATCATATCGAGTGGTCTACTGGAGGTACAGCGCCCACAATCATAGGGTTGATTTCAGGGACTTATATTGCCTACGTGACTGATAGCAGAGGGTGCCAAGCAGAAGCCAGTATCTTTATTCCACAACCAGGTGGATTGGTGACTACGGTATTAGAAGCCAAAGATCCTACTTGTTTCGAGGGGAATGATGGGCGTATTGTACTAGACATTACGGGGGGGACTCCTCCATACACATATGAGTGGAATACAGGAGTTGCTGCGACCACACTCGAAAACTTGCGTGCAGGAAGCTATCGCTTAGAAATAGAAGATGCGAATGGCTGTAAAGCATTCCAAGAGGTGGTGCTTACAGATCCCAAGCCTGTAGCTGTAGCATTAGGAGAGGAGCGTACGATTTGTATCGGTCAGGCATTGGCATTGGATATCAGTATCGAAGATTCGGAAGCTACGTATCGCTGGGAATCCGCCAATGGTTTTAGCAGCACTTCCCCTACTGTATCATTAACCACACCTGGGGTGTATCGTGCTACGGTCACCAATGCGCTAGGTTGTGTGGGGATGGATGAGGTAACGGTTTCGTTTTTAGACGCACCCATTGATGCCGATTTCTTGATAGCGACACAGGCGTATACCCATGAAGAGGTAGTATTGGTAAATGTGAGTAACCCGATAGGGGATACGGTACGTTGGACTGTACCCGAAGGTGCAGTTATTGTATCAGAAACAGCAGAAAAACTAGTGGTACGTTTTGAAACCGAAGGGGTGTATCCAATACAATTGCGATCACAACAAGGGGATTGTTTTGAGGAGTATGCTAAAAATATCATTGTACAGCCACAGCTCGATACCCCAGTGCCTAGCACCGTGACAGCAGAATTTATACAAGAATTGTTGGTGTATCCGAATCCTGCGAATGGCAATTTTACAGTGAAGATTTCGTTATTAGAAACCGCAGATGTCAATATAGAGCTGATTAATTTAATCAGTTCGCACACGATGAGTACACGAGAGGGACATGATGCGAGCGAATATGCGATGGAATATGTAACAGGGCAATTGTCCGCAGGAATCTATTTATTATCCATAGAAACGCCCAAAGGGAGTGCTATTCGAAAATTAGTTATAGAATAAAGTAATACAATATGTTGTATATGAGCTTTTATAATTTTCCCATAGCTACGGTGCTTTCGAGTATCCAAAAGCTGTGTGCTATAGCAGTGCTATTAGTGCTACTAGGATGTGCGCGCGAAGAAGCATTGCCTGTGACCGTCGATTTTGGGATCGATGTGTTTAATGATGATTATTCGATTCCTGTACAGGTAGTCATTCAGAATAGAACCAAAGGGGCAGAGACCTATGCATGGGAATTTGTAGGTGGCATTCCTGCCATGTCTACAGAACGAAATCCAGGAGTGATCCGTTATGAGAAAAAAGGAAATTATACGATACGCTTGTATGCTACCAATGCGGATGGGAGTGAGGGAGCAAAAGAAATTCCTATTCGGATTGATGATCCTGTGGTGATTGATTTTGCAGTGGCTCCCTTGGTGAATCTTTTTCCTCCAGTAACGTTGGACATCGATAATCGCACTACAGGCGCTACAGATTTTGTATGGACTTTTGAGCAGGGAGTCCCTGCCACTACTACAGCACAGCATCCAGCTGCTGTAGTGCTGAATACCCCAGGTACCCATCGGATCACCCTCGAAGCGTCTAATGGATTAGAAACAGAGCGCATAGAAAAAACCATTACAGTAGCGCCCCGATTGCTAACAGATTTTGAACTGGCAGTCGCTTTTGAGGATGATGATTATCAGGTGCCTGTAGCAGTGACATTGCGTAGCACTTCGGTGAGTGCTACGGCATTTGATTGGCAGATGACGAATGGCGTACCTGCTACTGCAGATACCCCAGAACTTTCCGTGACGTTTACTACTCCGGGGAAGTATACCATTGCATTGACTGCCACGAATGCAAAAGAAACACAAACAGTCACCAAAACTATTGAAGTATTCGAAGATACTAATTTAAGGAAGTTCGAGGGGATTCGTTTGGGGATCAATAGTGCGCATACGGCTAATACCACAGGGGCATTTTTTGCAACCAATACCCGAAGGGTATATACCGCAGCGGAACTTACTCCAGAGATTGCTCCACAGATCGATCTAGTGTTTTTTGGATTGAATCAGAATTTTATACGCAATCGATTTGTAGCCCCCGATGCTTTGGATACGACCACGTTTCCACTACTAGCAGGCGCAACACATACCAAATTTATCAATTCTCAGGAAGCGTGTATGTGTACAGCCTCCCTTACAGCAGCACAATTTGATGCGATGGAGGATGATCGCCTTTTGCAAACTCTAGCTATAGAAGAAACCCCAGAAGGGTTACAAGAGTTTGATGCGACGCTGGTGCCTCGTATTGTGCTTTTCGAAACAGCAGATGGGCGCAAAGGCGCGATAAAAATCAAAGAATATATACCAAATGGACAGGATTCTGCTATTTTAGTGGATATAAAAATTCAAAAAAGAAAGACGAAGTAAAACACGTCCTTTACACATCAAATATTTATACATATTAATTTTAAAATTATGAAAAAAACGTTTTTAATTTCTTTACTATCTGTAATCGCATTTGTAAGTTTTAGCTGTAGCAGTGACGATGATGATACATCACCAGAAACCTTAGTTGGAGGCGAATGGAAACTAGTTAAATTTACAATCGATGGATTAGATGTTACAGAAGAACGATTGGATGAGTGCGAACTATTAGAAACCTTTGAATTTACAAATGATGGCAAATTTGTAAGAAAAGATTTTATTAAAAATGAAGCTACGGGTAATTGTGATGCAGATGATACGTATACAGGTACGTGGACAGAAGACGGATTAGCAGGAAGTGATCAGAAATTTAAATTAGTGTTCGATAATGACGCAGACGATGATATTTCTCTTGTCTTAGGAAGATTTGTAATAGGGTTCGGAGAAGATGTGGAACAACAAGACGGAACACTTATAACACATCAGTTTACTTATGAAAAGAAGTAATAATTTTTTGATACGTTAAGTGATGAAGCATACTGTATTAATAGCAGCCTTTTTAGTATTTGCAAATGTATCAATGGCCCAAGAAATGCCTTTGGTAGGAACATGGAAGCTTGCTGTTTTTGACATTAATAAACAGGATCATTTGCATACGCTAGAAGCATGTGAACAATTGGAAACCTTTGAGTTTCGTAAAGAAGGTAAGTTTTATCAACACTATTATACTCATAACGTGCAGACAAAGCGTTGTGAAGCAGAGGAAATACTGACAGGAACTTGGGTTATACAAAACGGAGACTACTTAGTAACTTATGATCAGGAGTCTGATGATCCTATTATTTTTTCTATTGCGGGCCCGTATATTACCTACACATACCCTGTGGAAAAGAAAGATGGTTCTTTTGATGTATATATGCTGAAGTATCAAAAACAATAATGTGCAACCCCAAGGCGGATGCTAGTATCTGCCTTGGGGTTTGTAATCAATCACAAAAAAACAAAAAGAGTAGTGTTTGGAACTATGATACATGGGGTATTTTTTTCTAAAAGAAACAGACAGCGAGTGCAAGGAGTAGTGATCAGTAGTATACTCTTCTTACTATCATTATATACGAATGCTCAGGTTTATCCCGTACAGGTCACTCCACAGGTGATTCCTCCGTATAGCCTTAAGCTATCAGACTATGCCACGGCTAGTAGTGATAAATTGGTGGTGAATCTATTGCTGATCGATGTTAATGAGTTTAATAGACAGGTAGGACTCCGCTTGTTTATAGAGAGTAATGACGGGGTATCGATTCAATCACGGAATCCTGTTGTCGGGGCATTGCCCATCGCATTGGATGGTGGAATTCCACTCCGATTGACCAATGCTGATTTACAAGCTTATTTTGCCTTACAAAACCTATCAGGAGTTACGCCACAGCGATACAATACTACGCTACCAGAAGGCTTGTATCGTTTTTGTTTCGAGGTGTTTGACTTTTTTACAGGACAAACCCTGTCTCGAAAGAGTTGTGCAATTGCCTATCTAGTACTCAATGATCCTCCTTTTCTCAACTTGCCCAATCGTGGTGAGATGATCAGTGAGCGGATACCGCAGAACATCATCTTTCAGTGGACTCCCCGACACCTCAATGCTACCAATGTACAATACGAATTTACACTGGCCGAAGTATGGGATCGGCAGATGGATCCACAGGCTGCTTTTTTGGCGAGTCGTCCATTGTATCAAACTACTACTTTTGCCACTACCTTATTATACGGTCCTGGCGAACCTGCTTTATTACCCGATAAAACCTATGCATGGCGCGT
>CANMMM010000039.1 GCA_947498935.1 uncultured Aquimarina sp. | reverse complement strand
GTTGCAAATCATTGCTATAGGAAAAATTTACGCGCTCCTCCTTAAGGAAAAGTTGCAAATCATTGCTATAGGAAAAACTTACGTGTTCCTCCTTAAGGAAAAGTTGTAAGTCATTGCTATAAGAAAAACTTACGTGTTCTTCCTTAAGGGAAAAGTTGCAAATCATTGCTAATAGGAAAGATTTACATGCTCTTAGGATTATGCTCAATTAAAAATATTTCTAATACATGAAGAAATAACTCCAAAACCTCAAAAAAATAGAGACTGAGGTTTTGCGGGTTTGAGGATTTTGTAAGATTTTACATATTAAATAACGAAAGAATTAGCTTTCGTTACCCTCAAAACCTCAAACCCTCACTTGCGGTTTTTAAAAGCACAAAAGGAAAAAATGATGAAAATGTAAATAGGTTGACTAGATTTTGGAGTTAGAAATTTTGACGTGTCGATTAGTAGTATAGATGAATATTGCTCTACTCTCGGAGGAATGGGTAAACATGAATTATACATTCAACAAGCCTTAACATTTATTTCCTCTGATTTATATATATTAGAGGTTAAACTCGTTTTTATGAGAGACCTAATTAAAATAATTGATAAAATTATAAATCCTGATTTTATTGTTCGATATATTCGACACCCAAAAGAGAGTGATTATCCTAGTATGCCTGCTATGTTTATTACGCATATACCCAGTGCTACTGCTTTTACTCATTTTGGAGATGTAGATAGTTGTATCGATAAAGTACGGTGTTTAAAAAACAAATTACACATTACAGATACTACTATTTACGTACTTGTGTACTCTTCTGGAAAACTGATTTTTAATGATTATGTACTTTTGTAGCACTTTATATTTACTGACTTTTCATTTCTCTAATTGCTTTCGATGTTTTACATAGTAAACCTGCTTTACTTTTTAGCTATAAACTATTGAAAACTTAACACTTTCTTATGTCTTTTCACCCCTCGTGACAAATAGGTATTGAGTACTACATGAAACATAATCTTCAATATTCACCTCTTATTTCCTGTGTTTTTATTGTAAAATTCCCGTAAGTTTGTTATACTAGTAATATCATAAAGCAATGCTTTATGACTAAATGTAATCTTCACAATATCATTTTTAAATCCCTACGGATTGGCTATCCGTTTTTTATTCCTTGCAACTTCTGTGAGTATACAGTTGTTGCATATGATGTTCTGAGCAGCTTTATTGTGTTTAGCACATGTGCATATGGAATATATAAAAGCTATTAAAATATACAACACCGTAAGAATACTACATGAAACGACAATTACTCTTAGGCTATCTTGCTTTTTTATGCAGTCTAGCTTCTATAGCGCAGCAATTCCCTGTACAGGTATTTTCCAATGTTATTCCTCCCGCCCCCGTGCATATTTATAATTATGCCGATGCGATGACAATCAATAGTCCGCTGCGGGTACGCCTATTATTACGTGATTTGAGCATTACCAACCGTAGGATTCGGCTCAAGGTGTTTATCGAGGGCAATGGGCTAAAGGTGCAAAGCAGAGATCAATTCATCATAGGCGCACCTCTATTTATCGATGGAGGAAGTCCCTTGGTACTAAATAATACAGAACTCGCCCCGTATTTTGAGCTACGTAACCTACAAGGCATCGGCAATCGCCAGTATGGGCAGACGCTGCGAGAAGGTGCATATCAGTTCTGTTTCGAGGTGTATGACTTTTTTACTAATCGCCGATTATCACGAAAGAGTTGTGCCACTACCTTTATCTTTAACAATGATCCGCCATTACTGAATATTCCTTTTAACAAGAGTAATATAGAACCCCAAGCCGTAGACAATATCGTATTTCAGTGGACGCCTAGACAGATCAATGTTAGCAATGTAGAATATGAGTTTAGTTTGGTAGAAATCTGGGACGATCATGTAGACCCCAATACCGCTTTTCTAACCAGTCCTCCGATTTTTACCACCACTACCCGAGCTACCAGCTTTATATACGGCCCTGCACATCCCTTATTATTGCATAACAAGCGGTATGCATGGCGTGTACAAGCCAAAGCCCTAAAGGGCAGTGAAGAAATTGGGTTGTTCCGTAATGAAGGAAAGAGTGAAGTGTTTTGGTTTACTAAGAATGAAAAATGTCCCAAGCCCGCGGGTGTACATGCCGAACCCAAAGGGATTTCTAAGATCAATGTGTACTGGGAGGAAGACCCTGCTACCTATAGCGAGTACACCATCATGTACCGCCAAAAAGACCGCCCCAATAGCCGTTGGTTTCATATGCGTACCAATAGTACATGGGCTACAGTCTGGGATTTAAAACCCAATACCACCTATGAGTATAAAGTAGCAGGTAAGTGTAAATACCAGTATGGCGAGTACAGTCCCGTACAATACGTCACCACAGGCAGTACTGAAGACCCTAATTCCATTTATAACTGTGGGATTGTGCCAGAGGCAAAAGCCATTACCAATAGAGAGGGACATCCTAATTTAGTAACTGGCGACCGAATACTAGCTGGCGACTTTATGGTAGTATTAACCGATATTACCAGTCAGTCGAATGGGGTGATCAGCGGAAGTGGATTTGTACGTATACCTTACCTAGAGGGAGCGCGTTTTGGAGTAGTATATGAAAATATTCTGATTAATACCGATGAAGAACTGGCAGAAGGAGAGATTGTAACGCTCTATGATCCAGAATTTGGAAAATATGCCACGATGACTGTAGATATCAATACCGATGTGGTAGAAGTTTTTACAGGAGATCAAGGAGGATCAGAAAGTGAGCGGGTGGACTTTATCATTGCCAGTATCGACATCAACGAACATGGAGCTGTGGTAGTCACAGGCACTAATGGCGAAGAAGAAATCATTCCAGGAGGTAAAGATATGACCATTGTAGATGGTGAAGGTACGCCTTGGACAGTAGGAGAAGACGGAACCATCACCCAAGGTGAAGTTGCAGAAGGTGGTACAGCAGCAGATGGCAATACTGAAGGAATGAATGACAAAGGTCTTTTTAGAATAACTGCCAAGGGAGTACGTGTAGATTTTAAAGAACCATCGGGGTATTATTGTTTTGATCCCCAACCCAAAAAAGTGAATAGCTTGGTGGCATCAGAGTATGAAACACTCATGACCGAAGATGCTGTGTATGTAATGCCCTATAAGCTGATCTCGGATATTCCTGCGCATACCACAGACATCCTTACCGCAGAGGCTGCTTTTTCGGATGCTACGATCACCACCGATATGATTGCTTTTAAGACTAAAGACGGCGTAAAGATTCCTGCTACATGGAAAGACAACATCGCTACTTTGGAATTAAAAAAGAAGTTTGACTATGTCGTAGAAAATGTAATAGCCAGTGTCCGACCCAAAGATAGTACTCAGTCTTACACCATTGCAGGGGCATGTAATATTGTGCACGTGGCATCCGCAGGGATAGACCCTATCAATATTAGTCTTGTACCCATAGCAGGAGGTGCTGTATCCGATCAAGTAGTCCAGCAAGTAAAGGAATTGTATCAGCAAGTAGGAGTACAACTCGATATCCGTGTAGAAACCCCTTTAGACATTCCATCGAATGAATGGGATCGAGATGGAAATAACGTACTGGATATTGGCGATAGCAATATGCTAGCACACTATACCGAAGAAGAACGTGCGATCTATACTTATTACAAGCAACAGCGTAGTGCAGATAAAAAGCGGTATTACATTTTTGTAGTTGGTGCTTCTATCAGTATTTCAGATACCGCAGTCCAAGGATTTATGCCTTTAAAACGGCAGTACGGTTTTGTATTTGCACCTACTAACCCTGTAAAAACCATTGCGCATGAGTTGGGGCATGGTATTTTTGGACTCAAGCATCCGTGGGACACTCATAGTACCTCTAAAGGCAGTACCAATTGGTTGATGGACAATGGTGAAGGAACATTGCTCACCCATATGGATTGGAAAAAAATACACGCCCCTGCTTTAGAGTTATATATGTTCCAAGATGATGAGGATGGGGCATTGTCTGATACCGCAGCGGAAGAACTCTTCTATGATGACAAAGAATATATGTCAAAAGTATTTCAAAAAATACGGTGTGCATATATCAGTGGTACTACCAACTTGGATGGTCAGTTTTTTGAGAAAATAGGGCAACGTTTTACTGCTGTTTTTGATGAATATGGATCACTAACATTATCATTAAAGGATAAAAAGACCAGTTTACAAGTTTTAGAAGCAACTACAGAAGAGGTAGTATCAGGAAGTGGTAATAAAGTAAATAGACATACTTTATTCACATTAGATTACGGAGGTGTCATTATTAGTGCAAAAAAATATAACGATTATAGCAATACTGAGGAGAAACTAAAGAAATTACAAGAATACTTATTCCCTACAACAGCAGCTGTACAAAGTGATTTTGATTTGGTATGGAACTCAGGTATTGGTACTAAAATCAATACTGATCAAACAATAACCTCTGAAGAAATAGAGCAATTAAAAAGAATAGCTTCTTGTGGTAGTGAGTTTTTGGATACCACAAGTAGGTATCGATTATTAAAAGCTATATTCAATTATAGTACACGAGAGTATTATGAAGATTTAGTTTTAGACATACTCGCTACAGTTCCTAGTAATGAGGAGGCGAAACAGTTTTTTGACCTTATAAATAAAGACAAAGGGTTTTTGGCTTTATTGGTTGATAAGATGAATAATTATGGGGCGCTTTCTAGTCTAGGGGCTGATTACGAACGTAATTTTGATCGTTTGGCTACAGAATATCTTAAACTATTTTACAAAGCATATTCTAAAGCTGAATTAGAAGGATTGTATCAAAACATGGACAATGATCATAAACTGTATTATTACGGTTTTGGAAGTCATTGTGATAGTTCAATTAGTGCTTCTAGAGACGATGAAATTTTTGAATTTCAAGAGACAGAAGTAACTAAATATTATCCTAGTACTTCCAAGGATCAACGTATTGCAATTATGACAGGTAGTGCTGCACTAGGAAGCTGTGAACTTGAAGAACGTTCCTACCCTATTACTATCAATGATTTTGTAGCAGTTGATTTTATCAAAGAAGCCAAATTTGATGGAACAACGATAGATAAAGGCGTGCTAGTAATGCCTGCATTGGTATACTACACAATTATTAAATCTAAGATTAATGATGGTATTAAAACTGCTATAGAGCTAGCTACTATCATTACCCCTGTAGATGAGTTTTATATCATTGGTCAAGCAATGAAATATGGGAGTATGGGGTTTCGTGCCATTCGCTATTCTAGAATCGCTACAAAACCCAACTTAATTTATGTATCTTTAAAGCGTGTTCCTGAGCAACTGAAAACTGCAATTAGGAATAGTAAGGTTACTAAGTTAGATGATGTACAGCCATCAGTAGATTGGTCTAAAAGAGAATTTGGAGAATATATAGATATTTCTGCAAATCCGATTAAACCACTTGATAATTTAGGGAATAATATTATAAAAAAATCGGTTCAACTTGCTAATATAGATGACCTAGGAAAAGCTAGTGTAAGTAGCTTTTCGTTAATAGATGAAATGGGAAATATCACAGGAGAGTTAAAACGGGTGATAGGTAAAGGAGGGAAACAGATACGTTATTTTTACACTGACTTTAAAGGAGGTAATGGATTGATTAAAAATCATAAGTATAAAATGTCCCCGTCACAGATACCTAATTATGAAATATTAGATGCTAAATTGCTTGATAATTTTGACAATTTATCTGTTAAGGATATTTTGTATGGGGATTTGCAAATGCCTAAAGCTGTCAATAGTAATATTAAAGGTTTGGGGAAAATTATGTCAGATGATGCTTATAGATTACTTGATGATAAAGTAGAAATAGATGGTTTTTATGGGTTATGGAAAAAAGATGCAAATCTTTATGCAGATTATGGAGGAGAATCTATAAATCTAACAAAATTTAAAAATGCGTTAAAAAATGGAATGACTAAAACTGAAGCCGCTTTCGAAACTGTTACAGGTAAAGTAGCCAAGAAAAAAGGGTTTAACAAGGTTCAGTTTTCAAAAGATTTTAACATTAATAATTTGGATGAAGTTCACTTAATTTTCTTAAAATAATGCACAAGGTAATAACGTTTTCAAATCAAAAAATCATTGATGATTTAGTTGATAAAACTAAATATTTAAGTTTGGCAGATTATACTATATACTTTGAAGAAATTAATGAATTAATTAATGTAGATTTTAATCAAGATGTTACAGTTTTAACTTTGCATCAAATAATTAGATTTAGGGAAAGTTTAAAAGAACTGTTATTAAATTTAATTTCTAAAAAAAACGTTCTTCCAACAGGTTTAAATCAAAATGGTTTAGAAAAGTTTTTAAGGAATAATCCAAGAAAATTAATAATTGTATTAAGTGAGATTATATCTATAGGTGGCAAGGGGTTAAGATTGCCATTGATTGACAATAAAATAGTTACTTATAATAAATTGTTATTAATCCTTGACGATTGTATCATTAAGGAAAAGGCTTTTTATATACAAGTGTTTGACAATTAAAGAGAATAATATATAGCAAATTAACAATAAGTTACACTTCAAAATCTATAAAACTCACCTCTTTTATTATAACGGTAGGTGTATTGCTGTACATCACAATTATTATAATGTGCAGTTACTTGATCTTAAAGTGATGATCAACTGGGGCTATTTCTAATACATGAAGAAATAACTCCACAACCTTCAAAAAAGAGAGTCTGAGGTTTTACAGGCTTGAGGTTTTTATAAGATTTTACATATTAAATAAGGATATGAATTAACTTTCATTACCCTCAAACCCTCACTTGCGGTTTAAAAAAAAAGAACACATAATTTTATAGGATTGTATTTTTTTAGAGACGTTTCTTATTCTGCTTTTTTGAGTTGGTGTACATACTGACCATGACCTACACGCTCGATATATTCTTTTTTTACAAACTGATTGATGTATCGCTCCGCAGTTTTTTCTGGGATGTGAAGTGTTGATGCGATATTCTTGTATTCCTGAGTAGTAAATGATAGCGATAGTTTCTCCAAAAAACATTCCTTTTTGGTTTTTTCTCTAGAAAGTACGGTCTGCTTTTCTGGTAAGTAGCGATATACTTTTTGAGTATGTAGCAGTAGGGTTTCTACAATGGTAATCGCATTGCTTATATCTGCATCTTGGCAGCGTAGTTTTTTAGATAATGTACCGCCTTCTAATGCACGAATGGTTGTGAAAATTAATACCATTCTGTAGCATATTAATCCAAGTCGAAATAAAGAGGCTTCTAACCCTGTCTTTTGTAGAAATTGAAATTTATCATATTCCTTGCTAAAAAAAGTATTGAACTGCTCTATTTGATGTGGTTGTAAATGAACCCTGATCTCATTTCCAAAACCTTCTAATGTATGATAATATTGCAAATATCGTTGTCCTAGTGTATCGAAAATATTGTCCAATGATTGTGTATTAGTGCCTAGAAATACATTTCTCCATTCTTTTTGTCGTTGCATCTCGAAAAAGATAAACCGACTAAAGAGTCCATTTTCTGCATCTGGCATTAGCGATAGTACTTGGTCAGCAGTACCCGAAAGCACTGCGGATAATTGTGGGCTTTGAATGTCTACATACTCACTAGCGGTACGTCTATAATAACTAATCTGCTCATGATGGAATGCTTTTCTAAATCCATCGCTATAGTTTCCATGTTCGCTTTTAAATGCTTGTGCAAGGGTATCTCCTTCTGTTTCAAAGATGAGTCCTTTCCCATCATTATTAGCTAACAATTCAAAAGCTCCTGTGGCACTACTATTTGCAGGGATAAATAATAACTGCTCTCTAGGAGGGTCAGGTTTTGAAACAGCTTCTCCTTTCTTACTTTTCTTGAGATCAAAATATTCCGCCATCTCCACTTCATATTGTGTTTTTTGAGAATTGGTCATATCTCTTTTATGCTGATGAATAGGATATACTAATCTTCTACATAAATTAATCCTTCCCTTTCCTGAAGAAGCGGGGGCAGTAACAAATAAGAAAAGGTTAGGATATATGATATTGTTATCATACAGACCACACACATTGGGTAAACAAGCACTTATAGCTGTTAAACTACCCAATAGCAGTAAGTCTTTTTCCTGCTCTCTAACTGCATGGGCAGTTATTTCTTTAAAGAAATTAGGTAATTGTTTGTAAACAGATGCAGGCATTACTGGCAGGGGAGCTTCTGATACTCGAAACACCTCTTCTTTAGGAATGACTCCTTTGGGTTTGGTTGGTAATGGAACTACTTTTGGCTGTGTTTGATCTATACTGATACCTGCTGACTTTGCTAAATGAAAAAATGTACCCAGTGTAGTTCTTCCTGATTTTTTACTTCGTAAGCATTTTTTATATTGTTTACGACAATTTTCTGAATCATAACTAGGATAATTACTACTCACTCTTTGGAATAAATCCTCTCCCATACCCCCGAATGCACCTGCAAAGGCAAAACCGATTTTAATCCAATCTCTATAATTAGCTGTAATATCTGTTTTAGAAGTTTCTAGTATGCTCACTACTTCTTTTACCTTTTCATAATCATCAATAACCAAAGATTCCTGAGCAACTTTTACAGTACTTGCTTTTTCAGGGGTGGTTTCTGATGATGAGGGTAGGTATTTTTTTGGTTCAAATTTTAGCATCACTAGTATATTTTGGATGGATATATGGATTAGGATCATAGGGCAATAAACATCCTCTACTAACATCACTACCCGACGAGTCTATCTGGATATTGTATGTTTGTTGGATATAGTTGATGACTGCTTGGAAATACTCACTGTGAGTTACTTCGTCTAAGGATATCTTAATAATCCATTTCAATCCATTTCCTCTTGGTGAAATAAATAGCAATTGAGAAGGAAAATAAGGGTCTTTTAATAATGTTTTTCTAATATCTAATAACTCTGATGGATTAGAAATACCATCAATATCGATAGTCAGAAGTTTTGAATGCGTGCGAAGTGCATTATTATTTCGTTTGGTGAATACTCCTGAGAAGGTGACATAATCAAAATGTTTCTTTTTATAGACTTTTTGTTCTTTCTGAGAAGGCAGCTTACGTAAGTTCGTCGTATGATATTTACGTGAAGTATCCATAAGCATTTGGTACACTTCTACTAATCCAATGGTTTTTGTAGGATTGAGATTATATAGGTTTCTAGAAAAATAACTAAACCTTGGTGTCCACTGCGTATCAGGTAGCATATCAAGGTATCTCTGAATATAGCTTTGCTGTACGCTATACTCAGACAACTTTGTTTCTAAATTCAAATGTAATGCATCATTGAGCTGTAATAACAGTTCTATTTCTGTATCTTTTTTAAAATACAGTTGTGCAAAGTCAAATACATCCCCCCGAAAAGTTGCATCATCTAAATCAGTATAAGTGGAAGAATGATGGATACGTGCAATCTGTAAGGTTTTTCGTTGGTGCTTTGCAAACGGATTGTACGTTGGTTTGCATTCGCGTCCACTTACTTGCAATACAGTTTCTTTTGGATAATACTGTCTAAGGATGTAAGAAAAAATCTTTAACCCATAATGGGTTTTCTGTAAAATACGCTGTTTAGTAATCATACGTATCGTTTTAAATGATCCTAGTTGTTTTTAAAAAGTAGTTCACATACAGGCATAACAAGTCTGTACCTGTATTAGGTACGTTGCCTACTCTTAGGTATAAGAGTAGGCAAGTGTGTATTGTATGTTAGTAATAGAGATAAATAAGAGATGTAGCTAGTGTTTCTTTTATAGAAACAAAGCATAATCAATTGACTTTCATAGCAGCGTAGAAGGTAGGCGAAAGTACGCTAACTATACCTAAGATGAAATAAGGTGTTTAAATAGCAACCTTTTTCTTAGACCTACGCCTGATTTTATACATCACCGTAGATTTGTTTACTTTATAATTTTTCAGTTCATCTGCTGTGCATTCCAAATGTGAGGCGATTATATCTAAATCCTGAGCAGGAATATCGGTATGATCATCTGCTGATAAACTGCAATAGCGGTTAAAGGTTCGAGGTGTTTTCTTTAAACCTTTAATAATCTGCACCTTGATAGCTCTGTACTTTGATACAGGTAATTCCGCCAATTTTTCCTTAATACAATACTTGTAATCTTTCATGAGTTTTTGTTTATATATGTTTTGTAAACCAATTATATTGACAATTATGTATGAGTTTTAAGGCAAATTCACTTTACAAAATAATTAATCATCCCCTCTTTATAAAAACCCTGTAAGTGAACATATTTGTCCTTTAAAAGAAAATTTATTCCACAAATGTAAACAAAAACAGTTTACATTTATTAGCTTTGTTGAGACAATTTTTTCCAAAAAATAAAACTCATCATGTATAGTTCATTAAGGCACGGACATCTTCTTAAAAAGTATATAGAGCAAAATAAGTTGAACCGTAAAGGCGGTATTAACGGATTAGCTACTGAATTAGGGGTTTCAAGACAAGGGGTGTATGTTCTATATAAACAGGAGGTGATTAAAAAGAGATACCGCGAGAAGATCATCGCTTACTTTGACTTGGATAGAAATTTTTTTCCTGACCCAAAAGAAATTGAAGAGACACGAAATCGAGACTATAATAAATTTTTAAACGTCTCAGTAGAAAGAAACCTTCTGTTGGATGACTTAAAAGAAATTAAAGATAGGATGAAATTACGGTGGTATTTGCAAAATGAGAGGATCAATTATAGAAAAGGAAATCAAGAAGGCTGCCTTCATGTTGTAACTGGGTTGTCTTTTGAATATTATTATTATCACTGGAAAAATCCTTTTTATATTCGAGAATTGCCAAGGATTGAAGATGATTTTTTAGCCTATGGTTTTGCTTTTGAGATAACCGATAACTCGATGATAGACCAAGGCTATATTCGAGGAGATTTTGCCTGTTCATGTACTTTATTGGAATTTCCCGAAGATATTGTTCCCGATCAATATTATTTCATCATTTTTGAAGATGAAGAAATGGATACACACGGTTTATGCAGGCAACTAGAATATAATAGTACGGATGATGCTTTTATGTTAAGTTCGGAAAGGAAAGAAATTAAAGAATTTGTAATTGGGTACGAATCTGTATCACAGATTTGGCTTATTGAGCATGTGATAAGACTCACCCCAGAAGATTATATTCAGCTAGCTTCTTTGGAATAATTATAACTAGTCGATTTCTATTTTACTTCTTTAGATAAAACCTTAATCCTCAAGTCCATGTAGTCTAACTTGCTAGTTTTAAATCTTATATACTTTATTACTTTATTTTCTTTATTCCATTTTATAATCGAAGGAACACCATAAACAAAAAACATATATGGTCGATTTGATTCGATAGCCTCATCAAGCCTTTTTTTCCAATAATTATAATTTTTGTATGTTGAAATAGAATTCAGATCAAGTTTCAATGCTGGTTTTTTAAATTCCTTATCAATGCAAAATGAAGAAGAAAACTTTATTTCAATTTCGTTACTATTTTTCTTATTAAAAAAAGCTTTACCATAGTAAATCCTAGGATATTTTGAAATATTATCAATATTTTGATCATTAATCTCAACGAAGAATGTAGTAAATGGAATTTTTATCTCATTCTTTTTTAAAAAAGTTTTTTCCAGTATTGTCCTATTCTCTTTTAAATTTATGTAAGTAGTAACTAAAGGAGCAATCCAATAATGCTTTTTAGGACTATTTGTATTAAAATTTCGTTGAAAATCCTTTTTTCTATCATTTTTAAGTTGATCACCATCCACATTAGGAATTGTAGGTTGCTTGATTATATAATAATCATCAGGACGTTCGGTTAAGATATGAACGTTGCTAATCTTATTATTTTCTACATTAGAATCGTTCATTTTTACAGTATTTGAAGTCCTTTTAATATTAAAAGGACAATTATCTATATGCTCGCCATAAGCTCTAAAATGAACAGTTTTTTTGGTTTCTTGAATTGGTCTATCAATATTTACACAAGTAGTTTGTGCGGTACAATTTTCAGATGGACATTCAAAAGCTCTTTTGTTTTTAATTATTTTTGACTGGTATAAATCGTATGCTTTCTCTGCATCAATAACTTCCTTAAATTCTAAACTGTATGCATAATCCATTACCTTATTATTTTTAAGAAAAAATTAGAACTAACTATATTATATCATAAATTAACGATGCCTAGTATTATAATTTCATTGATGTACGATTAAAAAAAGTAATTTTAGCTAATCTCAATAAATACGGTCGTTAATAGTTGTTTTATTAAAATGTAACTTTCAAAGTCTATAATGGTATCCCAATATAATTACATTACTTCTACTGTTGAAGATAATGTTTAAAAAACTTCATAAAGTTATCGCTTTTAGATTACAGTTTCATCATTTTGAGTTTAGAAAATAAAAAATTAATGCTTTTAATTATTATAAAAAAATATTACTTAAGAATAGGAGAAAATTCTCCTGTAAAACTTTCAATAGAAAACAAATTAGTGTTACTTTTAAATTAACAAACTAGTCTTGCTAAGGCTACTATATTTCTTATTGTTTAGGTACAAAATTAATCTAGTGGCGATATAATAAACATTGTTAAGACCAGAAAGTAAAAACTATAGTTAATGATAAAAATTACTAGTATTGATGACTTATATTTAAGATATGGTTATGAATTAAAAAAAGCATTTTCAAATAAAGATAGACGAGTTTACACATTAAATAAAGGGGTATATTTTGGTGCTGACATAGTAACTTTTGAAGAATCTGAAAATTGTCAAAAAATTATTAAACAATTATCAGATTCAGGTTATGCTTGTCGATTAAAAACTTTTAGACAGGGAAGCCTTCACTCTCAGCGTATAAGTTGATCAAGTTTAGTCTTTAATTTAGTAGATCATTTTCTCTCAAAAATTCGTCAATACAGACCAAATTCTGTATCAAAAAGTTTGAACTCTGGGGGTCTGGGGTCACGAAAAGACAATTTTTTCATCAAGCCAGACAATTTAGTCTGGCTTTTTTTATTAGCTAACTTTTCTTTTTAATTACAAAGGAGGAGTTCCACAGGGGTTGGGGAACTATATTTTATAATTCTTCGCTTCAATCAAGCCTAAAAAATGGGTTCAACCACATCATTTTTTCGATCATACCTAATTCCGCTTGGGAATAACAATCTTTGTAATTTTTGTTTACCTGTATAATCGCATAACTACCACATTTTATTTAGATTAGAAAAAAGTTTCAGCGCATTTTCTATATAGTTATCAAGGTTTGAACTGACAGAACCACTTTGCTAGATTTCTTGCTCTATTTTTTCTTTCTCCTCCACAAACTTGTCTTTAAACTTTCTATACAATTCTAAATTATTTAAAGGATATAAAGCATCAATTAAAAGATTGTTTGCTGCTTGGCGACAGAGGATATTTATCCACAGAATATCAATTAAATCTATTTGAATGCCATAACATTAGACTTGAAACTCCTATGAGAAAAAATCAAGCTAATTACAAAGAACAACCCTATATTTTTAAGAAATCTAGAAAACGTATTGAAACATTGTTTTCACAACTTTGTGATCAGTTCATGACAAGAAGAAATTATACCAAATCTTTTGAAGGATTTAAAAATCGAATCTTATCAAAAATAGGAGCAATAATAGTTATTCAATATATCAATATGTTTGAATTCAATAGAAATATAAACAACTTAAAAATTAATATTGCCTAAATGCACAACGGGTTAATTACAATGTAATTTTATGCTTTTTACTTATAGATACTTTCATAAAGTTCAGGAAATGTTATCAAAAGTCTTGCTATAAAAAAAATTACGAGTTCTTTTATTAGAGTGCCCAGGCGAAATACTTTTCTGAAATACTATCTTTTTGCCTATGTAAATATTCTACAAATGCCTGTGCTACAGGAGACAGTTTTTTTTGTTTTAACCATACTAAATTCCACATAGTATGTATTGGCAAACCTTCGTAAGGAATAATATTAATAGAACCCATTTCAATAGCATTTCGTATCCCTATCATAGGCATTATAGAATATCCTAAACCAGCAATTACTGCTTGTTTTAAAGCTTCGTTTGATGTTAGCTCTATTTTCTTTTTTACAGGTAAATTATTCCCCTCAATAAAGGCTTCCATGGTATTTCTTGTAGCTGAGCCTTTTTCTCTATACAACAAAGGTTGTTCTTTAAATATCTTGGTTTTATCTCCTTGGAGACTAACTTCTCTTTCTGAACCACCTACCAAATAAAGACTATTTTTTAACAATGGTAACGTTTCTAAATTTAAATGATCTGGTAAGACAGAGACTAAAGCAAAATCAACTTTATTCTCTTCTATATCTTGTACAACCTTTAATTTATTAGTTACATCCATCTTGAAATCAATAGCAGGGTGTTCATTTACAAAACTTGATAAATAATAGGGCATCAAATACTTTCCTGTAGAAACCACAGAGATCGTTAATTTTCCTGCAAGTTTTCCTTGATATTGATTAATCTTATGGTCAATACAAGAAACTTCTTCTAAGATTTTTTCTGCCGCTTCTGCAATTTCTTTTCCAAAATCAGTGATATACAATCTTCTTCCTATTATTTCTGTAAGTGGTAATGGAAACTGATCTTGAAATTTTTTTAATTGAATAGATACAGCTGGTTGAGTAAGAAATAAAGATTCAGAAGCCTTTGTTACACTCTTTTTGTCTACAATTTCAAGAAAAATTTGGAGTTGATGCAATGTATAATTCATAAATTATTTTTATGATTTTCATTACAAATATAAATAAAAATATATAAACAAAGCTTCATAAATTTGCTTTCAAGTAATAAAAAGTTAACATGATTTTTTTCTAAAAAGCTTATTAAAAAATTTAATTATAGTGATACATCTATGTAAAAAAGCAAAACAAATTTGAATTAAAAAACGCCCAATCAAATCAATTAAACACCTCACAAACAATTTAATATTCAGTTTTATCAAACTCAATTTAGTATTAAATATTTTAATCCAAACAACTATGATAAACACAGAAAACATCCATAAAATAAATCTAATAGATGGGATATTTTCACCATCAGAAGCCTCAGACATTATAAACAGTCTAATAAAAGAGAAAATTAATTTTCACAAATTACATCGTTTATCATTATTTGAGGGTAACGTAGATAGTATTACGCAATATGATGACAGCAGAATTAATGAACTCATGCGCGAAAAAGAAGATTTTAAATCTATGTGTAAAAAAGTTTTATTAACAGGTAAAAACATAAAAATTAGCGGAACACTAAATATTGAAATTATTGATTATTAATCTTTAGAATACTTACGAATGGACTTACATTTATTAATTGATAATTTAACCAATCCTGCTTTATTATTTTTCCTTTTAGGAATTATCGCTTCTCAGTTAAAAAGTGATCTTAAAATTCCAGCAAACTCATCTAAGTTTATTTCTTTATACCTATTGTTTGCTATCGGCTTCAAAGGTGGACAAGAATTATCCCATAGTGCATATAACAATGAAATCACTTATGCTATAATTACCGGAGTTCTAATGGCACTAATTGTTCCATTATATACTTTCTTTATCTTAAAATTGAAATTTACTACAGAAAATGCTGGCGCTATTGCTGCTGCATATGGTTCTGTCAGTGCTGTAACATTTGTTACAGCCATTAGTTTTTTGGAAATGAAAGGCGTGAGTTATGGTGGTCACATGGTAGCTGTTATGGCATTGATGGAAGCCCCCTCTATAATAATTGGCGTGTTATTACTATCTGTTTACTCGAAGGGTAAAAAGTCTACAAAAGAACTACTCCAACTTGTAAAACATGCCGTTACAAACGGAAGTGTACTTTTAATACTAGGGAGTTTAGTTATTGGGTTTATAGCTAGCGATGCACAAGCTGAGGGAATTAAACCATTTACAACTGATATTTTCAAAGGCTTTCTATCTGTTTTTCTGTTAGATATGGGCATTACAAGCGGAAAAAAAATTGGAGCGTTATTAAAAAAAGGTTGGTTTGTTTTTTTATTCTCAATCATAATACCACTGATTAATGGTTTGTTTATTGCAAGAATATCTTGCTTGTTTTTAGACAATACAGGAAACCGTTTTTTACTAGCCATCTTAGCAGCGAGTGCTTCATATATAGCAGTACCAGCCGCTATGAGAATAGCAGCTCCTAAAGCAAACCCAAGTCTGTATTTACCAATGGCACTAGCCATTACATTCCCTTTTAATATTACATTAGGAATGCCTATTTATATGTATATAGCACAAATGTACTAGCAAAAAAAATTATCACATAACAAAGAGTTTAAATTAGGAGACATAACTAAACTTAAATAATTATGAAAAAGATGATTGAAAAAATGTTTACTGTAAGTAAGAAGTATAGGTTACTCGATCTAGATCTATTGTATAGAGATATCGTTTCAATTAGACCTCTTAAAGATCGTTTAGAATACTGCCGTTCATTATTGTATAGAATACGTGAAGATTTAAGTAAAAAAACCATGACCATGTATCAAAGGAAGAAATTAAAAATACTGCAAAAAGCTACAAAAAGAGAAATTAAAATATTAAACGAAAAATTTATATAACTTCGAGACTGTAAATTAAACTCTGTCTATTTTAAAAAAAGCGGGGATTTTATTTAAAAAATTCCCGCTTTAATCGACATCAATTATACATTAAATTTAAGAACCGAGTAACACTCGATTTAGCAGCCAAGCCAATTATTCTACCCAAATGTAGCTTTTTTGGGTTTTTCATTAATTTTAATGTTTTTGCTTATTTTTCTTAGAAAACCTTTGCTTCCAAAATATTTCTTTCTGAGTCCGGGTCTTTGTATTTGATCTTTCTTCACCATTATAAATGAATTGATTATGTTTTTAAAAATTTGTTTAAAAGTCATTAGTTATATTAGTTCTAATCCAATATATAACAACTTATTATGATTCAAATGTTTCATAAGTTTTGACATCTATTAAGTGCTTTTCTCCATTTGTAAATATTACTTTATACAGTCCTGCCTCATCTAATAACTTCGTTTCTACAAAGCTATTATTTACTACTTTATAAATATCCATGATAGTCTTTTGACTATGAAGAGATGAAACAGATAGTCCTTTACTTGTAAAATTAAAATTGTATAATTCTTCTCCTTTTCGCTTGTAAACCAATGAAGCTTTTTTTTCATAGTCTGTATCCTTATCATTATCTAGCATGATTATTTTGGTAATATTTTGAGGAATATTACGTCTATCTTGATTTAACTTATACCTATCTTCTTTCTTAAAAAGTATAGGCTGTTCAGAAGTTTGAGTTTCAAATTGTTTACATATAATTTTTTTTCCTTTTTGAAACGTCTCATTTTGCTTTATTACAGTTTCTATCAAAACACTATTGTTTTGAGCAACAGCATTTTCTAAAATAAACATGAATAAAAAGACTGCTATTAAAAATGATAATGCACTAGTATTGTATTTTTTATTTTTTGTCTTCATATCAATAGCGTCCTAAACGTTTCAAAAAGAGAAAGGGAAATTTGTTCCTCAAAGTTACCTTTGTGGTGCAACACAAAAA
>CANMMM010000038.1 GCA_947498935.1 uncultured Aquimarina sp. | reverse complement strand
ATGGGCAAAATAAGGTGTTTACTATCATTCATCAAAATATTTTGCCCTCTTTTTCTAAGATGACAAAGTAGGATTAAAAAAAAGTAAAATAACAGTCGAAAAAATAACAGAATATTTATTAATTGTTACTATAAGATTCAAAGAAGAAAATAAACAGAGGAAATTTAAAGAACTTACAGTTAAAAACAACGAGTTGTTTCCTCCTTGGAAGATTTTCCCAAATTATTTAGAACAATATATTTCTTGGGATCAAGGAGTACAATATGATTATTGTGTGAAAAAATGGCTTTCTTTTTGGAGAAATCTAAATGAAAAGCAAAAAAATGATTATAGAATTAAATATGAATGCTCTAATGATTGGAAAAATTGGTTAGATGAAAATAATAACGTTTAATAATTAAGTGTTTATATGGCTGTACTTAAAACAAACTGAACAGTGAAAAATCACATAATTACACTCTCAATACTTGTATTTATTCTATTTTTAAGTGCTTGTAAGACTGATAAGTCGAACACAAAAGAGAATGATTCTTCAACAAAAGAGACTCTTTACCTAGGTCAAAAACCACCTAGCTTAATACCAGAGCCTTTTGCTCCCAAATTAGTTACTACCCAAGGCTGGGAATATTATGGAGATTTCACACCAGATTTAAAAGAATTCTATTTTCTAAGAGAAGTAGGAAAAACTAAAGATGATAAGAGAACGGAATTCGTGGTTATGAAAAGAACTCATAATCAGTGGCAAGATTCAGTACTATCTTCTAGAGTTGGTATACCGTTTATCTCTCCTGACGGCAAGACGATGCACTTAGGTAGAAGATATAAGGAACGTAATGATAACGGAGAATGGTCTGAAATAAAAGAACTTGATGCTCCTTTCGACAGCTTACCGATCATGCGTCTTACTGCTTCTTCTAAGGGTACTTACTTTTTTGATGAGTTCAAGAGGGATTTTACAGGTGATATTCGTTACTCGCGATTTGTAAACGGGAAATATGAAGAACCGAGGCTACTCAATAAAGAGATTAATACGGGAAAAAGCTTTCACCCATTTATTGCTCCAGATGAATCGTATCTACTTTTTGATAGCAAAAGAGAAGATGGATTTGGGGATTCTGATATTTATATCAGTTTTCGTCAACAAAATGGTTCTTGGGGTAGTCCGATTAATTTAGGAGATAAAATAAACACTGAAGCTTGGGAAGCATCTGCGAGTGTTACGCCAGATGGAAAGTATCTTTTCTTTAACAGGAATACGATAATTATAGGGTATTGCTATTTTTTGTGAATAAGTAGCAACAAAAAAGAGGAATATAGCTACCTTTATTGCTTGTGTAATTGTTAACAGTCATATAGAAGATAGATGATTAGCTTAAATGATGTAAGTAAAATAATACCTGAGGGGAAAATATATAATGATGCTTTAAGCCCCGCTATGAAGCAAATTGGAAAAAACGAAAAAAGTTTAATCCATTTCATTAAGATGAATTCTAAAGTCAGACGGTCGTACTCTTTTTTTAAACGTTTTTAATGATCTAATTTCTACTTATAGATCGTAACCATTATTGATAATTACCACACCTTATCTATGCGTTAGGGATAGGAGCGGCATCCTTTTTTGTTTTCCTTACAAAACAAAAAAGATACAGCGGATAGCCCGACCCCTGTGGTAACGCCCAAATAAAACAACTAATTAATAGTACACAAAGGCCTATATGTATACCAAAAAACTCTTAAAACTCCTCAAAGTATTTTTTATCAGTCTCATCATCATCATCGCTTTTATCATAGGTATTACGTATGTGGCTTTTCACGAAGCGCTACCCGACGGTACTACAGGGATTGATGCAGATCGATTGGCAATGCGTATCCAACAGGCATTACAGCACGAAAAATTTATAGATACAGATCATATCCAATGGACATTCGCGAATAAAAACCAGTATCACTGGTCTCCAAAAAAAGGAATCGTAACCGCTACGATTAAGGGAGTTACTTATAACTTAGATCTTATACATCCTGCTAACAGCACTATAACATCGGCACATGAATATGAGCATGCTAAAGCCCAGAAAATGCTTCAAAAGGCAGTGGATCATTTTAATAATGACTCTTTTTGGGTGATCGCCCCTCATACGTTTTTTCACAAAGGGGTCGTACGCAAAACAGTATCACTCGCTGATGGTACAACAGGACTACTTATCACCTATACCAATGGAGGTAGTACGCCAGGGGACTCATACCTATGGAAAGTAGATAGCAATTATTTCCCTACTAGCTACCAGATGTGGGTTTCTATACTGCCTATTGGTGGTTTAGAAGCGACGTGGGAGGAATGGAAATTAACGAGCAGTGGCGCTTACTTGCCACAACAGCACCAACTATTAGGATTCGGGATTCCTATTTCGGATCTAAAAGCATGGAATGATTAAAAACCGAAGTCTGTAAAGCGCCAGTCAGCGAATTCTTTTAGAAAAACAAGGGTACATAGAACAGAAACAGCACCATTAACAGCATGATGGCTAATACATTGAGTATTACTCCTACTCTAGCCATTTCAGAGACTTTGAGATAGCCACTGGCAAATACAATGGCGTTAGGTGGTGTGGCCATAGGTAGCATAAAAGCACAACTGGCTGCCATGGTTACTGGTACCAAAAAATGTAATATAGGTACGTCTAATCCTGTGGCGATGCCTGCTACTACGGGGACAAAAATAGCTACAAGGGCTACATTACTCATCAATTCTGTCATAAATAACATCAGTACAATGAGTATGCATGCGATCAGCACGATGCTAAATCCCTGATGTGCTGCAATAGCATCGGCTACTAAATTGATCAATCCGGCATGTGACAGCCCACTAGCCAGTGCCAATCCTCCGCCAAATAATATCAAAATACCCCAAGGCAAGCGCTGTGTATCTTCCCATGTTAATACAAATTCGCCTTTCTGTAACCGAAATGGTACCACGAATAGTGCTATAGCTCCCATCATACTAATGATGGTGTCGGTCAGCGGGAGCATCGGAAAGAAACGCACAATGGTAGTTCGGAAAATCCATAAACTAATAACGGCTCCAAAGATGAATAACACTCTTTTTTCTATAGCTGTCAATTTCCCTAATTGCTGTAGCTCTGTCTCTATCAGCTGCTGTACTGCTGTTGTGGCATGTAATTGATTGGGATATATCCATCGTACGAGCACGAGATATATGATAGCTAACATGATGATCGAAAAAGGCACTGCCATAAGCATCCAATCCAAAAAAGAAATCGTGATATGGTATTCATTTTCTAGAAAGCCTACTAATACAGAATTGGGTGGTGTACCGATAATGGTGGCTACTCCTCCTATATTGGCTGCAAAAGCAATACCTAATAACATACTGATCCCAAAATTTCGATGTTTTGCGTCTGTAGGCATGGTATTGCCTACAAATAATTGAATGATAGATAATGCAATGGGAAGCATGACCACTGTGCAAGCGGTATTACTAATCCACATACTCATAAAAGCGGTAGCAATCATAGATCCTAGTAATACACGATTGGCACTCGTACCTGTAATGGCTATGATACGTAAGGCGATGCGTTTATGCAATTGTACTTTCTCTAAGGCTAATGCCATAACGAATCCTCCAAAAAATAGGAATACAATGGGGCTACCGTAACTCTGCGCCACGGTTTTAAGCGCCAAAACTCCTGTAAGTGGAAATAACACGAGTGGTAGTAATGCTGTAACCGAAATAGCTACTGCTTCTGTAATCCACCATAATACCATCCATGCAGCTATAGCTACTACTTTATCAGCTACAGGACTGATCAGTGTGGTAGGAATCAATAATAGCAAGCAACATACGAATGGCCCTGCTATGAGTCCAATTTTTTTGATACGAGGATAGGAAGAAGTAGTCATTATTTTTTACTACTACCTACAAATTGCTGTGTCTTATTTTTAAAAAGCACATTAAACGTGGTTAGACTTCCGTAAACACGAGTGATGTACTGCTGCAAGTCTATTTTATCTTGATCTTCTAATACCGAAGAGCTATTAATTTTTTGTTCCATCACACGGATACGGTCACGCACCATTACGATTTTATGAAAAAAAGTATCGATAGGAATTTCTTTAGATGTTAAATTGGTATCTGCAGGTTCTAAAATGAGCTTTCCGCCTTTCCATTTATCGGCG
The DNA here is from genome assembly GCA_947498935.1 of uncultured Aquimarina sp. Lineage (GTDB taxonomy): Bacteria > Bacteroidota > Bacteroidia > Flavobacteriales > Flavobacteriaceae > Aquimarina. The sequence goes on along the minus strand of CANMMM010000038.1, from coordinate 15,786 downwards.
ATAGGAATTACTTCTGATATATCACTATATCGTTTTAATAAGGTTCGAAAGGTTTTTTCTACTTCGTAAAAACTAACTGTATCTACTTCACCCTCCACACCCTCTATGATTTCGAACTCCTCATCTATCGCTATTGTTTCTAATCCATTATCTATAAAAGTAACCCAATACATTTTTGATGTTACGTTAGTCACCACCCCTACTCCGTGTGCAGGGTGTTTAATTCTAGAGCCAATACCTAATATCATTACTTTGTGTTTTACAGCTAAAATATAAAAAGTATCATTTTGATTTACCGTTATTTTTGGAAAATTCTTAACTATTTAACAAAAGCAAAACTATAGCTGTTTTACTAAACGCTACCAAATACCTACATTTGCAACCTTGATATTTTTTTATGCATACTACAGAAGAACAGATCAAAGTACTGGGAGCTAGAGTCCACAATCTAAAAAACATAGATGTTACTATTCCGCGGGAAAAACTAGTCGTGATTACAGGGCTATCGGGGTCTGGTAAATCATCATTAGCCTTTGACACTATCTACGCCGAAGGCCAACGACGCTATATCGAAACTTTCTCTGCCTATGCACGTCAGTTTCTGGGTAGTTTAGAGCGTCCTGATGTAGATAAGATCGATGGGTTATCGCCTGTAATCGCTATAGAACAAAAAACAACGAGCAAAAGCCCAAGAAGTACTGTAGGTACTATTACAGAGATTTATGACTTTATGCGATTACTATTCGCACGAGGTAGTGATGCCTATAGTTATCAGACAGGAGAAAAAATGGTTAGCTATAGCGATGAGCAGATCAAAGATCTGATCATCGAAGCTTATAAAGGTAAAAGGATTAATATCCTAGCACCTGTGATTCGATCTAGAAAAGGACATTATAGAGAATTATTTGAGCAAATCGCTAAACAGGGATTTGTAAAAGTACGCACCGATGGTACGATCACAGATATTACCAAAGGGATGAAACTGGATCGGTATAAAACACATGACATCGAAATTGTGATTGACCGAATCGCTGTAAAGGGAGGACCTGAAGATGCAAAGCGCTTGATGGAAACGATCAATACTGCAATGTATCATGGCGAGGATGTACTGATGGTGATTGAACAGGAATCGCAAGAAGTGCGTTATTTCAGTAGAAATCTGATGTGCCCCTCTAGTGGAATTTCATACCCGAATCCAGAACCGAATAATTTTTCTTTTAACTCTCCTAAAGGAGCCTGTTCTACCTGCAATGGTATCGGAAATTTATACAAGGTAAATATCCAAAAAATCATTCCTGATCCTTCTAAATCCATCAAAAATGGAGGACTTGCTCCGCAAGGCCCACAGAAAAACAATTGGATTTTTAAGCAACTAGAAATGATCGCTAAGCGCTATCACTTCAAACTCAGTGATCCTATCGAAAAAATACCCAAAGAAGCCATGGATGTGATATTGTACGGTGGTAAAGAGAAGTTTTCGGTAGACAGTAAATCACTAGGGGTCAAACGAGAATATAAAATCGATTTCGAAGGGATTGCTACATTTATAGAAAACACCTATGCGAATAATGATTCTGCTTCTCTAAAGCGCTGGGCCAAGGATTTTATGGATAATGTAACATGTAGCAGCTGCGGAGGTGCTAGACTGCGCAAAGAATCTTTGTACTTCAAGGTCTATGAAAAAAACATAGCCGAATTGGCTTCTATGGATATTAGCGAGCTAGCAGTGTGGTTTAAAGAATTACCCAATGTACTCTCTAAAAAACAATTAAAAATAGCTGGCGAAATTATAAAAGAAATCAATACGCGATTGCAATTTTTGATCGATGTAGGATTGACCTATTTATCCTTAAACCGTAGTAGTAAATCCCTATCTGGTGGCGAGGCACAACGGATTCGATTGGCTACACAAATCGGATCTCAACTTGTAGGGGTATTGTATATATTAGACGAACCGAGTATTGGATTACATCAGCGCGATAACGAAAAGCTGATCAATTCGCTAGTACAATTACGAGATATTGGTAATTCTGTCATTGTAGTAGAACACGATAAGGATATGATCGAGCGGGCGGATCATGTTATTGATATAGGACCGCGCGCAGGAAAACACGGAGGAGAAATCATTAGTCAAGGCCCTCCTTCTGAACTCCACCAGTATCAAACACTGACTGCGGAATATTTAAGTGGCAAAAAACAGATCGAAATTCCTAAAAAACGAAGAGAAGGGAATGGAAAGATGATTTCGCTTAAAGGGGCTACGGGTAATAACCTAAAGAATGTGTCTATAGACATTCCTCTAGGAAAAATGATTGCCGTTACTGGGGTTTCTGGTAGTGGTAAATCTACATTGATCAATGAAACGCTGTATCCGATCCTGAATGCATATTACTTTAACGGGGTTAAAAAACCAAAGCCATATAAAAGTATCAAAGGACTGGAACATGCCGATAAGGTAATAGACATTAACCAATCCCCTATCGGTAGAACACCTAGGTCTAACCCTGCTACCTATTCTGGAGTGTTTTCGGAAATACGATCCTTGTTTGCCAAAACACCCGAGGCCATGATCCGTGGGTACAAACCCGGACGATTTAGCTTTAATGTTAGTGGCGGTAGATGCGAAACGTGTAAAGGTGGAGGACTACGTGTGATCGAAATGAATTTCTTACCAGATGTATACGTAGAATGCGAAACCTGCCAAGGAAAACGCTTTAATAGAGAGACCTTAGAAATACGCTATAAAGGAAAATCCATAGCCGATGTATTAGAAATGACCATCAGCGAAGCTTGTACATTCTTTGAACCTATTCCTAAAATTTTCAGAAAATTAAAAACTATCGAAAGTGTAGGACTCGGCTATATCACTCTAGGACAACAATCTACCACACTATCAGGTGGTGAAGCACAGAGAATAAAATTAGCAACAGAGTTATCTAAGCGGGATACTGGCAATACTTTTTATATATTAGACGAACCGACTACGGGATTACATTTCGAAGATATTAGAGTATTGATGGAAGTTTTAAACACTTTGGTAGACAAAGGAAACACTGTCTTGATCATAGAACACAATCTAGATGTTGTAAAAATGGCTGACTATATTATCGATATAGGATACGAAGGCGGTAAAAACGGAGGAAAAGTAGTTGCAAAAGGAACTCCAGAAGAAATTATCAAAAACAAAAAAAGCCATACAGCCAAGTTTTTGAAAAAAGAAATGACATAACATACCCAATTCATTTAATCAAGGTATTGAAGTGATTTAAACTTTTTTGATTTCAGCGAAAAACCAAGATTTTGTGATCAAATACAGTGATTTTTTAGTTGCATAGCAGCGCTACGAAAGTCAAAAAATTACAAAATTTGAGTGCAAAAGATCGTTTTTATAGCAAATTGAAAAAAGTTTAAACCACTTCATTAGTAAAAAAATTATAAAAAATGAGAAAAGAACAACACCACAAAGGATGGAATGAGATAAAAACCAACGATTCATGGGCCATTTTTAAGATTATGGGAGAATTCGTAAATGGATTCGAAAAAATGAGTAAAATAGGGCCTTGTGTCTCTATTTTTGGATCTGCTAGAACCAAAACAGATGAAAAATATTACCAATTAGCGGTAGATGTAGCCCATAAAATTGTAGATCACGGATATGGAGTGATTACTGGTGGAGGTCCTGGAATCATGGAAGCTGGTAATAAAGGAGCGCATTTAGGAGGTGGAACATCGGTAGGACTAAATATCGATTTACCTTTTGAGCAACATGATAACCCTTATATAGACAGTGATAAAAGTTTAGACTTTGACTACTTCTTTGTACGCAAAGTAATGTTTGTAAAATACTCACAAGGATTTGTAGTGATGCCAGGAGGGTTTGGCACACTCGATGAGCTATTCGAAGCGATTACATTGATCCAAACTAAGAAAATAGCCGAATTTCCAATTATTTTAGTAGGTACCGAATTTTGGGGAGGACTGATGGACTGGATTAAAAGTACGTTATTAGACAAATTCGGAAATATCAGTGCTGGTGATCTAGACCTGATTCATCTTGTAGACACGCCAGAGGAAGTGCTCGCTATCTTAGACAAATTCTATGCTAAATACAACCTAAGTCCTAACTTCTAAGTAGTGTTTTTGCAACATTACTACCTACCAAACAGTAATTATATGAAATACGCTTTCTTTTTCTTTGGGAAACACACTCTCTGATTAAGTATCGCAAATTTCATAAGAGACAAAGCATAGGAACAAGATACCGATGAAAAAAATATGCATTTGCATACTAGGTTGTATACACCTTACTACAGCGCAATCAAACATCAAAACGATGTTTTACAATCTGCTGAACTATCCAACAGCTCCTCCTGCTAATAGAGAGGAGGCACTGGCTAGTATCATCGATTTTTATGCGCCAGATATTCTGATGGTATGCGAACTAGAAACAGAGAGCGGTGGAGCAGAAATTCTTTCCCGCTCTTTAAACACTACCACCACTAGGTATGCCAGTGCTCCGTTTGTAGCTAATAGTTCCAATCCTTATATCACTTCTCAACAATTACTGTATTACGATGAGCAAAAATTTTCGCTCATCGCACAGCAACAAATTCCTACTAGTATTAGAGATATTAATTGGTACACCTTACGTTTTACCAAAACTCCATCGCTAACACTACATGTTTTTATAGCGCATCTCAAGGCTAGTCAAGGCGATAGCAATGAAGCCAAACGGCTGGAAATGGTGCGTCCATTTCTGGACACATTAACTACACTTCCTAAAGATGATTATGTCCTTTTTGCAGGTGATCTGAATTTATACCACTCCGATGAACCTGCCTACAGCGCATTGCTAACCCCTACTCCACATATTACATTAGTAGATCCTATCGATATGCCTGGAAACTGGCATAACAATAGTGCTTTTGCAGAAATACATACACAAAGTACTCGATTGAGTACAAGTGAATTTGATGATTTTGGCAGTGGCGGTGGCATAGACGATCGTTTTGATTTCATACTAATTTCTAAGAACCTTACAACAAGCCCACAATTGCAATATCTACCTGATTCCTATACCACAATAGGAAACAATGGAAATTGTTTTAACAAAAGAATTAACGCTATAAATTGTGAGGGTACTTACAATAAAACACTCCGAGATGCATTATATACTATGAGCGATCATCTCCCCGTAGTAATGGAATTAACTTCAGACACCTCATTACTATCTGTTCCAGACATTGCTCAAAACGGGAAAACAACGATACCCCTTATCAATGGCACTGTTATCGAAGACCAATTACAGGTAGACACTTCGCACCTACAAATGCCTATTGATTGGAAAGTATACAATACACTAGGACAGGAAATGCATGCATTTACAACTCATACGACAACTGCTATCAGTATTACTCACTTCAGTGCAGGTATTTATTACCTAATTCCCACCAATAGCCCCTATATAAACCCTATTAAATTTACAAAGAGAAATTGAAACGAATTCACACCTATTATAGTACTCTATGGCTTCTCTTTATAGTCGCTTTTGCTGGATCAGCACAGCATCGTGTGTCTATAAATGCTACGCTAAATACAGAAACCAAAGAAATCACCATTGATCAAGAAATCAATTATATAAATAATTCTCAGGACACACTACATGCATTAGTACTACATGATTGGGCGAATAGTTTTAGTAGTAAAACGACTCCGCTTGGCAAAAGATTTGCCGAAGATTTTCAGAGGCGTTTTCATTTTGCCAAAGAGATGGAACGAGGGCACACTGATATTACTAAAATCACAGATACCAATAACATCCCTATCACATGGAAGCACGTAGATAGCATCGCTGACATTATCAAACTACAACTTCCAACTGCATTAGCACCTAATGCAATCCAAAAAATACAATTATCCTACACTGTTAAATTACCTAGTGAAAAATTTACCCGTTACGGATACCATAAAAATGGTAACTTTTATCTAAAACATTGGTTTATTACTCCTGCTGTATACCATGATGGACAATGGCAAGCCTACAGTCATAAAAATCTAGATGACTTATATGCGCCACTCACAGATTTTGATATTCATTTTACACTCCCTGCAACGTATCACCTGACTAGTGAACTAGACACTCAACAAATAGAAACAACTGCTTCTGATCAAACGCAAACTATACAACTCATAGGTACGCAACGAAACGAAGTACAATTACACTTAGAACAAGAAACATCCTTTTATGAAATTCCTACCAAGGGTGTAACACTACTTAGTAATATCAAAGACGATAAGCTCTCACTTACCAAAAAGACACAAGCAATTGCACAAATTTTTGAGTTCTTAGAAAAGCAATTAGGAACTCCCTATCCACACCAAAAAATAATCGCATCTAAGATAGAATACAAGCATAGTCCTGTATATGGGCTTAATCAATTACCAGATATTATACGCCCTTTTCCAGATGGATTCCAATACGAAATCAAACAACTCAAAACTATTACCAATAATTTTCTAGATAATACGCTATTGATAAACCCTAGATATGATAAGTGGATCAAAGATGCGATACATATACAACTCATGATTGCCTATGCAGATCAGTATTATCCCGATATGAAAATGATCGGTAGCCTGAGTAAGATTATTGGTATCCGCTGGTTTCATGCCGCTGACATTAAATTCAATGATCAATACTTTATTGGGTATAAAAATATGGCTCGATTATTTTTAGACCAACCGCTTACTGAACCACAAGACAATCTAATAAAGTTTAATAAAAATATTGCCAATGCCTATAAAGCTGGTATTGGGCTGATGTACCTAGAAGATTACTTAGAAGACACTACGATCATTCCTCAGGCAATCAAACAATTCTATACAGAAAACAAGTTAGCACATACAAGTTCTAAAGCATTTGAGAAAACGATTCGTACACTCACGGACAAGGATATTCAATGGTTTTTTAAGGAGTATGTGGCTACAAATGAAAAAATTGACTTTAAGATACGTCGTGTAAAAAGACGTAATGACTCGCTGCAAATCACCATCAAAAACAAACGCAATAATACCATGCCTGTTTCTATTACAGGGTTGCGCAACGATAGTATTGTATCTAAAACATGGGTAGATCGCGTAATTGGAAAGAAAAAAGTAAGCATTCTTGATCTAGATATCGATAAACTCGTAATAGATTACGAACAAAAAATCCCTGAGGTCAACCGAAGAAATAACCACAAAAACCTACGATGGATTTTTAATAAGCCTTTACAATTTCGCTTTTTTCAGGATATTGAAGACCCTACTAAGAGTCAATTATTCTATATACCAGAATTCGAATTTAATGTATATGATGGTATTACTATAGCTTCTAAGTTCTACAATAAGACATTTATCAGACGTAATTTTACCTTCGACATCACACCTAGCTATGCTTTTCGATCCAAAAAATTACTAGGATCAGGCTCCGTACGATACAGACATCAAATAGCCAATGATGGATTGTATCAAATCCAATATGGACTCAATGGTAGTGTATTCAGTTATGCGCCCGAATTACTGGTAAGACGTTTTTCTCCTAATGTCTCCTTTTTTTGGCGTCCAAAAGACCTGCGTTCCAATGCCTCGCAGCGGCTTTCATTCCGCAGTGTCAATGTATTTAGACAGCGTGATGAGGAGAATCCTGTAAGCACTCCTGATTACAGTGTGTTTAATGCTCGATATCAATATTCAGATGCCAATCTTATCGATTTAAAAACCTACCGTTTCGATTATCAGATCGCTAAAAACTTTAGTAAAATATCTACTACGATAAACTACAGAAAGTTATTTTTAAATAACCGACAATTGAACTTGCGTTTTTTTGCAGGTACCTTTATTTATAATGACACGAAGCGCGATGGAGACTTCTTTAGTTTTGCCCTAGACAGACCTACAGATTATCTTTTTGATTTTAATTACCTAGGACGTAGTGAAGATAGTGGATTGGTAAGCCAACAGATCATCATTGCAGAAGGAGGCTTTAAATCACAGCTAGATTATCCATTTGCTAATAAATGGATCACCACTCTTAATGCCAATACCAATATTTGGAACTGGATCTATGCTTACGGAGATGTCGGCTTTGTAAAAAGTAAAGGAATCGCTCCTAAATTTGTGTATGATGCAGGAATTCGATTGAGCCTCGTAGCTGATTACTTTGAATTATTTTTCCCTGTAGCCTCTAATAATGGATTCGAAATTGCGCAACCAAATTACGGAGAAAAAATCAGATTTATTGTTACACTTAGTCCTCAAACACTTATAGGTTTGTTTACACGCCAATGGTATTAACCCTATCGATACCTACTATGCATAAATGTGAAAATTTTAAACATTTTCTAACAAATAACCCTTATTAAGTCATTAAAAAATAAATAACATAAAAAAACACGTTATTTATTAAAAAAAACACAAACCGATTCAAGCCTCTTCATTTGGATATGAACTTAGTTTTAACTAAATTTGTAAACGAAAAAAAAGATCATTTTCATGGAGCCTGAAACTTTAATCACATCTGGTATTTCTTTCGACGAATATAGAAATCAAATACTTAGGGATTACAAAATTGCCCTAATCAGTAGAGAATGTAGTTTATTGGGCAGACGCGAAGTTCTTACAGGAAAGTCTAAATTTGGGATTTTTGGTGGAGGAAAAGAACTTCCTCAGATCGCTATGGCTAGAGTTTTTAGAAATGGAGACTTTAGATCAGGGTATTACAGAGACCAAACTTTTATGATGGCGATAGATGAATATTCTATCGAAGAATTCTTCGCAGGACTCTATGCACATACCGATATAGAAAAAGAACCCTTTGCAGCAGGAAGACAAATGGGTGGGCATTTTGCCACGCATAGCTTACATGAAGATGGCACTTGGAAAAATCTTACCCAACAAAAAAATTCCAGTTCTGACATCTCTCCTACTGCTGGACAAATGCCTAGATTGTTAGGACTTGCACAAGCATCGAAAATATATAGACATGAAAAAGGCTTAGCCAATCATACTGATTTTTCGATCAAAGGAAATGAAGTTGCATGGGGAACTATCGGAAATGCTAGTACTAGCGAAGGACTTTTCTGGGAAACTGTTAATGCTGGAGGTGTACTACAAGTACCAATGGTGATCAGCATATGGGATGATGAATACGGTATTTCTGTACACGCTAAGCATCAGACTACCAAAGAAGACATTTCACTCATTCTAGAAGGTTTTAAAAGAACAGATACCCTAGCAGGCTATGAAATCATAGTGGTAAATGGATGGGACTACTTTGCACTCGTAGAAGCCTACGAAAATGCAGAAGAACTCGCCAGAGAACACCATATCCCAGTAATCATACATGTCAAAGAATTGACACAACCACAAGGACACTCTACTTCTGGTTCGCACGAACGCTACAAGACAGAAGAACGTCTAAACTGGGAGCGTGCACACGATTGTAATAAAAAGTTCAAAGAGTTTATTCTAGAACGTAAAATTGCAACTGAAGAAGAATTACTACACCTCGAAAAAGAAGCTAAAAAAGAAGTTCGACAAGGAAAGACAGCTGCTTGGAATGCCTACATTACAGAAATTAAAGCAGAACAAACAGCCGCACTACAAGTACTAAAAGCAGTAGAAAATAAAAGTGCTAATAAAAATTTTATCTCGCCACTCGTACAAACATTGGCAGATAAAACAGAACCCATTCGCAAGGATATATTAGAAGCTACCAGAAAAGCACTTCGCTATATCACTAAGGAAAATTATCCAGAAAAAACAGCTTTACAACAGTGGGTTACTCAATACCTAAATACCATTCAACCCAAATATAGTGATCACCTATACAATGATTATGAATCTGGTGTTACTCATATACAAGAAGTAGCTCCTACCTATGCTCAGGATACTGAATTAGTAGATGGTCGTATTATCATCCGGGATAATTTCGAACAATTATTCAGTAGAATACCAGAAGCACTCGTATTCGGAGAAGACAGTGGAAAAATCGGAGATGTAAACCAAGGTTTAGAAGGATTACAAGAAAAATTTGGCGAAATTAGAATTGCAGATGCTGGTATTCGAGAAGCTACTATTATCGGACAAGGAATTGGGTTATCCATGAGAGGACTTAGGCCTATTGCAGAAATCCAATACTTAGATTACATTCTATACTGCCTTCATGTACTTAGCGATGATTTAGCAAGTCTACGCTACAGAACCTTCGCTAGACAAAAAGCTCCGATGATCATCCGTACCAGAGGACATCGATTAGAAGGCATCTGGCATTCTGGTTCGCAGATGGGTGGTATTATCCATTTGCTCAGAGGTATTCATGTACTAGTACCCAGAAACATGACCAAAGCCGCTGGATTCTATAATACGTTACTTGATAGTGACGAACCTGCATTAGTCATAGAATGCCTAAATGGATATAGGCTCAAAGAAAAAATGCCTACCAACCTATCCGAACTTAGAACTCCTGTAGGTGTAGTAGAAACCATCAAAGAAGGAACAGATATTACACTTGTATCTTATGGTTCTACATTGCGATTAGTAGAGCAAGCTGCCAAGGAATTATTAGCAGCAGGCATCAATGCCGAGGTTATAGACATACAATCACTTGTTCCCTTCGATTTACAGCACGATATCGTAAAAAGCGTAGCCAAAACTAACCGAGTACTCATTATAGATGAAGACGTACCTGGCGGAGCTACGGGATATATCCTGCATAAATTGATAGACGAGCAGCATATTTACCAGCACCTTGATAGCGAACCACAAACGCTGAGTGCTCAGCCACATCGTCCAGCTTTTGGTACCGATGGAGACTACTTTAGCAAGCCATCTGCAGAGGATATTTTCGAAAAAGCATATGCCATTTTACACGAAGTAGACCCTATAGCATTTCCTGCGCTTAGATAATCTGAGTGTTTCCCTGCGGGTCGGGCTATCCGCTGCAATTCCTCGCACCTCCTAAGGTCGGGCTGCGGGATTTTCGCTGCTATCCCTAACACAAAAAAGAGTTAATTTAATGAAGTGATTTAATCTTTGAGTCCCGTAGCACCGCTATGCAACTAAAAAATCACTGTATTTGATCACAAAATCTTTATACATCAACAAACAGTAACTTTATCTACTACCATTCTAAAAAGGGTTCTCTATACGAAGACGTTTTCCATCTTGGTACGAGATGACGAAGATCTTTTTTTCCAGAACACCAGAACGAATCAGTGCTTTTCTAAATTGTTGTGCCTCGCGTAGTGTTGCAAAAATACCCAGACTAAACTTATGATAAGAAGCATCGCTATAAAACCTGCCATTTACAAATTGCTGAGAAATTGAAGCGATTCTATCATCTGTAAAAGCCTGTATCTGTACTGAATACACCACTTCTTTATCTACCAATTCTCTGTATAAATATAAATCTTGTAATTTCCTTAACTCTGTAGTATCAATCGTTAATTGCTGTACTTCTCGCTGTAGGGCTTTTAATTGAGACTGAGATGTTGCCGTTCCGCTATCTCTAGCCCCTTCTTCTGAACGACGCATAACCCCTATCTGTTGCTGCATACCTTCCTCATCATCTGACCAATATACTATATAAATAATAGAAGCAATGGTAGATATTAGCAACAGAGAGCAAAGCAACATAAGCATCAAATTAAAGAGTCTGCTCTTTCGCAAATCTTTTTTCTTTTCATTAAGCAGCCCTTCTAACTTCTTTTGCTCTACATCTGATTTTTCAATCTGATAATGCAGCGATAAAAGCTCTTCATGTTTAATAACTGGCATTCAAAACGTTTTTTAATCGAGGTTATCTTACGACAACCTTAGATTGGTAATTTTTTTCAATAAAATAGTTTTATACTTTTGATAAACTCAATTAGTACTATTCCATACATACACTAATAATACTTATTTACAAAGCCACATAGTTAATAGCCTATAAGCACATATTATATAAAAGCAACTAGATACATAAATACACCCCCCACGAGAGGATCAAAACAACACAAAAAATAAGTGCCACTAAAAATAGCTTATTTTTACGTTTACAATATGCTAGTTCTTTATGCAATAGCGTGATACGATTTTCCAGTTTACGTTGTTGGATTGTAGCTTTCTCTACAGTGTATCGCATTACTAAAAACTCTTCGCTTTCTTTAGTATCCATATATATAACTGTTCATCAACACACTGACCATGACTATCGATCTACGTTGATTATCAACTTTGTTATGTTTATTATGGGATCCACTTTACACTTTTAAAATCAGGTTTTCTTTTTTCTAAAAATGCATTTCTTCCTTCTTTCGCTTCTTCCGTCATATACGCTAATCGTGTTGCTTCACCTGCAAAAACTTGCTGTCCAACCATTCCATCATCTGTAAGGTTCATTGCGAATTTTAGCATTTTGATGGAGGTTGGTGATTTCTGTAATATTTCCTGCCCCCACTCATAAGCGGTCGCTTCTAATGCATCATGAGGAATCACTGCGTTGACCATCCCCATTTCATAAGCCTCTTGTGCCGAATAATTACGTCCTAAGAAGAAAATCTCTCTCGCTTTCTTTTGTCCTACCATTTTAGCCAAATAAGCAGATCCATATCCTCCATCAAAACTCGTTACATCTGCATCTGTTTGCTTAAAAATAGCATGTTCTTTACTAGCTAGCGTAAGATCACATACTACATGTAGGCTATGCCCTCCTCCTACAGCCCATCCTGGCACTACAGCAATCACTACTTTGGGCATAAAACGAATCAGTCGTTGTACTTCTAAAATATTTAATCGGTGCATACCATCCTCACCTACATATCCTTGATGTCCTCTTGCTTTCTGATCTCCTCCACTACAGAAACTGTATACACCATCCTTAGTAGAAGGCCCTTCTGCAGATAATAAAACGACTCCTATAGAAGTATCCTCTTGCGCATCATAAAAAGCATCATATAGTTCACTCGTAGTCTGTGGCCTAAAAGCATTACGCACATTAGGCCTATTAAAAGCAATTCTAGCAATACCATCAGATTTCTTATACGTTATATCTTGATATTCTTTTACTGTTTCCCAGTTTACTGAACTCATTTTATCTTGGTTTTATGAATATCAAAAATAACATAATATATTATACGAAACTAATAAGATACTACAACTTAGCTCCTATTATTTTAGCACCCCTACCTGCTTATTGACACTATTTATTTCACGCTCTGCACAATAGTCTATTTAGACCTTCTACGAAAAATTACAGTAAATTATAAACACCAGATACTTTCTATACCAGTAGGTCAAATCACCCCCAAACTGGATTAGCAGTATCTTAACATCAGTTTAGCATGATTTTTGATAAATTGCTACAAAATTAGTGTATGAGAATTTGGAGTAGTATCATTATAGGGTGTATCAGTTATATAGCCATCGCACAAGATATAGATACGAGTCAGTCTTTTCAGTCCGAAACATTAACCACATTTTCTTCTGAGTTACTAAAACGCAATCATTTACATCTTCCACCTGCACGTACCTCTTTATCACATACACGTCCTATCATTATCCCATCGCAATACCATCTCATGGTCATAGATCTGAGTGTAGACATTCGCAAACAATACAAAGAAAAATCGCAACCACCACTTTTACACGTAGCCGAAAATAAATTTATACAAAGTACCTATGAAGTAGCACTTCCTTCCGTAAATACATCTTCTAACAGTAGTTTTAGGATTACAGGCAGTAGAGGATTAAACACTAATGGCATTAATACTACCAATGGAAAACAAGGTCGTATTAAAAACACGGCATATAAAGACGCGGGGCAATTGACAGGAGATTTCTTTCCTTATTACTGGAATAGAATTCCATCAAGCAATCAATAAATAGCTCACATTTATATGTGAGCAGCCTGCAATAGCAGTGGTGTATACACTCTTTACTCTACTAGGCGGATACCATCTTTTTCTATAATTATTTTTCGCTCTTTATAAAGATTACCAATAGCTTTTTTAAAACTCTTTTTACTTAGTTGAAAAACTGCTTTGATATCCTCTGGATCAGACTTATCATTCAGGTCTATAAAACCACCGCTAGCCTGCAATTCTTTTAGGATCTGCTCCGCATTAGGCTCGATACCACGGTAGCCATGTCGCTGTAATGTAAGATCGATCTTACCATCAGGTCGTACTTTTTTTACAAATCCCTGAAACTGATCACCAACAGTGATTTTCTGAAAAATCTCATCCGAATACACCAACCCTAAATATTGTTGGTTTACAATCATATTCCAGCCATGTGGCGAAGGATGCGAAGCAATAAGAGACACTTCATCAAAAGGAGATAATAATACCAACTTATTATCCAAAAACTTATTGGTCTTACTAGAAGCTACCAATCGATTGCTATCTTCATCTACGTACATATAGATCAGATACCAACTATTCACTCTCATTTTGGACGCTTGTTCTTTAAAAGGAACAAACAATTCCTTTTCTAACCCCCAATCTAAGAATGCTCCAATATCAGAAACATTAGTACACTTCAGGTAAGCAAAAGAGTTTACTGTTACATAAGGTTTTAAGGTAGTTGCTACAATACGCTCATCATGGTCTAAATAGATAAACACATCTAACTTGTCCCATATCTGATACGATTCAGGCACATACTTATTGGGTAATAGCACCTCCGTCCCCTGATCATCACTTAAGTAAACACCTTGTTCTCTTTCTTTTATAATTTCTAAAGTATGGTAGGTTCCTAATTGTAGCATTCTCTATTTTTTTCGCAAAGATAGTTCTTTATTACACAATCAGCAGGTTTGAGTCGGTTTATGCTACAAAGAGGTGTAAACTTTTTTGGGCGTTACCACAAGGGTCGGGCTATCCGTTCCAATTCCTCACCCCTCCTAAAGGTCGGTACTGCGGGATTTCCACTGCTATCCCTAACGCGAGGAAACTTATTTCTATACTGGCTAAATGGTCCAAAACAGCGAGACAATATAAACTCAAAATTTATAGAAATATTCACTTCAAAACGTAAAAGAAGAAAGCATTAAGCCCCTAGACTTATTCAGAAAACAAATAATCTAAATTCACATATAACTACGGATTTAAGGTTTCAGCTTGTGCCTCCTATTCCTATAATTGTACCAATCCTAATCAGTAAATACCACTATCGATTTCCAATACGGCATCATCTCCAAGATAGTTTCTGACCATTACTTTACTTCCAAGCTACCGAGTTCGTAACAAACATAAAAGCTACTATATTTCGTAGCTTTTTTTGTATTACTTACTTATAAGCTGCTTAGTAGTTACGGCACCCGTCGAAGATGAGCGCTAGCCATACACACTCTCGCAGCATATAGACCTGAATATGAGCTATACCTAAAATTTGTTAACACCAACTATAAACTAAACACACTCGAGTATAAATATTTAAGAAGATGGCTCTGTCACTTGATGACAGAGCCATCTTCTTAAATAGCAAATGTTAGTTTATTTAACAATAAATTTTAATTTCTTTTGACTTTCTAATTTTAAAAAATAGATACCACTTGTTAGGTTAGAAATATTTAATCTTTTATCACTTGACAAAGTTCCACTAGTAATTTCCGAGCCTAAAATATTATAAATTTTATACTTTTCTAATTTTTCTGTTCCTGAAATTTCAATGAAGTGATTTAAATTTTTTTTTGAGTAGATAAAAGGGTTGTGGATATTTGTGTTGCGAAACATAAAATATTAACTCACAACCCAATATGTA
>CANMMM010000037.1 GCA_947498935.1 uncultured Aquimarina sp. | reverse complement strand
AGTTTGGCAGTGGTCTCTAAACCATTGATTGACCGCTAAATTGAGAAGAGATCAGCGAAAATCATTGCACATTTTTTACACCCCTGTTTCAAAAAAAACAAATCGTAAGCAATAGCAGTAGTTACCTAAGAGTAGACTGTAGTAAAAGTTTTTTGAGCTTTTTTAGTAGTCAGTAGTGTAAAGAGAGATATCGAGTAAGACTACTGAAATTTTATACTTAGAAAATGGAAAGGTAAAATTGAATATACTACCTAACAATAGCCTATAATATACATCTCTCATAGTAGTATCAAAAGATTTATAAGCTCACACTAATATTCCTTTCAGAATCAGAAAAACAGGAAAGCTTTTTAAGGTAAATTTATTGATACAAAAAATGGCATTATATTTGGTGATAGGCTTAATCTAAAAAAAACTTAAAACTTAAAAAATGACACAATCACGCACAATCATTTTAGGGCTAATCCTTTCGTTACATTTGAATCTTATTTTTGCTCAATTTCCAGGAAAAAAAAGTAAAAATGATTTTACGGCAATAGATAGTACAACATTTAGAGTTGGGGATATTGTCTCTTTTGGGCAACCAATCAAAGGTGAAACATACGCATCTATTTCATCCTTTGAGCAAAAAACTTTTCTTGATAATGTAAATGATGTTACTAATGTCCTAGCTGGCAATGAAATTAAGAACACAAAATTTAATTTAAGCTCAAAAGAACTTAGAAATAAGAAAGATGCTAGAATCAAGTTTTTTAAAATATTAAAGAATAAAGCAGGGGAGCTTACAAATTATGCTATTGTTCCTTACAATAAAAAAATTCATCTTGCTATTCCCATAAATATAGCGTTAAGCATTGGAGAATTGGTTTCTAAAAACCCTAACTATATTTCTGACATAAAACTTAACACTACGTCTCACATTAAAAGTTTCTCATCTGATTTTGATATTAAGCTATTATCAGTAAAGGGAGATTCTAATAATCAAACGGTTGCTATTGAACTATTAACTAAGCATGCAATTGTGCATCAAGAAATTTGCTTAAACTATGGGAAAAATGATGCTAAATTATACGATTATGAAGGTAATGAGTATTTGGCTAAAGATGTTAAAATAGGAGCTTTAGACACCAAAAATCAATTCCGATTTGGAAATTACGTTTGTAACAAAATACCGACTAATGTTCCTGTTAAATGTAAAATTGTTTTTAAACAAGTACTTCCTGATAAATCTAAAATGAGCTTTTTGACTATTAAAGTAGGCTATAAAGCATTTGATGGTGGTTCATATGAATACGGGACTATTGAATTGACTGATCTAAAAGTTGATTGGAAATAATACCTAATAAGATAAGTTTATTAACTCATTTTCAGAATATGATTTTCATCTTAAAAGAGCTACAGTTTCTTGATTTCATCCTCAATGAATTAAATACCAAATACCCTGAAAAACATCACAAGCTTAAGCTACAACATGAAGTGATTACTCAGTTTCAAAACAAATATCGTTTTGAAACTAAAAACAAAAATAAGTCTGATTCTGCAGATACTATATTAACTCAGGTTTATAAGGATGGAGTAGCTTATTTACATGAACATAACTTTATTATCGATGACCGTAATATGGTTTCTATAACATATAATGGTATCATCAAATTGTCTAAAGGTGGTTTTGCTAAAGAATATAAAAGCAATAGATGGGATAAACGATTACAACGTATTTTTTGGATAGCAGCTGCGGTATCATTATTCCTAAGTGTTCTATCTTTTTTAAATAGTATTTAAGTAGTTAATCATATTATTTTTAGTGGATTAAGATAGGTTCTTTATGATAAAGAAATTTCCTTATTCTGTTTTTTTAGAAGTGCATCGTAGTAGACGATATGTCAATTATAAGGGAAAATTACCCTAAAAAACTCTAAGACAAACATAATTTGTATATTGAGATACTTATGTAAAACACATAAGTATCTCAATATACAAGTAGTTACAAAACCAAACAATCTTAAATTTACAGAAAATGTCAAAATCAAGTGGATTAAAAAATGCCCCAAGCAAAACAGGAAAACCATCAGGAAAAGGAAGAGGAAATGCTCCTACCAAACCAGGACGAACTGCTCCACCATCACCGAAACCAAAAAAATAACGAGATCACCCAACAGTATATCTCCATAAAATCTGGCTTTTAGCCTCTTTGATATACATGACTTCACAGAATTGTATATGTACTCCATTAATGACTACAGATCGAATATCACCAGTATCTGGTAAAGTATCAACTTGATTGATACTGTATTGCCATTGTTTATCTGTAGTCTTAAAATATTCTAGTAGTGTCTTTTCCAGTCCTATGAATTTCATTATCAAGTTTCTTGTAAAGCAAATGATGCTATGTGTACTGCTTGGGATTAGTCTTTGATTTTTCAAATAAGCAGTTCATGACTTAATACAAAGATATAATCTTCAAGGTTTTTAACACCCTATAATGTGTTTTCTCGTATTGTTTTTTTCATTACCCATAGTTATATAGATTATACATCTTAAACACCACATACTCCTGAGCATTCATCAATTAATTCTGGAAAAAAATTAAGTTGTTTTGATGCCAACTCTTTGCCTTTTTTTATATCGACAATTACCTCTTTCAAGGGTCTACATGATCTATGCATAAAGCACGAATCTCTGATACTTGGATAATCTCTAATTTTTTCATCCAGTACTACCGCTGCATCAAAACTTTCCTTTTCATTTTCATAAATCCACAACCAATATTGATCGGAATGATATGGACATACCACACAACTAGAACGTACAGGTACAGGAAGTCCATGCGCCTTAAAATTATCAATACAATCAATTCTTCTTATCTTCTTTTCTATCAAAGGAAAACGGTGAGTAATCCACTTCACATTGGCTTGTTTCATTCGTTGCATTTCATCATAGCTAATTCCTAGCCATAGTGATACCTTTTTGGCAGTCGGTAAGATATTACGAATGTGTTTTCTTACAGGTCGTATTTTATAGTCTCCCGTACATTGTCGTCTTAAAATTCCTTTCTTTCCTGTTTTTGGGTCTAAGGTATAATACGGTACTCCTTCATATCGCTTTCTAGTACCGTTCAAGTATGCTAAAGCATCCTGATAAATATTCCCAGCAGAAACCACATCTATCGTAAAATTGTATTCTTTATCTACGTATTTCTGTAGCCATTCCAAATAGGTATATACTCCTTTCGGCTCATTACCTGTATCAGCAAAAATAGCATGTGAAGGCACTTCTCCAAACGCCCCCCTCAAACCTCTTAACAGTAAATCAGTTGATTGCGTACCTGCTCCTAATGATATAACAGAATATTCCATTGCTTTTTTTAAATAGGGTTTCTTAATTTATTATCGTGATACCTTAAATACTTTAAAATCATCTTTATGATCGCATCATTACGATTTGGATAAATTGGTTTGTTATAAAAATCTCGTTCACTAAGAAGCATTCGAATGGTTGCTTTTTCTTCCTGATCAATAAAACGCTTGCAGGCACGGATATAGGCTGATCTGGTACATCCAATTACTTTACGTCTTCGCATATCGATATACACAAAAAAGCTTTTTTGTCTTTTGTAAGCCTGTTCTGTTGTAAAATCTCCGTTGTCCATCGCTTGCGAACACAAATCATATTGCTCGTTTACAATGAGCTGAGCGATCCTTACAAGAGGGTAATTTGGAATGCGATCTTTGTATTTTGTTACAGGATCAACTTGATGATGTAATCGTATCCATGTGCATGCCTGAAATTGTGTGGTAGTGACTTTGGCTAAAGACTGATGAGAAAACAAAATGTCAATTCCTTTATGACGTACTGTTGTGAGTGCGCCAATCAAAGATTGTCCTTTTGCAGAAGCCATATAGCTATCCGTATCGTCTAGCACTACCAAACCGTTTTTAAAGTGATTCACAATCTTTTCTGCAACCTCTCTTTTCTCAATATTGTTCATCGGAATTCCTCCTTGTTTTAAAGGAAGAATTCTTCTAGCAGCTATTCTGGTCAGCGCTTTGATATAGTTTGGATTCACTGTTTTAAATGTTGGATAATCATGACCGTTGGTATCAAATGCTAATACTTTTCTACCTTTCTTTCCTGTTTTAGGATTATCCACCATATAATACTTAATCTCCTGATTGGTACGATACGTTTTACCAACCCCCATCTCTCCGATAATAAGCATCACAAAAGGATCACGTTGTAAATCTTCATTGCTGTAGGCAATGGGTTTCCTCCCTTTGGTTGATCTTGGCTTTTCCTTTAATTTAGCTACTCCTTGTTTTTGCTGTTGTGCTATCGTCTGCCACTTCAATAATTCCACTCTCCATTCTCGATTCCTCGTCATATTCCTCTTCTATTACTGCATCTTCTTTCTCTTCTTCTACATTCTTGTTGAATCCGTATGCACCATTTATATCCTCATAGGCTTTATCCAAAATATCTTTATCTTCTGTAGCTGATTCAAAACCACTATCTGCTGCTTTTTCTTCTCGAATAATATCCACAATACGATCTACTAATAGTTCATTTTCTGCTTTAATCTCTATGATGTTTTGTGCCTTTTTCATAGCAATTGAAAAAGCTGCTCCCATTAACTGCTGTCCAGGGGTAAGACTCTTCGCTTTTTTCTTTAGCACTTCTACCAACGGGGGTTTCAGTAGTGCCTTGTCTTCCTTATCCAATTTGATGCGGTCAATATTCTTTTGATTTTGTGCATCAATCAGTTCAGGAATCTCATCAAAATCATAAAACTCTTTGTGTTTTCTAATCTTTACAAAAAAGCCCCCTCCCACAGTCAATACATTATTGGTCATACCCAATAGCGTATCTGCTGCTTTTTTTGCCATATCTGTTGGTAATTCAAACTCCTCTTTAGAAGATTGTTGCCCTCCTGCTTCTTGATCATCCATGATTGGATTTTCTTGATAGTCTTCTCCAATTTCTTGTTCTGGAGCATCTAAAGGAGCTTCCATTGCTACATCTCCATATTCATTTTTCATAGTACTTCCTGATGTTTGTGATGATGACACATTTTTCCCGTGCTTCCAGATGTTCCAACTTTTATCTGTAGATACCCCTGCAATCTCTTTTTCGATCACAGCCTTATTTAACGGACTTAATTCTTCATCCTGAATATCCTCAAAGTCAATAGCATCTGGATTTTTTAACACCTCTACTACTTCATCTTCTATCTTCTTCATATCTGTTTTAGTTTATCTTGGCAATGAATTGCATCACCGCTTCTTCAAAGGCTTCATAATTGTGAACAAAAGATTTATTAAGTTGGGGAATTGCCAATATCTCATTACACTTGCCCATATGGTAATACACCCCATAACGACCTTGTCCGAATATCTTACCAATTTCTTTATAACTCAATTCGGTATATTGAATCAGTAAATGGTATACAGCCATACGTGCTTCACGAAATGCCTTGGATTTGCGATCAGGTTTCTCAGGATCAGTAACTCCAAAAATCTTATAAGCTTCTGAAATCACATAGGTAGTAATCACCTCTGTTTGCTGTTGCTTTTTAGTACGCATTCGAGTCGTTCCCGATAATTGATCCAGAATCTTCAATGCCTTAGCTATTCCAAACTTGCCAACTAGCTTTTCCAACCCTCGTTGTAATTTTGCATATTCTTCTCCTGCTATATTGTCCATTCCCAATTCTTTTTATGTTAGTACCTTATGTCCCTATTTACTTTTTAATTCTACAATGTCATATACATGGAAAAACATGGACATGCGTTTTAATTGGTACTGCCCAATAACAGCATCATGTTTGATCTTAGCTTTAACTCCTAACCCTTTTAGATAAGACCTACGGATATTTTTGATCTTTCCCATTGATGACAATTCCCCTAAAATGGTTTCGTCTGTACGTAATTTCGTTTTGGCTTTTTGCTTTAAAGATTTCTTAACTACAGGTGAGTTTATCAATTCCTCTAATCGCTCGTTATTTTCCAATTGATCCTCATATTCTTCCTCAATCTCACCTAATATTTCATAATCCAATTGTTCTAACTGCTCTAACAAATCCTCTCGATCCGTATCCTGAATCGTATCTAATAATTTATGCAGCTTCCAGAAAATATGTATTTTCTCTACCAAAGGTTTTGGTAAATCTTTCTCTTCTAGCTCATTGCTATCTAAAAACTCTTTAAATCTTATATTTTTGGTTTCCATAGTTTTACTTTTAAAATGAATATTCTTTTTCTAAGCAGGTGTAGGAACTGCTTTGGCTTCCATTGATTTTTCTATCTGGTAGGAGATCAAGGCGGTTAATGCAGAGGTTGCCAATACGACCCCCATATTTTTGGCTAGTTCCTTGCCTTTTGGTACTCCGAATTTGAATTTTTCACGATTGGCATTTGTGCCTAGATTATAATAAATCAAGGCTTCTGCAAAGCCAATGGCTAATCCTACTCCTGTGATGATGACTACGGTTTTGTCTACTTTCATTCTCTTTTTTTTAAGTACGGGTATTAGTTTTCTAGTTTTTCTTCAATCTTTTGATAGCGTTCTTTTAGCTCATCGTTATCCTTCTTTCCTTTGACTGCTGTCATTCTATACGTTTTTAATAAGGCTCTATGTGCATTTCTAAGAACTTTGTTGGTTTCTTTCTGTACTTCCAAATTCTCTTTTAAGTTTTTAGGAATTAGATTCCCCAAAGAAATAAAGTGCCCCTTAATTTTAGCATAGCGAGATGGAGGGGGGTTAGGTTCTTCGAGTTTGCGCTTTTCTTCCCGATACATTTTCATCTTTACACGGCATACTTTTACTTCTTCCTCCAACTCGTTCAGTGCTGCTTTAGTTATTTCCTTTTTTACAGGAACTTCAGTAGCTTTTTTAACTTTCTCTTGCTTCTTTTTGGGCGTTTTTTTCTTCGGTTTATCTTCCGGCACCTTATCATCACAAGGGGATTCCGATGTAGTTGGAAGTGCTGCTGGTGATGATTTTTGAATCATCTTATATAACAGTTCTGCTCTCTCTTGCATGATTTTTACTGCTACTGATTCATCATCAATACCCTTATAGTCAGAAATAAACTCCTCAACAAAAGGCTTTACTTTTTCATTTTCAATCTTAGATATATCTATCTTTAAAATATCCTGTATGCTTACCATATTTTGTTTTTATATATTTCTATACTGTTTCATTTTTGGAATTAATTTCCAGTTCTAATGCTACTAATTTCAACATCCTAAGACGCTCTTTTTCTTTTAATTTCAATTCTTCTAAAGACCTTTCAGAGGCTGATTTTTGTTTCGATTTTGTAACCGTTTTTTTTGCCTCCTCTGCTCGTTGCTCTGGATATACTAGCCAATACAATAGCTGATCAGCTTCCTTAGCAACTGGATCATCCTTGGTAAATCCATCGGTACTTTGTTTAATCAACTTATAGGTTTCCAAAGGATTCAACTTACTACCTCGATAGCGTTCTATCATCGCCTGATCCTTTATCTTTACATTTTTCAGTTGTGCTTCTGTGATATTTTCTATTCTATACATATTCTAGCGTGTTTTATGATCTGCTGCATATTCTTGTGCATACAAGGGGCTTAAACTTTTAAAAAAAGCATTAGCTTCCTCCTGATTGGAATAATGGATAGAGCAATACTGAGGTGTGCCATCCATATCAAAACATTCATATCGATAGCATTGAAAAAGAGTGTCTATAGCTCCCATATCAATAGTCATCCACCGCAAAATCAATATATCGGGATGTTGCTTAGAAGTCATAATTTGAAAATCACGACAATGCTCTTGACAACCATTACTAATCTCCATCGCCCTATCCATTACCTTTTCAATGACTGCTTTTTGTAATCTTTTTGTTTTATACTGCTGCATTCGGTTAAAATTTTATGAATTGCTTTTATCTTTTACTACCAACCCCTTAATAAGCGTCACTTCTTTTACTGCCTCTTCTATAGAATAACTCTGTCCAAAGGACACCCCTTTTCCTTCTGTAACTGTAGCAACAATATCTTGATGCATTCCTGTATAATGCCTCCCTAAACCTTTGGGTAACTCCAACCCCATATAATCCCCTAATGCTATAAGTGCCTTGCATCCTCGATACCTAAAATATTTAGGATCACTACTCAGTAATAGCAATTGGTTTATATCCAAAGAAGCTTCAAAGCGTTTTAAACAAATGATCCCTGCAATACTTTGATGATTCCAAAAAGTGGCTAATACAACATAGATTGCAATCGGAATTCCTTTACTTTCCATATAAGTAGTAAGTTCTGCACAGGCAATCCCTACATAATGCAACGCTTCTCCTTCAATATTGGCATTACCTCCTGCGGTGACGTATAGTTCAAGCGCAGGACGACTTCCTTTATGCTGACCAAAATGCACATAGGACTTTCGCACAGAACTTCCAATACCTGTTAATTCTAAAGCAATCTTTAGTTTTTCTACTTGAGCTTCTAATCCTTCTTCGTCTTTAGTAGCCATAGGGATGCTTTTAAATAAGCCCATCGATGCCATCGCAAAAGAGAAAGAACCCACGCCTTTGTCATTCCATTCTAATTGTGATGTAGATACTGTATGATTTTCGGTCTTATATAAAAATGCGTGCAATTTCGACTGTAGTTTAGAGCGGATTTGAGCTAACAAGTGCATTTTCCCAAATACGCTGTACGTATTCAAACTAGCCACCGAATCAGGAACTTCCTCTCCAAATACAGTTGTACTGGCTGCAATCTGTGTTCCTACCCATCTATTGAATGCTTTAAAAACACTTCTATTAGGAGTAGACAACCTAGGGATTTGTCGATCTACAAATTCATGGAAAACACTGACTCCACTAAATTGACAATAATGCAGCGTATGTCCTTGGTTAACAATGCTTGTATGTATTCTTGGTTGCTGTATCATTTTCTACGGTGATATTCCTTGACAAACTCTTCTTTGCCAATTGCCCCTTTATAATTATTGATATAATTTTCATAGTCTACAGCTTCTTTGATACTGTGCGCTTTTTCTGTGCTCATTGTCCAAAAAAAACTATCCAAACAGTCCTGTAAGGTCTTCCCATTAGATACTGTATGATGCATATTCCCTACTGTATCTTTAATGCCCATCTCTCGCATCATTTCTAGTTCATAAATGCGTTGCATATTAATCATGGTACGTAGCGTTATACTGTCTTCGCCATCCATTCCTGTTGCCCCTTCATAGGCTAATAGCGCATTGCGAATAGCAATACAAATTCTTACTACCACAGGATAGATTACCTGACGTTCTAAAGCTTCATTAAAGCCTATTTCATAGATACTTCCACTAAATCGATCAATTAGCGAAGCGTCTTGCTTATTATTCCCTACATAGGAACTACTCAAAGATTTTCCTAATGTATTGCCCGAAGCGATACATCCAAAGTCAGGATGTTTACGGATCGGTTCATGCATTCCATTTAAAATCACTGCATCTGAATCAGCAGTCTTTGCTAGTGCATAATTCAATAAGCCCGCAGTATTAGGATCAAGCTTGGGTAATTCATCTAAGATCAAAATTTTACCTTCTTTCCATGCTTTAGACAAAGCTCCTTCTTGATACCCGTTCAAAGTTTGACCTCCGATAATATCGATGGGAGAAGTCCACTGATTGCAGTTAATGATCTCATAAGGCAATGCTTTTTGGTCATTTCGCTTTCTACCAAAAAAAGAATAACTTACTTGTTCTTGTAACCTAGACTTTCCAGTTCCTTTCATTCCGACCAAAAACACATTATTACCCACACTCAAATCATCTAGTATTTTCATAAAACTTGGAATTTGCTGTACCTCTGGAATGTCTAATGTGAATGTTCTCTTACGCATGTATTCTCTTTTTTTAGTTATACTTTTTTCTCTTATCTATCTGTGAACTCGATTGCTTATGATAGATGCGCAGCTTATCCAATACTGCTTCCATAGGAGTAATTGCTGCTATCATATCTTCATATGCTGCTAACCCTAATTGTTGAGAGCTGAATCGACCAAAGACAAAAGCTGCATTGCCATCCTCATGTGGATGATTCGTGATAAAATAGCCTAATGCATCTTGTACTTCGTGAATAGGCAATGTGTTACTTGCTACTACTAATTCCTGAAACTCTCTAAAAATCGGAGTGGGCTGCAGCGTATTTTTCCATCTCAGATAGGGAATGGCTACATTCTTAAAAATAGGGATCAATGAAAAGGAATATTTCTCCTTATCTGATAATTTACGATCATAGAGCACCGACCCAAAAGGGTAGTCTTTTGTAGGCTCTTCATAAGCGACAAAACCAGATAAAGGATTACTACCTTGTCCATAGGCTCTTCCTAACTCATATTTCCATCGTTCATTATTTCCTGTAGTTCGATCAGCCCATTCGGATTTATTTTCAAGCTCCCAATCTTCTAATTCCTTGGCTTCCCCTTCGATCTGTATTCCATAACCATCTAGTACCTCTAAAAAAGGAACTAGATTTTTAATCGCTAACGCTCCTGTCATATCACCTGCATTTTGTACAAAATCGGGTAATTCATCTGCTGCTTGTCCTGCTGCACTGCGAATCAGTTGGCGTAACTTTGGATCAATCCCCAGCTTATAATGCTCCTTCTTTTTCATAAAAACCTGAAAGTAACCTTCACTGATTCTTTTGAATTTGATAGTATGTGTATGGTCTTTAAAAGTGGTATCGATTGCTAATGCTTCAATAACCTTAAGTGCTGAAGAGATCGGTAGTAAAGCGATATGCTCCCCATCTTTTCCAAAATCAGCAGACATCAGAATTCCATTCTTAATTGTTCCAAGGTTTGTATTGTATTTGATCAGCCTGTTTTTAGAACCAATCTCAGCTGAAGCTAACACAATGTTTTCTGTCAAAATGTGCCGCTTTTGCCGTTTAGAAGAAGCCTGTTTAATAAGGTCATTCCAAACCTCTGGGATACTCTCTCGTTCTCCATCACTGATATCTCTACTCTCCTGATAAATTCTATTGATAAAATCCTGTTGCTCTTCCACTAAAGAATACGTCACGATCTTGCGTTGATCAGCAACCGCAAAGCGCATCCGAATATTACTCAACGTATACGGATTGGAAGCAGCAGAACCAATACTGATCCCTAAAAAGACACCCCATGAAGGGTCAGTGATAGAACCTGTTTTAGGAATTTTAACCAATGTTCCCACCTCAAACGCTTCTATAGCTCTTAAAATGATGGTCTTAATTCTTTCCAAACCACCTACTAAATTCTGTAAGGCGTTGGTTGCTTCCTCCAAACTCTCCGTTAATTTTTCGTGTTTACTGGCTATTTTATCATTTTCTTTTTCGTCTTTTCCACTGCCTAACGCAGGTAGTGATTCCAATTCTTTACGGATTTTTGCTATAGATGCGGTTTTCTTTGCTTTCCGCTTTTCAATGAGCTTAGGGTATTCTTTTTCAATCTCATCGATCAATCCTTGTTGGACTTCTTTAGAGGTCTTACCATCCAATTGTATCGCAATACGGGTGTCTATTTCTGTTTTGGTTAAGGGTCTTTTTAAATTGTTCACAATGGATACTTCTCGGATGGTATCCTTACCAAAAGGAGTATGACCACCTCTCCCTTTTTGGAATAAAAAGCGTTTTTTAACATCCGCATCCAGTTGTAAAAACTCCGTTTCTAGATCATAAGTCCCTTCTTGCTTCTCAATGACAATCTGCTGATTGTACATCGCCAGTAATTCTTTATAAAGCTTTTCTTGATCTGTCACTTCTAATAAACCCGCACGACCTGTGAGCTGTCGAGCTGCTCCTTCCTTGGTATCATTGCGTTCATAATAGCTCGTTCCTGTTTTACTATCATACTTCCTATGATAAGTAGGATACCCCATTTGCGGTAAGTACTGCTCATTTTCATCAACCCATTGCCAAGCTACCTTATCTCCATACTTATTTAAAAAGTCTTCACTCTTTAAGGTATCTTCATTGGTATTTTGAGATCCAGTTGTATTGGCATCCAAGGATTTTAATTTTGCTTTCATCATGGTCATCAATCGTACTTCCATTGGAATATCACTCGTGATAAAGGAATAACTCGGTAAGTTTACTTGCGAGGTTCGATTGACCCTTCCCAATAGTTGCACCATTGTATTCACATCCAATTCAAACTGTGGAATAAGCATATGACGTTGTCGCTGATCTTTAAAGTCCTTGGAGGAATGTGCTGAAAAACCTGTACTACCACTTTGATTGATCAAAAGAACATCATACTCTCCACTATTGAATAGACGGAAAGATTTTTCAGCATCACTACGAAAAGAAGCAACCACTGCATCATCGCCTTCAAAATAAACTTTCTGGTTTCTCCCTGTTACTTCTGCTACTCGATAATACTCCCCGTCATGTCCTCCTACACTCGATGGCTTTTTGGTATGGCTTACTATATCAATCAACTGATCAATGGGAGAAACCATCAATCCTGTGGCTTCAGATAACATCGCTTTTTTGATGTCTTTGTATGCTGCAATAGCACTGTCCGACAACTCTTCTAATTGCAAGCGCTGTCTACTTTTAGTCCCATCAATACTGGTGTAGTTATAGTTAAATACGCCATCCAAACTTTTGATCATTGCTCTTACAAAGTCCAACTCTTCTAAAGGAATCACATCTCCACTCGACACATTCAAATCTTTGAGAAATGTTCCCATAGTCGATTTAAAAGCAATGACCACTTTTTTATTTTGTGCTAATAATTCTAGAGTAATCCGCGCTGTATCTTGGACTTTCAATGCAAAGAGCATTTGATCTACGATATTGAAGACTCTCGAAAAGAACGGAGCAGATTTCACCCCCAAAGCTCTGGGCTTTTTCTTGACCAATTCTCCCATAACCTTAGCTTGCTTGTGAAGCAAATCCAATTCAGGTGTGATGTATGTGGCTTCAAACTCTACAACACGATTCATCAGCTTGATAATACGATTCACACTTTTTCGATGCATACTCCGTTGTGGCTCTTCATTTAACACTACATAATCAATCGTTATCCCTTCATTAGAGCGCTGTCGTCGAATTAATTGTCCACTTTCTGCCAAGTTAGATGCTACAACTTCCTGTAATGCCAATCCTCCTGCGATCATCGAACTCACAAAATTACCATCACCTACACCTGTTTCCATAATAGCAGTCTTCTTGGCATAAAAAGGCATTACCTCTGGATACTTGGCAAAAGTGGCACTTAAAAAACAACAGGCTTCTGTATAAGGTAATACAGAACGCATCCATTCTCCAATAATCGAATCATACCCTCCTGCCATATGGGACTCATCCAGTATAAAAATCACCTTTTTATACTTCTTACTACCTTCAACACCATTCAGACACAACTGCTCAATCCAATCTCGCTTATAGGGATGTGCAGATTGTACTTGAGAATACGTACAAAATACCATGTCATAAGCTGTTGGTAAGTGATCAATACTCTTCTTTACAGTAATCGTAGGAGTTTCCTCTGGATTAGGCATCGCTATTCCATTTCGTTTAAAATAACTTATGGCTGTAGGACTCTCTACATCATGAACTTCTTCCGCTGTCAATAGGGCTTGCTGTGCTGCTACGGATAATGGTGAAAACACTACGCTTCCATCAGCATCTTTGATCTTCGCTTTACTGTCTGTATTGACAATAAAGGGATGTATATCTGAAAAACCAATAGCTTTTAAGTCTCGATACATATCCGAAAATAAAGCTGGCTTTTTGGTAAAGAAAATAGGCAAATACCCATTCTTAACTGCGTGACGTATTATTGCTGCTGCTTGTCGACCTTTCCCAATTCCAGTCTGGTCTGCAACAATAATTCCCTGCCCTCGATCAAATTGTTTTAAGTACAATGCCAAAGTATCTACCTGCTCGGCTGCTAAAGCTTTCCATAAAGCTGTTGTCGTTGTATATTGTAACTTATCACGTACATATTGATCTATATTGCCTTTTTCTTTAACAATCGTATTTAATGCTTTTTGTACTTCAAATGCCATGTTTCGTGGAATCAAGGTCTCCATTTTAAAAGGGGCACTGGATTTAGGAACATAGGGTACTAAGGCATTTTCTTCGGCTGCCAATTGTGCTACCTGTGAAGCATCTTGTCTAAATTCATCTTGCTGTTGTGGTATTTCTACTGTCTTTTCCATTACTATTACTACTTACAAAGGTTATAAGTCTGTTCCTGATAATACTTCTAGATAGGTACGCAGGGTAATTTCTGCATATAGCTGTAAGGCTTCCTTTTTTTCCATACCTCCATACAGTAAAGAGTCCGCAGGGATGGAATCATCTAAATTGTTCCAATTCTCCTTAAGTGTCCACAACGCCAGAACCATCTTATCACTCTGCATTAAAAAATTAGCGATATCTCCTGTTTGATGTCCTCCTGCATAAATGATCTCTAAATAATTTTCTATCAACGAAATAGGATCATCTCCTTCTGCAAAAGCTCGATCTATCAACTCATGCAATTGAATAAATATAGCGGCTTCGTGATCTTCGAATCGTGTAAAGGCTACAGGATTACTCACCATGTATAAAGTGGCACTACTTGTGGTAGGCATCAATTGATTATTAAAAAATATCATATCCTAATGCTATTTTAAGTTTCTCGATTTCTTTTTGTAAAGGGGTTTTAATGTGGGATGCGATGCGTTCCCATAGGCTATCAAAGCTGTCCGCTATATCTGCTAAATAGGCTGCTTGCTCTCGATTAGGGGCTACCTTTTTACTTTTTTGGGGCTTTCTGCCTCCAATCAGTACTAACATCATCTCTGTAACTGCTCCTTGCTTGTTGTAGAGTTTGTAGCCATTCATATTGATAATATCATCTACCACATAACGACTGTAAAGCCAATTAAAAAAAGGTCTATAGGTCGCCATATAACCATCATACTCTCTAAACTTGATATGCCCTTTGAGAATCAAGGCTGCCTTTCCACTATCTTTCATAGTATGTAATGCCAATCCAGACATCAAATGCTCCAAACGTAAATGCCTATTGAGTCCAATATTGCTATCAAAGTATTTGTTGACCAAACGGGCTTTATCAAAAGCATCAGCACTCCATCGATCAAATGGAGGATTCGTGACCACCACATCAAAAGTATGAGTGAGTGCTTTAGGAAAAGGTTCAGAAGCATTGTGATGAGTAATTTTAGCAAAACCTTGAAATTCTAACGATTGCCTCCTACTATTATCAATTTCATTGACATGAGTTTTAGAAGGATCAGCTCCTACTACCAATAATCCATTCCCAGCACTGGGTTCAAAAATGCTTGTGGCATTGGACATATCCGTATATTCAGCAATCATTGCACCAATGGGACATGGTGTGGAATATTGCTTATATAATTCTTTACTACTGTCAGAATAGGCATACGTGGGCTGTACCTTATTCCAAAAAGAAATCATCATTTGTAAACGATTGTTAAAAGCAACTGGCTGCTTATACAAAGTCTTATACCATAACAACCAACTCAATTCTACAGCTTCCCATAATACGCCCATATTTGGAACACCTACTTGCTCCTTGATTGCTTCAATCTTTTTCTTACTCAGACGTATCCCATCTATATAATGATCTTGCATCGTAGCAATAACCCGATCTAAATAGTCTGTTTTAGGAATAGGAATTGTTTCTTTGGCATCTTTATACGTTTCAAAATAATCGTCTATCAGTAAATATGCCGCTTTGTTAATAGGCATGTCTGGATAGTGCTCTAACATCCTACCTTGAAACAACGAAGTCATAATGTAAAGACGAAAGTTGGCTACACTACCTTTAGCTATCGTATAGCCTGCTGCTTTCGCCCTTTCAATGAATCCAAAAAATAGCTCGTCATAAAATACCTTTGTTTCCTCCGATACTAGCTTGATCAGGTCTTCTTTTTCAATCAGTAATGATGAAATACGCTCTTCTCGATATACCCTGCTTTGATTGCTTTTTTCATCGGTCTTGCCTGATAACTTTTCAATTTCTTTTTCTAGAGTAGTAATCCATTGATCATATTCTTTTTCTAATGTATATTCTAGTTGTGTTTGGTGATAGCCTAATCGTGAATTCAATTCTACGATGGTCAAATTCCGATCAAATGCAGATTTCCCTGTGAAAGAAATCGTAAAGCCTTTCGTTTTAAATTGCCTACGAATTCGGTCTGCAGATTCTTTAGAAATTTCACGATACATATCAGTTGTAAGTGTATCTGTATCTTGGGAAGCTTGTTGAGAACTAGTGCTATTCAAGTGCGCTTCCAAATACTTTTTAGACGTTCTCAATAAAGAAATCTCCTTAGATACCCTCTCTTTTTTTGATGCTACAACTTCTTGTGCTAACTCCTTTGTACGGTTGTCTAAACGCTCTGTAATATTTCGTAATGCCTTTTCTTTATCTGCAATAGGACGATATGTCGTAACTACTGACCACCAGTTCGTAACTCCTGTCCCTTTGGAAATGATCGTCTCTAATGGTAGCACTTCGAAATACCCTTTCTCTATGTGTACATACGGATAACTTTCTGCTGTAGGATACCCCAATTGTGCTAAAAGCGATGCGCCTTCTTTTTCCCAAATTCGATGTAATAATGCTTTAGTAATAGATATCCCCGATGCTTTTAAATCTATAAATTGTAACAGCATGAATAACTCTAAAGGAGAAGCCCTATGAATTGTTCTGTAAGTATACTTGAACAAGTAAAAAAATTGTTCCTTTAATTCGATACCTTCTTCTGGTGTAACTGCCCCTGTATCAAAAGGTGATTGGATACCCTCAGGAAGTAGTATATTAGAATAATGCGTTTCTTCCTCTACATCATCGATTGTTACAGCTCCTTCTTCAATGGTATCGGTTGGTAATTTCTTTTCCTCTTGTGATTCTAAATATTGCTGAATCACATATCTTGAACCTTCAAAGCTTTCTATAGCAAACGTCAAGGAACGATATTGCTCTTTATCGTTTTTCTTAGCTTTTGGTTTTCCTGTCTTAGGGTTTATGTAAGAAAGTCTTATTTTAACAAGGGACTCTATTTCTTTAGCAATGAAATCCAATGCCTTATCCATCTCTGCAATAGGACGGGCATATTGCACAACACTCCACCATTTATTGCCCTTACCTTCGATCTCAATAAGGTTTCCTAATGAGGATACACTTTTATATCCAACATGAATATTTACATAAGGATATTCTAAATTCGTAGGGTAGCCTAACGTTTCTAGTAAAATTTCCCCTCGTTTTTCCCACTCTTGTAATAAATCGGATCGATGAACACCAAAGCCATAGTCTTTTGGATGTGGCATCTGTGCTAATTCAAACAACGTTTTAGCATCTTGTTTACCCAGATTTTCATCCGTTACGACTAACAAATGTGAACCGATCTCTCGAACTTTTTCAGCTTCTTTTATCAAGACACTTCCAGCATCAAAAGGTGCTACAATATCTCTTGGAATCAATACATTTGGAATAAAGGTCTCGTAATTCATAATGTCCGTAACATAGACCTTTTCATTAGTCACTGCGATAGGCTGTACCTCAATGGATGAAGCATTTGTTTCTGTAGTTGTTATGTTAGAAATAGAAACATCAGAATTACTATACGCAATTATATACTCTTGAATCTTTTTGCGTTGCTCTACATAATTAGCAATGAGTTTTGTGGTCGTATCAGCATCTGTAACTGCTGCTTCATTTTCCTGATATGATGTGATGATCTGATCGATATGCTGCACTGCCTGCTCCATATCTGCAATAGGACGATAACTCGTGATAGCCTTCCACCAATGTTTGTTATCCTTGCTAGACTGTATGATGTCTCCTAGTATAGCTACCTGATAGTACCCTAGCTGCGTATTCACATATGGATAGCTCATATCAGTTGGATACCCCAACAAATTGAATAATTGCTCTCCATAATATAACCAATGAGACTGAATATCGGACTTACTTACCTTAATTCCCAAAGTCTTCAAATCTGAAAATTGAGTAAGTACAAATAGTTGTGAAGGAATTATATACATCAAATCTTTTCCTCTGATCTCAAATAACCAAGGAAAGGCTGCTTTGATTTCTTTTTTAGACAATTTCAAGCTATTGCCAAAATCAAAATTTATAACTCCTTCAGGAACTAATACATTGAGAAGAGATTTGTTATTGTATACTATATCGGTAGGTATTGCATCTGCTGATTGGTACACTTCGGCTGGTCGCATCTGCAATGTGTTTGGATGCTTTAGCATATAACGAATCGCTTGGCTAAGTTTACCCTCTGGAATAACACCTTCTTTGTAAGAGACCATACCTTCTTCATGAGCGTGTAGTGCATCAATTTTTAAGGTATTATCTTCTTTTCTATGTAAAAAATCAATGGTAGCTCGATCTGAAGAAATACGCACTTTTAAAATGCTAAACACTTCATCATTCTGAGATTTTTCATAAATCAGATGTAATGCATTACGATATAGTTCTATAAAATCCTGAAACTCCCTGATCAGCGCATCATCCAAAGTAGTACGCCCCTGAGTGATGGTAAACTGAAAGTTTTTGTTTACCTCAAAAGGGATGATCCCTGCTTTTGTTTTCAACTTTTCAAGGGTTGTGAAAAATTGATCCCGATACCTTCCTTCTAAAAGCGTATTCCCAATATCTAATAAAGTACTATAAATACGTTTCAATGCATCATTGAGTGGTTTGCCTTGTAATCTCTGGAAATGTTCTTCTAAATCAATCTTAACATTACCAATCTTAGAAGCAATCCCTTTATCCTCCATCTGCGTTTCTAATTCCCGCAACTCATCCACTAGCATACCAACATCTTCATTCAAGGTGGTGAGTGACTGCTCGTTTCCTACTACATTCTTAGGCTCTTCTTCAATGGATAAAGGGAGTATTGCTTTTGTCTTATCTTCTGGTAATTGTATTTTCATACGATCTGCAAAGGCATAGATCGCTGCTATTGTTTTTTTATAAGCTGTTTGTAAAGCCTTTGATGCCCCCATACGCAATGCTTCTGTATACTCATGCCTTACTCCTTCTAAAATTTGTAATATGGCTGCTGCTAACGCATCTGGTTTGGTAGGGTAAACTGTATCAACTTTACTGGGAGCAAAGCTATAACCTCCCCAATCTGATAAATTATTAATGACTCCTAATCCATACACATACTGATCTTGTTCATTTTGTACCAATTTAATGCTGGCTTCAAATTTTAGAGTTGAAGGCATTGGAATAAGTAATTCCTCATAACGATCTCCTGCCGTCTCTTTAGTATACACACCACTTTCATTCGTTAAAGTAAGTGGATCGGTAACAAATGGCTTCTGTTGGGCATTGTCTTGTATTGCTTCTTGAGGCTCGGTAGCTACAATAATATGCTCTTGTGCAAATGCTTTTTCTGCTCTGCCTTTTAAATTTTTAGCAGTTACCTGAATCGACTGTAAACGATCCCCGTATTGCTGCTTTAAAAAACGAGTGGCAATATCAAATGCCGAAACTCTAAAATCTTCAAAAATAACATAGTCTATATTCTCGGTCTGATCTGCTTCAATCGAAATCGTCGCGGTAACCAGACTAAACATCTTATGGGTAATATTATCCAAAGCAGGCTCGTATGAAGGCTGAATAAAGACGTCCATAAAATTCCTCCCCTCGTTATATGCTTTTTCTAATGCATCTGTATAACGATCATAAGAAGGACGATTTCCACGAATATACCAAACCCCTTTTTTGCGATTGGCTTCTTTGAACCCTAATGATCCTAAATATTGCTTTAACCCCTCATCTGTTAATTCAGGATCAAATGAAAGCTGAATTCCTTTCGGAGCATCATGATATGATTTCGTTACTCTCATAAGTATGTTCTTATTTTTTTATGATAAATGAGAATAGCTGCAATCAGTTCTATAGAAAAAATACGCGTGTCTTTGCTTATAAGAAAAACTTACGCGTCATCACTATAGAAAAAATACCCACGTCATTGCTTATAAGAAAAACTTACGCGTCATCACTATAGAAAAAATATCCACGTCATTGCTTATAAGAAAAACTTACGCGTCATCACT
Source organism: uncultured Aquimarina sp. (assembly GCA_947498935.1). Lineage (GTDB taxonomy): Bacteria > Bacteroidota > Bacteroidia > Flavobacteriales > Flavobacteriaceae > Aquimarina. The sequence continues at coordinate 124 of CANMMM010000037.1, read as the reverse complement.
ATAGAAAAAATATCCACGCCATTGCTTATAAGAAAAACTTACGTGTAATCACTATAGAAAAAATACCCACGTCATTGCTTATAAGAAAAACTTACGTGTCATCACTATAGAAAAAATACCCGTG
>CANMMM010000036.1 GCA_947498935.1 uncultured Aquimarina sp. | reverse complement strand
TCTTGGCAACCATTATTTACCGCATCCTGTGCGCTCTCGAAACACTGTCCACAGAAAAAGTATTTCCACGGCTGACTTTGATCACAGCGTTGCGCATTAGGAGCACAATTAGTACCTCCATTATTAGTACCATATACAGCTCTTAAGCCTGCTATATCATCTGATTGAAACCCTGACAAACTAGCAAAATTGCATCCTGCAAAAAGAACATTGATCAAATCTCCAGAGTTATCTGTACCAGGTATATGTATCACATCTCCATCATCTGGGTTTCCATCAGCATTACCTCCACATGATCTATTGGTTCTCCAATCACTATGACGAAAACCTATTGTATGAGAAAGCTCATGCATGATTAACAACTTCCATTCATTAAATGTAAGATCAGCTGTTGTACTGACTTCAATTCCCATACCTGGATTACCATTCGATGGAGTAAATGCTGCTGCATCTAAATTATTATTAAAAATGGCTAAATAAATTCTAATATCAGCTGATTGATCTGTCTCTGAACCCAGAAAATTAAATTTCAATTTTAGTCCCAAATTATTATACTCATCAATCGCAGCAGATATCGCATCGTTAACATCAAAATCTGCTCCTGGAGACGATCCTATTTCAGACTTTACTGTTAGTGTTCTTTCATTTTCAATATTAACTAGATTATTTCTTCTAAAAGCTCTTTGATCTCCTCCTTCTGCTACAGCATCTTCATAAGCAAATAACTGTTCTTCTGGAATAATAAAGTCCTGTACTCTCCAAGCTTCTTGTAGTGTTCCATCTGGCATTTGTGTGGTTTTCAATACTGCCCCAGATGGATTGATTCCTATTGCCCATAATTTTTCTTGTACTTTTTTGGGTACTCCTTCTATAGCATTCGATTCCAGACTTTCTCTACTACAAGAAATTAGAAATATCGCCCCAATTACAATCATACTAGCTATTCTAGCATTTTTTTTAAAGAAATTCATAAAAAATAAATTTGATTTACGTGAATAAAAAATATTAACATTAAGTGTTATTATTCCCCAACAAAAATGTTAATCCTCTGTAAAAATAACCTCCATTTAACTTATATTCGTTCTTCGTTGTATAATCAGTTGTATCCATTGTATGGTTCGTTATAATAATTGTATAAACGTAAAACGACTAACTATTGGTAATAAAAAACGAATATTCAATTAGCTAGTATTCTGTATAATGAATCAATGAGCGCCAAAATTACACTAATGTATAGAACTAGTGTACACATGTTTATTCCATCAAAAAAAACAGAAGTTTTGTGATCAAATACAGTGTTTTTTTGTTGTATAACAACAATACAAAACTCAAAATTGTAAAATTTAGGTACAAAAGATCATTTTTTTATAGCCCACTGTAAAAAGTGTAAACCACTTTACAATCAAAATACATGACCCAATGATTAATTCGGGCTAAATACTTATATTTAGCCTACACACAAATCATTAGACATTATGCATACGCATCTCATAAAAGTCAATAACGACTTCGAATACGCTATTACTCCCTCACAACTCGATACGTTAGACAGTATTGCTATTGATCCTACTACGCAGCATGTGATCAAAGAACAGCGTACCTATACGACACGTATTGTACACGCGGATTATTTACAAAAAAAATACACCATTACTGTTAATGGCAATACCTATGAAGTAGTGATCGCAGACCCCTTGGATCAATTGATCCATCAAATGGGGTTTTCTAACAGCACTACACAGCAGATCAATACAGTAGTTGCTCCCATGCCAGGACTGCTACTAGACATCCAAGTATCGGTAGGCCAAGAAGTACAGCAAGACGATCATCTATTAGTGCTAGAAGCCATGAAAATGGAAAACATACTCACTGCCCCTAGAAATGGCGTGATCAAGTCTATTGAAGTTGCTGTAGGTGCTACAGTAGACAAAGGACAATTACTCATCGAATTCGAAGCTTAATACCTACTTTAGTATGCAAAAAATATTAGTGGCCAATCGTGGAGAGATTGCAGTCAGAATCCTGCAAACGGCCAAAAAAATGGGACTACACACAGTAGCTATCTACTCCACTATCGATAGAGACGCACCGCATGTACTACTCGCTGATCAAGCAGTATGTATAGGTGCAGCCCCCTCTAATGAATCCTATCTCTGTGGAGAACGCATCGTAGCCATCGCCAAAGAACTGAGCGTCGATGCCATCCACCCTGGATATGGATTTCTGAGTGAGAATGCAGCATTTGCAAAACACGTCGCAGATAATGGATTGATATTTATTGGCCCTTCGCCTTCGGCAATAGAGATTATGGGTAGTAAACTCGCTGCCAAAGCTGCCGTCAAAAAATATGACATCCCTATGGTACCGGGGATCGACCAAGCCATTACTTCTGTAGAAAAAGCGCAAAGCATCGCTGCTACAATAGGCTATCCCATCTTAATCAAAGCCTCTGCTGGTGGAGGGGGCAAAGGCATGCGTATTGTAGAAAACGAAACCGAACTTGCTACACAAATGCAACGTGCCATTAGCGAAGCAACCGCGGCCTTTGGCGATGGAGCTGTATTTATCGAAAAATACGTCGCCGCTCCTAGGCATATCGAACTACAAATCCTAGCCGATACCCATGGAAATGTCGTTCACTTATTCGAACGTGAATGCAGCATCCAACGGCGACATCAAAAAGTAGTAGAAGAAGCCCCTTCTGCTGTGCTCACCCCAGAATTACGAGAAGCTATGGGTGCTGCTGCTATTAAAGTAGCCAAAGCATGTGACTATGTAGGCGCAGGTACTGTAGAATTTCTACTCGATGAAGCGCATAATTTCTACTTCCTAGAAATGAATACCCGATTGCAAGTAGAACACCCCGTTACAGAACTGATTACAGGGACTGATCTAGTCGCTTTACAAATAGAAATAGCCCGCGGAGATTCGCTTCCCTTTGCCCAAGAAGACTTACAGATCACAGGACATGCCATCGAACTAAGAGTCTATGCAGAAGACCCTATGAATGATTTTCTACCCAGTGTAGGACAGCTAGAAGTATACAAGATACCTACAGGAGAAGGCATTCGAGTAGATAATGGCTATCGAGAGGGAATGGATGTACCCATTTACTACGATCCGCTACTTGCCAAACTCATTACCTATGCTCCTACCCGAGCTGCGGCTATACAGCGGATGCTCCAAGCGATCAATGCCTATGAGATCAAGGGCATCGAAACCACCTTGCCTTTTGGACGTTTTGTATGCGAACACCCTGCTTTTTGTAATGGAGATTTTGATACTCATTTCGTAAAAAAGCAGTACCACACTACACATGTACAAGCATCCCAACAAGAAGAAGCAGAAATTGCAGCATTGATTGCACTACAAACCTACCTAAAAGAACTACAAATAGTACGACTCCCTAATACTCAGTAAAAAATATGAACACACAGCATCAAACACTCACCACTAAAATACAACAAGCGCAGCAAGGAGGAGGCCTAGATCGCATCGAGAAACAACACCAAAAGAAAAAACTCACCGCTAGAGAACGTGTTACCTACCTATTAGATCAAGGATCATTCGAAGAAATAGGCATGCTGGTTACCCATCGTACTACTGATTTCGGCATGGACAAAGAGCAGTATTACGGAGATGGCGTGATCACAGGCTACGGTACTATAGACGGACGATTAATCTATATTTTTGCACAAGATTTTACGGTTTTTGGAGGTTCCTTATCCGAAACACACGCCGAAAAGATTTGCAAAATCATGGATATGGCAATGAACAATAAAGCCCCGATCATCGGGCTAAATGACTCTGGGGGAGCTCGCATACAAGAAGGTGTGCGATCGCTAGGCGGCTATGCCGATATTTTTTATAAAAATGTACAAGCCTCTGGAGTGATTCCGCAATTATCCGCTATCATGGGGCCTTGTGCAGGAGGGGCTGTATACTCCCCTGCGATGACCGATTTTACGATGATGGTAGAAGCATCTAGTTATATGTTCGTTACAGGACCCAATGTCGTAAAAACAGTTACTAATGAAACCGTTACTTCCGAAGCCCTCGGTGGAGCCAGTACACACGCCTCTAAATCTGGCGTAGCACATATCACTACTGCCAATGATGTAGCCTGTTTAGATAGTATGAAACAACTGCTCAGCTACCTCCCACAAAATTATACCGAAAAACCTGCCAAACTCGCCTATACCCATACAGACGAAACCCGACCAGAACTAAATACAATTATTCCTAATCACCCTAATAAACCCTATGACATGCACGCAGTGATCGAAGGAAGTATCGATGCTGGATCTTTTTACGAAATTCATAAAGAATATGCAGAAAATATCATTGTAGGATTTGCCAGAATGGGAGGCCGTAGCATAGGTATCATCGCCAATCAACCTATGGTATTAGCAGGCGTACTAGATGTAAACAGTGCCAAGAAAGCAGCACGTTTTACACGCGTGTGTGACTGTTTTAATATTCCGCTATTAGTATTGGTAGACGTACCTGGTTTTTTACCCGGTACAGACCAAGAGTGGAATGGTATCATCGTGCATGGCGCTAAATTATTATACGCCCTTAGCGAAGCGACAGTACCCAAAGTAACCGTTATTACCCGCAAGGCCTACGGAGGTGCATACGATGTAATGAACTCCAAGCATATCGGTGCCGATCTTAATTATGCATGGCCATCGGCAGAGATTGCAGTCATGGGCGCCAAAGGAGCTAGTGAAATTATTTTTAGAAAAGAAATTGCTGCGGCCGAAGATCCCGCTGCTACGCTAGCACAAAAAGAAAAAGAATATGCAGAAAAATTTGCCAATCCCTACACAGCAGCAGCTAGAGGATTTATAGACGAAGTAATTGTACCACAAGACACCCGACGCAAATTACTCAAAGCCTTTGGGATGTTAGAAAATAAATCCCTAAAAATGCCTGATAAAAAACATGGCAATATCCCATTATAATACGAAGTGATTTAAACTTTTTTGATTTCAGCGAAAATCGAAGATTTTGTGACCAAATGCAGTGATTTTTTTGTTTCATAGCAGCGCTACGGAACTCAAAAATTACAAAATTTGGGTGCAAAAGATCGTTTTTATAGCAAATTGAAAAAAGTTTAAACCACTTCTACGTTAGCTCCTCTCTAAAAAAAATCCGCGTTAGGGATCGCAGGGGAAATCCCACAGCACGACCTTAGGAGTGCGAGGAATTGGAACGGAGAGCCCGACCCTTGGGGAACGCCCTAAATATTATAACATCACTGCATATGTATACCAACATATGCAGTGATATACCAATCATCGCATACGCAAAGCAAAAAAAACACACTATACCCCGAAACACCAGTAATCACAAGGCATCCCCCGTTTCTCTCACTATCAAATCATTAGCAAAAAAATAGGGTTTTTCCCCCTTGCTAAAGTTTTATTAAAAAAAGGTTTTCGCTCATTTCTACAACTGTATTTCTATACATTTGATAACAACAACCCCGCAGTATTTTCCTTTTTTATGTTTCCCCTTATCGAGCACATAGGCCATAGTACATGCATTGTAGTATCGCCATTGTATTCATGGATTTTGTAAATCAATTAAACCTAAAACTATAATGAAAAAAACAACACTCACTATGTTATTGGTACTGATGGTCATGTATCTACAAGCGCAGGAGATCATCTACGTAGCTAACGATGCTACAGGAGCTAATAATGGTACTTCATGGGCAGATGCGTATACCTCACTACACGATGCCTTAGCAGCTGCTATTCCAGGCACAGAAACCACAGCAGGCTCTCAGATTTGGATCAAAAAAGGAAGGTATACGCCTAGCGATACCGATCGATTTCAATCTTTCGCAGTAAACAGCTCTATTTCTATCTATGGTAGTTTCGAAGGTACAGAGACACAAATCGATCAGCGTCCCATCGTAGCCAATGATCCTAACACAATTACTACACGTATCGATGGAAACATTGGTGATCCCGATATAGAAACGGATAATTCTAACCGCTTATTCGCTTTTTTGAATCCAACAGCTTTTAATATTTTAAATGGCCTTCATATACAAAATGGATATAACGATAGTGCTTCAAACCTAGGGATCATACTGAACCCCAGCTCATTAGTCAGTTGTAGAATTACAAATAACAATTCATTACTTAACGGAACTATCTATCATATAGCAGATATTCCCTTAGTCACTTTATTCTGTTCTTTTGAAAACAACACATCTAATCGAGGAAGTGCCATTTTTAAAGTAAACGGAAACTTACAAATTTTAAATACTGATTTTATAGAAAATGAAGCTACAGGTACTGGAGCAGCTATCTTTAGCAATAATGCAACACTGACACTAACAGGAGTAACGATGACGAACAACCACGTACAAGGCAATGGTGCCGTGATCACTAATGGAAATGGAGCATTAACAATCAATACTAGTAATTTTACAGCGAATCATTCATCACGCACCACCAGTAGTGTGATACGAACAGCAGAAAATGCATCTGTAACCATTACTGCTAGTAATTTCCGTAACAATACGATCACACCAGTAGTGATCAATAGTAGTGGAAACACTACGGTAGATAACTGTATCTTTAGCGATAATAACGTACAAAATAATATTGCTGCCATTCATACTACGAGACAAGTAGACACGCTTACCATCAATAATAGTATATTCCAAAAAAACAGCTCGAATGAAAGAGCTGCGGTCTACACCACTACCCCTACAGTACGTGTAGAAAACTCCCAGTTTATCGAAAATTCGACTACTAGTGCTACTTCAGACGGCGCAGCCCTATACAGCACCGCAGCAGATTTACAGATAAACCAAAGCACCTTTGCACGCAATACGACCATGGGACGTGCAGCTGCAGTGTATGCAGATAATGGCGATACTGCTTTTAGCATCATAGATTCTAGATTTATCGCTAATACGAGTGAACACGATGGAGGAGCAATCTATTACGAAGACAATGGCGGTAGACACCCTGCTGATGCTCGTATAGCCGACTGCCAATTTACAGATAATGAAAGCCAAAAAGACGGTGGAGCTATCCATGCAAGAGGAAATGCAGCCATTCATTTTTCTAACAACACCTTTACCAAGAATTCTTCTGCAAAAAAAGGAGGTGCCCTATACCTGCGCCTACCCAATACCGATACCATTGCTGATTCTGAATTCTCACAAAACAAAGCAGAAAGCGGTGGTGCTATCTATATAGAAAGAAGATTTACAGAAGACCTAAAGACGTTACAATTCCTAACCAATACCTTTAGCAATAACGAAGCTATACAAGGAGGCGGTATTTACTATAGAGATTACCGAGATGCTCGCTTTGATCAAGTACGCTTGACCAATAATACAGCGACTACTGGAGGCGCTATCTATTTCGAAATCATTCCCGAAGATTTCATTAGAACCACACAATTCACGGCTTCTCAATGTATCGATAACTCAGCAACCCTAAGAGGAGGTGCTATCTATACAAGCAGCACAAATATCCAAGCACAGACTACTGATTTCGTAGGTAATACAGCAGATAGAGGTGGTGTCGCATTTATACTCAATAAAACCATGACTGTAGATCGTGCACACATCAGTAACAACCGAGCGACTAGAGAGGGTGCCGTCTATTATCTAGAACTCATAGACGCTACTGCACAAACCTATAACTCACTCATCGTAGGAAACAGCGCAGCAAGCGGTACCGTATTAGAAACCAGATCCTCTGTAGACACCTCTCCTTCTACGTTTGTAAACTGCACCATTGCCGAAAACCAAGCTACTAATGAAAGTGGTACGATTATCCGATTTATAGAAGACTCCAATGCTACCTGCTACAATAGTATTATCACCCAAAATCTAGCAGCACAATCCCTTCTGAATGGTAACGTAGCGAATTGTATCCTTACAGGGAATACTAGCGTAGAGTCTTCTACAGATGTGATCCGTGAAGCCCCCGTATTTATCAATCCCAATACGATGCCTACCGATCCACTTCCAAATACTCCTTTCACACACTATGATTTTGACTATCGTTTGGCAGACAACAGCGTCGGATTTGGAAGTGGAAACACCGCATGGGTTCCTGCAGAATTTGCAATAGGACTGGGAGGTACGAACCGTACGAATACCACTATCGATTTAGGTGCCTACCAAAACAATGAAGGCCCTGTACTGAATATTGTTACTCCCGATGCTCCTACTACCCTACAGATCATAGCATACCCGATACCTGCCACTACACAACTATCTGTAGACGCAGCACAACCTATTGATGCCTTAGCCATTTATGGGCTAGACGGCAGAAAAATCACTGATAATACACAGCAATCCGTGATTAACACCCAAACTCTTGCACAAGGAATGTATCTCCTAAAAGTCACTATTGGTGCACAAGAACAGACCATTCCCTTCAATAAACTATAAGTGCAAAAGGATGTGGGCGTTCCCCAAGGGTCGGGCTATCCGTTCCAATTCCTCGCTCTCCTAAGGTCGAGCTGTGGGATTTCCTCTGCTATCCCTAACGCAATACCAGTGTTAGGAATAGCATGAGGACTATTCATCATACAAAATGGGGTTCACGCCCCATTTTACTTATACTGAGGTGCTTTCTATATGGACTCAGTCACACTCACCACTACCAACATCTAGAACATAAGGGAACACTCCCTCAAAAAAAGCTTTATACAATAAGAATTGACATTAATCCTGTAAAAGCTACAGTTTATACATTGTTAAAAAAAATACAAGGAAATTATAATTATGTTTGAACCGAAAAACCCGCTTTATATACACAGATCATGAATAAATTTTGGTTAAAATCAGTCTTTCTACTCGCCTATACCTCTTTATTAATATCTGCAGCTTGCTTTAAAGAAGAAATAGAAACAATCGCTACTTCTGAAGAAAAAGGACAGTTGCCTGAAAAAATCGCAGCTAAGATTGAAGACTTACAACTCAACTCCGATGCATTCGAAATACGAACTATTTCTGATATGACAGGTACCTCTAAGGAGTTATTAGTGATGGGAGATGCTATCATAAACCAAGCCGATTTTTTGGCAATATCCAAGCCTACACTAACGAAACAATATAACACAGGATATTTAGTAGACACCGAGCTACATCCTACGATTACCATTTATGTAAATAATAATGGCGGAACACATCATTTATCACCAAAAGCACAACAAGGGGTGCGAGATGCTGTAGCCAATTGGAATGGCGTTATAGGCAGTAGCATTCAATTAAATATTGCCTATAGTAGTGATACCGATTTTGACCCTGCTATACACGATATAGAAGTACTCGTAATTCCATTCCCAGGTTTTGGAATTGGAGCAGCCCAATTTCCGACTAACGATGGAAAACCTGGTGGACTCATCATTCTTAATGCTGCTTACAATAATGATACCCTATCTAGCAATGCATTAGCTCATGGATTCTCTCATGAAATTGGTACGACACTAGGACTTGCCAATAGTGATTGGAACACACGACAATCTTGTGTCAATGCTGGCATATTAGACGAACCATCTTCAGAGACTGATTTTGGAGTAGAAGCACCAATACTCATCGTAGGAACATTGCCTAATATTCCTGGTATCATCGAACAAGAAGACTCTGTAATGAACAGTTGTTTCGATTTCGAAAATACTACTGGAAAACTTAATTTCTTTGACGAGCAAGCGCTGCGTATGCTATATCCGCAATAGGATTTCTAAACTTTTAGGGAATTTCCCACAATAGCATCTCTACTATAATCGAGGAAACGAATCTTGGGATTCATCTCCAAAAACAAGTACATTTGTAGTAAACCCTACAAGAATATGAACCCCTCTGCTACTGGTTGGATCGCTAAATATTTTAGAGAACAAGATACAGCATCCTATACTACCGTATCACTAGATGCTTTATATCCTGCACTAAGGGGCAGTGGTTTTATATATGGCACATCGGTTACAACCATTGGAATCACTCCATCAGATATTGAATACTCCGAAGAAGAAAAAACTAAAATCAATCTCTTCGGTGCCTTAATCGCTACCTATTTCGAAACCATCGAAAATGGTAACACAGTGGATTGTGTGGCAGCCCTCATCGAATTCTATGAATACCTAGATACTAAAAAATCATTTTTCTCTTTTATCAATTCACTGACCAGCAACCAAACAGAGAAACTAGAAAAAATACTCCACACTCGTATACAAACCAACGAATCTATTTTTAAAAGAAATTTTAGCCATCTACTCACCAATGCATTATTATTTATAGACGTATTGGCCTTTGAGCATTTTTTGATTCACGATCAGAATCCTATTCATTATGCGACTAGTTTAGAAGAAAGTCTGACTAATATTGTATTCCTAGCCCTGAATTCCAAGGTTGGAAAAGACGCTTATGATGAATTGGTCGTTAAATTATTTGCTTCCTCTGTACGATATACCACGATCAGTGAAGAAGATGCTACCTTCGATCAGATACAATTGGCGCAATACACCGATGCACTAGAAAAAAAATACATTATCGATCTGACCAGTCTAGCGGTGTGGAACGATGCGAATATAGATAGCTACAAACAGCAATTTATACATACATTAGGAGCAGAACTGCAACTCCCTACACAATGGGTCGAAGAATCATTACAGGCAGTCCATCTATTTATAGCCACGCATAGAGCGCAACTCTCTTTTTATAACTACTCTAATCCAGCGCAGCATTTCTACAAACAAACTGCACGAACAGTACGCGTATTGATTCTACGAAATAAGAAACGACTGACCAAAGAGATTACAGAAAGTAAAGAATTAATGGTGCTATTAGGGCAGTCTACTGTTAGAGAACTCTCGTTAGAAGAAAAACAAAAGCTCAAAAAACAGCTACTAGATGTGTGTAAAACCATTCCGTCATTAGCTATTTTTATCCTACCAGGAGGCAGTTTACTACTACCCTTACTCGTAAAACTGATCCCACAGCTATTGCCATCTGCTTTTAATGAAAATAAGTAATTCAGTGCGGATGCACATCATTTAGTTTTGAAACAACAAATATACGAAGCTGCTTTTCTGATTTTAATCGCTATCGATACCGATACATGAGCGTCTTAAGACATATGTATTGATCTAAGACACTATTCACCTGAGTCCACCAAGATAATATTGCTACAACTCCAGTTTTTCTAGTTCTTTGTAGTTCTTCTTCAATCTGCGAGTAAGCAATCCATAGATCATGTAATATACCAATCCTATAGCACCTACGACTACAATAACGATCATTAGAAAAGCGATTCCTAACACATAGATGGGCACATCCCTATCAGATGCCTGTTGTAAGACTTCAAACTCCTGACTGTAAAAAAGCATATAGTTGAATACAAATAAGAGCATGATCGCCATAAACGATAGATTGATGAATACATAGCGTTTTACAGCCCGTCTGGTTTTCAGGATATTCTCCATCAATACTTTTGCAGAATCTGTAGCATTGATCCTTCTGTAGTTTTTATAGAATTGCACCATAAAATAGATCAAAATACCAAAGGAAATACAGGAGAGTACGACATTAAATTCGCTACTCAATCCGATATCTTCATACGTATCATAAGTCCCATTAAATCTGGCAGTAATCTCTAAACCTACCATCAGTAAAAACTCTACAATACTAATAACGAATATCCATTTAACGATGGAGGATGATTTCTTTAAAATCATCTTATATATATCATCATATGACAATTTTGGAAGCGATGCTTCTTGTTTTTGCCAATCTTTTTTTAATAATTCTAATTCATCCATGCTTACGGATTTAATATTTTTTTCAACTTCGTTTTCACTCGATTCATTTTCACCCTAGCATTCACTTCAGAGATTCCCATCGTATCGGCAATCTCTTTGTATGATTTGTCTTCGAGATATAGAAAAACTAACGCCTTTTCTATATCATTTAATTGCTTAACGGCTGTATACATTAATTTTAACTTCTCCTCTACCACATCATCGTACGTTTCTGCACTGATCTTAAAATCAGAAATCTCGATGTCTGCCGTTTTAATCGTACGTTTGGACTTACGGTATAAGGTAATCGCTGTATTTAAGGATACTCTATACATCCAAGTACTGAATTTAGACTCTCCTCTAAATTTTGGATAGGCTTTCCACAGCTGAATCGTAATCTCCTGAAACAAATCATTATGAGACTCTGCATCAGGCGCATACAAACGACACACCTTATGCACAATATTCTGATGTTCTTCTAGATCACTGACGAAACTATGTTCTAACTCTTTATCCACGTACTGATTGATTACATTATATAAGTAGCCAATTAAAAGGATCTGTTACACCCTAAAACAGTTTTTTTTAAGAAAACCCTAAAAAAAAGTATGGACAATCGTCATTTATAGACTACAGTTTGCATCCCTTCTTAATGATCTCTAATAAAAAATGACGCATACCTCACCTCAATTACCTGCTACAAGGCTTTGGCTGTTACAGACACTGTTTATAACGATTTCGGTTCATAAATAACCGTATTGACTCCTATAAAAATAGCACTTCCTACCTCCTATCTGCGGAGATCACTTTATCTTTGCAAAACAACACAACATTTATGAATATTCCATACACCAATTTACCACGATTAGTCATTATTGGCGGTGGTTTTGCTGGCGTGTCTATAGCCAAAAACATGATCAAACAAGACGTGCAACTCGTTTTATTAGATCGCAATAACTACCATACATTTCAGCCACTATTGTACCAAGTATCTACCTCATCATTAGAGCCTGATTCTATCGCTTATCCACTGCGAAAAATTGTAAAAAAAGGAAAGAATACTTTTTTTAGAATGACAGAAGTAGACTCGATCGATCCAGAGACCAAAACGGTACATACGGCTATCGGAAGCATTACCTATGACTACTTGGTGATCGCTACAGGAGCACGTACCAATTTCTTTGGGAATCAAACCGTAGAAAAAAATGCGATGCGTATGAAGAACCTACCGCAAGCGCTGAACCTACGGAGCTTGATGCTAGAAAATCTAGAGCAGGCTGTAATCACTTCTGATAACGAAAAGCGAAAAGAATTGCTCAATTTTGTATTAGCAGGTGCAGGGCCTACTGGCGTAGAACTGGCAGGAGGAATCGCAGAGCTTAAACTCAATGTACTACCTAGAGATTATCCTGATATGGATTTTAGCGAGATGGAAGTACACCTGATCGAAGGAGCGGATCGTGTGTTGCCTCCTATGAGCGAACATGCTTCTAAAAAAGCAACCCAGTTTCTAAAACGCTTAGGCGTACACATACATACCAGCACACAGGTTACCAACTACGAAGACAATACGGTGAGTACCAATACAGGATTAGCGATCAAAGCAGCTACCTTTATCTGGTCTGCTGGAGTTACAGGAGCCCCGGTAAATGGAATTGATGCTGCATCACTGATTCCGAGAGCCAATCGATATAAGGTAAATCGCTGCAATCAGATAGAGGGGTATAAAGATATTTTTGCGCTCGGTGATATCGCATTAATGGAAACCGAAGCCTACCCCAAAGGGCATCCTATGGTAGCACAACCTGCGATACAACAAGGGGCGCACTTGTCCAAAAATCTAATACGCCATTTAGCAGGCAAACCGATGCTTCCTTTTACCTATTTCGACAAAGGATCTATGGCTACCATAGGGCGTAATAAGGCTGTAGTAGATATTGGCAAATTCCAATTTGGTGGTTTCTTTGCTTGGTTTATATGGATGTTTATCCACCTATGGTTTCTCGTAGGGTTTAGAAACCGATTTATTACATTTTTTAATTGGACCTATAATTACATCAATTATGATAAGGCAGCTCGATTGATCGTACGACCGTTTAAGAACAAAGCAGAGAATGACATCGAACGTGTATAGATAGAAATGGTAATGTATCCCATTGATACGTCATCTTACTACTAAACAACACACCCCCGTAATCGAATGCATTACGGGGGTGTGTTGTTTTTATTTAAACCACTTCATTAAGTGTATCATATTAGCCTTTTAACCAAGCGGTACGCAGTGCTTTTTGTGCATCGGTAACATCTTTAGCTACTCCTAGTTTACTTCCATTCGTATAGGATTGGCTCAATTGTGTATCAATCACGATTTCTTCTCCTGCTCGCTCAATAGTAACCTTTACAGGATCTCCTACTTTCCAAGAAAATGCTTTTTGTAATACCTCATTTGCATTGGCTAGCGATACGGTAGTACCATTTACTGTTTTGAGGATGTCATTCGGTTGTACGCCTTGTGTAGCCCAAAAACTATTCTCTGCTACGAGCTCTGTAAAGTACAACGCATTACGCGATTGATCTCCTGCAAAAATCAAAGCACCTGCGTTCTGTATAAAATTAGTTTCGATTTTATCTTTTAGAATAGCTACTCCTACTTTGTCAAAAAACACTTTATAATCAATAGGCGTTTTTCCGATTACATGTGTTGTTAAAAAGTTTTCGATAGATGGATACGTCATCGCAGCGATTTCTGCGATCAACTGATCATCTTCAAAGGGTTTATCTTTTCCATATTTTAAAGAGAGTTCTTTCATCAATGATAAGATCCCGCGCTGCCCCTTACTTTCTTCGCGCAATAAAATATCTAAGCACATTCCTATCAATGCTCCTTTTTGGTATACATTGATATAATTTTTAGCATACGGCTCATCCAATATACGTTCGCTCATCTCTGTAAAGCTCATCGTATCATCAAACTCTTTAGCTGCTTCTATTTTACCCATTATCTTGGTGTAGAACGCTTCTTCGGTCACTAAACCTTGTGTGATCTGAAAAACACTGGCAAAATATTCTGTGATTCCCTCATACATCCATAAATGCTTAGAGAAAGTAGGATCGTTATAATCGAAATAATGTACATCTTCTGAGTGTACACTCAGTGGAGTTACGATATGAAAAAACTCATGAGACACCACATCGATCATCGCAGTTGCTAGCGCATCTGCTGGAATGGATTCTGGTAACACCACTACTGTAGAGGTGTGATGCTCTAATGCTCCAAAACCAGTAGGTGCAGTTTGTGTCTGAGGTGCTAAATATAGATAAATATCGTAGCGAGGTGTACTATTAATATCGCCTAGATAGGTTTTCTGGGCTTTCATCATTTTATACACCGTTTCTTTAATCGTAGCAGCAGTGTGTATCTTATTCGGCGAATATACACTCAGCACTATTTGTATCCCTCCTACTTCAAACTCTTCTACATCTAATGCTCCGTACATCATGGGATTATCTGTAATCTCGAAATAGCGAGTGGCAAAATACGTATCGGTTATTTTGGCACCATCCTCGCTAGTTACACTTCCTGTACTGTGCAATGCCGAAGTTTTTTTCATTGCAGTGGGCGCAGTAACATCTAGGGTATACTGGTTGTTTTTGAGGATATCAAAATACCCTATAAATCCGTGAAGATTCAATACATAATTTTCGGGTTCGATATTGGTTCCTGATGGAGAAAATGGCGTTTCTGTAGCTGTATTTTCTATATCATAGGTATCATTTACATTATAGGTAATCTTATCCAATTGCTGGGCATTCGCGATCTGCCATGTATTCGCGTCTACTTTGGTCACGGGTAATGCTGCGCCATTGTAATCCAATGCACGGAGATCCGCTACAAATTTTCCGAAATCACTTACTGCATACGTTCCCTGAACTACTTTGGGCATATAATACGT
Source organism: uncultured Aquimarina sp. (assembly GCA_947498935.1). Lineage (GTDB taxonomy): Bacteria > Bacteroidota > Bacteroidia > Flavobacteriales > Flavobacteriaceae > Aquimarina. The sequence continues at coordinate 5,924 of CANMMM010000036.1, read as the reverse complement.
TACTGTATCTTGGGTAAATCGACCTGGATTGACCACTACAGGTATTTTATCATCTGTAACTTGCGTAAGATCAATACGCGTTTCTATAGGCGTACTAATGGCTACGCCTCCCTTTTTCTTTAGTGATCCACATCCTACTACCAGTCCTGCTGCTAGTAGCATACATACATTTTTCATTTATATCTATTATTTAAAAAACCATTATACCGTATCTCATACATAGCACTTTGTACATAAGACGAGTGCTTATGCCAATGATTGCATCGTGTGATCGGTAAGCTGTTGAGTTACTTTTTTTATTGAATTACTATAATGCAGCTAACAAACTACAGTACAATACGTTGTAATTATTCCCCAAATAAAACTATAGTTTACAAACAAACTACAATCCATGGGCAAGAATACGGAAAATCAGCACCTTTTGCAATTACAAATAGGAAATAAACAACTGTAAAAGTGGAATTTGTAGTCAATTTGTATGTGCAATGCTCATACTCTCATGGGTTTGCGTTAGGGATAGGAGCGGCATCCTTTTGGTAGCACCTTAGTGCTGCCAAAAGATACAGCGGATAGCCCGACCCTTGTGGTAACGCCCTACTTTTTAGCCCTCGTACTAATATACACACCGATTAATACGATCATTGCCCCCATTATTTGGATAGCAGAAAGTCGTTCTCCTAATAAGAAAAAGGCAAGTATAATGGTAGATACAGGTCCTAAACTAGCTATGATCGAAAAATTAGAGGCACCCAGTTTAGCAATGGCGGCAGAGACCAGAAACGAAGGAATGATCGTAGAAAGTACTGCCATCAATCCCCCCAATACATACACCTCTGTTGGGTATTCGGTGAGTGTTCCCCTATCGAGTAGCAGGTATTGAATCACGATACACAAAGAGGCAATAATCATGGCATAGGAGGTGAAGGTCACGACTCCTAGTTTAGGGATCAACCAACCACTACCTACCAAATAAGAGGCATAGGTCACTGCACTTAAAAATATTAAAAAAGCACCCAGCACCATATCACTAGCATCTAATTGCAGCTCTCCCCAAAAGGTGATAATCACTCCTATGTATGTAATCACAATGGCTAGGGATTGCTGTTGGGTGATTTTCTTTTTGAGAAAAATCCTAGAAATCAGTACGACCAAGGTGGGGTATATAAATAAGATAATGCGTTCTAAGCCTGCCTTGATATACTGCAATCCTAAAAAATCGAAATAACTGGCCATATAATACCCGATGACTCCAAAAAAGACCAACCATAGATAGTCTTTGGTGCGCATCGTATAGGTGGTAGACCGTTTGCTAAAAATAGCGATAAGGATATAAAAAGGCAATGAGAATCCCATTCTAAACAATAGTAAATGCTCTGAACTGATGTCATAGCGATACGCCATTTTTACCATCACTGCCTTGGCAGAAAATAGTACAATACCTGCGATCGCTATTAAAATACCTGCTGTTTTGGTGTTTATTCGTATAGTACTCATGAGATAGCTTGATTGATGAATATATAGCTAAAAGTAGGGATTCCTTTTGCTGCTAATTTCTTGTACAGGCAGGTATTACGATGTCCAAAAACGCCAAAAACCTTTTGAAATGATTTCAAAAGGTTTTTGGTACTATACATTCATGATAGCCATACTAGTTGCTATCAATAGGTTATACTATGCTTATACATTGAATAAGAAATGCATCACATCTCCGTCATTCACTACATATGTTTTTCCTTCTACACCTAATTTTCCTGCTTCTTTCACCTTTGTTTCGCTACCATATGCTACATAATCATCGTATTTGATCACTTCGGCACGGATAAATCCTTTTTCGAAATCGGTGTGTATCACTCCTGCTGCTTGTGGAGCTGTAGCACCAATCGGAATGGTCCAAGCTCTTACCTCCTTCTCACCTGCTGTAAAATACGTTTGCTGATTTAGTAGTTTATACGCAGCACGGATCAGTACAGAAGATCCAGGTTCTTCGAGTCCCATATCCTGTAAGAAGAGTTGACGCTCTTCATAGTCTTCTAATTCGGTAATATCTGCTTCGGTACCTACGGCTAGGATAATGACCTCTGCATTTTCAGATGCTACTACTTCTTTTACCTTATCTACATAAGCATTTCCAGATACTGCTGCATCTTCATCTACATTACATACATACAATACGGGCTTATCCGTAATGAACTGCAATGGTTGCACATAGGCTTCATGATCGTCTTCACTTACCTCTACAGAACGTACAGATGCACCTCCTTCTAGCGCTTCTTTGAGCGTAAGCAATACGGCTTCTTCTTTCTGAGCTTCTTTATTTCCGGTCTTCGCAGCGCGCTTGATCTTATCTAATTTCTTTTCTAAAGTTTCTAGATCCTTTAGCTGTAATTCGATATCGATGGTTTCCTTATCTCTAATAGGATCTACAGAACCATCTACGTGTACTACATTATCATTATCAAAACATCGTAATACATGTATGATCGCATCGGTTTCGCGTATGTTACCCAAAAACTGATTTCCTAATCCCTCGCCTTTACTAGCGCCTTTGACCAATCCTGCAATATCCACAATCTCTACAGTAGCGGGCAATACACGCTCTGGATTGACTAAGGATTCTAGTTTTTCTAATCTCGGATCAGGTACATTTACCACTCCTATATTAGGCTCTATGGTACAAAAAGGAAAGTTTGCACTTTGTGCTTTTGCATTCGACAAACAATTAAAAAGAGTAGATTTTCCTACGTTTGGTAATCCAACAATTCCTGCTTTCATAATATGTATTATCTCAGGGATGCACAGCAATGCATCCATTTTTTAAGAATGCAAAGATAATAGTATTTCCTCAAAAGAAAGCCTATCATGCCTGAATAAACGCTAGCGCAGCCATTCATTTTATGAAATATCCGTAAAGCGCTATACGATCTGCTTTTTTACAGCAGTGTAAATTTCTTTTTTTAGTAATTTCGTATTCCAAAATCAATCCAATGAAACAGACATTCATCACGCTAGTTGCCCTTAGTATTTTAGGAGTTCAGCAACTGCAGAGTCAAACATCAGAAACAGAAACCACCACTCCACCAGCCACTCAAGAGGAGAGTCAAGACAATGTAACGGAAGAGGTAATTACCAAAATCATCCGTATCAAAGGGGCTAATGGCGAAGAAAAAGTAATCAAACAACAACAGGTAATTTCTACCAAAAGTAACATCCAGTTCAATCCTGAGGATGAGAACAAAACCAATATGGATGCTACTTATACTGCCGAAAAAGTGACGGTAAAGAACTATGGAAAGACATCTTCTGAAAAATTATATACTAGCATTCCAGACAGGGATGGGTTTATCTTTACTTTTTTAGACGAAAACGGAGAACGTATGGGCAAGGCCAAGCCTTTATCCAGTGCCAATGGCTATTATCTGATCCATACAGGGGCGAATGACCATTGTGTAGGGCATATCGACGACCAGAAAAACCTGATACTAGAGACCTTTAACACCAAAAAAGACAGCATCGTTACACTCGTATACAAACTACAATAAGTAGTACTGTAAACACGTACGGCTGTACGACACTCAATATCAAGCCATCGCCATGCTAGCGATGGCTTTTTTGGTTCCTAAAAGATGGCACACTCACTATTTCGCACACACTCACAAACCCTTTGTATCACTTTTAGTACTAAAATGCAAAAAATTCCCCTGACCTTACTTCAGTTAAAAAAATTAACAAAACAAAAACACCTTGATAACCAACTACTAAGACTACAATCACTTACTAGAAGAGACAGCACACCGTAAGATTTAATAATTATTAGATAACTTTAATCTTTCAACCAATTTAAATTACTAATCACATGAAAAAACTCACACTCATCTTGTGCTTGCTAGTAAGTAGTATAGGATTTAGTCAACAAACTGTCACTGGAACTGTATCAGATGCTGCGGGGAATCCGATTCCGTATGTAAATATTATCGAAAAAGGGGCCGCCACAGGTACTACTTCCGACGATGCAGGAAAGTACACCATCGATGTCTCCCCCAATGCTAGCCTAGTATTTAGCTATATCGGATTCGAATCCCAAACCGTGGCTGTAGGCACCCAACAGCAAATTGATATTACGCTGGTAGAAGGAGAATCGCTCAGCGAAGTCATCTTAGTAGGGTCTAGAAGTCCCAAACGTACTGCTACAGATACACCTGTGGCCATCGATGTGATCGATATGCAAGAAGTGGTAACACAAACAGGTAAGATCGAAATCAACGAATTACTACAATATGCTGCTCCCTCCTTTAATGCCAATAAACAATCTGGTTCGGATGGTGCCGACCACATCGACCCTGCTTCACTCAGAGGGTTAGGGCCTGATCAAACACTGGTACTGATCAATGGAAAACGACGCCACAGCTCATCACTGATCAATATCTTTGGTACGAGAGGAAGAGGAAATTCGGGTACAGATCTCAATACCATTCCCGCTGCTGCTATCAAGCGTATCGAAATCCTAAGAGATGGTGCGGCTGCACAATACGGTTCGGATGCGATTGCAGGGGTGATTAATATTGTGCTCAAAGACGCTACCGATACACTGAGTGGTAGCATCAGCTATGGTGCTTATAACACCAATGCCGATGGAGACTTCCCAGCAGGGACTCCTAATACCGATGGCAATCGACTAGACACTGAGGCGGATGGTAATGCCATCGGCGAAGATCAGAATTTCGACGGAGGATCGGTAAAAGTAACTGCCAACTATGGTATGCAAATCGGAGAAGAAGGGTTTGTTAACTTTACCACCGAATACCTGAGTAAAAATAAAACCCTACGTCCAGGGTTTGATTTTAGAAGAGGGTTTGGAGAAGCGGCTATTGATGGTTTCAACTTTTTTGCCAATGCCAGCATTCCTGTTTCCGAAAATACCGAGGTATACGCCTTCGGAGGTAGAAACTACCGAGATACAGATGCCTTTGCCTTTACCCGTAATGGAGGCGCTAGAGTGGTGACCGAGATATTTCCTAATGGATTTACGCCTAGAATTACATCCATCATTACCGATAATTCGGTATCAGCTGGGGTGCGTTCTATTCTAGCGAGCGGTTGGAATGTAGATGTAAACAACACTTGGGGTAAAAACAACTTCCATTATTTTATCAAAGGGACGCTGAATGCTTCCTTAGGCGCTACCTCACCTACTGATTTCGATGCAGGAGGTCACAGCCTTACTCAAAACACTACCAGTTTGGATTTCTCTAAGTATTTTGCAGATGTAGCCAAAGGACTCAACGTAGCATTTGGAGCAGAATACCGAACTGAGAATTTCACCATTTTTGCAGGAGAAGTAGGGTCTTATGCTACTTTCGATACCGATGGATTACCTATTACCAATCCTGCGACGCAAACCCAACCTACTGATCCCCTAAGCGGAGAACTGCGCCCCGGAGGATCACAAGGATTCCCAGGATATAGCCCCACCAATGAGGTAGATCGCTCTCGATCGAATCTCTCTTTTTATACCGATACAGAAATAGACATTACCGATCAATTCCTACTAGCCGCTGCTGCTAGGTTCGAAAATTACAGTGATTTCGGTAGTACGATCAATGGAAAACTAGCCTTTAGAGTCAAAGCATCAGAAGCGATCAACCTACGGGGTTCGGTGAGTACAGGTTTTAGAGCGCCCTCATTAGCACAGATTTATTACAATCTAAACTTTACGGATTTCCAAGGCGGACAAGCCATCGAAACCCTACTATCAGCGAATAACAGTCCAGTGACGAGTTCCTTTGGGATCGAAGCCCTCGAAGAAGAAACGGCTGTAAACATTGCCCTAGGAGCTACTGCCAAGATTCATAATCCTACTTTGTCATCTTAGGTTTTTTGTTTTTTTCGATTCCTTAAGAGCTGACTCATATACCTTTGATGTTGTT
>CANMMM010000035.1 GCA_947498935.1 uncultured Aquimarina sp. | reverse complement strand
CCAAAGTAGGAGGAGTTCGCAATTCTGCGCATTTGATACCAAAATGCCAAGCAGTAGACATTAAAACAACTTCTATGGCCATGCGTAATAAACTAGTAATGGCAGCAAAATCCATAGGGTTCAAGAGAATCGGTGTAGGCAAGACCTTTGTGCATCTAGATATTGATACCTCTAAAACACAAAATGTCGCATGGGGATACCCCAGTGGCACGAAACCACCCATCAATCCTTTTACCTAATACAGCATGTTAAGAGACAGAATACAAAAACACCCATACCCAAGGCAGAATACCGCGACAATACTCAATTATCTCGAAGAGCTAATCCTCATCAATGCCAAAGAAGTAGGACTTGTCCCCATATCACAAGAGACCAATGGCTATCAAGATGTGTTTGTTCCCTTTGGTAGCGTTCTCCAACTAAGCGTTCCCCAAGGAGCAGTCTCTGCTACGATTATGGTAGAAAAAGGCACAAATACCAATCCCCCCATTCAAGGCGAAAGCGAAGGAGAAGCCTCCTTCGCACCTCCAAGAGTACAAAACACTAATGGTATCACATCAGCATCCAATTCCTCGGCAGTGATACGATTTAAGGAAAATGGCAGTACTCCAAATCTTAATTCAGGATTTGCATTAGCAGAACACGATATATACGAACTAGTCGGAGCGCAGAACCTACAGCGATTTCAAGTCACAGCCCTACAAGAAAAAGGAGCAGTACTACGCATACAATTCTACCAAACAGCACAATGATACCAAAACACTGATAGTAATGAGAACCATTAGAACAGCACGATTCATCAGAGCTGCACAGTCGCATGCGCAGTCCGATTCCGATAGTGGAGACAATGGAGGAACACCCACTACGCCCGATACAGCAGCCTTAGCACCCTTTATCAAAGAAGTATGTGGAGGCAGCGTAGCAACCAATAGTACCACGAGACTTATCATCAGAGGATTCTATTTTACACCTACTGCTATTGTAAGCTTGTACCAAACCAATAGCAGTATTCCATCCAGTCTTATAGGTATTCTACAAGGGTTCCGATTCATAGACCCCTCGCATATAGAAGTCACACTCCAGACCCAACAATTACAAGGCACATTCTCCATCCTTGTTACCAACGGAGCATTAGATTCAGGAACATCAGGTGATTTTCTACTTCGTATTATCAACCCACGATGGCGAGACCTTAGACTAATGAGTCTAAGTACTATGGGGATAGAAAAAACAGCAGGAGTATCGATCTTTCAAAAAAGAGCCAATGGACTATGGATCGCTGATCAAAACACCGCTTGGAACAGAGCAGTAAAGTTCAACGCCTTCCAATGGAAACGCTGTGATCAAATTGATTTTAATCTTGTTCTTTATAATGCCAAGAATCAAGGAGAAGGATTATTTGGTATCGGAGCAGCAAGCATAGATGTCAATCAGTTAGGCGAATCCCCGCAATTCATTGGTGAGATACAGTTCTACTACCAAGACGGAAAGATACAACAGCTATTTGGAGGAGGATCGCCCTATCGCCAGTGGACACAGCAGATAGAAGCCGTGACCTTAAAAGCAGATAGCTATTATAAGATACACTTTCAGCATGCAGGAGCTATAGGAGCAACCATTCGATTAAGTAGGGTTAGTGTTCGAGACTTTAATCAAGACCTAGAAGTAGTACAGGAATGGATATCCAATGCACCATCCGATAGTCCAGTACTCGTACCTTACTGGACAGCCATTAGCAATCCTAATTTATTTCTCACCGCCTTTAAACTTCAATAGGCACATAATCATTAAAAAATAATCTTCCCGAAGCATATGCCAATAAGTACACTTTGTTATTAATTTGTAGCGCTTTACAAACAACTTGTATCGTATCGATACAGCTGTCCATATCTCCAAAATGAGTATAAGCAGTAGCACTAGGTATATGTGTAACAAACACAGCAGGCATAGAAGGGTAATCACTCGCTTTTGGATGCCGAATACATCGGATGATAAAGTCTGGATTGATAATTTTATCTACTATTTTGATTGATTTATCCATTTTTAGGTAATTGAACCACTAGTTTACATAAAAACAAATAAAATAGTATTCGTTTTAGAGTGAAAAATAATGTATATAATCAATCGCATGAGGGCGTTACCACAAGGGTCGGGCTATCCGCTGTATCTTTTTTGGTTTTTTAAGAAACCAAAAAAGGATGCCGCTGCTATCCCTAACGCAGCAAAAAAAATAATTTATAAACAGCGAGACGAAATTATAGTATTCATCCGTAAACCCTGTCAGAATTCAATAATTTAAAGAAATGAGTAAAGCTTTCTGGATAATATGGACATCATCTATCCTGTTCTTTTCTCATCTCGCTCAGGACTAATAATAAAGTCATTTGAATTTTTCTTATTATATACTAGCTCATTTAAAATCTGTAGCAAGCTTTTGTTGTAGGTATTATCTTTGGAGCTACTTTTTTTCAGTCGATGCCACTTTTGTATCTTTAAGGTCGCTCTACTTTTAAGTTAGAAACTTCAATGTAATATGAATATGGGATTTGTTCTAGATCTGTTTTTATCGTACTCCAGCGTAAATTGACAACTTCTTTTCATCTTCCTCCAGTATGCAAAACCAATAAAAAAGCTGATCTCAGATACGGAAGATGCATGTTTTTTCGAATTTGTTTTCCTATCTTAAAGACTATGCTGTTTTTTTTAGGTTTACCATCTAAAACTTTTTGAGATGAGTAAATATAGAAAATTGATGCATGTGTATTACAAATGCAATCATTGTGTTGGGTTCATTATCAGTTGGGTTTTTAAAATTCAGGAATGAGTAGTTAGGTTAATAAATAGATGATAAGAAGATATATTTAATATCAAGAGGGTTCATTGATAACCTTTGGTATTGTTACCCCTTTGGGGTTAATCTGAAAATCGAAGCCTCCGTTTTTAACGGAGGTTTTTTACTTCAATACAGAAAGAGTGGACAAAATAATTGGGAAGAACTCTCCAAATGTTTTAGCTTCAGTGCTGCTTTCGTAAGATGAATTGTACAAAAGGATTCCATTGACAATAGTAGGGAAAATAACGAAAACCAAAGGAGCTTTTTCTTATATAATGATGCGGCACTTCTAAAGTTGACCTATCTAGACTCCAAAATTATCAAAAAAAAGAACTTCTTCATTATATAATTGGAGTTTGATCATACAACAATTATATATATTAAAATTCGTATTAAATTTTGTTTATTTTTCCATTACAATTAATTTGGAAATAACCTTCATTTTTATCTATTAATAAGCCTTGAGATTTTCTTTTTGGAAAGTATTTATAATGGTCTTGTGGATGTTTTACATCTATTGCAATTAATTTGTTATTGTATAATTTTCTTACTTTAGGTTGTACAGTGTGACCAACAATTATTTTTTTAGCATTGAAATATGTCAGTATTTGATTGATGTCTTTTTGTGAAACAGAATTCTTAAAATACCCTCTATACCAATATGGGGAATTTTTAGGAGATAATAACAAGCGTTCTAAATCGGAATCATTTCTCTTTGGATAATACCTTCTGTAGTAATTTTTTTTTATAAATTCATTAATTTCTCTTAGATTGATTCCGAGCTTTAAAAGCTTGGGATCAATTCCTCCATGTACAAATAAATTACCATTAATCAATTCTATAGTATTTTTAGAAGCCATCCACCTTCCCAAAAAAGAATTAGAATTATATAACTCTAATTGCTGTTTTTCAAGTATTGCAGAAATAATGTTATATTTTGATACAGAATATCTATTATCGCCTTGCATATTCATTATCTCATGATTTCCTAAAATAAAATGAACTTTACCTCCTTTTTTTTCAGCTTCTTGTTCTAGTTTGTAGATAAACCATAAAATTTGAGTCGAAAAATAACCTCTATCAATAAAGTCTCCAAGTAAAACAAGATGGCCTTTTCCAAAAATCCAATTCAAATTCTTGTTTATCACCTTATTGTTAATCAAAAAGTTTCTAAAAGTGTTATAATTTCCCTCTATATCTGAAACAGTTATAATTTTATTTACATTATCGTACTTAACAGGTTGACGAGATATTTTGTGAGATAAAGAAATATTGAAAGAAGTGGAGTCTAGAGGGTAAAAACAATCTAAATTTATATTGGAGTTAATGTCATAATAGCTTTTATCTACATACATCCCTGATTTTTTATTGCCCTTAATGTAAGACACATTAAGAATACTATCGTTGTCATAAAATACATACGGACCATCTTGGTCTATATTTCGAGATTTAATGTTTTTATTATATTTAATTGTGTTACCTATTATAATATTTACCATAAATATTGATAAAATTCCAATTATAGAAATTACAACTAAATATTTTAAACTCTTCAAAAGTTTAAAATTCATCATTTAATTAATTTACAAAGCTTATATAAAAATCTATCTTCAAAAGTAATAATTTTGGTTTAACCTACAATAAAAAAATAACTTGTGTTTTATGTTAAACCATTGGTAAATGGTCATCTGTTTAGAGTAAAAAACACCGTTATTCTGTATTGGAAGGAGATATTCAAAAGAAATGTCGTGGGATTTTGATACAAATTCATGATGCGGAAGAGGTTAATGTTTTGAAAGGAGTTGTCAGTAGTGGTCATATTTACATGCATAAAGAATATCGTACATCTCAATCTCAAGATATTTGTAGTTTGATAAAGAAGTTTAAGACGTTTACGACAAGAATTTCCTGAGTTAAACAAGTGTTATTTGGGGCACTTTTGGGTAAATAGGATTTGGATGTTGGAATATCAGGTAAGATCACAGGTTAAATGGTGAATGAATGTTTGAAGCATTTTTGAAAGTCAAATAATGATAATTTTATACTTGAGTTATCAGGAATTGCTTTGCCCCTAATCACTTTAGTCAGATTTAAAAACCTATAGTACTTTAGTTCATAGTGGTTTAGTTGAATATTTGTAATTACTGCCCTTTTTGATAGTGAAGAAGCTTGTCGTAACCATTTTAAGAAAGAAATAAGATCGGAGTTAAATGTCAATGTTGTGGTCATATTCATCACTATTGGATTAAATTTGTTTGGAGTTACGAATGTAAATCTTATCGAGCCGTACTTCTTTGAGAAGTAGTACTATTATGCAAAATTCCAACCTTTTTTTTCTGATATGGTATAAGACTATGTTTTTGATGGCTACTATTAAGAAAGGTTTTTCTTCTAAAAAAATCCAAAAACAACTTTGTTTGAAAAGGTACGAACCAGTTTAGCTATGGTTCATAAGCTACGCAAAGAAAAGGGTAATAGAGATTCACGCTATACTTTAGAGAGCATGATTGAGATGGATGAAGGTTATTTTACAGTGGATTCTCTGAAATATAGAAACAAAAAGGAAAAGCAGGTTGAAACTATCACAAGATCAAAGGAAAATACTTGCAGCTGTATTTAAATAAGTTTGTCTACAAGCTTAACAGAAGGTATTTTGAGGAAAAACTTTTTGATAGGTTTGTGATTGTTGGAATTACAGGGGTATGAGTGAAAAGGATATTCAAATAATTTATATTCTAACTATGGAAAACAATTATTTTTAAATCTTATTTTTGCATTACACATGTACTAAACCCTTATAAATTTTATTTAAAATCAAATTGTTACATGAATAATTTTATTACAATACAAAACAATAATATCAAGATTAATCAACAGCATTTAAAAAAGTATATGGATAGTGGTTTTTTTTACTGCGAAAAACATCCAATATTCGATATCTACTTATTTAATTCTATCGAATGGAAAAAGAAAGAAATTGTATGGGATCAAAATAATCGAATTTTTAAAGGGATAGTTTTAGATAATACAGGAAATATATTGTGTAGGCCATTTCAAAAATTCTTTACAGTACGTAAATTAGTTTCTGATAGTAGTTTTTTACTTTCAAACGGAGAGTTATTTTCTTATGCAGACACTGGTTTTAGAGCTTTTGAAAAAATTGAAGGACATTTGTGTTATCTTTTTTGGTATCAAAACGAACCAATCATCACAAGTCAGAAATCATTTACTAATGACATCTCTATAAAAGCAAAAGAAATTTTAAAAAGTAAATACATAAACTCCATTACTCAGTTAGATAAAAATAATACTTATGCATTTGAGTTGGTAACGCCTGAACTTAGACTTCTTATTGACTATGGGGATATAGAAGATTTATTTCTAATAGGTGTTATCAATAATAAAAGTGGTCAATTGATTAAAGATTTTAAAAATAATATATTTCCTGAACCAAAAAAATTAAAAAAATTAAGTATAAACTCTATTTTTAAATTAAACCAAAAAAATAAAGAAGGTTTAATTATTAGATTTGATAATGGAGAAATGGTTAAATATAAGTTTAAATGGTATTACGAGGTGATGAACTTATTAAATCAATCACTAATTTACACAGATAAGATAAAATTAATTAACAAAAAACTAATAAAATCTATATCTAATAATGTTATTGATAAAAAATTAGAAGATAAAATTATGTATAATAGCAATTATTGTAAGGAAGTAACATTGTCTAAAGAATTATCTAAAATTTTGAATCAATAGCACACAAGTATTTACAATTAAATTCCAATTGTGTAATAGATATGTAAATTAAACCCTATCTAAGGGTTCAAGCCAAAGGCTTCTGGGAGCTAGCTCCCAAAAGCCTTTGGCTTGGTCGCTATGTAAGCTTCCCTTAAAATGAAGGCTTCCCTGTTTTTATGATATTATTGGTGAAGGAACTATTGCTGATGCGATTTTGGACAGAATTGTAAACTCATCACATCGTATTAATTTAGTCGGAGAATCTCTAAGAAAAGGAAAAATTAAAAAGGACTAATCGATAAATTTAACTATTATTGTAGAATCTCTCTTAGTGGCACCATTTGACCGAAATGGGTGGCACGGTCACTCCGAAATAGCCAGCATTTACCATTATCGATGATTATAATCGTGAAGCATTACATATCGAGATTGACTTTTCCTTGACAAGCAACCGTATTGTTTGGGTGCTTAATCATTTAATTAATAAAAAAGGAAAGCCTCATAAAATACGTATGGATAATGGTCCAGAATTTATTGCTAAAATCACATCACAATGGAGTGAGATGTATAATATCAAATTCCATTATATACAACCAGGAAAACCAACACAAAATGCATTTATAGAAAGATTTAATGGGAGTTACAGACGCGGTGTGTTTGAAGGCTTCCCTGTTTTCTAATGACTTTTTTGAAAATGGTGCAGATCCGATTATCCGTATTGAATTATATCATAAACACTTAATCTCATAGCCCTGATTAATCTAAAAAAATTAGTTTTAAAGATGTTTTCTTGATCATCTTTGGATGCATTCTCTATAATTTTTTTATCAAAAATTTTCAACTCTAAAAGGAAATCACTTGTAATTCCTAAATGACTTGAAGAGGTTTGTCTCTCTTTTAATTGGATATTTTTAATTTTTAATAGAATTGATTTAATATTTAATTTATTCGAACTATTTTTTTTTATCAATTCTATTAAAATATTTGCTTTTATAGTTTTAATTATTGATTCGCTATCAATAAAGTTCAAGTAATAATCTAATATATGTAGACTTAATTGGATTCTTAATTCTAAATTCAATTTTAAAGAAAAAAAAGAAATTTTATTTAAAAATTTGATAAACGTCTCTTGATCTTCTTTTTTTAGCCCCAAAGTTAAATTAACAAGGGTAACATCTACTGGATTGATATTAAAAAAATCAAAGTTTCTAATATTCTCTTTTTTTATAAATAAGATAGATTTTTTGTCTGCTAATTCATCAAACCCGAAGTAAAAAATTATTTCTTGGTTGTTTTTTAATTTCTCAATTAAAGTGTCTGTTACTTCTAGTGTGATTATTTCTCTTCTCTCTTTTTCAAAAAAATCTAGAGAATATTTGTGATTTAAAATTTGTATAATTTTTTTTTCAATATTAACAAAGTCTTTTTGGAAGAATAAATTATTAAAATCTAACTTTTTATTCAAAATTTCCCCCATAAACTTCCCGTAAGCTTGAAAGGGATAATGAACTTCAATCAAAAATGTTAATATAGAGTTTAACAAATGAAATTTAGATACATTTGATGCAAAAGAGTCGTTTTCATTTACATTATCTAAAGATGAATGTATATTATTTGTAAGAGTAGATAATTTTTTGTAGGAAATAAATCTGTCATTTAAAATCAAATCATATAAATTATGAGATAAAGTAGTTATCTTCTTGGCTATTTTTAAATCATCTTTAATAATTTTGTAGTTTTGTAAACTATTTAAAACTTTGTTTTTCCCTAAGACAGATTTTAAAATAATTTCTAAACTTTTTTTCGGCTCCCAAGATATTATATCAAATTTAATACCCATGAAAAAACTTATACCAGATGGATAATTTTTATTTTGTATTACTAATAAGTCAATATCAGACTTGAAGTTAGTACTCTTTTTGTTTAATTCTTTCAAAGAACTTCCTACTAATATTACAGTACTGTTAGTATTTAATTTTTCATTAACAAAAAGATTTATTACATCTTGTAAAAACATGATTTTATTTAATTATTATTAATATTATACATGTAGTTTATTAATTGGATGGAGATCATAAAAAGTTAATATCTATCTAATTTAGAAAAAATCATTTTAAATAAATATTCATATAATTTCATTTCATTAATAATTATTTCGCCTTTAAATTTATAACCTGCTTTTAACTTTATAAAAGGGTCATACGAAATTAAAGAAACTAAACAATAAAATTGCCCTTTTATGTCAGATGGTGAAATATAAGATATATTACCTTTAATAGCGCCATATTTATAATAGTTATAAGCATCTACTTTCAAATTAACTTTTTGACCTTTTTTAACATAAATTAAATCTTTTTCAAGAAGGGTTATTTTTGCATAGTAGTTCTCCGATTTTGGAGAAATAGTAATCAATGATTCTCCTTTTGGAATAATATCTATATTTGATTTTGTGTTAAATAAATTAGAAACTGTACCATCAATAGGAGATTTAACATATAGCCTGTTAAGTTCTTCTGAAATATGACTTAAATTAATTTTTTTATTTTGAGAATTAGAAGTTAATTCAACAATTTTTTTTTGATTTTCAGTAATTTGATTTTCAATTTCTATAATGTTTCTTTTCAAATTATTACTGTTTTCTGCATACTTGTTTTTTATTTTTTTTAAATTATTAACTTTTTGAATGTAATTTAAATTATTCTCAACAGTTTTTTTTCTATTTTCAATAATTTTGTTTTTACTTGTCATAAAATCGAATTTAGAAATAGTTCCATTATTGAATAAGATGGAATCAGCTTTGAATTTGTATGAGATAATTTCAGTTTGTTGATTAGATAACTCTATTTTACTCAAAAATGTTTTTATTTCTTTTTCGCTATTAACAACATCATTTTCATAAATTTTTTGTTTTATCTTAATGAGATCTTCAAAAGTTTTTTTTTTCTCATTAAGGTTCAAAATTATTTTCTGAAAAAAAGTAATTTTTTCATTGTTAGTTTCTATATCTAGATTTGAAGTGTTGTAATCAGATATTATTTTCTTATTTTCTAGTTTGAACAGAGTATCACCTTTTACAACACAATCGCCTTCTTTCACATTTAGAGACAACAATTTAACTTCACTAGGTGAACTTATTTCAATCTTAGGGTTGTCGGAATAGATATTTCCACTATTAAAAGAAACAGTATCATCAATTCTTAGAGAGAAAACTAAGAGTATTGATGTGACAAAAAATGAAAAAATAATTAAAAATAAAATCTTTATAAATTTAATAGGTCTTGTATTATATAATTCGTAGCGCACCATTTTCTAATTTATATTTTTTTGAAAAGTTAATTTCATTAATAATTTCATGTGAAATAATAATAAATGTTCTAGGATCTTTATTTATAAAATGTTCAATTTTAGTTCTACTTTCTTTATCTATACCAGATAAGACTTCATCCAAAATAATAACTTCAGCTTTAGAGAAAAAAGCTCTCAACAATAGAATTTTTTTTCTTTGTCCAGTTGATAAATTCTTTGCATTCTCGTTAATAATAAAATCTAATCCTTCATCTTTAGAAACTATGAAGTCATAGAAATCAATTTTTTTAGCAACTTCTATTAATCTTGTTTTTGATATATCTTTACCTAAACAGATATTCCCTTCTATAGTATCATTAAAAAGAATATCTTCATTAGTAGATAATAAAATCTTATTTCTAACAGATCTTTGGTTATAAAACCTTATATCGTTTTCATTTATTAAAATCTCACCTGATGAAGGCTTATAAAGTGTAGTTAATACTTTGCTTAAAGTAGATTTACCTGAACCATTATTGCCTTCTATTTGTATTTTTTCTCCTTTATATATCAAAATATTAATATCCTTCAATATGTTTATATTCGAGTGATAACTAAAAAATAGTTCCTTTATATTTATTGATTTTATTTCGAAATTATTAATTCCTTTATCATCTTCATTAACTACATTTTTTTCTTCAAAATCCAAAAATCTATTTAAGATCACCTCATTCTCTTGTAATGTTAAGTTTTGAACTAAAATACTCTTTAAAGAACCGAAAACCTTATTAGAAAGAGCTATAAATGTTACTATTTGACCTAATGTAATAAAATTGTTTTCTAGTGTTGATTTTGATAATAAAACAATGATTAAGATAGAAGAGGCAACTATGATTACAGCTACAACCATGGTATTTAATAAACTTATATATCCATTCTTTAATTGAATTTTCAGATACTCTTTAGCACTACTGTTAACTTTATTAGATTGGCTATGTTCTATTCCAAAACTCTTAAGAACTTGAATTCCTTCTATTTTTTCTATCATTTTTGACAGAAAATCTGCTTTTTTGATATATCTAAGTTTTTCATTCCTTTTTAAATGAGGAGTTATAAACTTAAACCATAAATAAAAGAAAATCATAACTATAGTAATCATTAAAGTAAGTTTCCAATTTATATAGAATAAAATGATCAATGAGTATAAAGAAATAAATACGTCTATAATCAATGTGGTGAAAAATTTAACAAAAAACTTCTTCAATTTTAAAGCATCAGAAACACGCTCTATTAAATCTCCTTTTTTATATGATTGTATGTACGGTAACGAAAATAAATTGATCTTTTCATCAAATTTTTGCAGAAAAAATCTATCTAAAATATTACTTAAATGAATACCTACAAATTGTTTATAAGCTGAAGTAATAATATCAAATAATTTATAAACACATAAGCCTATTGCAAAAAGTAATAGTGTACCCATATTAAAAGAAGGTAAAACATGATCTATTAATATTTGATTGATAAATACTGAAAATTGAGTAAATAATGCAGAGAATAGAGTTGCAAATATATATATATACCAAAGCTTTTTATTATCTCCCAATTGTTTATATAATTTCCAATAAATATTCTCTTCTTCACCTACTGGATGATTGGAAATATCATTTTTATTTGGATTGACTACTAATATCAAAGGTGCTTTTACACTAATTTTATGAGCCTTAAAATTTAATGATCTGAAGTTTTTAGGAACATTAGAAATTTCTTGATTTTTAATTAGATCAATTATAAAGTTTTTTTCGGATGTAATATCCTTAAATTGAAACTTTCTTTTTAAATATGTAAAATATGTTAGTTTATTAAATAATTTAGCTATATCACCTTCATTTTCATGTAAAGCATCTTCTATTTTTATACCATAATTTGCTAAATCATCTGAGCAAAAAGCTTTAATAGTTTCTTTAGTTCTTGCTAAGTCCCAAAAGCTTTTATGAAAATGAGCTTGTTTTTTTACTTCTTGAATATCTAAATAATATTCAGAACCTTTACTTGGATTGTAAATCTTTACTTTATTCCTTTTAATTGAATTGACTACAACATAGTGAAGCCCTTCTTTACTTTTCACAGGTAAAATAAATGGAAATAATTCTTTTAGTGAACTTATATCTTCTTGAATAGAATTAATATCTAAAAGCTTATAATCAGCATTAAAACCATTTCTTTCAAAAAACAATTTAATATCAGAAAAATGAGAACCTTTTTCTTCTAACGGAATACTATCTTTAATATATTGTCTACTTATAGGTATTTGGAATATATTAAAAATTGTTTTAACAGCGCTAATACCGCAGTCATTTGATAATATTTGCTGATCTGTTTTTTTTTTAAAATTCAAATCTTCTTGATTAATTTAATTAGTTAAAAATTGATCTCCTTCCTCTAAGGGAATGGTGTTTTCCATTAGTTTATCCCAGATATTTAGTTGCGAATCCCAAATTTTTTTATTTCGTAGTTCGGATTTAATTTTATCTGGAAAAACATTTTGTCCCATTAAGATTGAATCGATACTTGATAATCCGAATAAACTTTTAGGGAGTTTACTTTTGATTAGCTTTTCAGTCTTTCCATTTAAATAAGAAAGAGGTCCACTCTTTTTGTATAAATCAATAACCCATTGATATTCTTTAAAGTCAATATTTTTATTACAATCAATCCAAAAAGGAGTTTGCAATTTCTTATTGTACTTGAAATGTATTTCTAAAACAAACCTTAGTGAGTCCCAATGTTTAGAAAGAGATTCATTAATTAATTCTCTAATTGGAGTGGATTTCTTTATTTCGCAGAAATTATCTGTTAGAGTTTTTATTTCTTGAGTAATCATATAAATACCAGTAGACTCAAGAGGTTCTATAAAAGCATATGAATTGCCTACAGCATATACATTACCATTGAGTATCTTTTCATGTCTCCCTGATTTAAAGTTTACGATTTTTCCAATAGTCGCTTCAGGATATTTTTGCTTTAATTCATTAATTGCTTGTTCATTATTACAATATTTTGAAGAAAATACATAACCCAAATGGTCAGAATCTCTGATAGGAGTATTCCAACACCAACCATGATTCATCGTTTCAGAATATGTATATGGTTTTACAACCCCCTCATTAGGCATAGAAGCTGTTATAGCACGGTCAGTAAAAAGAGAATCCGAATAACTTATGTATTTGACACTGAGTTCTTTCAAAAGAAGTGATTTGAAACCAGTACAATCAACATAAAAGTCAAAATTATATATTGATTTCTTTCCGTGAATAATATGGATACGTTCTCCTGATTTATCTTTTTCACACTTTTCAATAAGATCATCAATTCTTACAACACCTATTTCCTCTGCTTTCTTTTGAAGGTAAAGGACAAAATCTTTGTTATTAATGTGATAAGCATGCGATAACCCTTCTGTTAAAGACTCGTTAAATTCTTCATTTCCAACTACTAAAGAAGAGTCATGAGTCATTAAAATGGATGCGAGCGAGCAAGAATTTACATCCCCGTTATTGATATAAGAAGCTAGCATATCAGTAGGACCAAAAGGGAAATTAAAATAAGTATTGGGAGCACCCCAATCAAATTTAATTCCCAATTTGCAAGTTGGTTTTACTTCTAAAAAAAACTCTTTTTCATCAAAACCAAGATAATTAAATAGAAAACCTCTAATCCCAGGGGTTGTAGCTTCGCCAACTCCTATGATTGGAATTTCACTCGATTCTATTAATGTAACTTTTAGTTCTGGGTTCTTTTTCTTTAAAGCTATAGCCGTTAAGTAGCCAGCTGTTCCACCTCCAATTATTCCTACTGAAGAGTATACATCATCAATAGCTATGTTATTAAAAAAATGTCTATCCCGAAAAAAAGTTTTAGCCTTGGATAATTGATTTTTTAAAATATCATAATGAACTTCTTTTAATATAAATTTCTCCTTGTTGTAAGAAAAATTTTCAAATACAGGAAAAACATATTTAATTTGAGTTTTCTTGTTTTTTGAAAAAATGCCAATGTGATCTATATAGTTTAACTTTACTTTTGAAAAAGTAATATTATTTATCTCCTCGATTAAGTTTTGTATAAACTTATTAAAAATTCGTGAATCGATTTTTGAAAAAGGTTTGTCTATTCTTGTTGTTTTAAATTTTAATAATTCATCATAATTGGGAATTCTATTTAATTTATAGTTTAGATAAAATAAACTAGCAGAATCTATTGAAGCCGAATTTCCTGGGAAATATGTAGGTCCAATTATCAAACTCTTATCAAAAGCAGATAAGTATATAGTATTTAAAGCTAGTTCTCTACTTTTATTACTAATTTCTTGTATTTCTTCAATTTTTTTGGAGCATACTAAATAAAGAACAATATTATTTGTTCTATCCTTAGAGTTTAAAAAAACATTTTCTGAAATTACTCTAGTTTCTGTTTTTAAAATTATTTTGATGTTCATCACAAGTAACTTTAAAAATTCTTCAATAATTTTCGTTTTATTTGAATTAACAATTATTATTTTTCTCATTGCTTTATTTTTTTAATAATTCTAGCATTTCGGCTATAGAATTAAATCTGGATTTTGGTTCTTTTTCTATCGATTTTGAAATCAAATGAAGTATTTCTTCGGGCACTTGTTCTCCTATTTTTGTTAATAGAGGTAAACTTGGGGTATCCTCAGTGATAGATTTCGCTAAATCTCTCCATAAAACTCCTGTAAAAGGTTTTTTTTCATAAATTATTTGATATAGTACTAACCCTGTCTGAAAAACTTCAGAAAGTATATCTCCTTGTTTCTCACTAAATCTTACTCCGTTTAACGAAACTCTTTCTGGTGACATAAAATGAGGAACGCCACCATGAATTCGGTATTGTTTTTCATTTGAATCAAATGACATACCCATATCTATTAGTGTTAACTTATTATCGTTGTTTACTAAAAAATTGTACATATGAATATCTCCATGCAAAATATTTGATTGATGTAAGTGATTGATAGCATTCAAAAACTGATAGCAAAGGCTTATTTTTTCTTTGATGGAAAATATTTTATTTGATTTATAAAAAGTTTTTCCCTCTATATATTCTAGAACAATATATTTTTCTTCTAGAGTATTTTTTTTGCTATAAACACTTCTTATGTTAATATGCGGTTTTAACGACGATAATATGAAATACTCTCTAAAAAATTGCTCTTCCTTAGAAAAATCAGTTAATATTTTAACTAAATATTTTTTTGTAATATCAGTGTTTTTGTGACCTTTAAATACAAAAACACTATCTGTCTTATGTATTATATCTTCAATCACTAAAGAATTAATTGAGCTGCCTTTTTTTAAACCTGAAGTATCAAATTTAAAAGTAATATCCTTTTTATTTTCATTTATTAGCACCTTGTTATGATGCATTTTTTTTACAAACAAATAAATGTTATTTGCGAGAGTATTTACTTCGTGATGATCATCTAAACGATATTTTTCAGTAATTTCTTTTATTACATTATCTAGATTATTTTCAATTTTAAAACACTCTAAGATTTTGTACATTAATGGGGATAAAGTTATTAGCTTATTGTTATATCTTAAGTAATGATTATATGGTATTTCTTTTGTTACATCTTTTTCTGTATTTATTTTTTTTGAAAAAAGATGAACACTTTGCGACAGTTTTAATATTACTTTTTTTTTCATTTCAGATTCGTTTTCCAATAAAAAACCCAAATAAACATTTATAAATGCAAGAATTTTCAAATGGTATACATTGTATAAGGTTTATTTAGGTTTTAAATACTTATTTTTAGTTCAAATTAGCTTTCCCAATAATCAGAAATACTCCAATCAAATCCTGGGTAACCTCCATTAAAAGATATAGTCCAGCCCTCTGTACCATCAGTACTCCATAAAGTACCACCAACAACGCTTCCTTTGATTACTAAATTAAGATTGTTATCAGATAACTCTTCTAATAAGTTTTTTAAATCTATTTTTTTTTGCTTCATAATGATTTTATTTTAAGCTGTATTGTTTTTAAAGATTTTCTAGATAAATTTTAACTTTCCCATAAGTCAGAAACACTCCAACCATTACCTGAGACAGTCCACATTGATGCTCCTGTTGCATCACCAGAGTCAGAATGCCACCAACCATCTCCTGTTGTAGATTCTCCTCCTTTAATACTGTTGCCAGTAACTAAGTTTAAATTATTATCACATAATTCTGACAACAAAGTTTTCAAATTCATTTCTTTCATATAATATAAGATTTAATTATGCTATACTCTTTTTAGGATTTTCTAGCTTACTCCTTTTCTCTATATTAAGAGATCAATCTTTTCATGAGATTAGGAATTAATTTATTAGTTTATTTGAATCTGATTAGACTCTCATCACTTTAAAAATGAGTTTGTTTTATCTTGCATATTATAACATGTATTATTCTATAAAATATTTTGATTTTTGTCAATTCATTTTTTAACAGATTGAAATCGAAAAAATTAATATAAACACCTCTTCCCTAGTTATTAAACATAGCTTTATTGTTTTCAATCAGTTTAAATCATACCTAAAGGTTAAAGTTTGCACGTATTCTACTTTTATTTTTAACTTCATGGAGGTTAACTCTAAATTTTTGATAATCAACGGTTATACTCTCAATTTATAAAAGGTGTTTTATAATGTGTTTTAATTTTTATATTCATCTAAAAATCTTTTGTACCAATTTTTAGAATTATGAATCGTTACTCAGTAATCAAAGAGCCTCAAAATATTATAATAAACCTAGGGTTATCACTAAAATAACTTTGGACCTTTTATATATGTGTCATAATAAGACAAATTGTTACCCCTATTTGTCTTATTTTTTTGAAGTAAATTTATTTTTTCGATATAAATGGTATTTATATCGATGTATACACGATAACTACTAAAAGTTTTCACTCTTTATTCAGGATCAATGGTGTCTAATACTTCCATGAGCAGCAGCCTTTTGGTAATGGGATTGCGAGCGGTGGGTTTGTGCTTGGCTAAAAAGGCTGTGAGTGCTGATTGGATAGCGGGATGTGTGAGGTGTTTACGAAGGTTCTGTTTGGTGAGGCGGTAACATTGTTTTGTGTTCGGCAGGCTAAAGCAGAGGGTATTTCTATAGAATATATTGGGGATTCTAGCGCTGTGGTATTTATAAATTTTTAGATACAGGCAGCGATCGTATAGGTAATACGTCCCTTTGCCTGTCTTTTGTATAGACCGCTTCTGTACAATGTGCTGCTCATAGTCTTGGAGCAATTTATTGGCTGCTATAGGCGATGGATGGTGAAGTAGTAGCGTTTCTAGAACGGATAATAGATCGCAAACCTCTAGTTTAGACAATCCATCAAAATGAGCGATGAGTTGTTTGATGATTCTATCTTGATGTGTGTGCATGATGGTGTAATGTTTCTGAATAATAATTAGTAAAAAGTACTTATAATAGTTCCTTTTAAGCAAAAGAAAGCTTGCTCCCAGTAGTTACTACTTACTACTAGAGTACCCCTAAGTATGATCATTA
Source organism: uncultured Aquimarina sp. (assembly GCA_947498935.1). Classification (GTDB taxonomy): domain Bacteria; phylum Bacteroidota; class Bacteroidia; order Flavobacteriales; family Flavobacteriaceae; genus Aquimarina. Next base: position 4,391 of record CANMMM010000035.1, on the reverse strand, counting down.
CATCAGGATGAACTGTATATGGGAATAAACAGTGAGCAATGATCAATGCCTAGTAGTAACTATAAGGGAGACAAGCAATCTATAGAAGTACGCACTTCTACTAGCTAGTTTGTATACCATTTATCATTTGAATTCACTGTAATAAAATGTTCTTTTTTCGCCTCAATTTCAGAATAAAAATAAACCGTAGCTCTGCTATGCTTGATTTTTCTTCTTTATTGAAACAAAAAAAATCTTCATTTTCTTTTCAGCAAATCCAAACAATAACTGGTATTATGCTATACAATTGGCTAATAACCGAAACTGTCGCGCCATGGCTCGGGCAATGGTGCTGAAAGTTACGGGAGGAACATCTGGAGGGGCTGATGGGGTATTATCATTCGTATCATTGTGTACGCTACGTAGCCACTGTATCACTTTCTGCTCTACCTGCTGTGGGGTATAGAGTTGTGTCTTGACCAAGGCACGGACTTGCTGCTGAGCGGTTTTACACACAGCTTCGGAGGCTTGGAAATAAAGCGGGTGGTAACGTAGTCGTAGTAGAATGCGTTTTTGATACGCTTCTAGCTTATCGGCTACAGTGGGGTAATGGGTAGTGCAGAGTTCTAGCCATTGGAGTCGCCGTGCATAGAGGTCTACGACTGCCTGTTCTACAGGAAATTCTTCCTCATAGTAGGTACGAACCCATTGATCAACCAATGTCTCATAGCTACTGCCCAGTTCTAGTTGTTTTAGAAAACTAGGAATATCGAATTGTAATTCTGTAAGGATGGCGAGTAAATACTCGCGACGGTTGGTGGGGGTTTTAGAGTGTTTCATTGGATGTTGTTTTTTGAAAATCGTTAAATATCCTTTTTATAGAGGCTAGATTTACTATGGGTATATTGTTAATCTTCAACGTTTTTCTTATTCACTTTCATAATTCTCTATAATATTCTTTATGAATTTGTCTAAAGCATCAATCTTTTCATCATCTAATTTTCTATTATCATATCTCAAAAATTTTTGAATTGCTCCTTTAGGTAATCCTATCTTTTTTTCTAGTCCACGTACATTTAGTATGGGGTCATTATCTCTTAAAAAGTTCTCTACTTTTCCTCTTTTTTGTGATTTTATACTTGTTTTCTTCATCAATTTTAAACAGAATGATCTAATCCATTTTTAAATTATGACTACCTATTATTACTAATGATTTTATCAAATTAAATTAGAATTGTTTATATGTAATCTTGTATATTTATCTAAAATACCTGATAAATATACGAAATAAACTCGTAACAAAACGAAATATATGTGTTTTTTACGAATTTGTTTCGTCTTTTTTTGATATTAGATGAGAAAAGAAGAATTAAAAGCAATTAGAAAAGAATTAGGTTTAACACAATCTCAATTAGCTGATTTAGTCGGTGTATCTTCTAGAACAATACAAAGTTGGGAGTATGGAAATCAAAAAGTTCCGAAAACTACAGAAGATTTTTTAAATAGGCAGGTAAGTAAAAATGATACGTATGAAAGCGGTGATAGTTCTATAAAGATGGATGTTTCAGATAAGAACTTATTATCTATGGAGGAAATGGTTGAGTTCTGTTTGAAGAATAAGGAACAATATTTAGAAATTCCCTCTATAAAATTATTAATTGAACTTTACAAAAATGAAGCAAAAGCCGAATTGTTAGAAAAACATATCATATTGAGAAACAAAAAGTAAGTAAATTATTTAGATAATAATATATCGATTTCTTCATTATCAAATTTTATTCCTAACTCTTGTAATACTATAATTCTATTTAGATTTTTTATTCTTTCTTTTGTTTTATTGTTAGTGGCTAGCAACTCCTTATTTATCTTTGAAAAATCACTACTATCAAACAATAAGATTTCATCACCCTCATTTTGAAAATCATTCAATAGGTTTATAAATTGATCAACGGCATCAAACAATGAAATTTGATCACTTAATAACTCTTTTTTTAAGTTTGATAAATCAACGTTAAAATCCTTTGTCATAGCCTTCTATTTTATTTTCTAATATTTTGGATTTCATAATCTCTAAGACACCTTTAGCTTCTATTATAAATTCTTCATTTTTACTCTTTTGCTTATCGAAGCGAGAAACTAAAGTTTTTATGATGAAAACTAAAAGAATGAATATTAAACACAAACCAAATGCATAGACATAACCTAAAAAATCATCTGAATGCTCATTACTAAAAACCCAAACTAATTGTAATCCATAGGAGTAAACTGCAACTAGAAAAGCAGCTTTATAAGGTTTGAAATAGACCCCTAACATCATAAAAATAGGCGCAATGCTTTGCATAAACGCCCAAATAAAATTACTAAAAGTAGAATAACCAAACGTGTAATTACTTTCTATATTCAATATAGCTAGTAGTTTGTCAAGATATAATAGTACTCCTGAAAGTATGATGAAAACTGTACCAATAATTCTAACTTTAAAAGGTATCTTATCATCCAAAAGTAGTTTATTTGTCACCTTGAGTGCCTGGTCTTGAAATATCTTTATCGACGCCCAATGTTTGATGTTCAATTTCATTTATTTCTTCTTCTTTTTCTAATTCACAAGCAATAAAAATTGTCGCCAATAAAAATATAAAAAGAACTCTTAAGATGGATAAATTTGATTTCATAAATGTGATATTTTAGTGATTATTACAATATTAAAAATAGTATTTTAGTTTTTAATTCCTTGATTTACAAGTCAAAACTACTGCTATTTTTCAGAAAAAAGAGTAGTGTTTTTTTTGTTTTTTGAATGTATTTTTGCGGATTTTTTAGTCAAAAAGAGTGTTTTTTGAGGGGAAATATGAACCAGAAATCAGTGAAAAACGTCAGGTAATTAAATTTGTAATGAAGATATAATGCTAAAAAGATGTTAACTACCTAGATTACAGTGGTTTAATTTGATATTTATACCGTAATAATAAAAAGGTATAACCGTACATTTAAAAAATACTGAATACTGATAAATTATTTTTGTGCGTAATCAGATAGTATTTATAGATATAAAGATTTGTTTTCTGAAAGACAAAGACAAGGTATTGCTATCTATTCTATTTGCGTTAGGGATAGCAGTGGAAATCCCACAGCCCCGACCTTTAGGAGGGGCGAGGAATTGGAACGGATAGCCCGACCCCTGTGGTAACGCCCAAAAAAAGATCGTTAAAATAAGAGAAAGAAAAATTGTAATATTGAAGCTCTTAAAAGAATTAAAAAGGAAAAGGAGGAGAATAATGAGTAGTAATTTTAGTATTGAGACTTTATGGCAAGAAGTTGGATTTAAACCAAACACTTCGCAAGAAAAAGCCATCAAGCATATTGATGGTGCATTATACCTTACTGCTGGTCCAGGTTCAGGAAAAACAAGAGTGCTCTTATGGAGAACATTAAATCTTATTGTTTTTCATAATATTAAACCAGATGAAATACTCTTAACTACATTTACAGAAAAGGCTGCGCACCAATTAAAAGAAGGATTGCAATCTCTTTTAGGACTTGCTAGTAATCATACTGGAAAACAATATGATTTAGCAAGTATGTATATTGGAACTGTTCATTCTGCTTGTAATAGATTAATTGGAGATAGAAGGTTTTATAAGAACAGGAGAAGAAGTAAAGCGGTAAAAACTATCGACCAATTAGAACAATATTTTTACATCAAAAGAAATTCTATTTGGAATCGACTTTTACAAGTTGCTGGATTAGAAACTATTGATGTTAATGCTTTTTTTCAAAAAAAGACTCCAAGTTTTCCTAATAAGCATAAAGCTCTAACACAATGTATTTCTCTTTTTAATAGATTTTCTGAAGAAAGACTAAACATTCTAGAAGCACTAGATAAAACAAACAAAAAAGATGGGTTGTATGCTATTTTAAAGATGTATGAAGAATATAGAAATATTCTGATTGAAGATGAAATGTATGACAGGTGTGATTTGTCTCTAATTCAAAATAAAGCTTTAGAGGTAATTGAAGAGTATGAAAATGCTAAGAAAATCTTCAACTACATAATTGTTGATGAATATCAAGACACTAATAGCATACAAGAACAACTATATTTTGCATTAGCAGGGAATAAGAATATTTGTGTGGTTGGTGATGATGACCAAGCACTTTATAGGTTTAGAGGTAGTACTGTTGAAAATTTTGTTGAGTTTCCTGCTAGAGTTTCTCAGTTTTTAGAAGTAGATACAACTAAAATAGCTCTATCAATAAACTACAGGTCAAGAAAAAACATAGTAGATTTTTATACAAATTTTATAGAACAAGAAGATTGGACTAAAAATGGAGATGTTGAAAACCAATATAGAGTACATGATAAAGGTATTACTGCATTTTCACAAGATTCTACTGCTTCTGTTATTTCTGTT
>CANMMM010000034.1 GCA_947498935.1 uncultured Aquimarina sp. | reverse complement strand
AGCACATCTTCAAACTTTTGATGCATTACTTTAGCACTTCTATTTTCTTTGCTTCCTACACGGTTATTCTTGTAGTAATATAGTCCTTTCCTTTTTACTAAATACCCAGTATACTTTGTGCCGCAAGAAGCAGCAGTTATAAACTGTTTGAGCGGTAGGTTTTCGTCCTCTTTGCTATATGTTTTTCCGTTTTGATAAAGCATGTCATTAATCTTGGCAAAATCTCTTCTAGAAACGAGCGGTTCATGTTTTCCCAAAACAGGTTCATCCAGCAGATTGTGTACAATCACTCCGCAGTAAAAAGGATTTCTAAAATAGTCACTAAGCTTTTTGGCTTGTATCTTTAATCCCTTTCTTCTTAGCCTATTCGATATTTCTCCATAGGTCATATTTTTGTTGAGCTTCCAGTAAAAAGCATGTTTTAGCAATTGTCCATCATCATTGATAACAATATTAGGAGTTTTTCCTTTTCCTGGATTCAGGTTGGTATACCCAAAAAATTTTCGCGACTCGGGCAGAAGCGCAAGTAGATGCTAAACTGAAACATAGTAAAACCATCATCTAATAATTTTTTTCGGAAACGAGCAGCGACTTTGCGCTCTGTGCGCGTTTCGGTAGGAAGGTCAAAAAGTACAAGTACCCACATAGATCGATATTGGTTCAGTCGTTCGAAACGGTTCATTTTACAGCTAGTAATCGCTATTGGAAATAAGGATATAGTATTTTGCGTCGGCTGCCTTCAAAACATTCAAACAGACTCGTAGTGGTGCGACTCATCGCATTCATCAAAGGACTTATTTTGCCATCTATCATCACATCCATTACAGGGATTTTTAATAATTCGGTTTTTATAGGGGTGGTCAATTCCTGAAAATTAGTAGTGGTCGCTACGATATCGTAGACCATCTGATCTATAAATGGACGATACGGTTCCATAATATCATCGGCTAGACAGAAAGCATTGTATTTATTATGATGAAAAATACCCACACTAGGCAATAGACCACTACTTACCAATGCCCTAGCGGTAATGGCTCTTAAGATCGCATAGCCGTAATTTAATAAGTTGTTAGGGGCGACTCCTTTTTGATTACGACTAAAACCTTCAATATCGAAGAGCCGTTGAAAATAATAGGCCGCTGCGAGAGCTTCTTCATTATTCCAGCTGCCACTTTTTAAGGATGTGACATAGCGTTTAAGGCGTAGGGCGTTTTTACCCCGTTGGAGTAAATGAGCTGCTTGGTTATCGATTTTAGCACTGACCGTTTGCAGCCAGAGTTGGTTTTTTAAAGCAGCACTAGCATTTAGTTGATACCGATATCGTTCCGTTTGTTCGCTATGTCCTACCAGAGGTTGTAGTAATGAACAGGGTAGGTGCTGTTGATCACAGGTGATCACCGCTACCTTATTTTGGATCAGTTTCATGACCAAGCTATTGGTCAGTGTGATCTGAGGGTGCTCTAGTACTACATAGCCCAAATCCTCGATAGGTACTGTACGATCGGGGAGTGCTTGATCAGGATAACTGACGACCAACTGCTGGTTTTTGGTGCGCAGGTAAGCAGGGTTTCCAAAAAATAAAGTGCGTTTGATCATCGTATTAGTATTCTCCGATTTGTACTATATCTCCTAAGTGATTTAATCTAACTTTTACGATATCTTTTAAGTGTCCTAAGCTTTTAAGACTTTGATAGGTGATGCCTTTTAGACTTTTTTCATTGTTGAGTTGGGTTTCGAGGTGGTGTCTAAATACATAATCTCTAACAGACGAGTTGCCATAAGAAACCTTGGATAGTTTCTGAACTCTAAAAAGATTAGAGGTAATTAGGGTTTTGTTTTTGGGGTTTAAAAGATCGTAATCTTTAGGGTTAAATTCTTCTGATGGAAAAACAAACATTTCATTTTGCTTCATTGTAAATAGTAGAGGCCATCCTTTTTCATTGGTAGGGTGTACAATGGGTTGTTGTAAGTTTTTGCGAATCACAGCTTCATAAAAAGAAACTGCTTCATCATCGAGTGTTCCATCTTCATGCTGATAAATAGCGATGTGATGATTATTACCAGAGCTTACATAATCTGCGGGAATAGGTGTACCTTCTGCATCCAAGATTTCTTTTCCGAAATGGTCTTTGGCTCTATGTAGTGGTATCGCATTACTGACCCCTGTAATGGTTACTCTCTTGATACATATCCCTTTTTCTTCATTGAGCCAAATGGGATTTTTGTCTAGATTTACGAAGGCTTCTTTAGGCTTGTTATTATATGCTTGTAATCGTCTTTGTAAAACCTCTTTGACTCCTTGGTCTACTACCTTGTCGATTTTTAGATCGGGTGTAATGTCTTTTCGTATCGTAAATTGATACCCCTGTTTTTGTGTGGGTATTTTTTCGGGCAATTTCTGACCATTTTCGGTAGTAATAGGGTTTTTAGACAGACTGTTTTTTCCTGTAAATGCCTTTTTAGGATCATTGTCAAAGGCTGCTAATCGATCTAATAGCGCTGTTCGATATGTTTTCTTAGCTACAGTTGCTATTTTATCGGCAGTAAAAGAAGCATTTATTTTTTCTTCTTTTGTTTCTATTATTTTTGATTTGCCATACACTGTTTCTTTGTGTAATTGTCCTCTAGGAGTTAGCTCAACTTTTGTACTGTAGTTGCCTTTCCCTTGTTGTTTAATCTTGTTTTTATTGAGGGTTACTACTTTGTTTTTTGCTTTGTGCGATACCAATAGTTTTGCTAGTTGTTCTTTTGTTTGCTCTCGGATATCTGGAGTTGGTTTTTTAATTCTCTTTCGCCCTTTTGCATCCTTATATGTAATTTTTTGTTCTAATCCATAAAAGCTACCATCCTTACGGCTTTTTGCATTTTTATTATTGAAATATTGAACGTGATCTTCGGTGGTAAATGCTACGGTAATAGCATCCATGGCGTGGTGTCGATGGTCATTTCGTTTGTTCCAACCTTTGATTCTGGGGAGTGCTTTTCCTTCCCTATTGTGTTCATAAAAGGTTAGCCCCAATACATCATATGTATCCCAGTTCAGTTCTTGTAGTACATTAATCAAACCCCACTCTGATCGTAGTTTTTCTGTAATACTCCCTGTTGTGGTCGTTACATCTCGGGTGATTTTATATAGCAATTCTGTAGCTTTTCGGGCAATGTAAGCGGTGTTGCCTAAATCACGGTTTAGAAAATCATCTGTAATATCTGAAGCAGACATTAATAATTTAGCACGTTTTCCGAATTTTAGGTCTCCTTTTCCTTTATTATAGCATTCTTCTATTCGTGTTCTAAAGCCTTTTTCATAGCCTTCTTGGATACAAAAATCTAAAGCGGTTACATTTCCTTTTTTTAGATTAACGTCTCGTAGTTCTAGCGTCTTATTAGAAAATGAATCATCAAACCGTACTGCTTGTGGAATGATATGTTCTACATCAAATTTTTTGGTAAATAATTCTTCGGGTTTGATATATGTCCCAGAGTAGAGTGTTCTAAACCCCGTAGCTTTTAGTTCTAGGTATAATTTGTATTTGATCAGGTCTTTTCGATTTACATAGCTAAGCCCAAAATCTTTTTTTAGAATCTCTCTATATTTTTTGTGTGTATCTGTAGCACGCGCAATAGCGCTTGTCATCTCAGTACGTTGCTTGGCTGTTTTTTTGAGTTCTCGTGCCATTTCTACACGGATTTCATCTGGTTTTCCTAATTCAGGGTCATCTATAATTGTATTGACAACATTGATCATTTGATTGAGTATCTTCTCTACCACAGGGTTTCGCAGTGAATTCTTTTGTAGGATTTCTAGTTTTGGTAATAATTCTCTTTTTTTGTTTTCTTCTGTGGTTATAGAATGAGAATGATTGTATCGTGCTTCGGCACAGGCATCGCTATAGTTTTTTCCTTCTTGTAGAAAGGGCATTAGCTTTCGTAATGCTTTTACACTTAGATTTCCATAATTAGCTTGGAAGGTGATGGCTGTTAAAAATGGCATATGCACAGGTTTAAAACCAAAGTGTTGTTGCAATTTTTGTTGCAATCCTTCTAGTCCCGTAGGGGAGTTGTCATCTTCATAGGAATATAGTAAATGCCAAAGGTGGTATGCTGGTTGCTGGCAGAAATCATTTGCCGTCAGGCTATAATCGATTTCTAAGATGTTAGGGTCGATACCTATTTCTGTAAAATTACTTTTTAGTTCGGCAAGTAGTTGAGCGCTGTTGTTTTTGAAATCAATCGGTTGATAGCCTTCTGTTTGCAAGATTTCGTCATACGCTTTCAGTAGTGTACCCCAGGTGCGATTGCCTTCTAATTTTTCGATATTAGTAGTCCAGCCTTTGCCTACTATGTCAGCGTGCTTTTTTAGGAAGGTAAGGAGTTGTGTTTTAGAAAAACCGTCTCTCCAATTCAACTCTTGGAATAGAAGTTCTTTTAGTTCCTCATCGAGAGATACCTCTTCTTTGGTTTCTTCATTTTTGAGGAGTAGTATGTTGATATTTTGCCAAATTTTAGCTTCTTGAAAAATAGGTGATGATTTTGGTGCTACCCTTGGACCTGTCAGTTTCTTTTTTTTGCGTCCGTCGATCAGTATTTCTCGTTCCCTACCTTCTAGTTCACAGATATTAATTAATCCTTTTTGAGATTTTAGGGGGCGTTGGTAAAAAATGGTAATATTCCTCAGCTCTTCTCGTACTGCTTCGGTGAATTCGGGGTAGTGTTTAGACTGTTCTTTCCAGATCGCATCAAATTCATCCATATAGTCTTGCCTATAGAATACTTGGTTTTTTAAAGAAATATGTGGATTTCTCTGTAGTTGTCTATATAGGTTTTGACCTACAGTTTCTTGGTTAAAATACAATTCTTTGCTTCGGTCACTGATACCACCTAGATATCCGCTAGCATTCAGAATTTCTCCTTTGATTTCAGTGAGGATATAGGCTACTTCTGGCAAGCTAAGTTGTTTTGCTACTGCATCAGAACGCCATTGATAAGTTTGTAGTCTTTTTACATCTCGTTTTCCTTTGTTTTCGGCTCTTTCTGTACCGATTGTTTTTTCAAAATATTGTCCAGTGGCAGTTTTGTTTAAGGTTTCGATCTCTGATCGGTGTTGCACCGTCAATGCATCAGGATAGAAAGTACTTTGGAATTTCCAAATCTGATCAAATTCGTTCTGTAAGTCAGAACGATAAAAATCAGGAAGGTAGGTGTTGTCATTTTCTAATAAGGTGAGACAAAATTGCCCTGCGGTGATCTGCTCTTGGTGCATTTTTTTGGCAATTGCCATTCCATCTATCAGTTTTCCTTCTTCTTGATTATTGGCTTTTCGACTACTTTTATACCCTCTTTTTTTATTGATCATCAAAAATACACGAACCAATTCTTCCTTACCTAATTTTTCGGTAGGGGCTTTGGCTCTTAGTGCATAGGTGCTATGCGTACTTCCTTCTCCTGTTTCTGTAAAGGAAGTGGTGCTATTGATGAAGCCAAGTTTTTTAAAAATGTCTAGTACTGCTGTTCTTCTCAGTTTATAACGGTGTAGGTTACGGCGCATCCCTCTTTTGAGCGTGCGGTCTGAGTTTATAGTGATACTTTGTCCTTTTTTAAAACTATTTTCTTCATCGGTCGATAAAGGATTTACTCGAACTCCTGTTTTGATAATATTATCATCGATGATATATGCCCATCCAATAGAGGTAGTTCCTAGATCAAGTCCTAATATTCGTGCCATGTGTTTTTTGGTATTTTAGTGATGATACATTGTAGTGAAGTATGTTTTTACAATTTTGGATTTTGTCTTTGTTGCTATATAACGATAGGTCAACCTTTACTACAGTTATAAAACATAACTCACTTGGTGGATGTATACATTCTTATTTTTAGTGTATGTTGATTTTTCCCTAAAATAGATATTAAATTTTAACTACGGTTGTGGAAATCCACAATCCTTTAAAAGAATTTTTTCCCTACATTTGTACAAACTGAAAGCAATTCACAATAAGGATTATTCCGTTGTGTAAACATTTAAAGCGGCCTTAGCGGGTCGCTTTCTTTTTTTGGGAAGAAAAAAGGTTGCACCATTTTGTGAATTAAAGAACTGAAAGCAATTCACAACCAGAGTGTAAATCAACAAGAATTAGAACTGCTAATTTATATTGTATTACCCTCTTTTTTTAGTACAACCTTTTAAAAATAAGATATTCTAATTCTGACAATATAATATAAAATATGGTATATAAGAGCTGGATATGTTTAGATTTTATTCAAATCTATATCATATCCAGCTTGTTTAATTTCTTTAGCTAGTTGGTATTTCCAAGCACCAGCAAGATCCATTTTAGTATAGATTAGACCTGAAACATCATTAGGGATTTCTACTTCTCCTTTTTTTAATAAAGAAACTTTTTTTCTTCCTATTTTTCCTATGAGATAACCATGTTCAAAAATTACATTCTGTCTTGGTCTTGCTTTGAGTTCTAATTGTTCTTTTTGTTTGCCTCCTATGTCACAAGGAGTATATAAAACAACTCCAAAGCCTACGTTAGAGTACTCTTCGATTTTTTCTATTATAGTTAAATTTGAACTGACGTTTTCTTTTAATAAAATAGGTTGTAAACTGAGTTTTTCTAACAGTCGTGCTACTTTGATTGTGGCTTCATCATCTTGTCCATGAACCAAAAATATTTTAGGATTGCTACAGTTTAGTTGGTTAAAGGTCTCATTTTTTCTCATAAGTTATTTTGTTTTGAGATACAAGATAATAAATATAATACACTCTGTAATTTTTTTATTTTAAAAATTCCCTTTTATTGTTATTCTTAATAAAGAGAATTATTCCCTTTTTATTGCCAGATTTTGTTATTTTAACCATGATTCACAGGTTTGAACAAAAAGTATTGTCGCCTATATGAGTTGTGAATTGCTTTAGTTCTTTTTGTTTATTGTTAGGGGTATCACTGAATCTCGTTTGGACTCGATTTCAGTTTTAACTATGTTGACCATGATTCACAGGTGATTGTGTTTATCGGTTCTGATAAACTATGTTGTGAATTGCTTACAGTTTTACTATTTTCACTTGGATTCACAGGCAAGCTATTTGCTTGATCTAGGATTAATTGGTTGTGAATTGCTTACAGTTTTACTATTTTCACTTGGATTCACAGGATTAATGAGCAGGTGTATGGTGATTTGCATGTTGTGAATTGCTTACAGTTTTACTATTTTCACTTGGATTCACAGGTCACAAGGTTGGAGGAGTTTTGATGCGGATGTTGTGAATTGCTTACAGTTTTACTATTTTCACTTGGATTCACAGGACTAACCCAATATGGAGTTAAAGAAATATCGTTGTGAATTGCTTACAGTTTTACTATTTTCACTTGGATTCACAGGGAAGAAAACGTAGCTATGTTAAAGGCTGCTGTTGTGAATTGCTTACAGTTTTACTATTTTCACTTGGATTCACAGGTAATTATGACTAATGTTATATAGCCATGCGGTTGTGAATTGCTTACAGTTTTACTATTTTCACTTGGATTCACAGGACTTCAATCCTTTAACCGAACTGTAAACAAGTTGTGAATTGCTTACAGTTTTACTATTTTCACTTGGATTCACAGGAAATGTTTATTATTTATCAAGGGCACATTAGTTGTGAATTGCTTACAGTTTTACTATTTTCACTTGGATTCACAGGATACTTTGTGTAAGTGTCTGAATTTATGAGGTTTAAATAGGTGGTTAGGATTGTTAAAATCAGTGCTTTGGTGTATATATCACTACCTAATAGGCAGATTTTAACAATCCTAATTTGTTAAAAAAGCATAGCGTAATGTAGGTTGCAGCGCTAAATGTGTATGACAGCCAAACAAAAAATTCCCATAGCTTATAGTAAGCCATGAGAATTTTAGTCATTCTTTTCACCAAAAGTAAGTACCGAAATGATCAATTTTCTAATTTACAGCGCCCTCTGCCATAATTACGCGCTTTGTGCAAGGTGACTTGTACAATGGTATCTTTGCATCGATGTAAGCCCTTGCAATCTTTTTTTATATGATATGCTTTGCTGTGTAGGCTGTTGCAGATATATACCTTTTCTTTCAGTGGTTTTTTATGTACTGGTTTCGAAGCTTTTTGTTGGGCAGCAGCGTAACTGTAACTGCATACTAGTAGGAGTAGAAGTAATGATTGTTTCATAGAAGTTGGTATGTATAGATTAATTGCATTTACTACGAGCTACATAGGTTTTATTGCCATTACGATTGATATAATAGCAGCCGCCACGAGGTCCCCGACGATAGGTTTTACTTCGAGCTGATGTGTATTTTTTTGGAGACTTGTTTGCATGGTGATAGGCTGCATTTGTCGTTTTTTTGGTACGATCTGATGTCGTTTTGCTGAGGTAGTGTACTTGTGTATGCGTATTGTGTAATTGCTGATCGATAGCATCAATGCGCTGTTGTAATTCTTTTACTTTTTCTATATGCTCATCTCGCTGTCGTACCAATTCTTCTCGGAGGTATTGCTGTGCTTCATGGTGCTGCGAGTACCCACTAAAAAAGCTACATAATAGGCAAAGTAGGACACTGTTTTTAAAGAGTAGCGTGTAATAGCGTCTAGCTGGTAACGGTTGTTGTTTCATAATAATCAATGGTTTGTAAAAGTATGTTTTCAAAGTTATAAATAGCATCAATAGTATGGAGCAGTTGTTTAGAAACGTTTTTTTGTGCATCAAACAGACTGATGTATTTCTTCGTTCCATCTAAGTGCAAGCGGCATATAGGTTTGCGATTATTATTATCCAATAGGATCCCAAAATAGGATTGTGTATCGCGATATGTGATTCTAGTTGTGGGGATTTTTCTTCTTAGAATAGCCACTACAATTCGGAATCCCTCTAATTCCTCTTCGGTGGTAATGATTTTAGGTTTTTCTTCCTCGATGCTCTCTTCTTCTTGTTGTTGTTCTGCTTCTTTGTTTAGTGCAGCATTAAGCCGATCATGTACCCGCTCACTAAGGGTTTGTGCAAAGGCTTTTTGTACCAATTCAGAGAATTCTTCTACAATGCGTTCTGTGATGCGTTTGCCTGAGTGTACCCGTGTTGCAAAAAACTTTACAAAATCAGGAGCAGGCTGCTGTAATTGTTCCTGAATGATTTTTTTGATCTCTTTTAGGTACTTAAGATGACTGGCATTATCTACGATTTGATCTACATCGAATCGAGACTTATGGAATTTAGCCAATTCTTGGATGTTGTTTTCTTTGAGTTGGGTAAGCGTACATTCTAAGAAAGGTTTGTCATCCATTTTATTTGCTTCTTCTAGATCTGTAAAAAACTGATATTCGATACCGTTGGTCAGTACCGCAAATCGGGTTTGCGTTACATGGAAATAACGAGCCAATTGAGAGCAATGTGCCTTTAGGTCTTCTTTCCAGTGTTTACATTCTATGATCAGTATAGGTTGTTCGTTTAGAAAAATAGCATAATCTACTTTTTCTCCTTTTTTTAGTCCTATATCAGCCGTGTATTCTGGTACGACTTCGGTAGGGTTAAAGCTATCATATCCTAATAGGTTAATGAATGGCAGGATAAAGGCATGCTTGGTAGATTCTTCGGTTTCGATTTGGTTTTTTAGCTGTTCGATCTTATCGGCCAGTGTTTTAAGAGCGGTTTGTAATTCCATAGTTTAATGATATGTATTAGGTTTGATACGCTTATAATTCATGGTTTTGTTTTTATGAAAGATACTAGTACTACTTATTTTATTGTAGCGGTGTTATTTGCATTTACATCCTGTGCCTACCACCCATTGGCAACAAGCGTCTTGCTGGCATGCTACTTTTCGTTTGTTAGAGCAGCCGCAATTAGAAGTAGAAGCACATGTTTTTATACTATTTCCAGGTTCTTCGCATGCTATGCCATCACCATCTCGGTCTAAGTCATTTCTGCATTCGGGATCTGCATCATAGGCAGCTTGTGCTTCGGTTTGAGATGTGTAATTGGCACAGTTGGTGTCTCTACAGCTAGTTTGTGTTGCCATTTCTTCAGATACGCCTTCTTCCTCGTTTGTAGAGCAGGAACAGAGTGCTAAAAACAGTAAGAAGGTTGATAGGTATTTTGGATAGTGATACAGATTCATTTTTTTCATTAGGTAGTGTGTTGGTTATTTTAGAAACCTGTCGGCGATTTCATGTTCGTCGATAATGGTTTTGTTGGGTAATAGCATCTGTGTAGATCCCGTAAGTGGGTTTTTAAAAACTTGAAAACCTGCTCTACAATTTTGGTATCGGTAGTAAAAAGCGTGTAGGCCTGTAATCCATCCTTTGGTCTTGCAGGTTTGATAGACGTGTTGGGAACAGGACTTTTTAAAAATGCATTGTCTTCTTTTGTGGGCAGGAATGCTCCACCAATATAGTTTTATCCCCAGAATGAGTATCCATTTCATAGCGAGTTATGATTTACTGAATACGACCAGTTGTCTAGCTGTGGTAAAGCCCGGTTGAGCGCCTATGCCAAAACAGCCCTTCTCTGGTTGTACAAAGGTGGTTACACTTTCTACTCGTAGGTACTGCCAGCCTTGATGGGCTTGCGTATTGATCAGGTTTTCTAATTGATTGGCTACATTTTCTGAGGTGCCGTTTTTGTCGATAGATGCTACGAAGGGTAGTACTTTATATTCCATAAGTTGTATGTATTGTTATTGAAGAGATCTTAACTTCTTTATTGATTGGATTCAAATGTATGACAGCGTACTAAAAAATCCTTGTGGTTTTCCACAGTGCCATTTTTTGGGTATGGAAGGCAGTATCGAAGTATGCTAAAAAATTAGTGTGCCGGAAGCGAGTTATATGTTCATTGTTTTTGTAGCAATACTTACTTGGTACTTCTAACCAGTATTGTTGATTTTGCGTTAGGGATTGCAGTGGAAATCCCACAGCCCGACCTTAGGAGGGCGAGGAATTGGAGCGGAAAGCCCGACCCTTGTGGTAACGCTCTAATAGTACCTAAGAAACAGATGGCAGTACCAAAAAGTAAGATTTATCGTACAGATTTACTGCTAGGATGCGGTGTAAAATAACTTATTTTTGATATATAAGGAAAGGACTACTTATAGAGAATATATGCTAGCTATTGTATTACTTCGACTACTTATTGTTGGTAGCTTGTTATTACCATTCTACGGATATACACAGGAAACACCAGATTATCCTGATAGTGCAACGGAAGAAACGCTTATGCTAGCCGAAGCAGATAGTCTGATTTTTATCGAACAGGAGAGAGAAAAAGCATATCAAATGGCACGAGCACTATCGTGGAATACTACTATTGATAGACACAGAATTGAGGCTTATAAGATTATGGGGCTCTATCACTATTATCGCTATCAAATAGATTCTACATTATATTATGTGCATAAGGGAATTGATATATTAGGCGATCCACAGGATACGATAGGGTACGGGCAACTTTCTAAATTTTATAAATTGCTTTCGCAGACTGCGAGAAATAGAAACCTGATCAAAGAGAGTAAGAAATGGTCTATAAAAGGGATGGAGGCTTCGCTAAAGGCGCGAGATACGATGATGCACCATTTCCATTATTATAACCTGGCGGTTAGTTATCGACTATTAGGCGATCCACAGCGTGCTTTAACGGTCTTTGAGAAATTACAAAAATCATCATCCTTATATCCAGATTATTATAGCTCTGTAGCGCTATGCTATAATGATCTAAAGCAGTACGAAAAATCGATTGCCTCTCATAAAAAGGCCTTGGAAGTGTATACGAATGAAGAGAATCACCGTAGCATTGCGATTACATTACTTAATATAGGGGGTGTGTATTTAGAGATGCACAAAGATGCTGCGGCATTGCCGTATTTCGAACAATCTAAAGTCATAGCGAATCACTATGGTTATCAGCTCATCGTATTGAATAGTAACTTGAATATTGGGGAGATATACATGGCGGATACGGCGTATGAGGCTGCCAAACAAATGTATGAAGAAGCACTGGAGATGGCCAAAGAACAAGGTTTTTTTGAGCAACAGCTATACAGCTATGAACGGCTACAAAAAATAGCGGAGCAACAGGGGGATTACCAAGAAGCACTTACGATTTTGGCAGCACATAATACGATCAAAGATTCGTTGGCAACATTACAGAACAGTAAAGAGATCAACACGCTAGAAGTGAAGTATGAGACGTTTAAAAAAGAGCAAGAGATTCTGTTGCTAAAGAAGGAACAGCAATTAAAACAAACGGCATTAGAACGCCAAAAGGCACTTAAGGAATGGATCGCATATGCCGCAGGGATTGTACTGATTCCTACGATAGGTTTTTTATTAATGTACAGACAGAAATTAAAGGCACAAAACCAATTGAATCAAACACTACACGAGGTCAATGCCCAAAAATTAGCATCAATCGCTAAGGATCATCAATTAAAAGTCATAGAGGCTTCTGTAGCAAGTAGAAATACGGAGCGACAACGAATTGCGAGAGAATTACATGATAGTATTGGTGGCAATTTGGCGGCGATTAAGCTACAGCTGTACCATGTATTGACGGAATCAGATCAACAAATTTATGCGCAGATCGATGAAACCTGTACGATGGTCAGGACATTATCACATGATTTGATGCCGAATCGTTTTGAGCATACGATGTTTTGCGCTACGGTGGAGAGCTATCTAGATACAATCTCTGATAGTAGTGAGCTTGTAACAACTTTCAGCACCTTTACAAGAAATTCGGTAGATGAATTATCAAAACACATACAGGGAGAATTGTTTAAGGTGCTTCAAGAATTGGTAACTAATACGATTAAACATGCGGAAGCTTCGGTAATAGATGTGCAAATTAATGCACTACAGGAGCAAACAATCACTGTGCTATATGAGGATAATGGCAAGGGATTCGATGTCGAGCAACAGCGTAGAGGTTTAGGATTAGGTAATATACACACTAGAATCGTACAGCTAGCAGGAAAGGCAAATATCGATTCGATTATCGATAGAGGAACGTTCGTATTTATAGAAATTCCTATTGGATAGTATTTATCTAATAGTTACAGAGAAGGAAAAGGCTTCGTTTGGAGAAGCGATTGTATGGTATTTTATTTACCTTACGTTAGAAATATATTTTTTAGACAGTGAACTCATCTTGACTTTTTGTTTTTGACCGAAAATGAGAGGAAATTTGACTGGATAAGGCACTTTTTAAAATTCATAGCAGCGCTACGGATAAAAAAAGTAACGAAATACAGGTGAATTTCAGTCATTTTTTAGGGAAAAGAAAAAGTCAAGATGAGTTCAGTATTATAAATCACTTATAGACATGGCACACACTATCATCATAGTCGATGATCACAAAATGTTTTTGGATGGGCTACTTAGTATTATACAGCCCGAAAAAGAGTATACAGTAGCATTGGCTACTACAGATGCGCATCATGTAATGAAATATTTAGCGATCAATGCTGCTCAGCAGATCGATTTGATCATTACAGATATCAGTATGCCTAGTATGGATGGTTTAGATTTTATCCAGTTATTAAAAAAAGAGCATAAAGAGGCGAAGGTACTGGTGATAAGTATGAATCAAGACCATGAGATGGTACAAAGCGCTTTGGATCTGGGCGTAAGAGGCTATGTATCTAAAAATGCACCAAAGCATGAATTATTTACGGCTATTGAAACTATTATAGGAGGGGAATCGTATTTTTCTGCGGATATTAAGAGGAGCATTCAAGAGCTATCTGAACAACAAAAACAGCAGAAGAAAATAAAACTTACAGAGCGCGAAATAGAGGTGATCTCACTCATTGCACAGGAATATACGACACAGGAAATAGCAGATACTCTTTTTTTGAGCAAATATACCATTGAGGGATATCGCAAAAACCTAATTGCTAAACTAAATGTAAGGAATCTAGCGGGTATTACTAAATATGCGCTAAAGATGAAGTATATTAAATCGTAACATTTCGTAGGATTCTGCAAAAAAGTAAGATAGAATCTCATAAAAAAACCACAGCCTTATAGCATAAGACTGTGGCAAGAATAGGATGCATAGCTTTGGTTAAAAGTGATTAGATAATGAAGTGGTTTTTACTTGGTTTAATTCGTGATACAAATGATATTTTGTATTCAAATTTTGAATTGTATAGCATGGGCTATAGAACAGAATGAATCTCTGTGTTTGACTACAAAATTGTCATTTTTTAATGAAATTCGCCAAGTGTACTCCCTTTCATAATAAATGAATTGATTACTTTTTTATGTATTTGAATTCTCTCCAAAGATTCCAATTGCTATTGGTATTAGGAACTTGTCTCCAATAGGAACTAGCGAAACGATTGGGTTGGTTTATAGGTAATCGTAATTGCAATCCTCTAGAATAGTCAATGCAATACAAAAAGTTATAGTCACGTCTCTGAATATTAAATGTAAAAGTAACTCCATTTTTTTGACTAACTTCTTTGATTACAGTATTACTGTCCTTTACGAAATAAGAATCTTCATTGGGCTGATTTAACCACTTTTCTGGAATGTAAGTGATGTATTTAAACTCTCTCCAAAGATTCCAAGATCCGTAGGCACCGCTTCTCCAAGAAGCTTGTGCAAAACGATTACTCTTATTGATCGGTAAACGTAGTTCCATACCTCTAGAAGCATCCTTGCAGTATAGGAACTGACTGTCACGTCTCTGGATAGTAAACGTAAAAATATGTCCGTTTACTCTACTGATCTCTTTGATCTTAGATCCATTTTTCACGAAATAAGAGTCTTCATCTGGACGATTCAACCATTTTTCTGGATTTGCGGTCTTAGAGATATTCTCTGATACACTAAGGGCATCAGTTACTAATTCGTTTTGTTGTTGATTGATAGTGCTGTCTTCTGGTTTTTGACAAGAAGTAATAAAAAGCAATACTAACACGCTAAAAATAAGTGATGTTGTTTTTGACATTTTAATGTTTTTTTTGATTAATGATGTGTAAAAAATAATAAAGCGAGCTCCTATTCACTAGGTTTATTTAACTATACCAAAAATAGCTGTTATCGGGGTGCAGATACCCCCCAGAAACAGGGGTATTTGTATGAGTCCAGTATCTTATTATAATTTAACAACTAGGAGTGATGGGAATTCAAAAATGATAGTACTTTTAGCTATGTGTAGTGTCTTTTGTTTATGGCGGTGGTTTCCCATCCAATTTATACCCTTTTTTATGAATTTGATAAGTCTATTGTGTTGTTTTAGAGGTGTTAGTACATTGTCGAGGTATGTATATATGATACAGCTCGGCATATTTTTAGGTAGTTATACTATTTCGGGAGCTACCAATTCCAAAATAGATAGTTTACAGTTACAGCTTACACAGCATAGGGCACACGACCGTACAAGAGTGGATCTATTGAATGCGATAGGCTATGAGTATTGGATTGTTGATGCGGATCAATCGATATGGTACGGAATCGAAGCAATGCAATTAGCTACACAATTGGTATATACTGGTGGTATGGCAAAGGCGCATCGTATTATAGGAGTTGCGTACTGGGCACAAGGCCATCAAAATAGCGCGTTAAAATATCTCCATGAATCTCGAAGACTCTACGAACAGTTGCAAGACGATAGAGGAGTCGCTAATACGATTTTAAATACAGGAATGATCTATGCAGATTTAGATGACATTACTAAAGCATTGGCATTCTATGAACAAGCGATTAATAGATTTACAGCTTTAGGACTGAAGGGGAGAATTGCTACAACATATACAAAAATGGGGACTATTTTTATAGAGCAAAAAGACTACCAGAAAGCACTTCAATATCTTACCCATGCACTGCAAATGCATACCGAAAATGATTTTACCTATGGAATAGCAGAAGTACACAATCGATTAGGAATTTTATACTTAGCGCAACAAGAGATTGAGCAAGCGCATTATCATATTCAAAAATCAATGGTATTAGGGCATCAAATAAATGATGTGGATGGATTGACGCATAACCATATCATATATGCTAGAATATTACTGCATTCCCAAAAATTAATTGCAGCAGAAGAAGAGCTAGGCAAAGGGTTACAAATTGCTAAAGAGAACAAACTCAAAAAGTATGAATTAGCAGCCTACGAAACATTTAAAAAACTGAAGCAACAACAGAATGAATTAAAAACCGCTATTTCCTACTACGATAGCTATACGGTACTTAAAGATTCTCTTTTTAATACCGCCAAATCCAAACAGATCGCGTATTTAGAACTATCCAATAAGCTGGCGCGCAAAGATCAAGAATTAGTACTCCTAAGAACCAAAAAAAAGAAAGACAACTTAATTAAATTATTATTATCTATTGGAGTGCTATTGATCATCATAGCAGGGTATGTTATTTATACAATTGCTAGGCAAAGAGCTAAAAAGAGTAAACAACTAGCGATTAAAAACCAAGAGCTGTTAGCGTTTGAACACGCACTTATCCAGAAAGAATTAGAAAATTCAGAGTTAAAAAGAGTTGAACTTAAGCAGCAGGTAGATTTTCAAAACAAAGAACTCACTGCATATACACTGAATTTTATACAAAAAAATGAAGTGATACAACAATTACATAAAACCATTAGTGCTATCAAAAGAAGTACAAAGGTCGATAAAGAAAAACTAATTGCTGATCTGCATAAAATCATCCGAAAAAACCTGAGTATTGATAGAGATTGGGAGGATTTTAATCGATTTTTTGAAGATGCACACCAAGGTTTTTATAGCTTATTAAAATCAAAACATCACGAATTAAGTAGTAATGATTTAAAAATTTGTTCCCTCATACGATTAAATTTGAATAGTAAAGAAATGGCGAGTATTCTAGGCATTTCTCCAGAAAGTGTAAAAAAAGCGCGCTACCGTCTTCGTAAAAAATTAACATTATCCCCTAAAGAAGAAATTTTCTCCTACTTGGTAGCGCTAGAGCAATTATAGAAAGCTTTATTTTTTATAAAATATGTATAAGTTTATTCTGTTGTTTTTTAAGGGTTTAAGTTTTGGTTGTCCACCTATTGTCATCCTTTTTTTAACACTATAGCGATACTTGTCTACCCTTTGTATACGCTGCTTTTTATGTAGAATGATCGTCGTCTATTAGTTTTGTTAACAGATCAGTCTGATATAAAATATAGAGGCATATGATACGTAGATTGACTGCAGACAACTACGATTATATACAATCAACATTCAAAATTTATACAATGAAAACAAATAGTATAGTAGTTATAAGTATATCAATACTTGTTAGTCTAACGATGTTTACATCGTGTCAGAAAGAAGAATTAGTAACTTTAGAAACCGAAGGAATAAATAATGATGTGTCCAAAGCAAGGCGTTCTTTGATTCCACTATTTCCAGGGCATGACGATCGTTTTTTTGGAGAAGTACCAATACAGCCTAATGAGCAGAGTAATGGAGAGGTAATTGTGCAAAATGTGGTCAATGAAGATGGCACCTTATCTCGATGTACTATAGAGCCTATATCAAGCGAACGTAGTGTGGAAAATTTTCCACCATTAGGGGATAATTTGATCAACGAAAAATTATTTCCAGGTGCGTTGGTTACAGGTGTGTCAGTTATGAACCCACTACTAACAGTACCCAATACCATAAGTATGCCCAGAGCAGGAGGTATTATCAGCATACTGGGCATTACAGGTGGTTTTAATGAGGATAGCAATGGTAATTCAATATTCGAGCCTTTATCGGAAGTCACTCAACCTAGAGTAGCAGCGGCCATGAATAAAATTATTAATAGAAAACAAGAGCAAAATCTACCCTCTAACTTTACATTCGAATTCAGTCAAATAGAATCAAAAGACCAATTGGCATTTAGTTTGGGGGTGAGCGCCAAAGCATTTGGAGCAAGACTCAATGCATCGTTAGCCTTTAGCACTGATAAGGTGTATAATAGAGTACTGGTTAAGTTAGAACAGAGTTATTACACCATGAAGATACAAGAGCCTAACTCAAGACAAGAGATTTTTCCAGATACGGTAACTGATCAAGATATACGCGATCATTTTTCTATCAACAATCCACCAGCTTATATTTCTAGTGTAGATTATGGACGTGTATTTTATATGCTGATTGAATCTACACAAACTAGACAAGAGATAGAAGCTGCTGTGAAAGCTTCTTTGAATCGAGCTGTTTTTTCGGGGAGTGTAGAATCAGATGTCAAAAAAGTAGCTGAATTATCAGACCTTAGTGTTAAAGTGTATGCATTTGGAGGAGATGCTAGTGGAACACTTAGCTTATCTGGGGAAACAGATCTACGAAAAATAGTTACGACACTTGCAGAAGCTACTGATATCAGAAATGGCGTACCGATATCTTACACAGTACGAAGTCTTTTTAATCCATCTAAAATTATCAGAAAAGGATTGTCAGCTAATTTTGATAAGGTAAATTGTGTAGCTATTGGAGCTATTCCTGCTGGATACCGTAATTTAGTAGGCCTTTTTGGAACAGATAGAAATACAGGAGGAATCGGAGCTATTGTACAGATGAGGGGGAGTACTTTGCTATTATATAACAGAGCAGGAACTAAATACGCTTTGTATAACGTAGCGAGGGGGAAGGTGCTCAATAACAAGATTTATACGCATAATGATCCTAATGGTCCACTCGGTGTTTCACCATTAGCAAACGTAGGAGCAGCCTTCTTATCTCGCCATAGAAATGAGAATAATAAAATACGATTATTCGATATATCAGGATTAACTACCGTACGAATGGATTTTAATAAAAAAGCCTTTAATTGTGCCAATTGTAGCCCAGATACTGGTATTCCTACAAATCTAAAGGTTAGTTACCCCCAACAAACACTTACTGCTACGGCTAATTTTTTTAATCGGAATTTTGTAGGCCCTTATCCATTTAGTAGCGAGGGAGTAAGTGCAGCTTTCTTTACGTCTGTAAGAGGACACTATCCTAATGATACCTATTCTTTTACAGCCTTTAATGGAACAAAAGTAGCAAAAACAAAGGGAAGAAAAAATGATGATCCTGTTTGGTTAACTACATCACCCACTACGATTAATGCTAATTTTCCATTGACCAGTATTGGAGCAGCAGGAACAGTAGCTATTGGAGGGCAGCGCGAACGGATTGTAATCAATGCAGAAGGTACTAAAATGGCAATCCGAAAAAAGAACGGTAATCTAGGGCCATTTATCATTAATTAATAAGTTTTTAGTCGATTGACTATAACGGATACTAATAGAATGCTATAACCTTACTAGCGTACCCTGTAATTCCATAACATAAAACACAGTACGACTTAGTTTGTTAGCATTAATATACAAATCACATCCCTTCCTTTTGTACAATAGATAGCGTGTATACACTACTATTTGAGCATCAAAAAGCTCATTTTTTAAGAGCGAAGAAGGAAGAGGGATACAGTTTTAACAATGAAGTGGTTTGCCCTTTTACAAGTTGCTATACAGCGATCTTTTGTTCCTGAATTTTACAATTTTTGAGTTTCGTAGCATTGCTATGCAGTAAAAAAAGAGTGTCTTTGGTTACAAAATCTTCGTTGATAGCAGCAATCAAAAAAGGGGAAAACGCTTCCATAAAAAAAGCAAAATGAATACATATCATTTTTATAAAGGAGATATTACTTCCGTTTCATTTGACTTCGATCCATCGACCAAGTTGAGTGAAGTACGCCAGCAATTAATAGATAGAGGAGTTTTAACCATTACAGAGAGTCAAGACCAATATCGATTTGTCAATTATCAAAATACAGATCTAAAATACGAAGATATGATTATCGGTATCAGTACCGAACAGTACATTCCTTTAGAAGGGGTAGTAGGGATCAATAATCAATCCTATTTAACAGACAAAGAAAAAACCAAAGCAGTAGACCTAATTGGGTTTACAACAGATTGGTGGTTTGATCGATACATGTCTTGTAGGATGCGACTCAATACAACAGATCCAGAAGCTAGAGTAGCTAATAATGGCAAGTTTCAGCCGTTTATGCTTACGAATGTAAAAACAGCCAATCCTAATCTGCCTGGAATATCCATGGAAAATGTGGTAATATGCGAAAAGGATAGTATTGTAGAATTTAATATGAGTTCATGGAGATCAGCAGGGTATGGGTATCAGATCAAGCCTGTTTCAGGAACTCCTATTAATAGTTCACCACTGTACATTACTTTTACTGATTGCCCTAACGGTGGCGACTATGCCAATACTACACTACGTAGGTATTTTGCTAAAAATGAAAGCCAAAATAATAGTACTATTAAGGTAGTAGCTACAGATTCACTGAATCTCGGAGGTCAAACACTGAATTATATGAAGTTCTCCATTCGCACTTGGAAAGTAAATGCCTATGAGAAGCCAGCAGGTACTCGATATAGCTGTAATTTACCACTACCAGTACCTTCTGAATCTACTAGAGATGTTACAGTAACTACCACCCCTTATACAAAACTAGTAAGTGCCCCTGAAACAGTAGTGCCAGGTGGTACCATAGAACCGGGGTCTACTGTGCCTAGCGGAGATCAATCTACTCAAACTATTGGAACTATTTACAATGTGGCTGATAGTCAGGAGCCTAATAGCATAGTTGGAGAAGTGGTTTTCTACGTGTTTGTATTTAAAACCAAAGCCGAAGCTGAAGCTGTCTTTGGAAGGATGAATGACATTGATCCAAGTGTTTGGGAAAATGACGCTTGATGATGAATTAGAGCGCTGTAACGCAAGCATACATGTTTCGCGCTGTATATGCGTACAGAACGCTAATGAAACAAAATACAATAATCACCTTAGAGTACCAATACTCTATATAAAAATAAATTCTAATGGGAACAAAAACAAAAGCAATCCAAAATACAACGCTTATTATTTTTCAAAAAACGGGTGCAGTATCAATATCTTATCCGTTTGATATAACTGCTAGTTTAACACAAGTACGATCCGTACTCACATCATCGCAGGCAGGAAACTTTATGGCACCTAATGACTTCTTTCTAAATAATGGGAGTAAAGTACTCATTGCTACAGAAGATGGATTAACATTAGATGCATTAATCGACGAGCAGGATACAGTACATATTGGGATTCCACAAGTGCAAGATCCGCTTGATCCACAAGATGGAGTTCAATCGTATGATGATTTGAGTGCAGTAGAAAAAAATGCTATTTTTGAAAACAATCAAGTGTTTCATGGACTCTCCTTTACTCCAAACGAAGGATTTCAAAAATCATTTAAACAGCTATACACTTGGAAAAATAATCAATTTCCAGATGCAGTTACTCCTCGTGTAAGTACTCAGGTCGTATACACAGATTCTTTTTCTAAGGTTACGAATTCATTACAAGAAACAAGTACACATAGTGGATCGGTCTCGTTAAACACTCCGTACGGAGGGGGGGAAGCAGAGTTTAAGTACGAGCAAAGTAAGCAAACTACTTCTACTGAGATTACTGCGTATATCACAGGAAAATATCTTGTGCGTAAAGTAGCTCTCCAAATGGATTTGGAGTATTTCGAGCCCACACAAGATTTTGATAATGCATTAAATACAGTATTACAAATGCATGCAAACAATGATTTTAAGGCTTGTAAAGCAGTGGTGGAGGTATTGAACACATACGGATATTACATTCCTAAGAAATTTAACTTAGGAGGAGTTCTTTTCTCTAGTGATACAACTACTATCAGTGAGTACAGCGAAACCGAAACTAATATACAAGAGTTTGGAGGTTCATTTAAAGCAGCGTTTAATGGAATAGGAGGAGGAGCATCCTATTCGAATGCTCAAGGAAGTACTCAGACAACGACTACTTCTGATAAATTTCAGATTACATCATTCTCTCAGATTGGAGGACGAACAGGTACTTCTAATGATTATAATGAATGGGCAAAATCATTAGATAATGCAATCTATTGGGGAGTGGCTACGCTAGATGAATTACTTCCATCAATAGCTATCATGAGCAATATCGCTAATATGAATAGAATCATCTTGTTATTTGATAAATTTAATTCCTATCCAGGGATTCATGAAATACAGCCACATATTAATTTACTGGAGTATGCAACTGCTACGCAAAACATCTTCAATCCTTGGGGAGTGTAAGACTACATGTTGTAAGCGTTCTGAGGTAAAAAATAGTGCAACCAAGAAAGTAATATGACTTGCTATAAGAATGAATGATGTGAATCAATGAACTCATCTTGACTTTTTGTTTTTGACCGAAAATGAGAGGAAATTTGACTGGATAAGGCACTTTTTAAAATTCATAGCAGCGCTACGAATGAAGAAAGTAACGAAATACAGGTGAATTTCAGTCATTTTTTAGGGAAAAGAAAAAGTCAAGATGAGTTCAATAATTGAAATTACAAAAAAATCCAAAAGCTGTTATGGTATAATCCTACTTTGTCATCTTAGGTTTTTTGTTTTTTTCGATTCCTTAAGAGCTGACTCATATACCTTTGATGTTGT
>CANMMM010000033.1 GCA_947498935.1 uncultured Aquimarina sp. | reverse complement strand
ACACAAACTGGAAACGATTTTGATATTACGGTAACACCTGCTGATGGTGCAGAAACGGATGTAGATGCTGGAAACAATATTACAGTTACAGGAATAGGAACAACTGCGGATCCGTATGTGATCAGTGCGCCGGATAACAACGATAACGATCCAACTAACGAAACCAATACCACTTTCGAAGTAGACGGAGGAAATCTTGAAATTACAGATAACGGAGGAACATTATCCGTAGCACTCACAGAAATCGACTCTGAAGTAACACAAGTAGTCACTACAGGAAACACGATTGCGACACATACCAGTGCTTCAGGTACCGCTACTAATATTATAGAAACCGTAACCTCAGTAGCACAAGCTACTGGAAACACGGATACAGAAGTAGGAGCAACTACTGCACGTACCATTGCTACCTATACAAACGAAAATGCAGCAGCAGTAACCATTAACGAGACAGTTACTGCTATGACGCAAGACGATAGTAGTGCAACAGGAGAAATCACCTACACATCAGAAAGTGGAACTTCCAGTACAGCACAAGTAGTAAGTGCACAAGCAAATAATCAAATTTCTGCTGGTAGCGATGGCGGTGCTTTCTTTATCAGTCCCGTAAAAGCAATGGGTAAAGTTTCAGGAGCAGGAGCTGCTATCAAGATATTAAATGCTAGCGTATCTAGAATAGATGAAGGAGACTACCAAATCACCTTTACCACAGCTATGACAGATGCTAATTATATCATCCAGTTATCAATTCCTGATTGTGGTGGTGATTGTCCTGGTAATTCTGGGGCTAATTTTGATGATCCTGGGATCACATATTACGACCAGACAGCTGCTGGGTTTAAAGTAAACATAGGAGATAGTGATAATGGATCTAATCAAAAAGATGATATCGATTTAGAGTTTATGTTTACTATTTTAGATTTTTAAATCAAATTCAATATAAACACACGTCATGAAAACTGTTTTTTTAACGATACTATACTTTTTTATAGGAGCATTCGGTGTAGTAGCACAAATAGATGCGGATGCACTCATAGCAATTCCGCAAGCCACTACTACCGAAAGAAATAGTATCAGCAGTGTAAAAGAAGGAGCATTGATATATGACACAGATTTGAATAGAATTTTTGAATACACCAATACAGGATGGTTAGAATTATTAACCACTAGAGACACATGTTACCTAGGAGCTTTTCAGATTTCAGCTCCAGGTAGCATCACAGTATCAGGAATGCCATTTCAGCCAAATCAAATCTCTTTTGTAGCGCATGCTAATGTAGAAAGCTTCAATCTAGATTCTGATAATGGCACTGGTAATAATGACCGAGGAATTGACAACTCTTTTGGCACTATGAATGGATTTGCCAGAGAAGACAGCGGATCGATTACACAACAAGTTATTTATATAGGCTCAAACGGTAATTCTATCAATGACATCTCTAGATTTGCGTCAAACACAAATTGTATCGGAGTGCGCTATGGAAATCAAAATGGACAAGATTTAGGAAAAATAACTGCCTCATTAACCAATTTCACCACTGATGGATTTACTATTAATGTAGTATACACCAATGGAACTGTGACATCTAATAACCCAAACCCAATTGTTGATGTACAACCCACAGACGTACTTAACGAGGGATTAGTGGTATTATACAAAGCCTATCGATAAACAAATAGCAAAACATCGAACTTTGTAACATAAAACAAATAAGAAAAAAACTAGTAATTCATGAAGTAGTTTGCACTTTTTTTGATTTTTCGAAACACAATTGAAAAAAATGCAAATTACTTCCATATCAAAATCATTTCGTTCTTCAAGAAGAAGCATTAATTTTGCAAAAAATAAAACCCAGAAAAACAACAGTTCTATTAATGAATAACATCGTAAGACAAAAAAGAACTTTTAGTATAACGTAATATAATACCCAATAAAGAAGGTAATCATTTATTGAAACCATACTATTTTAATAACGATTGGAAATATACAAAACACCCCCATTAAAAAAATTGACAATAAGCCTTATGAAACAAAAATATCCTCTATTAATTTTCCTACTACCATTTTATACACTAACCCTGTGTGGTCAAATCGATGCGAATTCATTGATGGGATTACCAGAAGCCACTACTGTAGAGATGAATAACATCACTGCTCCGAATATTGGTTCAGTGTTATTTAATACAGATGACCAATCCATTTATAGATACACAACAGCTGGTTGGCTTAGAGACGATGATAATCAAAATGCTGCTGAAGTACCATTAGTAGTGAACATTGATGTTAATGAAGGAGGAACCCCCTCCTCTACCGCAGAAACCAATGTAGAAGAAGTAATCCAAGCAATTGCACCTATCACCTCCAAAGCAGGTAGAGTATTTTATCCACCTTCTATTCAAATAGATGCCTCTGTGAATGGATCATTTTCTGTAAACTTATACAACGAATATGTAAGTCAACATACAGGTGCTGGAATTATCCGATCTACTAGCGGAGGTGTTTCCGCTCCAGACATACCGATATACAATGCAAATGAGTTATACTACTATGTAACCTTTGCAGATCCTGCTGTGTTTGCCAATATCAGTATCAATGGAGATACAGGAGAAATGTCTTATGACATCATAGGAAGCCCTGTAGATTTTAACTCCCTAATCAATGTTGTATTTGTTGTGAAGTAGCCTTCGATTATGCATCCTTACAAAATAGCTATGAACTTCAAGAGAATTTTGTATACAGGCATTATCCATCAACAATCATAAAAGACAAATAAACAGTGCTTTTGTACACAATTACAAAAGCACTGTTTATTTTACACCTATTTCCCAAAAAACACACTGTTATAACACTCACCACTATCACATATTCAATTACTCTTACGACCACTTCTTTTTATGATTTTTACTATAATTTGCGTTAGGGATAGTAGTGAAAACCCCGCAGCACGACCCTAGAAGTGCGAGGAATTGTAACGAATAGCCCAACTCGTAGGTAAACGCCCACACACAAAAGAAACAATTTCACACCTCTTTATACTAGTAATATCATCATAATTAACTATATTAGTGACTAAATACAGAATATAAACCACAAGTAAAAAACACATCACTTTAACAGCTACATTCTACACTTAAACGAATAAAACAAACCATTCATCGATTAAATTTTAAAAAAAGATAAAATATTTTTACAATATTATTTTTTTTATGCCTATCTTAGCGTAACAATTTTACTGTAAAACCTCAACCCCTAATCCACATATAACCATGAAGTTACACCCTATATTTTTCATATTATATAGTATTTTGATTTCTGGACAATCGTCATTTCACAATACTGGAAATATCCAAATTCATAACGGAGGTCAGATAGGGTTTCACATTGATGTGATTAATAATGGAGTTTTTGATCAGAATGTTGGTTTTGCAGGCTTTTATAGCGCAGATAATAGTCTAGAAATTTCTGGAAATAATCGACCTGTATTTCATGACATGGAAATTGACGTTGCTGATGACCTATACTTAGAAGTAGCTGTTGGAGTGTCCAATTTCCAGCAATTCACTAATGGCCTTGTACACACTCCTAGAGACCGAAAAGAAGTAGCCCTTGATTACCTAAATGACGCTCCTTTTCTCGGAGAAAACGATAATAGACACGTAGATGGCTATGCTAGCATTACAGGAAACTTAGATTTTTCATTCCCTATTGGAGATGATTACAGACATAGACCTATGCGTATCGAAGAGCAAGCAGCCATTAATACAGCTAAGGGCGCTTACTATTTTGAAAATCCTAACAATCCTAATTTCTTTCCTAGAAACTTTGATACTAACAATTTCGAATCTGATTTATTCGGAATAAGTATTTTTGAATTTTGGGATCTAGATGGAAACACCTCTACTACAGTAACACTGACATGGGATGATAGTAGTAATATTCCGGCATTGGTAGATGATCTTTCCGACCTAAGAGTAGTAGGATGGGATAAAAATACATCTAGATGGGTTAATCTTGGAAACACTACCATAACAGGAGATTTTAATAACGGTGAAATTACTTCAGAATCAATTATCCCTGATAATTACGAAATCTTAACCTTTGGTTCCTCTAGTAGACTCCTCGATGGAGATTTAGAAATATATACAGCTGTATCGCCTAATGGTGATGAATTTAACGAAACCTTTATTATAGAAGGATTATCCAAATTCCCTGATAACGAACTATTCATCTACAATCGATGGGGCGTACTTGTATACCAACAAGAAAGATATCACGAAGTTCAAAAAACAGACCCTGATAAAGCATTTAGAGGGGTATCCAGTGGTAGAGTAACAATCGCTCCTAACGAAGAACTCCCCGCAGGCACCTATTATTATGTATTAAATCTTGGTGGCGAAAAAGATAGAGCTGGATATTTATACCTTAATCGATAACTTCAGAATAACCTTTCTAGCACATTATACGTTTTTATCAAAGATAAAACCACCCCATAAGTAACACACCTCCTCACTCTCAGTAAGTAAATACACCACCCCTAACAATCAGGAGAGATTTTATACTTGTAACCACCAACAAACCAGTGTATTATATCGAAAAAGCAATCATTTATTGTATTTTATTTCTAAAAAAAACTACATTTATAATAGGAGATAGTTATAGAATTATTGTGTTAACTGCCCCAACAACTTATCTAAAGTTTAAAATAACAAAAACACACTAATCCAACAACAATCACAAGTGATCATACCCTGCAATAAAAGAATAAACAACCATTTCTCTTATAGCTAAATCAGTAAAAATAATGCATCACTACACAGAACCACTTTAGTAACCTTAATACGCCCATTGTTACTATAACACCACACGTCGTACTTGTATATTTTTTTGAATCTAACCTAATTTATTGTTTTTCAAAAAAAAATGACATCCAATAACAATAACCGCTATTGTTATGAGTTATCTACCGAATCAATAAATACAAAGTACACAAAGCATGAAATTTTGTTATTACGCAGTGGCGCTTTTTTTTACGCTAAGCGCATGTTACACAGAAGATGATTATGAGCCTATAACAATTGACCCTATCTTTTCTATAGACATAGAACAACACATCCCTGTAGACATCATCTACATAGTCCCTTCTAAGAAAACATCAAACACACTATACCAGATAGACCCTAAAAAATATATCAGCCATTTAAATGGTTCTTATTTTCATAGAAACGGCATTTCATTATCATTAATTTCCACCAAAACACTACATAATAACGAATTGTTTGACCTTACAGATAACAGAAATAATGAAACCAGTGTTTTTCTGAAAGCCACGCAAAGCACATATCGAAAAGACCGATTAAACATCTATATTATCAAAAGAAGTAACACCGTAGCAGTAGCAGGCATAGGCAAAGACCGACGTGTTTTAATCACAGACGAACATTTATACACCTCTACCAGTCCTCACGAGATCGGACATGCACTAAATTTACATCATACAGATATCGAAGGCAATGTGATGTCGACCACTAATCCTCATTTACGCAAACAGTTCACCCACCATCAAATCCAAACTATTAAGAGTAGCATAGAAGTAATCATTGCCTCAGACGAATAAATAAAACTCCCTAAAAAACCTATCTTCAGAAGCAACTTAAAGGCAGTAAATTCACTAAAATTTCCGTATATTTGTAAGTATTTAAAATTGATACGACTATACACCTAATTCTGCCCCAATATTAGCCATGCATAGAAGAAAGTTCATAACTCTCAGTAGTATCGGATTGATAGGATTCAGTTCGTTTGGTATCCCCATGAATAATCCTTTCTCTACAGAAGATTTATTAGGCAAAGGCTCCCCAATATTAAAAGGAAATGGATACCAACTCTTACCCGCAGCACATGAAGCTTTTAAAAAAATGAGCGCAGCAGCGGCTAAAGAAAACATACAAATCAAACCTGTTTCTAGTTACCGAAGTTACAACCACCAACACAGTATCTGGAAACGAAAATATAAGAAATTCACAACCAATGGCCTTACACCATCACAAGCCATCAAAAAAATAATCGAATACTCTACCATTCCTGGCACCTCTAGGCACCATTGGGGTACAGACATTGACATTGTTGATGCCACTCCCCCACAACCCAAAGGATTGCTATTAGAAAAAAATTTTGAGAGCAATGGACCATTCTGTAAACTCAAAGAATGGCTAGACAATCATGCCAATACATTTGGATTTTATCTCGTATATACCAACCGAAAAGATCGTAAAGGATTTAAATATGAACCCTGGCATTATTCCTATGCCCCATTGTCCATCCCTATGCTCAAAGCATACCGCTCTCTCGATATTCAAAAAGAATTACAACAAACCAACCTAGTAGGAAGTGATCACTTTTCTACAAACTTCATACAAGCCTATATACAAGAAAATATTCTAGACATAAACCCCAAATTACTATAAGATAGATACTAAACCCCTATAAAAACAAGTTAATAAACTAAATATACCCAAACATGAAAAACCTCAGAAACTACTTAACTATTGTAATTAGCGTATTCCTACTCAATGCCTGTACTAATGACGAAGAAAGCACAATGCCCGATGAAAATGCTACAGAGGAAGTAAGCACTACAGAAGATTCAGATAATGGCATCCAAATAAAAAGCATAGTAGACGAAATTCACCGACTCGTAAATGAGCATCGTGCCAGCCTGGGATTAAACACCTTAGAACAAAACAGCAATGCCGAACTCCTAGCTATAGAACACACCCACTACATGATAGAAGTTAAAGAAATTAGCCACGATAATTTAGGTGACAGATTCGATGTGCTTCAAGTAAAAGAAAACGCAAAAGGTGTTGCCGAAAACGTAGCTGCTTTTCAAAGAACTGCGCAAAGCGTTGTCACAGCATGGCTAAACAGCCCAGGACATAAAGAGAATATAGAAGGAAACTACACCTTCACTGGCATCGCAGCCATAAAAGACAGTAACGGACGATTCTATTTTACACAATTGTTTTATAGATAGTTTAACAATTAGGGCGTGACCACAAGGGTCAGGCTTTCCGCTACAATTCCTCGCCTCTCCCTATCGGTCAGGCTGTGGGATTTCCACTTCAATCCTTCACGCAAAAAAAAGGAATACCATCCAAAAAGCTTATTCATAAAAGCAGCTATAATGTTTTTACGAATAAGCTTTTATAATTTAAAATAACCTAAACATGGAAGTGAGGCAACCTTTTTTGATTTCAGCAAAAATTGAAAACATTATGATCAAATGACGTATTTTTTTTATTACTAAACAGCACTACAGAACTCAAAAATCATTTTCACCTCTAATCAAAACGCTTCATTTAGTATTTTTACATTTAGAACATCATGATCAATACAGCATCTCATCAGAAAAAGACAGATGCGACACCTACAGGAGCATACTAAAATCGTAAAACCCTCTTGTAAACACAAACAAATACAAACGACACCACTATGAGAAGAGGCGGATTAAAAATCAGAATACTTATTGGATTAGCCATCGTTGCCTTTGCATTTATCAAAAAATGCAATAACAAAACAGTCAATCCATACACCAATAGAGAACAAAACATAAGCATGTCTGCCGATCAAGAAATTGCTATCGGACTTCAGAGTGCCCCCGAGATGGCCGCACAGCATGGAGGACTCTACCCAGATAAAAAATTACAAAGCTATATTGATCACGTAGGAAAAAAACTAGTGGATGCCAGCATGGCCAGTAACACCCCATACAACTATGAGTTTCATCTCCTAGCAGATCCTAATACCATCAACGCATTTGCATTACCCGGAGGACAAATTTTCATCACTTACGCCCTACTCTCCAAACTTCAAAACGAAGACCAAGTAGCAGGCGTACTCGGACACGAAATTGGCCATATACTAGGCCGCCACTCTGCCGAACGAATTGCAGAACACGAATTCTGGAAAACAATATCTACAGGTGCATCAGTAGGCGCAGACATGGGCGGATTAGTAAACGGTATAGGGCAAAATATTCTTCTAGGCAATGGTAGAAATGATGAATTAGAAAGTGATAAACTTGGTGTTTTATTTATGATCAATGCAGGGTATCAACCCGAAGAAATGATAGGAGTCATGCAAATCCTCAAAGCAGCTGCAGGCCCTGATAGAACCCCCGAATTCCAAAGCACACATCCAGATCCAGAAAACAGAATCGAAAAAATCAAAGAAGCCATTCGTACCTATAGCCAGCAATAAAAACGTAGTGAAACTCCGTAATCTACCCCTACTATATGTACAAAATCAATAGTACCCTAACAAAAAATCGCATTTAGAAAGCTATATAACTCCATGATTCACAAAAACAAACACTTAACCTTGTGAATACGCTAAAATAACAAAGCAATATTCTTAGATTTTTGGGAGATCGTATGCATTATTGTAATTTTACTCACTATTTTATTATAGTATTGCGATATGTAAGTTCAAAAAAACGGAGGAACAACACGCTAGTGTATAACCAAAAACAGTTTACAGCTACCAATTAACACTAGTATAAATCCAAGTGACCAACATATATCCTTATAAAACCACAACCAATCAAGAATAGTAAATTTTATAAATCCCATGAATAAAAAAGTAATTCTAATGATTCTAGACGGATGGGGAATGTCTCCCGATCCAAAAGTATCTGCTATCGATCAAGCAGCAACACCTTTTATAGATAGTCTATACACCAACTACCCTAATGCATCGTTACGTACTGATGGACTACACGTAGGATTACCAGATGGACAAATGGGAAATAGCGAAGTTGGACACATGAATCTAGGAGCAGGTAGAATCGTATACCAAGACCTAGCCAAGATCAACCTAGCGATAGAAAACAACACACTCAAAGACGAGCAAGCACTGGTAGACGCCTTTGCCTATGCCAAAGAAAACAATAAAAAAGTACACCTTTTAGGACTTGTAAGCGACGGAGGAGTACACTCACATATCAATCACATCAAAGGACTCTTAGATACAGCCAATGCCTATGGCTTAGAAGATGTATTTTTACACGCATTTACAGACGGAAGAGATGTAGACCCAAAATCTGGAAAAGATCATATCGCCGCTATACAAGCACACATGGCACAATCTACAGGTAAACTAGCCTCTATGATAGGACGCTATTATGCCATGGATAGGGACAAAAGATGGGAACGCGTAAAACTAGCATACGACCTACTCGTACACGGTACAGGAGCCATAAGCACAAACGCCACACAAAGTATCCAAAACAGTTATGACGATGCGATTACAGATGAATTCCTAAAACCTGTCATCCTACACGAAAACGGCGCACCAGTAGCTACCATACAAGAAGACGATGTGGTAATTTTCTTTAATTTCAGAACCGACCGAGGTAGAGAACTTACGGAAATGCTATCACAGACAGCCATGCCAGAGCAAGGTACAGAAATACTACCATTGTATTATGTAACGATGACTAACTACGATGAGAACTTTAAAGGCATTAAAGTAATCTATGACAAGGATAATATCACTCAAACATTAGGAGAAGTACTCGCCAAAGCTGGTAAAAAGCAAATTCGAATTGCCGAAACAGAAAAATACCCACACGTTACCTTTTTCTTCTCTGGAGGACAAGAAGAACCCTTTGAAGGAGAATCCAGAATCTTGCGCAACTCACCAAAAGTAGCTACCTATGATCTACAACCAGAAATGAGTGCCTATGAATTAAAAGACGCGCTAGTACCTGAACTAGAAAAAGGAGATGCAGACTTTGTGTGCCTAAACTTTGCCAATGGAGATATGGTAGGACACACAGGCATCATGGAAGCAGCTATCAAAGCATGCGAAGCAGTAGACACATGTGTAAAAGACGTAATCACCACAGGCTTAGAAAACGGATACACCACTATCCTTATTGCGGATCACGGAAACTGCGAAACGATGATCAATCCAGATGGGTCTCCTAATACTGCACATACTACCAATCCTGTACCTGTGATCATGATTGACACAGAACCTATAGGTATCAAAGACGGAGTACTCGGAGATATTGCACCGACCATCCTAGAATTAATAGGAGTGGCACAACCTGATGAAATGACACAACACTCATTAGTAGAAAAAATTAATGCATAAAAACGCATTAAAAATACAGAAGAGAAATAAAATAAATACCTTTTAAACAGAAGGTATACCTTGAAGTGGTTTAATTTTTTTGATTTCAGCGAAAAACAAAAATTTTGTAATCAAATACAGTAGCTTTTTTTATTGCATAGCAGCACCCAAAAATCGCAAAATTTGAGCAAAAAAATAGTTTTTATAGCAAATTGAAAAAGTTGAAATCACTTCATTAAAAAAATGAGTATTGAAACCATGTCGATACTCATTTTTTTTATAAATAAGAAATATAAACTCATACATATACACACTATTTTATAAATTATTTACGAAGTGCATATGCCGAAGCGCTTGGAAGGTCTCTTAAAAAACTAACAACAAAGTAACTAAACTGCAAAAATGGGGCTAAAAATTTCATAACTAACTGACTTTTAAAATTAAATACAGTATAAAGATACCCTATAAGCAGCTACTATTTTGCATTATTCGATCGAACAGTCATCAATGTAGTTAAAATGCATTTTACTCACGACCAATACATACTCACATTACACAAATACTCCCGAACTTATAACCAGTAAGAAACCCTATAGAAAACAACACTACAGCTGTTTCTAACAATATTTCTTTGTAAATTTGCCAACTTCAATCAAAGTAGTATGATCGTAATAAAAACAAGAGAAGAAATTGAATTAATGCGCGAAAGTGCCTTGATCGTTTCCAAAACGTTAGGAATGCTAGCCGCAGAAGTACAACCTGGTGTTACCACCCTACAATTAGACAAGCTAGCCGAAGAATACATTAGAGATCATGGAGCCGAACCAGGGTTCTTAGGACTATACGACTTTCCAAACACATTGTGCATGAGTCCTAACGCTCAGGTAGTACACGGAATCCCTAATAACACCCCGCTACAAGAAGGGGACATCATTTCTATAGACTGTGGCGCGCTAAAAAATGATTTTTATGGCGATCATGCCTATACATTTGCAGTTGGAGAAATTGATCCTGCTACTACACAATTATTAGAGATCACAAGAGCCTCTCTATACAAAGGAATTGCCGAACTAAAAGTGGGCAATCGAGTAGGTGATGTAGGCTATGCCATACAGCAATTTACAGAAGCCGAAGGCTATGGAGTCGTTAGAGAACTTGTAGGACATGGATTAGGTAAAAAAATGCATGAAGATCCAGAAATGCCTAATTACGGACGTCGAGGAAAAGGAAAGAAACTAATAGAAGGTATGGTAGTAGCCATAGAACCCATGATTAATATGGGAACACATCGTATCAAACAACTCAGAGACGGATGGACAATCCTTACCCAAGACGGGAAACCGAGCGCCCATTTCGAACACGATGTCGCAATCATAGATGGCAAACCTGAAATTCTATCCACTTTTAAATATATCCACAAAGCATTAGGTATTGATTCTGACGAAGAAGACGCCTACAGACAGGAACTCTTAGTAGTGTAACCAACTCACGATGAAAAAACTCTTTAAAACACTACTAAACACCATTCCTAGACCACTATTAATTCGCTTAAGTTACATAGTGAAACCCATCATTGCCTTAGCATTAAGAGGCAATACCTATACAGACCCTATTGACGGCAAAAGCTTTACAAAGTTTTTGCCTTATGGATATGGCACCCAACGAGAAAATGTACTATCCCCCTCTACCCTCTCATTAGAGCGGCATCGTTTGTTATGGTTATACCTACAGCGAGAAACCGAGTTTTTTACCAAACCCACTTCCGTATTACATTTTGCACCAGAACAAGCCTTTTACAAGCGATTTAAAAAACTACAAAACCTCACATACACCACCACCGATCTCAACTCGCCCCTTGCTGATGTACATGCAGATATCTGTGATTTACCTTTTGAGTCAGACACCTATGACATCATATTTTGCAACCATGTATTAGAGCACATTCCTGATGACACTAAAGCCATGCGAGAGTTATACAGAGTACTAAAACCAGGGGGAATGGCCATTCTACAAATACCACAAGATCTAAAAAGAGCCACTACTTTCGAAGACAATAGCATTACAGATCCTAAAGAGCGTGCAGCAATATTTGGTCAATACGATCACGTACGCATCTATGGCTATGATTATTTCGATAAACTACGTACGATAGGATTTCGAGTAGAAGAAGTAGATTATACACAAACGCTAACAGCCACAGAAGTTACAAAGTACTGCCTTGCACAAGGTGAGATACTCCCCGTTTGCTACAAACCTTAATCACTAATTTATCATTCCGCAGCAAAACCATTCAAAGCCTTTGTTTGCAGTTCCTGCTGATCATCCTCATAAATAAGATAAGCTTTTAATGCAGGATGAGCTTCCAGAAATGACACAGTAGCACTAAGCCCCATAGACATAAATGCCGTAGCATACGCATCAGCCTCCATACACGTAGGAGCAACGACAGACACACTCAACAAATTAGATTGATGTGGATACCCCGTTTTTGTATCGATAATATGCGCATACCTATTACCCGCTGCATCTACCTTATACTTCCTATAACTTCCCGAGGTAGCCATAGCTTCATTCATAAGAGAAATCACTTTACTATACGATTGCGAAGCATCAAAATTAGGATCCTCTACCCCAATTCTCCATGGCTTTTGCTTCACTATATTCCTTCCCTTAGCTCGTATCTCTCCACCTATTTCTACCAAATAATCCGTATACCCTTTGGATGCTAAAAAATCAGCAAATACATCCACCGCATATCCCTTTGCAGATGCGTTAAAATCTAGAAAGGTAGCAGGATGCTGTTTTACAATCTTCCCATGCTCCAATCGCACTTTATCCAATCCTACTGTAGCTAACAAACTATCTATTTTTAAGCTATCTAATGCTGTAACTTTGCCTTCTGGACCAAAGTCCCATGCATTCACCAAAACACCTATCGTAGGATCAAAAATACCCGCAGTTTCCTTATAAATCGACACCGCACTCTCAAATACCTTTTCGAAATGAGCATCGACTACCACCGTCGTATCCCCTTTGTTGATTCTAGAAATAGCTGAATCTTCTTGATACGTAGACATCGAAGCATTGATAACTAACACCAAGCTATCATAAGACCTAGACATAACTATCTTTTCAGAAGCAATAAATTGCACGGAATAGGTCGTTCCAAAGGAATTTCCGCTAGCAAAATTCAACGTTAACTTGTTCTCCTTATGACACGAAACAACCAGTAACAAGCACAACAAATAACATACTTTTTTCATCATACCACTTAATTCAGATGTGTTTCTATAGCCTGTACTCCAGCATACTCTAATGCATATGCTTCATTTAACAATACTGGTTCTGAGGGATTCGCCGCATTCTGCAACCCTACCCCTGCATAAAAAACTTTCGCTTCATGCTCTCTAGCATGCTTCTTAAACGCTTCCATCCATATCATATCATAATTATGAGGGTTATCGGGATACGCAACCGCTTTTACCACCACAAAATAACGCTGTTTCGAGGCATTAATACAAACAAACTGAGGGTTCTTACCCAATTGGCTATTAATCGCAATAAATTCAAACCCCTTTTCCTCCAATTCTTTCCCTACGATATTCATCGCTAGGTTATGTAATTCCTGTTTTGTTAGTTCTCTAGTCATAGCTCAGCAAAGATAGCATCATTTAACCAAAAAACCGATACCAGTTTTGGTATCGGTTTTTTTAGAGCTTATGCAGCATTTATTTTTATCCTCCGAAGTCGTCGAATCTAATATTCTCATCAGGAATACCAAAATCTTCACCCATTTTCTGAACCGCTTTGTTCATCAATGGAGGACCACAGAAATACAATTCTATATCTTCTGGAGCATCGTGTTTACTAAGATAGTTATCAATTACACAGTTGTGTACAAATCCTACGAAACCATCTCCTTCCGTATCATTAACATCTTTTTTCACAGTCCAGTTATCTTCCTCTAACGGTTCTGATAACGCTAAATAGAATTTAAAGTTATCAAACTTATTTTCTAACTCATAGAAGTGATCTAAGTAAAATAATTCTCGCTTAGAACGCCCTCCGTACCAATACGTAACTGTACGACCTGTTTGTAGCGTTTTGAATAAGTGATATAAATGCGAACGCATTGGTGCCATTCCAGCTCCCCCACCTACATATAGCATTTCTGCATCAGATTCATTAATAAAAAACTCTCCGTAAGGCCCCGATATAATTACTTTATCACCAGGTTTTCTAGAGAAGATGTAAGAAGATGCTACCCCAGGGTTTACATCCATCCATCCATTCTTTGCTCTATCCCATGGCGGCGTAGCAATACGCACATTCAGCATAATATCTCTTCCTTCTGCTGGGTAAGAAGCCATAGAATAGGCTCTCTCTACCGTTTCAGCATTCTTCATTACCAATGGCCACAAACCAAACTTATCCCATTCTTGTTGGAACTTATCTGGTGTCTCATGCTCCTCAGGATGCGCTGTGATATCGATATCAGCATATTTGATTTCACACTGCGGAATCTCAATCTGGATATATCCCCCAGCCTTATAATTCATATCTTCCGGAATACGCACTACGAATTCTTTGATAAAAGAAGCTACATTGTAATTACGTACTACTTCCGCTTCCCATTTTTTGATACCAAAAACTTCTTCTGGTATTTGAATATTCATATCCTGTTTCACTTTTACCTGA
The DNA here is from genome assembly GCA_947498935.1 of uncultured Aquimarina sp. Classification (GTDB taxonomy): domain Bacteria; phylum Bacteroidota; class Bacteroidia; order Flavobacteriales; family Flavobacteriaceae; genus Aquimarina. Next base: position 7,877 of record CANMMM010000033.1, on the reverse strand, counting down.
CAAGCAAGACGTGCTCCATGCTGTAATTCTTTTCTAGAAAAATGAGGAGTTTCAGTAGGCAATGCCTCTCCACCACCATCTAATACATGGCACTCACATTGTATACAAGTACCACCACCACCACATGCAGATGGCAAAAAGATTTTTTCATTCCCTAATGTAGATAACAATGTACCTCCAGAAGCGACTTCTATCTCTTTCTCTCCATTAATTGTAATTTTTACAGGTCCTGATGGCAATAATTTATCCTTTGCAAATAATAAAATCCCCACTAAGACCAAAGTCAATACCAAAAATGAAATAATGGTAATAACAATTGTTCCAACCGTTGATGCTAAAAATATCATAATTAATTATATATTGAAACGTTAGTATTTTCTGCTACTTCTTTTGTAGTATCTTCTTTCACTACCTGAACAGTCTTCTTTTCTTCTTTTTTAGCGCCTTCATCACCACCAGTCAGCATACCACCAAAACTCATAAAACCAATAGCCATTAAGCCCGTAAGAATAAATGTAATTCCTAATCCTCTTAGCGGCGCTGGCACATTAGAATATCTAATTTTTTCGCGAATCGCAGCAATAGCTAAGATCGCTAAGAACCATCCGATACCAGACCCTACTCCATAAACAGCAGCATGACTAATGGTAGCAAATTCCTTTTGTTGCATAAACAAAGAACCTCCTAAGATTGCACAGTTTACTGCTATAAGCGGCAAGAAAATCCCTAATGAGTTGTATAAAGAAGGTGAAAATTTCTCTACTATGATTTCTACTAATTGTACCATGGTAGCAATAGTAGCAATAAATAAGATAAAGGTAAGGAAGCTAAGATCGTAATCCGCATACTCTTCTCCTAACCAAACCAAAGCACCTTCTCTGAGGATGTATTTATCTAATAAAAAGTTCAGCGGTACTGTAATTGCCAAAACGAATATCACAGCTGCTCCTAATCCAACAGCAGTAGACACTTTTTTCGATACCGCTAGGTATGAACACATCCCTAAAAAGAATGCAAATACCATATTATCTATAAAGATCGATTTTAAAAATAACTCTATATATTCCATAAGATATGATTGTTTGTTATTGTGTGCACCCAACTAATACCATTAGCCAATCTGCAAACTAACAACGTATATTTATTAATGGTCTTCGATTAATGCTTTGTTTTTACTTCTTTGTACCCAGATGATAACACCTACAGTAATCAGTGCCATCGGCGCTAATACCATAAAACCATTATTCTCGTATCCAAAAGCATACAAACCAGTTTTCTCGATAGGATCTCCTAGCACTTTAATACCAAATAAAGTACCCGAACCTAATAACTCTCTAAAAAACGCTACGATTACTAATAATAATCCGTAACCCGCAGCATTACCAACTCCATCTAAAAATGATTTCCAAGGACCATTACCCAAAGCAAAAGCCTCGAAACGCCCCATGATAATACAGTTCGTAATGATCAATCCAATAAATACAGATAGTTCCTTACTCAACGTATACGCAAAAGCTTTTAGCACCTGATCTACAATAATTACTAGTGCAGCTACTACTACCAATTGTACGATAATTCTAATCTTAGAAGGTATAATATTTCTCATTAAAGAAATCACTACGTTTCCTACTCCCAATACAAATATTACAGAAATCGCCATTACGATAGAAGGCTTTAACTGAGCTGTAATAGCCAATGCAGAACAGATTCCCAATACCTGAATCGTAATCGGGTTATTATCTGCTAGTGGATCCGTTAATAATTTCTTGTTTTTCTTAGAAAACAAAGGCTCTTTAGGCTCTTTTACTTTTTGTTCTGTTACTTCAGCCATTTGTTATTTTTTTAAAGTTTCGAAATAAGGTTGATACATCTTGATCCCCTTCTTTACCATTGCAGTAACACCATCTCCAGTGATTGTAGCTCCCGCCATAGCATCTACCTCATTATCATTCTTATCCACATTTTTCGGATCTGCATTACCTTTCTTCACAGTAATCCCTTTGTAATTACCAGCAGCATCTAAAATACTTTCTCCGATGAAGTCATCTCTAAAATAAGCTTCTTTGATATTTGCACCTAATCCAGGAGTCTCCCCTTTGTGATCAAAAAATGCACCTTTCACTTTTTTAAATTCCTTATCCAAAGAAACATATCCCCAGATAGCATCCCACAATCCATTTCCTCTCATAGGAATGATATAGAATTCTTCTCCATCCTTCTTACCTATAAACAATGGCATTTTTCTTTGATAAGTAGCATCTTGCTTTACCTTATCACTTTCTTTCTTTACTTCGATAGCAAATGCTTCTTCCGTTTTCTCAGCTTTCGCTCCAGTAATGATATATTTATCATCACCAACATACTTCTGGAACAATGCTTCCGCTTCTTTCGCAGGTACAAATGCGTTAGGATCATTAGCATCCGTAACCCCCATTGCAAATAAAATATTCTGTTGTTTCTCTGTTTTCTTATTGGCCGCAATCTTCTCTTTTAAAGAAGAAGCAGTAAAAGCCAAAAGAGACCCTACGACCACCACCATAGCGATGGCGAATATGACTGTATATGAATTTTTTTCTGTATTAATCGCCATGCTTACGCTGTTTTTACTTTTAAACGTTTCATTCTTTTCTTTATGTTTCCTTGTACCACGTAGTGATCTACAGTAGGAGCAAACACATTCATCAATAAAATAGCCAACATTACTCCTTCTGGATAAGCAGGGTTAAATACCCTAATCAAAATAGAGATAAATCCAATTAAGAATCCATAAATCCATTTCCCTTTGTTGGTTTGTGAAGCAGTTACTGGATCAGTAGCCATAAATACTACTCCAAATGCAAATCCTCCAATAATTAAGTGATGCCAGAATTCAGTACTCATTAAGCTGTAGAACTTACTGCCTGTTCCTATCCACTCTGCACTCACTACTCCATTAAAGATTAATCCCATCACCAAAGCACCTAATACAGCACTCAGCATAATTCTCCAGCTCCCTATCTTAGTAAACACTAAAAATAAAGCACCTAATAAAATTAATAATGCAGAAGTTTCACCCACAGAACCTGGTATAAAACCAAGGAACATATCTGATGCACTATATGCTACTTGCTTTCCTTGTGCTAAAGCACCTAATACAGTCTCACCAGAAATCGCATCTAATTGTGCACCTCCAGCAATTTCATTCGCTCTTTCTACAGCACCATGCACCCATACTTTATCTCCAGACATCCAAGTTGGATATGCAAAGAATAAAAATGCACGAATTGTTAAGGCTGGGTTTAGAATATTCATTCCTGTTCCACCAAACACCTCTTTTCCAATCACTACACCAAATACGACCGCTACAGCTAACATCCATAGTGGAGTATCTACAGGTACAATCAGCGGCACTAACATTCCTGTTACCAAGTATCCTTCTTCTACCTCGTGTCCTTTAATCACAGCAAATAAAAATTCTACTGCTAATCCGACTCCATAAGAAATCACTACCAGCGGTAGCACTTTCCATAAGCCTACTACTAGGTTATCTATCGACCAGAAAGCACTCCCGAAAAAACCATCTACTGCGGTAATTTCTCCAATAGCTAAGTGGTGTTGATATCCTGCATTAAACATTCCAAAAATCAAACACGGTAGCAATGCCATAATTACCGTATTCATTGTTCTTTTAAGATCATCCGCTCCACGTACATGCGCACCAGAATGCGTGATCTCATTTGGCAAGTATAAAAAGGTATGGATTGCATTAAAAGCAGGTGCCATTTTTTTACCCTTATACTTCAGTTTTAAGCTATGTAATTTATCTTTTAAACTCATTACTTACCCTATTTCTTTTAACATTAAATCTAATCCTTCTCTAATAATCTCCTGATGTGGCTGTTTAGAAACACATATAAATTCTGTCAGTGCAAAATCTTCTGGAGCCACTTCATACATACCTAATTGCTCCATAGCATCTAAGTCCTTTACCGCACATGCCTTTAATAATTGCAATGGGTAGATGTCCATCGGGAACACCTCTTCATAATTACCAGTTACCACAAAAGCTCTGTGCTCTCCATTCGTATTGGTATTTAGATCATACTTCTTCTTAGGAAATAACCACGAAAAAGTAAGTGCTCTAGAAGGTGATATTTTATTAAAAATCGGCTTATTCCAACCAAAGAATTCATAATCATCCCCCTCAGGAATCACGGTAATACTATTATGATAGTACCCTAAATACCCATCAGGCTTTACATTATCTCCTGTCAGCACATTACCACTAATCACACGTATGTTTGTATCAGACACACCTCCATCATACACTACAGAAGACACTTCTGCTCCAATTTTCGATACAAAGTACTGAGGTTTCTTTACAGAAGACCCCGTTAGCGCTACAACTCTTTCTGCATTAAACTTTCCAGTAAGTAATAATTCACCGATCACTACTAAGTCTTGTGGATTTATTGTCCACACTACCTCACCTTTGTTGATCGGGTCTATCTTAGCAATTTGCACCCCTACATTCCCTACAGGATGAGGCCCTGATAGCTGATGTACAGAAATATTTGCTAGCCCTGCAAAAGGAGAAGATCCTTTTTTATTTACCGATACATGTACCGCTCCAGAAGTTAACTTGCTCAATGCCGTTACAGCAGCTTGCAAAGCCTCTTCTTTTCCTGCCAGTACATAATCATAATCTGCTGCCAATGGCGCAGTATCATATGCAGAAACAAAAATCGCCTTAGGTGCTACCGCAGGATCTGCAATCACATCATAAGGACGTCTTTTAATAAATGGCCAACAACCTGATGCCAATAAATGAGAAGTAATTGCTTCTGCACTCATCTGGCTCACATCCTTTGCACCATAATCTACATATTGTTGTTCTTTATCTGCTAAGATCTTAAATGCCAATATCTTCCTCTTCGCCCCACGAACAATCTCTACAACCTCACCGCTTACAGGAGATGGAAATAATATATGCTCATTAGTCTTGGAATGAAAAAGAGGATCTCCAGCCTTTACTTCTGATCCTTGCTTAGCAATCACTTTGGGTATAATACCATGGAAATCATCAGGTTTTACCGCATACACATTACTCCTAGTAGCATTGGCAGTTGTTTTTTCTGCCTCTCCAACAAGTTTAATGTCTAAACCTTTTCTGATACGAATGTCTTTTGACATATTTGTAGTCTAATGTTAATTAACTAAAAAAATCGAGCAAATTTACTAATTAAAACACGTAAGTGAAAGTTAGCCTTTGGATAAGATTTTATTTATAACCATTCTAAACAAAAGATTCTTACAGCAACACAGCTCCCGTCAAATAAGGCATACTATTTGATTATCTTTACGCTTTTAACCACATCAAATGAAATCAAAAAACGTCAAAAAAAGCTATTTCTCATTGCTATTGTTCCTCATTATCACGCACATTTCGGCACAGCAAATCACCGAAGAACAAAGCCCACCCCAATATATCAAAACCATCCAACTGTATGGTAATGGGGAATTTTCTGGAACTCCCATTCTAGAACAAGGAGCACGACTCACACTCAAATTTGATGATATTCACGGAGATGAAGCCAACTATTATTATAAGATCACTCACTATAATTTTGATTGGACCCCATCCCAGCTTTACAAAAACGAATACATCGAAGGCTTTGACGACGTAAGAATTCTTACTTACGAGAACTCATTCAACACTCTACAGATCTATAGTCATTACACACTAAATGTTCCTAACGAAGACACTCGAGCCCTAAAAGTAAGTGGTAATTACATGATTAGCATCTATAATGACGATGATGAATTGGTTTTTTCCAGAAAATTCATCATTTGCGAAAAAGCAGCTACCGTAGGTGTTGCCATCAAAAGAAGTCGCAATTTTAAATTTATCAACACCAAACAAGCCGTACAATTCGAGGTCAACCCCTCTCAGGAAATCCTCAGAGACCCCATGCGCACCGTACGAACGGTAGTGATCCAAAACAATGACCTAAAAAGAGCCATCACCAACCTAAAACCACAATACACCATTGGCAAAAAACTAGTGTATAGATACGACACCGAAGCCAGTTTCTGGGGCTGCAACGAATACCTGCATTTCGACAATAAAGAAGTACGCGCCTCCACCGCTAATATCCGACGTATAGATCTAAAAAACATCTACCACAATTACCTATATACCGATATCGTTCGGACCAATAGAAACTACACCTATTTCCCAGACATCAATGGTAATTTTGTCGTTCGGAAATTGGACGCCGAAGACAGCAATGTAGAAGCAGACTATGTATGGATGCATTTTTCCTTAGAATCCTACGAAGCATTGGATGATGGAGAAATCCATCTTTTCGGAGGGTTTAACAACTACGCCATAAACCAAAGTACCAAGCTCACCTACGATGATATTCGAAACGTATACACCATAGACAAATTATTTAAACAAGGGTTTAACAACTATAAATACATATTAGTCAAACCCGATGGCAGCATACACCCTGGATTTTTTAGCGGTAATTTCGATGAAACCGAAAACGAATACACCGTCATCCCCTATTACAGAGCCCCAGGCGCCAGATACGATCGCGCAATTGGCAAAGGAAGCGCTAATTCCAGAAATATAACCAATTAGTACTAGGGCGTTACCACAAGGGTCGGGCTATCCGCTGTATCTTTTTTGGTTTTTTAGAAGAAGTGGTTTATTCTTTTTGGATTGAAGCGAAAAGTGAAGATTTTGTGATCAAATGCAGTAACTTTTTTTGTTGCATAGCAGCGCTACGGAACAAAAAAATTACAAAATTTGAGTGCAAAAGATCATTTTTATAGCCAATTACAAAAAGTGTAAATCACTTCTAGACCAAAAAAGGATGCCGCTCCTATCCCTAACGCAAGGAAATAGGTCTGTACGAAAGCAATACATTTTTTAAAATGTCTATTGAGTAACAATGCAAATCGATAAAGCAATTACTGCACCAATGAATGCTGTACTCCCCTCTCCGACCTTACCAAAAACACACTAACATAAAAGATTCTTACTTTTTTAACATTTAATTAGCTATACTCTTACGGTTTTTCGTAAACAACTATCAGAACTTAATTAGCATTTTAGAAAACTCTTAAAATGAGTATATAATAGCACATCGTATATACACTAAAACAAGGAGTCGCTGCCTGCCTGAATCACACCAATCTTTAAACAGCAGACAGCAGCATTACGGATCTAAAATAACAATCGCATGAGTGTACAAGCAAAAGTAATCATTGATCATCAGGAAATAAATCTGTTATACTATGATTATGGGTTTAATCAAAAAACCGATATTTCTGGAAGACCCCTGTACAAAACCCGTATTTATAGGACTAACCATAGAGATCGAAACCAGAAGAGACGTCGACTTTGCCGAATGGGCTTTTGCTGCCAATCAAACCAAGCAGATAGAATTACACATCTCTCCTGTACTCATGGGAGGCAAAACTCGCAAACTCTATTTCTATGACTGTCATCTCCTTAATTGGAAGAATCATTTTATATTCACAGGCAATCAGCCAATGTCGGAAACACTGTATATTAGTGCCGCCGGTGTAAAAGACACTAGCTCCACTGCCGAATATTCTACCTATTGGAGGACTACATTTCCGCAACAAGGAGTTATCCCCTTAACTGAGGAAGAAACAGAAGAACAGGAAGAAGAACAATATTATATTGATCAAATAGAGGTAGTAACACTTGATGAAGGTTCGACCAATTCTGGAAGCAATGATAAAATGGGGATGATTCATAACAAAACATACGAACTCAAAGTATCTAAATACCGAAATAATAATCCACCCAAAAATTCTAATGACATAAAATGGAGTTACAGTTATGTAAAAGATGGAAA
>CANMMM010000032.1 GCA_947498935.1 uncultured Aquimarina sp. | reverse complement strand
ATGGGCAAAATAAGGTGTTTACTATCATTCATCAAAATATTTTGCCCTCTTTTTCTAAGATGACAAAGTAGGATTATTTTTTCGAATGCTTCTTACTACGACAGCTCATTTCAAAGTAGTATTTTTGCGGTATGAAAGCAAGCTTACTTTCGCATATAGAAACCCCTAGTGATCTCAGGAAATTACGTCCTGAGCAACTTGCTGATCTTGCACAAGAAATTCGTGCGTTTATTATCGATATTGTAGCGACTAAGGAAGGACATCTTGGTGCTAGCTTAGGGGTGGTAGAACTGACGATTGCACTGCATTACATATTCGACACACCTAGAGATTTATTGGTATGGGATGTGGGACATCAGGCGTATCCGCATAAATTGCTTACGGGGCGAAAAGATGTTTTCCATACCAATAGGCAACTCGGAGGGATTAGTGGTTTTCCGAAACGTAGTGAGAGTACATACGACACTTTTGGTGTTGGACATTCTTCTACTTCTATCTCTGCGGCACTGGGCATGGCTCTGGCTTCTAAGCTACAAGGAGACACAGACAAACATCATATTGCTGTGATCGGAGATGCCTCGATTGCAAGTGGTATGGCATTCGAAGGGTTAAATCATGCTGGGGTGACGGATGCCAATCTATTGGTGATTCTGAATGACAATGCGATAGGGATTGATCCTAGCGTAGGGGCGCTTAAAAAATACCTAACCAAAGTAACGGTAGGCAAGCCTTATAAAAATACACTTATAGAAGCTTTGAATTTTAATTACTTCGGCCCTGTAGATGGACACAATCTTACTGAATTATTGGCTACTTTAGAACGATTATCTAAGGTAAAAGGCCCTAAATTACTCCATGTAATCACGACCAAGGGCAAGGGATTAAAACAGGCGGAAGAGAACCAAGTTACCTATCATGCGCCTGGCAAATTCGATGCAACCACGGGCGACTTACTACCTAAAAAAAACAGTGCTTTGCCACCTAAGTTCCAAGATGTATTCGGATATACGCTGTTGGAATTGGCTCGCCAGCATCCTACTATCATAGGAATTACGCCTGCGATGCCTACGGGTAGTTCTTTAAAATACATGATGGATGAAATGCCTGACCGCGCTTTTGACGTGGGTATCGCTGAACAACATGCGGTAACACTGGCGGCTGGAATGGCTACGCAGGGGATGCGCCCGTACTGTACTATTTACTCCACCTTTTTACAGCGTGCTTATGACCAGATTATTCATGATGTGGCCTTGCAATCACTAGCTGTCGTATTTTGCATCGATCGTGCGGGATTGGTAGGGGCGGATGGTGCTACGCATCACGGGGTGTTCGATATTGCTTTTCTGAATTGCATCCCCAATATGATGATTGCTGCTCCGCGTAACGAAATCGAATTTCGAAATCTATTATATACAACAGCGACAACTATACTAACTGGCCCTATCGCGATTCGATATCCTCGTGGTCGCGGTACGATGATCGATTGGCAACAGCCGTTTGCTCCGATTCCTTTTGGAAAAGCGACTTGCTTACAAAAAGAGACGACTACAATAGCCATACTCTCTACAGGTACGATCGCTACCAATGTACAAGAAGCCATCGCAGAGACACCACATAAGGTGAGTCATTATCATTTTGGGTTTATAAAACCATTAGACCAAACGCTGATCCAAGAAATTGCTAAGCACTATACGACTGTTATTACTGTAGAGGATGGGGTGATTACTGGAGGGTTTGGCCAATCTATACAATTGGAGTTGATGCGCTATAATGCTCACCTACGTATACAAACACTAGGAGTACCTGATCGATTTATAGACCATGGCAGTACTACAGAATTACATGATATGTGCGGTATTTCTGCAACGGCGATTGCTCGTACTATCCATGAAATAACGATTACGTAAGTAGTTTGATACTCACAAAAATAAAAGAGACCTGATCACGGGTGATCACAGATCTCTTTTGTACCTAAAATTAATTTTTATTTATCAATCGAGTGATTAGACGAACTGATTTTTAATTCATTACAACAAACTAAAATTTTTAATTATAAATAACATCTAATTTAAAAAATACTCCCGTTGTGAATTGGTACTCCATTGTAAATAATCGTACATTCACAAACAACCTCTTTAAACACGTAGAGGTTTTATTTTTTTTAAATCGCATAACATATATTCACAAATGAAAAAACGAATCATAAGCACTTGTCTTACAGCTGGAATACTAACTATACTATCCTGTGGAAATGATGATGACACTGGTAGCACCACAGAAGAAACTACATCAATAGTAGGGAAATGGAAAATTGTTTCTGAAAGTGTAGATGGGATTGCTACTAGTTATGGTCCTTGTGGAGGAGATGTATTAACAGTAAACGAAGACAACACCTTTACCGCTGTAGGCTTTTTTTCGAATGCAGATGATCAATGCGTAGTCGATGGAAATGAAAGTGGCACATGGTCTAAAGACAATAATTCCCTCATCTTGGACTATACTGCTAATATACCGACTGAAGATTGGACAATTACAGATCTTACTGCTACTACTCTAAAAATGACGGAACCTTCTATTGATGGGGAAGAGGTCATAAGAACATACAATAAAGAATAAACTACTGATTTCTTTGCAAATAAAATAACCAAAGGAGAGAGGGTGGGCTTATCAAAGCTCCAACCCTCTTATTTTTTGAAACGTACGCAATGCATTACCATCGGTAAGGCTTGCTACATAGTTACTTACTCCTATCAAACGAGTATACAGATCTGGATGTTTGTAATCAAAGTTGTTACCCACGGCTCTCAGTAATAATTGATCGTAGGTAGCGGCTTGGTCATTGACCAATCGATCCATTGCCCCACAGTACTTATCTAATAGCGTAGCCAATACTTCGTATCCTGCTATTTCCTTATCTGTTACTTCCTGACTCTGGTATATTTTAGAGATACTAATTTGCAAAATATCTTCGATCTGTGCCTTGTACGTACTTTTATCGATCAGCGCTGTATCGAAAGTGCCTGCAAGTATCGCTTCTTCATTTTGTATAAAGGTATTAGCAGCTTCCTGAATCAGGGTATTAATCGCTAAGGCCCGCAGGTAACTCAATCGATCTGCTGTGGTAACCAAACTGTTATATTTATGAATCTGCAAGCTGTCTTTGACCAAATTAATAAGGTATTCTAAGGCGTATTCTTCCTGAATCAACCCTAGATTGATTCCGTCTTCAAAATCGATGATGGTATAACAAATATCGTCTGCTGCTTCTACTAAAAATGATAGCGGATGCCTGCTATAAGTCACTTCTCCTGCTATGGAATGCGATAGTAGCCCCATTTCTGCGGCTATTTCGCTAAAAAAAGTACGCTCGTTCTGAAAATACCCAAATTTTTTATGCGCAATATGGGCGGTTGGTTTTTTAGGCAGTGACTCTTTGGGGTATTTCATAAATGCGCCTAATGTGGCATAGGACAATCGCAATCCGCCTTCGATACCATTTTTGGTCTCTGTAAGGATTTTAAATCCATTGGCATTCCCTTCGAAATCTACTAAATCTTGGTATTGTTTTGGCGTTAATTGCTCGGCATATTGCTTACCATTTCCTGTTTTAAAATAAGCTCCTATCGCTTTTTCTCCAGAGTGCCCAAATGGTGGATTTCCAATATCGTGTGATAAGGAAGCGGCTGCTACAATGGCTCCAAAATCATTAAAATGATACCCATGAGTAGTTACCAATTCTGGATGTTTTTCTACTACTTTCTTCCCTACCACTCTACCGAGGGAGCGTCCTACTACCGACACTTCTAAACTGTGCGTGAGTCGAGTATGCACAAAACTAGTTTTGGACAACGGTATGACTTGTGTCTTATCTTGTAAGCTCCGAAAGGCTGAAGAGAAGATGATCCTATCGTAATCCACCTCGAATCCTAAACGGGTTTCATCTTGTTCTTTTCGTAATCTTTTACTTTTATCTCCTTGCCGTCTTAGCGATAGCAATTGTTCCCAGTTCATCATGATGTATCTGAATTTTGCGTAAGGGATAGCAACGGCATCCTTTTTGTTTTTTTTTCAAAACAAAAAGATACAGTGGATAGCCCGACCCGTTTGTACGGGGTACGCCCAAAAATAACAAAAAAGGGAGGTTTTCTTCTGCAGAACACCTCCCTTTTTCTAATGCTTTGTTCTATTTATGAACCACACATGAGACAGTCATCACCTTCCTGCTCTTTGGACTGTGCGATGATCGCCCTTAGTTCTTCTGGCGATAAGGCCGTTTGTTCTGTAGCTATTGTCGTGGGCTGTTGTTGTGGTGTTTTTTCTTCCATCACTTTGGCTGCAGCTACTGCTACTTTTTCTGCCTGAGGCGCTTCTTTCTTCTCTGTTTTGAGCGTAAACTTGATCGCATCTACTGCTGATTTGGTACGCAGGTAGTACATCCCTGTTTTTAGACCGCTCTTCCAAGCATAGAAATGCATAGAGGTCAGTTTGGACATGGTAGCACCTTCCATAAAAAGATTTAATGATTGTGACTGATCGATAAAATACCCTCTATGGCGTGACATATCTATAATGTCTTTCATACTCATCTCCCACACTGTCTTATACAGGTCTTTTAAGTCCTGAGGAATAATATCAATACCTTGTATAGATCCGTTGGCTCTCATAATCGCATCTTTCAGATCATCGCTCCACAATCCTAATTGCACTAAATCCTCTAATAAATGCTTATTGACTACGATAAACTCTCCAGACAATACGCGTCGTGTATAGATATTACTTGTGTACGGCTCAAAGGCTTCGTTATTACCTAATATCTGAGAAGTAGAAGCTGTAGGCATTGGCGCTACTAATAGCGAGTTACGCACACCGTGCTTTAGTACTTCTGCACGTAATGCTTCCCAATCCCATCGACCGCTTAATTCTGTATCGTTAATCCCCCACATATTGTGCTGGAATTCTCCTTTGGAAATCGGAGAGCCTTCATAGGTCTGGTAGGGCCCATCTGCTTGTGCTTCTTCCATGGAAGCAGTTACCGCTGCAAAGTAAAGCGTCTCGAATATTTCTTGGTTTAATTTCTTGGCCTCATCACTAGTAAAAGGCATACGCAATTTAATAAACGCATCTGCTAATCCTTGCACTCCTAAACCTACTGGACGATGACGTATATTAGAATTCTCTGCTTCTTTTACTGGATAGTAATTGCGATCGATAACTCTGTTTAAGTTTTTAGTGACACGCTTCGTGATTCTAAACAACTCTTGGTGATCGAATGTTCCATTGTTTACAAACATCGGAAGCGCAATAGAAGCTAAATTACATACTGCTACTTCATCTGGACTGGTATACTCCATGATCTCTGTACAGAGGTTCGATGAACGAATGGTACCTAAATTTTGCTGATTCGACTTTCGGTTTACCGAATCTTTATACAGCATATAAGGTGTTCCTGTTTCTATCTGAGATTCTAGAATCTTCTCCCACAGTTCACGCGCTTTGATAGTTCTTCTTCCTTTTCCTTCTGCTTCAAAACGCATGTATGCTTCTTCAAACGCATCTCCATGAATATCGAATAGCCCTGGACATTCGTTAGGACACATTAATGTCCATTCAGCGTCTTCTTGTACTCGTTTCATAAAAAGGTCTGGAATCCACATGGCATAGAATAAGTCTCTAGCACGCATTTCTTCTTTTCCGTGGTTTTTCTTTAAATCCAAGAAATCAAAAATATCGGCATGCCATGGCTCTACATAAATCGCAAAAGATCCTTTTCTTTTTCCGCCTCCTTGATCTACATAACGCGCTGTATCATTAAATACTCTAAGCATCGGTACGATTCCATTAGATGTACCATTGGTACCTGCGATATAAGACCCTGTAGCTCTTACATTATGTATAGACAATCCGATACCTCCTGCAGATTGAGAGATTTTAGCTGTTTGTTTTAGTGTATCATAGATACCATCAATACTATCATCTTTTGTAGCCAATAAGAAACATGATGACATTTGTGGTTTTGGTGTTCCCGAATTAAATAAGGTAGGAGTAGCGTGTGTAAAGTATTTCTTAGACATTAATTCATAGGTTTCGATGGCTGCATCTAGATCATTTAGATGTATCCCAATAGATACCCTCATTAGCATATGCTGTGGTCGCTCTGCTATTTTTCCATTGATTTTCAACAAATAAGAGCGTTCCAGTGTTTTAAAACCAAAATAGTCGTACCCAAAATCACGATTATAAATAATCGTAGAGTCTAGCTTTTCTCTATTAGCCATGATTACCTCATACACTTCATCAGAGATAAGTGGTGCTTCTTTTTCGGTTCTAGGATTTACGTAGGTATATAAATCCTTTACAACTTCTGAGAATGTTTTCTTGGTATTCTTATGTAAGTTAGACACAGAGATACGCGCTGCTAGCTTGGCATAATCTGGATGCGATATAGTCATCGTAGCTGCAATTTCTGCTGCTAAGTTATCCAATTCACTAGTGGTTACCCCATCATACAATCCTTCGATCACACGCATCGCCACTTTTACAGGATCTACCAATGGATTCAGTCCATAACATAGTTTTCTTACTCTGGCGGTAATCTTATCAAACATTATCGGCTCTTTGTGGCCATCTCTTTTTACTACATACATACGCTTTTGGTTTTTAGTGCGCTCCTACAAAGCACCTATAATTTACACTTCTTTTTCTTTCGTTATTTAAAACCTCTTTTTTACTGTTTACACCCAAAATTAAACAGCATAAGAGGGCTGTACACTGCTTTACGCAGCGCATTATTTGTTTTACAACAACTTTTTGTTGATTGTGTGTTATTCTGTTTTCCCTTTTTTCTTAGAAAAGCCCTTCGTCGTTAGATCCTCTCACGAAACTACAAACTAGTCGTCGCTTAGACCACCTATTGGTACAAAGGTGTTATTTTTGGGGTATGATTGGTCTATTTAGAAATCAGCGTCGAAACTGATTTTATCATCTTCTTCATCTTTATTCAGCACACCTGCTTTCTGATATTCAGACACTCTTTTTTCAAAGAAGTTCGTTTTACCCTGTAATGAAATCATATCCATAAAATCAAATGGATTGGCTGTACCGTATTCTTTCTTACAACCTAGTTCGAACAATAATCTGTCGGTTACGAACTCTAAGTATTGTGTCATCAATTTAGCATTCATTCCTATCAGACTTACAGGCAGTGATTCAGTAACAAACTCTCTTTCGATATTTAATGCATCGATGATAATCTCTCTGATTCGATTTTCTGGCACTTTGTTCACCAAGTGATGATTATGCAAGTGTACAGCAAAATCACAGTGCACACCTTCATCTCTAGAAATTAATTCATTAGAAAATGTAAGTCCTGGCATCAGGCCTCTTTTCTTTAGCCAGAAGATGGAGCAAAAAGCACCTGAAAAGAAAATCCCTTCTACAGCTGCAAATGCGATGAGTCGCTCTGCAAAAGATTCAGACTCGATCCACTTCAGTGCCCAATCTGCTTTTTTCTTAATCGCAGGGAAATTATCAATCGCTTTAAAAAGAATATCTTTTTCCTTATCATCTTTTACATAAGTATCGATTAATAACGAATAGGTTTCTGAATGGATATTTTCCATCATAATCTGAAAACCATAAAAGAATTTTGCTTCACTATATTGCACTTCATTTACGAAGTTTTCTGCAAGGTTTTCGTTCACAATACCATCAGATGCTGCAAAGAATGCTAGGATGTGTTTTATAAAATAGCGTTCATCGTTCGTTAGCTTCGTCGTCCAATCTGTTATATCTTGGTGCAAATCTATTTCTTCAGCCGTCCAAAAACTCGCTTCAGATTTCTTATACCAATCCCATATATCATGGTGTTTGATTGGAAAAATTACAAATCTGTCTTTGTTTTCTTGTAAAATAGGCTCTACAACACTCATCTGGTTATTCTTTTTTCTTTATTGCGTGATTTTTTTCATCCCTCTTTGGGTTAACAAAGATCAAAAAATGGACAAAAAATACCATGAAAACTTAACAAACGTTTTCAACAAAGTTTTCAACACAAAGGGAATTAATCCCAAAATCCTCCTTCTTTAAAAAACATACACAAACTACTGAAAAACAATATTTTAAAAAAGCAAAAAAAAGATATGAACATCAATGTTAGTAACTCCGAAAAGGGCTTGTTTTCTAATATATGCAATAGAATTTTAACATTTCAAAAAGCAATTTTCCCCTCTCTAAAAGAACGCTTTTATTTATGCTTTTTTTCATCATTTTTTACCCTTTAAAAAAAAGCTTCTTTATCATCTGCCCCCACCTTACAAACACCTTTTTACCTATACTGCTCTAAAAACAACTTCATCCCCTCTTCTTCTTTATTTATCACAAAACCTACAACAAACAATACACTACACAAGGTTTCGAAAAAAATAGTAACTTTAGTAATCACTAAAAACGTATTTACCTATACAAAAACAGTACTAACAAAAAATGGATACGACACGGCACTCTTTTCTTTGTCATAGATTTAGAAATCATCGCTTGACTCGTTTCCTATGCCGCCCCAAATAACAGTAAATCTTCATGAAAAATATCTTTACTATACTACAAAAAGGACATCACCGAGCCTTCGAAACCATTTATCACAAGTATCGTACCGCATTCCTAAGTTATGCCAAAAAACACAATATACACAATGATGCCGCAATCAACATCTATCAAAACGCACTAATTGCCTTACAAGCACACGCTTTAAAAACCATCGAAAAGCAACCAAACAGCTATGCTAAAAAATATTTATGGGCCATAGGCAGACAACTGCTACACGAGCATCTTACCGCCAACGAGCAATCAATACCATTACTCAAAGAGAAAAAAAGTGACATCCACATCACAGCTGATACTATCTTTAGAGAACCTATCTTATCCACTACACAACAAACCCTGAAAACGCAGGTAGCACAATTAGGTACACGCTGCCGAGAGTTATTAACTCTGTATTATTACCAAAAGTTAACTGCTACAGAAATCGTGCATAGACTACAACATGAAAGTACTGAAATGGTCGAGCAGCAAATTACACACTGCATCGCTTCTTTAAAAAAACATAGTAATGCTACCTTATAAATGGAACCCAATAAACTAATCGACAAATATATTCAAGGACGACTCACTCCCGAAGAGGTGAAACAATTCAACACCCTGTTCGAAGAAGACCCTAGCGTAGAGGAAAAAATAGTATTCTTAGAAAACCTGTCCATTGTTACTGGTGCTTCAGATCGTCAGCAACTAAGAGCACAATTTTCTGTATTCGAAACCAAAGCAACCAACACTACTAACACCTCGTTTCCTACTTATAAAAAATACGGAATACTGATTAGCATTATACTATTAATAGGGTTTGGAGCCATCAGTTTTTTTGACCCTTTTACCGTAGACACTCAAAAACTATACAACTCTTACTTTAGCCCTTATAAAAATGTAGTGACTCCAATCATACGTGAAGAAAGCACTAACAAAGAAGAAATAGCCGCATTTAAACATTATAAAAACCAAGAATACCACATCGCGGCACATAAATTTGATTCTTTATACCAGCAGACCCAAAAATCATACTTATTACTATACCAGGCCAATGCACTACTAGCTGTAAAAGACAGTGATTGTGCTATCCCTTTACTAGAACAACACATCACACTAAAAGACCAACTCTCAGATAGAAGTAAATGGTACTTAGCACTTGCTTATCTCAAAGAAGACAGAAGAGCTGAATCTGTATTTTTACTACAAGAGCTGCTTAGACGAGGCACTTTTAAACAAAAAGATGCCACTACACTCTTGCGTAAATTACAGTAATTATTTTTTCTGGAGAGTAGCTGCTACTTTCTCTAGTTCTAAATACCAATCTTCGCCAAACTTGCGAATCAACGCATCCTTTACAAACTTATACACAGGCACCTGCAGCTCTTTACCCAACGTACACGCATCATCACAGATATCCCATTTGTGATAATTCACCGCCGCAAACTCGGTATACTCCTGTACTCGGACAGGATATAAGTGACATGATATAGGTTTCTTCCAATTGATCATCCCTTGGTTATACGCCTCTTCTATGGCACACATAGCCGCACCCTTGGCATCAAAAATAACATATGCGCAATCTGCACCATCGATCAATGGAGTTTCTAGATCACCTTCCTCATTTTCGGTATACAGCCCTTGCGCCTCGATAGCTGCAATCCCCTCGGGACGCAAATACGGCTTCACCACAGGGTACACCTCTTTTAATGTTTGAATTTCCGAAGCTTCTATTGGAGCTCCTGCCTCTCCATCTATGCAACACGCTCCTTTACAAGCGCTAATATTGCACACAAACTCTTTGTCTACAATATCTTCTGATACGATCGTTTTTCCTAGCTGAAACATGGATACGAAGATAATTTTTATAACGCATACATTGACACTCATTTTACAGATAATTCATCTTTTTATGATACCTTTAATTTTTTTGCACCTAGAATATATCAAAGTGATTCCTATTTTTGCTTTCAATAGTGAAACGAACTTTTACCTGCAATTTTTTAATTGCTGTTATAGATTATAAAACGTATATCATTTCATTGATCCTAAAACTACTACTATGCATTTTGACTTAAAAGAAATTCTAACTGCCAGTATGATCCTATTTGCCGTGATTGATATTATTGGCAGCATTCCGATTATCATTGATTTACGCAAAAAAGTAGGACATATTCAAAGCGAAAAAGCAGCCATTGTAGCCGCCATACTCATGATTCTATTTCTTTTTGTAGGTAAAGAAATACTATCTCTTATAGGCATCGATGTCAACTCATTTGCCGTAGCAGGTGCATTTATTATTTTCTTTATTGCACTAGAAATGATCTTAGGCATTCAATTATACAGAGATGACGAACCCGAAACGGCAGCTGTCGTACCCCTTGCCTTTCCGCTGATTGCTGGCGCAGGAACGATGACTTCTATCCTATCATTACGCGCAGAGTACCACACCATCAATATTATTGTAGCAATTATCATAAACATTATTTTTGTTTACATTGTACTTAAATCCTCAGGCAAAATCGAAAAAGTACTCGGAAAACAAGGAATAAACGTGATTCGTAAGATTTTTGGTGTTATATTGCTCGCCATTGCTGTTAAATTATTTGCCACCAATATTAAAGGACTTTTCTAATGCGTTATTTTATCTACACTCTCATCACCATCGCCACAGGTCTACTCATCTTTAATAGTACAAAACTAAATTTCGACAATCTATTGTATGGAGACAGTAAAACGGCACTATTTAGCATAGTAGCCACTGCATGTGTCATCCTATTACTCTTTATCCTTTTAATCTCTAGAAGTATCCAAAAAAAGAGTCGTAATACGAAGTAGTTAAATGATCATATAGTGTATGAGGGCGTTACCCTAAGGGGTCGGGCTATCCGTTCCAATTCCTCGCTCCTCCTATCGTCGGGCTGTGGGATTTCCTCTCCTATCCCTAACGCAAATCCTTTATAAACATTTACTAAAATATAGCACATAAGCACAACTCCTATACATTACCTCAAAGTTACAGAACCGCACTCCCTAACTAATATACCTTTTGATCGTGTATACAATTTTTTGTGACTAACAAATACCATAGCTACCTGTATAATCGTCTATTGTATATAATTTCCAAAAAAAAGATCACTATTGTCTTAAAAAGGATTCAAAAAACAGGCAATGATTACTGGCGGCAATGTAATGAGTGCCAGTATCATAAATAAGTTATGCAACCTGCGAAACATCAACACTCTTTTGAGTGCTTTGCGCAGCGCTTCATCCTCTGTATTGGTCAGCTGTTCATTGATCATCTCTACAGAAACATACGAAGAGTCTACAAAAATTTCGTGATCTAGAAAGATAGCAGCACTATTATCCATTAACCGAAAAGTAACGGCTATGATAAAAAAAAAGATCGGTGAGCAAATAGCTAATGCTATAAAATAATCCGTGAGCTGTGACATAATTCTATAAAGGTTTGGGGTATCTACCTGCAAGATAGCAAGTTTAATTAGATATAGAAGTGGTTTAAACTTTTTATAATTTGCTATAAAAACGATCTTTTGCATCCACATTTTGCAATTTTTAAGTTCCGTAGCACTACTATATAACTAAAAATCACTTCATTTGATCACAAAATCTTCGATTTTGGCTAAAATCGAAAAAGTTTACATCACTTCATAGACAAAACCCGCTGGATCATTACATCATCTTCATTAATAATTTTTTCGAATGCACTAGATCCGAATAATTGTTGTGCCATGATCGCTTTTAAATACTTTTTTAACTGCTCTTCATAATTTTCAAGCCTCATATCTACACCTCTTTCCTTAATGAACTGTACAAAATCCGCTACAAATACGTCTGAAATCACTACTTCATCTCTAAATTGCTCTTGAGTAAGCTGATTATAATAGGTTCTCTTTTTATCCAAAGCCTCAAAAATATACCCGCCCATTCTACCAGATCTCAGCATATAATTAAGTGTTTCACCCACCCTAGTGGTATCTTTACTAACGAAAATATCTGGAATAATACCCCCTCCTCCATACACAACTTTTCCTGCAGGTGTTCTAAATTTTAGAGAATCTGCTACTTGTATACTATCTACATGCTGCAATTCTCCGTTCTTATAGCGCTCTAAATATTCATTAAAATATGCTTTATTTCCATTTCCATAAGGTTTTTGGATCGAACGTCCTGTGGGTGTATAATATCTAGAAATCGTAAGACGTATCGCACTACCATCGCCTAATGCCATTTCTCTTTGCACCAATCCTTTTCCATAAGACCGCCTCCCTACAATCATTGCGCGATCATTATCCTGCATCGCCCCAGCAAAAATTTCACTAGCTGAAGCGGAGTTTTCATTAATTAGTACGTATAACGTTCCTTTCTCGAAACTACCATCATCTGTAGCAAAGTTTTTTTCGATAGCGCCTTTCTTATTTTTAGTAAACATGATCAGCGCATCGTCTTCTAAGAATTCATCTGCCATTTTTAATGCAGGCGCTATAAATCCACCTCCATTATCTCTTAGATCTACCACCAATTCCTTAGCCCCTAAAGCTTTTAAAGAATCTAAAGCAGTTTTAAATTCTCGATAGGTAGTTTCGGCAAATCTATTGACTTTTATATAGCCCATTTGCTCAGTAAGTAGATAAGAAGCATCGACACTCTGCAAGGGTACTCTTCCGCGTTTTACCATCACATCAAAAACGCCTTTACCTTTGCGATATACCTTTAATTGCACCTGACTATTTAATGCACCTTTTAGCTTATCCGCCAATCGATCTTTTTGCAATCGGTCTCCATAGAGTGTATCACTGTTTGCCATTAAAATACGATCTCCCGCTTCTATACCTGACCGCTCGCTAGGTCCTCCTTTAATAGTATTAATCACCGATATCGTATCCCTATATGCATAGTAGCTAACACCGATACCGATGAAATCGCCTTGCATACTTTCTGTAACACCTTCTAATTCTTCTGCGGAAATATACACAGAATGAGGATCAAGATTTTCTAATATCCTATTGACTGTTACCTCTACGATACTATCTGTATTGATGGCATCTACATACTCATAATCGATATAATCAATCAATCGGTTTAGCTTTTCTTTCTTAGCATTATAAGAAAATAGTTTTGCCGATGGATCATTAAAATCGAGTTTACTACCTAAGTATACACCCAATCCCATTGCCAATCCGATCCATAGGGGTATATATTTTTTTGACTGCTGCATTAATCGTCTAAATCTGTAATCTGTTCTATTTGTACGCCTGCTTTGGCTAAAAACACAAGACCTGAATCATCTTTATATGCTGTTTGATACACAACTCTAGTAATTCCTGATTGGTATATTAGTTTACTACAGTCCTTACACGGTGATAGTGTAATATACAACGTAGCACCTTCACAAGACTGCGTAGAGGATGCTACTTTAGAAATAGCATTTGCCTCTGCATGTAAGACATACCATTTTGTATTTCCTTTTTCATCTTCGCATGGATTTTCAAAACCCGTTGGGGTTCCATTAAAGCCATCGGAGATGATCATTCTATCCTTTACAATAACCGCACCAACTTTTTTTCGCTCGCAATGAGACAACTCTCCCCATTCTCTAGCGATGCGCAAATAAGCTTTATCGTATTTTCTTTGTTTTGAATCTGTCATACTACCAAAAAGAACAATTGTACTCTAATCTTTAGTACGAATATATTACGACTAAAGATCAAATACAATCCTTATTTACAATTCATTACCATATTTTATTTGCAATTATCATAGGAATTATCATTCCGATAATGACAGAAGCTATGACTAAGATCCAATCTCTTTTAGAAAATCTAAAAAAAGTTTGGACTATAAAACTGATCAATAGTACGACTACCACTACAATGATCTGTGCCACTTCAATCCCTAGTGCAAATTCTAACAACGCTAGTAATTTAGAACTAGCGCCGCTACTTGCTATCTTGAACCCACTCGAAAAAGCAAATCCATGCACTAACCCAAAAAAGAGTGTTGAGGCATACAATAATCTATAATTATTATGGGCACTTTTTCCTGCTGTAAACACATGAAACAATGCTGTTATTAATATCGTGATAGGGATTAAAAACTCTACCAATCTAGCATTGATACTCACTACTCCATACACAGCTAATAATAAAGATATACTATGCCCTAGTGTAAACAAAGTGACAAGTGCTGCTATTTTTTTCCAGTTCTGAAAAGTATAAGCGACTACCAAAACAATTAGAAATAGCATATGATCATATGCATTCCAATCCAGTACGTGACGCATACCGAGCTCGAAATAAAACAAAAATTCTGACATATATATGTTACGTTTTGAAGTGGTCTAAAGTACAACTAAAAATAGCAATGAGGAAACCTCCCAAAAACTCTTTTCAAAAATTTAGGATTTGTAACACATACTATTCTTTTCTTATTGCTGCGTTAGGGATAGTAATGGAAATCCCACAGCCCGACGATAGGAGGTGCGAGGAATTGCAGTGGATAGCCCGACCCCGATTTGTATCGGGGGAACGCCCTACACACACAAAACAATCCTAAGCATAACACTTTTTATATTTGTACTTCAGAAATGCTTAGTTTTGTAGCATAATCACTAATTATATTAAATTATGAATATCGAAAAATGGATTGATAAGGGGATTGAGTTTGCCTTAGATTATGGCCCAAAAGTTATTGGAGCCATTCTGATTTGGATCATTGGTTCTTGGGTAATCAAGAAACTGATGAAAACAATTGCTAAAGTAATGACGGCAAGAAATTATGACGAAAGTCTACAAAAATTCTTGCTCAACCTAATTGGATGGGTATTTAAAATACTACTTGTTCTTGCTATTTTAGCCAAAGTAGGTGTAGAGACTACTTCTTTTGCGGCGATTCTTGCTGCTGCTGGTTTAGCCATCGGAATGGCGCTACAGGGATCTTTATCTAATTTTGCAGGTGGTGTATTGATCATGATCTTTAAACCTTTTAAAATTGGTGACCTAATCGAAGCACAAGGGGTACTAGGAGTAGTTAAAGAAATTGAAATTTTTACGACCAAACTCTCTACGCCTGAAAACAAAGAAGCAATCATCCCTAACGGTATATTATCGAATGGAAACATTATTAACTTCACATCTCAGGGAACGCTAAGAGTAGACTTAAATATCGGAATCGGATATGGAGATGATATGAAAAAAGCAAAAGATGTGATCACCAAAGTATTAGAAAGCAACCCTAAGGTATTAAAAGATCCTGCGCCAACGGTAGCGGTTAGCGAACTAGGAGATAATGCCGTAAATCTAGTAGTGAGACCTTTTGCTACGGTAGAAAACTACTGGGATGTATATTTCGAAACCTTAGAGCAATCTAAAAATGCATTAGATGAAGCAGGTATTTCAATTCCTTACCCGCAGCGTGATGTACATATCCATAATGTAAACTAAATCATTAGAATATATATATACTATGCGGCTGTTTATCTTACGTAACAGCCGCATTCTTTTATAATGAAGTGGTTTATTTTTTTTGACTTCAGCGAAAAAATCTATATCTCTTCTATAATTTAAGAGCTCCTATTTTTTCAAACAGTGCCTTCTTTGCACTTCTACCAATAGGTAATGACTCTCCATTGCGCATTAATACCGAACCTCCTAATTCTTTCATCAATAAACTAATATGATTTAGATTTACTACATAGGATCTATGTATTCTAAAGAAATCAAAATCTTGTAGCTTTTGCTCAAAATACTTTAGGTTTTTAGAAATAATAATTTCGGTTTCGTCCATCATCATCAGCACTGTATAATTACCTCTACTCAAACAATAAAGCAAATCAGGTATTTTGATGATATGCATCCCCTTGGAATCATTGACACAAATTTTTGGAATCTCTCTGATCATCGTGTACATACTCTTTAGATCTTTCATAACCGTATCTCTGGGACTTGCACTACTCTGCAATTTCAATGCTTTATTCACTACAGTCACCAAATCATCTGGATTGACAGGTTTTAACATATAGTCTATAGCATCGTATTTATACCCTTCTACCGCATACTTATCATGTGCTGACACAAAAACAATATTGAAATTAATCTCGGTAAGTTCATTTAGAATATCAAAAATGCATATAGCACCTATGTTTATATCTAAAAAAACCAAATCAGGGGCTGCTTCTGTCAATATCTGTATAATGTCATTTTTTTTACTTGCTTGTCCAATAACGTCTACTTGGGGGCAGTATACGCCTAATAACATTTTTAAATTCTCGATATCTTTGCGTTCATCATCAATGATGATACATTTGAGTTTTTTATTCATGGGGATCGGGGTTTAAGTTTATTTCAACACTTAAATAGTCAATACAAAACCAACTTGCTTACAAAAGAAGTCATCTCCCTTCTTTAAAATATTTTCATTTTTTTGATTACATTTGTAAGAAATATCACAATTTTATCTGCAATTTATTTTCTTCTTTTAAAAATCCATTACGATTTCAGTGCAGATCTTCCTTTTAATTTAGAATCTTTTAGCTAAAACCCTGTATTTTT
The DNA here is from genome assembly GCA_947498935.1 of uncultured Aquimarina sp. Taxonomy (GTDB): domain Bacteria; phylum Bacteroidota; class Bacteroidia; order Flavobacteriales; family Flavobacteriaceae; genus Aquimarina. The sequence goes on along the minus strand of CANMMM010000032.1, from coordinate 6,350 downwards.
ATAAGTAGTGAAAAATGTCTTCAATAAACTAAAATCACAAAGCCAATAGGCTACTTGAACAACTGATAGGAAGTTAAAAAAGGAAAAACCACCGAAAACCACATAAACAATAGATTAGCAACACATTACACCTATTTATTTTACGGTTTATACATCGATGATAAATACTAGCAAGTACTATCTTTGAAGGACAATAGCTTAGAAAAGCATGCTTTTAAACCGTTTTTCATAGTATTTCATCCTTTGCTTTTTTTTAGAAAAAAGTGAAAATAATGTTGTAAAACTATATAACTAGCTTAAGTACCCCTTCATTTTAGACCTTGTTTTATGAAAAAACAATACTTTTTTTTAGTACTCTACATATGCTGTCAATATACGGTTGCACAATTGAGTAATGTACATTATCTTCCCCCTTTAAAACAAGGGGGCAACAACCAAGCTATAAGAGAACAAGCATTCTATCTATCTACGCCCGAAACAGCTGCTTTTAATGTAGATATATACCAAGGAACAAATCCTACTCCTGTAACTACTGTGTCAGTTTCCAATACTAGCCCATTTAAATACAATATCGCTAATGGAGACAATAATATCACTTTAGTCACAAATACGAACACAGGGATCGTACTGAATAACAGTGGACTTCGATTTGAAGCAGCTGGTGGAGAACGATTCTATGTCAATTATAGAGGACGGTCTAGTTCACAAGCGACATCACTAACCTCCAAGGGAAGACAAGCATTAGGCACCTTATTTAAATGGGGAGGTCGCCCTAATTATGGAAATGGTCATACGAGTCTGAACGCTACATTAGGGATCATGGCTACAGAAACAGGAACGACTACAGTTAGGATTTTTGGATACGGCAGTGATTGTGAATTCCGATTACAAGGTGATAATGATGGCATTTTAGATGACACACTGACAATTACCCTAACACAGGGACAAACCTATGTATTAGAAGCATGGAGGAATGCCACGACTGCCAACATCGACTGCTGGTTAGGAGCTACCATACAATCCGATAAAAAGATAGCTATTGCTAATGGAAATCTCAATGGTGCACCTAGAGTAGGTTCTAATAGCAGAGATGCTGTTATAGACCAACCTGTGCCAGAAAATGTACTTGGACGCGAATATGTATTCATCAGAGGAAATGGGGTTAATGATATCGAAACGCCTATTATCATCGGTACGCAAAACGGTACAGATATATTTGTTAATGGTGTTTTAGAAGCTACTATTAATACAGGAGAATACCACGTGATTGATGGCAGTAATTATTCGCCTGCTGCAGTAGGAGGTAATATGTACGTAACCACTTCTAAGGAAACATATGCCTATCAACACTTATCAGGTTCGAGTAGTATTTTTACCGGAGGGCTTAATTTTATTGCCCCTGTAAACTGCCTATTACCTGATGAGATGAATAATATTTCTAATATCAGAGACGTCGATGGTGCTAACTTTAATGGAGGGGTAACAATTGTAGCCTCTAGTAGTACTCCAAATGCTAATATTATCGTCACAGATGGGACAGGTGTCGTACCATTAGCCAATGAACAAGCTGTGGCTAGTTCGCCTGATTGGAAAACATTCTATGTACCAGGACTTACAGGTAATGTTTCTGTAACTTCTACAGGCCCCATTGCAGTTGGTTTTTTAGGAGTAAGTGGTGCTGCTGGAATAGCAGGATACTTTTCTGGTTTTGATACGGTACCTGTGGTAGAACTAGATATTACAGGAGGAGGGTGTTTGCCTGGTGCAGATGTGTTCGAAATCACCAACAATTTTGATGCCTACCAATGGTATGAAAATAATGTACCTATCACTGGTGCCAATACCAATGTGTATACTCCTTCTAGTCCTGGAAGCTTTTTTGTAGAGGTAACCAAAGGAACATGTACCTATGATTCTGCTATATTGTCCGCTTATAATTGTGATCCTGAAATTGTACTCACTAAAACAGTAGACAACACTCCTGTGATCGAAGGAGATACTGTAACCTTTACCATCACAGTAGAACATTTGGGGATAGACCCTGTTACAAATCTAGTGATCAATGACGCCCTTCCTCCCGAACTTAGTTTCGGAACAGTGACACCAAGTTTCGGCACATGGACCGCTCCCAATTGGACTATTGGAGATATGTTTAGCGGCCAGATTCATACACTCACCGTAACTGCTACAGTGAATGAGGTGGCTACAGATATGACCGTGACCAATACAATAAGTAATACACAAACAGAAGTAGAAGTGAATGCCTTACCTGATGATCCTACAGAAGATGTAACGATCATCAATAATGAATTGGAAATCACCAAAACAGATGCAGCAGCGCCAGACGGAAGCTATGATACGGTAGGTGAACTGATCACATACAACTTTAGTGTTACAAACACAGGAAGTCAAACAATCCCTAGTGTAACAATTACAGACCCTAATATCGATGCGGGCAGTCTTACTCCCACTACCGTGACGAACTTAGCTGTAGGAGCTACGGCTAATTTTACGGCGACACATACCATTACGCAAGCAGATATCGAAGCCGATCAAGTAGTCAACACAGCCACCGCAGAAGGCACCCTGAGTAATGGTTTTGTGATCACTGACACCTCAGATGATCCTGACACTGCAACTCTTAATGATGCTACAATTACACCTATTGATCAAAAAGGAGTACTGGTACTAGAAAAAATAGCACAACCTGCCCCTGATGGTTTATACGATGACTTAGGTGAAGTTATTACCTATGAATTTACGGTGATCAATACAGGAAATGTAAGCTTGGATAACATTACAATTACAGATCTTAATATTGATACAGGTAGCCTTACCCCTACCTCAGTTGCCAATTTACCCGCGGGTAGTAGTGCTACATTTACAGCTACGCATACCATTGTACAAGCGGATTTTGACAATGGGAGCGCAACTAACACAGCGACTGTAAGCGGGACTGAACCTGTAGAAGGTGAGGTTATTACCGACGATTCGGATGATCCTACTACGCTGCCTCCTAATGATGCTACAGTAGTAAGTATTCCACAGTTTGGGCAATTAGCAGTAACCAAAGAAGATGACGAAGCCACTAACGGCCCTTATAATTCAGTAGGACAAGTAATTACCTATACCATCATAGTTAACAGTATTGGAAATGTAACACTTACCAATGTAAACATTGTAGATCCTAATGCAGATACCATTACACTGGTGAGTACCACAGGGACAGACGCAGGAGGAGATGCTATTGTAGATAGTATGGCACCTATGGATACTGCTACTTTTATTGCCACCCATACCATTACTCAGGAAGACCTAGATAACGGAAGGGTCGTCAATACCGCTACCGCTGGAGGGCAAGATCCAGGTTTAGGAAGTGTAACCGATATATCGGATGATCCAAATGACTCAACTACGACTACCAATGATCCTACCGTGGTAGAATTAATAGCGAATCCTATCATTACAATTACCAAAGCAGCTGATGACGACAGTAATGTAGCTGAAGGACAATTAATTACCTACACTTATACAGCAGCCAATATTGGTAATGTAACTTTTGATGAAATTAGTCTTAGTGATTCGCATTTTGGTACAGGTAGTTTAAGTACTATTACGTTACAAAGCACAACAGGGATAGATGACGGCATTGATAATGACATCGATACTTTACCTCCTGGAACTAATGCAATATGGACAGCAACGTATACTGTGACGGCAGCTGATATAGCCAATCAAAATGATATCGTAAATATCGTAAATGCTACGGTTACACCCAGATTTGGAAATACAGGAGGTAGTTCGATCTTAACGGCTACAGAAGTTGTAACTGTAAATCCTATAGAAACCGTATGTGGCAATACGACACTAGCACATGACCTAACCGCAGATGTTGCACCTTCAATTACTTTCTTTAGTTGGTCTGCTGTAGATAACCCATTGATCAGTGGAGAAACGACCACTGCTTCTACCGACACCGAAATTACGGATACATTGGTCAATAACACAAATACAGACCAAGAAATCATATACACAATTATAGCATCTGATAATACAGGAGTACAAGACAATTATACATACACAGTCACTGTACAACCTTCTCCTAATGTAAACAATCCAAATCGTACTGCTGAGATTTGCACAGGAGCATCACTTAATAGAAATCTAATCAACGATGTTGACAACTTTAATAGCGGGATCACATTTTCATGGGTAGCAGTAGATAACCCTAATATCAATGGAGAAACGACTACTCCTTCTACTAATGATCGCATTCAAGACACATTAATCAATACATCTTCAACTCCTCAAGATGTAGTATATACCATTACACCCACAGTAGATGCCACTGGGTGCGTAGGTACTATTTATACATATACAGTAACCGTTGCTCCGGCACTTTCTGTACCCCCAAATGATATTGCAACGGTAGAGTGCCTTGCTGATGCCACACAACCTACTACACCAACGGTAACAGATAGTAATGGAAATCCTGTAATTCCTGTAATCACGCAAAATGCAGACCCAACTTGCACAGGGAATAAAATATACACCTTTACCTATACGGATTGTGCAAGTAATGACACAGTATACACATTTACATACACCATCGACCCAACTACAAACCCAGTTGTACCTGCGAATGACACTGCAACGGTGGAATGTATAGCCGATGCTACACAACCTACTGCGCCAACAGTAACAGATGTCTGCGGAAATAACATAACGCCTGTAATCACACAAAATACAGACCCAACGTGTACAGGAGATAAAGTATATACCTTCACTTACACAGATTGTAATAGCAACCAATCCGTATATACCTTTACCTATACCATTGACCCAACTACAAACCCCGTTGTACCTGCGAATGACACTGCAACGGTGGAATGTATCGCCGATGCTACACAACCCACTGCACCCACAGTAACAGATGTCTGCGGAAATAACATAACGCCTGTAATCACACAAAATACAGATCCAACTTGTACGGGGAATAAAATATACACTTTTACCTATACGGATTGTAACAGCAATCAATCTGTGTATACCTTTACCTATACCATCGACCCGACTACAAACCCCGTTGTACCTGCGAATGACACTGCAACGGTGGAATGTATCACCGATGCTACACAACCCACTGCGCCAACAGTGACGGATGTATGTGGAAATAATATAACACCTGTAATCACGCAAAACACAGACCCAACATGTACAGGAGATAAAATATACACCTTCACCTATACGGACTGTAACAGCAATCAATCCGTATACACATTTACATACACCATCGACCCAACTACAAACCCCGTTGTACCTGCGAATGACACTGCAACGGTGGAATGTATCGCCGATGCTACACAACCCACTGCACCCACAGTAACAGATGTCTGCGGAAATAACATAACGCCTGTAATCACACAAAATACAGATCCAACTTGTACGGGGAATAAAATATACACTTTTACCTATACGGATTGTAACAGCAATCAATCTGTGTATACCTTTACCTATACCATTGACCCGACTACAAACCCCGTTGTACCTGCTAATGATACTGCAACGGTAGCATGTATCGCCGATGCTACACAACCTACTGCGCCAACAGTGATGGATGTATGCGGAAATAATATAACACCTGTAATCACGCAAAACACAGACCCAACGTGTACAGGAGATAAAATATATACCTTCACCTACACAGATTGTAATAGCAACCAATCCGTATACACATTTACATACACCATTGACCCGACTACAAACCCCGTTGTACCTGCGAATGACACTGCAACGGTGGAATGTATAGCTGATGCAACACAACCCACTGCACCCACAGTAACAGATGTATGTGGAAATAACATAACGCCTGTAATCACACAAAATACAGATCCAACTTGTACGGGGAATAAAATATACACTTTTACCTATACGGATTGTAACAGCAATCAATCTGTGTATACCTTTACCTATACCATCGACCCGACTACAAACCCCGTTGTACCTGCGAATGACACTGCAACGGTGGAATGTATCGCCGATGCTACACAACCTACTGCACCCACAGTAACAGATGTATGTGGCAACAACATAACACCTGTAATCACGCAAAACACAGACCCAACGTGTACAGGAGATAAAATATATACCTTCACTTATACAGATTGTAATACAAATCAATCCGTATATACCTTTACCTATACCATTGACCCAACTACAAACCCAGTCGTACCTGCGAATGATACTGCAACGGTGGAATGTATTGCTGATGCAACACAACCCACTGCGCCAACAGTGACGGATGTATGTGGAAATAATATAACACCTGTAATCACGCAAAACACAGACCC
>CANMMM010000031.1 GCA_947498935.1 uncultured Aquimarina sp. | reverse complement strand
AGTCGGAGAATCTCTAAGAAAAGGAAAAATTAAAAAGGACTAATCGATAAATTTAACTATTATTGTAGAATCTCTCTAAGTGGCACCATTTGACCGAAATGGGTGGCACGGTCACTCCGAAATAGCCAATGAATACTAAATAGAAATTGTTTTCTAAAATATGTTTGATGATTTTGTCTGGTGTTCCACTGTCTGGATTCGTGTCATCATTATCAACATTAACTGCTTTGAAATCTATCCAAACATCTTGTTTAAACCCTTGAACTGTATAATCCGTTCTTGCATCCCAAGGATTTTTAGTTTTACCTGTAGGCGATGCTTCAGAATTAGAGAAATACTTATGGTTTTGAGTTTTGGATACAAAATTATCTTCAAAAAACTTACTTATTGCATCACCAACTCTTTCTCCTTTTTTTACAGCAATATTTAATTTAGGGTATTCAGAAATTATTCCTTTTACAACTAATTCTAATTCATTTATTAAATCGTCTTCGTATTTTTTTATTTCCATCTATTCAAATAGATCAGTTACTTTTACTTCTAATGCTTTAGCAACTTTCTCAATGTTAATTAGAGTAATATTCTTTTCTGCTCTTTCAATCATACCAATATAAGTTCTATGCAAATCAGCTTTATGAGCTAATTCCTCTTGAGATAGACTTTTTTCCTTTCGAATTTCTCGAACTCTTTCTCCAAATCTTATTAGTATGTTTTGTTTTGAATACATTGCCAACTAAAGTATGCAAAGCTAACTTTAGTATTCAGCTTAAACAACAGACTATAATTAGCACTATCAGTCAGAAGTGGGAAAAAAAGCAATGTGTGCGATAGCATAATTCAAAAAATTACTTGTAGATAACCAAATGTTTAGAATAGATTTTTCGTAAAAACCTAAAACCTATGATTTATGTAACATTGAATTCCTATTGTATAACCTTGCATCGATTAATTATAAAGATCTTTGTAATAAATATTATAAAATGAGAATATAATCGTTTTCAAAAAATGAATCTTGAACGACCTAGAATTACCAAAATGATAATGCATGCGGAGTATTTGATATATACTACAAAACATTTTCAGGTAAAAAAAAAGGCAGAAATTCAAAACTCTGCCTTTTTTAATAAAGTTGAATAAAACCTTACAAAACAAATATTCTTTAGTAAGAAAATATTAAAACAATACACAAATCAATGTTATAGATCAATTTTAATATAAAATGACGACACATAATTAGTCTAACTCTTAAAGCCATTCGAATAGATTCTTTAAAATCGTCATTTTTCTTGCTGATTCTTTTTATCCTCAGAGATTATTTACTTATTAATTAATTCTCTGGGAGCAAAAGAAATGAAAAAAATAAACCTCTTCTAATATTAATTATGAAACTAAATAAAAATGTAATTCTAAAATATGAAGTAGGGGATACGGTATTTACTAAAATAAACCCCAGCATTTCGCTGATAGTAAAGCGATATATTGATGGAATCTACTACTGTGGATTTCAAAATGATCCAGACAGATGGGAATTGGGTTTGTCTGCAAGAGCATTGGTAGGAAGTTAAACTCTTTCTAAAATCGATTTCTTTTTATCTAAAATTACTAAAAATATGAAAACATCAGCAATTGTCTATTGCGAAAATGAATTTGGCAAACTGGATGGCAAAGTAGCAAATGGTCTTGTAAGGCATTCTGACAAGTATAAAATTGTTGGTGTTATTGATAGCACAAAATCAGGTCTTGACGCAGGAGAATATCTTGATGGAATTAAAAATGAAATACCAATATTCCAGAGTTTTAATCAAGCCATTGGAATGTTAGATAGCATTCCAAAATATTTTATTTACGGAATTGCTCCTCTACAGTCATTACTTAGTGATAAAGAAAAAGAAGTTATTTATACTGCTATCAAAGCTGGGTTACATATTATAAATGGACTTCCAGAGTTTCTTTCTGATGATGAAGTTTGTATGGGTCTCGCAAAAAAGTACAATGTATCCATATTTGATGTTAGAAAACCACCATCTAAAGAAAATCTTAAGCACTTTACAGGACAGATAAGAGATATTCTAACTCCTATAATAACAGTATCAGGCACAGATTGCGCTGTTGGTAAGCGAACTACAGCACTGAAGCTGGTAGAAGCTCTAAAAAATGAGGGGTTAAACGCTATCTTTATAACTACAGGTCAAACAGGGATACTCCAAGGTTCAAAATACGGTATTGCTATAGATGTTCTAAGTTCTGGCTATGCGACTGGAGAAGTTGAAAATGCTATTCTAGAAGCACTCAAAGAAAAACCCGATATTATTGTAGTCGAGGGACAGGGGGCACTTAGTCATCCAGCATTTACCTCTTCGAGTGCAATCATTCGAGGTGCTATGCCTAAGGCTATTATCCTTCAACATCCACCAAAAAGACGTAACAGATGTGATTTCCCCAAAATTCCCATGCCAACACTTGAAAGTGAAATAAAAATGCTAGAAACTTTCTCTGGCTCCAAAGTAATAGCAATTACAATCAATCATGAAGATATGAATGACCAAGAAGTTGAAAGTACAACAAAGATTTATGAAGAAAAGTACCAATTACCTGTCACTGATGTCTTAAAAAATGATTGCAGCAAGCTGATAGAAAAACTTTATGAAATATTCCCCGATTTAATTCGTGTCAATCCCTTACTATGCCAACCCCAAGAATAGATATTAATCTTAATAAAATTGCTCATAACGCTAAGGCTTTAAGTTCTCTTTTTCAATCAAAAGGCATCAATATAATTGTTGTTACCAAAGGAGTTTGTGCGCATCCGCGTATTGCTAATATTTTGGTGAAGAGCGGAGTAAAAATTCTTGCTGACTCAAGAATAGCAAATATCAAAAAAATGCAAGAGGCTGGTGTAAAAGCTACTTTTTTATTGATTAGGACACCTATGATAAGTCAGGCAGAATCTGTAGTATTAGATACCGATATGAGTTTAAATTCAGAGTTATCTGTTATAAAAAAACTTTCAGAATTTGCTCTCCTGCATGGTAAGGTTCATAAAATCATACTCATGGTAGAATTAGGGGATTTGCGCGAAGGTATCCTCCCATCACAATTAGAAAACACGATCAAAAAGGTCCTAACCCTTAAAGGTATTGAACTTAAAGGAATAGGTACAAATCTCGCTTGTTTTTCGGGAGTTAAACCCACAACAGAAAAGATGGACATACTGTCTACTATAGCTGTTAGTATTGAAAAAAAATTTCATATTAAACTATCCATAATTTCAGGAGGAAATTCGGCTAATTATAATTGGTTCAGCACTACAAAAGATGTTGGTAGGATAAATAATTTGAGATTAGGAGAATCTATATTTTTGGGTTATGAACCCTTAACAGGAAAACAGATTCCAAAACTTTATCAAGACGCCTTTATAATGACAGCCGAGGTTATCGAACTGAAAAACAAATCATCCGTACCAAATGGCGAAATTGGCCTTGACGCTTTTGGTAACAAACCAAAATTTAAAGACCAAGGTATGATACGACGGGCTATTTTGGCAATAGGTGTTCAGGATGTAATGGTTGCTGGACTAACCCCAAAATTAGATATTGAAATCCTGGGAGCTGGTAGCGATCACATTATAATCAATGCCAAAAAAGAAGAATTAAAAGTTGGAGACGAGGTGTCATTTGCATTAAAATATGGAGCATTAGTTACCGCTATGAGTTCATCCTATATTTTTAAAAACATCAAGACACCGATAACTGCAAAAGAGTATTGCGCAATAGTAGAAGAAAAAGACAAATTGCACAAAAAGAAAACGGCTATTATGGTTGTAAAGGAGAATAACTCGCCGTTGATGAGCCTTCAAGATTCAGATTTTAATTTAATATTTGAAAAATCCATTCAAAAAAACTATCGTTATTTAGTTAGAAAAGATATCTACGAAAAAATAGGTCGAATCAGTAAGCTTCTGTATAGTCAGGGCAAAAAACTAATTATTAGATCAGCCTGGAGATCATTTGAACATCAGCAAAAATTATGGAATCAAAAAGTTAGTTTTTTGAAAAAGAAATACCCTAAAAAAACAGGAGAAGAAATTGACGAAATAGTGTCAATGTTTATTGCCCCAAAAAGACAATCTACCCATGCAACAGGAGGTGCTGTTGATGCGCTGATTTATGATTTAAGAAAAAAATGCGTACTCGATTTTGGAACCAACGATGGACTTCAAATTGATTTGAATGAAAAATGCTACCCCAAACACCCTAGTATTAGTGAAGAAGCAAGGAAAAACCGAAAGTTTCTTATGGAACTTTTTGAAAATGAAGATTTTGTTTGTGATCATAAAGAATATTGGCATTTTGACTATGGCAATATTGGTTGGGCGGTCGAAAAGAATAAGAAATACGCCAATTATGGTATTTTAGAGGAATCATATGTCCAATCGGCCGCTCTTGATTATCCAGATAAAGTGTTCTTTTATCTTTAGATATATTGTTTGCTCCTATTGTATTTCATTAACCTCTCCTAGAGCATCCATACCCTCCACTTTTGCAAAAACATAACAAAAAAAATTGGGAACAAGTGTATTTTCGTTTCTCATTTATCTATTTCAATATTTATTCTTATATAAGTTCCAAAGTAGCAGTTGATTGAACAATACCAAAGATGTCTGACTCTTTCATAATAAGCGCATCAATACCTTCAACCGTAATTTCTGTTCCAGAATATTTACCATATAATACGGCATCACCAATCTTTACGGTCATGGGTTCATCTTTCTTACCTTTACCGACAGCTAGTACAATACCTTTTTGCGGTTTCTCCTTAGCAGTATCTGGGATAATGATACCTCCCTTTGATTTTTCTTCTGCGATATCTGCTTTTACCAGCACCCTATCAGCAAGCGGTTGTATTTTAAATTTATGCATGATTATTTTTGTTAAGTATAATTCAATAGGTTTGTAATTCGGTAAAAAGTACTTCTAGCTCTGTTCTTGTTTTTTTAAGTTTGATAGCAAGATTATCGAGCATTGCTTCTTTTTGCCCATCTTTAAAATCAAAATCCCTGTCCGATAGAAGTGGAAACCTTCGTTTGAGCATCACCTTTTGCTCTCTCCAACTTCTTGTAATATTCTTTTTAGCCATTTTACTATTTATTTATTGCCATTAAGTTTTCTTAATTGAGTTGGCGGATTTGTAATTGTTTCTGGGCTTAATACAGCACCTTTTTTTGTATCCATATTAAGAGTTGGAACAAGATTAAAGTCTATATTAATAGAATTATTTAGTATTGGATTTATTTTTATAGATTCTTCCAAAAAATCCAGTACCAATGCATCAATATTAACATCAAATTCACGGGCGAATAAGTTATCTCCTTGCATCAAAAAGTCAATATCCGATCCAGTCAAAGTTTTTGGTTTCAATTTTATCCCTTCTTCAGACACCCATATAATAGCTCTTTTATCATCATTTACGATTGTTTCTTTGAATGAAGTATTCATGAGTATTGTCTGAAAAAATGATTCATCAGCTATCCATATATTGCGATAGAAATCTTCAAACTTTTTTACTTCAGGGCTATAGCAGATAAATTCACAGCAAGTCCTGGTCAAGATCATCCATTGCCCTCCTATATATGGGGTTACATTTTTCATAAAGGATCTTTGATAAGGTATGCCCGAAAAACCAATATCAGTTTCTTGAAAATAGTTTTCAATTCGATTCATCGTATCTGGGCGATCTCTATGTTGATTAGCAATCTTCATGAAGTTTTTACCTATATTCTTGCCCAAAAAATCAAATATAAAATTGTTAGATTTCAAAGGAAAATCCTGATCGCTTAGATTTATAAAAAAGTCCCATTTGAGACAACGTTTTAAGAGGTACTTCATTCCATTAATTTCAGACTGTACTCGACTGTATCCTCCAAACACTGCATTCTCACTTTTTAAAATATAAGCATTAGAATAATCTTCTAAAAAAGTTTTAATATCCTTTTTAGTAGTAGCATTAGATTTTTGATCAATATGGATTAAGTAGTGATTTCCTGGGTGATAAATTGCCTTAAATAATCGTCTGAACTGTTTAGGGAAGCGATGTGTCAATATGAAGTAAGCAATCTTCGGTTTCTTTTTCGGGATATTGAAATGAAAGCTTTGCTTTTTTGCTATGCGTAATTCTTTTGTCATTTTATGTGCATGTCATTTTATTCTTAACTTTTATCTTTTTAAACAATCATTGTACAAGCTCTCTTTCAAAAAATACTACTTCCTTTTTCTTAGGATCTTCAGCAAACGTACAATAGTATATTCGACGGTAGTATAACCGCACAATCAATTTAACTTCAGGGTTTACTTTGGAGTAAACAATATCTCCTGGTGTGAATTTACTTTCTTGTCCTTCCATATACGTTATATTTAAATTCTAAATACTCACATCTTCATAACCACTTTTAATGATGATCGACATCATTTTAAATCGTTTATTAGCCTTTACTACATTTCTTGTATGAGCTGGGATAATGATTACGTGACCAGTTTCAATCGTATTTGATTCTTCATTAATAATAACCTCAGCTTCTCCATCTATGATCTGAATAAGATTGTCAAAAGGAGATATTTTAGAGGGCAACGCTTCTCCCATATCGAATGATAATACGGTAACAGTTCCTGTTTTTTTCTTCAGAATTGCTTTCATAACTACTGATCCAGGTACGTATTCAACTATATCAACTAGCTTATGTGTAAAGGATTTTTCTAATTCTTGATTTTTCATAGAGAATATACTAGAAGTTTGATGTTAAACTAGAACAACATGATGGTGATTTGTTACATAACGTTTATTCACCACTCCTTTTTTCTTTTCTTTTTGCAGCTTTTGCAGCCCTCTTTTCTTTCAAACTTTTTGCTGGAGCTTTTTTACCTGACTTGGATTTACCTTCTTTTTCTTTTGACATGATTTTCTGTTTTTTAAATTATTACTAACACACTACATATAAAAGCAGTATGATATGTATACAAAAATCAGTTAATTAATGATTTAATGCGTTACACTAGTTCTAGCTTACATTACATATATCACACTTTTCTATAACTTTTTTCAAACACCTTTTAACCTATTTAACAGGTTAACAATCTATTAGAATATGATTAGATAGTAACACATTTGGGATTTTCTCAACTGACTCTAGAAAATATGCAAGTAATTATTCTGAAGAAGGTGTTACATTATTTTTCTTTTTTTAAGTTTTTTTTATAGACAATTGTACGATGCGGATATGGAATTTCAATACCTTCTTTATCAAACCTTTTTTTTATGGATTGATTAATATCATAGTGCATATCAAAAGCTTTGTATGGATTATCACACCATACTCTTGCTTTCAGATTCACACTACTTTCCCCAAAGCCTTTAAGAAATACCCGAACAATTTCTAGGTCTTTATTTTTTTCCTTCTTAGATCGGTTATCAATACAAAAAGGGTGTTTTTCTGCCTCCTCTCTCATAATAGTTTTGGCGGTATCAATATTGCTTTCATAACTTATTCCAATCTCAATTGATTGACATATTTTTTCATTTGCAATACTACTGTTAATAACTGTTTCGCCACTTATAATTGAGTTTGGAATAATGATCCTTCTATTTTCAAAATTGACAATTACTGTGTGTCTTAAAGTAATATCTTCTACTGTCCCTGTATATTGATTAGCAATTGTGATAAAATCACCAACTCTAAATGGCTTGAAAATAACAATAAAAGTTCCACTAACAATATTAGATAAGGCTTGTTGCGCAGCTAACCCAAGAATAGCTAGAAAAATACCAGCACTTGCAAAAACCGTAAGTGCATAAGCTTTGAGAGGAGGGATTAGGAAAGTAATGGTGGCTAGGGCAATTAGCCAAAATAGAAAAGCAACCGCATTTTTAAAAAAATGATAATGAGTAGGCGCTATTTGAGATTTTTTTGAAGTATGCAGAATGTACTTATTGAGTACCCATATTGATACTTTGATAAGCGCCATTGTCACCAAAATGACTAAAACAACAATTATGATGTAATTGTTGCTCCATTTAGTTATGAAATCTATTATTTTCATAGGCGATGACCTTTTTTTATCAAACCCAATATGAAGCTAAATACTAATTTTGATTATATTAAAAACAGTTATATGTTAACTTTTTTTTGTTTTAAAAGAAATCAAATGAATCATTACAAATAAAATTATCATAAGCTAAAGATTGATCCCATAAGATTACCCTATCATTGTTTTAGCTTTTTAGCAACATCACTTACTCCGATAAAGGGTATAGCACCTGCGCCTGTTACTTGTGGTAAAACTCCATTCCATTTTTCTATTGCTTTAAGATTTGCTTCTATTTTTCTCAGTTCAATTAGATCAGGTGAAATATTCATTTTTTGTAAACGTAGCGCCTCTGCTTCAGCTGTTGCAGCAGCAATAGTTTGCTCTGCCTCGACTTTTATCCTATCCAAATCTCGCTTTGCCTTTAATGCATTTTGTTCTGCAGTTTGTTTTGCTTCAATGGCATCAGTAAAAGTTTGAGAAAAGCTGAAAGAAATAATAGAGAAAGCATCAACTGATATATTTGATGCAAGCAGTCTTGAGGTAAGTGCCTGTTGCATTTCGGTACTGACGGCTGGTCTTTTGGTAATTAATTCTTCTGCAGTATATCTGGCTGAAACAGCTTTCATTACCTCTTGAATGGCTGGATCAATAATACGCTCTTTAAATTCTACTCCAATGGTTTGGTACACTAAATTTGCTTTATCATGTATAATATGATAATTCAAGGCCACTGATAAATCTACATCCTGAAGGTCTGAGGAAGAGGATGCAGCATCAGTCATTGTTTTTTGGATCTTTACATCCATTAGAATCACTGTTTGCATTATTGGTATTTTGAAGTGAATCCCTTCCCCTAGTACAACATCTTGAACTGCCCCAAAATTTTGAACAATTCCTCTTTCACCTGCTCCTACTTGAACCCATGGCTTAAATGCTATTAGTAGTATAAATACAAATGCCAAAATGAATAATTTCTTCCATTTGCCATTTTTCAATGCATTCTTTATTTGATTTATATCTTGATCATCCATTTTGCTTTTATTTTACTACAAAAATGGGATAATTAAATATACATTGTGTTATACTACATTAAATCCATATTACATATATCACACATTCTCAAATATCAATACAGCAAAAGATTATTTAGTATAAAATAACCTTCAATAAGCGTGGTTTCTGGCAAAAAACAGGTCACCTTTATGGTTATGAATAAAAAAATAATTTTATCTATGGGTTTACCTATTAGGATAAGAAATGCTACAGGTAAAACAGCAATCATTGAACTTAATGCAGGGTATTTTGTGATATGTAAGTATCAAAACAATATATCTGTTTATCTAAATGATGCAAAATTGAAAAAGTGGTATCCTGTAAGTTTGTATAAAAGATTGGTTTATATGTTTAAGATCTGGCTAACATGATATAATTGGTTATAAATCTTCCAGGTTCATTTTGCGCTTTTCTTTCAATTTTTTATAAAATGTAGGTGTCAAACCTGTAACTTTTTTGAATTGATTAGATAAATGAGCAACACTGCTGTAGTGCAGTCTATAAGCAATCTCTGTAAGGTTTAATTCGTCATAAATAAGCAATTCTTTGACTCTTTCAATTTTATGAATAATAATAAATTGCTGAATAGTAATCCCCTTCACTTCTGAAAATATATTAGCCAGATATGTATAGTTATAATCTGCCTTTTTACTGATATAATCTGAGTAATTCACTAAAGGCAATTCATCTGTGTAATGGATCATTTCTATAATGATATTTTTGATTTTTTCAATTAGAATGCTCTTCTTATCATCTAATAATTCTAATCCTGAATTTAACAGGTTTTCTTTCAGCTGTTTTCGCTGTTCTGTTGTTATATCTTCTAATATCTCAATGATACCTAAATCAACCACCACATATTGTAACCCCAATTTTTTAAGTTCTTCTTTAACCATCATTTTGCATCGCAAACTGACCATGTATTTGATGTATAGTTTGTTACTCATGTTTTTACAAGGTGTTTTTATATTTAAAATATGATCGCGTAAAAGAATAAATTCTATTAAAATCATTAAAACATTGAAAGTTTTTCCTGTAGAATAAAAAAGGGTTCAGGCCTTTTACTATTGTAAATTAAAGTTTTATATCAATCTCCAAGATGTTGCCCAGGCACAAGCTTCTGTAAGCGTAATATAGTCCATACTTCTCTACTACCTTTTCCTTCAATAATTATATCTTTAGTAAACGAGATTATGAATTTTTGTCCAACAAGTTTATCGATATGTAATGGATGCTTTTCAAGTATAACATTCAGAATTTCTTTGAAAACCAGTATTCTCTCAGATCCTGATTCAGTTTTACAACAAAATGAATAACCGTCCTCGATACGACCTTGGTATATTCCTTTTAATTTTTCGATCCCCTCTATTTTTTGATAAGGAAAAACAACAAATGAGGTCAATGTTAAGATTAATAGTGTGATCTGCATCATTGTTTTCATCTTTTGTTAGGAATTTAATACCAGAATTTATTTTAGATCCTTCTGACCAAAACACAATATACACCCTTTTATTCTTTTAGCTTGATCCATAAGATCTTCTTTTCATAGATATACTAATACCAGATAAGAAAAGGATGTTAATATGATCTTACGAAAACTACTTGTTAACTTGATATTTAGACTGCTATCAATTTTAGTAACGTAAATTCCAGAACAACGAAACACGGTACTTTAAGCAATATAATCTTTTAAGTATATTGCAAAAATCGAGGTCTTATGGTACTACCTAAATAATGCCTAAGTTTACATTAATAAGACAAAAGCCTTAGACCCTCTCGAGCATTCTAGCCAAAGGACACAATTTTCACATAACAAAAGCATTCATTAAACCTAATACCTAGAAACTCATATATCAAATACTTACACAAAACCCATAAACAAAGAAGAGTAATCCTCTTTGTAGAAAAAACTCTTTTATTGCGTTTTTTTAATAAAAACTGTATGTAAGTCTAAACTCTTTCTTTTGTAACAACTCCAAATACCTGATTTTCGGTTTTCATATATAAAAACTTCAAAAATAGGTACTTCGTTTGGGTACTTCAAAAGGTGCTTTTATTATTCAAAATATTTTCGAATCAATATAATTTACACATTTTCAATTCTTTACACTTATAAATTACTAAAAAAAATGTATTTGAGACCTTCGGGTGGATGATACGAAAAGTTCACCCTTTGCAAGATGAAATTGGACTAAAAAACAAAAGCTAGAATATTGAAATTCAATATTCTAGCTTTCTTAGTAGCGGGAACAGGACTCGAACCTGTGACCTTCGGGTTATGAGCCGTTTTGGGCTACACCAAAACACAATGATTATCAGTATTATAACTTTTTTGAAGTACCTAAAAACTTGCAAATACCCGCAAATGGGTACTTTAAATAGGTACTTTTTTATGAAGTACCTATTCTCATATATCTTACGTTAAATTCTTGCGCGTTTACTTTATCAAATTTCGTATTCATAATGATTATTAACCCAAAGTCATTTATCCCAAACTATAACCGTCAGGTACGAGTTAATATACATAATTTTCGGGTTTTCACTGACACTCGAAATTCCGAGTAGATTCAGACGTAGTCAAATCAACGAGCCATTTTTCCAAAAACTAACCCAACGAAAAATCTATAGTAATGAAACTATACGGCAAAACAGCCAGGGATAGTCAACACCGTATTCAGCTATAGGTGCTACGCAACATTCGAATAGTTAGTTATTGTTCATTTTTATGATACTCCTTCAGAGATTCAAAGAATTCTTCAGGTTCAATCTCATTTTTTAAAATTTTATTCAAATATTCCTTCGATTCTCTTTCAAATTTTCGTGAATTATACGGAGAGCCTTTTGCCGCAATAATGAAGTTATATTTTGAGAGATATCTTATCCTTAATTTAGCATTTAGAGCATCTCTAACTTTTCCTCCTTGGACAGTAGCACCGTCATCATAATCTTCTCTCCTAATAGGTGTCGTCCAACCAATTCTGTTTTTGATTAGTCCATATTCTTCCCGACTATAACCAAATGAATCAATATGCTTATTAATGTCTTCTTGAGAATAACTATAAAGTCCTGTTTGTTTTTCACCTTCAACTTCGACATAAACAAAATCCTTATAGTATAAATTTCCATGATATGCGGCAATTCTCTTTATTTTAAGCTGGTCAATATTCATCAAAGCCTTATTTCCACCAATCCTATTAAATTTCTCGATGTAGAATGCGCTTCCTCCTCTAAACCACCATATTGGATACACTGGACTAAGCTGCCCCCCCTATAATCGCACTGATTTTACGCTGTTTAAAACTGTCGTTCTGTCGGATGCTGACCCCTTGGACAAAAAAGATAGTTGATTTTATCGATTTTTATCGGTACTTGAGAGTTCAAAAAAAATTACTTTTTTCGATGGAGTTGATCACTATTCTGGAGTAAGCAGACCCCTTTATGTAAGTTGGTTTGTGAAAAATCTGGAGCATGTTGACCCCTAGTTGAGCTTTATAGGTAATTATTCTGGATCATTCTGACCCCTTTATAAGGTTTGTTGAATGATTATTCTGGATGAAGTTGACCCCTCTTAGCTATTTTTGATTTTGGTTTTATTTGATGGTTTTCATTCACCATCAAAAGCTACTTCATGGCAGGAAAACCAAAACGTATGAGTCTTATAAAACAACTATTAAGGATGCATCAACAAGGTATTGGCAACAAAACGATTGCCCGTAACCTAGGGATGAGTAAAAATACCGTAAAACGTTATTTAACCAAGGTAAGTGAAGGTGGTGTTTCTATCAATAATCTACTTTCGTTAGAAGATCCAGAGCTTGAAGCAGTGTTCTTTTCTGGCAATCCAGCCTATAGAGATACGCGCTATATTGCTCTCAAACCACAGTTAGATTATTATAATAAAGAACTAAAAAGAACAGGAGTAACTAGAGGTATCTTATGGGAAGAATACAAAGCAAATCACCCCACCAATCATTATTGCTATAGTCAATTTTGTGTGATACTACGGCAACATCGTATTGCCTCAAAACCCTCAATGGTACTCACTCATCATCCAGGCGATAAACTCTATATTGATTTTGCAGGTAAGCCTTTATCTTATATCAATAAAGATACTGGTGAACAGATTAGTGTACAGGTTTTTGTCGCTTGTTTGCCTTATTCTGATTATGGTTTTGCTATGGCAGTTCCCAGTCAGAAGACAGATGATTTTATCCACGCCCTTCAATGTTGTTTAAAGGATTTGGGCGGAGTACCACAAACCCTTGTTCCTGATAATTTAAAAGCAGCTATTGTTAAGGCTAGCAGGTATGAGCCTAGTATCAATAGGGTACTAGAAGATTTTGCTAATCACTATAATACTACTGTAACTCCAGCTAGAGTACGTAAACCTAAGGATAAGGCACTTGTAGAGAATCATGTAAAACTGATCTATAGTCGTGTCTATGCCAAGTTGCGTAATGATCAGTTCTTTGATCTTGCTTCTCTCAATACAGCGATCAAAGAAAAAATGCAGGCGCATAATCAAACTAGAATGCAACGTAAAGCATACTCCCGTGTAGAGAAGTTCATAGCCGATGAGAAACACACCCTAGCATCCTTACCAGAAAAAGACTTCGAGGTGAAGTACTACAAAAAACTAAAGGTAGCGCACAACAATCATATTTATCTCAGTAGTGATAAACATCACTACAGCGTTCCTTTCACATATATAGGCAAACAAGTACGAGTAATCTATACTCGCAGCATTCTTCGTGTTTTTGCAGATGATGGTCAACTAATTGCTGTACACCCCAGAAGTCTTAAACCCTCTGGATACACAACGACTAAAGAACATTTATGTTCTCATCATCAGTACTACAAAAAGCGAAGTCCTACCTACTATATGCAAAGAGGGTATACACACTCAGAAACACTCTACCAATATATCAATGCAGTTTTCAAACAAGATAAATACCCAGAACAGCTGTATAGAAGTTGCGAAGGCATATTAAAACTAGCTAAGCAAACCCAGTATGATGAGTTCACAAAAGCCTTAGAAATCGCCATAGAACACTCCAACTACTCCTATGCCTTTTTGAAAAGAATCTTGGAAAACAAAATGACCCAGAACTCTGAACAAACACCAGAATCCCCTTTACCCAAACATCAAAACATACGAGGAGCATCCTCCTATAAATAACAAACATGAATATAAATCAAAAATCATATGACAAACATTGAAAATCACTTCAAACAATTACGATTACAAGGAATGTACAATCGTTGGAACGCTCTTGTAGAAACACGAGAACATCACGACTTATCCTTAAGTGAGGGGTTAGAAATACTCTTGCAAAGCGAAGAAGAAGATCGTATCAATAGACGTTTTGAACGCTTAAAAAGAAGTGCTAAGTTCAGATATACTGCTACTATAGAAGAACTACATTTTGACCCAACCAGAGGACTTAATAAATCACAAATTACAGAACTAACTACCGGAGATTATATCACTAAAGGAGAGTCTGTGCTGATCACAGGAGCTACTGGATGTGGTAAAAGCTTTGTGGCTTCTGCTCTAGGACACAGAGCCTGTTCGGGGGGAACTAAAGTACTATACTTTAACACCCAAAAACTACTTATCAAAACCAAAATGGCACGAGTAGATGGAAGTATATTTAAACTCTTTGATAGTATCTCAAAAGCAGGAGTACTTATCCTTGATGACTTTGGACTGGCACATCTGGACAAAAAACAACAAATGGATCTCATGGAAATTATTGAAGACAGACATAGTAAAGCCTCTACAATTATCGCTAGTCAACTGCCAGTAGCTAGTTGGTATGAAGTAATCGGAGAAGCTACAATCGCTGATGCAATTTTAGATCGATTAGTACACACATCACACCGAATTGAACTCAAAGGAGAAAGTCTTAGAAAAAAACTGTAATTTTGTCATATGATCGCTTATTAAAACCAAAATCTACAGGGGGGTCAACATGACCAGAATGGGGGTCAGCATCACCAGAATATCCACCATATTGGATCAGACTCAAAATCTCTTAAATCAGACTTGAATCTCAGAGGTTCTCTCAATAAAATTTCTAATCTATATAAAGCTATTTTTGAGTTGTCGAACCAAGTAACATCTCTAATTCCTGGAAAAGCACTTGTCATTCTTTGGTGGAACAATGAAGTTGAGCAGTCTGTTGCTCTTGGGAGTTCAATTTTTTGTTCTTTAACATCTTCTGACTTAGAGCTAGTTATTTTTATATAGATATTTGAAACAAATGAAGTCAACTGATTCATTGTCAACACGATATACAGTATGATTAAAACTACGAATATTCCCAGGTTAAATAAAACTTCTTGGCTCAAAAAATCAATAATGGTTTGAAAGGCGTCTTTGAAAGAAATTGATTTAATCAAGGACACTACCAATGAGTATAAAGAGGTCAAAATGAAACCTAAAACAGCTATGATTCCTGTGGCAATTACTTTACTCCAAACAGGATCCTTCCAATTTTCTTTTATTATGGAAACTAATCTTCCCATTTTTTCTAATTACCGCGTAGAGTAGAGCGTGATACCCCTACCTGTTAATACCTATTTAAAGATAATAATATTTTAGGACTATCTGCCCCCTTAATCAAACCATACGTGAATTTTCCCCTCATACGGCTTACCGATAGTATTCTTCATTGTGCTTTCGAAAGGGTTTTCACCTCAATAGTAACCCAACGCAAAACCCATAGCAAATCCACAAAAGTCCTTGTCTAAAACACGGGGATTCGTCAACACCATGTTCATATTTGGCGCTACGAGCCATACCAACACTTAGTTATTGCCACACGTTTTATTTATAACGATTCATTTTACCATACAAATATAAATCGTGTCCAATTGTTCCTTGAAAATTATAATCATTATCCAATACGGAACTTAATATTCCTGATGAGTTTAAAATCCCTAAAACACCTGGTTCATCTAATTCACTTTTAAATGGAATCCTAAAATCAGCTTCAGACATTTTGTGTAATAATAAAATAGTTCTGGGAGAGAGACTTTCTAAACAATGTGATAACTCTAAATAATAAGTCCAGTCAAATTTACCTTCTATATGAGATGCAAAAAGGTTTGCTAAAATTCGAGATTTTTGATTGTCAATAAATCTGTCATTATAGATAGAAATTTGTTCCATTACTTTATCACGATATTTTTCATCAGTAGAAAATTTCTCTCTAAATTCAGTAAGTTTAGTTTCCTCAATACTGCAGGAGTAAAATTCTTTAAAAAACAAAGCTATTTTCTTCGTAAAATGTCTTTCCTTGATTGAGTTTCCTATTTTATAAGTTGAGACAATTGTTTTAATAATAGGAATTTCCTCTAATATTTCTTCATCAAAAATAGTATCTAAAGCAATTTCAGAATAATCAATAGCTAAATCTATGGACGGTTCTATTAATTCGGTTGAAAGTTTATTTTGTTTCTTGTTTTTCATTTAATGTGTGGCAATGGTTATCTACAAAATATTTAAGCTATATGTAATTGCATTGAAAATTATTACTTGTTCAGGTTTAAGTTTTTTTTGGTGAGATTCGAAGATATGAATTGTCATCTATTGTCATTTTTCAAAATTATGTAGATAGGTGCTAAGAACTTTCTAAATACTTAGCTATTGCACCTAGTTTTTCAATTGTTCAATCATATATTCTTCCCCTCTATAAAACATATTATAAAAATTGATTAAATCTCTATATTCTTCGCTCAAACTGTCATAAGAATTTCTAAATTCCTTATCCGATTTTATTATGTCCGAAATTACAAAACCAGTAAACATGTTTATTTTTTTTATGGAGATTAGAACTGTTTCTTCGGCATTATTTTTATCCCACATATCTTTTAATTGTAAGACAGAAATGCTTTGGGAATGAGCGTGCCAAGAAAGGAAATTATAAATCTGATCATTAATTCCTTCTTTGATTCCAGACTCTTTAATTAGTCTTTTCCAACTCGCTGGATAAAACTTGTCTTTGTCAAAAATGATTTTCCATTCTTTATCAATTGTCTTAAGAAATGATTCTTTTTTGCTTTCAGAAAGTTCTAAATACCCCTTTCTGGTCTTAATTGATTTTTCTAAAATTTCAATACTTTTTTGGTCCAATTCGGTTACTCTTTTTTCATCATCATTTTCTGGCTTTATATTTCTCTGAAGTAAACCATATCTCATCCAAATCTCAAATCTTAACTGTAATGTATCTTCTTCCAGATTCGAGTTAGATAGATAGTTTTGGACTAAATAATTTTCAACTACAGTTCTTACCAAAGAATGAATTGAAAATGGGTCGAGTATTTCTATTTTTAAATTCTTACTCGGAGAATCGAGTGTTATTCCATCAATTAATTTTTTGATTGAAAAACCGTGAACAATGAATTTTTGAATCAAAAGATTTATATAATATAAACGCTCTTTTTTAAAATCAGTTTTTTCCTTTTCAATTCGGTCTGTGAATAAACATAGAAGTATATCCATTAGTTTCTCAAACTTTGAAAAGTGAGTTTCAGGCTTATCATTTAGAATGTCAATTGCTATTTTTATTAGACTCTTCCCGTTCATTTCTCAAATTTAGGATTTGGTTTAAAAACTACTTAATTGCAAAACCTGTATTAACTATAACCATTGTTTGCTATAATGCATTTTTAGAAACTTTCTAAACGTGTAAGATGATTCATCTCTTAGTAAATTGAGAGAAATCAGTTTAATTTTAGTTGCTTCCATTGATGCTCCATATTTATCGCTAAGTTTTCTGAGAAGTGTATTTACTAATGAAATATTAATTGCTTGCTTATCTAAATAGAGGTAACCCTTATTAATATTGAAATTATCAAAATATTTCGCAACATCTTTTATTAATGGCTTACTTGGAAGCAATAAATGACTTGCAAAAATATTAGCCTGAATTTCCAGACGTTTCGAAGATAAATTGGTTGCTTGAAAACTTAATTTTAAACTATTACCAGTGTCTATTTTATTATCAATTTTATTTTCCAAAAGGGTTTTATGTAAAACTAAATGACCAACTTCGTGACAAAATGTGAATCTCTTTCGATTGTCATCTTGGTTTTCAGATATGAATATTCTTAGGGGCTCAAACTCTATTTTACCGAGTACATCATGTTCGAATGCTGAATAATGAATAGATAAATCGTATTTGGATTCTAAAAACATTTTTAGTTTACTTAAATTTAACACATTATTATCATGAATATCATACGAATAAAGTCTTTGAACTATGCTTTCAATCTTTTCTTCTGAAATATACGGAACTTGAATGTACTTTTCGGAGTGTCTGTAGGTATCAATAGCTCCAACAGTTAATAGAAGGTCAGCGAAATTATTAATTACTTTATTATAAATAAGTGCAATAATTGGTTCTTTGCTATCCTCAGTGAATTCAAGAGCAATGTTTTGTTTTCTGTAATTAATCCAATCCGTTTTTTTATCACTTTTTAGCAATAGTAAACCAATACCCCATGCTTTGGCAAGTTTAATAGTTGATTTTGCAAATCCTTTTCTGGAAACTAATATTCCTTTGGTACTATGCCTCCCAATTTGATTGATTTTTGATTCTAACTCTTCAATATCATCTGGGGTGACATTTTTATTTAGATTTTTGCATTCAATAATATGAAGATTTGAGTATGAATCAGCATTACCAAAATATGATTCAATTGTCACATCCAGTTCGATGTAATCATCTCGATCTTTTGAGTAGTATTTTTTCTTTTGGAAAACCTTACTGTTTGGACGGTTTAGATAAAATTCTTTGTTGTCTAACAGTTCATCAAACATTTTAAACACTTCATCTTCTAATCTATCGCCTTTTTTCGTTGTATTCATATTTCTTTTCGCATTACAGCTCAACAAAAGTCATTATCTATATGATACTTTATCAAGTTGCCCACTTACTACGGTAAAAGATAACACTTGGTGACAATCTACTTTATTCCCCTCTTTCGTGGCTGGAATCCATTTTTGGGGCATCTTATTAACTCTTTCAAGAACTTGGTTAGCAAAGGTTTCTGTCAAGCCTTTTCCTTTCGTTATGATCATAAAATTGCCTGCCTTGCCATTGCAATCCACAACAAATGCTATTGCTACCCTAAAAATAGAATTCTGAACCCTTTTATCTTTTAATGGGTTTTCTGCGAAATAGGCTCTCAGTTTGCCAATTCCACCTTCAAAAGAAGGATTTGTATCGGGTTCTTCAGTTTCTCCAATCTTTTCTTTTAATAAAAACTCTTTCCCCACAGCATATTGCTTATCGACATTGCAATATCCAACTTCATCAGTACTGTCTTCTGAATGGTTAGCTAGCTTTTCTATTTTATTGGCAGTAACAAACGTAAATCCTACAGGTGCTTTTGGAGTCTCATAATCATACCCATTTAGGTATAAGATTATTGGATGGTTTAACCCCTGATAAAAAACTTCATATTTATCAAGAAATCCACTTCCGAAAGCTGCTGTCTCACTTTTAAACTGACAACAACTCGACATACGTTTAAATTGTACTTGTTCTCCATTCGGACCTCGTAACGATTTTAAATATGCTTGTTCATTTTCGACATCACCTACTTTAATCGAACTTTTATGATTCGGTTTAAAACCATATTTTTCATCTGCCGAGACTTCAAAAAGCTTCATACTTCCATCTTCATAAAATTCTTGTCCATTGGCGTACTTTCCAATTAAAATTAAAAATATTAGTATCGGTGTTATTTTGATTCTCATAATTATTTGTTTTGTTTGCATGACTAGATAGCATAAAGTCATGACACTTTACTCTTATTATACCTAGCAGACTAAAGTATCCATTATTATACATAGTTACTTTTTCCAAATATCAAATTCATTTTTGATTAATGCCAAAAGCTCAGAAAAGTAAATTAACTCGTCTATCTCAGAATAATGTTTTAAGTAGCTTTCAGGATTTCCATAATAAATTTGATTTAATTTTTTACTATCCCTAATTTTTACCACATATCCAATTCCATCTGTTATAAAAACTTTCTCATTGATTGGTTGATATTCCCCGTCTATTAATTCCACTTTTCCTCTTCTTTGCATTTTATATCTTATATCAGACATATTTGGCAATTCAGATACATTGGTTTGTAATAAACTAGCCCAAATAAATTCCAAATTAGATTTTGCGGTCAGTTCAGTTTTATCAATTTTGGATTTTTTTGAATTTTCAAAGCTCTGATAAAGTCGATAATTTTCAACTTTCCAATCATTTGATTCATCTTGATACATTCTAAATATTTCAGTAAGATTTGTTATTCCAAAACCTCTGTAAATTCGGATTTCTTTTTCAAAAGTCAGAGAATCTTGAATTTTCAACTGCTTATTTATTTCAGTTACATCTTGAGCAAAAAGACTAATGGAAATCAATATAAAAAATGTAATCAGAATGTTTTTCATAATTAATTGTACTCAACGAATTATATGTGCGCAATACAAGGTCTAACAAGACCAACTAACCACCACACGCACACTATGAGCAAGACGCCTCGATCTAACCTATAGATACACCAGTATATGCAGCCTACCGTATACGATTGACCAAATATAAGTATAACTACGGTATTCCACCGCTAAATATTCCCTCTTTTTAGCACTGCCCACAACTAAGCATTAGACGTCATAACAGCATGATCAAATAATTCTGTATACAGTAGTGGTACATGACGTTCGCATAATTTAAAAAGTCTAGATTTGCAAAAAGCATAAGGAATAAAGATAAAACACCCAACCCCGCGAGCTACATCCTAACTCTAATCTTTTTAATCACAAACTCTTTGAGTGGGCAACATATGGAATCTAAAATCCAAGAATTGATAGCAATAGAACTTATCAATACAGCACAAGCTACAGAAATGATTGAATTGCTTTCCAGAAATAAAGAGCATTTAACAAATGGACAATATCTGTATGGGCTATTTCAAGCAGAATTTAAGAAAGAAACAGGAAATTATTATTCAAGTTTTGACACTGTACTGGACTTTGGAGAAGAGCAACTAAAAGAAAGAGAACAAAACCAACTAAACGACTCACTGCTTCAATACCTTACTAAGGTAAAAAAGGCAAACCTTATAAACGATCAGCAATTCAGCGAACAATCAAACAGAATAAAAAACAACCAATACGTCCATCTTTTTCAATTAGTACTCGATTTAAACAATCAAGTCAATTTTGATGAATGGATGAGTTTTAAAAAGCTCGATAAGTTCAGAAAAGAACTCCTTGAAAGCGGTGTCATTAACCAAAAAGAAAACGATCTGTTACGCTCAGACATAAAAGACAAAAAGATACAATCCCCTTTTCAGCTTATCGATTATTGCCAAAAAGCAAGATTCTTCGATCTATCAAAATACGCTAACGATCCAAAAACATATCTAGAACAAATCCATAAAACGACTTCCCAGATTTTACCCGAATTGCACTTCACTGATTTCAGATTTGAAATTAAAGTAGATACAGCAGCATCCTTTAGAAACCATATATCTCATAAACTAGTTACCTCCCTAACATCCAATGGAATAACCTACAAACAAAAGAGCTTTATAGTACCTGATACTATTGGTCAAGACAACAATTTTTTAGGCAAAATAGATAACCAACAATACTATCACATCTTTAATAAGATTTTAAAAGACACCCAATCCCCCTATCGATTACATTTAATCAGCTCAACTCACGATTATAGACAGACCAATTCACACCAATATTTTGGAATTGTAGCCTTAAAAAAAGGGCAGCTTCCGATGTTTCGATATGCAGACAGCTATTGGAATCTAAGTTATGAAAGCTTCAAAAACCCTTTAACATCCCAAACAATTGAGCACGCACTCAAAGAATACCAAAAATTAGGTCTATTCGATCATTTAGAAAAAGACCAAATTTCCAACGCCATACAGACAGTCTACGAAAAACAGAATACAAATCTCAATGATGTATTGATTTCATTTCCACAAATAATCATGTCCTTTGATCTAGAGTTAGGTAACTTAGAAAATCCTTACGAAGAAATTGTAACTGAATATGCCAAAATCTCCCACCAAGAATTTAATCCTACCAACATCCATGATGATTTTGATATAGATAAACCAACTGTTTCAGTATCATTTGACTTCAATAACCAACATCACGAAACAGAATTCAAGGTTGATGGAGATTGGATAGACACACGACTCTTTGAATATATAAACCAAGTAATCCAAGAAAGCAAATCAAAAGGGAAATTTTACAGCCTGTATGGAGATGCAGCAGAATTTATTTATTTGACTACCCAAACAATACAAATACATTACAGAAAACAAACTTTTGGTATTCTCAGACGAATGCCAAAGCCAAATAGAAGAATAACCATACACACTCTACTATACAACTCTTACGATCTTTTTTTGGGCGTTACCACAGGGGTCGGGCTATCCGTTCCAATTCCTCGCCCCTCCTAAAGG
This sequence comes from uncultured Aquimarina sp., assembly GCA_947498935.1. Classification (GTDB taxonomy): domain Bacteria; phylum Bacteroidota; class Bacteroidia; order Flavobacteriales; family Flavobacteriaceae; genus Aquimarina. Next base: position 4,655 of record CANMMM010000031.1, on the reverse strand, counting down.
TCGGGGCTGCGGGATTTCCTCTACTATCCCTAACGCAAATAGAATAAATTATAATGCTTTTAATCAGGTATATAAAGATCAAAAATAGTATCTACTCATACCCTCTCTGTATACAAATAGTAGCCTTACACTACCATAGCTGTACCATCTAATCATTAGCAAACAATAAAAAATTACTACTAAAGCCTCTTAGTAATGATATTATTTTAGCAAAAGATGATGCTTTTTTACCCATACAAGTCTACTTTTTTGATCAACCATCGTGAAAATAGAGCTATTTATCAGTCAAAAACAAGTCAGCTAAAACTTATGTGAAGATTAATATAAAAATTTCAAAAACAGAGCTTTAGGATTAAAAAAAAGATATTTCAATCAACTACATAAAGAGGCTATTAAGTTTATTGCCATTACAATACTGTGGTAAAACCGTATTTTGTTTTCATCTATATACACTAAATTTACCCCAAAATAAACAACAACAAAATAAGCAACTATACATTAGATTTTTTTTTCAACTCAAGTTAGTAAATCAAAGCTGAATTTTGTTGTTAAATAATAATCTTAATAATTTATAGTTATGAAAAAAGTTTACTATGTTGCCGTTGTATTGTTTGTTTTAGTTGGATTTTCTAGTTGTGATTATGAATCATTAGATAATGAAGTAGAAGCATCAGAAAATAAAATAGATTCAAATTTATATATCTCTAGTATTGATAAAGAAGATGCAGAAACAGTCGGAACACGAGAGTGATTTGTACTTATTTAAAATTATTCAAATCGCTAAAATTTTTACAATATCCTTAATTGTTATCAGTGTATTTACAATTGGCTTTTTAAGTGTATTTTTTCCCAAAAATAGCGCAATAGTTATTGAAAAAAGGAAAGCATACCTTGAAGCTAATGATCAAAAACTAAAAACTGATGAGCAATTAAGGATTTGTTTTTTAGATTATCAAGAAGGAAAAATCACTTCACAAGAATTGAATGCTGAGTTACACCAAAAAACCAATTTAATTTTAAAATTATTGGATGATTCTGATGTAAAAAAGAAGCGCTATGAAGCAGCACTAGATAACGAAAAAATCTTTGGGTTTAGAAATATTAAGATTTTTTTCGGGCATTTAGGAACTCCATCCGTTATTGTTTCATTAGCTATCTATCTATTATTTCTCTTCTTTAGAGAAGATGACTTATTTTTCAAAAAGGTTACTCTATCGTTTAGTATTGTTGGGTTAATCACAGGGTTCTTTTATATATCATGGGTATTCTATCCATCTCCAGATGTTCCTAAATGGGCATATATTGCATTATTATTTATCTTTTCGATTCTTGGCACTTTCCTGTCATATATAATAACTAATTATTATTACAAATTGTCCAAGATTGATCTGATAAAAAAAACACAAGATTTAATAAGCTATATAGTTTTTGATATTAAGGCAAAATATATACAAAAGCAGGATCGCAAAGAATATATCAGTGATTACTTAAATGAAATAGATAAATTATCTCAAGAATGAAAAATTACGAGGAAGCAAGGAATATTTTAAAAAAAGACTCTTCTTCTCTAGGTTTTATTAATAAAAAAGTCAAAGAAGAAATAGAAAAAGATATTGAGGAATGTCTAAAAAAGCAGCAGGAAGAAATAAACAAAGTAAAGAGTGAATTAAAGCAAACTATCAAAGCTGAATTTAGTTCTTTAACTGAGTTTAAACTATTTGTTGTACATAATGTTACGTTTGAAATATCTTCGTTAAAAGAATAAGCTTATATTTTATCCTTATCCATTACCATTTTCAGCACTTTATATGCTGCATTTTTGTCTACAATATTAGAAAAAGTTTTAATCTTCATAAGATCATCCTCATGATTAGCACAGAAAAGGGCTAACTCCTCCAAATTTTTAAATTTTAATTCACCAACTAACTTTTTTTTATTCAGCTCTTCTAGCTTATCATCATCCAGCAACATTCCACCAATATCTTTAATAATCCATAGTGGATTTATTTCTTCAAATGCTTCTAAAATCCCTTGTGTAACCTTATCTCCAGCCTTTCTCTTATCTTTTAGTATATCACTAATAGTTTGTGGAACAACATTGATCTTATTGGCAAATTCTTTTTGATTAAGACCATAGTAATCCATTATTTCTTTGATTTTTTCTTTCATGTATGGTGATTTATTTCAAAAAAATAAAACAAAAACTTATCGATAAGCTATAATTTTATTATATTTGACTGCGCTTAACAAATATATGAAGTATATCGATATATTTTTAAAAACAAATTAAAATATCTGTGTAAATATCCACAAAAAATAACAAAATATAATCATCCAGTTTTGAGACCAAAAGGAAGAAAAAAAATTGAATCTTGGCTGATTAAATATGCTCACATTTTAAACCTAACCGCTTTAGAAAGAGAGGTTTCTATTCAAAGAGGTGTCTTGCAAAAATTTGTAAAATACAATAGAAAACTTGATGAATCAGTGATTAAAGTTCTTGAAGATTTTCTTAAAAAAATGTGGTAGCATCGATTAACAAGATAAAAGAATATATCATGAAACACTCTAAAACCCCCACCAACCGTCGTGAGTACTTACTCGCCATCCTTACAGAATTACAATTTAATATTCCTAGTTTTCTAAAACAGCTAGAACTGGGCAGTAGCTATGAGACATTGGTTGATCAATGGGTTCGTACCTACTATGAGGAAGAATTTCCTATAGAACAGGCAGTGTTAGACCTCTATGCACGGCGACTGCAATGGCTAGAACTCTGCACTACCCATTACCCCACTGTAGCCGATAAGCTAGAAGCGTATCAAAAACGGATTCTACTACGATTGCGTTACCATCCGCTCTATTTCCAAGCCTCCGAAGCTGTGTGTAAAACCGCTCAGCAGCAAGTCCGTGCCTTGGTCAAGACACAACTCTATACCCCACAGCAGGTAGAAAAGAAAGTAATCCAATGGCTACGAAGCGTACACAATGATACGAATGATAATACCCCATCAGCCCCTCCAGATACACCTCCCGTAACTTTTAGCGCCATTGCCCGAGCCATGGCGCGGCAGTTTCGGTTATTAGCCAATTGTATAGCATAATACCAGTTATTGTTTGGATTTGCTGAAAAGAAAATGAAGATTTTTTTTGTTTCAATAAAGAAGAAAAATCAAGCATAGCAGGGCTACGGTTTATTTTTATTCTGAAATTGAGGCGAAAAAAGAACATTTTATTACAGTGAATTCAAATGATAAATGGTATACAAACTAGCTAGTAGAAGTGCGTACTTCTATAGATTGCTTGTCTCCCTTATAGTTACTACTAGGCATTGATCATTGCTCGCTGTTTATTCCCATATACAGTTCATCCTGATGTAATGATCATACTTAGGGGTACTCTAGTAGTAAGTAGTAACTACTGGGAGCAAGCTTTCTTTTGCTTATAAGACACTATTATAAGCGCTTTTTACTAATTATTATTCAGAAACACCACAGCATCATGCACACACATCAAGATAGAATCATCAAACAACTCATCGCTCATTTTGATGGATTGTCTAAACTAGAGGTTTGCGATTTATTATCCGTTCTAGAAACCCTTTTACTTCATCATCCATCGCCTATAGCAGCCAATAAATTGCTTCAAGACTATGAGCAGCACATTGTACAAAAACGATCTATACAAAAGACAGGCAAAGGGACGTATTACCTATACGATCGCTGCCTGTATCTAAAAGTCTATAAATACCATAGCGCTAGAATCCCCAATATATTCTACAGAAATACCCTCTGCTTTAGCTTGCCGAACACAAAACAATGTTACCGCCTCACCAAACAAAACCTTCGTAAACACCTCACACATCCTGCTATCCAGCCAGCACTCACAGCCTTCTTCGCCAAGCACAAACCTACTGCTCGCAATCCCATTACCAAACGGCTGCTGCTGATGGAAGTATTAGACACCATTGATCCTACTAAGTGACAACACAAATTGATTCAAATTTACAATGGCACAAATCAAAACGAATTAATCAATTGGTTACTTTAATTTTTTACGCACATATTGGATACATAAACAGTGAGACCAAATTATAATGAATACTATAATTTGGTCTCGCTGTTTATAAATTACGCTGTTGCTGCGTTAGGGATAGGAGCGGCATCCTTTTTTGGTTTCCTTTAAAAAACCAAAAAAGATACAGCGGATAGCCCGACCCTTGTGGTAACGCCCTAATAACCTAATTATATACTAATCATGAGATTTAATCAGGAGGTATCTTTATTGTTCTTAATAGTAATGTTATTATTTCACTCTTGCGGAAAAGAGAAACAACTTAATGACCAAAAAAACAATCTACATTCTGTTGATCTTGAAATATTAAAGTTAAAAACAGATAAACAAAAAGAGCATTTTCTAACTCGTATATTTGAAAGTGATCAAGAAGTTAGAAAAACAGAAGAGAAGCATGAAATCCTAAAAAGGAATAATTATGATCTAAATTCCAAAGATTTTAAGGAGTATGTCATAAAGGGAGCGAAAGTAGATTCTTTAAATTTCTATAAGATAAAGAAATATCTAAATACATTTGGTTACCCTAGTTTTCAAATGGAAAATTTCAAAGCTTCTTCGGCAATACAAACAATACTTCTGCA
>CANMMM010000030.1 GCA_947498935.1 uncultured Aquimarina sp. | reverse complement strand
ACTTCCAATTCCGTTTCCACCAACTTTCTTGTTCAATTATTTCGTTATTCATAGTTTTGATTTGAATTACTGGTAACAATTATATATGTGTAATAAAAGTAGCTATATTTCCTTTGTCTTTTTAGTTATACAAAGGATTTTTTATTATTTATAATGCATGCGTATAGATTTCCGTAGTTTTGGTAGACTCTTACTTCGATAACGCGGAAATGTTTTCCGTGTATAACGCATTGCTGACATCCCTCTTATTTCAGAATTTAGTGCCAGTCATTAGATGGCAGATGCTACCATCTTTATCCAATGCTACGACATTGTCTATTGATACTAAATTACCATATTAGTATTTGTTCTAGCAGTGAACATGCTAATCAATGCATAGTTGATAAAGTGAATTAAAATTCATAAAATCTGTCAGACAGGTACTTATATCTTAAAAACTAATAAAAATACGGAAAAACAGCACTTCTTTAAATGTTTTTCAACTATTTAATTATCTAAAAAACAGTACATTAATTCTAGTGTAACTTAGTTGTTTATTTAACCTGACGTTTTAATTAAAAAAATATGTTAAAAAAAGGGATATTTCTGTCACTTTTTTTTGAAAAAAAGCACAAAATTACCATTAAAATAGCAGAAAAAATAGACTGATTTTTTATAAAAATAAATCTACTTTTGAATGAAAATCAAACATTTACACATCGTTTTTCTTCTTTAAGAAAAGCACTAATTTTCTAATATCCTGAATTATGAAATTCAAACCATTTTTTTCTTATGTTTATTTAGTATTTTTATCTGTCTTTTTTTCAGCTTGTGAATCTTCAAGCATAAATGATGAAGCAAGTATAAATTTCGAAAATGAGATTAATGACACGATAAATGATGATCAACAATCTATACAAGTGGATAAAATCAAAATTCCAGCAGGGGGGTAAATTTGTAGTAATTCTATTTATTATTTTATACCCCGTTTTTTTCTATTCTTACATATTAATCCCGAGTGATTTATCAAAAATAACTTTTTTAGGAATTACATTTAAGTCATTATATTTTGAGTCTATACAAACATTTGTATGGACTCTTTTAGGTAAAATACTCCCTTTTCTAGGTTTTACTTTTTGGTATCTTTCATCAAAAGCGAAGTGGATAAATGTTTTGCATATCCCAATTGCTATGTACTTGTTTCAGATAATAAGACTTGTACAACAAGATATTTTTAACACAGATACATTTGAATTTTTCTTTGTAGTCCCTCTGATGATTTTATACATTATTCTACTTACATTTTATAAAAGATCGATTGATCGTAGAAAAAAAATAGAGACCTATAAAAAAGAACTTGTTATGATTGGTTCTAAAGTTCTATCTAAAGCATTATATGAAAAAGAATAGAACAACAAAGAGTTATTCTAATAGTATCGATATTAGGTCGTCATATCTGGAGGAAATATCTCGAAGGTATATGAACAATGAAATTTGTGATGCTGAAATTATAAATTTTGTTAAAAATGAACTAGAAGAGCTAGAGGAAGTGGAAGGAAGTAATCATTTCGATGATTTCGAAATGAAAATATCTCAATTGCTAAACATCTCTCCTTCAAAAAAAAGTAAGGATTAAATTTTGCCCTATTACAATTTCGATTTTAATTTATTTAGAGCTTGTTGTAATTCTTCATTCTGCTTCTTCAATACTTTATTTTCTTGACGACTTTCAGCTAATGCTTGAATCTTTTTTAGGTTATTTTTATAACTTTCGACATCACTAATATTATTTTCTCTATTTCTAATCTCTTGTACTTCAGAAATTATTTTTCCTAGATAATAACCAATTACTTTTTTGATTTCTGACTGTTGCTCAATTGGGAAATTGATAAAATTAGAAAGAGTGTCTAACAATCTTTCTTTTTCCATGTCTTGCTGTATCGCGTATTCATTAAATTTATCCCTACTTATTTCTTTCTTCCCTTTACCTGTAATTAACCAAAAAGGGTGAATATTTTCATAACTCTTAAGCTTTAATACTTTTTCAAGCGTATCTGTTCTTATACTTTTTCCTTCTTTAAAGGGACGAGAAAGAGTAGAATTAGGGAAACCTGCTTCTTTCTCGATATTAGTAACTTTAAGTCCTTTTAATTCTGCATACTGCTTTAAACGACTAGTAATTAAACTCATTACAAATTTATTTTTTGAATTTTTTCGTTTTTAAAATAGTTAAAACGAAAAAATTCGTTATTTTTGATTCCAATATAACCAAAGATATTAATTTATTGACTGACAATTATATTTTTAAAATAATATTAGCTAGGATATTATTTAGGTTTTTATGGAATTGATACTGCCTGCTTCAATTCTGTGGATTTAAAAAACTTTTAGAACCTATAATCTATTATGGATAAAGAAGATAAAAAATTAACCATCAAAGAAAGAGTTAATCTCTGGTTTGAAGAACATGGAGATTTAATTAACAAGTCTGCTTGGGATAGAAAAATAGAAGCTCCTTATGGTACAACACACAAGCATATGATTTATGGTAAAAAAATGAATCATGAAAGAATTAAAAAATCTCATAAGCTGATAAAAAGTTTAACAAAAATAAACGGCAATTTATACAGATGATATGAAACACTCTAAAACCCCCACCAACCATAGCGCCTATGTATGCGCTATTCTTACAGCATTACAATTCGATATTGCGAGTTTTCTAAAACAATTAGAACTGGGCAGTAGTTATGAGACATTGGTCTACCAGTGGATTCGTACCTATTACGAAGCCGAATTCCCTATAGAACGGGCAGTAGCAGACCTCTATGCACGGCGACTGCAATGGCTAGAACTCTGCACTACGCAGTATTCCTCTGTAGCCGATAAGCTAGCAGCGTATCAAAAACGGATTCTACTACGATTACGCTACCATCCATTATATTTCCAAGCCTCCGAAGCTGTGTGTAAAACCGCTCAGCAGCAAGTCCGTGCCTTGGTCAAGACACAACTCTATACCCCACAGCAGGTAGAGCAGAAAGTGATCCAATGGCTACGCAGTGTACACAATGATACGAATGATAATACCCCATCAGCCCCTCCTGATACACCTCCCGTAACTTTTAGCGCCATTGCCCGAGCCATGGCGCGGCAGTTTCGGTTATTAGCCAATTGTATCCTATAATACCAGTTATTGTTTGGATTTGCTGGCATAAAAAACTAGCTAGAGGAAGTGCGCCCTTCCGAAGATTGTTTGTCTCCCTTTGTATAGTACAGAGAATGTACTTCACCCCAATACACGTTTCTGTGTATGTCATCCCAATGGCTGAGTACCTTCTTTTGCTTTAACCCGCATCGCACTATGCTAGGGGAGCAGGCTTTCTTTTGCTTATTTCAGACGAAACATACCAATTTTTTACTCATTTTACATTCTGTAATACGACCATCATGTATACACATCAAGATAGAATACTAAAACAACTCATTGCCCAACTCGATGGATTACCTAAACTAGAGGTCTACGACCTATTATCGGTTCTAGAAACCCTCTTATTACAGCATCCATCGCCTATAGCCGCCAATCAATTACTCCAACACTATGAGCAGCACATCGTACAGAAGCGGTCTATACAAAAGACAGGCAAGGGCTGTTTTTACCTCTACGATCGCTGTATGTATCTAAAAATCTATAAATACCACAGCTTTCGAGTCCCCAATATATTCTACAGGAATGCCCTCTGCTTTAGTCTACCTAAAAAGATACAATGTTACCCACTTACTAAACAAAACATCCGTAAACACCTCACACATTCTGCTATCCAACCAGCACTTATTACCTTCTTCGCTAAGCACAAACCCACCGCTCGCAATCCCATTACCAAACGCCTGCTGCTTATGGAGGTGTTGGATAGTATTGATCCTGAATAAGCATAAAACAACCTCAGAATACAGCTATAATCAGAGATTTTATAAGTAATTATACATTAAAAACTGTTTTGTTATCAGGTAACTAGCATAGTATGTAATCCTGTTGTAGGAGCATTGCCTATCGCATTGGATGGTGGACTCCCGATACGATTAACCAATGCCGATGGTGTGACTACAGCGACAGGAGATGGCTTGCGGATTTAAGGTGCAAAATTGCATCAACCCTTAGCTTGATAATAACCATTTCGCAGAGATAGACGAGTTATTCTATCAGGGGTTTGAAGTACCTTTTTCTAAGACCATATACTACAGAAATTAACAGTAAGGTAGCTATACCTCCTAATACCAGTCCTATGACTAGGCTAGATGTTGAATGCTTTTTATTTTGTTGTCCTTTTAGTTCTTTATGAGGATCAACAGAAGTGATATTGGGATCATCACTTAGGTAATATAATTGTAGCTCATTGGTTTCTGGTATTTTACGCAAAGTGGTTTTTCCAGCATAGGATTGTCCGTTTAGGTCATATGTATAGTCAAAATGATATAGTTTAACCACTTTAGCTACGGATGTCTCGGTGTATTCCCTTTTTATATAGGCGATAACAGTTGTTTGCTCTTGTATCATTTTTTCTAATTGGGCCATTTTCTTTTTATCTCCGCCGTTTATGTAATCGGAGATAGAAGATATGGCCATGTAGAAAAAACAGATCATTATACCTATCTTAAATACTCGTAATTTAAATTTGTTAATAGTTATCATTGTTTTAAGTTGTTTTAAAAAAAAGTATATCTCATAAATAAACTAGTATTGGTACGTAGTACACAATTCTTTTTGGATATTGGAAGATATACTTTGGAGGGGTTTATACTTCTTTAGCAAACACTAAATAATTATATTTTGAGCGTATTTTTATTGATATATGTCAATAACTTATTGATAGTTTTATGTTATTAAGCTCAATAACGAGAATTTAGTAACATGTAACGAGTAGGGGAGGCACAAGTTGCGAACTTGAGCTACCAAGTATACAATGAGCTCTTACATAGATGGATTAAAATACAAAAACCATTGCTTTGCGTTAGGGATAGCAGCGGCATCCTTTTTTGTTTTCCTTAAAAAAAAACAAAAAAGATATAGCGGATAGCCCGACCCTTGTGGTAACGCCCTCATCGTTAGTATAAAAACGGGCATTAATATCGTATTAGGAAATGTACTTTACGTTAGAAATATTTTTCATGATGGTTTGGAAAAATTGCTGCGTGTCATAGGGTTTGATGATCACATCGTTCATTCCTACAGAGAGTGCTTGGTCTCTGATTTCTCCTTCTTCTACGGCAGTTAATGCGATGATAGGGATATTGTTATTAAAAGTTCGGATGACTTTGGTAGCGTCTAAGCCTGTCATTTCTGGCATGTTGATGTCCATTAATGCTAGGTCATATCCTTCTTTTTTGATCATCTCTATGGCATCCATTCCATTACTGGCCAAATCGCAGGTATATCCTTTCTTTTTAAGGATGTTTTGGGTAACGATCTGGTTGATCTTATTATCATCTACGATGAGGATGTTAAAATTAGTAGTGCCAATACTAATGGTTTCTTGGGAGTTAGCATGTTCGTCTTTTGCTTTTACAGCTTTTTCGTAGCGCAATTCGAACGAGAATTCCGATCCTACACCTTCTTCGCTATCGATATAGATCTCGCTGTCGTGTAGATGGATGAGCTTACGTACGATGGAAAGGCCTAAACCAGTACCTTCGTATTCGATGTTTTGGTTTTTTACTTGTGCAAAATTATCGAAAATGGTGGCTTGTTTGCTTTTCGGGATTCCGATACCATCGTCTTTTACGGCAAAATGCAGTTGGTATTGGTCATTTTTATACCCAAGGCATTTTACTTTGATCCAGATGTTACCGTTTTTGGTGAATTTTAGGGAGTTTCCTACTAGATTGATCAAGATCTGTGATAATCGCACGGAGTCGCCTAATAAGGTGGTTTTTATAGTGGGGTCTATCTGTATGTGTACTACGTTATTATTGTTTTTTTGTTTAGAATGTAACGAATTTACAATACCTTCTATCAATGATTTTAGGTCAAAGGATACTTTTTCTAGTTTTACTTCTTTGGTTTCTATCTTGCTTAGTTGTAGCACGTCATTGATTAAGGCTAGGAGGTAGTCTCCAGAAAATTTAAGAGATTCTAGGTATTCGCCTTTCTTTTTGTCTTCTGGGTTTTCCATCAGAAGGGATGTGAGTCCGATTACTCCGTATAGAGGAGTTCTCAGTTCATGACTAACGGTAGAGATGAATTGCGATTTTAAGGTAGATACTTGTTCTGCCGTTTCCTTGGCAGTGATCAATTCTTTGTTTTTTTCGATCAATACATTGTTGAGCTTTTTCTTATGAATATTGTTCCTGTAAGAACTGATCAAGAATGCTAGTGATATAAGAATGATGATAATACCTAGTATAAAGCTAATCTGCCATTTGATTTCTTTCGAAAAATTTTCATCGATTACAGTGTCTGCTTCTTTGGCTTTGTCTTTTAGTTGGTCTACTTCAAATTTTATAGTAGCGGTTTGTAATTCGATTTGCTTGGTGAGGTCTTGAGACTTCAGGAGGCTTTGTTGGTGTTTTTCTAAGAGTTTATAAGCAGATCGGAATTCTTTTTGCGCATAGGCTACGTCTGCCTCTATTTTATAGGTAGCTGCAAGTTCTTGATGGTATTGCGAGGCTAATAACTTATTGTTTTCGGTGTTTTTAATTTCTTTGGCAATGCTAGCTTCGGAAATTTCTATGTAATGAATTGCTTTTTTATAGTTGCGCACTCTGAGAAAGTAACGTGCTAATAATTGATTGTATTTAGATTTTTCGATACTTGGTAGCGTGTATGTACTGTAGTTGGCTTTGATAGGTTTTAGGTACTGGGTGTATGTCTTTTTATGGTTTTTGGCATCCATATAATATTTACCCATGCTTAGGAGTGGTCGTATGATTTTTAGGGTGTCTCGAAGTGCTGTGGCAATTTTGAGTGCTTTGCTATTATACATAAACCCTTTATCTATAACGGCATCGTTATCACTTTTTATGTAGAGATCTCCTATGTAAAAAGCGATTTCAGATGCTAGGTGTTTACTCTGCGAGCTAGAAGCATAGATGAGTGCTTTGTGGTAATTTTCTACAGCTTTGTCTTTTTGGCGATTTAATTCATAGGTGTTTCCTATTACCTTGTAGATTTTAGCTAGGCTTTTATTATCATTATTATATGCAGCATTTAGGTATGCTTTTTTAGCGATTTTTAGGGCTTCTTCGAACTTGTATTCTTGCAATGAATTTTCTGCCTGTAAGATGTAGACAGGGATGCTATCAGCCTCAAAAGAGGATTGTGCCGATGCTTTTGTAAAGCAGCAAATAATGACGCTGAATAATAGTATAGATATAGTAATTTTTCCCAAGTGTAAACTGTTTCTAGCATAGGTATTTACGCAAAAGTACGAAAAATGATTCAAAAAAGTGTAAATCATCGACGTAAAGTGGTTATTAGTCTGTGTTGATGTAGTATTTGTTTTAAATTTGTAGGAAAAAATATAGAATACGACATTGCTATTATTAGAAAAAACTATGAAAGCATAGAAAATTAAAATTAATAGGCTGTAGAAGACGTCGGAACTGCCGTATATTTGCACCGAATAAATAATTAATCACAATTCAAAAAAAACACATAATGGCATTTGTAGGTAAAAAATTTCCGAATCTAGACGTTGACGCAATGAATGATATGGGAGATACTTTTAAGCTTAATGTTTTAGAGGAAGCAAAAAGCAAGAACAAAAAAGTATTATTATTCTGGTATCCAAAAGATTTTACATTTGTTTGTCCAACAGAATTGCATGCTTTCCAAGAGGCTGTTGCAGAATTCGAAAAGAGAAACACTATCGTTATAGGTGCTTCTTGTGATACGCCAGAAGTGCATTTTGCATGGTTAAATACATCTAAAGATAACGGAGGTATTGAAGGTGTTACATATCCAATCTTAGCAGATTCTAATCGTAACTTAGCAAGTACTCTAGGGATCCTAGATATTACGAATGAAAAGTATGATGAAGAAACTGGAATCGTAACTGTAGAAGGTGATAATGTAACCTATAGAGCTACGTACCTTATCGATGAGGAAGGAACTGTTTTTCATGAAGGAATCAATCACATGCCTGTAGGAAGAAATGTTGCAGAGTTCTTGAGATTGATTGATGCATATGCACACGTACAAAAGAATGGAGAGGTTTGTCCAGCAAACTGGGAAGAAGGTAAAGAAGCGATGTCTGCTAATAGAGATGGAGTAGCAGCGTATTTATCTGCAAACTAAAAAATATAAGTTTTATATAGAAGTGGTGTAAACTACTTCATGGTCAAATTTTAGAACTTCTCTTGATCAAGAGATTAAGGGAAGTTTTTTTATGAAATAATTTAAACAATGATTGAAGAAATAACCACAGATAATTTATCAGAGATCGTAGAGAGCAATGCTACTGTTGTTGTTCAGTATTCTGCTACATGGTGCGGGAATTGTAGAATCATGAAGCCTAAATTCAAAAAGCTAGCAACTACGCATACAGATGCTACCTTCGTAATTGTAGATGCTGAAAAAAATCCTGCTTCTAGAAAAATGGCAACTGTAGATAATTTGCCCACGTTTGCTACTTTTAAAGATGGCGGTTTTGTAAACCAAGTTCAGACCAATAAGTTTGATGTATTAAAAGAATTAGTCGATGAAGTTACCAGTAATTAAACACCTTACTACGTTTATAGAGCAGAATGACGAGGATTATGTAGTAGAGGCTATAGAAACCCTCGAAGCGCTTACCGAAGTATCTTCTCTAAAAGATGAGGAATTGGATGTAATAGGCGAGTTAATCTCTAATATGTACGGTGCCTTAGAAGTACAGAAGATGACTAAAGAAGGGCTGGCTAAAAAAGAAGCTTTAAATACTTTTATGCAACGGGTGATGGGAGCTATTGATGCATAGCTAAGATTAGCGAGTGTGATATTTCCAGCTAGAGAACTATAGATAAAGTAGTGAAAAGTAATACAGAAGTATCGCAGATCAATTTTAGTAAAAGTTTGTAGTTATTGCCATATAATCTTGTTAATTTTAAGCCTACAAATAAACACAAAATATTATGGCAACTATCACATTAAAGGGGAATGCAATACATACAAATGGTGAACTTCCAAAGGTTGGAGAAAAAGCACCTGATTTTGAATTGATCAATACTGACTTGTCTACTGTAAAGTTATCGGATTACAAAGGGACAAAGTTAGTTTTAAATGTTTTTCCTTCTCTAGATACAGGGGTATGTGCTGCTTCTGTAAGAACATTTAATAAAGAAGCAAGTAGCTTATCTAATACGAAGGTATTGTGTATTTCTAGAGACTTACCATTTGCACAGGATCGTTTTTGTGGTGCAGAAGGATTAGGAGATGTAGTAAATCAATCTGATTTTAGAGATGGGAAGTTTGGTAAGGATTATGGTTTAGAGATTATCGATGGTCCGCTACAAGGATTGCATTCTAGAGCTGTAATCGTTATTGATGAAGCAGGTACTGTAGTATACACAGAGCAAGTGCCTGAAATCGTAGAAGAACCAAATTACGCAGCTGCTTTAGGGCAATTAGTATAATACGATATAAATGGGTAAATTTTCTAAGTTTCTTATAGGGAGGCTCAAAGGTTGCGGATATGCAATTAAAGGAGCACTGTTATTACTTAAAACAGAACCCAGTATACAAGTACAAGCTGTCATAGCGATTATTATGACAGCTTTTGGCTTTTATATAGGTATCACCAATACAGAATGGATGCTGCAAATCTTTGCTATTGGTTTGGTGATGAGTATTGAAGGGGTGAATACTACTGCAGAGGCAATAGCCGATTTTATACACCCAGATTTTCATGATAAAATAGGATTTATCAAAGATGTAGCAGCAGGCGCTGTTTTTATAGCAGCAACGATCGCTGTTATTATTGGATGCATTATTTACATTCCATATTTATTATAGAAAATTATTAGACTACTTTTACGTTCCAATATAGATATTTGTATTTTTGCGATAAGACAGCTCACCAATGGCAAAAAGAAAGGCAACCACAAAAAAGAAATCTACAAATAAAACAACCTCTTCTGTACAAAAGAAATTTACGCTATCAAGACAGCAAAAAGTAATCATTGGTAGTTTCCTATTTTTCTTGGGACTGGCATTGTTTTTTGCTTTTGTATCTTTTTTCTTTACTTGGAAAGCTGATCAAAGCGAGCTTTCCGAATTTCCGAGTCGTACAGCGAATGCTAAAAACTGGTTAAGCATTTTTGGTGCTAAGGTTAGTGACTTTTTTATATTCAAAGGATTTGGAGTTGCGGCATTAATTTTTCCTGTATTAGTATCTCTAACAGGAGTATACCTCTTTTTTGATTTAGCACGTAAAAAACTAGCAGGATTTTGGTTCTGGGGATTATTAGTAATGTTATGGATCTCTTTGGTTTTTGGTTTTGTGCAACAAGAAGGTGGACTGCTGGCAGGTATTGTAGGTTTTGAGCTGAATGACTTATTACAAGATTATATAGGTTTTATAGGCACGGTATTATTGGTTGCGTTTTTAGCAATTGTGTATATCGTAGTTCGTTTAAAATATACTCCAGAGAAGATAGCGATGTCGCTGTCTAAAACACAAAAAGAAATTAATAAGGATTTTGAGTCTACTACTATTCCGGTAGTTAAAAAAGAAAAAAAAGTAGCCGAACCTGTTCCCACTCCTATAGCTACACCAGAAGAACCTGTTATTGCTAAAGAAGAGGATACCGAATTATCTGTAGCACCTGTAAAAGAAGAGTTGGAGCGTGATATTACATTAGATATCGCTACAGACACAGTAGAAAAAATTGTGATTCAATCTGATGATGATCCTGCAGATATCGCAATGGAGGTAGAAACAGTGGTGGAAGAGGAAGTGGTAGAGAACCTGAGCGAAAAATTAATCAAAGATTTTGGAGAATTTGATCCTACACTCGAATTAGGGAATTATAAATTTCCAACACTAGATTTGCTCAAAGACTACTCTGTACAGAATAGTAGTATTACCATTGATCAAGGTGAATTAGAAGAAAATAAAAATCGTATTGTAGAAACCTTACGAAATTACAAAATAGAGATTGCTCAGATTAAAGCAACTGTAGGACCTACTGTTACCTTATACGAAATTGTTCCAGAAGCGGGAATACGTATTTCTAAGATCAAAAATTTAGAGGATGATATCGCATTGTCACTGGCTGCGCTGGGGATTCGAATCATAGCTCCAATACCAGGTAAGGGAACGATAGGGATAGAGGTGCCTAATAAAAAATCTACCATCGTATCGATGAAGTCTGCGATTGCTTCTCCAAAATTTCAAACAGCAGAAATGGAATTGCCATTATCACTGGGTAAAACTATTTCTAATGAAACTTTTGTAGTTGATTTGGCCAAAATGCCCCACTTGTTGATGGCGGGAGCTACTGGGCAAGGAAAGTCTGTAGGTTTAAATGCTATTCTAACGTCTTTGTTGTATAAGAAGCATCCTGCCGAAGTAAAATTCGTATTGGTAGATCCTAAAAAAGTAGAACTTACTTTATTTAATAAAATAGAAAGACATTATCTTGCTAAATTACCTGATACCGATGAAGCGATCATCACGGATAATACGAAGGTAATTAATACATTGAACTCATTGTGTATAGAGATGGATGCCCGCTATGATTTGCTGAAAAATGCCATGGTGCGGAATATCAAAGAGTACAACGCTAAGTTTAAGGCTAGGAAATTGAACCCTGAAAATGGACATAAATTCTTGCCATATATCGTATTAGTGATCGATGAGTTTGCGGACTTAATTATGACTGCGGGCAAGGAGGTAGAGACTCCTATTGCCAGATTGGCACAATTGGCTAGGGCGATAGGAATTCATTTGATCATTGCTACACAGCGTCCTTCGGTAAATGTAATTACAGGGATGATTAAAGCCAATTTCCCTGCTAGAATCGCATTTAGAGTAACTTCTAAGATTGATTCTAGAACGATTTTAGATACAGGTGGTGCAGATCAGCTCATTGGTAGGGGGGATATGTTGTATACACAAGGAAATGATTTGGTGCGATTACAGTGTGCATTTGTAGATACCCCAGAAGTAGAAAAAATTACAGAATATATCGGAGCACAAAAGGCATATCCTGATGCACATTTGCTGCCAGAATACTCTGGAGAAGAAAGTGGCACAAGTCTTGATATAAGTGTTAGTGATCGTGATAAACTTTTTGCAGAAGCTGCAGAAGTTATTGTCACAGCACAGCAGGGGTCGGCGTCTTTATTACAAAGAAAATTAAAATTAGGCTACAACCGAGCGGGTCGATTGATTGATCAATTGGAAGCTGCAGGGATTGTAGGGCCTTTTGAAGGTAGTAAAGCTAGACAGGTATTGGTGCCAGATCTAGTCGCCTTACAGCAACTGTTAGATGCAGAACAACAATAATAACCATTAATTTTACACATTTTTAGAATGATACAAAGAGTAACCGTTTTTGTCATCTCCATTTTGATGACTACACTGCATGCACAGGAAGCGAAACAATTATTAGACCAAGTGTCTGCAAAAGTAAAAAGCTACGATAATATTGTTATTGGTTTTAAATATGCATTAAATAATACCGCAGAAAATGTATCACAAGAAACCAGAGGGGATGTTACCTTATCAGGAGATCAATATTTATTGAATCTGATGGGGGCTACACAATTATATGATGGAAAAAAATTACACATCATTATACCTGAAGATGAAGAAATTAATATCACCACACCTGATGCCGATACACAAGGCGATGTGACGCCTGCTAAAATGCTAACATTCTACGAAAAAGGGTTTAGTTATAAAATGGATATTGTGCAGAATGTACAAGGTAGAAAAATACAGTTTGTAAAATTGACACCCACCTCTGCTAATGGAGAATTAAAAGAGGTGCTATTAGGTATCGATAAACAAACAAAACATATTTATAAAATGATTTTAATGCAGCGTAATGGTACTAATATAACGATTACAGTGACGAGTTTTAAAACCAATCAGCCGTTATCCAAAACATTATTTGCATTTGATGAATCAAAATATAGCGATTACTATATAAATCGTTTGGATTAAATAGTATATTTATCCGCTCAATACTCATAGCTATGTCCCGAATTTTTTCGGGACTTATCTATATAATAATAGCTAATCTAGTACTGTGTAAGCAGCTGTTTTAGTAGTTTTATTTTCAGTTGTTTACTATGAGCTGAGGAGAACGTGTTTTATTGTGTAGATCAACTTGGTAGAGTATCAGCATAGTATTGAATAAGTATTTTAATTAACCAAATTAGAACATTATACCAAGTGAAGATACTTGACAGATATATTTTAACTACTTTTTTAAAGACTTTTTTTCCGCTCTTTATCATTATCATGTTTATTCTGTTATTACAGACTATCTGGTTATTTATCTCTGAATTAGCAGGGAAAGATCTTGATTTCTCTGTAGTGATGAAGTTTTTATTGTTTGCGACTCCTCGATTGATTCCGATGGTACTGCCGCTTACGATTTTACTTTCGTCTATTATGATCTTTGGTAATTTCGCAGAGAATTATGAGTTTGCTGCGATGAAATCTTCGGGAATTTCGTTACAAAGGGCGATGCGTACATTGGCGGTTTTTATCTTTTTTGTAGGGATTGGTGCTTTTCTGTTTTCTAATACAGTGATTCCAGCCTCGGAAAAACGCTTTGTAAATCTTCGGAAAAATATTGTAAAACTAAAGCCCGCAATGGCTATTACCCCGAATCAATTTAATGATTTGGGGAATATAAATATGCGTATTTCTGAAAAATACGGTGATAATGATCAGTACCTAAAAGATGTGATTATTCATAAAAAATCTGCTCGTCCAGGTAATTATACAGTGATCAAAGCGGTAGATGGAGAGCTGAAAGGAAATATAGATTCTGATCTAATCACATTGGTATTGAATGATGGTAATTATTACGATGAGTTCGTGCCTAAATCTCCCAAGGAAAGAAAAAAACATCCTTTTGCTAAAATGCATTTCGACCAGTATGTACTTAATCTAGATCTATCTGAGCTAGATAATGTAGATATGGATGCGCAGCAGTATAAAAAAGGATTCAATATGCTCAATGTAACTGGGCTAAAAAATCAGATCGATACTTTGTCTATGCGTACCAATGACGAGGTGACTACTATTGTAGAAGATGTAGATAGAAGAGCAGGTTTTACAGGACTGAATAGAAATCTAAAAATAGATACAACCCAAACAGCGGTAGTAGATACCTTGGATTTAATCAATGATCGATTTACTACCAGAGAGAAGGCACAGATATATGGCTTGGCTTTTTCTAATACAGATGCGATCATTCGTAAGATGAAAAGTACTGATAAATCATTACGTGTTAAAAGACGTGGATTGAATAAGTATGAGATGTCATTGCATAATAAGTATGCTTTGGGGGTAGCTTGTGTATTGCTCTTTTTTGTAGGTGCTCCTCTAGGTGCGATTATTAGAAAAGGAGGATTAGGATTACCTATCGTAACAGGAGTTTTGTTATTTTTAACCTATCATTTTATTGGGATATTTGCCAAAAATGGAGCCGAAGAAGGAGGAGTGCCTCCATTTGTAGGTTCTTGGCTGTCTACACTTATTATCTTTCCGCTGAGTTTGTTTCTGACGTATAGAGCTACTACAGATCGCGGTTTCTTTAGTTTGGATGTGATTATACAACCGATTCGATCGCTTTTCAAGAAAAAATCGGAAAAAGATGAGACTAAGAAAGAAGATACTATAATCGATGCGCTGACGGTACATCCAGAACAACAAGAGGCGCTAGCACAGGAATACAAGCATTTTATAGAGCATTCTACACTAGTAATCATACTCTCTATATTTTTGATAGCTACAAACGCTATCGTACTGGGAGTGGCTAATGAATTAGGAGAGAGTAAAGTGATATTAGGGATATATACAGCCATTGGTGTTTTAGCATATTTGTTCTTTTTCTTTAAGGCTTACAGAAATTATACCCATTGTTATCAAAAAATTATAGGAGCTCGAAAACCATCGATGTTGTTATTCTGGATTGTGGGAATGCCAATATATATAGCGGTATTTTCATTTTATAAAAATAAATTAACAGCTATCATAAATAGCATTCGATAAATTGCGAAATCCCAGAGAATATAAACTACATTTGTCATCATTAAATTAGAATCAACAACTATGTCAGAGGTTACAAAAACCAACCATAAAATCAAGTTAGATACTATAGAAGAAGCGATCGAGGATATCCGCCAAGGAAAAGTGGTGATTGTTGTAGATGATGAAGATCGAGAAAATGAAGGAGATTTTATTGCTGCAGCAGAAAAAGTAACGCCAGAAATGATCAATTTTATGGCTACACATGGAAGAGGGTTGATTTGTGCCCCATTGACACAAGATAGATGTGAGGCACTGAATCTAAATATGATGGTGCAAAATAATACCGTATTACATGAAACACAATTTACAGTATCTGTAGACCTTATTGGTCAAGGGTGTACTACGGGTATCTCGGTACATGATAGAGCTAAAACGATTAAAGCCTTGGTAACAAAAGATACCAAGCCACATCAGTTAGGTAGACCTGGACATATTTTTCCGCTACGCGCTAAAAGTGGAGGGGTACTTAGAAGGACAGGGCATACAGAGGCATCGGTAGATTTGGCACGATTGGCAGGGTTAGAACCCGCAGGAATTTTAGTAGAAATATTAAATGAAGATGGTACGATGGCACGCTTACCAGAATTGGTAACGGTGGCTAAAAAGTTTGATCTAAAATTAATATCTATAGAAGATCTTGTGGCATATCGTATGAAGCACGATTCATTGATCGAGAAAAAAGAAGATTTTGATATTGTAACCAGATTCGGAAAATATAGAATCCGTGCGTATGAGCAAACCACCAATAATCAAATACATATTGCGCTTACCAAAGGAAGTTGGACAGCTGATGAGCCTGTATTGACACGTATGAACTCTACGCTGTTTTCGAATGATATTTTAGGAACACTAACGCAGGATGAAGACAAGCGATTGGACGCTATTTTTCAGTTGATTAATGCAGACGGCCAAGGAGCTGTCATTTTTATCAACCAAGAAAGTCAATCGTTTAATCTGCTGAATAGATTAAAGGCGCTAAAAGGAGAACAGAATGGAGAGGAAGTGGTTAAGGCACCTAAATTAGCGATGGATACAAAAGATTTTGGTATTGGAGCTCAGATTTTACATGACTTGAATATCCATAAAATTAAACTGATCTCTAATAGCCAGCAGCAAAAGCGAGTAGGGATGATCGGTTATGGATTAGAAATTGTATCGTATGTTGGGTATTAAAACGTATATATTTTAAGTATGGTACTCGATTTTTTGCGTTAGGGATAGGAGTGTAAATCCCACAGCATCGACCTTAGGAGATGCGAGGAATTGCAACGGATAGCCCGACCCCCGACCTAAGAAGGGGGAAACGCCCATACTAATAGTATAAAAAACTCCGTAAGTATTTTTAACAAATGCTTGCGGAGTTTTTTATGTATTTCTTTTAGAAGTGATTTATACTACTTCTAGTACAGATTGTAAGGCTTCTTTCATTTTAGCGGCTCTTTCTTGTACTTCTTCAGCTGTCCAGCTTAGTTTGATCAGGCAGGAGATGGTTCTACCCATCCATTGATCACTAGAATCGAAAGTACGAACATTGCGTTGTAGTCCTTCTTGCTGCTCTTTGGATAATGATCCGAGAGATTTTTGTTCTAGTAAGTGTTCCCACTTTTTATAATAATGCCAGTTGTTATCATACCAATAAAAACAGGCATCCACTCCATGGACTCCTAAGGCTTTGTGTGCATTTCTGGCTAGGTCTTCGGTAGGTAAAAACAGATTGAGAAATGCATAACTTTCGACTCCTGTTTCTGGAACTCTTCTAAAAGTAACTGCTGGAATTTCACTGACAGCTTCTCTAAGAATGGTATAGTTTTTTTGCTGTGTCGCAATGGTCTGATCTAATTTGCGCAATTGAGCAATTCCTACTGCTGCATTTAGTTCAGACAGGCGGTAGTTATATCCTAGAAAGGGATGAGATTCTGCACCGCGATTATCACCAATATGATCGTGACCATGATCGTGGTATTTATGAGCGCGGTCGGCATATACTTCGGAATTGGTAATCAATCCACCACCTTCTCCACAGGTCACTGTTTTTACGTAATCGAAAGAGAAACAGCCTAAATCCCCATAGCTTCCCAAAGGTTTGCCGTCATAAAATCCACCAATCGCCTGACAGGCATCTTCTAATAAGACCAGATCATGTGTATCACAGAGAGCTTTTAACGCTTTTAAGTCTGCCATAGAACCACACATATGTACAGGCATGATTGCTTTGGTTTTTGGTGTAATGGTAGCTGCTACTGCCGCTGGATCTAGAGTTAGGGTATCATCGATGTCACATAAGATAGGCGTCGCTCCGACTGATAAAATAGCTTCGAAACTAGCTACAAAAGTAAATGTAGGCATGATCACTTCATCTCCAGCACCGATGCCTGCAACTGCCAGTGCTACAGAGAGGGCAGCAGTACCACTAGATACGACTTGCGCATATTTCGTCTGCATCTTCTGAGCAAGATCTTTTTCTAATTCTAGGGCTTTATAATGTCCATTTCTATTTCCGTCAAATCCATAACGCATCAGTACTCCATTGTCTAATACATCCTGTACTTCTTTTTTTTCTTCGGCTCCAAACAGCTCAAATCCTGGCATAGCAATCGTAGTTAAATTAAAATACTCTTTTGCGGTAAAAATACCGAAAAGAGTATTCATATAATAGCAGTGGTTTAAACTTTTTTCAATTTCAACTCATCTTAACTTTTTGTTTTTGACCGAAAATGAGAGAGAATTTGACTGAATAAGGCATTTTTTGAAATTCATAGCAGCGCTACGGATAAAGAAAGTAACGAAATACAGGTAAATTCAAATCATTTTTTAGGGAAAAGAAAAAGTCAAGATGAGTTCTTTGTTATAAAAACGATCTTTTGCACTCAGATGTTGCAATTTTTTAGTTTCGTAGCGCTGCTATGAAACTAGAAAATCACTGTATTGACTACTTAGCAATCATTTTTTTAGTGAATGCAAAATAGCGACTAGGGTCTCTAAGCGACGAACTATAGGAACCTTCACTACCCAATACCTTTCCTTTGTGATTGATAACAACAATCGTAGGGAATCCCCCAGAAGCGTTGTATTGGCTCACTAACTTTTTATTAGCAGCGAATTGTGCAGGGGAGATGACATCAGTTTTTCTAGGAATATCTACCTCTAATAGCACTAACTCTTCAGCGAGTGCAGCAAATTGCAGAGTATCAAAGAAATCTTCTTTTAATAAGATACAGGGAGTACACCAATCACTACCTGTGAAGTACATAAAAATGTTCTTTTTCTCTTTTTTAGCCTCTTTCTTGGCAGCCTCAAAATCAGTACGCCAATTGAGTGTACTTTCTTGCGCTGATAATAGCGTAGTTAGCAATACGCATACTAAAAATATACTTCGTTTCATTCGTATCAGTTTATAAGTAGGTTGTACAGTTCAAATACCTTGCCATTTTAGCGAGTAATTACCGTTTCACTAATAGGTCTTCTTACTTTTTTAAGCGATGCAAACATGTCATCCTCAGCTCTGTATCCAACAGGTAGTACCAAAACAGATTGTAATCCCAGTGCATGTAAGTCTAAGATTTGATCGTATTTTTCTGGAATAAACCCTTCCATAGGACAGGCGTCTATCTGTTCTGTAGCACATACAGTTAGTAAAGTACCTAATGCTAAATATGCTTGTTTGGTAGCCCATGTGCTAATTTCTTCTTTCGATTTGCTACCAAAAGAGTCTATTAACTGCTGCTTAAATGGATTTAGAATTTCATCTGGCGTATTGCGAATGGCTTTTACAGCATCGAAATATTTAGTAATATATGCTTTATCGATATGCTGCTCGATACAGATTACAAATAGGTGAGAAGCATCTGCTACTTGCTGCTGATTCCAAGAATGTGTGGTTAATTCCTTTTGGACCTCCTTATCATGAATCACTACTAATCGTAGTGGTTGTAAACCGTATGAAGTAGCTGTTAGGTTAAAAGCTTCTGTGAGCGTATCTATTTTTTCTTGAGATACTATTTTAGTCGCGTCAAACTTTTTGGTTGCATAACGCCATTGTAAACTTTCTATGATTTCCATTATCAATTTTTAAAGATGTATTCTAAACAAAGATACAGTTATGCCAATGATATTAAAATTATAAATTGATAAGAAAACTTTATGATCACCTAATGAAAATTGATATTAAAAATCACTTGCAAAACGAATCTTACAAGTGATTTT
Source organism: uncultured Aquimarina sp. (assembly GCA_947498935.1). Taxonomy (GTDB): domain Bacteria; phylum Bacteroidota; class Bacteroidia; order Flavobacteriales; family Flavobacteriaceae; genus Aquimarina. Next base: position 18,975 of record CANMMM010000030.1, on the reverse strand, counting down.
TAGTGCAGAGAAAGGTATCTGGTAATCGGCTCTATGTCGTCGCCGTATTGTCGTGCTGTAATTGTTTGATTTTGATACGCAGTGCAGCAAATAATAAGGTCATAAATGGACTGAGCCAATTAAAAATGGCAAAGGGCAAATATTCGATTACGGCTACACCAAGTACATTTTGCTGATACGCCCCACAAGTGTTCCAAGGGATTAATACAGAAGTTACTGTACCAGAGTCTTCGAGTGTACGGCTTAAATTTTCTGGTGCCAGTCCTTTATCCTTATAGGCTTTGGCATACATTCTACCAGGAACTACGATGGCTAGGTACTGATCAGAAGCAGTAATATTTAGCGCTATGCAACTAGCTACTGTACTAGCAAAAAGTCCAAAAACAGAATTAAATAAGTCTAATAGTGTCTTGCTAATTCTGGCCAGCGCTCCAATGGCATCCATAATCCCTCCGAATACCATGGCACACATAATAAGCCAAATCGTACCGAGCATACCCGACATACCACCAGCACTAAATAGATCGTTTAATTCTTTACTACTCGTTTCTACTGCGGTATCTACAGTAATTGCTTTCATCACTCCTTTATACGCGCTTTGTAGTGTCAGTGTATCGCTTTCTGCTATTTGCATCACGATAGTAGGTTGTGCGATCACCGCAGCAATGCCCCCTAATAGCGTACCTACTAATAGCGCAATCAAAGGAGGTGTTTTTTGTATGATCAATCCGATCACTATCACAGGTACAATAAATAACCAAGGTGATATGGTAAATGCAGCATCTATGGCAGCCAATTGTCCACCGATCTCAGGAACCCCAGTAGTATCTTGCATCAATCCAATGATGATAAATACGATAAGGGTAATGATGATCGTAGGTACTGTCGTATAAGTCATGTATTTGATATGCGAAAAAAGCTCGCCACCCGCCATAGCAGGTGCCAAGTTGGTCGTGTCTGATAGCGGAGACATCTTATCACCAAAATACGCACCAGAGATCACAGCCCCTGCCGTCATACCCAATGAGATACCAAGGGTATCTCCAATACCAATTAATGCAATCCCTACGGTAGCAGAAGTAGTCCATGAGCTTCCCGTAGCGATCGATATAATCGCACAAATGATCACACAGGCAGCCAAAAATATAGTAGGATTCAGAATTTGTAAGCCGTAATAAATCATCGTAGGAATGATACCACTGATAAGCCAAGTCCCAGCCAGTGCACCTACCATCAGTAGTATTAACAGCGCTCCGGTAGTAGATTGTATATTACGTGCTACTTCATCCATCATTTGTTTATACGATACTTTATTTACAAAACCTACAATGGCAGCTACACCAGCTCCTAGTAGTAATATAAATTGGTTACTACCACTCAGCGCATCATCGCCAAAAACAAAATATACGTTGTAAAATAACATCCCTACCAATGCAAAAATAGGGATCAAAGCCTCTAAGATGCTTAACTCCTTATTCTGTGAGATATGTTCGTTGTCATTAGATGTAGTTGTAGTTTTCATATAGTTATTGAGCAGTTTAATAATGTAATGTTACGATATTAATAAAATGTATGCAATCATCCCCATATTTTTATGCCTGTAACAGGGCAATAGGAGTGTACGATATTTGATGCTTTAGCATAGTACATCTTTGAATATCAGTAAGCAGAATAGAAGTGCCTAGAAATTACAATATTTAGAGGCTTGTTCACAAATTAACAATTATGATAGCAGTATTGTTTTTACTGTAAAGCAGTAATTTTTAGACACTTTAAAGAAATAAAGTTGCTTTTTATCGATAAAAAATGTTTATCATCGATAATTTAGGTCTTTTTAGCGAAGCTTTTGTAGGTGTAATGGTGTGTAAGTGATACATTTACAGTGTTGTTATTGATGAGTAAATATATAGATTAGTTTTTTATTACCTGAAATGATAAAATAAATATACCCCAAATTTGTTTTTTCATTTTTTTCAAAAAAGTCTCTTGCATAAAGAGACTTTTTTTGTGTTCAATAGACACGTCGAGTTACGCAGTATATTTTGTTAAATCTACTTTATTACTCAGAAGTAGTTTACACTTTTTAGATTTTGTGATCAAAAGCAGTAATTTTTTATTGCATAACAGCGCTACGGAACTCAAAAACTTCTAAGCACTAATACATAAATAGGGTTAAAAAACGTACATTTTTAAAATTTTATACAGAAATTAGTGGAGCAATGGTGATAGGTATCACCGAAAGCCATGATTCACAATATTTCTAATACATTTTTATATGCAAGCCACCGTATCCAAAGGGTTGGAATTATTTTTCATATTTGTAGTACTCCCCATTAGTTTTTTGATCAACTATCCCATAGCGATTAAAATAGCATTAGTACTTATTGGTTTTATCGCTATGTTAGTATACCTAAAAAGAGCAAAACTATTAAAATTGATGCCTACCAAAGGTTTGGACTGGCCTTCATTTTGGAAGCAAACAGTCGGCAAGCTCCTAATCATTGCTGTAGTAACCATAGTGTATGTATATTGGATAGCACCAGAAAAATTATTTGCAGTAGTACTACAGAAACCCCTCATGTGGATTACTATTTTGTTTGTATACAGCTTTTTCTCTGTCTGGCCACAAGAAATCGTATACAGAACCTTCTTTTATGAGCGATACCAATCCTTATTTGCCAATCCGTGGTTATGCATGTTTATCAACGCCATTTTATTCTCATTGGCTCATATTTTTTTACAGAGTTTCTTAGTACAGGTACTCACCTTTATCGGGGGACTGCTATTTGCCTACACCTATCATAAGACAAAATCTACCAATTTAGTCACCATAGAACATGCCATTTACGGCAATTGGTTGTTTACGGTAGGCATGGGCGAAATGCTAGCCTTTCCAGGAGTATAGCCCCCATGCTATGATGTAGCTGATAAGAAATCAATCAATTGCGACACCGCTTTACCACGATGACTAATTTGATTTTTAGTCTCTAATTCCAGTTGCGCAAAGGTTTCTGAATACCCCTCAGGCTGAAAAATAGGATCATACCCAAATCCTTTACCACCCTTTTGCTCTGTAGTGATAGTTCCTTTGCAGATACCTGTAAATGTTTGCATTGCTCCATTAATATACAGTGCAACGACTGTTTTAAATTGTGCAGTTCGATCACTTTTATTCGCTAGATTGGTCAATAATTTTTGCATATTTGCTTGCGCATCTTTCGCCAAACCAGCATAACGAGCAGAATACACGCCAGGCTCGCCATTCAGAGCACTCACTTCTAATCCAGTATCATCAGCAAAACAGTCATACCCATAGCGCTCCTGTATATATTCCGCTTTTAAGATCGCATTTCCTTCTATGGTAGCCGCCGTTTCGGGAATATCTTCCGTACATCCAATATCAGCCAAGCTCACTAAAGTGATATGCTTTGGAACTAGTGCCTGTACTTCTTTTAATTTATTGAGGTTATTAGTCGCAAAAACAAGTTTCATAATCGGTTATTTTTTAATCAAAAGTGTACACCACTTCCTTACTAGAATGGCGAAAATATTTAATTTCTGAAACAATACGTTAGCAATCTGTATATATCTTTATTTTTGGGCGTTACCCCCTTCTTAGGTCGGGGGTCGGGCTATACGTTCCAATTCCTCGCATCTCCTAAGGTCGATGCTGTGGGATTTCCACTGCTATCCCTAACGCAAAGCATCATGCTCCGAAATCAATATCACTATATAGTTACTACATATTTTATGTAGTAGAAGATTTAGAGCATGGCTAGAAATATTGAAAAAGTTTAGACCAATTTATTAAGTGTTATAGCTTTTCCAACCCTCATAACGCAGGACTAGTACATAAAATAAGTCAGATCAATAAGCGATATAAGAAATACTATCCAAGAAGTATAAGCTGTGTAAAATCCAAAAAAACATTGCATCTTTACAGCAGTAATAGTGACCTCGCTTTATGCTCTAGTAATGAATACACCTACAGAATACGCACCAATAGCTACGATAGAACAGCAACAATTACAGCAATTGCAAGCAGTACTCCAATATGTAGCAAGCCATTCTACGTATTACCAGCGTTTATTCGACACACATGCTATAGATATCGCTACAATACAGACCTTAAAAGACCTCACAAAAATTCCAATTACTACCAAAGAGCATTTACAAACCCATAACGAAGATTTCTTATGTGTACCCAAGTCGGCAGTAGTCGATTATGTAACTACTTCAGGAACTTTGGGCAAACCAGTAACTCTGGCACTGACCGATACAGACCTTGATCGATTGGCCACTAATGAAGCACATGCACTTCGCATTGCGGGTATCACCTCGGAAGAAGTGGTACAGATCACCACTACCTTAGATAAAAGATTCATGGCAGGGGTTGCTTACTTTTTGGGGATACGAAAAATAGGAGCTGCGATGGTACGCGTAGGAGCAGGAGTTCCTGCATTGCAGTGGGATTCGATACAGCGATTTCAGAGTACCTATCTGATAGCAGTCCCCTCTTTTTTACTAAAACTGATTGCCTATGCAGAGGCAAACGGAATCGATTATAAAAATACATCCGTAAAAGCTGCAGTGTGTATCGGAGAGCCAATTCGAAATCAAGATTTTACACTCAATGCATTGGGGCAGAGTATCCAAGAAAAATGGGATATTGCACTCTATGCGACCTATGCATCTACTGAGATGAGTACCGCATTTACAGAATGTGCAGCACAGCAGGGGGGACACCATCAACCCGAATTGATTATCACCGAGGTAGTAGATGACCAAGGAATACCCGTAGCAGATGGAGCAGTAGGGGAGCTTGTGATTACCACACTAGGCGTAGAAGCCATGCCATTAATTAGGTATGCCACAGGCGATATGGTACAAGTGCATACCACTCCATGTAGTTGTGGTCGTACGACTCAGCGATTGAGTCCTATACTAGGACGAAAAAAGCAAATGATCAAGTATAAGGGTACGACACTCTACCCACAAAGCATCATAGAAGTACTCAATAGCCATACGGCTGTTACGCTCTACATTATAGAAGTACGTACAGATGCCATAGGTATGGATGCAGTATATATTCATCTCGAAGACACGCTACATGCATCTGACCAAAAAGCACTAAAAGCGCAGCTGCAAGCACAACTTAGAGTCATTCCTGAGATAGTACTACATACACAAGCAGAACTACATGCTATGAAATACCCAGTAATGAGCCGTAAGCCTATCATTTTTATAGATAATAGAACTAGTTAGTTGTATAGGGAATTTTTTATACGAACTCATCTTAACTTCAGTCATTTTTTAGGGAAAAGAAAAAGTCAAGGTGAGTTCTATATGGAAATGTTTGCAATATACGCGTAAAATAAATGTGTAAATACCGTAAAAATTAATAAGATAATTCGCTTGTTTGTGGTTTTTTGATATAAAGTTACTGTAAATGAGTGTATTGAATGAGGGTATTGATAATAAGGAATAGTGATTAGCAAAGCTTCTGTAAATCAGTATAAAAAGGAATAATCCCGTGATTTTTTTGATGTTTTTAAATAAAAGCAAAGGATTTTGTTATACTTTTATATCCTAAAGTTTACACTATTTTAATAAGATAGTTTGCACTTTTTTAGTTGCATAGCAGCGTTCGAAAACTCAAAAATTACAAAATTTGGGGGGCAAAAGATCGTTTTGATAGCAAATTGAATAACGTATATATTCTTCGTGATTTACAAAAGCGCAGTGATCATAGAGAAGTAAATCTATTGTATATACTAGGTTTCCTAATTATGTACAGTAGCTTAAATACCGAGGTAGTAAAGTTTGGAAAATAGATGAGGCAGCAAGTATAATGGTATATATGCTGAGTGTAGCGAGTGATAGACGGTAACAGTGAACGATACACAAAAGAATAATTTACTCATACATAAACTAAAACAACATGAATCCAAACGACGAAAACACAGTATCCTTATCAGTAGCTAAAGGATGGATCGATGCATGGAGGGCTAAATGCCCAGATAATTGCAAAGCTTTTTTAATCCCCGCAGTCGATCTAGTAGAAGTACTGAATGAAATAGGGCTATTAGACGATGCCACAGCAGCCACAGCACAGCAAAAAGCCAAAGATGAGTCTATCGATGTACGTGCGTATATGGCTATAGGTTCTGAAGATGGCGGTCCAGTAGAAGAGCGTGTATTACTTGTAGGTACACAAAAAGATAAAGATGGTGTCTACAGAGATATCATAGATGGAAAGATAGATGGAGTATCGGTTACTAAAAGCGATACGATAAGTAGTGGAATTTTTGATGTAACAGCACCATGTCCACCTTATTGTGATAAACTAAGCCCACTGAACTAAATAACAGTAAACATATGCCTCTTATAAAGTATTTGATATACACGGGTCATATATTATTACTGTTTAATACACTTTGTTATGCAAAAGCCTTACATAAAAATAAGGCTTTTGTTGTTTTTCTGATTTTTCTGATCTTTAGTAGTATTACTTTGTCGAGTATGATGTTTATTGCTTTTTATCTACATCAGAATAATCTATATATGAATACGATTTTTCTAATAGGACAATTTATATTACTATCCATTTTTTATCATTCCTTATTAAAACAAAGAATTATTCACTATTTGGGAGGGATTACACTTTGTGTATTGACTTATCAATATATAAGAGACCCCAGCCTGATGATGAAATATAATCCTATAGGTATTAGCATTACTCAAATTTTGTTAATCAGTTATGCTATTGTATATTTCTACAAGTCATTACAGTTACAGCGACCCACATTGATCATTGTCAATGTAGGGATTTTTCTGTATCTTATCTGTAGTACATTGATTTTTGCTAGTGGTAATTTGGTATTTGCTATTGATATTCCTTTTAAATTATATGATTTATTATTTAAAGCGAATGCCATAATGTATATTGTGTTTCAAATACTTGTATCGGTAGAATGGAAAAAGAATTATTACAAGAAGAGTCGCAGGTTGCTATGATCGTATTAATAGCTATTTTGGTAGTATTACTTATGGGCATTGCCTTGGTGCTATTTTTTTTCCTATCTCGGAAAAAAATTATACAAACTGCCCTCGAAAAAACGAATTTAGAGCTCTCCTACCAAAAAGAGCTGTTACATGCTACTATTCAGACCCAAGAAAAGGAGCGAAAACGAATAGCACAAGATTTACACGATGCCATTAGCGCAAAACTTACCGTTATTAGTCTTACCACCAATGTATTGATAGATAGAACACCTCCAGATTTTGAGGATGCAAACGATATGTTGTGTCATATTCTAGAGGTTACTACACAGACCTTAGACAGCTCACGTACATTGGCACATAATTTATTACCTCCTATCTTAGAGAATTTTGGATTAGTAGCTGCAGTAGAAGAAGTGTGCGACGCTTTTATCAATAGTCAGCAAGTAGCGATTACATATAAGACAGTGTATAATGGGTATTTGTCTAAAGAAGAAGAGTTGCATCTTTTTAGAATCATACAAGAACTATTGAATAACTCTGTACGTCATGGAAAGGCAACGTATATCGCACTGGATATCATGGAGGATCAGGAGCAACTCTATGTGGCGTATGTAGATAATGGAAAGGGATTTGATACCACTAATACAGCAGTAAAAAAAGGAATAGGTCTTAAAAATATAGAAACACGAGTAGCGATACTCCAAGGTACATTTAGCTTTTATAGTCAATTGAGTGAAGGATTCCAGTGTACCATATATATTAATAAACAACCTCAGCACACACATGAAAAAAAATTACATTCCATTAGCTATGGCTGATGATGAAACACTTTTTCGACAGGGAATGTCTTTTATTTTGGGGCAAGAATCGAATATAGATATGATCATCGAAGCAGCCAACGGAAATGATTTGATCAAACAATTAAATCTTAGCAGAACACTACCAGAAGTAATTTTGATGGATTTAAAAATGCCAGATCTTAATGGTGTAGAAGCCACTAAGATTATTAAAAAGAAATATCCATCGATCAAGATTATAGCACTGACTAGTTATTATAGCAAGCCATTTGTGGTGAATATGATACAACAGGGAGCAGTTGCTTATCTGATTAAAAATGCATCGCCTAAAAAGGTGATAGATACCATTAATGAAGTAGCTGTAAAAGGGTATAGCTATGACCAGGATATTATGAAAATGCTAGAGGAGGCATCGCTTAGAGCATTTAAAAATATAAAGGAGAATGAGTCGCATCTAACAACTAGAGAAAAAGAAGTATTGACCCTTATATGTCAGCAACAAACCACTAGCGAAATAGCGGATCAACTTTGTATAAGCCCTAGAACCGTAGAAGGACATCGCAATAATCTCTTGGTTAAAACAGGGTCTAAGAATATAGCAGGGTTGGTTATACATGCGATAGAACATCATATCTTTTTGCGTAACGCAGAGTTGTAAAATAGCATATCTTATACTGTTTGGGGGTATTATAATGAGTATAAGACTTTATACTTTATGACATATTAATACGATGCGCTGATCATTGCAATCGGTAGTATAAAAAAGATAGGTATCACCTCCTTCTTTGATATTCCACTTTTTTCGGATACTAGCTACAGTTTCAGGAAAATTACGAGTAGTAATATTGGCCTGTCCAATTTTCATTTTTTTCCATACTTTTTTTTGGTACGGAAGTATCTGTTGCACTTCAAAACGCCTACCTGGGAAATCAATCTGTCTATCGCTGGTATATAGATGCGAGTGAGGATGTAGTTTCTGTACTTGGTATTGTGTAGCGATTGCTGCAAACCCACCTCCTTTGAGTATGGCAGCATTGGGTTCGTAGAGGTATTGCGCAGGAAGTGTGTATGAAGGAGCTACTAAAGTTGTGTCATTTAAAGTATGTGTGAATACTGATGTATCAGCTGTACGTATATTAGCGCTGTGAATCGTACAATTACCTGTATACCCTCGTTCTAATACCCATAGTAGTTCTTTTACTTCATTTTGTACTGCTACTACATGCACTTCTTTTACTCCTGTTAGCGAACGTATGCCGGCACTGATATCCAGTAGTGGAGAGGTTTTGATAAGAATGTTTTTGCTCTTACTGTATAATGACGATAAGTGTTCAGGTACATTAGGGAGGCAATCTTCTAGAAAAAAGACTTTTCCCTTTTGATCATGTCTTCTAGAGGGATCTATATAAATCCAATCTACAGAATCTACAGTAGCTAGGAATGCCAATCCATCTCCTGTATGTGTTGTGATGTTTGTAGCTTTTAGGACAGTAAAATTATGTTGCGCTATGGTACTTAATGTGGTGTTCAGTTCACAGTGTGTGAGTTGTGTTACTTTTTTGGCTAAGTAGTAGTCGTCGATACCCAATCCTCCGGTGAGATCTATTAGTGTACTACCTGTAATAAGTTGGCTTTTATAGTGTGCAGTAGCTTCAGAAGATGTTTGCTCTAGATTAAGTGTCGGAGGATAATAAATGCCTTGGATGCGATTCCATTCAGGGAGTTTGGTTTTCGTTTTATATTTGGCCTGAATTTGCTGCGCTAATTCCTGAGCAGAAATCCCTTCAAAAGGGCTGCCCGCTAGAATAAGTTTGGTAATATCGATTCCATTTTTGGAGTGTTCAAAAATAAAATCTTGTATCGCTGGTTGTAGTAGTTTGTGGTTCAATTTTTTTAGCTATTGGCTATAGTTCTTTGGTCAGTTGTTTTACGATTTTGTACTCTGATAAAAATTCTTTGGCAATTACCTTAATAGCTGTGTAAAATGGTACGGCTACAATTAATCCACCGATGCCAAATAAAGCTCCAAAAATAAGAATTGCTAAAAAGATTTCCAATGGATGTGATTTTACACTATTTCCAAAAATCAATGGCTGATTTAGAAAGTTGTCGATTAATTGTATGCAGATATACCCGATAAGAATATAGGTAAGTTTAGGCAAAATTACCGAAGAGAAATCCAACCCTAGATTACTGGTAGTGGCTAAAATCAATACCATAATCCCTCCGAATAAAGGTCCTACATAAGGAATTAGGTTTAGGATAGCAGCAATTAATGCTACTGCGATCGCATTATGCACGCCAAATATAAGGAGTAGTATGGTGTATAATACAAAAAGGATGATTACTTGTAGTAAGAGCCCTGCAAAATAGCGAGATAACAAATCTTTAATCTTTGTAAAAGCGCGCATGAATTTATTTTCATCTTCTTTTTTAGCAAATACAAGCAGGCTGTTTTCTAGAATGAGGCTGTCTTTGAGTAAAAAGAATGAAATAAATAATACAGAGAATAGTCCTATAAAAAAAGCACCAAAACCACTAAAGAAAGAGTTAATCAAATTAGGAATAATTTTTAGGTCTAGAAATTGCATCACATCTGTTTGTTGTATGATTTCTACAATATTCACTTCATTGATCTTAAAGAAGTCACTCATATCCTCAATCAATACTGTAAATTCTGTACTGACCTCATTGATACTGATTTCACTGATAAGTTGTCCTTGTTCTGATATAATAGGTACAAACAGTAGAAAGATACTTAAAAACAATCCGATGGTAAGCAATAAGGTAACCATTACGGCTAGGGTGTTATGAAACTTTAATTTCTTTTTTAGAAAAAGAACTAAGGGCCTACCCATTAATGAAATTACCGCAGCAAAAGTAATGTATAAGAGTATGGATTGTATTTTAAATAAAAACCATAGTAATAGTGCTACACCGACTACGGCAGTGATGGCTCTAAGAATGCCATATGCAATTGTTTTAGAATTCATAATGTAGTTGTTTGTTGGATATACGGTTGATTCGCTAGATAATACATAGCTGTTATGCTTTAGAAAGTTGCTTTGTGATTTCGAAGAGTGCAATCCCTGTAGCCATCGCTACATTCATGCTACTATTATGACCAAACATATTGATATGTGTAGTGGCTTCTACTTGCGCTAGTAATGGTTTAGAAACGCCTAAATTTTCTTGTCCTATAATCAAAGCAATCTTAGAGCACGCTGCAAAATCATATGCAGTGATCGGGATACTGGTGTCTGTAATTTCTAATGCAATAGGTGTGTATCCTTCTTCTTTTAGCTGCATAAGGGTTTCGATACAACTTTCTGAGGTGCTGTAGGGTATGATCTCGTGTGTTGCTCTAGCTGTTCGTAGCATTCGTTTACTCACTACGGTAATATCTGTACCACAAAAATGTATGTGTTCTATCCCAAAACTATCGGCTAAGCGAAAGATACTTCCGATGTTAGCAGGTGAATTCACTTGATCACATACTAGATGGATGGGAAACTGATGGGTATCGAATTGTGTAGTATGATGTTGTAATTGTTGATTGCTCATGGTATACATTTAGCTGCGTTAGGGGTAGTAGCGGCATCCTTTTCTATGCTGCAAGCTAGAAAAGATATAGCGGATGACCCGCTCGAACGCCCAAAAAATTAATTTTCAAAAGCATATTTAAGAATATTAGCTCCCATTTTTAGTGCTTTTTGGCGGATTTCTTCTGGATCATTATGGATTTCTGGATTTTCCCATCCATCTCCTAGGTCACTCTCATAGGTGAATAGTAATACCAATCTACCTTCGAATTCTATGCCTAATGCTTGCGGACGTGCACCATCGTGTTCATGGATCTTAGGCAATCCTTTAGGAAAAGGATAGGGTGATGTAAAGATAGGGTGGGAAACGGGTAATTCTACTAATTCCTTATCAGGAAAAATCTTTACCAATTCTTTTTTTACATAAGGTGCCATACCATAATTATCATCAATGTGTAAGAAACCACCGCTGATTAGGTAATTACGTAGGTTTTCTGCATCGCGTTCTGTAAAAAATACATTGCCATGCCCAGTCATATGAATATATGGGTATTGAAAAAGATCGTTACTCTCAGGTTTTACCGTCTTGGGTTTGGGAGCAATCGTAGTTCTAATATGTTGATTGCAATAGGTAATGAGATTAGGCAATGCAGTAGGGTTACTATACCAATCTCCACCACCATTATAGTGTAATACTGCGATGTCTTGCGCCATTAGCATACCTGATACTAGTAGAAAGCATCCTAAGTGTATAATTTTTTTAGTCATAACTAAGAAGTAATAAAAAATAAAAGTACTAAAATAAACGTGATAACCCTATGCATCGAGTTACTATTCGATATACCCTATTGTGAGGTGTGCCTATAACGGGCTACGAACATCGAATGATTGTTTTTATGTGATTACATGTACTGATGCGTATGGAAGGTGTTCTATGTGTTTGATTGCTAGAAAACTATTGTTTTGATGCTGTTTTTATGTAATTTGTTTGTTGAAAAAAAGAGAAAAATCACCTTTATTTGTTTGTTAATTAGTTTTTAATCAGGGTTTTGTTTTAGTGTGAATGAGCGTTTGTGAAGGTTAATAAATAACTGTTAATAAATGACGTCGATCCTAAGATAATTACTAAATTTCATTTCCAGAAGTGGTTACATTTTTTTATGGGATGCAGCAAAACGTAAGGCTATTTTGATCAAAAGTGGTGCTACAGCACTCAAAGATTGTAAAGTATTGGATATAAAAGTTCAGCTTTACTAGCATGTTATAAAAGCTACAAATTACTTCTAAGTATAGTACTGAACTAATAAACATTATTATAGATTATGATATCAGAACTTTCTGTAAAAGAATATGGTTCTTATTTTGCGGCATATATATCTAAGGCTTCGATTGAAGATGTGTATGAGGGATTAAAATCGGGAAGAGAAGAGTTTCTAACTTTTTTGGAACAAATACCAGAAGAAAAGATACACCACCAGTATGCTGAGGATAAATGGACAATAGCTGAGGTAATACTTCATGTAATTGATACAGAACGTATTTTTGCGTATAGAGCATTGCGTTTTTCTAGAAATGATAGGACGAAGCTAACTGAATTCGATCAAGATAAATTAGCTAAAAACTGTAATGCTAGTAAGTATACCAAAAAGCAACTGATGGATGAATTTGCTACAGTGCGCAATCATTCTATAAGTTTATTCAAGACCTTTGATCAAGAAATGCTGTGTCGAATAGGTAGAGTAAAAGGGAATCCTATGAGTGCTAGAGCAGCAGGATATATTATGGTAGGGCATCAGCGCCATCATATAGAGGTTATGAAATCTAGGTATCTGTCATAATACATCTCGTAATGTATTGATGTCCAGTTCATGCCCTCCGTCATGTGTTTTAAAAATAATCTGTGGTAGAATCTGCTGTACTCTAACTTTTTCGGCAGCTACATTTTTTGGGTCGAAATAAGGGTCATTTGCACCTACGATATGGGTAATACGTGTTTGTGAGGGTAAGAAGTCAAAGTCTTCTTTGGTAAGCTCTTTGGGAAAACCCCCAGAGATCATTACCAATGCATCACACATGATTTTTCTACTAGCTGTCCAACGAGCTGCAATACTAACCCCTTGGGAATATCCCAGTACAATCAATCGGGCATTTTTAGGAGTTGTTTCTACTTCCATAACAGCATCAATGTATCGCAATACATTCTGTGTTTCTGCAGCAGTAGTCTCTTTAGTCAGCCAGCTAGCACCAACTCTTTTATACGAAGCGTCTTTGTAATATTTAGCCGGAGCTTGGGGCGCGATGATATAATTTTCATCAGCATCCAAACGCTGAAAAAGTCGAATAAAATAACGACTTAAATACCCAATACCATGCAATACCAGCCATATGTTTTTGGTGTCTTCGGTTAGCTCGTTTAAGGTGTCATAGGTATTGGTAGCTTGGTATAGAACTTCTTTTTGCATGTGATTCAATTCCTAAAAGTTGTTTTTATGATGTTTATACCATGAAGTGGTTTAAACAGCCGCAATATATTTTGATTTTTTGATTCGAAAAAGAAACAGGATCAAATACACAGATTTTTATTGCATAGCAGCGCTCGAAAATTCAAAAATTGTAAAATTTAAGAGCAAAAGATCAGTTATAAAAAGTTTCTATCACGTCAATAACCACTTCTAAAATAAAAAGACACCGCTTAGTAATTATTACGTGCCATTGTGTATTTTTACGAATGATTCGATATACGATTACTTAGTTTTTAAACAATTGTTTCATAGGGTTTTGTGAGTTTTTAGGATCAGGAATTAAAAATTAAAAAAATGCATAGTAGAGAAAAAGAGATTTTAGCCAAGTGTGCTGAGATGTGTAAGCATACCTTAATGGAGACATTAGATATTTCTTTTTGCGAAGTAGGAGAGGATTATTTAGTGGCAAAAATGCCTGTAACGCCTAGAGTACATCAGCCAGATGGCGTATTGCACGGAGGGGCTATGGTAGCGCTAGCAGAGAGTGTAGGAAGTGCAGCTTCGTTTTTGTTTTTAAATTCAAAAGAATTTTATATCAGAGGAATCGAAATAGCGGCCAATCACGTAAAAAGTGTGAGAGAAGGATATGTGTTTGCCAAAGCAGTCGTATTACATCAAGGTAGGACCACTCAATTATGGGATATTAAAATTAGAGATGAAGCAGATCAATTGATATCGGTGGTCAAACTTACGACATTAGCACTTCCGAAATCTAAATAATTATGACGGTACCACAATTCATCGAACATATCGAAGAAGCATATACTGCCGAACGACCTTTTGTGACCTATCGAAAAGGAGGGGAGACACAGCTTAAAGCTATGGTACAACACGATGCTACTTTGTACGAGCTGAATTCTTATACCGTGTCGGGGTTTGTTTTTGCACCTTTTGATGCAGGGCCTTCTGTAGTATTTCCTGTAGCACAAAGTACCTCTTATACCTGCGAATGGGATCCTAATTTGGGAACAATAGTTGCTGATCTACCTATCGCATACCCTAGCAGTAATTCTGTGGCAAGGGAAAAGCATATGGCATTAGTCAGCAAAGGTATTCAGCAAATAGAGGCATCTGATAGTTTGCAAAAAATTGTAGTATCGAGAAAAGAAACGGTACCAATTTCTAAAAAAAAACCATTAGACATCTTCATCGCATTGGTACAGCGATATCCCAATGCATTTGTGTATTGCTGGTACCATCCAAAAGTAGGCATGTGGTTGGGAGCCACCCCAGAAACCTTGGTAGCCATCCAAGGAAATACTTTTAAAACAATGGCCTTAGCAGGAACACAGCCATTTGTCTCTACTACCGATGTGATATGGGGTAATAAGGAAGTGGCAGAACACGCCATGGTGCAGATCTTTATAGAACAAGCACTATCGGAGTTTACTACCGATTTTACCAGTTCTGAAGTATACACCCATAAAGCAGGATCGTTATTGCATTTACGTACCGATATACAAGGTATGATGCATACGCATCACCAAGAGATAGAAAAGGTGATCCATGCATTGCACCCTACACCCGCAGTATGCGGATTACCCAAAGCAGCAGCCAAAACATTTATAGTAGCCCATGAGGGCTATGATCGTGCCTATTATACGGGGTTTTTAGGAGAACTAAATATGGTAGATGCATCAGAAAATAGTTCGCATTTATTTGTGAATTTGCGTTGTATGCAATTAGAAGGTAGCACAGCTGTAGTATACGTAGGCGGAGGGATTACCAAAGACTCTGATCCAGCCAAAG
This sequence comes from uncultured Aquimarina sp., assembly GCA_947498935.1. GTDB lineage: Bacteria > Bacteroidota > Bacteroidia > Flavobacteriales > Flavobacteriaceae > Aquimarina. Next base: position 3,360 of record CANMMM010000030.1, on the reverse strand, counting down.
AATGGGAAGAAACCGTACGAAAAACAGCTACGATGAAAAGCGTACTACAGTAATTTAGCAGTAAAACCTTGGAATAAATAGAGCTGATATTGTACTTTAGCATCGCTAATGAAGAAACAATTATATTCCAAGATTCCATTATCCCAGACTATTGTAGCACTTTGTGAAGCCAAAGGGATTACGCATATCGTCATCTCACCAGGATCTCGAAATGCACCATTAACTATTGGTTTTACAGAACATCCTGATATGCAGTGCTACAGTATTGTAGATGAGCGCTGTGCCGCTTTCTTTGCACTAGGGATTGCACAGCAATTACATACACCAGTAGCACTGGTATGTACATCGGGGAGTGCGTTGCTTAATTATTACCCCGCTGTGGCCGAAGCATTTTATAGCGATATACCGCTAGTGATACTCAGTGCTGATCGTCCTACAGAACGTATTGATATAGGAGATGGACAGACTATCCGACAGAAAAATGTATTCGATAATCATATCGTATACACAGCGAATCTATATTCAGAAGTGGTAGTAGCTACTACAATAGAAGATCATAAAGTACAGCAAAAGCAGCATGAATCACAGAAACATAATGAGCGTGAGATCAATCTAGCACTAAATGCAGCGATCACCCAGCAAGGACCTGTGCATATCAATGTTCCTTTTTATGAGCCATTATACGATACGGTAGTAGCACCTACAATAACCCCTAAGAATATTCCAGTCGTAGCTACCACATATCCCATGACCGCATTGCTAAAAGAAAGCATGCTGACCACATGGAATGCCGCAAAACGAAAAATGGTCCTCATCGGTGTTTGTGCACCTGATACCATTGATACAGCTTTTATAACAGCATTAGCCAATGACCCTTCTGTATTAGTACTTACAGAAACCACATCTAATGTATATCACGCTTCACATATCGATGCCATCGATCAGCTGATTACGCCATTATCAGACGAGGAATTCAAGGACTTACAGCCAGAGGTATTACTCACCTTTGGAGGAATGGTCGTTTCTAAGCGAATCAAAGCCTTTTTACGTACCTATCAGCCATCGGTACACTGGCATGTAGATACTAAGAAAGCGTATGACACCTATTTTTGTCTCACAGAACATATACAGATATCGCCAAACACCTTTCTAAAGGATTTTCTAAAAAATACTCAAGTAGTATCCACAGATTACAAACAGCGATGGATCACTGTTAGAGATCAAAGACGGGTACACCATGCTCATTATCTAGCCAAGGTTCCTTTTACAGACCTAAAAGTGTTCGAAATAGTATTTAAGCATATCCCTAGCCCTCAGCAAATACAACTTAGCAATAGTTCTACAGTACGATATGCACAGTTATTTTCGTTGTCTGCTGGTTTTAGAGTATTCTGTAATCGTGGAACAAGTGGCATAGATGGTAGTACCTCTACAGCTATAGGAGCAGCATTAATTGCAGATACGCCCACTACGCTCATCACAGGAGACCTAAGTTTCTTTTATGATAGTAATGCCTTATGGAATGATCATATTCCTGCTACGTTTACAATCATTCTTATTAATAATAGTGGGGGAGGTATCTTTAGAATTTTGCCGGGCAAAGAAGAAACATCGAACTACAGTACTTTTTTCGAAACGAAGCATCAATTAGACGCCTCGCACCTATGTGCGATGTATGGCATCCAATATACCAAGGTAACATCAGAAGCAGCATTACAGCCCGCATTACAGCAAATCTATGCACGAGAAGATAGCCCCCAATTAATTGAGGTTTTTACGCCAAGAACAACCAATGATGGTGTTTTGATCGATTATTTTAAGCATTTAGTCTAAATAATCGCACTTAAATTCATTTGCAAATCGTTAACTAATTGATAATTATCTTATATTTGATAGTGCATAATAAAATTAACTAAAACCTAAAACATTATCATCTTATGAGTAAAAGAGACGAATTAATCACTAAGTATGCAGCTGATATAAAAGATAAAATTGGACAAACACCAGATATGGATTTATTAACCAAAGTAACGATTGGGTGTGGTCCTTCTATTTATAATGCAGACGCTTCTACAGTTTCAGGAAGTGATAAAAGTGAGTTAGCTACTGTAAAGAATAATTTCCTAATCAAAAAATTAGGTCTTGCAGACAGTCCAGAATTAGATACAGCCATCGAATCTGTTATGGAGCAGTACGGAAAATCTAATAGAAGTAAATATAGAGCAGTAGTATACTATTTACTAACAAAGCATTTTAGCAAAGAAGCGATCTATAACTAAGATGTTAAGAAATGATATGCAGAAGTGCTTGTACAGAAATGTACGAGCATTTTTTTTTGTGGTAAAATGGGTTTAATTTTTTGGGCGTTCCCCCACTCCTAAGGTCGTGGGGTCGGGCTATCCGCTGTATCTTTTTTGGTTTTTTAAAGGAAACCAAAAAAGGATGCCGCTGCTATCCCTAACGCATTATGAGTTAACTGGTGTGATGGAAAAATGTTTTGAAGAAAGGGGTACAGATAGTTTAAAAATATTAATATATTTAGTAGTTTAACATAGTAGGGCTATCAGGCTCTAATCCAGTCAAATATTGAAAACAAATAACACTTAAAAACAACAGAATTATGAAGAAAAAATTATTTATTTTAATTTTACTTATTGCGATATTTAATTTGAATGCTCAAACAAATTTGGTACCAAATGGAGATATGGAAAACTGGGATTCATTCGATTCAAATCCAGATGATTGGGCTAGGTTTTTTGATGGATTTTGGGAAATAAGTTCTGATTTTCAAAACGGATCTTCTAGTTTGCAATTAGAAATTGTCTCAGGGAGAACATTTATATATATAAATACACCTGACTTGCAATTTACCAATGGAACAACTTATGTTTGTACTTTTTATTACAAAGTTGTTTCTGGAAACTTTACTGAGGCCGAATTTAATTTAGTTCACACACCAAGTGTTTTTCCAGAAAATTTGGTAACTAATGACTTTACTGACTTATCAACAACTGAATGGAAAAAAGGAGAATTTGAATTTACTTCATCTGCCACAGAAAATGTTCAAGCTTTTATATACGCAAGAGGAGATGCTGGTTCAAAAATATTAATAGATAATGTTTCCATTTTTGAAAACTCAACTTTATCAATATCTGACTTTCCTAATAAATCAAATATGATTAAAATTTTTCCAAATCCATCATCAGATATTATTGAAGTGGTTTAAACTTTTTCTGTTTTCTTTTTTTTGATTTTTTTCAAAGCTATTACAAAGAACGCTAGGTAGTTAAATCCTTTCCAGCTTTCTACTGTGGTATCGAAGCGATTTAATAAAGATCGAAAGCTATCCATCCAAGCGTT
>CANMMM010000029.1 GCA_947498935.1 uncultured Aquimarina sp. | reverse complement strand
ATCTTTCTTCTACAAGCTTTTTCTTGCCTTTTTTTAATCTTTTTTTGAAAGTATTTTATAACCCGCTCTAAAACTTATACTTAACGAAATTCCGCGTTAGGGATAGCAGCGGCATCCTTTTTTGGTTTTCTGTAAAACCAAAAAAGATACAGCGGATAGCCCGACCTCACGACCTTAGAAGTGAGGAAACGCCATAAACATACTTATAATGATTACTTATGCACTTCGGAAGGTATTTTTTCTGGTAATGACCATTTATTCCTTAAGTCATAGAAGCTAAAATCTAATGCTGTTTTCTGTTCTTCTAGGATATTGGCCTGAAAACTACGTTGTAATATGTCTTCTATCCAGTAGTCTTCTTCTACATTAATAGGATCGTATTCTTCTTTTAAGGAAATGCTGAATAACTTGGCTGTACTATTGTACCAGAATGCTCTCCAACCGCTTCGGTATTCTTTTACTAGATCAAACATGGTTTCGCCTGTTTGCCTATGGATTAACTTGACTAGTATCTGCCCTTCTGTTCTAGTCATTTTCTTGAGTTCTGCAGTGAACTCTTCTTCCATATATTTCTGTAGGATTTTTATGTACTTCCTTCTACCTCTCTTGGATTCGATAGTTTTGAGGCGTTCTTTTAGTGTATGTAATCGATCAGAAGCCAATTTGGCATATGGGTATACTTTTCGTGTCTTTCGTCGAAGGATTAGATATTTTCTACGGGCTAGTTTGTCTTTGAATTTTAGTTTTCCTAATATAACGACTTCATCGAGATCTATGGCATCGTGCGGAATAGTGTCTCCTTGTATTATATAGTACTGAACAAAATTCAACGTATCCTTATATACTGTAGTACTATCTTTCTGCGAATAGGTAACTATTGGCAAAATACATATAAATAAAAGTAACTGTAGTCTATACATAATGGATTTTATCTTCTAAAATCATTCCAAAATTAATCATTAAGAACTTGCAAAATGCAAAATCTTTGTGAATATTGTAACTTCGTAAAAACAAAAATATATAAATGGCTAAGAAAAGTATACTAAACGAGCAATCTCTTTCCTTTTTGGAAAATTATTTAAACAATGCTGCTCCAACTGGTTATGAGTGGGAAGGACAGAAAATGTGGATGAAATATTTAGAACCGTATGTAGATACATTTATTACTGATACATATGGTACTGCTGTAGGTGTCATTAATCCTGATGCTCCGTATAAGGTAGTGATCGAAGGACATGCTGATGAAATTGCATGGTATGTAAATTATATTACGGATAATGGATTGATTTATGTGATTAGAAATGGAGGTAGTGATCACCAGATTGCTCCTTCTAAACGTGTGAACATCCATACCAAAAAAGGAATTGTACAGGGTGTATTTGGCTGGCCTGCGATTCATACCCGCCCTAGAGGACCTAAAGAACAAGCTCCTACATTAGAAAACATCTGTATCGACGTGGGATGTACTACTAAGGAAGAGGTACTAGCACTGGGTGTACATGTAGGATGTGTGATTACGTACCCTGATGAGTTTTTTGTCTTAAATGAAAACAAGTTTGTATGCCGTGCTTTGGATAACCGAATGGGAGGGTTTATGATTGCTGAAGTAGCTCGATTACTAAAGGAAAATGGTAAAAAATTAGATTTTGGATTGTACATTACGAATTCTGTACAGGAAGAAATCGGACTCCGTGGGGCAGAAATGATTACAGAAACGATACAACCTAATGTAGCGATTGTAACGGATGTATGCCATGATACTACGACGCCTATGATCGAAAAGAAAACGCAGGGAGAAACCAAAATTGGTGATGGGCCTGTGATTGCGTATGCGCCTGCGGTACAAAATAAACTGAGAGAGTTATTAATCGATGCTGCAGAGGAAGCTGAGATCCCTTTTCAGCGTATGGCATCGAGTCGCGTAACGGGTACGGATACTGATGCCTTTGCGTATAGTAATGGTGGAGTAGCTTCGGCTTTGATCTCTTTACCGCTGCGTTATATGCACACAACTGTGGAAATGGTACACAGAGAGGATGTAGAGAATGTAATCAAATTGATCTACGAAAGTCTCCTAAAAATAAAAGCTGGTGATACTTTTAGTTATTTTGACTAAATTTCTTCTCATTTTCGGTCAAAAACAAAAGTTAATATGAATTCAAAGGATTTTTGAAGTTCGCTGAAATAAAAAAGTGTAAACTACTTCTAAGTTTACAATCATAAAAAAAGCTGTACGCATTATATGTGAGTGTACAGCTTTTTTTGTGTGGATATCCCGTCCTAAAATAGTATTACAGTGTCAAAAACCTTATCTACAGATTTTTGACTACTTTTTTATCATTTGAGTATATGCAAAGGTTTGATCAACATTTACAAAGGCCCACAACGGCGCTGCGTCTTTGATCATTTCTAGCACTTTATTTCCTGATGAGTTGATTTGCACATTTCTGATGGCGCCTACACACCCCATGCTCATCCAAGGAACAGGAGTAACTCCTATCTGTTCTTTATGGGTACTGACGATATTCACAATTCCCTCGCTAGTGGTATAGGATTTAGATGTTTCTGCTATAGCTATATTCATGATTTCATTTCCTGCTACTTGTATACTACCCGTATGTACAGTTCCCTCTACTCCTATTTCGATCACAGCATTGGATGTAAAGGAAAATCCAAATGTTTCATTAAAATGATCGCATGTTTCCGATGGAGTCATATAGCCCGTGATATTAAAATGACCAGAGGTACCATTGCTACTATCATAGGACTCGACTTCTATAAATACAAACATGGTATGATAATTCGGTACTCCATAGATACGGTCTGTGGCATACATTTCTACACCTCCGAATACCATGCCCCCATTGTTTATTTTGGGCTGTACGCCTTTGGGTAAGAATTGCTGCACCTTACTGGCTTCTACCTGAAAACCATAAATCATAAAGTTACTAGCATGTGCGATCCATGGGGGTTGTACTGCTTCTACTGCTGTAGATTGGGCGCGCATCGTAGTGGTATAACATAGTATGAGTAGTACTACTATATTTAGACATTGATTCCTACTTATATTCCTTGTTTTCATCTCTTAAAGCACTTCATTGATTACGGTTTCTACTACTTCTGGATTGAGCAATGTGCTGGTATCTCCTAAATTGGTAAAATCATTGGCTGCTATTTTCCTAAGGATACGTCGCATAATCTTTCCACTTCTGGTTTTTGGCAATCCTGGTACAAACTGTATTTTATCGAGTTTGGCTATAGGACCTATTCGATCTGTAATTTGTTGATTGATTTCATTGCGCAGGTTGGTTTTATCTCTAGACTCTCCTACTTCTTTTAGAATCACATAGCCATAGAGTGCATTTCCTTTGATATCATGCGGAAATCCTACAATGGCTGATTCTGCCACTGCGGGATGCTCATTAATCGCATCTTCTATCGGAGCTGTTCCTAAATTATGTCCTGATACGATGATCACATCATCTACCCTACCTGTAATTCGGTAATACCCTACTTCATCTCTTAATGCACCATCTCCTGTAAAATACACATTATCAAAGGCAGAGAAATAGGTCTCTTGATAACGCTGGTGATTCCCCCAGATGGTTCTAGCCATGGCTGGCCAAGGAAACTTAATACACAATCGCCCTTCTACTTGGTTTCCTGTAATTTCATGACCTTGTTCATCCATCAATGCGGGTTGTATCCCTGGCATCGGTAGAGTGGCATAGGTAGGTTTGGTAGGAGTAGCAAATGGAATGGGTGATATGAGAATCCCTCCTGTTTCTGTTTGCCACCAAGTATCTACAATTGGACATTTTTTTTCGCCAACCTGCTCATTATACCAGTGCCATGCTTCTTCATTAATCGGCTCTCCTACTGTACCTAATACTTTTAGACTCGATAGGTCATATTGGGTTACATACTCTATATTTTCTTTGGCTAACGCCCGTATCGCTGTCGGTGCTGTATAAAATTGAGTGACCTTATGTTTTTCTACAATCTGCCAGAAGCGCCCATAATCTGGATAGGATGGCACACCCTCGAACATAACGGTAGTCGCGCCATTGGCCAAAGGACCATATACAATATAGGAATGCCCTGTGATCCATCCTATATCAGCTGTACACCAATAGATATCTTCTTCTTTGTACTGAAACACATTTTTAAAACTATAGGCTGTATACACCATATACCCTGCTGTGGTATGCAACATTCCTTTGGGCTTCCCTGTAGATCCTGAAGTATATAGTATAAAGAGTGGATCTTCTGCATCCATAATTTCTGCTACACACTCATTACTGGCTTGCTCTAATAAAGGGGCGATCCATTGATCTCTTCCTGATTGCATGGCTATAGTAGCGCCCGTACGTTTGACTACCAACGCTGTTTGAATACATGAACATTGCTGCAATGCTTCGTCTACAATACTTTTTAGATTTATCATTTTAGCTCCCCTAAACGATCCATCTGCCGTAATGATCATCTTGGCATCGCAATCATTGATTCTAGTTGCCAATGCGGTAGCAGAAAACCCTGCAAATACTACCGAATGTACCGCGCCTATTCTAGCGCATGCTAATACTGCTATGGCGAGTTCTGGAATCATCGGTAGGTATAAGCATACCCTATCCCCTTTTTGGACACCTTGCTCCTTGAGTACATTGGCAAATTTACATACTCGCTCATGTAATTGGTTGTAGGTGATATGCTCTGCGGGAAGTGTCGGATCATTAGGTTCAAAAAGAATGGCTGTTTTATCGCCCCTAACATATAAATGTCTGTCGATGCAATTCTCGGTGATATTTAACTGAGCGCCTTGAAACCATTTGACTTCTGGCTTGCTAAAATCCCATTCTAGTACTTGATCCCATTTTTTTCTCCATAAAAAATGTTCTTCCGCTATTTCACCCCAAAATAGAGAGGGATTACGTACGGACTTTCGGTATACTTGAAAATACTCTTCGAGATGCTTTATGTGATAATTACTCATTAAAAATGATTTGTGTGTTTCTTTTTTTTCGAAGTGATCAAACCCACTTCTTAGAAAACAATATTGTTTCTATTATGCTAAATATATTACTTTCTCCGTATTCATACTTACAATTATCTGCTAAAGTTCCCTTCCTTTTTTGTCCATAGCTACACTATGCATTTCAAAAAACGTCTTATCTCATCAAATTTCTTCTCATACCATGGTCTTCCATCACCATATTTGAACTGAATTGTGTATTTTAGTGTTTATACCATTTGAGTTTACTGGTATTGCTACATTGATTACACTTGCTTATATAAGTAGCAGTATCTAAATAACAAATACAATATAATACGATATGGCAGACGAATTGATCGCTATTCTATCCGAAACAGGAACCCCTACTGGAGAAATCCTTTTAAAATCTGAAGCCCATCGCCTTGGGCTATACCACGCCAGCGTACATATATGGATATACACCCCAGATGGAGAAGTGCTGGTACAACAACGTGCTGCAGATAAAGATACCTTCCCGAATCTATGGGATATCTCTGTTGCAGGACATATTGCCGCAGACGAGACACCCATAGATGCTGCATTGCGTGAGATTGAAGAAGAAATCGGATGGACGATAACCCCCAATCAACTCCTATTAATAGCTAGAAATTTATCTAAAAAAGTACCGAAGCCCGATTTCTATGACCATGAGTTTCATTATATCTATGTAGCGAAGTTAACAGCCCCCATCGATACGCTGATAGTACAAGAAGAAGAAGTTGCCGCTATCAAACTGATTCCCACAGCTCAATTAATAGCTGATATTCAAGACCCTGCAACATCTAAGTACTATGTACCCCATGGTAGTGAGTATTATACTATGGTATACGAAGGAATCCTTGATCAATTAAAATGATACCAGCATTGTATTTAACGATCAAAACTAGTGAACAAAGGCGGAACATATATAGTATTTTCGTATCGAAATATAAAAAACCATAAGCATTAATTATGAAAAATACAACTACAGATACCGTCAATGCATTGAATGTTTTACTAGCTGATTACCATGTATATTATCAAAAATTACGTAATTTTCATTGGAATGTTACAGGTCGTAATTTCTTTGAGCTACATACCAAGTTCGAAGAACTTTATGAGGATGCTAAATTAAAAATCGATGAGATTGCAGAACGTATTCTTACACTCAGAGCCAATCCTATTAGTACTTATAAAGCATATTTGGCTACCTCAAATATTCAAGAGATCGAACGCCCTCTTATAGACCACGAAATGGTAAGCGCTATTCTAGAAGATCATACTATATTACTAAAACAATTAAAGAAATTAACACAAGCAGCAGAAGCAGCCAGCGATGACGGAACACTAGATCTCACCGGAACATATATCGCAGATTTAGAAAAAGTAAGCTGGATGCTGAATGCTTGGAACCAAACCTCTTAAATCATTCTATGCTATGCAGCTAAAAATCCATTGGCTTTTTTTAATGATTACAAGTATGGTGAGTTGTCAGAAAAACAATGATCAACTCACCATTATTAAGCATCTACCCAAAACACTCGAAGAAATCTCTGGCATCACACAATTGCCTAATCATTCGTCTCTGTATGCGATCAATGATTCTGGCAATAGCCCTACTGTTTTTGAAGTAACCACAGATGGAACCATTGCGGCAAAGCATCCCCTACCCGATGCTACTAATGTAGATTGGGAAGATCTAGCGTATGACCATGATGGAAATATCTATATAGGAGATTTTGGTAATAACGAAAATAATAGAAAGGATTTAACCATCTATAAAGTAATGGGACTAGGTACCGCTAAACAGCAACTCACGAAAACCACATTTGTCTTAGAGGATCAAAAACAATTCCCGCCTAAGAAGAAACACAGAAATTTCGACATAGAAGCATTCATATACCACCAAGAAAGCTTTTATTTATTTACCAAAAATAGAAGTACGGAATTCGACGGTATTACCAAACTATATAAACTACCTGCTCAAACAGGACATCATGTAGCACAACACATCGATAGTTTTCGTACCTGCAAAGATGCCAAAGATTGTTTTATCACTGCTGCCGCCATACATCCTGAGGGGCATAAAATAGCTTTACTGACCTACAATAAAGTATACCTGCTAGAGAATTTTTCGGGAGATCATTTTTTTCAAGGTACAATTACCAAACATAAATTAGGTGATTATTCTCAGAAAGAAGGCATCTGTTTTAAAGACGAACAGACACTCTATATAGTAGATGAAAAACGAAATCATCAAAAAGGAACATTATATCTACTAAAACTGTAATACTCCTAAACTATTTTTCTCTTAGATACTAATTTGGGCGTTACCCAAGGGGTCGGGCTATACGCTATATCTTTTTTGTTTTTTTAGGAAAACAAAAAAGGATGCCGCTGCTATCCCTAACGCGAAACATTCTTTATTATAAGTAGTACTAATGATTTATGCAGTTTTTTTAGATCCAAGCTGCATATTACAAGGCTTACCGATGAACGGATACGGCAAGAGGGAAACGCTCGCGCTAGAGAAGGCTGCTATGCAATAAAAAAATCACTGTAGTTGATCACAAAATCTTACGATGTTTGCTGAAATCAAAAAAATGGACTCTACTACAAGATGCTACTAATAAACAAGACCTATTGTAGCTATGTGATTTAAACGATGGTAATTCCGCAATTACAGTACACTATAATTTACTTATACATGCGTAATTCATCTATCTTACAAATGTGAATTCCATACAAATAAAACCGTAAAAATTTCGACAAAAAGAACATAAATACCCATAAAACAACGTTTTATTCTTACAAAATGACTTTTTTAAGATAATTTTTCTTACCTTTAGAAAGAAATAACCTACAAGCTTAACCCCAAAATAATTTCAACTATGACAAAAAACTACATCTCTCTGCTCGTAATCGTACTTTTAGTAATTTTCCCTTCCTTAGCACAATCTACAGCTGCTGTTTCATTAGCAAGTACTATCGATAAGGATATGACACTGGCCAAAAACACTACCTATATCATAGAAGATCAATTACATGTTTCGAAAGGAGCTGTATTGACTATCGAAGAAGGTGTGACATTAAAGAGTAAGAAAGCTCCAAAAATAGTGATTGTGATCGATAATGGTTCTAGAGTACACGCTGCTGGATCCGCTGATAATCCAATAAAGGCAGCAACAGAAATCGCTACAGAAGAAAATTCAATCATCGAAATGCGATCTTCATTATCATTTAACAATGCTACAATAGCCAATGATTTTAAATACAATGCTATAGAACACCCTACTATTTTAGTAAACGAAACACCATTTATAGATACTAAAATCAGTAGTGTAGATACTGATTTTTAAGCATTAACATACTGTTTTCACACTGAAGTGCTGTAGTACACCTTTTAGCGAAAAGTATAAGCTCTTCATTACTCCACAGTTTAAAGCAATTATTTTCTGCTAAGAAATAATTTTCACAGCTACTATAAACTCCTTATATTTTATAAGGAGTTTATACGTTTTTATTTTGAATGTATTGTACTAGCTTTGGATACTGTGATTAGAAATTACTACACTGTAAGCCTTTTAGTTATAGATTGAGCCCAAAACCTACTGTAAGTCGTATCCCATCATCACTATTAAATACACCTAATTGTCCCGAAATAGCATCTACAGCATTGATCCACATTCCACCTCCTATAGAATCGTGCCAAGTAGTAGATCCTTCTTGATCTACCCATACTCTACCAACATCAAAACCGCTGTACACCCCTAATTGTACTGGTAGTACGCTAGTTTTTATACGAGGAAAACTATAGCGTAGGTCTGTACTAAACGCCAATGCACGCTCTCCTGTAAATCGTTCTTCTCTGTATCCACGTAATCCTTTATTGCCTCCTAAACTAGCAGCTTGATAAAACTCAAAGGTATCTCCGATCATAAATTGAGCTTGGAGCAATGTTTTAAGTACTAATTTTCGATTTCTGGTAATCGCATTATAGAATCCTAATGTAGGATGGATATAGCCAAATGTCCTATCAGTCTCCTCGGTATTCATTTTTGCACCTCCCTCTAGACTAAATAACATGCCTCTTGTAGGATTAGCAGGAACATCGGAATTCTGATATGTATACTTCAAATCCAGTCCTGCAAAAAACTTTCTATCAAAAAACGATGGATCATTTACCGGTATCGTACTGATTAATCTATCTGTAGTATTGGCTACTTCTATGCCTTCATAACCAGCTATAACACTCAGGATACTTCCGTATTGTCCTCTTTTAACAATACCACCTGTTACTTGCCAAATACTTGTTTTTACTCTATTAAAATCCAACCCTAAATCATCATCTAAGTTTTCTGTTTCATTCCCAAGACCAAAAAAGTTTTGTGTAAAGTTATTACTCGTGTACATCCCTGATAGCTGTAAGTTCCAATTGCCTAACACTCTTGCGAACTCTCCTTTATAGGACAGATCATATCCTTGTGTAGCCAGATAATATGCAGCACTAACTATATGCTTACTTTGGTACGGAGCATTGGTAAATCCTTTTACCACGTATGTATCTGTTAGATTTACATTGATACCATCATCTGGATTAAAACCAATGAGTGGTGTAATGGTATTCGTTGTATTCTTATTCTTTTTAGGGTCGTAGGTATTGTAATTATAATGATTACTTAATACAAAATTCGCATTTCCTGCTTTCTGGATGGTATTCGGTTTAGTGGCATGATCGTATACCTTTACTTTTTTGCCATTCTCTATGGTATAGACATCATTATTTTGTCCTCCGATGATACGAATACGTATTGGGCATTTTCCATTTCCTTTAACCACGAATTGATCATCGTCATCTAAACCATATATCCAAATCTCATTGGTTTCATTGGATAGTACGGTACGCTCTATAAATGGTTTTTTAACCTCTCCTCCCTTAATCCTAGCAATACTTATTTTAGTTTGGCGTTCTTGTCGCTCAATTTCGAAAAAATCATCCTTATCTGTACCTCTCATGATAACTAACTTAGATAAGTAGTCATAATACTTAGCCGCTATGGTTTCTATAGCATCTCTACGGGATCGAACGGAGGCTTTAATAGCTGCTACTGTGGTTCCTTGTAACTCATTGGGCAGGTTTGTAAATGCTTGCTCTATTACTTCATCGGTTAGTTTTTCTTTTATGTAAGCAGCTTCTGCTATCCATACTTCTTTTCCTGATTGCTGCGCAAAAGTGCGGTCTAAACGAATACCTGCTTCATTGATCCAGCGAATATTTTTCTGACGACCACTATACGCGCCGAATTTTCGAGTTGCTGGGGCTATCAACTTGATGGCTCCTAATAAATTGCCATCATAGTTACAGAATACTTGATCACGATCTTTGGGAATGGGGCGATATGTGCTGGTTCCTTCTTTATCAAATCTAGCCCATCGCCATTGATCTTCGTGTCTATCCCAATCGCCTAATAACATATCAAACAATCTGGTACGGATGTAATGTGGTTCATCTACTGTGTACTTTTCATCTTTTCGAAGTTTTTTTATGACATCGTCTGTTCCTTCTATATCATCTGGATTTCCAAAAGATGCGACATCTTTATGCTCTTTTCCTGGGCGTTCTTCTAAGAAGTATAATGCATCGCCAAAGGTAGCATTGTAATTCCCCAAGGCTGGATGCTTAGGCATGTATAACACTTGTGGATTGGCATGATAGACTCCTATGGCATCTGCCAGACCTCCTACTGCCAAAAATGCATATGGATAACTAGAGGTATAGAAATCGGCTAATAGTGTTTCGGTATAGGTACCATCAAAACTATCTCCTAAATAGGTGTTTTGAAATGCGCCTTTTTGTAAAAACTGTGTTACACTCTTGCGCATGGCTCGTAGACTGTAGCGTTTTCCATCTTTATCTATGAGTCGTAGTGATCTAGTTACTTGCCCTCCTCCTTGTCGCTCGATGGTAAAACCTCCCATCAGTGTATCCAAGGTAGCTACAGGAACACGTATGGGTGTACTGTATACATCTCTGTAATGCGCTCCCCATAAAAATTTAAAAAAATTTGATTTTTCTGTCTCACTCTTATCATAAATCGTAGCTGTTTTTTCGGTAGCAAAACTGGTAGGTAATTGTGATGTGCTATACGTACTAGGTGCTGGGTGTACTGCTGTTTGGTATACCAATGCTGTATTTCCATTCTCTCTACCATAAAAACGTACATTAGAGGACCCATCGGTGTAGATATCCAATACTGCCATTCCTTGTCGTGGATATGCAAAAAGCCCATCATTGCCTAATGAGGCGGCTGTTTCTTTAGCTCCTGAGCCTGATATAATCTGCTTAAGTCCATCGTGATCTATAAATTGTAGCGAATGTTCATGCCCAGAGGCAAAGATTATCCGATCATTATCATGCGCCATCGTAGCGATTCGCTGCATTAATTCATTATTACGCTTGTTATACCTATCTTGTGCTGATACACCTCCTTGCGAACGCATCACTGTAGCTAATGATCCTAAGATGGGTAGCGGTACCTTTTTTTTAGGGAATAAGTGTCTTTTGATATGTGTTTTTCCTCCATGAATTCCGTTAGTAAACATAGGATGATGCATCGCTAAGAGAATGGTTTTCTCATTGTGTTTTTTGAGTTCGCCCTGTAGCTCAGTGAGAAAAGCAGCTCTGGTTTTAATCAGACAATCATCATTTATTGTAGGATGCTTATCCCAATCGACTAAATACCATTGGGTATCGATGATGATCATTTGTACATTGGGGGTCACTTCGATACTTTTTATGGGACATCCTTTAGAGGGTAAGAATGCATGTTTATGATCGAGGTGTTTCCTGATGTATTTTTCTTGTCTTTTTAGTCCTTTTAATCCATCATGATACCAATCATGATTGCCTGGTATAAAGATTTTTTGTCCTTTGAATTCATTTGCTGCTGCTATTTGTGCATCGATTCTATGTTCTGATAGTCTGCGATCAGGAGCTTCTTTGGTAGGCATTCCTTTATTATAAATATTATCACCTAGATATAATAAGTAATCGTCTGTGGTATCTTCTCTACTCATAATATCTTTAGCTACTTGTAGTCCAATAGTAGTACCTTCTAGCGGAGCATTTCCTGCATCTCCCACAAGGTAGAATGTGGTTTCTATGGTTTTTTGGGGAATCGCTGTTGGAAAATCACTATCTGCATATTGGGGATGGTAGGTAGCGCAAGCGTTTATTAATAAAAGTAAGAAGATAAGTGTGAAAGGGGTGAGTTTTTTACGCATATTAAGATACATTCATTTTTTTTTAATTATTTTGGTTTCTGAAAATATACACTATGAATCTGTTACTGGAACAAACTGATGCTTATGTCGCGGATCTTTTTGAAAAAAAACTTCCGAAAGAATGCATCTACCATAATTATATACATACCCAAAGAGTATTTAAAAGTACGAAAGAAATTATAGAGAACACTACTATTTCTGAGGAAGATACACAAGCGGTACTACTCGCAGCACTACTGCATGATACGGGGTATTGCCATAGCCACCAAGATCATGAAACACATAGTGTCGCAATTGCTACTGATTTTTTAAAAGAACAGCATGTTTCTGAGGAAGTTATCAATAAAGTGAACCGATTGATCATGGCTACTCAGATGGAACACATACCTACTGATACGCTAGAAAAAATCATTAAAGATGCAGATGCTTCTCACTTAGCCAAAGATTATTTTGCGGAGACAAGTGAGTTTCTAAGACAAGAATTAAAGTTAACAAACATAAAAAAATACAGTAGAAGCGAATGGTTAAAGATCAATATTGATTTTTTAAAAAATGTACATCAGTTTCATACTGCCTATGCTCAGGAACATTGGAAGCCTATAAAAGAGCAGCATCTGTTAGAAATTATTAGCGAACAAACTGCACTCAAAAAAGCAAAAAAGGCAAAAAAGAAGGCTGCTCTCAAAAAAATGAGTAAGGAAGAGAGTCCTGAAAAAGGGATACAAACTGCTTTTAGGGTTACACTGCGTAATCACTTAAAATTAAGTGATATTGCAGATACTAAAGCTAATATCCTACTGTCGGTTAATGCGATTATCATTTCATTGGCTTTATCTAACTTAATTCCTAAGCTGGATAATCCTTCTAATACGTATTTGATTATTCCTACGCTGATCTTTATTATTTTTAGCATTGCCTCTATGACGCTTTCTGTACTGGCTACGCGCCCCAACATTACTAGTGGTGAATTTACGCGCAAAGAGATTGAAGAAAAGAAAGTGAATTTATTATTTTTTGGTAATTTTCATAAAATGCCGCTCACAGAATTTATGTGGGCTATGCATGAACTGATGGAAGACAAGGATTATATCTATGATACTATGATCAAGGATTTGTATTTTCTGGGTAAGGTATTACATCGTAAATATAAACTATTACGTATTACCTATACGGTATTTATGATCGGAATTCTTACATCGGTATTGTCATTTATCATCGCTTTTAATACACTACAATAGGCTTTTATACTACCGAACTCATCTTGACTTTTTCGAGTTGGTATAAAAACGATCTTTTTGTATGTGAATTTTCCAATTTTTGGGTTTCGTATCGCTACTATCCAACAAAAAAATTACTGCACTTGGTCACATAATCTTACGATTTTCGCTAAAATTGAAAAGTCTAATCCACTTGATTCTATTTGGGTACTAAAAGTCTTATACTTATTACTGCAATCTAAAATAGTGCACATCATTTCAATAGCTTAACAAAATACTTTTTTATTTTCTGTACAGAATTACCATTAGTAACATGCTATTTTGCGTTAGGGATAGTAGTGAAAATCCCACAGCCCGACCTTAGGAGGGCGAGGAATTGTAACGGATAGCCCGACCCCTGATCTTACATCAGGGGTAACGCCCATATTTTTAGAAAATAAATAGTTTACGCTACCATGATTACTCGCTGATTTCTTTCATCAGATCTTCGTAAGTATAGTATTCTTTGTCTTGTTTACTTTTATTATAGAGTATATTTACACGCAGTGCTTTGAGCCCTGTTACTCCTTGGAGGTCATCGAGTGCTACTATTTCTATTTCTTTTTCTAAATAATTTTTAGACTGCAAGAAATTGATATACTTTACGTATTCTAATTCATCGGAACGCTGCGAATAGACGATCACTAATTTTCCTTTTTCGGTAATACGCTTATTGGTTCCTTTTATATAGGCTTTGTCGACTCTCTTTTTTACGACTTCGTATCGAGCGTTATAAGTCCCATCTACATCGAATCGTTTTTCATCCATACGGAAGCGAACGGACAATGAGGCATTAAACACCAATACCATAGAGGCTACATCTAGTGCTACGGGAAGGGTTTTCTGCAACTGATAAAATTCATTTTCCATCTCGCACATCACCTGTAATTGCCATAATCTAAGGTTGTATAAATACATCTTATGGAAACTGTCTTTTTTGGTAATCGATTCGCCAATATACATATTATGTTCTACCCCATCGGTTTTAAACCGCTCGAAATAATGAGGATACATCTGCTGTGCTTCTACTTGCTTAGCATCCAATAGGGCTGCCATACTTTTATTGATGGTCATTACGGATTCATCATAGGCTTTGCGATGATGGTATACCATTTTAATGTCTTTATCTAACATAAGGTCATAGGCTTCGATCTCTTCTTGTACGGCAGGTTCATTTTTTCGAAGATGCTTGAGCATCGGGGTAATATCTTTTTTGATAAAGGATATGATCTTCTGCTCGCTATCTACTTGTAGTCGATCTTGCATCTGCTGGATATAACTGTTGACTCTAAATTGTAATTGTTCATGAATCAATAATCCTCTGACTTTTATCAATTTGTCAATTATTGTTCCTACAGCCTTTAGTTGTACAATTAGGTCTTTTTGTACTGCATTGTTACGAGCTTCTGAAGAACCTTTTATATCGATCTGTCCGAATAACGGATATACATTTTCGAATACGACTTCATTAAAAGATACGGAGGCACTTTCTTGTTTGGCTATGATGAATTTTTTGGCTTCTTCTCTAAATTTCCAATACACGCTAGAGTGTATGGCTGTACATTCTTGTTGGATCACTAATTCCAGTTCATCCTCTGCCTGTGCTTTTGCACGCAATACGGAATCTACCAAATAGGGCATGATATCCTCTAATTTATTGGCATTGATACTATTTAGCTCCTGTATATTAGGGGATACAATTTCTAAGATTCCTAATAATTCATCTTGGTTTACGATCGGTGCTAGGATGGCACTATTGATTCCTTGTTCTACTAGATGCTTGTACATTTTCTCATCGGGAGTGGAACGCTGGTATTTTTTTACATCTGAAATCGCAAAATATTTGGATTGCTCGAATAGATAATAATAGGTTCCTCCGCATAATGCAGATTTACACGTATCTGATGCGTTTTTGTACAATAAATAACTGTCTACTGAGGTATCGGGTGTTCTTTCGAGAAGTCCATCTTCTTTATTATAATGAGAGAAACCAACTTTAATTTCTGGCAGATTAAATATCGCACGGAATATATTCTGGAAGTTCTCTATAAAATCTGCTTTGGACTTGTCATACCGCAACAAACTCGTTTTGAAATCCGATAGTGATACATCTGTCGTCGCATCATATATATTAGCGATTACGATTCCTTTAAACAACCAACTATTAGGAGGAAACTTTTCTTTCCAGATGGCTACATTATCAAAATTGTCTAATAATTCTGCTACATCTTCTTTGGTTATTTCTATGGATCTTTCTGTTTTAAATACTTCTACAAAATCTGCATTGTAGAGTATTCTGTAGTGTTTCATGATATTCGAAGTATCTGGAATATCATAAAAAAAGGGTCTCTTAAAATCTATTTTATACCCATAATATTGATTGAGGATGATGCTACATCCCATGATATAGTAGTGGTCTTGATCTAGGTTTTTTATTGTCAACTCAAAATCAGGTCCTGCTTCTTTTATAATTTTATCATATCGTTTTGTGGATTTCAATACGATATTACTAAAGGGAATCGTGGCAATTTTGATCTCATTCTCTTGTAAAACGCTCGCGAAGGAATCTTCTAAAATAAGGTCTATTTCTGAACGCAACTGCTCAATTTCTTCTATACTCCGTACACCTTCTGTTAGTTGAGGGTTTTTCTTAGCAATATGTAAGATTTTTTCTGCACGATCTCGTACGAAAGCATTCTCACTAATGGCTAGTTTTTTATACTTTTCGAAAAAAGTTGCAAAGCTGATTCGAATATCAAACGGAAATTCTTGACCCAATAAATTCATAACGCCCAATTTTAGAATGAAAAGTGGTTTAAACTTTTTATAATTTGCTATAAAAACAATCTTTTGCACTCACATTTTGCAATTTTTGAGTTCCGTAGCGCTGCTATGAAACTAAAAAATTACTTCATTTGGTCACAAAATTTTCGATTTTTGCTAAAATCGAAAAAGTTTAAATCACTTCTGATTAAACAAAAATACTATATTAGCCTCACTGCTAATTTAGTATTAACAATACATTAAATCAAATACTACTTTTTTGCATTGGGGCTCTCTTATGATTTACTTAGTATACATGCTCTTCATCATGTGATTATGTATACTATTCTATGGTAGTCATATGGTATGATTCGTATAGTAGATTTTATTAGTGTACTACTCTAGTCGCTATCTCATGTACTTTCTTACAAAAAAGCGATTATTTTTTGTGGTATACTTGATTTTTAAAAGTTATTTTTTGGGTTGTACACTTCAGATTCTCTATTTTTACACTCGAAGTGGTTTAAACTTTTTTCAATTTACTATAAAAACGATCTTTTACCCCCAGATTTTGCGATTTTTGAGTTCCGTAGCGCTGCTATGCAACAAAAAAATCACTGCATTTGGTCACAAAATCTTCGATTTTCGCTGAAATCAAAAAAGTTTAAATCACTTCATCTAACAAAATTGAAAACTTGTTCATGTAATACGTCTTTTCATTTTTCTATGCACTACAGAATGATGATCTGGTGAGTTCCATGAGACCTCTAAAACAATATTTTAAACACATGAAAAAAATTGTATTTATATTATCGCTCTTAGCAGTAGCTGTTGCTTGTAAAAAGGAGAAGGAAACCAAAGGCTATGCTATTATTGCTGACACGCTGGGGTTTGAAGATGGAACACAAGTATACGTAAATAGTATTAGTCAATCTAATCGACCTGTAATCATTGATTCTACAACGATTAAAGATGGTAAATTCGAATTGGAATTGAGTTCTTTTGCAAAACATGATCTAAACTACCTAACATTTAAGAATCTAGCTGGTAATGTTCTTTTTGTGGCAGAAGATACCCCTATACACATGACTGTATATAAAGATAGTTTACGATCTTCTATTATCGAAGGGGGTACTGAAAACAAATTATTCATTGACTATCTTACTAAAATGTCTCAATATAACAAGGACAAACAAAAGCTAAGAAATGAATATCATGTTGCGACTCGATTGAATAAAACAGAAGAAGCTACGGCTGCACTAAATGAACAAAAGGCTATTGAAGCTAAAGAAAAGGAACAACGAAACACTTTTGCTGAGAAATATCCGAATTCATTAGTTTCTGTTATGGCGCTTACTGATTTGATGAATCTGAAAATTATCCCTGCAAAAAAGGCTAAAACTATATTTACTACTTTTAATGATAGTTTAAAGGTATCTAGATTGGGTAAAAACCTACACCGTATTATTGCTGCTTCTATAGGTAAAATAGATATTGGTAGTGAGGCTGAAAACTTTACCGCTCCTACTCCTGATGGTAAAACGCTTTCGTTAAAAGAGGCCATGGGAAAAATTACCATTATCGATTTCTGGGCTTCTTGGTGCAAGCCTTGTAGAGCTGAAAATCCTAATGTAGTAAGAGTATACAAGAAATACCACGACAAAGGATTGAACATTATCGGTGTATCATTGGATAGAAATAAGGATCACTGGATCAAGGCTATTGATGCTGATCAATTAGAATGGAGTCATGTTTCTAACCTTAAGTTTTGGCAAGACCCTATCGCTAGATCTTATGGAGTACGTTCTATTCCTGCTACATTTATCATCGATGAAACAGGAAATGTAATTGCTAAAAACCTAAGAGGTCCTGCTTTAGAAAATAAAGTTGCTGAACTACTAGCTGAAAAAACACTTTAGAAAGAAATACTAACTATCATATTGAGCAACCGTTTATCGCTTTGGTAAACGGTTTTTTTTATGAATGAACTCATATCAGCACAGTTCTGCTATGGTTATACATTGAAAATATAACAGTGTGCATCAGGTTTGACAACTGTTTAAAACCATCATCATAGGCTGGTTATATCACCAAATATATGTTTCTTTATAATTTACCCATCTTCTGAAGGATGAATAATAAAAGTATTGGAATTGCTAAAATAACCACTATCCACAACTGAGTCTCAAACAGCCAAGGTGCTAAAAATAACGTAACGAAGTATCCCCCCACTGCTCCACCAAAATGCGCATCATGGCCTATATTTCCTATTTTGTTCTTCATACCAAAAATACTGTATAGCAAATACCCTATTCCAAAAATAAAAGCAGGTATCGGTATGGGAATAAACATCAAAAACATTTTCATCGTTGGCTCAAATAAAATCGCTGAAAATATAACTCCTGAAACGGCTCCACTAGCCCCTAATGCACTGTAGTGGTAGTTATTTTTATTAAAAAACAGTGCAAACATACTCCCTACTACTAAACTGGCTATGTAGATTCCGACAAACTTTTGTGTTCCTAAATTGCTGATCACTATGGGAGCAAAAAAATAGAGTGTTAGCATATTAAATGCTAAATGCGGAATATCTGCATGCAAAAAACCAGAAGTGACCATTCGTATGTGTTCTCCATTGCGTATACCCGCAATAGTAAACATATATTTCTGTAAAAACACCCTATCATTAAATCCTTTAAATGATGCAATTGCATTGATCGCAATAATAATAATGACAATCATACTTGTACTCCCCATTTCTTTTTTTGTGATCAAAGATAATGTATTTATAAATCTAGCATAGCCTACAGTAAAGTATACAATGTTTTTTAACGGTATTCTACGAATAATTGTACGCCTCATACGCCCAAATAACTGTATCTTTGTATGCTATTCAAAAAACATTTATATGCAATTCGTAGCTTATTGGTTAGTATATCCTATACTCTGGTTTATTTCCAAATTACCTTGGCGTATATTTTACCTGTTTTCTACGCTATGTTATTGCTTTATTTATCACATCATTGGTTACAGAAAGAAAGTAGTATTAAATAATCTACAACTTACTTTCCCTGATAAATCGATTACAGAGTTAAAGGTAATCAGGAGAAGGTTCTACCAACATATGTGTGATATGTTTTTAGAGATGATCAAATCGATTTCTATCTCTGAAAACGAATTATTAAAGCGTTTTCGAATCACTAACTTAGAAGAATTACATGCTTTAGAAGCTAAAGAAAAAAGTATTATAGTACTTATGGGTCATTATGCTAGTTATGAATGGTGTAATGTAACACAATTAGTCGCTAACCATGAAACAGTAGGTATCTATAAGGAAATTAAGAACCCTTATTTTGATAAACTTGTACACCGCATTAGGCATCGTTTTGACTCTCGATTGATTACTAGCAAGCAAACGATTAAAGAAATTATTAGGGATAAAGCGCGAGGTCACCTATGTTCTTATGGCATGGTTGCTGATCAATCGCCAAAGATTGAACATGCTAAGTTTTGGACTCAATTTATGGGAATTGAGGTTCCTGCGTTTACAGGAGGGGAAGCACTCGCCAGAAAATTAGACTTACCTGTGTGCTATTTGCATGTAGAAAAAATAAAACGTGGGTATTACGAAGCTAAATTTATCCTTATTACTGATACTCCTAAAGCCTGCAACGAATTTGAAATCACCAAAAAATACTTACAGCTATTAGAAAAGCAAATCCGTGAGGCGCCACAGTATTATTTATGGACACATAAACGTTGGAAACACCGCAATACACCAAAGCCAAAAGGTGCTATTACTGATAGTGCCCTTTCTTCATAAAGAAGCGGTTTCAACTTTTTACAATTTGAACTCATCTTGACTTTTTGTTTTTTACCGAAAATGAGAAGAAATTTGACTGAATAAGGCACTTTTTGAAATTCATAGCAACGCTACGGATAAAAAAAGTAACGAAATACAGGTGAATTTCAGTCATTTTTTAGGGAAAAGAAAAATTCAAGATGAGTTCTTTGCTATACAAGCAATCTTTTGCTCCCTAATTTTGCAATTTTGAGTTTTCGAGTACTGTTATGCAACAAAAAAAAGACTGCTTTTTGGGCAGTCTCTTTTTGATTATTTAATGAAGTGATTTAAACTTTTTTCAATTTGCTATAAAAACGATCTTTTGCACTCAAATTTTGTAATTTTTGAGTTCCGTAGCGCTGCTATGCAACTAAAAAATCACTTCATTTGATCACAAAATCTTTGCTTTTCGCTGAAATCAAAAAAGTTTAAATCACTTCAATTTATTATTTAGCAATTTAATACCATAAATTATATTCCTGCTATTTCTTTGAGTGTCGTAATGGTATCTTCTGCCAATGTATCTGCTTTTTCTTGGCTCAATGCCTCTGTATAAATTCTAATAATAGGCTCTGTATTACTTTTTCTGAGGTGTACCCATGCATCTGCAAAGTCTACCTTTACACCATCAATGGTAGTTACTTCTTCTGAAGCATGCTTTTTATGGAATCCTGCTAGAACGGCATCTACGTCTAACTCTGGTGTTAATTGCACCTTATTTTTACTCATAAAATACGATGGATATGATTTTCTGAGTGCACTGACACTACATTTCTTTTCTGCTAAATGTGTTAAGAATAAGGCTACTCCTACTAAAGAGTCTCTACCATAATGCGTAGCTGGATAGATAATCCCTCCATTACCTTCGCCTCCGATCACTGCATTGTTTGCCTTCATTTTAGCGACTACATTTACTTCTCCTACTGCACTTGCTTCGTATACGCCTCCGTGTTTTTCGGTTACATCTCTCAGTGCTCTACTAGATGATAAATTAGAAACGGTATTTCCTGGAGTCTTGCCTAATACAAAATCTGCACACGCTACTAGTGTATATTCTTCGCCAAACATTTCTCCATCTTCGCTCATAAACGCTAATCGATCTACATCAGGATCTACGGTAAGTCCTAAATCGGCTTTTTCTTTGACTACTAATGCTGATAGATCTGTTAGATGCTCTTTTAGAGGTTCTGGATTATGCGGAAAATGTCCTGTAGGATCACAATACAATTCTACTACCTCTACTCCCATTTTTTTCAATAATTTAGGAATAGCGATCCCTCCTGTAGAATTCACTGCATCTACTACCACTTTAAAACCTGATTGTTTTACTATTTCTGAATTGACCAGTGGTAGTTCTAAAACAGCATCTATATGTTTATCGATGTATGTATCATCTGTCTTAATTGTACCTAAATCATCTACTTCTGCAAAAGTATAATCATCATTTTCTGCAATTGATAGGATTTTTTGACCGTTTTCAGCATTAAGGAATTCTCCCTTATTATTTAATAATTTAAGTGCGTTCCATTGTTTTGGGTTATGACTCGCTGTAAGGATAATTCCTCCATCGGCTTTCTCTAAAGGTACTGCTACTTCTACAGTGGGAGTTGTAGATAAACCAAGGTCTATTACATGAATTCCTAATCCTATTAGTGAGTTCATTACTAATTGCTGAATCATAGATCCAGATATTCTGGCATCTCTACCCACTACTACTGTAGGTGTATCATTATTGGTTTCTGTTTTTAGCCAACTACCGTACGCTGCAGCGAATTTCACTGCATCGATTGGAGTAAGATTTTCCCCTACTCTACCTCCAATAGTGCCTCTAATCCCTGAAATTGATTTGATAAGTGTCATACTAAATGATTGATTTTTTTTGTTCTCTTATGCAATGCTTCTCTATTTTTATAGCTAGAAGTAGCTTACACCACTTTCTAATAAAAAATGATCATACATTCTTTTTTCTGCTTTTTTTTAAAGATAGCACCTCTACTAAAGATACTTTGAGAAGTGGTTCAAACTTTTTCAATTTGCTATAAAAACGATCTTTTGCACTCAAATTTTGCAATTTTTGAGTTCCGTAGCGCTGCTATGCAACTAAAAAATTACTGTATTTGATCACAAAATCTTTGTTTTTCGCTGAAATTAAAAAAAATTAAATCACTTCAAATACAAAAAGCATGTAAACAAATGTACATGCTATAAATCATTACTCCAACTTGTGGGAATAAAGTTTCTAAAAAAATGAAAATGTTTTATTAAAATCGTAAATTTAGATAATGAATTTTTTAGCACATATTTACCTCTCTGGCGATGATACATCGCTACAAATTGGCAACTTCATAGCAGACGCTGTCAAAGGAAAAAAATACACTGAATACCCAATTACTATTCAACACGGTATTTTATTACATCGCAAAATTGACACTTATACAGATCGTCATCCTATCGTAAAAAAAAGTACTGCCCGTCTTTTTCCTAAATATAGTCACTATAGTACCGTGATCGTAGATATACTATATGATCATTTTTTAGCAGCCAATTGGAATGACTTTTCTACCATAGCACTAGAAACCTATGTTGCTGATTTTTATAAACTATTGCAATCGCATTACGAATTACTTCCGCAAAAGATTCAAAATTTCTTACCTCATATGATCCAACAAAATTGGTTAGCTAATTATGCTACAATTCCAGGAATTGGTAACATCTTGTACCAAATGAATCGCAGAACTAATAATATTTCTAAAATGGATCTTGCGATTGTAGAACTGGAAAACTACTACACTGAATTCGAACAAGAGTTTAGGTCTTTTTTTAAAGAAATCATTACATACACCCAGAAAGAAATCCTACTATTATGAAACACCTCTACGTAACCCTATGTATCTTTTTTATCGCCTGCCAGCAACAAATTCCAACTACAACTCATCTTAAATTGGATTTATGTGGTGAGTCCTTTACTAAATCTGCTAATAATGGATATACCAAACATTATTTTGAAAACACAATTAACATAAAAAGTATTGGACATTATAAAAATGGGATACCAGATGGATTTTGGAAACATTTTTATCGAAATGGCACTGTAAAATCCGAAGGGCATTATCGCGATGGCCAGAAACAAGGATTCTGGAAAATGTATTATAAAAATAGTGTCTTACAGTTTGAAGGAAATATCGAAAATTGCCAACCCGATGGACACTGGAAATTTTATAATCAAAATAATAAACTGACCAAAATTGTAACTTATTAATGATATTACCCGCTTATGCGCATTCTCTTACTCCTTAGCATTGTATTATTTACTGCATGTAAAGAAAACACAACACCTTCTAACACTCACCCTCTAAAAAAAACACCTAAAAGAGGTTTGATCACCACAAAAGCAATGGTGGTGAGTGCTAGAAAAGAAGCTTCCGCTATTGGATCACAGATATTAGCTCAAGGAGGCAATGCATTCGATGCTATGATTGCTACCGAAATGGCACTAGCCGTAGCTTACCCTTTTGCTGGAAATTTAGGTGGGGGCGGTTTTATGGTGTATCGACAAGCAGATGGAAATGTAGGAGCTCTGGATTATAGAGAAAAAGCTCCCTTAGCTGCTACCAGAGACATGTACCTAGATAGCACCCAAACGCCTATCTCCGAAAAAAGTCAGATTGGTGCATTGGCAGTAGGAGTTCCTGGAACAGTGGCTGGTATTTTTGAAGTACATCAAAAATTCGGTACACTTCCGATGCAACAACTCCTTGCTCCTGTAATTGAATTGGCTAAAAAAGGATATGCAGTTACACAAAAACAGCAAAAACGATTGGATCATTATAGGAATTTATTTATCCAAACCAATAAAGACACAATTTTATATGCGCATCAATACCAAGTACACGACACTATCAAAAACCCTGCGTTAGCGGCCACATTACAGCGTATTATAGATCATGGAAAAGATGAATTTTACCAAGGGGCTACTGCTAAAGCATTGGTCTCTTATCTACAAAGCATGGGAGGAATCATCACATTAGAAGATCTTTCGTTATATAAAGCCAAATGGCGCACTCCCGTACAGTTTAAGTACAAAAAGTTATCCATTACCTCTATGTCTCCTCCTTCTAGTGGCGGTATTTGTCTTGCACAAATTATGAAGAGTATTGCTCCCTATACTATTTCTAAGTATTCCCATAATTCAGTACCCTATATGCAACTCCTTACAGAAGCTTCTAGGAGAGCTTATGCAGATCGTAGCTTCTATTTAGGAGATCCTGATTTTATACACATTCCGATAGATACATTGATAGATGCACACTATTTGGCGCGTAGAATGCAAAATTTCAGCTTTGATAAAGCAACTCCTTCTTCATCCATCGCACATGGAAACATTACTGGTTATGAAAGTGATGAAACCACTCACTACTCTATTGTAGATACAATGGGCAATGCAGTAGCTGTGACCACTACTCTAAATGGTGCATATGGCTCTAAATTATATGTACCCTCTCTCGGTTTTTTTCTAAACAATGAAATGGATGACTTTAGCGCTAAACCTGGTAGTCCGAATATGTTTGGATTGATTGGTGCAGAAGCAAATGCTATTGCTCCACAAAAAAGAATGCTTAGCTCTATGACGCCTACTATTGTCGCTAAAGATAATCAACTATGGATGGTAGTCGGTACTCCTGGTGGATCAACTATTATCACTTCTGTTTTACAAACGATACTAAATGTATACGAATACCAAATGACTATGCAAGATGCTGTGGATGCTGCTCGTTTTCATCATCAATGGCTACCGGATATGATTACATTAGAGCCTGATGCTTTTACGGCTACCACTATCGATAGTTTACGTCGCAGAGGCTATACCATCAATGAAGAAAACTCCAAAATTATAGGGAAAGTGGATGGCATCTTGGTATTACCTGATGGTCGTCTAGAAGGCGGTGCAGATCGAAGAGGAGATGATACTGCTATGGGTTTTTAAACTACTTTGACTACCACCAATAACCCCTGAAACCTTTAACACCTTAACACCTTTATATTGTTAACAAAACACTAAAACCCCATCTCCCTAACTACCAACACACTCTGATGGAATAAGTATACAATATCCCCCTTTTCTACGACATTAAAATCAATCAATTTTATAAATTGACCATAGAATGACATACTTTTTTAGAGTAAACAACACAATACAACAATATATTTGATTTACAACAACATACTTTAAAAATAAGTATACTTTATCCTTGATAAAATCTTACAGTAGTATTTAACTTAAAGTAAAAAATGCTATATTTTTTAGTAAAAAAACCCCTAAAATCATGTCTTTTATTTACCCATGTAAAGTAACCTCACCATAAGACTACTGGTAAAATGTACTATTTGTATTATTTTAACCTACTTCATAGTACTTATTTACAAAAAACATTAAAAAACGAATTATTACACAACAAATAATCAATAAAAACCACAAAATGCAACATTTGTTTTATTCTATGCAACATTTATTATAGTATAAGCTCTATATTAACAATACTTTAGACAATGTAATATAATACATCAATCTAACTTAGATTAGAAAACAACATCAAAATCGTATTTAAATTAAACATTATGACTAAAAATTTATCCTTATTAAGCGCTCTTTTATTGAGCATTGTTTGTTCAGCTCAAATGGACTTTGCAAACATCACTGTAGCACCTGCTTTACAAACTGGAGTTGACTCTAGTAATAATTTAACAGAATTAGTGACTATAGAGTATCAAACAACAGGCCCAAGAGTGATACATGTCAATTGGAGACAAGACCCTACTATTTTTGATCAATTTAATACACCTGGTACACAACTGGGGGATGGCTGTATAGTAGTTAATGCTGCAACCACAGAAACCCAAACTGTTCAAGTAGCCGTAAATGTATGGGATCCTTCAGCTTTGGTTGATGGTGATTCTGATTTTTTCTACATCACAGGTATGTTTGAAGGGACTGATTGTAGTAATTTTGATGATTTCGTTACAAACAACAACACTCCTATGCCATCTGGTTTAGTAACTTATGACACTAGACTTTTAAGTACTAATGACTTTACTGCTTTCGATAGCCAAGAGATTTTTTACAACCGTATCTCTCAAACGTTAGAGATTAATAAAAACTTAATCAGTAGTGATAGCCTACAAGTGTTCGATATCACAGGTAAATTGGTTGCTGGTATCCAAAATACACAACAAACTAACAATATCAGTTTATCTGACCTTTCAAAAGGGATGTATATCGTAAGATCTGACAAAAAATTCTTAAAATTTATTAGATAAGTCTAATTTGTTTAATTTTTTTGATAGAAAAACCACCCTGTTATTAGGGTGGTTTTTTATTTGCTAGAAGTTTACAGTAATAGCATTACTTAACTTATCTTTCTATGTAAAGCCGTATGATACGTATTTAACACCTCTCTACGCTTACCAGATGATAGCAGTGGTATTTCTGACACATATTCTATAGTTACTATCGCATCATCGCCAAAATATCCTTTGTACTCTGCAATCATTTTCTCTTCGTCTACCTTCGTATCTGTGTTCAATTTGATCAGGTATTCTTTAGCCCCATATTGCACTAACTGAAACTGCTTATACTCTCCATACTTACACAATCGATACGAAAGATGAGAAGGGATCAGATTTCCTTTGGTATCATACAATAAGTCTAATACTCTTCCTTCTACTGCTTGCAAATAGGGTACTCCATGCTCATCTACACCTAATACACCTATATCGCCTGTATCATACCGTATCAATGGCATGGCATAGTTATGTAAATCTGTGACTATAATTCTACCCCTTTTGCCAATACCGACAGGAATATCAGTATGCAAATCAAAAATTTCTATATAATAACTTGCTTCATTAATCACAAACTTATGTGGCACACCTGGATCTTCTTGGGCTATGATTCCATTTTCGTTATTTGAATACCTAGAAACCGGAGATACACCAAAATAAGCATGCATCTTAGAACGTACATATGCATTTAACCCTTCAGACATGGTAATAATAGACGTCACATTAGCCTTGATCGGTGGATGCACTGTTTTATCCAAATACTTACATATGGTTTCAAAAGCAGAGGTATATCCTAACATACTTTGTGGTGCTTTCTCTTTTTCTATCGCTGTTATGACCTCTTTAATATGCTGATCATCTAACTCAAAAACACTCTGAGGACAGATATTCTGTAATCGTAATTTTAATGGCTTTCGTCTCATAATAGGATCCGACCATATTTTTATATACCACAAACGCTGGCCTAGCTCATAACCAGAGCGCTCCGCAAAATAAAGGTTATCTGCTTTACTTCGATGTCTTTTATTAGGGTTTTGCAACACTGAGAATGGCGCTCCCGTAGAACCGCTAGTAGAAACTACTGTACACTTATCATTCAGAAACACAGAAGATCGAAATGCATCAAAATCACCTCTGATCATATTCTTATTGATGACTGGAAAATCTAAAATTGATCGATACTCGCTATATTGCTCATAAAAAGGAGTGGTTTGTACTGCGTGCGCTAATACATCCTGCAAGTATTTTTCTTTTTCAGCATCTGCAAACGTACCATCCGTTCTTTCTATGATTTTTTTTACAGCGATATAATGATCTCTGGTTTTATATTTTCGAAATCGATCAATGTGCCAAAAAACATGTTTTCTAAATAATTTCAAGAAGGTCATTAGTAATATATTTAGTAACTCGATATTTTCCCTTTCGATGATATATAAAATCTCTATAAGTATTACATACAACCCTATCTATTTTCCCTATACCAATAGTGTTTTTAGCGACTTATAGCAGATGCAGTACTACTAGATTGATACACATATCTTATCTAGTAAACATTTTCTATCATCAATATCACAATATTCAATACAATCTATAATTACATAAGTCTCAAACAAAAACCGCTACCTATTAGCTAATCAACGACTTAAACCTTTAACATTCTTATTATAAATTTCTTAAATACAGGTTAAAATTACTATAATTAATCCGAATTATTTTATGAAGTGATTTAAACTTTTCTCAATTTGCTATAAAAACGATCTTTTGCACTCCAATTTTGTAGTTTTTGAGTTCCGTAGCGCTGCTATGCAACAAAAAAATTACTGCATTTGAACACAAAACCTCTGTTCTTCGCTGAAATCAAAAAAAGTGTAAACCACTTCTGTAAAAAACAAAAAAGCACGGTGTATACCGTGCTTTTTTTAAAATATTTAAGTAGTAGGATTACTTATTTCACTTCCTCAAAATCTACATCCTCTACATCATTACCTGCTTGATCACCTCCTTGAGCCTGAGCTCCTGCTGGATCTGCTCCTGCTGCTCCAGGGGCACCTTGTGCTTCAGCTTGCGCTTTATACATCTCTTCGCTCGCTACTTTCCAAGCTTCATTAATCTTATCTAATGCAGGTGTTATAACAGCTATATCTTTAGAAGCATATGCTTTCTTTAGCTCTTCTAACGCTTCTTCGATCGGCTTTTTCTTATCATCAGATAATTTATCTCCGAACTCTTCTAACTGCTTTTCAGTTTGGAAGATCATTCCATCCGCTTCATTTAGCTTATCTGCTGTTTCTTTAGCCTGTTTGTCAGCCTCGGCATTCGCTTCAGCCTCTCTCTTCATTTTCTCGATTTCCTCTTCTGTTAATCCAGAAGATGCTTCGATACGAATATCTTGTGACTTATTAGTCGCTTTATCTGTAGCTGATACTTTGATAATTCCGTTCGCATCGATATCAAACGTTACTTCGATCTGAGGTGTCCCTCGTTTTGCTGGTGGAATTCCATCTAAGTGAAAACGTCCTATCGTCTTGTTATCCGCTGCCATTGGGCGCTCTCCCTGTAGTACATGGATTTCTACAGAAGGCTGGTTATCTGCTGCCGTAGAGAATACTTGAGACTTTTTAGTAGGAATTGTAGTATTCGCCTCGATAAGTTTAGTCATCACATTACCCATCGTTTCGATTCCTAAAGATAGTGGTGTTACATCTAATAACAATACATCTTTTACATCTCCTGTAAGTACTCCCCCTTGGATAGCTGCTCCAACTGCTACTACTTCGTCTGGGTTTACTCCTTTACTTGGTGCTTTACCAAAGAATTTTTCTACTGCTTCTTGTACTGCAGGAATACGTGTAGATCCTCCTACTAAGATAATTTCGTCGATGTCACTTGTAGACAATCCAGCGTTTTGTAAAGCTGTTCTACATGGCTCTATGGTACGTTTTACTAAATCGTCGATCAATTGATCGAATTTAGCTTTTGTAATCGTTCTTACTAAGTGCTTTGGTCCACTAGCTGTAGCAGTTATATAAGGTAAGTTTACCTCTGTTTGAGCAGAAGAAGACAACTCTATTTTTGCTTTTTCAGCTGCTTCTTTAAGACGCTGTAATGCCATAGGATCTTGCCTAAGATCCATATTTTCTTCTGTCTTAAACTCTTCTGCTAACCAATCGATCAATTTCTGATCTACATCATCTCCTCCTAAGTGTGTATCTCCGTCTGTAGCCAATACTTCGAATACACCGTCTCCTAATTCTAGGATCGATACATCATGCGTACCACCACCAAAGTCAAATACTACGATCTTTTGGTCTGTTCCTTTTTTATCTAATCCATATGCCAATGCTGCTGCTGTAGGCTCATTGATAATTCGCTCTACTTTTAGTCCTGCGATTTCTCCAGCTTCTTTGGTAGCCTGACGCTGTGCATCATTAAAATATGCTGGTACAGTAATCACTGCTCTAGACACATCTTGTCCTAAATAATCCTCTGCTGTTTTCTTCATTTTCTGAAGCGTCATTGCAGATAATTCTTGTGGTGTATATAAACGTCCATCGATGTCTACTCGTGGCGTGTCATTATCTCCTTTTACAACTTTATACGCTGCTCTTTGTGCTTCTTTAGAAGATTCAGAGAACTTATTTCCCATAAATCTTTTAATAGAAGAAATGGTTTTGGTAGGGTTGGTTACAGCCTGACGCTTTGCAGGATCTCCAACTTTAATTTCTCCTCCTTCTACAAATGCGATGACAGATGGAGTGGTTCTTTTTCCCTCTGCATTAGGAATCACCACTGGCTCGTTTCCTTCCATTACAGAAACACAAGAGTTGGTTGTTCCTAAATCTATTCCTATTATCTTACTCATATTATTTTATAAATAGTTAAGTGTTTATACCTAAATAATCACTCATACCTAGTCAATGATTATGCCACTGCTATTTTTATGACAGGTTGTCACCATGCCCATTTCTTACTTGCCATCTATGTCATTTACTGTACCGCAACTACTACATAAGAACAACCTATACTAAGATTGTTAACCTTTTATAAATTCCGACATTGCAGCCTTATAAAGTCTATGAAGAAAACTATCTTTGCTACTTGTACAATAAGCTTATTTCTTGGATGATTTTTAATACGATAGACACTACACTACTTACCGAAAAACTCAAAAATCTAGTGATAAGCTATTTCAGGCTATTTGGACTATATATCTTCTTCTTTTTCTGCGTAGCTATTCTAAAAGAAATGTTTCCTGCCATTGATCTCGATAAATATAGTGGACAAGAAATCATCACATTGTTTAAAAACAATAAACTGATGGCTTTCTTAAGTATGGTACTTATCGCTCCTGTACTAGAAGAAACTATGTTTAGATCAGTAATCGTACCTACACACCGCACATTACTTCTTTTTCTAAGTGCATGGACGTTATTTGGGATTCAGTTTTTTATACCTAAACTAGCACTCGCTTGGTACTTCCTGTACCCTATTGCCATATTGGTTTTTATAGCAATGTACGCTCTTTATCATTATAGCATCCCTAAAAAGCTACTGTATCGTAGTGCTGACTTTCTGTCTAAACACCGAATCCTAGTACTACAAATCACCTCTATACTCTTTGGGTTGATGCATATTTTTAATTATGTAGACACCTTTAGCATGGATAGTTCTCTGTTTCTAATGATTGTTCCTAGAATTATTGCGGGTCATGTTTGTGGGCAACTCAAAATCACTAACAAAACATTGATATGGCCTATCGCGCTACATGCGATGAATAATGGTCTTATTTTTATCATTTTATTAATGCGTCACTAATCTTTTTCTTCAAATTTGGGCGTTTCCCAAGGGTCGGGCTATCCGCTGTATCTTTTTTGGTTTTACAAAAAACCAAAAAAGGATGCCGCTCCTATCCCTAACGCAAAGAACAGACACCATTCTCATAAAACACAATTAAACAAACACTTAACCCTCACCCAACACTACATATAATTGTAAAATTCATATCCCCATACCATTCCTTATAGATGAAATATTTTACACCTTGAAGTGGTTCAGGCTTTTTTCCATTTGCCATAAAAACGATCTTTATACACTCAGACTTTGTAATTTTTGAGTTCCGTAGCCTTGCTCTAAAGCGAACTGATCTTGACTTTTCTCTTCCCTAAAAAAACACTTTACATAGAGCATACAGCAAGTATATCCGCTATTACTGCTTTTTATTCCCTTACAAAAAACAGTATATCAATCATCTGTATCCCAAAAATTATAACGACTTGTTACCGTCTATCGAAATCATTACATTTACACCATACATAAATCAATATACGCATGTCTACAGCTAAAAAAGATTACAAACGAATCACTGTAAAATCTCTAGTAGAGATGAAAGCCAACCAAGAAAAAATATCAATGCTTACTGCCTATGACTATACGATGGCTAAAATTGTAGACAGCGCAGGAGTGGATGTTATTTTGGTAGGGGATTCTGCTTCTAATGTCATGGCTGGTCATGAAACGACACTCCCCATTACACTAGATCAGATGATCTATCACGCATCATCCGTGATTAGAGCTGTAGAGCGTGCACTGGTGGTTGTAGATTTGCCTTTTGGAAGCTATCAGAGTGACCCTAAAGAAGCTTTGCGTTCTGCTATTAGGATCATGAAAGAATCTGGCGGACACGCTGTAAAACTAGAAGGTGGCAAGGAGATTAAAGAATCCATTAAGCGTATTCTACATGCTGGAATTCCTGTTATGGGGCATTTAGGGCTCACCCCACAATCAATTTATAAATTCGGGACGTATACCGTAAGAGCCAAAGAAGAAGCAGAGGCACAAAAGCTGAAAGAGGATGCCTTACTACTCGAAAAAATAGGATGTTTCGCTATCGTACTAGAAAAAGTACCTGCTAAATTAGCTAAGGAAGTGGCCGATAGCCTTACGATTCCTGTAATTGGTATCGGTGCAGGAAATGGTGTAGATGGCCAAGTATTGGTAACACATGATATGGTAGGAATGACTCATGAGTTTCATCCTAGATTCTTGAGACGTTATTTGGATTTATATACCGAAATGACCAATGCTTTTCAGCAGTATGTAACGGATGTAAAAGCGATTGATTTTCCTAATGAGCAAGAACAGTATTAAAGGTCATACTACTTGATTGGTAATTTTATACATAGATTGATTATACTACCTTAGAGGTATCTACATATGGCGCGCATTATTTCTACACCTGAAAATCTAGATGTTTTATATGAGGACAATCATATTATCATCGTTAATAAACGTTCGGGAGATATTGTACAGGGAGACAAAACAGGGGATGTACCACTCAGCGAAGTAGTAAAGGCCTATATCGCTAAAAAATACAACAAGCCTGGTGCTGTATATCTAGGCGTAGTACACCGATTAGATCGACCTACTAGTGGTATTGTCGTTTTTTCTAGAACGAGTAAAGCACTACCCCGATTGAATAAGTTATTTGCTACCAAAGAGGCTCAAAAAACGTATTGGGCAGTGGTCAAAAACACGCCTCCGTTACCTACTGACACCCTAACCCACTGGCTGAAACGCAATCCTAAACAGAATAAATCATATGCGTATCCTAAGGAAGTATCGGATAGCAAAAAAGCCATGCTTACGTACACTCTCCTAAAAAAACTAACGCATTATCACTTACTAGAAATAGCACTGCATACGGGGAGACATCATCAGATCCGCAGCCAACTCGCTGCTATTAAATGTTATATAAAGGGAGACCTAAAATATGGTGCGCAGCGTAGCAATCCTAACGGAAGTATACACCTGCATGCCAGAAAATTATCGTTTATCCATCCTGTAAAAAAAGAACCACTAACCGTGATTGCTCCGCCTCCACCAGATCCTATTTGGGATGCTTGTAGTGGATAACTGATTCGCAATCTCGCACATCACTGCCCATACTGAACGCTCTTATGCGTTAGGGATAGGAGCGGCATCCTTTTTTGTTTTCCTAAAAAACAAAAAAGATACAGCGGATAGCCCGACCCTTGGGGAACGCCCTCATTATTACCTGACAAACATTATTTATAAGTTCGTATACTTTCGATCACTACAGAGGTTAGAATACATACTCCACCAATAATCGTAGTCAGCATAGGGATTTCTCCTAGAAATACAATTCCGATCAGTATGCCATATACGGGTTGTATACTACTGATGATACTGGCTGTGGTGGTAGAAAATCGTTTTAAGCTAAATAAGAATAAGGTATGTCCAATGGCAGTGGTAAGCAGGGCTAACATGACTATCCAAGGCCATTGTGTGGTTAAATTATCGGTATCCATGATCAATACTGATGGAAACAACACGATACTAATCACTACCAATTGATACCACATCAGTACTGAACCGTGATAACGGGTGACTTTGGTTTTCATGATCAAGTTACGTAGCGCATAACAGAAGGCTGAAAACACGCCAAATCCTACTGCTTTGGTATACGTATTATCAAAACTGAAATCGGGTACTAAACAATAAATCCCTATCAGGACGAGTATTCCCAGAAAAAGATGCATGATTTGGAATTTGGTTTTAAGCAGTATGGGTTCTAAAAATGAGGTAATCACTGGGTAGGTAAATAATGAAATCATACCGATCGCCACGTTGGACAATCGAAGTGCATAAAAGTATGTTACCCAATGTACGCCCATCAGTACCCCGCCCATGTATATTGTCCACCGATCTGAAGGGGCTATTTTCAGGGATATTTTTTTCCATTTACAAAACATCCATAGCAGCACTCCTGCTAATAATGCTCTGCAACCAATGGTAACGAATACGGGGAGATCAATGTACTTTCCTAATGCACCTGAGGTACTGATCAGCAGCATTGACAGATGTAATTCTATGATATTTCGGAAGTGTGGTGTTTTTTTAAACAAGGTATGGGTACTATCGTATTAAAGAAAAACTAGCGGTAAAGGTTTTGGTTTGGCCTGATTCTATATAGCGTACTGTAAACCAATACTCACTGGATGGCAGTAGATTGCCGTTATAAGTGCCATCCCACTGCCCTGCAGTTCCAAGGTCTTTGAGCAATTTTCCATAACGGTCATATACTTTTATATTCATGATTTGTACTTCTGAGCTGCCTTGGATACCCCATGTAGGGTTAAAATCATCTCCATTAGGCGTAAAATAACGAGGATAATCAACGATAAAGGCTACATCTGTAGCTATCTGATCACACATCTGTAAGTCGCGAACATACACGGTGTGCTCTCCTCTGAATACTCGTGTAAAGGTATTAGAATTTTGCCAATCGCCATTATCTAATCGATATTCATACATTCCTATTGCTGGTGTAGTCGATACTACGACGGTAGCATTGTCCGAGAATGCTCCAGAAACTAATTCGGCAGTAACGTTTTGTGGTGCATAGGATTCTATGACTGTAGCGGTGGCTGTTTGTGTACAAGTAGTCGCTATATTGGTTACTAATACGGTGTACATACCTGCTACTTCGGGAGTAAAAAAAGAGGCTGTTTCATCGGGTATCTGATTCGTGGGGTCAGTGGTGTCTCCTACAAACCACTGAAAGGTATGTGTAGTCTCATCTACATCTGTAGTAATGGCAGCGGTGGGTTGCAGATTGATGGCCGTGCCAGATGCATCTAAACAGAGCACAAAATCTTCCTCGAAACTAAGGGGTAATTCTGGCTGTACCTCTAGTGTTACATGTTTTCCTAGACCTACACATGCGTTTTCTACGCCATTTTCTACACGTACATATAATTCTTGCATCTCTGGAGCAGTGGTATTTCGATATGCTGTAGGATTGAGGATCTTATTTTGTTCTGATAGGGCGTCTGCTTCGTTTTGATAATAACTAATACGTAAATCACTTGATACTGCAAATAATGCCAATAATTGACTATCTACTGTAGTTAGATCAAAGGTAGCAATCCCATCTGTAGGGTCATCGTCTGGTGTATTGGATTCGCATACAGTAAGTGTTACTCCAAAAGTATTAGGAATCTGAGTGGTCATTGCTTTTAGTTGTACCTCTGCAACTCTAAAACATCCTTCTGTATTGGTTACGCGTACATAAACTTCATTAGCTGTATTGCCTGCATTAGAATATTGCTGTGGGGTCTGTATCTCTTCTGCTGCTACCTGATTCATAGCTGCATTTTCTGTGGTATAATAGGTAAATGTTTCTGCATTGGCATTGGTCGACAACAGAGTATTGGCTTCTGTAAGATTAAAATCTGTAATGCCATCGGTATCTATATCACATTGCGTGATTGTAACGGTGTTTTCTATTGTGGGTAACGCGTGTACTATTAACTGAAAAGTACTGGTGGAGAAACAGCTTGGTTTTTTCTTGTTTTCAATTCGTACATATATGGTTTGTGGATTTACTCTATTAGCATAATTATCTGGTAATGCTGTTCCTGCTATTCCTTGGGTGGCTTCGTCTATCGTCTCATGTAATGACACATTGTACAGAGAAGCATCTATTCCTGCGATAA
Source organism: uncultured Aquimarina sp. (assembly GCA_947498935.1). Classification (GTDB taxonomy): domain Bacteria; phylum Bacteroidota; class Bacteroidia; order Flavobacteriales; family Flavobacteriaceae; genus Aquimarina. The sequence goes on along the minus strand of CANMMM010000029.1, from coordinate 2,412 downwards.
TGGATGCTTGTTGTGCTGCTAAGTCAAATGTGATACTTCCATTGGTATCATCGCCATCAATAGCATCATCACAGACCACTAAATTATCAGGGGCAGGTATAGAAATAATACTGAATGTTAGTAATCGAAAAGAGACTACTTGATAACAGAGCTGATTAGGTTCTGCGATGCGCAGCCAGACTTCTTGACTTTGTACTGAATTTTCAAAACTATTAGGGTTGGCGATAATAGCGTCTGTACTACTCCCTGTATAGTTTTCTGCATCTTCTTTGGTTAGATGATAGGTGACAGAAAAAGCAGCACTCTGCGTTCCCATGACAATGGGTGTATTCTGTGTTAAATCAAATAGTGCACTGCCATCGCTATTGGTATCGCAAGTCGTTAGATTTAGAGGAGCTCCTTGTATGATGGGAGCCGGAATAAACTCTACAACAATGCTATCGGTCGCTATACATCCACTATCCAAGGCTACTTCTACTGCATACATACCTTCTTGTGTGACTTCTAATTGCGCTCCTCCATTCATCGCAGTGGTACCATCGGCTGTGGTTAATGGTTGTCCATCTTTGGTCCAAGTATAGGTAGCCATATTACCAATAGTAGCATCTAAGGTTACGCTACTCGCCATACAGCCTGGTGTACCATTGGCTAGTATTTTGTCTTCTCCTAAATCTCCTCCTAGATCAAAACTTCCTGCTTTTAGAAACACAGCAGAGTCATATTGTCCGTCTCGTGCATCTGCTATGACTAGCTTGATCGTATACTGAGTATTTGGAGTTACACTACTAGATGCCGTAAGTACTTTGGTATACCCATTAAAATCAATTGCTGAAGCTGTAGCTGCAGGAATTTGTTTGTTAAAAAAGGTAGAGTTCTGAGGTTCACATTCGGGTACATCAAATACGATGTCAGAATAATCTCCATCATTGTTTAAATCGATACCAGGATGTACTGTAGTCACTTTAATAGGTACTGGAGGATTTGTTCCTGGTACTACCGCTAGATTGGTAGCGTTTCCCGCTGCATCTGTTAAAATAAAAGCAAATACATCTGAAAATTCGCAAGGAAATGTGCCTGTGTATTCTTCGGAAGCAAACAGAAAGTCGAAACTGATAAAATCTCCAAAAGGAACAAAATCAAATTCTATATAAGTAGCATTGGATAGGTCTGATGTATTGGTAATGGTTTGCAAATCAGAATCTCCTAACCAAGCAATCCCTCCCCCTTCTGATAAGGGTTCTGATCCATTAGGTCCCATAGCACTTGTAGCGCTTCCTGTACTAAGAATGATCCCTTCATCTATTTCAAAATCTGACCCATTCGCTTCAAAATATCCTATTCCATTAAATCCAAAATCTGTTCCTGTACGAGACTGAATGTTTTCTACCCTAGCACATGAGCTATTAATGAGTATATCTTTTATCAATTCTTCTACCGTAAACTTGGTATCATCTACTACAATCTGCCCAAAAGTAGGGATCAAACCTGCAAAACACATTGCTACTAGCAACATGAGTGGTTTGGCGTATAAAAGAACATGTGTTCTTGTTTTGGTCATATCCTCTAAAAAATTATTTAATAAAGGTAATTGCACCTTTTTATAATCTGCTTTTAAAATAATCTTATATTTTTTGAGTATTGTCATTTTGATCACCGAACTCCTCTTTATTTTCTTTTCTCTGGTATCAAAAAAAGATATACTTCTTCAATCCTTAAATAAGCCTGCAAAAGTATCTATTTTCATACATTTCTACATCTTTTTAACTAGTTAGTTTGACTTGTTTTTTTAAACTTCATCAACAAAAACAATCTTTTCTTTACTAATTTGATATTTATAACATCTTATAACACCACTTTATTACCAATATTACAATACCCTTAATGCTATAAAATTTTTATATACATTGGCCTATTCCTTGAAAAAAAGATGCTATCGATTTTTACAATACTATAAACAATATCAGGCTTTAAAACCCTACTATTATTTTTAACAATTCTTTGGGGAGTTTACCACTTTAAAGATAATCAACTATTATGCAACCACATACCTTAAACGTATCAATGATATTGAAGGCCTGCCCGAAGAAGATAAAAACCACCTGTTCTACCTTATTGATAACCTGGTAAAGGCTTCTAAATTAAAAGCTTTATAAAAACTAAAAACCATCTCAAAGGATGGTTTTGTTATTTCTTGCTCATACTGGCACAAGTAAACACGCTTGTACGAGCGGGGGGTATATCAAAAAGAAAATTAAAGCCCTTTATGCATACTCCAAAATCGAAAATGCATAATAATAATTAGCCTATTGAAAAAGAATCTAAAAATGTTTAAAATCAATCCTGTCCTAAATAAATTAAGCACGTAATAAATCTAACCATTTTACTAGTTTCCATCTAAAATTAGTTAAAAAT
>CANMMM010000028.1 GCA_947498935.1 uncultured Aquimarina sp. | reverse complement strand
CCATAAAAATGACCTGTATCGAACCAAACGCGTTAATTCATTATTCGAGGTAATTTCTTCATTATCAATCAATTATTTATCAAATAAAAAAGGGATCACTTCAAAAAATAAGAAGTCATCCCGTCTTGTACTCCAATCAGGACAAATATCGAACTTTTTAGAAGAGGATTGTAACCTTATTCTTAAGCATGCTAGCACATTGCAAAAAGCCTGTTTCTTATGATTTTATAAGAAACAGGCTTTTATTTTTTCATCATTCATCAAACCAAAAATTTCACCTATGAAAACTTATTTTAATCATCTTGATATACACACCAATCACATATTTGACTTTGAGACTGACTGCTATTTCCTAGAACCAACGGAATATAACCAGCAACAAACCCTCAAAATTATTTCTCAACTTGTCGAAAAATTAGAAATCAAACTTATAAAAGCAACAAACCCTTCTGAATCGGATGGATATACCAAAATAGACAACATGACCATTACAGTAAATCATACCGATTTCGATTATTGGTTTGCTCTTAAATTAAGACAATATCAAATAAGAATGAAGTATACATTTGGATTTTTAGAATACCATTTAACCCATTCTTTTAATGGAAATAAAGAACGGTACGAAGAATTTCTAGAGTTAATTTTACTTCAGTATAAAAACACTTTTTTTAATAAAGGACTTACTAAAATAGTCAAGAAATATCGCAAGAATATCCTTTTAAAAACAAAACGAAAAGCCCCCCAAAATACAGTCAGAAAACAGAGTACTAGTTATAATACTTTACTTCTAAAAGAACTTCAACAGAATCCAAAGTATATCAAAGAACATATTGTAAATTTTATGGACGTATGGTCTGCCTTAAAGAAAGAAGAATTCATATGCAAAAACACTTCATTTGAAAACTTCAAAAACATCTTTAAATCTCAACCTATTAAAGCTAAAAATAGAATCACGTGGACAGGCACAAATAAAGAACTTCAGTGGTTTCTAAAATATTTGGTATATGATTCTAAAAAGATCGTTAATCTCGACAAAGACATATGGGTCATAACGACAAAATGTTTTATGAAACAACATAGAGGCGAATTTACCGAGTCCCAATTGCGTAACGCTTCTGGAATTAAACTTGATCGCAAAAAACATCTGGAAACAATACTCAGTGGAATCTAACACTCCACTGCTTATACTTAAAAATAACACAAAGCAGTATTCTCAAATTTATTTAGCGACGTATGCAACCCGCTCAACAAAAATTAGTTGTAAAATCAAATGTGATTAAATCAAAAAAACAAGGGAAAAAACAGTCTTTTTATTTTATTTTGCCATTCCGAAATAGAAGAAAATTATAAACCTCTCTATTTTAAAAAGTAGAATTAAAATAACGAAATAGAAAATGACATTCTTACTAATAATTTGTATAATAATTATAATTGTTTTATTGACAAAAAATTCTTCAAAACAAAAGAAGAATAATGAAATGGCTAAAGACATTTCTGCATTGAATCAAAAATTAGAAAAAGAAAAAAGCGATTTTTCTATTTATAAAGAAGCTACTGATTACTTAAAAAAATATGAGCCAATCAAGAATATTGAAGCAGAATTAACAAGAATCACAAATGAAATTGAGCAGGTAATTGAAACTTCAAAAAAAGAAGCAAACACAATAAAAAAAGAAGCTAGAGAAAAGGCTGTTGAAATCAAAAATAAAGCTGAAATAGTGCTAGAAAATGCACATAAAATTGCCTCAAAAATTGAAAATGATGCTAACAGAAAGGCAAAAGATATAGCAGGAGAAGCTTGGGATGCCAAAGAAAACGCTGAACAGTATCAAAAAACTGTAAAAGCAATGAAAAATATAATAAAAGGATATGGTGATGAATACTTAATACCAAACCACTCTGTTTTAGATGATTTAGCAGAGGAGTATAATCATAAGGAAGCTGGACAAGAACTTGCCCAAGTAAGATTACTTATAAAATCAATGATTAAAAATAATGAAGTTGCAGAATGTGATTATGTTGAACATCATCGAAAATCTACTGCTATCGAATTTGTTCTAGATGCATTTAACGGAAAAGTAGATACCATTATGTCTAAAGTTAAGCACGATAATTATGGTAAACTTCTACAATCATTAAAAGATGCTTTTCATTTAGTTAATCATAATGGAAAGGCATTTAGGAATACTCGAATTACAAATAGATATTTTGATGTAATTCTAGAACAATTAAAATTAGCTGTTACTGTACACGAAATAAAAAAACGTGATTTAGAAGAGCAAAGAGCCATCAGAGAAGCTATTCGAGAAGAAGAAAAAGCAAGACGAGATTTCGAAAGAGCTAGAAAAGAAGTAGAAAAAGAAGAAAGAATGCTTGAAAAAGCAAGAAAAGAAATTGAAGCTAAACTATTAAAAGTTGCAGATGAAGATAAAGCGAAATTTGAAAAAGAATTAGAAGAAATAAGACAGAAGTTATTAATTGCAGAAGAGAAAGGGCAAAGAGCTATGTCTATGGCTCAACAAACCAAAAGAGGTCATGTATACATAATTTCAAATGTTGGTTCTTTTGGGGAAAATGTATTCAAAATAGGGCTTACCAGAAGATTAGAGCCGTTAGATAGAGTAAAAGAATTAGGTGACGCATCAGTTCCATTTACTTTTGACGTTCATGCTATGATTCATTCAGAAGATGCACCAAAATTAGAAAAAGAGCTACATGAAACTTTTAATTCAGAAAGAGTCAATAAAGTGAATTACAGAAAAGAATTCTTCTCAATTCCAATCAGCGAAATCAAAGCAAAAGTTGACACGTTTGATTTAGATACACACTGGACAATGAAAGCTGAAGCATTAGAGTATAGAGAAAGCTTAGAAATGAAAAAAAGAAAATTAGAAAAATCAAGTGCATAACCAAAATACTGCACTAAAAAATCTTAAAAACAAAACAAAATCCTAATTCTTATAACTTTACAAGAATTAGGATTTATTTTTTGTGTGGATCAATAAAACCTAAGAAAAATTAATTGATAGATAAATTAGTATTCTACTACGGTTAGATATACATAAACACTCAGCGCAGAGTCTTATCTTTTCATCTAGGCTAGATGATTCCTTTCCACGATAAACATAGAACTCCAATAAAAAACAAATCAAAAAACACTCTGCGCTAAGTACTTTCCTTTTTGCAATACTTTGATTTGTTATGTTGTTTTGTAGCAGATATCTAAGTAAACAAAAGCATTGCGCAATGCTCATTATCAATTATAAAAATCATAATAATGAGTAGTGAATCATCAAAACCTCTATATACTCTTACAGTTGCAGAGTATATAGAAATAAGCCAAAAAATTATCCGAAAGGAGTTACAGGAGTTATTGGCAAATCACCAAGAATCCTTGACACCAAAACCTGATCAGGATATTATCTTTATCGATGAGGCTTGTATAGTTACAGGCTATAGCAAACCAACTTTATATTCTAAGGTTAGTAAATATGAGATTCCTGTACTCTCCAGAGGGAAACCACTCACTTTTTCTAAAAAAGAACTGATACAGTGGATTCGTGAGGGCAAGCCCAAAGAGCAAGATGTGGACATTACAGAGTACTTACCCAAAAGGAGAAGCCGATGAAAGCCTATATCAAAACAGAAACAGAGCTGATCAATCCAGATGCGGATTATTATAGCCTAAGCGAGATTAGAAAGCTATTTAACCCTCCTATTTCTTATGTAACGATATGGAGGTGGCAAAAAAACGGAACACTACGACTGACCCCATACGTGTACGGTAGTAAAAAATACTATCATATCGATGAAGTCAATCAAGAGTTAAAACGTCATAAACAGTCCAACAAATAATACATAGGATGCCTAATCCCGTGGCGATGATACCCATCTAGGCATCCTTACACTTTAGTATTAAATCGATGAATCCAAATATAGTCACCAAAGAAAACATCTTGAATAAAATAGCGCTGCAAGATGTTTTTAATTATTATTTACAGCCGTATCACAATAAAGGCGTGCTACAAAAAGGAAAACACATTAGTAATCCCTTTCTACCTAAGAAGCAAAAAACACCCTCATTTAATATATACCAAGTAAAAGGGAGTAAGGATCATTGGAGGTTCAAAGACTTTGCTACTGGCGATGAAGGAAGTATTTTTGATTTAGTGATGCGGTTAAAACAGTGTAGCTTTAAAGAAGCACTGCATATCATTAATCAAGATTTTTCCTTACAGCTCACAAATGATACTCCACAAGTAGATTTTACCATTCAATTAAAAAAGCATTGGCATCAGACTGAACTAGCATATTGGTCGCAATACGGCATTACGGATAGCGTACTCAAACATTTTGGAGTATATGCTGTCGAAACCTATAGCCGATTAAATACACCGAAGCCTATAACGAATACGGCTACGGTACAGCATCCCATATATGCCTACAAGGCTTCTAATAATTGTTATAAAATCTATTGCCCGCATGCCACTCGCTATCGTTTCTCATGGCTAGGCAACAAACCAGAAACCTATATTTTTGGTTATAAGCAACTGCCCAAAACAGGAACTCGCGTATTCATTACAGGTGGAGAAAAAGATGTACTTTCCTTATATGCACGGGATGAAGCCGCAATTTGTTTTAATAGCGAAACAGCAAATCCACCTCCAAAGATTATCGATGATTTAAAAGCTCGGTTTCAGCAAGTCATCGTGTTGTATGATATAGACCAAATAGGGATTGTACAATCCACAAAACTGGCACAGCAGTTCCATTTACAGCGTATGATACTCCCAGAAAAAATACAAGCAAGCAAAGGAAAAGACATTTCGGACTTCTATGCACTCGGTTATCAATTAGAAGATGCCGAAGTACAGATAGAAATGCCCAAAGCAGTTCCAGAAATGCAGTTAGAAGCACCAAAAACAATAGCCTCAGAAAATAACTACATCCCACTATTATTAAAAACCCAAAAGGCACTTACAGCGCGTAAAGCAAAACCAATTCATAAAGTCCCTCCCTTGCTATTCCATAAAGATACAGGCATTATATATCCCCGAACGATTAATATTATACAAGGAAAGGCAGGAGTACACAAAAGCAGACTAGCAGAAATCATCTGTAGTGCTTTTATCAAAAAAGAAGCATGTCATAATGAGTTATTGCATTTTAGGAAAAGTAAACAACTACCCATCAGTATCTGTTATGTAGATACCGAGCGTAACCTTACCGAGCAGTTCCCATTTGCATTACAGCAAATACTCACTAAGGCGGGGTATCAAAGAGAAGACACCCCTAGAGATTTTGATTACATTTCGCTATTACAGATTCCTAGAAAAGATCGTTTTTCTGCACTTACAGACTATATACAGCATGTAAAAAAACGCTACTCAGGACACGTAATGATCATTCTAGATGTCATCACCGATTGTATACAAGATTTTAATAGATCAAGTGATAGCATGCAACTCATCGATTTGATGAATGACAGTATCAATTCACAAGACGTCACCTTCTTAGCACTGATTCACGAAAACCCAGGTAGTACTGATAAAGCCAGAGGACATCTCGGTACAGAACTCATCAATAAAGCCAGTACTGTAATACAGATAGGGTTTGAGAAAGACAATCATAAAAAACCAACCGATTTAATCATGCTGAATGTCCTAAAATTTAGAGGTGGTAAACGCCCCGAAACTTTTCATATCCATTATTGCGAGCAAGCAAATGAACTGGTAGAAGCAGATGCAGACCTGATCGATAACGCAGCAAGATCAAGAAGAACAAAAGCTGATCTTTTCGAAATCCAGCAGCAAGTTTCACGCCTACTAAGAGGAGCTATTCAAAGCAGAACCTTGGTAGAAGAACTCACAGCCCATTTTGATTGCAGTGAGCGAACCATACGCGAACGTTTACAAGAATGCATCGATAAGAGAATCCCTATTCTTAATGGCAAAGGCGTTTCCTCGGTACTAGAAAAGAAAAAAGAAGGCAAAGAAGTATTTTATTGCCTTAGCCCCATACAAAGAAAGCAACCTCAAAAACAGAAAAATGTCTAATTCATTAACGTTGGAAACTAGAAATACCCGCATATATAGCTTTTCTGGTTTCCAACGTTTATAACCCACTGAAATACAATTAATAATGTTTCTAGAAAACAAATACCTACTTTTCTTATTTCCAACGTGTCATTTGCTCAGTATCATGTAGGTTTAGGACACCTCAAAATACCTAAACCCAAGTTGACAACTATCTCATATAAAGTCAAAGTATATGCATGCATATTGTATCCAATATCATATGCATCCTATCTAAATACGATGTAACATGATTTGCATTAATTTGGATTTTTTTATCAATCAACAGATTAGAAACTATGTTTACACACCCCTATAATGACCAATACCTATACGTTGGAAACTGGAAATACTGCTATTAATTTCACAAAACAGCATTATTCTGATTTACAGAGTCTTAAAAACGTTGGAAACTGGAAATACCTTATATGCCCTCATTTCAGCTTTCCACTATCTATTCTCTAGGCTTCACTACCTACAGCAAACAGTATTAACTTAGATTAATTTGGTTTCACATCGCATAATCCATGAGTCATTACCCCTATTTTTATCAGCCGAACGTATTATAAATAGAAAATATGGAAGAAATACAAGACCTTTTAACAGGAGAACTTTTTACACCATCCCGTAGCGACCAGAAATTTGCCAATAGACAAAACCAAATACGGTATAACAATCTAAAGGCAAGACAAAAAAGGAGAGCCAAGGCAGAGATCGACCGCACCCTAGACACCAATAGAACCATTCTAAAAAAGCTGTTAGGCACTAAAAAAGAAGTCATCAAATCTCGCGACTTTTTGCTAGGAGCAGGTTTTCATTTTGGGATCAGTACCCATAAGATAGAAAAAGACAATAAGCTATGGAGCTGTATATACGAGTATGCCCTAGTACCTATCCAAGACGATATGCTCTTAATCACCATCCCATAAGCCCTACCTACCATGAAACACACCAACATTATAGACTGCTATAAATTAGAGTTGATAAAGGACATTCCTAGAGAGCTTACAGAAACGATTTCTCATAAGAATCACCTCTTAGTACAGAACCAAAGGCTAAAAAACATCATCTGGTCACTAGGCATTAGTGTCAGTTGTTTACTGCTACTGAATCTTTTTCAGCACTATAGCAAGAAACAGCAAGTACACCCTAAAAAATCCGTATCAGATCACTAAACCATTAGCTCATTACTAGGAGCTAGCTATCTTTTCGCTAAGGAGAAGTAGCAGTATACAAACCATAAAGAATATGAACAGAAGAACCTACAAAAAGACCCCTTTACAGCGTAAACTATCCTCTAAAGAAATAGCGCAAAAAGCGATGAAACAACATCCCAAAGAATTATTAAAGAACCCCGTGATAAAAGGAATTGCCATAGTAGGCACAGTATACGGGGTACTCTTTATCTCTAAATTTATTATCAAAGAGTATGCAGCCGTAGTCCTTGCTACCAAAAAGCTCAGAGACGCATATAGACACTAGCTAATTGTTAATCAAACCCAAAAAAAATGAACCATTCCAATAACTCAGGCACTAAAAGTAGCACCTCTTTTCTAAAAATACTCATCACTGTACACTTAATGCTAAACACCATGAAATCTGGTATCGATCTATACGACAGAATAACCCGTATACCCCCTACTAAAGCACAAAAAGATTGATTATTATAGGGGCGTTACCACAAGGGGTCGGGCTATCCGTTCCAATTCCTCGCCCCTCCTAAAGGTCGGTACTGCGGGATTTCCTCTACTATCCCTAACGCAAAATAAACATCTCGTCATAGCATCAGCAGAGTTGCATAAACCACGATCTAAAAATTACTGATAAATACCAAAGTTAAGTCGTATATTGTTTCACACTCTTGAATTAAAAGAAGATCATATCTTATGAAAACTACAGAGCAAAAAATAAAAGTGATTAAAAAGGATTTCGTAAATGAAAATACAATATCATTTTGTGGTAAAGGAAGAAAGTTATCATCTGGTACTGCTTATTTTTTGCTAAAACCTAATGGAGAAATTGTCTATGGAGGTAAACAATGCGCACAAGAAAACTCAAATACAGATTTAAGTCAAATTCCTGATTTTACGAAGTCATTAATTTCTAGACGAGAAGGCTCATCATCCGTTAGCTCAAAAACTAATATAGAATTGGCATCAACTAGGAATAATTTAAACAAGTCCAAAGCTTTAACATATATACTCTTAAGGGAAGAAAAACTATCTGAATTCAGATATTACAATAAACCTTTATCTTTCGATGTGCTCAAAAAATACTATAACACGTATAAAGAAACACATGATTTGACTCAAGATGCTGTAAATCATATCTTAAATATCGAAAAAAAACTTTCAGGTAAAAATCTGTCATTAAAAAACCTTTCCACTTGTTATGCTTATGAATATATATTAGGTAGAACATTAGTTTGTTTAGAAAAGAATAATAATGATGCTGGAATTAAATATATCAAAAGTCTAAAAGAACACTTATATAAAAAATGTAATCTAACCGTTCCTCAAATCGAAGGTTTAGCAAAATGGTTGAAATATTTACCTAAAGATTTAGCAGAAGCAAAATTAGAAAAATTTCATTACTACGAATAAAGCTCTACATTAAGGTTTTAATTTTGAGATAAGAACGGAGCATTCAAATTATAAACGCCATATTTTAAATACTGAAAATTCCCCACCCCTAAATAACAATATTATTGCACTACGAATTAATAACATTTACTAATCCTTCAATACCTTATGAAAAATATCGGCTAATCGTATTTCTAGGTATTTTATGATTTTTGATTCCGCTACTTCATTAGTATACATTTCAAAAACCTTTTTCGCATGGCGCTTTTTGAGTGTTTTAAACTGATCTTGCGAATTAGCAATTGTTTCGGGAGTAATACCCCACTCCTCTAGCGAAGTTAATAACTGGGTATGGGCATCATACCGCTTAATAAGTATTGCTTGTCGTTCTAAATCCTCAGTTGCTTTTTCTGCTGTGCTATTCAGTTTTCCACTAATCACATTAAGCTCATAACGTAATTGTCTATCGATAGCATTTGCCTCACTCAGCAATTGTAAATAAGCCTGATATAACTTATCATTATAGAATGAGCTAAAATCAGTATACACTTCTAAAGACTTGAGATAAGTAATTGCAATTTCTTTATACACTCTTTTGTCTTTTTCTTGTGTTTCAACCAATTGCTTCTCCAACTCTTTTAACTGCTGCTGATCTTTAATTAGAATTGAAAATTCTTGTTGCTCTGGCAGCGCTATTAATTGAGGTGTGATTTCTTTAGGCACACCTTCATAATTATATTTTTTATAATGTATTCGTATAGAATCATTCGAAATGCTAGTGCGTTTCTTTTTTTCTTTTCGTTGTAGCTTTGGCTTTTTTACTCCAAAGGCATAATTATAACCAAAAGTAGCAGTAAGCTCACTGACATTTGTACTATTAGTAGTTACTGAACGAAATAACTGAATGGCACTAAGACTAAAGTTATGCTTTTCTTTAAGAACATATGTAAGATTGAGACGCCCATTAGTAACTCTAGTGGTACTGGTAATGTTTTGAGATTCGTTATAAGAAACACCAGCACGTGTGGTAAAAGTTTTATCCAAAAAACGTTTACCAATACTAAAAGAAGGTCCCCATGTAAAAGCATCTTCTGTACCAATTGTATTATACGTAGCATTGATACCTGTATTGACATCCCAATCTTTTTTAGGCAGTGTAATTGTATGATTAACACCTATATTATGAAAAGTAGAAGCATCCCCTATACGTACAATACCTCCCTGTTCATTAGCTACATCATTTAATGAGTAATTAAAAGCTAGGTTTTGTTGTTGGTTTTCTTTTTGAGTGAGGATGTAATTTATACCTAAGTTTGCATTTTGAGAAAGCTGCTTAAAATCTAAATTTTCTATTTCATTATCCAAAAGATTATCGTCATTGATAATATCGAATTGATTAGGCTTAACATTAGTAAATGTTTGAAAATTTGAGTATTCTGCTGTAAAACTTAATTTTTCTGATGCAGTATATGCTAGATTAATTGCACCTATAAAACGATTGGTAGCATTAGCTTTTGTATTTTGGAGATCATCTCGTTGATAGCCTAAATTCATAGACATAGTAAATGTATCATTAAAAAAAGAGTTGGCTGCATTAAGAGTTATATTTTCAAAATCATTATTAAAAAAATAAGCTCCTAAAGTTTCATAACCTGGATCAATCCTTTCATACCCCACCCCTACAGAAGTTCTACCGACTGTATATTTTAAATCAGTACGCAAAGCATTATAAAACTCTGTGGATAGCTTATTATTAAATATCAGTCCTGTAATACCCTCTCTATTATCATCACTATCTGCCGCTCGAATATCTTGAGTAATAGCTGTTGTAGCATATTCTACAGCTAAAGTAAATTCTTTATTTAACTTAACCTCTCCATTTAGACTGAGTACTAGATTTTCTTTAGGTAATACGCCTTTGGCTTCAGGGATCGAGTCTATAGAGGTTAAATTATCTTTGGCATAAAAACCGATTATTTCTATTGTAAATTTCTTTTTTTCTACTGCTGCTTTTAGTCCATACCCCATACGATCAAAAGCAGGCACAGTTCGCGCATCCTCATCATCTGGTGTAGCTTTGAGTAAACGACCTCCCATAGCACTTATTTTAAAAACACCTGGGGGAGTGAGGTCTACTCCTCCTCCTGTAAACTGATGTCCATTGAGCGTATATGGCGAAAACGTCATTGCTACATCTCCAATATGCGCAGCAACCCACTTATAGGTAGGGTGTAGACTCAACCGATTAAAATTAAAAGGTAGTGCATAATCTAAGTTTTCTCCCTGATTCGTAAAACTATAAGATATAGGCATTCCGAACCCATATATACTCACATTCAGACGACCGCGTAAAAAATAAGTAAATGGCTCACGATTAGTTTGCTCATTTGATTCATAAAACACGCCATTAGCAGACACTGAACCACTTATCTTCAAGGGTTTCGCCTTGCCTATAGTTTCGACATTGATGTTCTGAGAATAACTGAGGTAAGATATGCAAATAAAGAAAAATAGTATAAATCTATTCAATATCTAATTTTTTTCCAATTACTATAAAATCGATGTTCACTATCTCAGTAGTGAACATCGGTTTCATCAAAGTGGGTTTAAGCTTTTTTTTGATTTCGGCGAAAATCCAAGATTTTGTGACCAAATGCAGTATTTTATTGTTGCATAGCAGCACTACAAAACTCAAAAATTCCAAAAAGTTTAATCCCCTTCATTAAGAGCTTTATGACTTTGTAAACACCATAGCTGTAATTTTCCCTTGTTCCTCATCTTCTACAATCAGTTTCCCTTCTGATAGTTTAAAAGACACATTATAAGTTTCTATATCATCAGTATATGTTCCTGTATAACTAGTATCGCTATTTTTTTTCCAAGTTCCAGTAGCTTTTTCAGTTTCACAATCAGAGCCGCTTGTAGTGCTTTCGTAAAAATTATCCTCAGACGAATTATCGCTTTTAAACACATAATTTGTTTTCTTATCGCAATCGTCTAAGGCATCTCCCTCTTTACCGTCTACAAGGTTTTGAGTAAATGTCCAAGTACCTATAATTGCATCTTGTTCAGTGCCTGTTTCAGTACCTGAATCTGTATTAGAATCATCGTCATCACTACATGAGATAGTGAATGCTCCTAGTAATACAATAGCAGTTAAAAATGTTTTTTTCATTGTTGTTTGTAAATTCATAATTGATAAAAAATTGGATTTATGTATATCTACGTAAAAAGCATAACTATCTAGTTACTGACCATAGATATTTTCTTCGAAGTGGTCTACACCTTTTTAATTAATATTCTATTCTAATAGGTAATGGTTCACTCTCATAGCCCGCTGAGCGAACAAACACCTCTCCTTCAAAATATGTTTCGTCATCATCTGTAAACATAAAACTATCCACTTTGTTTGGTATTTTAAAAATCAGTTCTGTTCCTTGTGCATTAATATCTTCAAAATTTTCTGCTTCCTTAAAACCCAAAAATGTATATCTAAAATCTCGATTGCGATCTCTAAAAACAAGTTCGGTATCTACTGCTACAGTATTTAGACCATTCGTAGGTAATAAAGTCCCATCTACTCGATACCTAAAATTTTTCCCCTTAAGCTGTAATGTATCTCCTTCTACAAAATTTTCTTTATTCACTGATTCAAGAACAGGTAGTTGCTGTTCTACAACAGTAATATCCTTTGCAAAATAAGTTCGTAACCCATTGTTATACTCTATAGCTAGATAGTAAGAACCTACAGCTGTATCTAATGGAATAGTGAATCGTAGCTCCTTATTTCCTTCTATAACCTCATGTGTTAGTGTCGTCGTATTTAGGGTTTCTTTAGTTTCTAATAGTACTCGCTGGATTCCATTCAATACAATTCCTTCATCAACTGCATATTGTAAATTCTGGAAATAGAGATGATCCTGAACTACACCCGAAGTATCTCCTAAACTATAGGAAGCTATAACAGGCGACGTTATGCTAGTAAAGCGTTCACTTCTTATCAAAAAAATGTCTGAATATAGCTGATCTGTTCTATTATTCTTAATCGTTAATGTATAGTCTCCAATACCCAATGCTGGTATTTCTACATAAATAAGTTGCAATCTACTAGTGACGCCTGTCCATCCAAATCTTGTTTTTTCTACTTTTGTAAGTGTTGCAGGTATTTCTTTCGTGCCATCACTAAGGCTTAATTCCCAATTATTAATGTTTGTATCAAAATCTATTGCATGAAAAGTAATTTCTCTACTGCTTAAAGAAGGGAGTACTACATCATGTGTGAATTCCAGAAATCGAAATTCTTTAGAAGTGTCTTGATCATCGTCGCTACAACTAGTAACTAATAGAACCAATGCAATGAAAGTGTATATTAATTGATTTTTTTTCATGTTTACTTAAATTAAAGTTCTTTTTTTTGTGTTGATATATTCTTGATTTTATTCTTAAAATCTTCGTTTTATTTTCATATCCGATTTTCGAATTTCTTTTCTGATTTGCTCTTTATCAATCTCTTGAACATCATTTGTTATTTGTGTATTCTTTTTTACATCAGCATTAGGTCTTTTATCATCTTTTGATTTAATTTTTGTCATCATTTTTTTAGTCTGTAGTACCAATAAAAATATTCCTATACAACCAAAAACAACTCCATAGGTATATTTCCCTCCTGGAGTAATAGCTACTAAAGATGAAAAAAGTAGCTCTCCCCTTTCTCCTTGACTCAGTGGTCTATCTATTTGATTAAATCCTCTGTCCTTATAATTAACAAATGTGTGATATGATAGTAGAAAAAAGAGAATAGAAAAGACTAAGCTCTTTACATACTCAAAAATAATTTG
Organism: uncultured Aquimarina sp.; assembly: GCA_947498935.1. Classification (GTDB taxonomy): domain Bacteria; phylum Bacteroidota; class Bacteroidia; order Flavobacteriales; family Flavobacteriaceae; genus Aquimarina. The sequence continues at coordinate 29,353 of CANMMM010000028.1, read as the reverse complement.
TAGTACTATCATGTTGTTTTTGTTAATCACATCTAACTCGTTTTCAACGGTATCTATCCATTTCTTAATAATTCAAAATTTTTCATTTATTATAAACATCATAAGGGTCTTTTATAAAGAAATATAAATGAGCTACAATCCATAAAACCCCAATAATAATTAATATACTCCCCCACAAAAAAGCACTTTTATATGAAATTATTTGTTTGCCATTTATTTGTAGTGATTTCACAACATGATTTACATATTTTAGTTTAACTAAAGTAATATGATTCTGAATCTCTAAAAGTTTTCTTTGTTTATCTTTTTGTTTTGCTAATTTGATTCTTGACTTATCATAATCAGGTATACCTTTTAGCTCTTTTTTTAAAATATTGTCTGAAAAAGAAATCAAACTAAAATACCTTTCTAACTCACTATCAGAAAGTAAAGCTCTAATAGTATCGCCATTAATAACAAAAAAAAGACAATCATTATGAACAATATTATCTCCACATTCTGTCTTATAAAAAACAGTATCTGGCTGCCCTGAAAAAACCTGTTCTTTTTTGGTAAAAAAATTGTATATACCTATTCCCCCTATGAATAAAGGTAAAATACCAAACCATACTGTTATTATAGCCCTTTGCCCCCTTCTTTCTCTTAAAGATTTAGGAATTTTATTATATTTTTTATCATTTCTTTGAATCAAAATCTACAGACCATTTTGTTTATTTGATAATAATTATATCTGATCTTAATAATCTACACCGTTTTTCAGGAACATGTCCTCCAAAATCTTGATATACTAGATAATAATTTTCGCTATCAAAATAAATATCACTTCCTGAGTTAGGAAAATATTCAAGTGCAATGGGATAATTCTCAGACCAATAACTTTCAGATGTCTTATATTCTGTATCGATACAATTTTCAACCTCTAGCTCTCCTATTAATGTAAAACTCTTAAAATCATTAGCATTCAGTTTCTTCCAACAATAATAATCTTTACTCATAGAAGGTTTACTACTTGCTAAAAGTTTTAATAGCTCTAAAGATTTGATTTTTTGACTATTCATTTTGTTAAAATTTCTATGATCTAAAAGTTTTTATTCCTTTTCCTATAAAATCATACGCTAAATAGAAGAAAACTGCTATAATTAGATATTTCCACCATCCATTCTCAATCAAAGAAATAATTGCTATTACCCCTTTTGCTTTTGTACTCCCTCCTTTAATATGACCGTTCTGTACAAAATGACTTGTTAGTTTTGTAAACCCATTAAATGTAATCATTACTCCTACTAAAAAATATAATACTCCTAATGTTACAGATTCATGCCATTTATATTTTCTCTCTGCCATAAGAATTTTTGTTACAAAATAGATTGATAATCATTTTTTTTAAAAGCAAAAAGTTAGCTCATATTAGTAAAACTATTCACTTTGCATTTAACTACACTTCACCTCATCCCAAACCCAGTCAAACACTTACATTTCCAACTTCCAATCATTTAAATCTTTTAACGATATCTTTGGTTCTACAATAATAAATTTATTCATATACCTACTATCATACACAGTTTTTGCTGTAGGCTTTAATAAGCTCTTTCTTAAAATGTTTTGAATGACACCCTCCCTGCTACCTGACGCTTCTTTAAATTCTTTAGCCATAAAATTTTTCATTTTATAAAACAATTCTGGTGGTTCTACATAGTCTTCATCATTTTCATCAAAATAACGATATATAGATACGTAATAGACATACCAATGCCTAATAATAAAATCTTGCCCTATTTCAATAAGGTTAGGCATAAAAACATAATCGTTTATTTCTGAATTTTCAATCCATTTCAAAATACCACAATACAAATCTTCGTATATCGGAACTAATACTTGATCATGAAAATGCCTAACAACTCTCATCTTTTTAGGAGAAACATCTATTTCTTGATACATCATGCCTAACTCGTTTTCAACGGCATCTATTAATTTTATTTCATTTCTTAATAATTCAAAATTTTTCATTTATTATAAACACAATACTAGTCTCTGTACTTCTCTAACACCATGTATTATTTATTTTTACACAAAAGACACATGAGTCTTTCTTCTAGCTTTTCTAGCATACGTTTTCGCTATAATCTTTGCTCCTCATTTTCTAATTCTTCGGGAGTAAATCCTTTTCTTAATAATAAACGATAACTTTATTACGCTGTCATAATACTAGATATCCCAATGTTGATTTTACAGATTATTCCCATCTGGGTAAAGAACTTCAAAGTTTTTATAATCAGATATTTTCAACCCAATAAAATCTTTATTCTCAATTTTTTTTGCGACAGTTTCTTTTATTCTAATATAATTGATTACTTGCCATACAATATCAAAATCTTTAATTAAGGCTCTCCTAGAAATATTAAGATTCACCCCTTCTTGTCTTCTTAATCTTTTTTTCTCTTGGCTATATTCTTGATAATGCTGAAATACTCCATACTTGGTTTGCAAAATATCATTACTCCTTCTACGAGAGTATTCATAATAACTTTTTGAATAATCTGTTAATGTATTTATTGGAGTGATTGCTTGAAATAAAAAATAGTCATAATTCACTTGCTTGGTTTCACTATGAGTTATTTCTAATGGATAAAAATAACTCTGAGGCAAATTAAAACTTAGAATGTATTCTTTTAATTTCTTACTAATTACACAACCATTTAAAGCAGAATCAGCATTAAGGGTTATATCATTTGTCCAATAAATCATATCAGAACAAAAAGGTTTCTCTTTTCTTTCTTTTATTTGAGATTGTTCACTAATTAAAAACATTTTAATTCTGTCTTCACCTTCAATATTTATAGGTTTATCATTATCCAAACTCTGTATAACGCATAGTCTAGAGTCTTCTTTTTTAGGTAGGATTACTCTCCATTCCCAATTTACTTTATCATCAATTCCTATTTCGTAAACTTTCATTAATTGTAATCAATTATCTATAAATCAATCGATATAATATTGGTGCTATAGCCTCTCCATTTATTGATTAAATGGTTAATCTTTTATAGAATAAATAACCTCTTTTCTGTAAATGCGTAAACGCTAATTAATTAAATCAGGTAATAATAATGGATTTATTTCCCATATGCCCTTCTAAGTACTTAGCTTCTTCTGCTAACTTTCTGCATAAAAACTACTAAAATTTTATATACTTATATTAGTTTATTTTCCATACGCAAGATATTTTACAAACCCACTTACTCGGTTGACTTTCTCCTAACCCAAAAACTATAAAATACTTAGAATTACAGTTAGTACATTTTTGAATAAAATATAATGTTGGTAAATCGTACACTAAATATTCACCAAAGTGAGTTGCCCATCTAGAGGCTACAGAAGCTATTTTGTTTTTCAAAATAACTTCTTTGGAAAGATATTTGTTTTTATATATCTGTTGAAAAGGAAAACCTGTCTGATACGGTATTATCTCTATAGACATACCTTGTGAACAACTACAACAATTGAAAGAAATTTTTACATTTGGTTTTAATTCATCGTTAATGAATTCCGTTTTTTCTAAAAAAATTTCTTTTGTTAATTCTATCTCCTCAGTAGCTTTATATATCATTTTAATTATTTTAAAGTTAAATCTTATCAGATTCAGCTTATTGAAAATCATCAAAAACTTTTTCGAATTACCAATAATTAGTAAGTTTCCTTTAAAAGGAAATAGAGATTTCGAACTGTCTCAACTGGGTTTTAATTCCTTAAAAGCTTAATACAATCATTCATTTCTTCTAATTTAGCTCGTGACTTTTCTTTCTTATTATTAACTTTTCATAGTAAAGATATACTATGCTTTATTCAGAACTTCTTTCTAATCCTTCAATAAAACTCTCTAATGAATCTGATATTAGTTGAATTGCATCATCTCCAGAATAATCAGATGTTTTAAAAATATAGACAGGAAAATTTTCCTCTAAAGAAATGCAAAACAACCAGTCTCCTTCTTCTATAGCAAACGGGAGTAGTTTTTTTGACAACTTTTCTTCTTTCAACTCATCAATCATATCATACATATAAGAAAAATCACAGAAAGAGGATAATATCCATATAAGTTCATTCTTTTTATCAAAATATTTAGATTCTTCAACACCATACCCAGAATAATTTTCTAATATCACAAAAAGTTCATTTGGTAATCGTGTATTTAATTTTTCCTCTAAAAGGTCATATTCAAATCGATGGAAGTTCTTAGATAACGTTAACTTTCTCATTATTAATTACTGTATTTAATTCCTGTATATTTTTCCATTTGTGCAACAGAACCACTATGTCTCATCCCTTTAGCTCCATGAACATTAGTTTTTACAAGTTGCATAGTACAATATGCTTTACCTGTATTTGGATCAACATAAAAATCATCCATATGATGCCAAGTATAACCATCTTTTGGACGTTTCTTAAAGTTTGGGTGAATTTTTTTCATTTCAGCATTTGCTCTTGTAAAATCCATATTACGAGTTTTTCCCGACATTTCAATTCTAATCTCTACATTTCTATTAAGCGGATGTATATACTTTGTATCCTTAAAATCAGGAGTTATTCCATTTTTACTTAAAGGGACATCAAAATTTGAATTTGCACTCGGTTTATATGTAGGTTGGTACTTTGCTGTAATATATCTACCTTTATGTAAAGGGTGATCAAGTGATGTTTTTTGGATCGATACTACAGCATTTGTGTTATCCGCTCTAGTTATTTGTATGTTCAATCCCTTTTGTTTAGTATCTTCTATAACTTTAATGACAGATTTATCATCTATTAATCTTTCTAAATCATCTAATAATTTATTCGTATCTTCTCCTAAATCGGCTGCATATTTAATAAACCAATTTTCTAATCTTTCAGCTTCATTACCTAATTTAGATAATAGACTAGTTTTAATATTAAGATCACTTTTCAGTTTTTGTATGGTTAAATTTTTCAAATCAGAAAACTTACCACTAGGAGATTCTTTTATTGTTATTTTAATGTAACCTTCGTCAGCTAGCTTATTCCAAGTTTTAGGATAGCCTGTTGTTTCATCAATTGGTAGTTTCCACATGGATTGTTTAGCCCCTCCTTTTTGACCAAACCAAGGTATTACATCTGCATTTTGAGCTTTGAATGGTAGATCTTTCAAAACCTCTATTTCATAATAAAAATCATAATCTCCTATAGGTTTATTCAATGCTCTTTGGGAGAATTGATAAGGAGTTCCTTTATTTAAGGGACTAGTAAAACTTCCACCTAAAATAGGATTCCCATTCTTATCTATTCCAAAACTACCACTATATCTATCATATTTCTGTCCTGCTTTTATTGAAACGTCATCAATAATATTAAATCCTCCATTGGCAGGTGGCCAATTACCGTTTAAATTATTCTTTTTAAATAAGTCTTCTAATTCCCTCCATTTGCCTTGTTTATATAAATCAAAAGCTTGATTTTTTATAGTAATAGATACATCTCCAACTTTATCAAAGGTTAAAGCAAACTCATCTACATTTTTAAAAAAATTTTCTGTAAAATCAATTATGTTACTTGTTTTACCAACCCCCGCTTTATACTTACCATGAGTATCTTTGATAATATCAAAAACGCGGTCAGAGATATTGCGACCATCATCCATCTGTACGATCATACCCTCTGGGGTGACTAACTGACCGATAGGCTGCAAGTGATCATCTACACTCTCTAAAAATGCCTTTTCTAAGATCAATAACTTCTCTTTGGTCATTCTAGCAATTTCCTGACCTTCTATCACAATCGCAGAAAAGGTATCATCTATACGTTTAATCGCTACTTGGGTAGTATTTTTTAAGCCCCTAATCAATTTTGCATAGGATTTAGGCAGTTTCCTTAGCATCGTTAAGGTCTGAGAAGTAATCTTACCCGTTTTTAAAAATGTTTTTACCTCTCCTACTCCAAAGAAAAAAGAAGCGACTTCAAAAATTAACTTCCCTTGATTATATCTGGCTTTTGGAGTTAGGGCTACAGTTTCATCTAAATACTTATCAAATGCTTTACCTAATTCTGCTCCTATCGTACTGACCAATATATCTTTCTCATCCAATTGCTGTATTAATACTACGATGTCAATGGTCTGCTGTCGGATAGTTGCTGCCTTCGGATCATAAAAATACGGGTCTGTAGGATTCCATGCTTTCATAAACTTCCCGACACTCCATCCCATTTCTACCGTCTCGAATGCTCCGTCTATAAATCCTGCATAATATGCAATTGCAGGTGCTAAGTCCTGATCCCATAGACATCTAGGAATCAATCCATTTTTTTGAGTCGTATACTGCTCACCGCAGCTTTTTACAAAGGTGGTGACCATTTGTAATACTTCATAGGTAGTATATCCAGAGTTCAGTAATTCTTCACTCATAAATGGTGTGTAGTCCTTAAACTCTAATAACAAAGTATCAAAATACTCTGCTGTACCCACAATAGCACTTCCTATAGCACCTCTAAAATCAAAATTCAGAAAAGAATTGTATAATTGTACTAGCTCATTTTGCGCAATTTGGTTGTAGTAGTATTCTTCCTGAAAAGCTACTTTATATTTAACCTCATTTTCTTTAAAATCATAATGAATCCATAGCAAAAATTGGTCTTGATCCAGTGCTTCCATTCGTTTTTTAAGCGCTTGATATTTCGCATCGCTTTCTACAGCACTATCCTGCATATTAGATCGTGATACGATATAGCGTTTTCCATTGCTTAACTGCTGCTCTTGGGATATAAAGAAAGTACCGTCTGGATTTTTTTCTTCTGGGGGTACATTTAGATCACTAAAAGGAGTTCCTTGTTCTAAAATAGGATGTACGATACGATCATCGGGAGTGCTAAATGGTAGTACCCCATCAAAATAAGTATCTGATTGCACACCATCACGCTGTGTTACATTATTAGAACTTTCTACAGCTTTTAATGTGTCTGCAACCTCTTGTAAAGCCTCTAATTGTTTTTCTTTTTCTTGCTGTGTTGCGGCTAGGTTTTCTTTTGCTGTTTCAATAGCAGCTGTATCTCCTGTTTCTTCTGCTTCTCCTAATTTTTGCTCTGCATCATTATAAGCTGATATAGCAGATTCAGCTGCTGTTACTTGTGCCGTATATTCATCTGCTTCTGTTTGTGTAATTGTACCGTTTTGTAATAATTGCTCTATGGTATTTGAAACAGTAGTAATCAATTCTTCTACCACAGCTATTTCATCTTCTATACTATCCACATCATTCCAATCAGGATCATATGACGTGACCAATACCCCCGCTACCAATTGATACGCTGTATTGAGTTGTATATTCGTAAATTCTATTCGAATTCGTGTATCTGCAAAATAGGGTACAGTGATGTATCCCCACCCACTAAAGTTTCCATTACTACCTTCTACCGATTTTACAGTCACAGGAAACTCACCTGCTGTAAATGTTTCATTGACTCCTAATTGTGGTAGCGGGTCTTTGTTCGCAATATGATCTGCTGGAGTAACCCCACAATTAAACTCTTTTTCTTGTCCACGAATGCCTGTTGTAAACTCAAAAATTCGAGAATATGTGTACCCTCCATTATACCCACATTTACCACCTACCCGATATTCATAAGTTGTATTCGCTTCTAATCCATGAATAGTAGTTTGCTCTACATAGGCGTTCAGATCAAACCAGCCAGAATTATTTCCATTTTTTTTACGGTATTGTACTTGATATTCTGAATGTTCTATTCCCTGCCAAAATACTTCTGTGCTATTATAAGTGCTATTCTTCGCTAATACAAATTGAGGAGCTGTACATTCTTTTGTATAATTAAAATGATAAATCTCACTGTATCCATTATTCTTAAAAAGTGACAGCTCACTGATACCATCTGTGACAATCGCCCGTACTCTCCATGCATAGGTTTTATCAGGTAACAAAGGGGTTTCTGTAGGTCCATATAGGAGTGTAGTAGCTCTAGTGGTTGTTTGGTAAAGAGGTCTACTAGCTAAAAAAGCTGCTTGCGGGTCTACACGAGTATCCCATATTTCTGCTAGTGTAAACTCATACGCTACATTCGTAGCATTAATATGCCGTGGAGTCCATGTAAAAATAATATTTTGCGGATCTCTAATTTCTATATTCTCTCCTTTAAGAGGCAAATTCAAAAACGGAGGATCATTAAGCACGATATACGCTGTAGCGCAACGCTGATTAGAAATCAAGCGTCCTGTTAGAAAATCATACACTTCAAAACAGAACTGATACAACCCACTAGGCATAGGCTGGCTATATTGCTGCGGGGTTAGCCCTACCAAATTTTCCAGCTCGAAATAAGGTCGTAGATCAATATTAGATAAACGAGTTGGAATTCCTCCGTCTAAACGTATTGGATTAGCTCCAATAACAACAGGGGTACTTCTAGCCTCGAATCCAGTATTACCTCGGATAGCTACTTTAAGTAACACTTGTCTATTAAACTCGTTCACATCACCTAGTAATAAATTAACGATCAATCGATCACTATTAGCCGTGGCATAGTCTGACAGCTTTACACTATATGGAGGAATCATCTGAGCAGTAACTCGTACAGGTTGCTGTGCATTCACTACCCATATTAGCATACAAAAAAAGAGATATGTATATTTTTTTATCATAAGAATCGTTTGCTTAATTAGCACGCTTTTGAACTTTAATATCTGTTTCTATATATGAATTTTTACCATCTACTACAAAACGTTTGATTTTGATAGCTCCTTTTCTACCATCAGCGGTAGAAAATAATACAATTTTAGGTATAGCGGTATCAAACGGCTGTAATCCAGCTATGGTTTCTGTAATAGTCAGTGTTTTTAGCAATCGATCATCTTCCATAGTATCAAATTGAGCAACACTTAATGAGGTATTACAATTTTCTAAAGAGTTTATGAATCGTGTATGCATTGCATTAGGAATTGCTTCAAAAGTCGTATCATCCAACATATCAGGAGCATAAAAGCGATTAAAGCTAAAATCCTGATTTAAACCAAAGAACACCAAATCAATTAAACTTCCGTTGCTATCCGTGACCTCAGACTTAGAATAGCTCTTCTCTGCATACGTAGAAAAAAAACTACCAATAGTATTGGCGTTATGTGCTGTATTAATCCCAAACCGTATATCTTCTAAGACTTTAATATTAGTATCTTCTAGTAATGTAATCGTTTGTTTATGTGTTTTTGTTTGTTTTCCATTGGTCGCTGTCAGTACTATTTCATGCACTCCCGCTGTAGAAAAAGTTACTTCGGGGTCTGATATGGTAGTTGTTTCGGGAATCCCATTCTCAAAACTCCACGTATATGCTGTAGCGCTTATACTCTTATTCTGCAAACTTAGTGTTACTGGAACTTGCAAGTCTTTGTCTTGAAAAGCAACCTCCCAATCAAAATCTGCTACTATATCAGGAGCAACCACTATAGTAGTATCTTGAGTCCTTGTTTCTCGCCCATTGGTTACTTCTAACTGAATTGTATGCGTACCTGGTGTAGTAAAAAGTATGTTTTCTGGATGCTGTGATGATGAAAAGGAAGGAGTCCCATTGTCAAAACTCCATGTATAACTATTTGCTCCTGTGGTTTTATTTTCTAATAAAACAGTTACTGGAGAAAAATTATTTTCTGCTACTCTAGCCGAAAAATCAATCTGTAAAGGAGCATCTAAATCTATCGTCAATTGTTGTTCATCTTCTATACCATCTCTATTCATTGCTCGCAATAAGATGGTATACACCCCCGCTTTATCATAACGTATAACACCTGGATTTCTTTGCTCTGATAGTGCAGGTATAGCCCCTGAAAATATCCATTCATAACTATCAGCCCCAGTAGTTCTATTGGTCAGCAACACTTGTACAGGCACAGAATAATCTTCCTCTACTATGCTGACTTGAAAATCTGCTACTACAGGTACGGCTTGTTCTTTGCTACAAGCACAAATAGTGACACAACAATAAGTGCATACAAAGAAGCGATATAGTTGATTACAAATATTCATTACTCAAAAATTATTTTTCTAATAGCATCTCCTTTAGGAGTTTCTAAAACTACGATATAAGTACCTGTGGCTGCATGCATACTTACAGGAATTACATACGTAGATTTTCCATCTTCATACGCTTCCATCTCTACTCGGTTATCTGTAAGATTAAACATACGAAATGCAATAGGAGCGGTTTCTGACAAAGTTATTTGTGCCTTAAAAACTCCATTGGTAGGATTGGGAAATACTACAAACTCTTCGATAAATGGGTCTCTAGCATCTCCTATATCGGGTAATTCAATTGCTTTTTCTACAATAATATTTTTTTGATATTCAGCGTAGCAATCTCCCTGATATGTTCTTAGAGAAAATGTATATGTGCCTGGTGCATCAAAAACTACTACTAATCGCTCTGCATCTTCTGCTATTTTTTGAATAGTAGGAACATTCGGTATAATCCACTCTACTTGATCTCCATCTGGAGCACTAACATTTACCATCGTTACTTCATTACCCGTAAATGCCTGAGATAACAATAGAAAATCAGCATCAATTTCTTGATCAGAAGTTGTAACACGTACTTCATCATACCCCACACATCCTAATGATGTAGTAATCGAAACACTATAAACACCTGTTTCTGTAATACTGACTGCACTTTCTGTACTACTAAACCCAGTATCTGATTGCCATAAATAAGTAGCACCACTATCATCAATAGTTACATCTATATCTAATGACTGATTGTTACAAATCGTTCGATTTTCTCCTAGGTCTACAGAAACGGGTATTGGATTCTGCAATGTTATTTCTGTAAAAGCAGTACAATTTTCATGATCCGTAATCTGAAAACGATATGTCCCTGCTTGTAATTGGGTTCTTAACACCCCTTTTGCACCATCATTCCATGTATAGTCATACGGAGGTGTTCCGCCGCTAACTTTTATTTCTATCACGCCATCATCTCCATCATAACAGGTAGGAGCTTTTTCTGTTAGTATAGACACAATCAATCCTCCAGGTTGTTCAATTTCGATACGTCCTGTAGCACGACAACCGCGCTGATCTGTAACAAATACAACATATTTTCCTGCTATCAAATTCGAAATTTCAGAAGAGGTTGCTCCGTTAGACCACTCAATGTCGTATGGGGGTATTCCACCAGTAATAGCTACAGAAGCACGCCCATCATTTCCTTGATCACAGGATATAGGAACTGCTGTTAATGATACCTTAAGTAGATCAGGAGCATTAAACACCAATGTACTATCTACGGCTTGGATCAGTATATCACTTTGATAAGTTCCCATCACTGTACCCAATTGATCTTCGGCATTCAAAGCATATGTACCTGCATCTAATCCAGTAGCAATACTATCTGTTTGCTCTGGCAGCAATAGCCAATTCCCGTTTTCTTGTAGTTTCTTCCAATAGTACTTGTAGGGCAATCCTGTTTCAAACGGCACACCTCCTACTACATGTGCTACTAATGCTCCATCACTAGAAGGGTCTAAAAATTCATTAGCCGCATTACAAGAAATGGGACGATCAATATCCAATACCGCTTCTATAGGTTCATGAATCACAAACTCGCTTTGCAGCACAGTACAACCTGATTTTGTAGTAGCAATAGTATGATTTTTATCGCGTACGGTAAGATAATATTTACCTGCTGTAATTGATTGCAATGTGATTGTAAATACACCTGCTGTTGTTACAGAAGCTTCAACTTGTTCGTTAATGACTGCCCCCGTTTCATCTGTCCATTCATAGATATATGTTTGATTCTCCAATGGAGTTCCTCCATGAACTTCTGCCATAATCCAAGCATCATTAGCTCCGATACTAGAAGGTCTATTATAAGCAGGATAGTCTATACGAATAGGAGTAGAAGGTTCTGAAATCTCTATAGTATTCAAAACTTCACAACCTCGATCATCAGTAACTAAAACTTCATAATTTCCTGCCTCTAGATTTTCAATACGCTCTGTAACTGCTCCCGTATTCCATGCTATTGTGTAAGGAGGTGTTCCTCCTTGTGGTTGCGCAATAGCCCAACCATCACTTCCTGCATGACAATATACATCTTGCTTGCTAAAAGTAACTCCTAAGAGTGTCGGTTGTTCTAACTCAGTGATACTATCAGTTTCTCTAATCACAAGATTTCTTTCATAAACGGCTAATATCACTCCATTCCTATCCTCTATATTCACAGCATAACTACCTACGTCCAAATTACTGGCGATACTATCTCTTTGATCTTCCAATATCCTCCAAGAAGCATCAGTTTGCTGTTTCTTCCATGTATAATAATACGGTAATCCATTATTAGTAGCAGATGCTAATGGAACACCTCCTGTAGCGTGTGCTACTAATACTCCATCATTAGAGGGGTTATCATACACATTGCTATTATTACATGATATAGGACTGCTTTCTTCTATTAGTACGCGTAATGGCTCAGGCTCTCGCAGGATAAATTGTTGATTCATAACCATACATCCTTCTTTTTGAGTTCCTGCATCGAAATTCGCATCCCAAAGCGTCAAAAAGTAGACACCATCTCCAACATTATTTAATGTCAGTTCAAAAACTCCATCTATAGCATTCGTTACTGTAGTAACCTGATCATTCAATAGTCTTCCATCCATATCACGCCATTCGTAGCGATACCCACCATCAGATAGTACTGTTCCTCCTTCTACAGTAGCCTTAATCCATCCGTCTGTAAACTCAAACCCACTTGGATGCTGAAAATCAACAAATTCAAATTCGATAGGTTCTGGTGCATTGATCTCTATTGCTTCAAAAGCAGTACATCCTCTCGCATCTGTAACAGCTACTCGATACACTATATCTGGAGCTAAATTAGAAATGTCTTCTGTCGATGCACCATTACTCCATCTTATAGAATAAGGAGATGCTCCTGTTGTAAAGGGCGTACCTCCTATTATCGTAAGGTCTATAGCACCATCAGTACCCCCATTACAAAAAACATCTTGTTTTATATACGTAATCTGTAATAACTCTGGTTCTATAAGATCGTGCAACACATCTTCCTCTCTTTGTAATAGATTGTTTTCATATGTACCTATCACAATTCCATTTGCATCTCTTATGTTTACAGCATAAATACCTTCATTCAAATCACGGGCAATACTATCAGAAATAGCTAATGTTTCCCACGCATTCGTAGTCGCATTTTGTTTTTTCCATGTATAATAGTAAGGAAGTCCCAGGTTATCTTTAGGGGCTAATGGTACACCACCAGAAGCATGCGCTATCAATATTCCATCACTAGCAGGATTATTATTAGTATTTGCACTGTTACAAGAAATCGGCTGAGATTCTTCTATTGAAAGCTCCAATAGATTAGGTTCTGATAGTTGTCTTGATAAACGCTCTACAGTACATGTAGTCTTAAAAGTAGCTGCGGTATAATTCTTATCCCATACAGTTAAATAATACGTTCCTTCTGGTACTGAGTTTAGTGTAATCAAAAAACCTACATCAGGAGCTGTAAGCACACGAGTCGTAGTCGTCGTTAATAAATTATTATCATTATTTCTCCATTCAAAAGTATACGCTCCTGCATCAGGTGTTCCTCCAGTAACCTTAGCTACAATTACACCATTTGTAAAACCAAAAGCTGTAGGGTCTTTGGTGAGTGCCTCATCAAATGTTACTTGAAGTGGTAGCTCAGGGGCTTCTATAACAAAGGTTTCAATAATTTCATCCCCCAAAACAAGGTTTCCATCGCTATCACGTTTTTGTATTTTGGCTACACACTCATTACCATCTCTAATTTTTATTTGATACGTTCCTTTAGAAAGCCTAGGGATTGTGGTACTAGCTCCTGAAGAAAAAGATTGCCAATTAGTTGACCAAGCAGCAGTATCTTCTTTGATTAGATATTCATAACCACGACCAACACCCCCTTCTGCAGAAAAAGAGACTTGTCCATCGTCTCCATCATAGCAATACACTGGTGTTACACCATTTTCAGGTAATGTTGTAAATGCTACAGGCGAGCGTCTAGCTACTTTTACTGTTCTTGAATGTCCTGTACCCCCTGTAAAATAAGCTTCTCCTTTATAAGAGCCATATATATCTATGCGAAACGAAGTAGTACTTGGCGGCACATTAGTTAATGTGACACGGTTATCAGCGTCTAATACTATATTATTTCCTCCATCGACGGCAACTGATTGTAAATTTGGTCTATTATTTTCATCCATCCCCCCTATAGGGATTGACAGATCACCTACAGCAACACTCAGATTATCATTTGCATCCAATCCACTATCGAACTGAATGGTGATGGTACCATCTGTTCCATCAAAGCAGCTTGGAGGCGTCGTAATTACCCTTAGAATTTCAGGAGCTGACTTTGTGATTTTATATGAAATGATATTCGAACCAAAATTATTGGTACAATTACCTGTCACTCTAAAAAAAACATCTTCTCCTATGATTGACTCTGGCAGAAAATTACTGAGGTTAACTGTTTTAGGGTTGATGCGATTTCCTGGTATATCTTTCCAATCATACACACGAAAAGGAGTACTCACTGGAAAAATAACAATTTCTCTGAAACTCGTAGCATATTGCCAACGGTACAAATTATTAGCAAAGCCTGTATTCGCTTCCAATTCCAATGGAGCATCGTACCCTTGTATTCTGTAAGTAGGTTCGGGTACTCTAAATATGGGTTTGATCGAATATTTAAAATCGATAGGCGTCATTCTTGGAGAATAATTTCCCGAAAAAGTACCTTCACGTACACAAGGTTCACTAAAGTTAGCAGGAATAGTAGCACCTGCATCAGTTCCTTTTCGAAAATTAACAAAACAATATGCATCAATTCTTATAGGTACTTTTGATATTACAAGGGGTCTATCCATTCTCCATCGATTCTCTTGATCACCTTCGTTTCGAATATCTCTATAATAAAGGGTCTCTCGACCACCTGAGTATACAATTTCTATATGAATTTGAGAGCTTGTTTTATTTTTCACTCCTCTTCGAATTCTATACGTTAGATCATATAAATTGATCTCATATGATTGCTGTGCTTGTCCTATACTCGACACTAACACTATAAAAAGTACGATTATTCTTTTCATTATTCCAATTTAGAATTGCACCATTACTGATGTTGTCTTACCATATTTCCCGTTAGGTAAGATGGGTTTCAGATAATATGTGTAGGTATTATTTGGAGTTATCGCAGTATCCTCTAATTGTAATACTGATTTAGGTAACTCTCTAAATACTCTGGGGATATCTTCATTTTTCTTCTTATACACTATAAAACCCGAAAAAGTATCTGACGGGTTTTTCCAATTCACTTTTATTACTTTGGTATCTTTATAAGCAACTGCCTGTAATCCTTTTACACTTTTTTGATTGATCTCAGAAAAAGTTACCGCTACTGTAATCGGGGTAGAGGGGGCAGATTGTAATCCATGTGTATCTGTTGCAAAAATAGCATAGCGATATTTCTGTGTGGTAGCTAGTCCTGTATCTGTGTAAGATGAATCCATTTTTGATTGAAAAATCAACTTCCATTCTGCTGATGTTGTACCAAGTTCTTTTCTAAACAATTGATGAGATACTACATCTTTACTAGTACTTGGAATCCAAGTAAGTGACACCTTGTTGTTAATGACTTCATACGCTCGAAATACAGGAGAAGAAGGTGGTACGACATCTGGTTTTTCTACTGCTATAATTGGAGTATAATCCGAGGTGTTATATCGTTTATCAACTGCAACAACACTATAGTATACTGTACTGTTTAGAGATGCTACTTGTACTGTGTCTATAAAACTTGATCTTCCAATAGGCGACGAGGTAAGTTGTACAGGGTCTTCATTCTTATGATTGGCTCTAAACACTCGATAGCCTAACAAATCTTTTTCTGTGTTGGGCTTCCATCGCAATGTTGTTATTCCTAAACTATCAATACTACCTGATAAACCTGTAGGTATCTTAGGAGGAATAGAGTCTACTGGTTGTACAAATACAGGTAATGACTTTTTTACCGTACCTGTTTTTCCATTAGCTATAATCGAAAAATAATTAGAAGCCTTTAATTGATCATAGACTATAGTTCGCTGATGTTTAGGTATTTCTTTTATAACTACATCATAAGGACCTTTGGCATTCGAAGCTTGGCTAAGACTAAAATTGCTAATCAATGGTTCTCCCTCCTCTGGGAAATCCCAAGATAAAGTGACCGATCCATCTTCTTGTAATGTAAACCCTTTTATATGTGCTGTATAGGCTAATTTATCTTTTCCACTACCTGTGATACTCGAAGATGGTTTACTTTCTTTTCCAAAAGGAGAAACGCCAACTACTCTGTAGAAATACTGTTTATTATTCTGCTTCAATGTATCTACATAATACATTCGTTTTGCAGGAGCTTCAGGTCGATCATTTAAATTCACTAATGGAGTAGTACCCAAACGCTGAAAATCTATTCCATTCTCTGAACGCTCTACAAAATAAGAAGTATAGATAGATTTATATAACTCATATTCCCAAGACAACATAATATTTTTATCCCCCTCTACAACAAAAAGGTCGATAGGAGCTGGGAGCAAACGTTCTTTGGTTAAATCAACTGCCACACTTCCTGTTTCAACCTTCCCAAACTGTATAGGGATAGTTGTTTTAATTTTATAAAAATAACGCTCATTTCTAGAAACATCTGTGTCTACATACCCTAACCCTGCCATTGTAGCAACTTCAAAATTCATATCAGCAGCAAATAGTGCAAATGAAAATCGCTGATCCAGTTCTTTAGCTTGGTTAATGATTGCCAACATAGCCCCTTCTTGCCCTGCTCCTTCTACTTCAAAACGTTCTCCATACAATGCCTGAGCCATAATAGCTGCATGATCATTCTGTGCTACTATTGTCTGCCATTTATCTATCGGTTTTGGTTTTAGGGGAGTCGTAGTTAATACTTTTCGCTCAGGAGGATTTATTAAAACCCCATTTCTAGCTATGGTAAAACGCTCGATCAAGTATCCATATGTATTCGCTCGCTTCCATACAGTAGGTGCATCTACAGCCCACCGTAGCAATACCTGTGCTTTATCAGTGTCTGCTATTACCTTTACTGAAGGTTCTACTGCTGCTGTTTGCCCAATTATCGAAAAGGGAAACAACCAACACCAGTACCAAAAATCATATACACTTATACGCATAATTACCTATCTTTTAATGGATTTTTATATGTAAAAGTTGCTTGCGTACCTTTTTTACCTCCTGGCAAAACATATTGTAATCGGATTATATAATCGCCATAACGCATCATTTTAAATTCACTATTGAGTATAGACGAAACCTGACTCCCATATGCACTAGATGTACTGGTCACTCCATTAAGCACTTGATGCAGAACATCTGAAAAATCCTGCGCATAAATAGCTGTTAAATTATAACGATATGGAAAAGTAGTACGACGCCATCCTATACGTGTTTCACTTTCTAGACTTTCTAAATACCCTCCCATAAGAGGAAGTGCGCGTTTAGGCACATGACCATAAATACTTATATCTCTATGCAATGCTATCGGACCATTTTCTGGATATTCATTATACAACACTGGATTTATATCCGCAGTAAAATAAGTGTCTGACAGCGTCGCCTCTGCTACAACTAATGGCTTATTATCTGTAAACTTATTACCCTGTAATTCTACAAATTCAAACCCTTCGTGATCTTTAATACTCGTAGAAAGATAAATAACATCAGAAGCAATTCTTCCCCACAAATCATTCTTGACTTTAATACTACCTACCTTGGCAGCAAATGTAGGATACTTACTTGTCCCAAAAGAATACGAAAGTCTATCAATTACACCTTCTTTAGAAATAGTAGCAGCAGTTTTTGTAGTCAATTCGAAAGTAGCATCTGTATCTAAATGCTGTGTTTTTGTAGTTGTGCTTGTAGCCTGTACTGTCTTTGAATTCTTAGGAAAACTAACAATCTGATATGTATATGTTTTTGTTTTCTTTAATGCAGGCAATTGAAACTGTACTTGGTTTGCTCCAAAATCATACCTAAAATCCACTGTATTTGTTTTGCCTTCAGTTTCTATAAAATGAATTTCGCTATCCCATTGTGCATCTTCAAATAAGTAATCCTGCCCTCGCTTTAGCTGCACATACCCTTTTGTAGACTCGCTAGTATACAACTGGGATTGTTCCACTACAGGATAAGAATACGTTATATTATGCAATGGGATATGATTAGGTGCTTCTCCTGTTACAAAATTACGCACCTCTGTTTCGATAGCTTTTTTTCCATCTTCTTTAATAACTACAAAACTACCATTAATTTTTTCTTGAAAACTTACGGACACTTCTACGGTTAACTGTTTTTGAGGAGGCAAAATATCTTCTGAAAAGAAGGTAGCTCTATCTTTCATATACCCCCATTCTAATGCACCCTTTATCTCTTTCCCTGTTTCATCTACTATTCGGAATGTTTCTAAAATCACTTTATAAGTTTTATCTTCCTCTTCTTCTGGAATAACAATTGGTTTGCCTATAGGCATGCTAAAAGTAGCTTGCGGTGCTGCAAACACATCTACCTCATTAGCACCGTCTTTTGGGGTCAAATCAGCAATCATTTTAATTCCTCCTAGCGGTGCTGCATCTATGAATTCGCACTCTTCTCCTAAAGAAACCTTAAATCTAAATTTACCTTTAACCAAGCCTCCTAATAAATCGTAATACCCTCCTAAATAGCCTCGCATCCATATAGGGTTTGGAGCTTTGGCTTGTAACAATACAGCAGCTCCAGCTCTGATGATAGGGATTTTTTTCTTTACAAAAAACAGCTTAATACGTATCCCTAATTCTCCTTGCAGATACGCATAGGCTTGTCCATTTGCATACCATCCATTAATTCCTACCTGATCTCCAGTATTAGCACACTTAGCCTCTCCGTAATCTCGCAACATGATATCATAGCCTCCACCTGCCACGAAGCGAGCATAAAACATTAAAAAGCGTAAATCTCCTGTATCTATTTTGAAATCCTGACCAAAAGCAAACCCTCTACCGCTTTTCAATGCATTTTCATCTCGCATATAGTTCAATGTTTCTGCTTCTACACCTAGTATTCTAGCTACTTCAGGTGGTGGTGGCGGACTCGCAGGCATATAATCTCCAATCATAAAATATCCCCCAGATTCAATACGTAATGGTCCAATACCTATTTTTAATCCCAAACGATCTTCTGGTGTTCCCATATGAAAGTACCATTCTTCTTTTTCGATATGTAATACTGCCCAACCAGCCCTTCCTTTAGAAGCTCTACCTTGTATCAAACCACCAGCCACGTCTACATACAAATCTGCCTCTCCATGCAATATCTTATTTTCAAAATCATATTCAATTCCCACATAAGCATGTAGCCCAGCTTCTCCTTCTATTTTAGCAGGATACTCTTCTTTGGAGATATCTACAAAAGGCTTTGTTAATTTATTATTTGCCAACTTATCGACTACTTTGGTTACACCAGCTTTATCTGCCATCTCTTTCATCTTATTGGTAATCGTTGCTGCTGGATTTTTAAAACTAAATTCTTGCATAATATGTGCCTCTCCATATAATCCCATTCTACTAATACCACCTTTGCGATTAAACAAGATTTCAAAACCTGCACCTCCATTAACAGCTTTATCATTCATAATGCTAAACAATACCATTGCCTTTAGCCCCAAACCATGCGTATCACTGGGTGTATATCCTAAGCCAGACGGAGAGAAAGAGGAATTAAAGTTCTTTCGTTTCATTTTATAAAACGCTCCTCCTCCAAATCCTTTAAGCCCGATCGGAGAAGCTTTGCCTGTGGGTAAATTATCTACTAACGCATCTACATACCAGTAGCGAAATTCTTTCTTTCCAAAAATAGCACTCGATTCTATGACGACTCCGTTCAATGCTTCAAGCTCTAGCTTTAAATTGGCAGAAAAACCATCTCCATATTCAGCATTGTCTCGCATTATTTGCAATCCGCCAGACATCTTAAAACCTCCTAAGTCTGCATTGATGGCAATTTTGCTTAACTGTACTTTATCAAATTTCCATCGTTGTTTATAATTAGCATCTTCAATACGTCCTAAAAGCTCTAGTCGTGTCTCAGCAGCAAAACCTTTATCCTTCTTACTCATTAAATTCAGCCTTAAGTCAAACCCAAGACTCGTATAATGATCATTTGCAGTAAGCGCAATATTAGCTATAGAAACAGGAAAATTCATAATACTCACCTCTCCATCGTATCCAAAATAATCTACTTTCACAATTGGAGATTGAGTTTGTAATACTAAGTTCTGAAATTCGATTCCTCGAAACTCAATAGCTTTTTTAGCCTTGTGGTTCGTAGAACTAGCGGTATGATCATTTTTTATATCAGTCCCTAGCGTTAATGTGCCGTTTAGTATTGCTTTCGGACGAAAAGACTTATCTACAACATTCAGCTGTATTTCAGAATTGGGATATAAGATCGCTTTTGCCTTCCAATACTCCATTACTAATGTATCCAATGAAGCTACTCGCATACTAAACTCATCTTCTGTTATCAACCCACTATAAGCCAGTCCCAAGGTGTTATTTTTTCCTTGTTTTTTTAACACAGTCGTACTACCATCTATAGCTGTTCCCTCTGGTGGTGCTGTTTTTGTGTATATATGATCCTGTAGCGGGGCTGCTATCGGTACTATAATGCGTCCTTGTAATTCAGCTGCTTTTAATCGACTCGCTACAAGTTCTACTCCTATACTATCTATAGACATAGCCCAAGCCTTTCGTTCATTAGTCAATCCCTCATCTAACGGTATTAAATTAGATACACCTACAAAACCAGAAACGCCATAATTATCTATAATTAGGTGATGCGCCTCAAAAGTAACTTTGCCTCTATTGGCAATTGTTTTCTTAGTCTTAAAAACATCAGGAATTCCTACTCGGAGTGATGCTATATAAATGCCTCTCCAACTTTCTTCAGAAGGAGCTAATAATCCCTGATCATAATAAAATTCAGGAAAAACTACATTTTCTGTACGAATATCACTAAAATCTAAGGTAGCTTTACTAACCGAAAACAAGAATTTATCAGGGCTTTTTGTCAAGACAAAAGGTTGCAAATTAATCTCTACTAATAAATCATTCCAGTCTGAAACTACGAGTCCAAAACTACCTGTCACTCTATTAGGAATTACAGTAGTTGTTCCTGCTGCATTTGTATAGGAAGTAGTGGCACTTTCTAATTCTCCATTAGGTGTTGCTGGCAATAATTTTTCTCTAGAAAACTGTACTTCTCCCCATACACCTAATTCATTAAACCCTTCGCAATCAATGTTAGCATATGTCAAATTCTGTGTTACGCCTGTTTTATAATCAAATCCACCTTTAAAGCGCAACATCCAAGAACCATTATCAAATGGAATCGCTACATCTCCCATCAACACTAAATTGGCATCTCCTACAATTCCTCCTTGATGTGAAATTTTCAAGTTATTAGTACCAAAAAAAAGCTGGATTCTATTCCCTTGATCATCAGTCTGAGGCAGTGTTAGTCTTGCAAATGCTGTAAATTCAATATACTGCGTATTCACTGTAGCGTGTAACAGTCCTATTTCAAAATCAGTACCTCCCTGCTCTTGTCCATATTTAATCCCAATAGGTAATGTTTGTATATCTTCATTCGCAAAACTGTCGACCCATCCTCCCTGCCTTTCAATAGTTTCGAACATGGCAGCAGCTTTTTGTCTATCTTCAAGTATACGATTACTTACAGGGTATTCTTTCTGTAATCTTGCATGAGTAAATTGAGAAGTAACCTGTATTTTACTGGCATCAGTAATTGGAAAGGTTTTATCCAGTAGATCAAGACCTGCTTTACTACGAGAAGAAATTGGAATCACTTTTTGAACCACTGTAGTTGTGATCGTAGAGTCTCCTTTATGTGCTATAACAGAATGATTGTCTCTCTTTTCGGTAGCAGCAGCCATAAAAACACATGACCAACACGCTAAAAAGAATAGCTGTAGTTTCCTATTCATACAATTTTTAATTTCTATACTTACTTTTTTGCCCAACAGCAATACTACGAACAACTTACTGATTGACAAAAGATTAGACTGTCTAATTATTAAAATTTCGTTAATTATGCGGTTTAACCGTAATTTTAGTCTGTTTTTTAACATATCCTTACAACTGTTATACATTCTTTTTAAACCGCCAAAACCATTTACTTACAGATAGTTATTCGATTTCATACACAATTCTCCGCATTTTTTACGCCGTAACCTTAACAGATTTTAATATCCCATTATATAAACACGAACTTATAAGAATCAAAACTTAAATTCTATACTAGTTAATGTCAAAAACCTTAAAATTGTTACCCCTTATTTTATGAAAAAATTCCCTTTTTCGATCTATGGTACACTTTTATCGATATGAGTATACATACACGACTAATTTTTATGCTTTTTTGCTGAATAAAGATTACTATTCAGGATCAATCGTATCCAATACTTCCATCAACAATAGCCGTTTGGTAATAGGATTGCGAGCAGTAGGTTTGTGTTTGGCTAAAAAGGCTGTGAGTGCTGATTGGATAGCAGGATGTGTGAGGTGGGTACGAAGGTTCTGTTTGGTGAGGCGGTAACATTGTTTTGTGTTCGGTAAGCTAAAACAGAGGGTATTTCTATAGAATATATTGGGGATTCTAGCGCTATGGTATTTATAGATTTTTAGATACAGGCAACGATCGTATAGGTAAAAACTGCCGTTACTCATCTTTTGTATAGATCGTTTTTGTACGATGTGCTGCTCATAGTCTTGGAGCAATTTATTCGCTGCTATAGGCGATGGATGATGAAGTAATAAGGTTTCTAGAACGGATAATAGATCGCAAACCTCTAGTTTAGACAATCCATCAAAATGAGCGATGAGTTGTTTGATAATTCTATCTTGATGTGTGTGCATGATGTTAATTGATAAAGAATTTGTATTTTTAGTCTGGAATAAGCAAAAGAAAGCTTGCTCCCAGTAGCTACTACTTACTACTAGAGTACCCCTAAGTATGATCATTACATCAGGATGAACTGTATATGGGAATAAACAGCGAGCAATAATCAATGCCTAATAGTAACTATAAGGGAGACAAGCAATCTATAGAAGTACGCACTTCTACTAGCTAGTTTTTTATGCCATACAATTGGCTAATAACCGAAACTGTCGCGCCATGGCTCGGGCAATGGCACTAAAAGTTACGGGGGGCATATCTGGAGGGGCTGATGGGGTATTATCATTCGTATCATTGTGTATACTGCGTAACCACTGGATCACTTTCTGTTCTACCTGCTGTGGGGTATAGAGTTGCGTCTTGACCAAGGCACGTACTTGCTGGTCAGCGGTTTTGCACACAGCTTCAGAGGCTTGGAAATATAATGGATGGTAGCGTAATCGGAATAAAATCCGTTTTTGATACGCGGCTAGCTTCTCATCTACAGAAGAATAATGGGTAGTGCAGAGTTCTAGCCATTGGAGTCGCCGTGCATAGAGGTCTAACACTGCTTGTTCTACAGGAAATTCTTCCTCATAGTAGGTACGAACCCATTGATCAACCAATGTCTCATAGCTGCTGCCAAGTTCTAGTTGTTTTAGAAAACTAGGAATATTAAATTGTAATTCTTTAAGAATAGCGAGTAAATACTCGCGACGGTTGGTGGGGGTTTTAGAGTGTTTCATTTCGAAGCTATTTTCTAATTAAAAAATTTAATCATAATACTTATCCAGAATTTTTTGAAGATACTTATCAATAGTATTAATATCTTTTGAACTCAGTTTACGTCCATCTTTAAAAAACTTATACAGTTTACCTCTAGAGAAACCTAATTCTTTTTCTAAGGGAAGAATAGAAATAACGTTCTCTAATTCCTTTAAAACATTCTCAACTCTTTCTCTTTTACTCATATTTACTCTAGATCAAATAATACTCTCTTAATTTTCATTACTGTAACACTCTAATTAATGAATGCTGTACATAAATATATTTAGTGTAAAATTTTCATACATTTGTTTAGATGTCATATACAAATATATGATTATTTTCTATTAATCAAAAAAACATTAGAATATTTTCTTATGGTAATGGAAAGATTAAAAGCTTATCTAGACAAAAAAGACATTAGCGTATATTCTCTAGAAAACAGCATTAAAGCTAGTAGAGGGAGTATTTCTAAAGCTATAAAAAACAATAAGAGCATTGGTTCTAATGTAGTAGAAAATATTCTTAACAAACATTTAGACTTAAACCCAACATGGCTACTTACTGGTAGAGGAAATATGTTATTGAATGATGTTAATAATAAAAATGATGCCGACAATGTAACTTTAGACGATTTTGATAAAAATGAAATAATAGACTATTTATCAAATAACCTTTCGGAATTCAAATCCTGTCATAATTTGAAAGGATTGACTCAAATTCTTTTTGCTGATCAAGAGATTAGCAATGTAATGAATGAGATTGAAGCTCTAAAAAAACAAGTTGAAGATATAGTAAAACAATCTAATTAAGTTTTTTCTCTATCTCTCTTTTAAGAAGCTCCCTTTCAAAGAGTAAAGATATAAGTTTAGCCTTTTTACCTTTTAACAATTTTTCTAAATCTTTATCTAATTCAAAATAATCATCATCATTGATTTTATTTTGCTTTTTAAGCTTGTCTATTAGTTCTTTACGCTTTACATTTTTATTCATCTGTTGCATATTCTTAGATAATATGTAAAATAACTACTCCGCAACCTTCTCTAGGGTCTCATATACTTTGTCGTCAATTTTTTCTTTCTCTATAGAAGCATCGACTTTAGATTCTTGTGAATCAATTTTTTTAAACAAACTTCTTCTTAAAAACATAGTTAAACTAATAAGCTCCCGAATCTCTAATTTCCTATAAGCTAATGACTTAGACATGTAATAAAACCCAAAGGATAATAAAACTGAGCATATCATAAGTAAGTTATAATATGTTGATTCATTGAAATCATATTTATCTGATTCAAAAGGAAATATAGTCCAAGTTATAAAGAAGATAGATGTAAATTGAAAAGCAGTTCCAGTTATAAAGCTGCCTTTCTTTATAAAATTATCGTTTGAAAACCTAGTAAAAAATATAAGCACAAAGGAACACATGAATAAAGCAATAGGTAAACCTATCGCATATAAGAATCTTCTAAAGTTTTTAAATCCAATAAATTGATACTTTTGCCACAGAACCTTTTTTTGGTTTTTATAGAATTCTAAACTAATTTCCCCCTTTTCATATTGATCTTCTAAAATAATTTTCTCTTTTGCTGTTCTTGGGGACAACATGTGTAAAAATGGTGCTACACTACCAAGTACAGCACCAGATATAATAATTATTATTAATATTTTAGTCTTTATCCCCTCTATCGGCTGGGTCTTCGACTTCTTCTCTACCGATTGCTTTAACATCCCATTTATCTTGTTGAATATTTTTTATGTCTTCTAATTCTTCAGTTAGTTCACAACTAAAAAAAAATGACGCGCTTAAAATTAGAAAAAGAATCTTGATTGTTATTGTTTTTGTTTTCATAATTACATTTTTAGAGTCTATTAACTATTTAATTTATCTCAATAAAACCAACCTAACTTACTGACTATTAACATCAAAAAATCAACATGTAATAAAAAAAATAATTGCTTTTTCAACTTACCTCTAGGTTGAAAAAGCAAGGGAAAAAAGTCCTTTTTACAATTATTCAGTGTATCATTACACCGATTTATAGTTAAAAAAGTCAAGCTAAATTGTTAGAATCATAAAAATCGTAATAACAATTTGATATCCAACATCTTAAACAATGCCGAATCATCAATAGAATTACTGTTTTTCCATATTTTTGTTAGTTTTTTAGATGTAAGCACTTGTCTAACAGATTTTATGAATTTTAATTCACTTTAATAGCTATGCATTGATTAGCATGATTGGTACTAAAACTAGTAGCAGAGTGATAATTTAGTATCAATAGTTGATGCTGAGGAGTTGGACAAAAACTAGCACGATCTGTAATTAATTACTGGCACTATAGTTCCATAACAAGAGGTTAAACATCACTATAAGGCACTATTTTCAAAAGTCATTTCTATAATTATAGAGTGCTTGGTTACAAATAATTAAAATCCTTCTGAATAACTAAGCTGTTACTAGAAATATAACTACTTTTATTAGACATATGTGATTGTTGGACAAAAGCGCAAAAAATGACATCGAAAGAATTTGTAGATAAAATATTAGAAAGTAATTCAACTGATTGGTTTAAAACCATTGAGGTGAATTTTAACTTACAATCAATATCATTTTATAAAAAATTTCACGGTTTAAGTGAATTCCATAAATACTTATCTACTCAAGTAAGAGGTTATGAAAAAATAGAAAACTTGCCTCCTGAACTAAATCATTCAAAAACTTTCTTCAAAAAAAACCTCAATAATATTGAAGGTTTTTTAACACGCTACAACAGACACAACGAAAATCAACTAAACCAATCATGGAGGAGCGTAACAACGCAAAATAACACTCATAAAATCACTTTGAATGACAATAAAGTTTTGCCATATAATAGTGAATACGTTTCTAATCTGATAGAGATTAATCAACTAGACACAAGTTTTACTAGAGGAGCTTTTAATTTTTATACAAAAGTCCCTATCGGTAATACTAAAAATGATTTTACTGGAGGTCTTTTAGCATATGAATTTGAAAATCCAAAATCAATATTATCTAAAAGGAATTATTCTGCTGATAAAAAAATTCAAGAACTCAATTCAAGAGTTGAAGAATTACTATCTCAAAATGAACGTCATTTAATTGATTCTCTAGAAAAATCAAAAATTGATTATCAAGAATACCTTGGTAAAATTGATGAATTTAAAACAAATAAAGAATCGGTCTTTAATGACTGGTTTGAAGGAAATGAAGAAAATGAAATATTAGGTGTAAAAAAGGAGTTTAACAACTTCAAAGAAAACAAAGAATTAATATTCAATAATTGGTTTGAAGGAACTGAAGGCATTTTAGGAGCTAAAGAGAAAGTATCAGACCTTGAACATACTTATGAAGAACTTTTAAGATTAAAAAAACCAGCTGAATATTGGAAGACTAGAGCAACAGAGTTAAAAAAAGAAGGACGGAAAGCAATCTATTTGTTAATTGGGCTTGTTGCATTTGCTTGTGTCACTCTCTATTTATTGCTTTGGCTAACACCTGAGGGAATGCTGTTAAGTTTTGTAAAAGGCAATGCACAAGCTATAAAATGGTCTGTAGTTTACATAACATTCATTTCATTTTTAGCATTTGGAATTAGAGCAGTAAATAAAGTTGCGTTTAGTTTATTTCACTTAGCAAGAGATGCAGAAGAAAGGGAACAACTAACATATGTATATTTAGCTTTAATTAAAGATAACGCAGTTGAAGAAAAAGATAAAAATTTAATCTTACAATCATTATTTAGTAGAGCAGATACGGGCTTATTGAAAGATGATTCTGGACCAACTATGCCAAATAATATAGCTGGCAAAATTTTTGGTGGAAATTAAAAAAGTCAGTGGCTAATCGAGTAGACAGCTCTGCCTATAATTGACAGAGTGCGCCTCTCAAATATTTATATTCACGAATATCTCTAAACAATAAACACAAATGAGTACACCACCCAACGCATTGTTCTCGTATACGGCGATTCACTACATTAGAATTTTACCGCATGACACATCTCGGAAATTATAAATATGCGCTAAAATAGGTTGTAATACCAATCTTAGCGCTATAAAATCGTCTGCAAGCATTGTACTACTAACTGTATATCACTACACATGATGTTACATACACCTACTTTTTGCGTTAGGGATAGCAGTGGAAATCCCGCAGCCCCGACCTTTAGGAAGGGTGAGGAATTGGAACGGATAGCCCGACCCCTTGTGGGTACGCCCAAAAAAGGGATATTGGATAGGACATTTCCTAAGCGCTAACATAGCTACTATACACCATACTAGTGGCACAATTAGAACCGAAATCAGTGACACACATCAAAACGAATACGCTACTTATAGCATATAGTTTTGTTTAAGTTTATTTTTTACTTGTAATACTTTGTTTTTTCCGAAAAAAGTTTTTTATTTGAAATGTATTTTATGGTCACTCTTATGACTCCGCTACAAGAGAGTAAGAGTTTTAATACGATGCTATACACTTCATTTAGTCATTGTTGACCATAATCTTATAACCCGCACGTATTGTGACTGACGCTACAATCAGAGGAATACGATCAAATCACTACTATTTATATGTATGTAAAGAATGATCGTTCTGCCTCTAGTCAGAAGAAAACATTAAAAAAATTAAACGCCAAAAAAATGACTCCGCACAGGCTGAAGTTGTTTAAAGGTTTTGAAGGTATTACCGATGATGAAGCGGAAGAAACAATTTCTATGCTTGAACAATTTTGTGAAATCATCTGCAAACATCTAACCTCTAGTTAACACCTACAGCATGGCAAGAAAAACACTAATAATCAAATCCTTAACGCTTTAAAAATCAAAAAACATATGGAAGACTTAAGGCTATTCAAAAAATTTGCTAAAAAGGACAACAAACCTAAAACTGGACAGACTCAAAATGCTGTAGTCTATACTAGAGTTTCTACTAAGGAACAAGCTGAAAATAATATGAGTTTAGCTACTCAAAAAAAATATTGCGACCTGTATGCTGAGCGAAAGGGATATGACATCACTAAATATTTTGGAGGTACTTATGAATCTGCTAAAAGTGATGAACGCAAAGAGTTTCAGAAAATGCTCGCATACGTAAAAAAGAGGAAGGACATTTCTTACATCATTGTATACGCTTTTGATCGTTTCTCTAGAACAGGGGCTAATGGTATATATATTACCGAACAACTGAAACAACAGGGCATCATTACACTATCTGCCACACAGGAAGTTGATGCAACTACTTCTTCTGGTACTTTCCAACAAAACATGTACTACATGTTCAGTCAGTTTGACAACGAGCAGAGAAGAGACAAAATCATGGCAGGCATGAAGGAAAAACTACTAAAGGGGTATTGGATCAATACTGTTCCTTTTGGGTATACCAACCTGAATCCAGGAAAAGGAAAAACTCCTAATATTGTTATCAATGATGATGGGCAATTGCTAAAACATGCTTTTTACTGGAAGCTCAACAAAAATATGACCTATGGAGAAATATCGAATAGGCTAAGAAG
>CANMMM010000027.1 GCA_947498935.1 uncultured Aquimarina sp. | reverse complement strand
ATGTGTTTGGCAAACTAGATGCTAAAAATCTAGCTGCCTTAAAAATGACCTTGGTGGTATATCGCAGCGGAGATACCCCCGCTGGGGTATAGTGTGCGCTAGTTCGCTAGATGGACAGGTATAGATCCTGTTACACATCATTGGCAATCTACCTATAGTGGATTTGATAATAACCCTGTTTTTTGGGCTGATCCAAGTGGAGCGGATGTAGAACACATAGAAGGAGGAGTTCGTTATACAGGAGGACATGCACAGGCGGCATTTGCTGCATTGCAACGGGAGTTTGGTGGTAGTGGTGATGCTTATTCTCAGGATGCTTCGGAAAGTCAATCTAATTCTGATAGTGGAGGGGATTGTTGTGGAGGAATAGATGCTATTCCAAACTCTATTTCAGATTGGTTCAGTTCTTTGTTTAATTATTTTGTTACTTCTAATGAGGAGTATGAGCAACGAGAATATAGAAGGGAAAGTTTTAATAGAGGTGCAGAAAAGGCTATAGAAATTGCCGAAACAGAATTATCATTGACAATTGATATAGCGACATTTCCTTTAGGAGGATTTGGTAAAAGTCAAGCTGGAAGAACAGTAATATATTCTGCAAAAGACCTTAGAATATTAAGGAGTACAGAGGTAGGGGCTCAATCTGCCGAAAAAGTAGCTTCTATAGCGAAAGCAATGGCAAGTGGAGATCCTTGGGTTATGAGTGAGCCAATTTATACATACACTTATAAAGGTGCGACCTATATTTTAGATGGTCACCATAGAATTAAAGCAGCGCAATCGATTGGGAAATCAGTAGAAGCAATTGAACTTTCTGTAAGACATGCTAAACAGAGATTTGGTAATTTAATAGATCAAATTCATAAAGGTTTATTTTAATTTAAAATACTATGAATAGAATTTTAAAACAATACATTCAGTTTATTAAAGATTTTGAAAATGAACTTAGTTGTAAATATAATATTTATGATGATTTTTGGAATCAGTCAGGAATACGTTTCCCTAAAGAAGGTACTACGGATCACTTTAAATACAATTATCATGGAGCTGGTTGTAAAATCCAAAAGGATGGAGTTGTATGTGAATTTGATGTTGCTCCATTAAATGGGAATGATATTAAGTTTTCTCCTTGGAAACTTTTTAACTTTATAAATACTAATCCAGATATAGATAATGTTAGTAAAGAAGATTTAGATTTAGGATTGTCTTTGCTAATAGAGCAGAAACAAATATCAAAATTGATTATTGATGGAATAGATACAGGGGTTTACCAAGTATTATCAGAGACATTAGATTAAAGGTTAAGTAATAATAATTTAAGAACCCCCGCCAGGGTATAGTGTGCGCTAGTTCGAGTTTGCAACTCGGACTTCCATATGAGTAAGCAGATAAAGACCAGTTACGATGTAAGTTGTAGCTGGTTTTTTTATTGTAGATACGCTTGCTGTGTTTTATAATCTCTAATTATAGAATCAATAATTGAGAACAAGTGTATTTTAAAGTCAGGGGTCATGTTTTCGATTTCTTGTAATCGTTGCACATTGGGGTATTGCTAATAAAATAGCTATTAGGGTCATAAAACTTTAAAATATTGTATATTAAGCTATCTTTGTTATAAATATAAAAAGTAAGTGTTATGAAAGCATTAGAAATAAGAGATGAGCTTCATAAATTTGTAGATATTGGGGACCCTCAGTTTTTGGAAGCGATGTATAAAGCAGCCAAAAATTATATGGAACAGAAACGAAAAGATAGAATGATTGCAGAAGGGGAAGCAGATATTAAAGCAGGTAGGACACATAGTTTAAAAGAAGCAAGGAAAATTATTGATAATTGGGAAACAAAATAAAACCTGTTGAGTTTACTACTCGTGCTACTAACGATCTGGGTAAATTTAAAGATTTCTATTATAAAAGTTATGGAAGAGAAAAAACAGAAGAAATCATTGATGCTATTTTTGATCGTTTAGA
Source organism: uncultured Aquimarina sp. (assembly GCA_947498935.1). Lineage (GTDB taxonomy): Bacteria > Bacteroidota > Bacteroidia > Flavobacteriales > Flavobacteriaceae > Aquimarina. Next base: position 43,632 of record CANMMM010000027.1, on the reverse strand, counting down.
ACAATTAGAAAACCCTGATGTTGATTTAACAAAAATGGGGGCTATAGATGAAGAGTTCTCTCATCTTAAAAGGGAATATCGAAAATTGATAGAGCATTATTACAAAATTACGTATCGGGTTGGAAAATTTAAGATATATGTCGTTCGTATTTTTGATACACGTCAAGATCCGAGAAAGAATAGATAAAAAGAATCTCTAAGTTAGTCAAAGTTGTAGTTTTTTATTTATAGACATTTTTAGACACGTTATAGGCATATCTATAAATTTCTAAGTAAGTCGCTTTTACTAAATTAGTAGTATGGCTAATTTATGAAGGTACTTCAATGAATCATCAATATCACCTGATGATCACCCCAGCTGTTCTTTAATCTTCAGCAGTTGTGCTCGGATAGACTCTAGTTTGCGTATGATATCAAAACTGTCTAGGGCTTCTTGTTTTTGTTCTTTGAGATGTGTTTTTGCACCATCTAGGGTAAAACCTCGCTCTTTTACGAGGTGATAGATTAGTTCTAGGTTCTTGATGTCTTCTGGCGTGAATTTGCGATTCCCTTTGGCATTTTTTTTGGGTTTTAGAATGTCAAATTCTTTTTCCCAAAAACGAATTAGAGAGGTGTTTACATCAAAAGCCTCTGCCACTTCACCGATGCCATAATACATTTTCTTGGGTAGGTCTACGTACATATGCTATTCTTCCTTTTTTTGTGTAAAACTTCCATCCTCTTCAAAAACCAGTTTGCTCTCTGGAAAATCTACTTCCGTCAATTTACGAATTGCATGGAAAGCACTTTTTTTAGGGTCCATAAATGGATATACCTCATCAATTTGTTTGGCAGAATGCAGTTTCCCTTTGATAAAAACACCTGTAGTGTCTACTTCTACCTCTGCAATAGGAGCATATCCTTTGATACCTCTAAGATTAAAACGCGAGTACGTACAGAAATTACCTAAACTATAGGCAATAAAACGATCTTTATACACCTCAATTGCTCTAGAGACATGCGGTCCATGCCCTAGGATGATATCGGCACCAGCATCAATCATCGTATGCGCAAATACGTATACATTGCCACGATCTTCACCATAAAATCGCTCTGTTTTTCTAGGTACATGCGTATGATCAGTACCTTCGGCACCTCCGTGAAAAGAAACGATCACGATGTCTACTTTTTCGGCTAACGCTTTGACAATCTTAGCAGCTTTGGTCAAGTTATGAATTTTTACGCAATCTTTATTAGGAGCAAAGGCACAAAATCCATAGGTAATACCGTTTTTTTTGAAAACAGTAGATTCCTGAGCGAAAATTCCTGAGTAAGCAATGTGGTGCTTTTTTAGGGTATTGGCTGTGTTTTTTATACCTATAGCACCAAAATCCCCGATATGATTGTTAGCAATGCTCATGACATCAAATCCAGAGGCTTCTAAATACTGACCATATTTGGTAGGAGATCGAAATGAATAGCATTTAGAGGGGTCGGAACAGCGTTTTGCGTTGTTGCCTTCGTCGGTAAGAGTACCTTCTAGGTTTCCGAATAATATATCTGCTTCGCCGAGAATAGAATTCACTCCATCGAAAGGAGTCTTACCAGCAGGAGGTAGGTAACTAGCATTTGGGAAATCAGTTCCCATCATGATGTCTCCGACAGCCATGATTTTAATACTTTTGGGAGCTGCGAGCGCTTCCATAGCATTATTGAAATCTTGTAGGATATGAGTAATAGAATCCATACGAGCTTTCGTGAGTTTTTGACCGTAACTTACAGAACAAAAAACAAGGAGTACAAGCGTACAAGAAAATAAGCGCATAGCGTGATTAGTCTAAAGTTTCATTAATCTGAGAAGAAGCCTTCAGCATTTCATTAAATTCCTGAGAAGTTAAACTTCCGTAATAAAAGTTTCTAGGATTGATACGTTTCCCATTTTTAAAAATCTCATAGTGTAAGTGCGGAGCTACCGATCGCCCTGTGCTTCCTACAAATCCAATGATGTCACCGCGTTTTACTTTTTGACCTTTTTTTACATTATAAGCACTTAAATGCGCATACAAGCTCATGTAGTTAAACCCATGATCAATACGAATATGATTTCCATATCCACTGGAGTTGGCATCTGCACGCGTTACGACCCCATTTCCAGAAGCGTATATCGGGGTTCCTGTAGGAGCAGAAAAATCCATTCCATGATGAAATTTACGTGCTTTGGTAAAGGGATCTGTTCGCCATCCATATCCCGATGCCATTCGTTTTAGGTCTGAATTCGCAATGGGTTGTATGGCAGGAATGGTAGTGAGTAATTCTTCTTTTTGTTCTGCTAAGACTTTGATGTCATCTAAAGATTTAGATTGTACTACAATCTGTTTGGTGAGTTTATCGATGCGCTTTTGCGTAGCAATGATCACTTCTGAATTGTCAAAACCCTCTAAGCCTTTATAGCGATTGACACCTCCGAAACCAGCATTTCTAACCTCTTTGGGAATAGAAGGAGCACCGAAATACAATCGATAAATATTATCATCGCGTTCTGCAATTTCTTGTAAAATAGTATGGTCGCGATTTAGCTGCTTGTTCATTAGCTCGTATTGGAGCTTCATGTTTTCTAATTCCCTTTTGTAGGCTTTCTCTTTGGGAGTTTCTAGCTGTGGGATATTTAGATAGATGAGTAACAATAGAAAACCGGCTAAAAAGGCACCTAAAAGACCTAATATGGCAACACCAAACTTTCGTCCTTTTTTTTGCTCAATTTTACGATAAGATAGCGTATCGCTATCATAGTAATATTTAACCTTTGACATAATTTAAAATATACTATTTTTGCAGGATATAGCTATAGAAAAGAAAGCTTTAGTCCTAGTGATTAGAACAAAGATAATAAAATGTCATTAATCCCGAAAAACGAAGTATATGCGTGTTTGGGAATAAAATAATGCGATAGCGATAACTAATTGACAAGTAATAAAATATCCAATACATGAAATCCCAAGACATCAGAAACCAATTTTTAGATTTTTTTGCCTCTAAAAAACACAGCATCGTCCCTTCTGCACCGATGGTGATCAAAGATGACCCTACCTTGATGTTTACCAATGCAGGGATGAATCAGTTTAAAGAATATTTTTTGGGCAATGGTGTTCCCAAAAATAATCGTATTGCAGATACCCAAAAATGCCTGCGCGTAAGTGGTAAGCACAATGACTTAGAAGAAGTAGGAATGGATACCTATCATCATACTATGTTCGAGATGTTAGGGAATTGGAGTTTTGGAGATTATTTTAAGAAAGAAGCCATAGCATGGGCATGGGAATTGCTTACAGATGTTTTTGGGATCGATAAAGACATCTTATACGTGTCCGTTTTTGAAGGAGATAAAAAAGAAGGTTTGTCGATGGATCAAGAGGCGTATGATCTATGGAAAGCAATTGTACCCGAAGATCGCATCATCATGGGGAATAAAAAAGATAATTTCTGGGAGATGGGAGACCAAGGACCTTGCGGACCTTGTTCAGAAATTCATGTAGATTTACGATCCGAAGCAGATAAAGCCAAAGTACCAGGAAGGGATTTAGTCAATCAAGACGATCCATTAGTAGTAGAAGTATGGAATTTGGTATTCATGCAGTTTAATAGAAAAGCAGACGGATCCCTAGAAAAACTACCAGCACAGCACGTAGATACAGGAATGGGGTTTGAGCGATTGTGTATGGCCTTGCAGGGGGTGAAATCAAATTACGATACCGATGTATTCACACCATTGATCAGAGAGATCGAAACCATTACCAATGCTACCTATGATAAAGATAGCTTGCCGACAGAAGAGAATGGAAAAGTCAGCGTAGCCATTCGTGTGATTGCAGATCACGTGAGAGCCGTTTCGTTTTCTATAGCCGATGGTCAATTACCAAGTAACACAGGAGCAGGGTATGTAATTCGTAGGATATTGAGAAGAGCGATCCGATATGGATTTACATTCTTAGATACTAAAGAACCATTTATCTATAAATTAGTAGAAACGCTGAGCAATCAAATGAGCCAAGCGTTTCCAGAATTAAAGTCTCAGAAAAACCTGATTGTAAATGTTATTAAGGAAGAAGAAAACTCCTTTTTAAGAACATTAGACCAGGGATTGGTATTATTGGACAATGTCATCCAACAGACCACGGGTAAGGTCGTAGCAGGAGAAAAAGTATTTGAATTATACGATACCTATGGATTCCCTGAGGATTTAACTGCATTGATTCTTAGCGAGCAAGGGTATACCTATGAAGAAGCTGTGTTTACAGCCGAGTTACAAAAACAAAAAGACAGATCAAGAGCAGCATCACAGGTATCTGCTGGAGATTGGCAAGTATTAATAGACACTTGCGAAGAAGAATTTATAGGGTATGATCATTTAACCGCTGCTGTCAAGTTATCGCGATACCGCAAGGTGAATAGCAAGAAAGATGGAGAGATCTACCAACTAGTATTTGATAAAACACCTTTCTATCCAGAAGGAGGAGGACAAGTAGGAGACAAAGGCTACCTAGAAGTAGCCAATGGTGATGTCGTATATATTATAGATACCAAAAAAGAAAACAACCTGATCATTCATTATGCCAAGACACTGCCGAAGCATATGAATGAAACCCTACAAGCAGTGGTGGATAGCAGACAGCGCTGTCGTACGGCAGCCAATCATACAGCTACACATTTATTGCATCAGGCATTACGTACGATATTGGGTACACATGTACAGCAAAAAGGATCGATGGTACATAGTGGGAACTTGCGTTTTGATTTTTCGCATTTCTCTAAAGTATCGGCAGATGAATTACAGCAAGTAGAAGATTTTGTCAATGCTAGAATCCGCGAGAATCTGCCATTAGAAGAGCAAAGAGCCATCGCATATGATCAGGCAATTGCAGAAGGAGCCATCGCATTGTTTGGAGAAAAATATGGCGATGCCGTACGTGCCATCCGATTCGGAGAGTCGATGGAACTCTGCGGGGGGATTCATGTAGAAAACACTAGAGATATATGGCATTTTAAAATCACTTCTGAGAGTGCAGTTGCCGCAGGGATTCGTCGTATAGAAGCGATCACGAGCGATGCTGCAAAAGACTATTTTACTTCGCAGTCAGAAGCGTATACGGCGGTCAAGTCAGTGCTTAAAAATGCAAAAGATCCTGTAAAAGCCATTACAGCATTACAAGACGAAAATGCAAGCCTGAAAAAACAATTAGAAAGCTTACTAAAAGACAAGGCTAAAAACTTAAAAGGAGAGCTAAAAGCAGCTTTCCAAACCGTAAATGGCGTACAATTCTTAGCACAAAAAGTAGATTTAGATGCTGCGGGGATTAAAAACCTGTCTTTTGAATTAGGAGGAGAGGTAAATGATGCCTTTATGCTATTCGGATCAGAAGCCAATGGGAAAGCCATTTTATCGTGTTATATCTCCAAAGATTTAGTGGCGGCTAAGGAACTCAATGCAGGGCAAGTAGTACGCGAATTAGGAAAATACATCCAAGGCGGAGGTGGTGGACAACCGTTTTTTGCTACCGCAGGAGGTAAAAACCCAGCAGGAATACAAGAAGCCCTAGATAACGCAAAAGCATTTATCGAAAATTAACAGCATTCTGTCATCTTTAGTTACTAATAATTGGAGGTGTGCTGCTACACAAAAATAAGACATCACGTGCTATGCGAATAGCACGTGATGACAAGTAAATGGCTTGATATATAGACACTACGGAAAAATGGGGGAACCAATGGAAGCGTTTTTTTAAAAGAAACAGTATGAACTTACAAACAAAAATACCTGTTGTATCACAGCAACCTAAAATAAATTATGAATCAGAAATCGTATTATTAGGGTCGTGTTTCTCAGAAAACATCGGAGAGCAACTAGCGTATTATAAGTTTAAAACGCTCATCAATCCCTTTGGGATCTTGTTTCATCCAAAGGCGATTGAAACATTTTTGTGGATGGCTACTCAGCAAGAACTATATACAGAAACCGATGTTTTTCAGTTCAATGAGCGTTGGCATTGCTTCGATGCGCATTCAAAGATGAGTAAAAGCAATCGTGCCGAAGTGTTAGAAGCGTTAAACAATGCATTGCTGTATACACATCAGGCCATACAGTCTGCCACACATGTGTTTATTACATTGGGTACAGCTTGGGTATATCGATTGATGGCCATGGATATGGTGGTCGCCAATTGTCATAAAGTACCTCAGAAAGAATTTAGCAAAGAGCTATTAGGGATAGAAGAGATTCGTCAGTGTTTAGAAAACTGTGTCCATTTTATCCGCAGTCTCAATCCAGCAGCCAAAGTAGTTTTTACAGTTTCGCCAGTACGTCATGCCAAAGATGGGTTGATTGCCAATTCACAGAGTAAATCACATCTGATTGCTGCTGTTCATCAAGTGGTAGCGGCTAGTGATGCTGCGGAATACTTTCCGTCGTATGAGCTCATGATGGACGAATTACGAGATTATCGATTTTATGAAGCAGATATGCTGCACCCCACAGATCTAGCAGTGAGCTATATATGGGAGTATTTTATAAAAACATGGGTAGGAGATGAGGCGCTAAAAACCATGGCTACTGTAGAAGAAATACAAAAAGGAATGGCCCACCGTCCGTTTAATCCAGCAAGTGAACAACACCAATCATTTTTGCAGAAACTCGAAGTTAAAAAAGAAGAACTCACACAGCAGTATGCTTATATGAGGTTTTAATATACACAAACGGCTAGTGATCTGTAGGGATCACTAGCCGTGTTTGTGGTATACTATATAAGTACGATTAATTCTCGGCGATAAAGAATGGAGTCAGGGTTATCCTAGCATTTCTAGCAGCTCCATAATAATCGGTATAGCTTTTATTCTTTTCGATCGTGTAAAAAGAATCTACATAATCATCCCTATTTACAAAAAACTCATCAGGCATTGCTTCGATAATAGCTGCAGCTACCTGTCCTAACACATTTACCCATGGTTGTGCAGAGAATACCCCTATGATCTGAAATACTCCATTGGTAATCGCTGCTACTAGTGCTTTGTAATTCGTGTCATTGTCTTTTTCAAACAATTGGATGTTTGCAGCTTGGTACTTATAATCATCCCAGAATAATAGAATTTGATTAGGATAATAGTCCTCATCTTCATCATCTAGGTAATACATCGGAATGATTTTGATTTCGGGTTCATTCCCTGCGTTTTTAATACCAGAGGTAATCGCATATATTTCGGCAGCACCAGCAATCCACGGTTCCTCGTCATTATTAAGGCGTATTTTATCTAATTTGGTAGTTTCTAATCCACCCGCTTTCGCTATTGGAGCAAAATCAGACGCGGCAGTAAATCGGTCATTTTGCAATCCCGCAGCTTGTAGCTCTTGATTCATATAAGCGATTTCAGCTTTTAGGGTTTCATATCCATTGGTTTCGATAACTAAGACAGGAACTTCTGGAGCAGTTCTAGCATCTAGATATACTACCTGCTTATCTAGTGTAAAAGCTTGGATAGAAGTCCATTCCTTTTCATCGCCTTCTGGTGCAAAAGCAACCAATAGATCTGCATCATTTTTGGTTTGGTTGGCGGGTAGTTGTAACCATACTTCTGGGATCGCGATGGTACCATCATGGGTCGCATTTTTAGCTTGGATATCGGCTTGCGTGGTCATAGCTGCTAAAGAAGTGTATGCCTCTTGGTCTGCTAGTGCAGTGTGCGCCTCTAATAAAGAAGCTAGTTTGATACCCGGTGTGTGGTCTTGGGTTAATGTCTGTACCACATTGGACTTAAAAGTAGGGTCGGCCAGTAAGTCGATCAGTGCCAGTGCCATTTTTTGTTTGTCTAAGCTACTATCTTCAATAGCGATCTCAGGACTAGTTTCTTCTAATGACTCAGAAGAACAACTAAAGAGTAGAAAAGCAAAGATGCTTACAGTAAAAAGCAAAAAGGTTTTTTTCATGGTTTTTAATTTTTATGAATGTAAAAGGTTTGTTGATGTAGAAGTGGTTTGAGCTTTTTTGATTTCAGCGAAAAACCAAGATTTTGTGATCAAATACAGTGATTTTTTAGTTGCATAGCAGCGCTACGGAACTCAAAAATTGCAAAATTTGAGTGCAAAAGATCGTTTTTATAGCAAATTGAAAAAGTTTAAACCACTTCGTATAAAAAATTACTACATATGATTGACGAAAAAAAGCAGAAAAAACATGCAAAGAATAAGGGGAATCCGTACTTATTTGTTGGCAAAAAACTTGCGAAATATTCAATTATTATGCATGCATAAAAAATAGAAAACGGATACTATTTTGATAGTAAGAGGGTTGTATTTTTGGAAAAAAAGGAGTGTAAGTGTTAATTTAGAAAAGGAGATACATGCACAAAAAAACAAGTATAACTTACAAACGACAGCGGTACATCTTAATAGGGGTAAAAATGATGGTGATTTTAGTCAATTAGAGAGAGATTTTTTAGAGGGAATGAGTGGTTGCGTTAGGGATAGGAGCGGCATCCTTTTGGTAGCGCCTTAGTGCTGCCAAAAGATACAGCGGATAGCCCGACCCTTGGGGAACGCCCATAGCTATATGCTTAGTAATACGGGATTAACTTTTTTGCTGTAACGCCTCTTCTAGCGATACAATTTTAGTTTCTAGATCATGCAGTCTGTCGTATACATCTACAGGTTCAGGCATTTGTTTAGAAGCAAACATAGTCACATACCAAGCTTCCATAATCTCATCGCTATTAATGGTATACGTAGGGTAATGCCCATTTTTATTATCTGACTTTAGGATCAGCTTACCACGTTCTTCGATTCTATTGATCACGCGTTTTAGTACGATACCATCATTCTTACTCACGATTACATACACTCTACCATCTTTTATATCGCTTAGTGCTTCTACATATTTTCCAAACACGAGGTCGCCATCAAAAAAGGTACGTACCATAGAATTTCCCTGTACCTCAAAACATCTAAAAGTACCATTAGTCAGGTGTGGCATATGGAACGAAGGCAGCGTTTCTATATACTCCATATCTCCATAACCATCTAAATAGCCTGCGCGCGCCTTAGAAGGGACATATACGATATTTTCATGTCCTTCTTGGTTTACGGCCACTACTTGTGGGATTCCACCATATGTTGGAGCTTTGGGGAGTGCCTGCCGAGTCATCGTCGTACTGCGGCCAAATAAATATTCGGGATCTATGTCGAATTCAGAGATGATACGCTCCAATAAGTCATACCCAGGTTTGGTTCGTTTTCTAGAACCATCAGATTGCAGTCTACCCGTGGTAATGCTGTCTATCGTAGTGCTAGTGACTCCTATCTGCTTTGCAAAAGAATGATTGTTGAGTCCTAAAAACTCGATGATGTCTCTGATTTTTTGATCAATTGCTACCATAGGATGTATGTCAGTTCTAAAAAAAAATACAGCATGATTGTGATTCAAACATTTTACAGAATTGATCCGTATAATGTTGGTAGTTTCTGTAAAATGTTGTATATTTGTACTGTATTTAAGTGCTAAAATACAAAAAATAATCAAAATTCAAACATTTGTAGTAATTCTAGTATATTTTGACGCCTTTGTAGATACTAGAATTGTAGAAGACGAGTAACTATTCAAACTTTTGTTTGAATAGGGTGAGTAGCTAATAGTAGGTATAAAAAGTAAAAAAAACAATGCAACGAAGTAAACTCTTATTAGAAAAACGAAAACAATTTGTACAAGATTATGTCGAAAACAATTCAGAAAAACAAATGAAAGTCATTATAGAAGAGTTAATTGATCGGTTATTTATTTCAGAGAAAACAATTTATAATATCCTAAAAGACTAACCGTATATAGTCATTCCTGTTGTATATCTGTGGGCGTTCCCCAAGGGTCGGGCTATCCGTTGCAATTCCTCGCTCTCCTAAGGTCGAGCTGTGGGATTTCCACTACTATCCCTAACGCAAACTCATCTCCGTAATTATAGAACGTACTCGAATTTACACAGTATACATCAGACATGAGCAAAGATTGTTAATGTTGTATAGTATGATCACTACTTTTATCCCTTGGAAAGTAGGATCGTAATTCTTTGCTCCTAAGGCCTCACAGCGCGAATACTGTGAGGCTTTTTTGTTAATACCTAAAAAATAATCAGGGAATTTTTAATATGCTATAGGTGGTGTTATTAAAAGAGAGCGAATTTCTTAAAACCACCTTCATTTGTAATACTCTGTGTGAATTTTCCCGCTATTGTTGTATATTTATACAAGTTATTGTTTGAGTTTACTGGCTAAGAAAAATAAAGTTTTTTTGTTTTACTAAAGAATCAATAGCAAGCATAGCGGAGGGCTACGGTTTATTTGTATTCTGAAAATTGAGGCAGAAAAAGAACATTTTAATACGGTACATTCAAATGATATTAGTTACGAAAACTAATTTTTTACACACCATTTTACACAGGTGGTGACACACAAATACTCTTTAAACCATGAAAAACAAACTCACACGAATCCTCGGGGTCTTTATGATCCTTGGGATCGTAGCACATGCACAAAAAAACGATCTACAGCAGGCAGAAGCCTATCTATCGCTCAAAGGGGAAGTGATTTTTACGATCCCTATTCAGACTCCTTTAGAACTACCAGCACTATCCAAAGAAGTATCGATTGTGCACTATGATGAGCGTACACAAACTGCTAAGCTTATGGCCAATCGAGTGCAATTCAAGCGATTTTTACAAAGGAAACGTTCCTTTACCGTCACTGAAGCAGATAACATCATAGGCTACCGTACCATGACTTCTGATTTAGCAGTGAAAGCAACTACATTTCCATTGGCAGCCTATCCTACCTATGCAGACTATACAGCGATGATGTCTGATTTTGTAGCAAAGTATCCCGATATTTGTTCGCTACAAAGTATTGGTGCAACTACAGAAGGCGATAAAGAAATACTGTTTGTAAAGCTATCTGATAATGTAGCTGCCGATGAGCAAGAGCCGAGAGTGATGTACACCTCTTCCATGCATGGAGATGAGATCGCAGGCTATCCTATGATGCTCAATCTAATCGATTTATTACTTACAGCATATACAAATCCGAGTGATCCAAGACATGCATCGATCAAAGCATTGCTAGATAATAATGAGATATGGATCAATCCGCTAGCCAATCCAGATGGTACCTATAGAAACAGTGCTTCTAATACTTCTGTAGCCAATGCTACCCGAGGAAATGCAAATAATGTAGATCTGAATAGAAATTATCCAGATCCAGATGACGGGGCGAATCCAGATGGAAATGCATACCAGATAGAAACACAGCATTTTATGAATCTAGCAGCAGAAAAACATTTTGTGTTATCTGCTAATTTTCATGGCGGTATCGAATTGATCAATTATCCGTGGGATACCTATGGCGGAGCGCATCCTGATACAGATTATTTTATATACATCTCAGAGGAATACAGAGACCTCTGCCAAGAGAATAGCCCTAATGGGTATTTTGATGCTAGAAATAATGGAATCACCAACGGATTTGATTGGTACGAAGTGCAAGGAGGTAGACAGGATTACCAGATTTATTATCATAAAGGGCGTGAGGTGACTGTAGAATTGTCAAACGCTAAGACACCAGCCGCCAATCAATTGGTAAACTATTGGAATTATAATACAGAGGCGTTATTGCGTTTTTTAGAGCAAGTCAATTACGGAATCAGAGGAGTAGTGACTGATGCTGTAACCAATCAGCCTATCGATGCTAAGGTTACTGTGGTGGGTAAAGAAAGTTTTGAGACTTGGACACCGACAGAATTGCCAGAAGGAGATTACTACCGCCCGATCAAGGCGGGTACCTATACGCTCGTATACGAAGCGCCGTGCTATGAAACCAAAACGATAACAGGTGTCTCTATATCAGATTACCAAACGGTGGTGCAAAATGTAGCCCTTACACCTGTAAGCGGTATAGCACCTTCAGGACTTACTACTACATCTGTACAGGCTACTACTGCCACTATTAATTGGCAGCAAAGTACAGGAACGACGTATGGATTTCGGTATCGTGTGGTAGGTAGTACAGATTGGATAGGACTTTCGGTAGCCACTAATACGACTACCCTCACAGGATTAGTTGCCCTTACAGCCTATGAAGTACAAGTACGTAGTGAATGTGCAGGCACTGTAGGGTCTCCCTACAGTGAGTCTGTGACCTTTACGACTACTGCCGTTCCTGCATGTGAGGGAATTGCTGCATTTCCATATACCGAGGGATTCGAATCGGGATTAGGCGTATGGGATAATGCTACAAATGATACGATAGATTGGACACGCAATAGCAATGGTACTCCATCAAATGCTACGGGGCCTGATGGGGCACAGCAAGGTACGTTTTACCTCTATACCGAAGCTTCTGGAAATGGTACAGGCTATCCACAAAAGGAAGCAATACTCGAAAGTCCATGTATCGATTTAACTACATTTTCGGGGGCTTCTCTTTCTTTTTATTACCATATGCAAGGGAATAATATGGGGAGTTTAAGCGTATTGGCTAGTACTGATGATGGGGCTACCTATACAACTATTTGGGACAAAGTAGGAGCGCAAGGGAGCGACTGGCAGCTGGCAGAAATCGACCTATCGGCCTATGCAGGTGCTGTGGTTACAGTACAAATCAAAGGGGTAACAGGAAATGGATTCCGAAGTGATATAGCCATAGACAACATCCGATTAGAATCTGTAGGATCGGATGATCAGTCTCCTACAGCTCCGACGAATCTAGTGGCCACCAATACCACGGGGTCTGCCACGACATTATCTTGGACAGCAGCGACTGATAATATAGGAGTAACTGCCTACAACATTTATGAGGGAGGAACGCTCATCAACACAGCTACAACGACTACGGTTACCATTAGTGGCTTAACCCCTAATACGACCTATCGTTTTACCGTCGAGGCACTAGATGCCGCAGGTAATACTTCCGTGGCGAGTGATGAAGTAATAGTAACCACTACCGATAGTGTGCTAGTCTATTGTGATAGTCAGGGAACTACAGTTAGTGATGAGTATATAGATTACGTAGGTATAGGAAATATCGATAATGCGAGTACGGCTACTACAGGATATGTGGATTATACCAATCTTTCGACAGCAGTAGCATATGGAGAGAATACCATCACCTTGAGTCTAGCCTATGGAAGTACTGTGTATACAGAATATTGGAATGTGTGGATTGATTTTGATCAGAATGGAACTTTTGAAACGACAGAGTTGGTAGTATCTGAGTTTACGCGGAGTGATGCTTTACAATCCTATATGTTCGAGATACCGACTACGGCAGTAGCAGGAGCTACTAGGATGCGAGTGTCTCTAAAATACAATGCTGTAGCAACGCCCTGCGAAACATTTAGATATGGAGAGGTAGAGGATTATATTCTAGTTATTGGTACGGATGCCAAAGATAGTGTACTACAGAAAAAAGTTACTAGAACTATAGGTAGTGATATCCGTTTGTATCCAAACCCAGTAAAGGAAGGAGTTTTATTTGTTTCGGGTATAAAAGATACCCAATCGACACTTGCTATCTACAATTATATGGGACAACAAGTATGGCAGTCTACAGGGCAGCTGACGCGTATCGATGTGAGTCACTTGGCTAAGGGAATGTATATTCTAGAAGTTGCCAATGCGAGTGATAAGGTGCTGCAAGGCTTTGTCATTCAATAAATAATAAGAGTAAAAAAGATACGCCCATTTAGCTACTATTTTCTATAGATGGGAGGTATGATACAGAGAGCTGGATTTCGAGATTGGTTTTTCGAAATCCAGTTTTGTTTTTATAGGGAATTTTACTTCCGTAGTTGCAGTAGGAATACCCTAAGGAATTTTAGGAGTACAGACTGCTAAAGTATATTTGTAGTGATTGTTTTGAGTGCTATTAGTGATCGTTTTTTGTTGCAGAACATCACTTGGTACAAAAATTACTTAAAGGAGTGTGTATAGCGGCTATTGGGTATTTGATAACCAACTAAAAATAAAAAGAATCCAACCAAAAAAATAACCAATAGCCCGCTATATGATGATTCATCAATAACAGAATGAACTACTTTGTAACGCAGCTTTAGATAAAGGTGTCATGCAAAGAATGAGATAACTAGCTATAAGACTACTACATGAGCAGGCATCGTATGTATATACAAGTCAAAAAATAGGTTTACAGCTTTTGTATGTTAGGCTTATAGCTTTTTTTTAGCGAAGTGATTTATACTTGTTCTGATTTCAGCGAAAAACCAAGATTTTGTGATCAAATACAGTGATTTTTTAGTTGCATAGCAGCGCTATGGAACTCAAAAATTGCAAAATTTGAGTGCAAAAGATCGTTTTTATAGCAAATTGAAAAAAGTTTAAACCACTTCAGTAATAGCAATTCCCCCGTCAATTAATTCTTTGAGTGCAGGCTTTCTGTTTTTTAGCGTCTCTAAATGAGCTATAACCTGTGTAGCAAACGCTGGCGATCGATCTGATACCAATTCATAGATTTCTACCGCTAGTAACCAATCATCTGCATGGTCTTTTTTTAGGATGGCAAATACAGCTTCCAAAGAAAATTTGGTAGTTGCTCCTTCGCGTACATTGCGTACAGCTTGGTATAGAGTATGTAGTTCTCGTTCGGCAGGTGTATAGGTTTTTTTGATCGTTTGCATGCTAGGCAGATGTGTGATCAAGTCAAAAGAAGCATCATCAGCAGGGCCAGAAAATGCAGCGACAATAGCGGTGCCCACTGCTAGATCAAAGGTACCCCATTCGGGTCTAAAAAGATATTCGTCTTTATAGCGTATGGTACATTCGGCAAACTGAATTAAGATTAATTCTCCTTTTATATTACGTCTTCCTGTAATATTTGTACCCGCTACAGTGATACCACTTTCATATTCGAATTCGATGTATTCGCCATCATAAAAATGATAAGCTTTTAGGTCTCGTGGCGACATGTTTTCGATAGCTAGGTTGATGCCTTTTAGTTTGCCAAGTGGTGCACAAAATCCATTGGGGTGGGTGTCTACGCCTTGCCCAATCAATTCCTTTTCTCGGTAGGCTAATGCAGTCGGCCCCGTTGTTTCGAAATAAATGACCTCTTGTTCTTGATTTTTGATCATTCTACTAAAAACCCCAGAGATTTGCATGCCCGTATTGAGCTCGATAGTTCCTAAGTTTTCAGAATCAATTAATTTAGCAAGTCCTCTATGTCCTCCCGTGCGCAGTGCCATGGTATCGGCAAATTCTTCTAATACTTGACATAAATAAGCAAAATCGGGTGTGACGAATAATTGAGGCTGCGGTTGTGTGATGTCAAAATCCTGATGTGCAGCTTCGCCAGCGTAGGGGAGTTTGGCTACCTGATCGGTCATGCACCATTCACTCTCTCCGATCGAAGACAGTAATCCAGCGCCATAAATCTTAGGCGATGTTACTGTGCCGATCAATCCATATTCTACCGTCCACCAATGCAGATTGCGTAGCAAAGTCATCTCGGAAGGTGTTACCTCTTTGTTTTGTAATGCTGCTACTTTTTTTTCAGCCGCTTGGATAGCAGTAATAGGAGTAGTAGGCGCTTCTTTTAGAATAGACAGTGTACGAATCGCTTCGTATAATTCGTAATCGTGTTTTGAAGAGATCGCTTTGCAGCCGATTTGTCCGAAACGCCTTAAGTATTCGGCATAGTCGGCATTAGCGATGATAGGTGCGTGACCTGCTGCTTCATGAATAATATCAGGAGCAGGTGTGTAGGCTATATGTTCTAATTGTCGAATATCAGAAGCGATGACTAGAATGTTATAGGCCTGAAATTCCATAAAAGCATTGGGAGGAATAAAACCATCTACTGCTACAGCAGCCCATCCGATGTCGCGCAGGATGCGATTCATGCCATACATGTCAGGAATTTGATCAATGGCGATCCCTGTTTTTTCTAGTCCTTTTAGATACGATGCATGTGCTACTTTGCTTAAGGATGCGACATTTTTGCGCATTACATAACGCCACACAGCTTGGTCAATCGGTGTGTATGCTTCATACTGCTGAGGTTTGATAAACTGCTTTAAATGAGGAGGCAATTTATCGAGTAATGGATTAGAAGGAATACCAGTCATGAGTGTGTACTTAATATGTTATTCAGTGTCGAAATGTACTGGTTTTTATTTAGTATCCAAAAGCAATAACGAATGTTTGTTAGTATAGGTGCTGTTTTTAACTCGTTTTAAGTTATAGTACTTCGTTATGAGGTGGGTAAAAGTAATACAGTCTGATACGTTCTAGGTACTAGTATAGCTTACTAGGTTATATTTTAAAATGCAAATTAATGTCATGTTTTGCAGTAGTTTCAAATCATACTAGGTTTTCTGTTTTATATAAGGCGGTTATGTCAATTAGGGAATAATTAGTATGCAAAGTCGCAGTAAGGCACTACGTGTCAGATATGCTCAAAAGATTGTTGTTTACGTTAATTTTACGGTGTATTGTGTCCTTAATCTAGAAAGAAACAACATTTGTCAGATATTTGATGTAATTTAATACATTTTGTAAGCAGAAGAATTTTAATTTTATACTTCATATAATTAAAGGCTACTTTTGCGTTTAATAAACAATATACGATAAAGTGGGATTGTATATCGTTATTTTTTAAGGGGAGTAAAAAAAGTAAAAAGAGACAAGAGAGATGAAAAAATTAATTGCATGTTTGTATAGTGTTATGATCGTAGGGGTTTGTATGGGACAGATTACCAATCAATCACCACGCAGTTCTTTTGTACAACAAAAATCAAACATCACTATTCCTGTAATTGAAATGCCTTCTTTTGATCTTCAAAAACAGCTGACAGAAGACGTGGCAAATGACCTTCAGGGAGGGAAACCCTATCGATTTGGGTACGAATTCGAGGTGGATGTTGATCCAAGTAATTCTGGGATATGGCAGGAATTACCAAATGGCGATAGCCTATGGAAGATTACGTTTACTTCTAAAGGAGCATTGACACTCAATTTTATTTTTGATGTATTCGAATTGGTAGAAGGACAAGAAGTGTATGTGTACAATCAGGACAAAAGTTTTGTATTAGGGGCGTATACCAGTAAAATGAATAACAAGTATAAGTCATTAGGAACTTGGATTGCTGATGGTGATACAATTACACTAGAATATTATGTGCCAGCCCATACAAGTGGACAAGGAAAATTACATATAGGATCGGTAGTACATGGATATAGAAGTGTCCCTAATTTTAAAACACTTGAAAAAGGACTCAATGAATCAAGACCCTGTAATCTAGATGTGAATTGCGATGTAGGTGAGGATTTTAATGCACTTAGAGATCAACTTAAGAAATCTGTAGCACTTATTCTGAATAATGGAATTAGTTGGTGTACAGGAACCTTGATCAATAATACCAGTAATGATAGAGCGCCTTATCTACTTACGGCCAATCATTGTGCTGGAGAAGAAAACTTATGGTCTTTCCGCTTCAATTGGGTAAGTAGTAATACGGTGTGTGCACAATTTGAACCGAGTCAGGATAATGGAGAAGAGAATTATTACCAAGTAACAGGTGGTGCCAAGGTATTAGCCAAAAATGAAGAGTCAGATGTAGAATTGATAGAAATTTTAGGCGGACTAGACGAAGAATGGGATTTAGAATGGGCAGGATGGGATCGTACAGACAATTTTCCAGAGTATGTGGTATCGATACATCATCCAAGGGGAGATTTAATGAAAATCAGTAGAGACGATTCACCTGTAGAGAAAAAAAGACAAAACTCTGGAGGAGGAACCCCTTTTGCAGAGACGTGGGATATTACTGTTGAAGGGCAAGGATGGGAGCTAGGCGTTACAGAAGGTGGGTCTTCTGGTGGCGCATTGTTTGATCAGAATGGTAGGATTATTGGACAACTGTATGGAGGGTCAGCTGCCTGCATAGGACTTTTTGATAATGCCAGAAGCGATTTCTTTGGTCGTTTTGCCATATCTTGGAGCACAGGAAGAACCAAAGAAACAAGACTAGCAGAGTGGTTAGATCCTACAAACAAAGGATGTTTAGTATTGAATATGCTTTCAGAAGAATTAGAAGGAAAAAATGCATGTGATGAAATTGATGTGGTGAATCCAGCAACCGCAGCGGTCATTTTGTTTCCAAACCCTACTACAGGAACTATGATTGCAGCCAATACCAAGAATAAAGAATTTGAGTATGTAGTAGTGAATATGTATGGTACTAGAGTTTTGGAAGGTGTACTCAATGCACAACAAAAAAACCTAGATTTATCGTCAGTAGCTACTGGAATTTATTTTGTAGAGCTCAAAGAGATGGCTACTGGAAAAATTACTTCAGATAAAATAGTTGTAGCCTCGTATTGATGTTTTTTGAATAGAGTGCATAAAGCATTCGGTTTTTTCCTTAGTTTTTAGGAACTATCATCTATTTCTCGCTTTCGTATTCTGATGCATTGCTTTATTGCTAAGTGGTGTTGCTAAGTGTTTGTTTTTTTGTTAATTAATGTAGTGAGTGTTCATGCCCATATACTATAGATAAAAGATAGTACACTACAGCGATACTGGTGCGTCAAAAGTGTACAAAAAGTAGGTGTTTTTAAAAATTTTAGTTAAAAAAGTAATATTTATGTATTTTTGAGACCAATTAATTGTGGAGTATGTTTTAATAAGGGCTTTTTTTTAGAAATATATTACACAAGCGATACTCTTAAAAACTCATTAATATGCACAAAAGAATCGTTTTTCTTTTTTTAGTATGTAGCATTCATTTTTTGATCGCTCAGGTAACGAACACAGGGGTGCCAGTAAGTTGGGAGCAGGACAATAGTTCTATCTCTAAAAGTGGAATCAAGCAGTTTACCATGCCAGATTTTGATCTTCAAAAAATCCAATCAGAAGATAGGATCAATGACCAGATTATGGGCAAAGCATATCGGTTTGGATATGAGTTTGATGTAGCCATAGATATTATTCACGATGGTATGTTAGAGGTGTTGCCAAACGGAGATCACCTGTATAGAGCACTTATCCATTCAAAAGACGCAAACACTTTAAATTTTGTATTTAGTACATATCAATTGCCTAAAGGAGCAAGTGTATACTTCTATAATGATGAAAAAACAGATTTGTTAGGAGCGTATACAGATGCATTTAACAATACAGATAAGTTATTAGGAACATGGATGGTCGAAGGAAGTAAAATATGGATAGAATATTTAGAACCCAAAGCTGTGATAGGGCAAGGAAAATTGTTTTTGTCAAAGGTGATTCATGGATATAGATCGGTTTCTAAATCTGTAGAAAAATCGATCAATTCTTCTGGGAGTTGTCATTTAGATGTTAATTGTTCAATAGGAGACGATTTTGATGCTCAAAAAGAACGATTACGACATTCTGTAGCATTGATCGTTATGGATGGTTTTGTCTGCTCGGGAGCCTTGATTAATAATGTAAATACTAATGGAATCCCCTTTTTCCTAACAGCGAATCACTGTGATAAAGGTGATTCCGCTACCTGGGCTTTTCGTTTTAATTGGGTGAGTCCTACTTCATCATGTGCATCTACGAGTAGCAGTACAACTCCGTTAGATAAACATACGACAAGTGGTGCAAAAACATTAGTAACCAATACGAATTCTGATGTAAGGTTATTAACTATCAGCGGAGGGTTGGATCCTGATTGGGATTTGGAATTAGCAGGATGGGATCGTTCAGGAGAAATACCTTCAGATTTTGTAGTGGGTATACATCACCCAAGTGGAGATGTAATGAAAGTCAGCAGAGAAAATCATCGATTATCTAAGCAGCAAGTATCGTTTATGGGAGAACGTGCTGATATGTGGCAAGTAACTAATTGGGATAAGGGTGCTACAGAAAGTGGATCTTCAGGATCTCCCCTATTTGATGCTCAAGGAAGAATTATAGGGCAATTGGCAGGAGGATCTGCTAAGTGCAATGGTTTGGTAGATAATAACTTGTTTGATATGTATGGTAGGTTTGATATATCTTGGGGACAAGGGAATGCAAAATCTACGCGATTGGCAGATTGGCTAGATCCAGAAAATACAGGGACTATGGTACTTAATTCCGTGACCTATAGCGCTACTGAGCGAGCAAGTCTCGATGATAAATATTTAGAAGATACCATTAATACCAATATAACTATTTTTCCAAATCCATCGACAGGGATTTTTAACCTATTAAACAGCAATCGAAGTAGATTAGCCTATACTGTAGTTGATCTAGTAGGTAAAAAAATAGCTGCAGGTTTCATAAATAACGAAAACGATATAGTAGATGTTACGCATGCAGGCATAGGTGTTTATTTTATGATTGTAAATGATTTAGATACCAATGCTGTTTTTACTAACAAATTAGTTGTTCAGAAATAAATACGTACGTATCAAGCAGTGATCCAGTGATCGTATAGAAGTTGGTGTTTACTTTTTTTTATTGCAGCCGATATCGAAGATTTTGTGACCGAATGCATTTTTTTAGAATAGTAGTGTTTGCAACTCAAATTGCTATTGTGAAAAATCGATAAATTTATAGCTATGCATTACTAATGCCTATGCTAGTTATAATCTTTTTAGGATAACGATAGTATCTTCTGTACGATCCAGCAATGTCAGTTTGTTCTTATCGACTCCATGTATTTCTAATAGTGCTTTAAAGAATAATCGTTCGGTGGAATCGTTTTCGCAATATATTTTAGTAGCTGTAGGAAACCCAATTCGAAATGTACGGGCTTCCATAGTGTAATTAGCGGAATATTGATTACAACCTGCAAACCCTTGTACAGAGGTGGTATGAGGAGTGAAGATCATAGTTAGGTTATGTGCTGTTACATCTTCGCCGTAGAGGGTTGTTACTAAATAATTACCACTGAGCACCGTGTCGTTTTTTGTAGTTTCCTTACTAGCAGGTTTGTTTGTACTTGTACAACTCATGAAGTTGTACAGAAATACCAGTGAAAAAAATAAATACTTCATCTTTTCGATTTTAAAATAGGATACTTCTAAGGCACGTTAAATTACACTATTACTGTAAAATTATCATAATTTTAGTGATTATTGTCTGATTTTTACCAAAAGAAAACAACAAATGGTTACTATTGCAACATATACCAGTATCTTATTTATATGAAAGTTGAAAGCAGAAAACAGGAAATAATCAATGCGGCAGCGATTCTTTTTAAAGAAAAAGGGTACAGTGCGGTAACCATGAGAGACTTAGCAAAAGCCATGGGGATCAAAGCAGCGAGTCTCTACAATCATATACAGTCTAAACAAGAAATCTTATCGACTATTATCATAGACTTGGCCGAAGAGTTTACCACTGGTATGAACGCTATTGCAGCGTCTGATATTAATTGTGTAGAAAAGTTAGAGAAAATTATCAGCTTACATATAGATGTAACATTGCGTAATTCTGATGGATTGGCTTCCTTAAATAATGATTGGATGCACTTAGAGGAAGAAAACCTCTTGTATTTCGAAAAAATGCGAAGAGATTATGAAGAAAACTTTAGAAAAATAGTGATCAAAGGACTCAAAGCTGGTGAAATTAAATCATCTAATGTAGAGATCATTGTGTTTTCTACCTTATCTACGTTGCGTACATTATACCTTTGGTATCCAAAACAGCAGAATATCGATGCAGCCATCCTTAAAAAAGATATGATATCTGTATTACTCAAGGGGATAATCTAAAAAATTACAGAAAATTACTTGCTTATAAAACTAACAATTGTTAGTTTTATGGAAAAGAAGTAGTTGCTAGGCTTTTTTGGACTCAAAGTGGTTTAGGCTTTTTCGTTTTTATAGCAAATTATAAAAAGTTTAAACCACTTCGGCAATTAAAAAAGCAGGTATTACTTCGCTACGTGTACAATATAGTTTGTATCCCTATGAGTCATTTTCATCACATACCTATAGCTGCTATAGCCCAAGAGACAAGTGATTGTATATCGCTTACATTGGCGATACCTCAGGAATTACACGATACATTTGCATACAAACAAGGGCAGCACCTAACCTTACGAGCACAGATCAATGGAGAAGAAGTACGACGCTCCTATTCTTTGTGCTCTAGTCCTACAGAGCATCAATGGCAAATCGCTATTAAGCAAATAGAAGGAGGTGTGTTTTCTACCTATGCGCATACTACATTAGCAGTAGGCGATTGCATAGAGGTTGCACCACCCGCAGGCACTTTTTTTACAGAGGTCGCTCCACAAGTTGCTAAAAGATATGTAGCTTTTGCAGCAGGTAGTGGGATCACACCGATTCTTTCGATTTTAAAAACACACTTAGCATTAGAGTCAGAAAGCTCTTTTCAGCTGTTTTTTTTGAATAAAACAGTGCAGTCTATCATCTTTAAAGAAACACTAGAAAACATACGCAATACGTATCTGGGCAGGGTAGAAATTTTTTACCTATTTACACAAGAACACAGAGATGTCCCATTGTTTAATGGAAGGTTTACTGTATCAAAAATGCAAGAACTGACCCAAAAAATCATTGATGTCTCTAATACAGATGATTGTTTTATTTGCGGGCCAAAAGATATGATCTTCTTGATCAAAGATGCATTAGTAACTGCGGGTATGGATGCTCAAAACATTCATTATGAACTCTTTTTCTCGGGAATCGCTGCTAAAAAACAACCTCAGATCACCTCTAAAACGACTACGCAAGCTACCGAGGTAACGATGGTAGCTACAGGAAAAGAATTGCATTTCGTCATGCATACAGCGGACGGCACTTTATTAGACGGTGCCTTGGCAGCTGGGGCAGATGTGCCCTATGCGTGTAAAGGAGGAGTCTGTAGTACTTGCAAGTGTAAAGTAGTAGAAGGAGCAGTCACCATGAAAGTAAATTATGCACTCGAAGTAGAGGACGTAAATAATGGATGGGTGCTTTCGTGCCAAGCCATCCCTACTACACCAAAAGTAGTAGTAGATTTTGATATATAATCAGTACTACTATGGTAGTGGTATCTGTATGAATCACTGAGTGCTGTAACTCGCTTCACTAAACAAAAAGGAATGGATATGAAAACAGAGAACCTAAAAGATAGAGCAATACTTTTCGAGCAAAAAATAGCGAGGGATGAAAAGATAGAGCCCAAAGATTGGATGCCCGAGAAGTATCGAAAAACGCATATTCGCCAGATCTCACAGCATGCGCACTCAGAAATTGTAGGCATGCTTCCAGAAGGAAACTGGATTACCAGAGCTCCTTCTATGCGACGTAAAGTAGCGTTGCTAGCCAAAGTACAGGACGAGGCAGGGCATGGTTTGTATCTCTATAGTGCATGCGAAACACTGGGAGTAACCCGAGAAGAATTGTATGCACAATTACACGAGGGTACTGCTAAATATTCGAGTATTTTTAATTACCCAACCCTGACATGGGCAGATATTGGGGCGATCGGATGGTTAGTCGATGGCGCAGCGATTATCAATCAAGTACCACTCTGTACGACTTCATATGGGCCGTATGCTCGCGCCATGGTACGCGTGTGTAAAGAAGAAAGTTTTCATCAAAGACAAGGGTACGAAATCATGACGATACTGGCTAATGGTACCAAAGTACAAAAAGAAATGGCGCAAGATGCACTGAATCGATGGTGGTGGCCTTCTCTTATGATGTTTGGTCCTACCGACGCCGAGTCTGTACATACTGCGCAATCCATGCAGTGGAAGCTCAAACGAAAAACCAATGATGCACTCCGACAGCAATTTGTAGATCAAACAGTACCCCAAGCGGATATATTAGACCTACAAATTCCAGATCCAGCACTAAAGTGGAATCCCGAACGGAAACAGTACGATTTTGGACCAATTGATTGGGAAGAATTCTGGCAGGTAGTTAAGGGGCACGGCCCCTGTAATCAAGAACGAATAACGGCTAGAGTCAAGGCATGGGAAGAGGGCGAATGGGTGAGAGACGCAGCGGTAGCCTATGCAGATAAACAGTCGGATGCAACATTGCAGAAAGCGATATAGAAAGTACAAATTCAATAAAAATAGGAATATGAAGCAGGATTGGCCATTATGGGAAGTGTTTATTAGAAGCAAAAATGGGTTAGAACACCGACACTTCGGTAGTGTACGAGCGGCAGATGCTGCGATGGCACTTGATAATGCACGTGATGTATATACGCGTAGAAATGAAGGGGTGAGCATTTGGGTGGTAGCGTCTAAAGACATTACGGCATCTAATCCAGCCAATAATGGAGAGCTGTTCGAACCTGCAAAAGATAAAGTATATAGACATCCAACTTTTTATAAAGTACCTGATGAGGTAAAACATATGTAACCCAACGAATGCTATTGGAATGGAAAAGATGAATACCGAAAATCATATACAGTATATCTACGGAATCGCAGATAACTCCTTGATACTAGGACAGCGATTATCGCAATTATGTGGTCATGGTCCTACATTAGAAACGGATATCGCGTGTACCAATATTGCCCTCGATCTATTAGGGCAGACCCGAAATTATTACCAATACGCAGCCCAATGCATGGGAGAGTCGGCTACAGAAGATACCATTGCTTTTTTGCGTACTGAACGACAGTATAGAAATGTATTGCTAGTAGAACAACCCAATACGCATTTTGGGTATGTGATGGCACGGCAGTTTTTGTTTGATGTGTATCACCTTTTGGTAGTAACGCAATTACAAGAGAGTACAGACAGTATGTTAGCAGCGATTGCCCAAAAATCGGTCAAAGAAGTACAGTATCATCAGCGGTTTTCAGCCGCTTGGATCAAGCGTTTAGGAGATGGGACAGCGCAGAGCCATCAAAAAATACAAGAAGCCATCAATGATCTTTGGAAGTTTACAGACGAGTTGTTTTACCAAAATGAGCATGATATAGCCGCTATACACGCAGGAGTCGGGGTCGATGTTAGCACCCTAAAGGAATCCTACATGACTACGGTAACAGAAGTACTTACAGAAGCGACCCTAACCATTCCTGCAGAAACGTGGTTTCGAAAAGGAGGAAAAGAAGGAATTCATAGCGAACACATGGGGTATTTATTAGCAGAAATGCAATACATGCAGCGCACGTATCCTGATATGAAATGGTAATTAAAAAAACGATCCTATGCAACAGTCCGTATCCATTGCCCCACAGTTGATCTCGATTCTAGAGACGATTCCAGATCCTGAAATTCCAGTAGTTTCTATTATGGATATGGGAATGGTACGCAGTGCGCAATGGGTCGCTGATGAGGTACATATAGCGATTACTCCCACGTACAGCGGATGCCCTGCGACGGATATGATACAAGCTACAGTCATCGAGACTTTCGAAACCAAACAGATACAAGCTAAGGTGACATTGGTACTCGCACCACCTTGGACTACAGATTGGATCACGCCCAGAGGTAGAAAAGCTTTGGCGGAGTATGGAATTGCACCTCCATTAAGCCCCATGGCAGACAAACAAGCACTGTGGGAAGACAAAAAAATAGTACCATGCCCACAATGTGGTGCTACAGATACACAACTCATTAGTGCATTTGGAGCGACTGCTTGCAAGGCATTGTTTCAATGCCAAAGTTGTAAAGAACCTTTCGATTATTTTAAGTGCTTAACATAAGCATCGTATACACGTATCACAGACATATAGCAATAGTAGTATGAATTCAATCACCATAACCATTGAAGCACAGGTAGCCACGATTACACTCAATCGACCAGCTTATTTTAATAGTTTTACTAGAGAAATGGCATTGCAATTACAAAAAGTATTGGATGCTTGTGACCAAGATCCAGCAGTACGTGCCATCGTGCTTACGGGCCAAGGAAAAGCATTTTGTGCAGGACAAGACCTGAATGAAGTGATGAACCCTGAAGCCAATCCAGGTTTTAGAAAAATAGTAGAAGAACATTATAATCCTATTATCATGCGTATACGCACCATCGAAAAACCGATCATAGCTGCTGTCAATGGAGTGGCAGCAGGAGCAGGTGCCAATATCGCATTAGCCTGTGATATTGTAGTGGCGATAGAAACAGCCACGTTTATACAGGCATTTTCTAAGATCGGTCTGGTACCAGATAGTGGAGGGAGTTTTATGTTGCCTAGACTGATTGGGTTTCAGAAAGCCTCTGCATTGATGTTGCTAGGGGATAAAGTATCAGCAACCGAAGCCGAGCGTTTAGGCATGGTGTACAAGGTATTGCCAGTCGACACCTTTAACGAATCAGTCACGCAGTTAGCACTTCGAGTAGCCACAATGCCTACCAAAGCATTAGGCTGGACCAAACGTTTATTAAATCAATCTATGGAACACACACTGGCAGAGCAACTGGCGATGGAATCTGAATTGCAGATCGAAGCGTCCGAAACCGATGATTATGCCGAAGGAGTGGCAGCTTTTGTAGAGAAGCGATCTCCGCATTTTACAGGAAAGTAAACCATAGCGTACTAAGATAGTCACTCATATAATAAACCAATGATACAGACCATAGCCATTATAGGATCAGGAACCATGGGTAGTGGGATAGCACAAGTAGCAGCAACAGCGGGTTGTACTGTCATCGTATATGATCAACAGCCAGCTGCATTGGAAGCAAGTGCCCAAAAGCTAGCGCGTATCTTAGATCGATTGATCGAAAAGGAACGCATCACACTAGCGGAGAAACAACGCATACAAGACAGGATTACCTATGTACAGGATGTTGCTGCTTTTAAAAAAGCAGATCTAGTCATAGAAGCGGTGGTAGAAAATCTAGCGGTAAAGCAGCAATTATTTTCAGCAGTAGCAGCACAGGTTACGCCTCAAACGATCATTGCCTCTAATACTTCGTCATTATCTATAGCAGCCATCGCTTCTGTAGTACCCAATCCAGAGCGATGTATCGGGATTCATTTTTTTAATCCAGCTCCGTTGATGCAATTAGTAGAAGTAATTCCAGCGTTACAGACAGCAGCGACCACTACAGATAGCGTAGTAGCGGTACTCCAGCAGTGGGGAAAGGCAGTAGCCCTAGCCAAGGATACACCGGGATTTATAGTCAATAGAGTAGCGAGACCCTTTTATGGCGAAGCATTACGTATCTATGAAGAAGGGATTGCCGATATACAAACCATTGATCATAGTCTAAAGGAATTAGGTGGGTTTCGGATGGGACCTTTTGAACTGATGGATATGATCGGTAATGATGTGAATTATGCGGTGACCATATCCGTGTTTGAAGCGTTTTATTACGATCCGAGATATAAACCCGCGTTTACCCAAAAGCGATTGGTAGAAGCAGGTTTTTTAGGAAAGAAATCAGGCAGAGGTTACTACACATACGATACAGATGGTATTCGATTGCAATCGATGGATATGATAGATAAAGCGGCAAGTACTGCTACTAAAGCGCTAGAACAACAATTGTTTGATAGAATTCTAGTCATGCTGATCAATGAAGCAGCAGACGCACTGTTCTGGAATATTGCCACTGCAGAAGCGATTGATACAGCCATGACCAAAGGGGTGAATTATCCTAAGGGATTGCTGAGGTGGGCAGACGAAAAGGGAATAGATTGGTGTGTCGCGATGTTAGATGATTTATATGCGATGTATAGAGAAGACCGCTATCGATGCAGTCCTTTATTACGGCAAAAGAAGGCAGAGAAATCCACTTTTTTTTGATATACTTAAGAGGTGAATGCTAGGGTAGAAAAAGGGTGCAAAAGTATACACGTATTACTGCGTTAGGGATAGTAATGGAAATCCCACAGCCCGACGATAGGAGGTGCGAGGAATTGCAATGGATAGCCCGACCCTTGGGGAACGCCCAAAGCATACGTATAATTTTTAAAACATAACAATTGACTAAAAAACAATTACCAGCGGATCAAATACCCGCAAAGATGCTGAGTCAAGACCCGTTTAGCAGTTGGTTAGGCATCAAAATTCTAGAGGTAAAAACGGATCGCTGCAAGGTAGGGATGACCGTTCGTAGCGAGATGATGAATAGTATGGGCAAAGCGCATGGAGGGATCGCCTACAGTCTAGCGGATTCTGCATTTGGGTTAGCAGCCAATATGCATGGAAAGTATGCGGTGTCTCTAGAAACATCAATCAATCATATAGAAGCCGTCTCTGTAGGCGATGTATTGACCGCAGAGGCGGTACTGAATATCCCGAAGAAGAAAGTAGGCTTTACGATTGTAGAAGTAAAAAGAGGAACACAAGTTGTCGCTATTTTTAAAGGCGTAGCCTATCGTATCGAAAAAGAATGGGAATCGTAATTATGAGTAGAATCACCCCGTAAAACACACGAAATGAAAGAAGCATATATCATAGATGGCATCCGAACGCCTATCGGCACGTATAAAGGTAGTTTGGCTACAGTGCGAGCAGACGATCTCGCAGCACTGGTGATCAAAACATTGGTAGCGAACTATCCGCAGATTCCCAAAGCAGCCTATGACGATGTATTACTAGGTTGTGCCAATCAAGCAGGAGAAGATAATCGAAATATCGCACGGATGGCAGCATTACTAGCAGGATTACCACATACCGTGCCCGGAGAGACCATCAATCGATTGTGTAGTTCTGGGATTTCTACAATTGTACAGGCTAATAGAGCAATCAAGGCAGGAGATGGAGAATTGTTTATTGCGGGGGGTGTAGAACATATGACCAGAGGCCCGTATGTGATGGCGAAAGCCTCTACCGCTTTTGGCAATGATGCACAATTGTATGATTCTAGTTTTGGGTGGCGTTTTATCAACCCCCAAATGCAAGCCTTATACGGTACAGAGGCGATGGGGGTAACTGCCGAAAATTTAGTCAAAGAATATCAGATCACCCGCCAAGATCAGGATCAATTTGCGTATTGGAGTCAGCAAAAGGCCACCAAAGCACAGGCGAGCGGAAGATTGGCAAAAGAGATCATCCCTGTATCCATCCCACAGCGCAAAAAAGATCCAATACAGTTTAGCAATGATGAGTTTATAAAACCTACGACCACGACTGAGGTATTGGCACGGTTGCGCCCAGCATTTCTAAAAGAAGGAGGGAGTGTTACGGCAGGTAATGCTTCTGGGCTGAATGACGGAGCAGCCGCTACGCTTATCGCATCAGAAACCGCAGTAGCACAGTATAATTTACAACCGCTAGCCCGTATTGTGAGTTCAGCGGTGGTAGGGGTACATCCTAGTGTGATGGGAATAGGCCCTGTAACTGCTGCCAATAAAGCATTGGACAAAGCAGGAATCACGATGCAAGATATCGACATCATCGAATTAAATGAGGCGTTTGCTGCACAGGCACTAGCATGTATCCGCGCATGGGGATTGGCAGACAATGACCCTAGAATCAATCCCAATGGAGGGGCGATCGCCATAGGGCATCCACTAGGCATGACGGGAACTAGAATTGCCTACTCCGCAGCACTCGAATTACACGAGCAGCAAAAACGCTATGCATTGATTACGATGTGTGTAGGTGTAGGACAGGGGTATGCTTGCGTGATAGAACGTACAGAAAAGAATAAAGAATCGATAAGTAGGAGACCATGAATAGATTAGAGAGTTACATAAACGGCGCATGGGTAGCAGGATCGGGAGCAGGTACTACGATGTATGATGCTGTGACTGGAGATCCCATCGGAATCAGTACTACGCAGGGATTAGACATACCCGCCGCCTTGGCATACGGTCGTACAGAAGGAACGAAAATATTGAGTAAGATGACCTTTCAGCAGCGCGGGCAATTGCTCAAAAAACTAGCATTATACCTTACCAAAAGAAAAGAGCAGTTCTACGAACTCAGTTATCGTACAGGAGCGACACGTATGGATAGCTGGATTGATATCGAAGGAGGTTTTGGCAATCTATTTGCGTATGCATCGCTACGCAAGGTATTGCCGAATCAGCCTTTTCATATAGACGGAGCGGCCGTAGACCTTTCCAAAGGCGGGCAGTTTATGGCACAGCATATCTTAGTGCCTAAAAGAGGAGTAGCCGTTCATATCAATGCATTTAACTTTCCTATTTGGGGAATGCTCGAAAAATGTGCCGTCAATTGGATGGCAGGTGTACCCGCCGTAGTACTACCCGCCCCACAGACCGCTTACCTCACAGAGGCAGTAGTACGTGTTATTGTGGCATCGGGCATCATTCCAGAAGGCGCATTGCAGTTACTGAGTGGCAAAACGCCTTCGATTTTAGAAACCCTTACTTCCCAGGATGTAGTCACTTTTACAGGATCAGCAGCTACAGGAAGAGTGCTCAAAGCACACCCCAGATTGATAGAAGCGGCTGTACCTTTTACGATGGAAGCAGACTCTCTAAATGCCTGTGTATTGGGTAGTGATGCCGCGCCGGGTACTCCCGAGTTTACCCTGTTTATCAAAGAAGTTTGTAGAGAGATGACCGTAAAAGCAGGACAGAAATGTACCGCAATCCGTAGAGCTATTGTACCTGCATCACTCATGGAAGCTGTACAAACAGCCCTAGCAGCACGATTGGATAACATAAAAATCGGTGACCCGAGGCATCAAGAAGTACGAATGGGCGCATTGGCGAGTCAGCAACAGCTGACTAGTTTTAAGGCGAATGTAGCACAGATTGCCCAGACCGCCGAAATCGTATATGGGCAGTTAGACACCGTATCTTTAGTAGGTACTGCGATCCAAAAAGGCGCTTTCGTCAGTCCTATAGTAATACGCCAAGATGCCCCCATGCAGTATACCGCAGCGCATGAGATAGAAGCGTTTGGCCCGGCAACCACCCTGATGCCCTATTCCGACATAGAAGAAGCCATCACCTTATCCCAGCTCGGCAAAGGGTCATTAGTAGCTTCGATATGTACCTATGATGATCAGATAGCCAAAGATTTTGTATTCGGAGCAGCCTCGCATCACGGTCGTGTATTGGTATTGAATCGAGAAAATGCAACACAAAGCACAGGTCACGGATCTCCACTACCACTCCTCACCCACGGTGGTCCCGGAAGAGCAGGAGGAGGAGAAGAAATGGGAGGCATTCGCGGGATCCATCACTATATGCAGCGCTGTGCAGTACAGGGCACATCTACTACACTGACCAACATTACAGGGGTGTACCAAGCCAATGCCCGATATACCGAGGTGACACAGCATCCCTTTGCCTACCATTGGGAAGACCTGAGCATAGGCATGTCGCTCAAAACCCATAAGCGCACCATTACAGATACCGATATTATTAATTTTGGAAATCTTACATGGGATCATTTTTATGCCCATACCGATATTAGTTCTCTAGATGGTAGTATTTTCGAAAAACGAACTGCACACGGTTATTTTATACTCGCCGCCGCCGCGGGCTTATTTGTCTATCCCAATAAAGGACCTGTAACTGCCAATTACGGATTAGAAGAATGCAGGTTTTTACGCCCTATATACCATAATGATACCGTATATGTACGTCTTACGTGCAAGCAAAAGATCGATAGAGATACCACGACCGCCGCACACCCCAGTGGGATTGTCAAATGGTTTGTAGAAGTATTCGATACAGAAGATGAATTGGTAGCAGTAGCCACCATTCTCACGATGGTACAAAAAAAGCAAACCACCTTTGTAGAAATGACCGACACTACTATTACGCACTATCTAGAGCGACTCACCGATACGACCCCTGCACAATGGGGAATCATGACCCCGCAGCATATGGTAGAACACCTAGCACATACCTATCAGATAGCCGCAGGAATACAACAAGATTTTGACATCGCTACGCCAGCAGATGCCTTAGAAAAAGTAAAAGCCAGTTTGTACGATTACAACCCTTTTCCAGTGGAAACCCACTTTCCACTATTACCCAAAAATAGGGTACAGCCCCTACAGCATCCAGATTTGGCAACAGCCATAGCCAAGTTTCAGGCAGCCAGACGCGCTTACCTCACATTCTTTAAAGAGCATCCCACCGCAGAAGTAAAAAATGTAGTATTTGGCATGCTTAACAAATACGAATGGTATTTACTAGAGCGCAAGCACCTAAACCACCATTTTCATCAATTTGGATTGATCGAAGACAACCCACAAACCGTATAGCCTATGATATATAGTTTTAAAAATATAATCCCCGTCGTAGACCCCAGCAGTTTTGTACACCCGCAAGCCACTGTGATTGGCAATGTGATGATTGGGAAGCACTGTTATATCGGCTCAGGCGCAGTCATCAGAGGCGATTGGGGAGCGATTGAGCTCCAAGACGGAGTCAATGTACAAGAGAATTGTACACTGCATATGTTTCCAGGAAAGAAAATGGTACTTAGTGAAAGTGCTCACGTAGGACATGGAGCCGTGATCCACGGAGCACAATTAGGGCGCAATTGCCTTATCGGTATGAATTCAGTGATTATGGATGATGCCGTGATTGGCGATGAATGCATCGTAGGAGCGATGTCCTTTGTAGCGGCGAACCGTGTTTTCGAAAAGCGAAGTCTTATCGTAGGCAATCCTGCCAAAGTAATTAAAGAAGTCAGTGACCAGATGATCGCTTGGAAAACCAAAGGCACAGCATTGTACCAGCAATTACCAGAAGATTGTATCACTACACTCCGCGCCGTAGAACCCCTACGAACAGTACCAGATGATAGACCTACGCAAGAAGCATTATATCAAACCTATAACGAGTTTCTAAAGCACAAAAAAACGCCAGAGTAATACTTCACTGTATTTATTATAATAGTGGGGGTGATTTGGGCGTTCCCTCCTCCTAAGGTCGGAGGTCGGGCTATCCGTTACAATTCCTCGCCTTCCTAAGGTCAGGCTGTGGGATTTCCACTCCTATCCCTAACGCAAAAGAAATAGAAATTGCTGGTGCATAAGAGGTAGTATATAGGCAGTCATGAATACACTAGATTTGTTTATTCATTGATAGGTGTAGATTGTAAAATATTTCTTTTTACTTCGCCAGGATATATCAAATATACAGGAATTTGAATTTTGTACTCCCTTACTAATTTACGTACCATATGATTAATTTCTTCTATTGAATACCTGCTAGAAAAGTGATTGAGAATCAATTTTCCGACAGAGATTTCTTTTACCATTTTCAGTACTTCATCGATGTGGCTATGTTTATTTCCTTTAGATGCAATACGCGAACCATCCTCATTCATCAGAAACGTAGCTTCATGTATGAGTATTTCAGAACCATCCCATTTAGAATAATCATCTACAGGAGTATCACCAGAAAATGAAATGATATTTTTTTCTATTGTTTCAGAGATAAACGAATTTCCGTGTTTTTTAACAATTGCTATGATTTCATTTTTGGGCATTGATAGAAATTCGCTTTTCAATTTACTTTTAGTTTCATATACTTTATAGCTTAAACTTTTATGAACATTAGCAGGACATTGTATATGCTCATTACGAATAGCTTCTACAAAGATGTTGTTTTTTATTAGCGTTTTCGATTGTGCTTCGATACCGATCCAAGGACTGCTCGTCACATGTGGATCAAATTTTTGTAAAAAGTCTTGCATCGCAGGAAAGGAACCAGAGTCTTTTGGGTAATGAATTTTGGGCATCCCATCTCGTGCATTTAATTGCATAAACTGCGGTAGTCCATTTAAGTGGTCTCTATCAGGATGTGTAATAAAAACATTTTTTATTTTTCTGGACTTTTGCAAAAGACCCGCGGTAATTCCATCACCTGCATCAATTAGTAAATTGAGTTCTTCTACATTTATCCAAGTAGAGAACAATGCCGTAGAATATGCTGTAATCGTATAATTCATGTTTTTATGTTTTTTCTATAACAAAGAGGGGTTAAGGTAATTGAAGTGGTTTAAACTTTTTTGATTTTAGCGAACATCGTAAGATTTTGTGATCAAATACAGTGATTTTTTAGTTGCATAGCAGCGCTACTGAACTCAAAAATTACAAGATTTGGGTGCAAAAGATCGTTTTTATAGCAAATTAAAAAAGTTTAAACCACTTTTATATATCGTAACCAATAGGCAATGATAATTGTAATCAATACATACACGAGAGGTCTACCGAGTTTATTTTTTAGCAATTTGTTTTTTGTAGCTCGTTGATACGTATACCCTCTTAATTCAGTCTCGAATAATAAATCTTCAGCCTCATCAAGGGGAGTGCCGAGATACCTTTTAGCGACCTCAAATACGAAGTTTTCACCAACTTGATCCTCTTCTAGAGGTTCATCAGGAAATTCATCGAATATATAGATTCTTTTTCCAGTAGTATCGATTTCAGATTTAGATAGTAATGGAATTTCTTCGGCTAAAGGATTCCCATCATCAAGCGACGTTCCGTGTACTGAACTACCTAGTCTGATTCTTATCTTTTTATGGTTTTTAGACACAGCATATCCCCATAAATTGATGGTGCTTTGTAGTACTAGCGCACATATTTCTGTATCAGGAAATAATGAAGCAAGTACTTTTTCTATGGGTGAGACGTTTTTTTGTAGGCATGTAAAAGGAAGTTCTTCTGAACATATAAGCCAATTGCCTTTGTACCTGCCTATAAATATGGTGTTATCATCTGGACAAATAGCATTTTCTCCAATTGTAGTACCTATATATTGCAAATCATGAAGTCCTAACTGCTGTAGTACATCCTGTTCGTTAATATCCTTAGCTGAATTGATGAGTATAAACGACGCGTTCATGTATAATATTCCTAGTTTTTAAAAGCTGTTTGTTAGGTGTTTTATATAGGTGTCATAAGAAGGCAAAATGTTACCCTATAATTTTAATTTTTAACATCATTAACTAGAACTGCTATTTCACTTTTTGTCTTTGTAGAATGTAATTGCTTTTAGGAATTTGATGCCACCCGCCTCTGTTTGCTCATGTATAAATCCATTTAAGTCAGGATGATATTGAGCGATCCAATCCAAAAGTTGCTGCTTATTATCTGCCCAAGTCGCAACATCAAAATCTATATATTCTGTGGTAATACGTATTATCTTATCGTGTTGGAACGCGAATGTTTGATTCGTGACAAAGGGTGCTTCATGCAAAAAATTGATTCTTGTGTCGTTTTTCGAAATGGTAGCTTTGACTAGGTCGCCTTGTTGTGCGATGTTCAGAATCTTATAAGTAGGATCAAAAACAGCATCCCATTGTAAAAACGTTTTATATGCTTCTTTAGCATATACTTGCGCATGCGCTCCTTCTATAACTGTTAATTGTTCTCCAAACCAGTTGTCTATTGCAGCAGCATTCGTAGCATTCATTGTTTGGAAATACTGTTGTACAATTGCTAGATGATCGGTCTTGGTTGCTGAGTTTTTGTAAGATGTACAGCCTATGATCCCTAATAGTCCTAAGGCGCTTATCATGATTGTATATATACAGGATCGTTTGTCTTTAAAACAGATGGTTTGACTAAGATTCATAAAAAATAGCATAAGATATATGAGGTGAGAATTAAAATTGTGTTTAGGATGCGTTCATTGATTATTCGATGCGTTTTCGATGTTTGTCATATAAACCTACCAGTATACTATTCCCGTCTTGGTCAATTTTAAGCCCCCCATATTTAGCTTGTTCGTACTTGTCAGCAGTTCCTTCTTGAAAGAAAAAGGATTCTGCACCGATATGTATTTGCCAGCTATTTCTCTTGGTATATTGTATCAGTAATTCATTTGCTTGAATAGGAGTTTTGTGCTCCTGAAATCGTACTTTTTCAGCGATTCCCTCCTCTGTTACTTGCACTACACAAAACCCTCTTTTGGCGATACTATCTGCTGTTTGATGTCGTGCAATCGCATACCTTAATCGCATATAATCACCTTGAATCAATGATCTAGGATCTACAGGAGCAAGCTCTAATAGTACAAGTTGCCCATCTGCAAGTAATTTTTCTTTTTTGAACAGCGCGTAATTAAAAAAGAGAAATACGAGGATGAGGTTGGTAATGATGATGATCCACTTATATTTTTTCATTGCGATCTAATTTTTTAAGTACTAAAAAGTAGCATGCTAGAAATAGGATTCCTGATGCGAATAAAATGATGGATTTGGTAAGTAAGGTAAAACTTAGATCATAATAATATCGAGATATAAAGTATATAAGTGCCATAATACCAATACCGAAGCCTGTTCTATAATTCACCCTAAAACAAAGTAGCATGATCACGATCGCTCCTAAAATAGAAGGCGCAAATAGCGTAGCGATAAAGATTAGGGTACTCAACGTATAGATCAGTATTTTATGAGAAAGCGTCGTAATTCCATAGTTCGTTATAAGCTGATGAATAATATAGTATAGAATGCTACTCATTAGTATAGAAGTGATCCAAGGATCGTATACATAGATGTCCATAGCGACGAGTTCTCCATTAGCAATGAAAATAAATCCTAATAGCAGTGAAACCAGCAGTCCAATTCGCATGGGATTGTAGAGTAGGGATAGTTTTTTGCTCCATGTGATGATGTTAGCTTCCTTGAGTAATAGGTAGGTAAACCCAAATGCATTGATCAGCATATAAAGATGTATGAGGTCCAGCATATTTTGACTGATCAAAAAGAGAAAACTAGTATTTATGATCAGTATAGAAATAAAGGATAGCATAAAATTTTGAGTAATCACCATCGCAGCGAAACCTATCCCCATCATTAATAGTGCAATCACATTTTCACCCAAACTATGTCCTACTAAACTGATCGTTAGGATAGCTATACCCATAAGATATAGTGTGATACTAAATGTATCCAAGATCAATTTATCATATTCTGTATTGATTACGATCGCAGCTATAATAAGTATACTTCCTAATATAGACATGCCAATATCGGATTCGTAAAGCCCTATAAGAAGTAACAAGCCAACAAAAGGTAACGATGCTAAAAAACCGCCTACAATAGACAGTAATTTGATGACGATACTAGATGGATTGTTTTTTTGTGTATTGTATGCTGCTAGTAGCGCATTCTCGTCATATTCAAATTGGTCGCCTTCTACAGTGCTAATATGATCGAGTACTTTTTTTAGTGGTTCCATTTCTTTTGTAGGTTGATCAATTGTTGAATAATAAGGGTCACACCTCCAATAATAAATAAGCAGGTAAGGAAAAAAGTACCTTCATCTATAGTGATATAAAATAAGTAGCCAGCACTACTAATAAGAAGGCTTAATGCGATCAAGGCGATGAAAGTAGTGTTTTTGTGTTTTAAGGCATATAGCATACCAAGGCTATAACATACTAGTGTCGTAATGATAAATAGCACAGCATAGGATGATAATGTATGTAGTTCATAAGTAGCATATAAACATCCCAAGGTAGCAAATGAGGTAGCGGCTAATGCGAGTATAGTTACAAACCAATTAGGAGGGGGATGATCACTAGTTCTGTTTTTTAGGAGTAAGGTGGCAACCAGAAATACTACATTGATTAGA
This sequence comes from uncultured Aquimarina sp., assembly GCA_947498935.1. Classification (GTDB taxonomy): domain Bacteria; phylum Bacteroidota; class Bacteroidia; order Flavobacteriales; family Flavobacteriaceae; genus Aquimarina. The sequence goes on along the minus strand of CANMMM010000027.1, from coordinate 6,209 downwards.
AAGGGTAGTATAAACACGATTAGTTCGTGCCATCCATGAGCAACTTGTTGGATATAGAGTATATATGTCGTATTCACCAACGTGATAAATAGTAACCATAAAGGTGCAAAATTAGAAACCACTACCCAAAGAGCAATAGCGATGGTCCAGCTTAGAAAAAAGTCATACGCATTCGCACCTGTTTGGTAAATCTGCCCAAAAACAGCAAATAAAACACCTGTTAATACAGAGATTGCTGTAAGGACTATATTTTTAATCAATGAACTGCCTTTAGATAGGAATAAGACCAAAGTGGCGATCATCAATAGTCCTTCTATCAAACCTATTTTTAGGAATTTGTGTAGGTGATCCCAGTTGTAAGCAAAGAAGAAAACAATTCCAGCGGTCGTAAACCCAACACCCAAACTGATAAAAAGCAGTTTCAGAAATCGATACCAGGCTTTGCTATCGTTGTAAATCTCTTTTTTTAGAAACGTATCAATACGCTCAGCAGACCAATTGCTATGCCGAGCTATGATGTGAATGTCTTCCCTCTTCATCTTTGTCATTTGTAGTATCAGAATTTAACTATTGAAGTAGTTTAAAAGATCATTTTTATACCAAATTATAAAAAGCTTACACCACTTCATTATATATGTGTTATTTAGCTATAAAATGTTACCCCTATGTTGTTTATTTTTCTTGTACATGCGATGGTGGATGTTTATCGCCGCATGAGTCTTAATAGTAGTTTATTCCCTCTCTGCTGTATGGATATAGTAAACATCTGGTTTATTGCTTTTCCAACCCTATTAAAGAAATGCTATCACATAAAACAAGTTAAACATACAAATAATCTTTAGATGTAAGCACGTTGGTTTATTAAATAATCTGATAATCAGCGGTTAGTGTATGTTGTCTATAGGGGATATAACTATATAAAGTGTAGTCTAAAACCCCTGTGGTACTGTATTAAGGATACAATAAATCGAAAGATTTTCTTAAAAAGAAAGAGTTGCTAACTAACATTTGTTAGTTTTTGTGTATCTTTATATAAAAGGATATCAGATGACACAGATGGAAGTAACACTGCCTAAGATGGGTGAAAGTATTTCACAGGCTACTTTATTGCATTGGACAAAGCAGGTAGGAGATCGTATTGAAATAGATGAAACACTCGTAGAGGTGGCTACGGATAAAGTAGATACTGAAATCCCTTCGCCTTGTACGGGAGTGATTACTGAGATTTATTGTCAGCCTAATGAAGTAATCACTGTAGGACAATTGATGGCAGTGATTACTCCGAGTGCTACGCAAACTACAACAGGTATAGGAGCTAGTATGGCGAAGAAGACAACAACAATGCCTCATACTACGGTAGTATCCACAACATCACCATCCTCTTCTAAGAATATAGCTGTTGATGTATCCAAGAAACGTGCTGATTTTTTATCGCCACTCGTAATTAAAATGGCGCAAAAGGAGCATATAACGATGGAGGAACTACAGCGTATCAAAGGGACTGGTATCAATGGTAGAGTACGAAAAAGCGATGTTACCAATTATCTACAGCAGCGTAGGTATCCTATAGCGAGTAACCCATCTACTAAAGATACGCTACAATATACGCCACCATCGATATCTTATACAGCAGGAAAGGATCAGCGTATTCCGATGGATCGGATGCGTAGCAGCATTGCGGCACATATGGTGTACTCTAAACGTACAGCTCCGCATGTGACTACCTATATAGAAGTAGATGTAACGAATTTAGTACACTGGCGTACTGCACATAAACAAGCATTTTTAGACAAGTATGATGAGAAACTGACTTATACTCCTGTGTTTATTGAGGCGGTTACTGATGCTATTGCTAAGTTTCCTATGATCAATGCGGCTTTGGATGGAGATGAGATTGTGGTGCATAAAGACATTCATATTGGTATGGCTACTGCATTGCCCACGGGCAATCTGATCGTACCTGTAGTGAGAGATGCAGCCAACAAATCATTGCCTCTATTAGCAGAAACCGTAAATCGATTAGCACATCATGCAAGGACGAATAGTCTACAGCCTGCTGATATTGGGGGTAGTACGTTTACCATTTCTAATGTGGGTACGTTTGGGAGTTTGATGGGTACTCCGATTATCAATCAGCCAGAGGTAGCGATACTAGCACTGGGCATGATTAAGAAGAGACCAGAGGTAATAACTATAGCAGGAGAAGAGCAAATCGCTATCAGGAGTATGATGTACCTGTCTCTATCTTTTGATCATCGGGTAATCGATGGTTGGCTAGGAGGTTCTTTTTTGAGAGCTGTGGGGGATGCGTTAGAGAATTTTGATCCAGATAGGACTTACTAATATAAAGATGTATTTGCGCAAGGGATAGTAGTGTAAATCCCGCAGCCCGACCCTAGGAGGGTGAGGAATTGCAACGGATAGCCCGACCCCTTAGGGATGCGCCCAAAAAAATATAGAAAATATGAAAATACCCATTGCCATACATAGAACACCTACTTCTAAGGTGACAAAAGTAGATGTGGAGCAATCTCCATTAGGAACAGTGTTTACCGATCATATGTTTATTTGCGAATATGCAGACGGGATGTGGAAATATCCTAGAATAGAACCACTGGCGATGATCCCTACACATCCTGCTGCGATGGCGTTGCATTATGGACAAGCAATTTTCGAAGGGATGAAAGCAGTGGTCAATACTGAGGGAGTTCCTGTATTATTTAGACCCGAAGCGAATGCACTACGTTTTAATAACAGTGCTGCTAGAATGGGAATGCCTACGATAGATCCAGCACTTTTTGTAGCGGCTGTACGACAATTTGTAGGGGTGGAACATGCATGGATTCCGAAGCAACGAGGGAGTGCACTATACGTACGACCCTTTATGTATGCAGATGAACCGTTTATAGGGATGCGCGCTGCGACACGTTATAAATTTATGATTATTGCCACGCCAGCACAACCACTGTTTAGCAAAAAAATACGCTTATTAGCAGAAACAAACTATATCAGGGCTGCCCAAGGAGGTACTGGGGCAGCTAAGGCAGCAGGAAATTATGCGGCTGCTATTTTGCCAACCGAAGAGGCGAAAAGAAAACAGTTTGACCAACTACTGTGGTTAGATGCTGAGGAACATCGCTATATACAAGAGGTAGGAACGATGAATATCTTTTTTAAAATAGCAGGAAAAGTGATTACTCCTGCAATTACAGGAACCATCTTAGCGGGGATCACTAGAGATAGTGTACTTACTTTGTTAAAGGATAGGGGAGTAGCAGTAGAAGAACGCCCAATTGCCATTGATGAATTGCTACAGGCAGCAAGGGATGGTGTATTAGAGGAAGCGTTTGGTACGGGTACTGCTGCTGGGATTACCATCATTGATCAGATACAATATAAGGATGAGGTACTACAGTTTCCGCCCAGTACTCCTGTAGCGACTGCGATGCTACAACAATTAGAAGGTATTAAAACACAAGAACAATCAGATTCCTATGGTTGGGTAGTGCCTGCTGATACCTCAGTACAGGAAGATGTTTCATCAAAAGTATATACACATCATTCATAATTATATAGGCGATTCCAATATGTTAGTTACCAAAACGATCACTACAGCATTATTACAAGAGGCATTTACGACCCTTTATACGGCTAAATGTATGACGGAATTGTATGAAGAACACCAGCCTTTAGTTGCTAAATATGTACATGCGACTTCTAGAGGGCATGAAGCTATACAGATAGCAGTAGGGATGCAATTACTGCCACAGGATTATGTGTTTCCGTATTATAGAGATGATGCTATGCTACTCGCTATGGGAATTACTCCCTATGAATTGATGCTGCAATTATTAGCTAAAAAAGACGACCCTTTTTCTGCGGGAAGGAGCTATTATTCACATCCAAGTCTTAGAAGAGAAGGAATGCCTAAAATTCCGCACCAATCTTCTGCTACGGGGATGCAGGCGATTCCTGCTACGGGTGTAGCTATGGGAATGCAGTATAAGGATTCGGTAGGTATTGCTACTACTGCACCTGCTGTAGTGGTATGCTCATTAGGTGATGCTGCTGTGACCGAAGGTGAAGTAGCAGAGGCATTACAGATGGCGGCACTTCGGCAATTGCCTATTGTGTATGTCATACAAGATAATGGATGGGATATCTCTGCCAATGCTGCTGAAACACGTGCACAAAATGCCTATGAATATGCAAAGGGGTTTCATGGAATAGAAGCCATGTCTATTGATGGCGCTAATTTTGAAGAGAGTTATCTATCGGTACAAAAAGCAATAGATATCGCTAGATTAGAAAGAAGACCAGTATTGTTACATGCGCGTGTTCCCTTGCTAAACCATCATACATCTGGGGTGCGCATGGAATGGTATCGAGATGATTTGGAAGAAGCAAAAAAGCGTGACCCCTATCCTGTAGTAAAAACGCAGTTGATGAATGCAGGTAGTACACTAAAGGCGATAGCAGCGATAGAAAGTGAGGTACAGCAAGCTGTGAGAACGGCGTTACAGGAAGCCATACAGGCAGATGACCCAACTCCAGAAGATTTATATACCCATGATTTTGCACCTACACCCATCACAGAAGAAGTAGGGGAGCGGTCTCCCGCGTCCCAAGAAAAAGTAGTGATGGTGGACAGTGCTTTAGCTGCTATAGAAGAATTGATGCGTGCTGATATGGCATGTGTGTGTTATGGACAAGATGTGGGAGCACGCTTAGGAGGGGTATTTAGAGAGACAGCTACATTGGCAGATAAATTCGGGTCAGAACGGGTGTTTAATACCGCCATACAAGAGGCTTTTATTATAGGATCTACAGTGGGGATGTCTGCTGTGGGGGTAAAGCCTATTGTAGAAGTGCAATTTGCAGACTATATATGGCCAGGACTTAATCAATTGTTTACAGAAGTAAGTAGATCGTGTTATTTATCGAATGGAAAATGGCCTGTATCTATGGTACTTCGTGTTCCGACGGGGGCTTATGGTAGTGGAGGTCCCTATCATTCCTCTTCTATAGAGTCTATATTGACCAATATCAGAGGGATTAAAATTGCGTACCCGAGTAATGGTGCAGATCTCAAAGGATTATTAAAAGCAGCGTATTATGATCCGAATCCTGTAGTGATTTTAGAACACAAAGGATTGTATTGGTCTAAGCTTAAGGGGACTGAACGCGCCAAGACGGTAGCCCCCGCAGCAAACTATGTGTTGCCATTAGGCAAAGCAAATGTAGTACAACGTATTTGGCCTTCGACAGAAGAAACAGTGTCTATTATCACATACGGTATGGGAGTACACTGGGCATTAAATGCTACTGAAGCATATCGATCGGTGGTAGAGGTTATAGATTTACGCACCTTGTACCCCTTAGATGAGACTACAGTGATGGAATCTGTGAAAAAGACTAAAAAATGTTTGATCATTACAGAAGAACCTACTGATAATTCCTTTGCAAGAGCATTGGCAAGTCGCGTACAAGAATCTTGTTTTTGGGAATTAGATGCTCCAGTACTAACGATAGGGGCTGAAAATCTGCCTGCAATTCCCCTGAATAGCACTTTGGAGCAAGAAATGATCTTGTCTGTATCTAAAGTGAAAGCTGCGATAGAGGAACTGCTTCAATATTAGTGTACTATCGGTGGAGCTATCCCTATACTATTCTTTTTAGTACTAATAGAAACTTGTTAGTAAAGATGAGCGGTGTGTAACAGGGATTTTTTACATACCTCATGATATCGATTTCATGTACTTAATGAAATATGAGTGATGTGCTATTTTCTGTTAAAAAAATATCGTGAGATATGTCGGTTATAAGATGATTTTTGGATGTGTGAAAATTCAGATACCTAGTTGTTTTTTGTTAAAAAACAGTGGATTTTATATAAAAGGATTGGTTTTTCTATAATTAATACTTGTAAATAGTTTTTTCTTATAAAAAAAACACACAACACAAAAAAGTAGCTTAATACTTACAAAAAGCGAGAGTGTAAAATTTAAAAAATGTTAAAATGCACTTTTTTTAGATAAAATACACATACTTGTTTGGAGGAATGAATTTTATCCGTATATTTACAACGACAAAATGAATTAAAGCTTTCATTATCCCCAAGATGAAAGCATATATAAAAGTGAGTTTTAATTTTAGAATAAGCCCCTAAAAATTAAGATGATTTGTGTGAAGAAAAAGAGCGTGGAGAC
>CANMMM010000026.1 GCA_947498935.1 uncultured Aquimarina sp. | reverse complement strand
ACTACAAACCCCGTTGTACCTGCTAATGATACTGCAACGGTAGCATGTATCGCCGATGCTACACAACCTACTGCGCCCACAGTAACAGATGTATGCGGAAATAATATAACGCCTGTAATCACGCAAAACACAGACCCAACTTGTACAGGAGATAAAATATATACCTTCACTTATACAGATTGTAATAGCAACCAATCCGTATATACATTTACATACACCATCGACCCAACTACAAACCCAGTTGTACCTGCGAATGACACTGCAACGGTAGAATGTATAGCTGATGCAACACAACCCACTGCACCCACAGTAACAGATGTATGCGGAAATAACATAACGCCTGTAATCACACAAAATACAGACCCAACGTGTACTGGGGATAAAATATATACCTTCACCTACACAGATTGTAATAGCAACCAATCCGTATACACATTTACCTATACCATCGACCCGACTACAAACCCGGTCGTACCTGCTAATGATACTGCAACGGTGGAATGTATCGCCGATGCTACACAACCTACTGCGCCCACAGTAACAGATGTATGCGGAAATAATATAACGCCTGTAATCACGCAAAACACAGACCCAACTTGTACAGGAGATAAAATATATACCTTCACTTATACAGATTGTAATACAAATCAATCCGTATACACATTTACATACACCATCGACCCAACTACAAACCCCGTTGTACCTGCTAATGACACTGCAACGGTAAATTCTATTACAGATGCCGTGCAACCTACTGCCCCGACTGTAACGGATGTATGTGGTAATACTATAACACCCATCATTACGCAAAGTGCTGACCCAATTTGCGATGGGATTAAAACTTATACATTTACATATACTGATTGTAACAGCAACCAATCTATATACACATTTACATACACCATAGATGTAACAGCTACATTAGAAATCAATGATACCACCAGTAATCGTTGTAGCGACGTTCCTTTAAATTTTGATCTTACTACCCTTACCAGTCTTTCTGGGGTAACCTTTGATTGGATCATAACCCCTAATGCAGATCTTAGTGGTGCAGTGGATGGTACAGGTACTATCATTCCAGACAGTATCGAAAACACATCTGGTAGTGATCAGGATATGATATATACCATCACACCTTTTAACAGCGATGGATGTGCAGGAAATACCTTTACACTGATAGTGACCATACAACCAGAACCCAATGTAGCAACTTTACCCACAGATACCACGTGTAGTAATACACCACTCAATCATTCCTTAAGCGATGATACAGACATCACTGGAACAACATTTAATTGGGTCGCGTTAGACAATCCTAATGTAGCAGGAGAAACCACAACACCAACTACAACCACTACGATCACAGACCGATTAATAAACACCAGTGGTATAACACAAGTGGTTACCTATACAATCACCCCTACCGCTCCAAATGGATGTATCGGAGATCCGTATAATTATGTAGTGACAGTACGTCCTGAAGCCACAATTATCGTATCTAAATCCTATACCCCCGCAATAGATGGTAATTATGACACTGTAGGAGAAGTGATCACCTATCAAATCGCGATTGAAAATACAAATGATGTCGCTATCAGCAATGTAACCATTACAGACACAAATGCAGATGTCGGAAGTATCACCCCCGCTACGATTACTAACATCGCTCCTGCCACTACAGTCACAGTCACAGCAGCTCATACCATTACCCAAAACGATATAGATGCAGGAGAAGTGATCAATAGTGCCTCAGTCACTGCGATAGACCCTTGCGGAAATCCTGTTAGCGATAGTTCAGATGATCCTACTACAGCTACTCCTAATGATGCTACCAATACACCTATCCTTCAAATTCCTGCGATTACACTAGAAAAAACAGCAGTGCTCAATGACGAAAACGCAGACGGATTCCCACAAGACGGAGAAACCATCACATACACCTTCGAAGTAGCTAACACAGGAAATGTAACTCTTTCCAATATTGCCATCACAGACCCATTGGTTACAATCAATGGAACGAGTATTAACCTTGCAGCTGGTACTTCAGATACAACCACCTTTACAGGTACCTATACCATCACACAAGCAGCTATAGATACAGGTAGCATTACCAATAGCGCAGTGGTCAATGCCAATACACCAGATGGTACGAACATCAGTGATACATCCGATGACCCTAATAATCCTACAAATGTAGATCCCGATGGAGATGGAGAACCTGATGACGATACAGTCACTACATTGACCGCTAATCCGCAACTCACCACATTAAAAACAGGAGTTTTTATAGATGCCAATGCAGATGGAATTGCACAAGTAGGAGAAACCATCCAATATAGTTTTGATGTCATCAATACAGGAAATGTAACCCTATCCAATATTACCATCACTGATCCTCTAGTCACCATGACTGGAGCACCTATTACATTAGTACCTGAGCAAACAGATAATACTACATTTACTGCTACATATGTACTTACACAGCAGGACATCAACACAGGAAATGTAACCAATACTGCCACAGCTACAGGAAACGCACCAGATGGCAGCACTATAAATGATAGTTCTGACGATCCAACCACTGCTGTCAATGATGATGCAACTGTAACTACATTAGCCAGAGATCCCAAACTTACGCTATTCAAAACAGCACAATTCAATGACGAGAATGCAGATGGATTCCCACAGCAAGGAGAAACCATCACCTATACCTTCGAAATACGAAACACTGGAAACGTAAGTATCACCAATATTACCATTACAGACCCATTGGTTACAATTACAGGAGCACCTATTTCACTAGATCCTAATGAATCCGACACCACTACATTTACAGCTACCCATATCATTACGCTCAATGATTTGAATACAGGTATGATCACCAACTCTGCAGTCGTAAGTGGACAAGATCCCGATGGCATCGACATTACAGATACTAGTGACGATCCTAGCAATCCTGCTAATATTGACACCGATGGCAATGGAGACCCAGATGACAGTACAGTAACCACCTTATTAGCCAATCCACAAATTGCCATTTCTAAAATTGGTACATTCCAAGACGAAAATGCAGACGGAATTGCACAAGTAGGAGAAACCATTCTATATAATTTTACAATTACTAATATTGGAAATATTAGCTTTACCAATGGCAGTGTTTCCGATCCTATTGCCACAGTTACAGGCACCCCTATTGCTTTAGACCCTACACAAAGTGATAGTAGTACCTACACCGCAGCGTATGCCATTACTCAAGATGACATCGATGCAGGATTTGTACAAAATAGTGCAGTAGCCTCAGCTCTCGCTGCCAATGGAGCAGATATAACTGACACCTCAGATGATCCTACAGATCCTACAGACAATGATACTAATGGAGATGGGGATCCCGATGATCCTACAATTACACCACTCCCTTTCCAAGGAGTATTAGAGCTTAATAAAGTAGCACTACCAGCCACAGATGGTAACTATGATACCCTAGGAGAACAAATCAACTATACATTACAGCTGACCAACACCGGAAATGTAACCCTTACCAATATCTCTATTACAGATAGTAATGCCGATGCAGGAAGCATTATACCTGCTACAATTACTATGCTCTCACCAGGACAAACCACTACGATCAGTGCTGCACACACCATCACACAAGCAGACATTGATGCTGGAATTGTAATCAATACCGCTACAGTTACTGCTACAGATCCAGCTAGTAACCCTATCGCAGATATCAGTGATGATCCTAACGACGCCACCAATAACGATACTAATGGTAACGGAAACCCTGATGATGTAACGAATACAATCATTACACAAAACCCATCCATCCAGCTCCAAAAAATAGGGCAATTAAATGACGAAAACAACGACGGGTTCCCACAAGAAGGAGAAACCATTACCTATACATTTACAGTAATTAATACAGGAAATGCAACACTTAGTAGTATTGATATTACAGACCCATTAGCTACTGTAAATGGAGGCCCCATCACCTTAACTCCCGCTACCATTGACAATACTACATTTTTCGCCACCTATACCATTACTCAAACAGACTTAAATACAGGTAGTATTACCAATACCGCTACCGTAAATGCACTAGACACCAATAACAATCCTGTTTCAGATACTAGTGATGATCCAAACAACCCAACCGATACAGACACCAATGGCGACGGAGATCCCGATGACAGTACCATAACAGTACTACCTAGTGCCCCAGAAATCACTCTTTTTAAAACAGGAGTATTTATCGACGCTAATAATGATGGATTGGCACAAGCAGGAGAAACCATTCAGTATAATTTTGATGTGATGAACACAGGAAATGTGACCCTATCCAACATAAGTATTTCTGATCCGATAGTCCCTACCCTTGGAGGCCCTATCACACTAGCTCCAAATCAAACAGATACAACTACCTTTACCGCCATCTATACCCTCACTCAGACAGATGTAGATACAGGCGAGGTCATCAATACAGCCACTGCCACAGCTAGCACACCGACAGGAGGCACCGTCACAGATGATTCCGATGACCCTACAACCATCGCTGACAATGATCCTACAGCGACTACCTTAGACAGAGATCCAAAACTTACATTATTTAAAACTGCTGATTTAGATGATCAAAATAATGATGGCATCCCACAAGCAGGAGAAACAATTACATACACCTTTGACATCCGAAATACAGGAAATGTAACCATCAATAACATTACCATTACAGATCCAATCGTACCTGTAATAGGAGGACCAATCACACTACTCCCTGCCCAAAGAGACACTACAAGTTTTACAGCTATTTATACCATCTTACAAGCAGATATTGATAGTGGTAATTTATCCAATAGCGCCTTAGTAACAGGGCAAGATAATGATGGAGGAATCATTACCGATGTTAGTGATTTTTCAGACGATCCAGATAACCCTATCAATGAAGATATTGATGGGGACGGAGATCCAGACGACCCCACCGTTACAGAACTTACAGGCGCACCTGCACTCAGTCTACTAAAAAGAAGCATACATAATGACACGAACAATGATGGATTTGCACAAATAGGAGAAACTATCAGCTATACATTCGAAGTCATTAACACAGGAAACACTACTATTACAGACATTACTATTACAGACCCACTCACTCCTATTATAGGAGGCCCCATCGATTTAGCTCCTAACCAATCAGACACGACCACCTTTAGTGCTACCTATACCATTACCCAATTTGATGTAGACAACGGCGGAGTAACCAATACAGCAGTGGTCGATGGGCAAGCACCTGATGGTACCCCTATCACAGACACCTCAGACAACCCCGATGATCCCACAGACATCGATACCAATAATGATGGAGACCCAGACGACACTACCATCACCACATTCACAGTCCAAAGCGGGATTAGTAGTACTAAAGAATCAATTCCAGCCGCAGATGGCGCATATGATACCATAGGAGAACAAATACCATATACCATTATCATTACCAATACAGGAAACACTACCCTAACCGACATTCGTATCACAGACACCAATGCCGATGCAGGTAGTATCAGTCCTGCCAATAGTACCATTCTACCCCCAGGACAGACAATAACAGCCACTGCCATACACACCATTACACAAAACGATATCAATACAGGACTGGTAAGTAATACAGCTACCGTAGCTGCACTAGATCCATTCGGCATGACCATCAGTGATATTTCAGATGACCCAAACAATCCTACTGATATGGATATCGACGGAGACGGAGACCCAGACGACACCACCACTACCGTCATTGCACAGGCCACTTCCATAGCCATGACCAAAGTAGCCAATACAGCCCCCGATGGCATTTGGGATACCGTAGGAGAGCGTATTACTTATACCCTACAAGTAACCAACACAGGAAACACCACACTCAGCAATGTTTCCATCACAGACACCAATGCCGATACAGGAAGTATCCTTCCTCAAACAATCAGTACACTACCACCAGGTACTACAATCACCATAGCCGCGGCACATACAATTACACAAGCAGACATAGACATAGGAGCAGTAACCAATATCGCTACTGTCAATGCAGTAACACCAGATGGCAACACCATTACCGATCTCTCAGACGACCCTACAGACACTACAAATATTGATACCAATGGCAATGGCACTCCAGACGACCCTACCATTACCCTTATCAATCAACTAGGCACACTAGATGTTACCAAAACGGTAGATACCAACATTTATACGAGCATCGGAGAAATACTCACCTATACCATTACAGTCACCAACACAGGAAATGTTACACTCTTTGATCTCAATATATCCGACCTCAATGCTACCGTGCAATCCAATGTAATTACCACTTTGGCACCAGAAGCTAGCACTACAGTTACCGCACAGCACCCTATTGTAGAAGAAGACCAACAAAACGGGTTTGTTGCCAATACCGCATATATAGATGCACGTATTTCCAATACTCAGATCATCATTACAGAAGATTCAGACGATCCCACAGAGCGTGCCGATATCGACACCGATACAGACGGAGATCCAGAAGACCCAACCATGAGTTATTGGGATGCAGATGGAGATGGAATCCCTAATACCACTGATGCTGATGATGACAATGATGGAATACCTGACGATGAAGAACAGAACGGAGACCCCACACTAGACACCGATGGAGACGGAATTATCGATAGCTTAGACCTAGATGCCGACGGAGATGGTATCTATGATTATATAGAAGCAGGACACGGTGGTACAGACAGTGATGGGGATGGTACCATAGATGGTCCTTACAGTATAGATGGACTTGCAGACGTTTTACAAACCGATCCTAATAGCGGAACAGTAAACTACATCCCACAAGACACTGATGGAGATGGCATCGATGACTTTCAAGACATCGATGATGATAACGATGGATTGCTTACAAGCGATGAAAACCCCGATCCTAATGGAAATAACATTCCAGAGGATGCTTTTGATTCAGATGGAGACGGAATACCAGATTATTTAGAACCTAATAATGGAGACCCGTTAGCAGAAGACGGATTAGAAATCTTTAATGCGATTAGTCCTAATGGAGATGGAGACAACGATGTATTTACCATTCGTAATATCGAAGATTTCCCAGAAAACGGACTCAAAATATACAATCGCTGGGGAGTACTCGTCTATGATGTAAAAGGATACGGACATAACCAACAATACTTTAGAGGAGAATCTTATGGAAGAGTAACCGTAGATAAACAAAAACAACTACCCGTAGGTACCTATTATTATATATTTACCTATAAAAATAAAAGCGGAAAAAACAAAACAAGATCTGGATACCTCTATCTAAACAGATAAATTATACACCATAACTACTTACGCTCATATAATTACAATTTGTTATCGTAAAATATGGGCGTTTCCCCCTTCTTAGGTCGGGGGTCGGGCTATCCGTTCCAATTCCTCGCACCTCCTATCGTCGGGCTGTGGGATTTCCACTGCTATCCCTAACGCAAAAAAAGCAACACACAAGCTTCATTTACAAAACAAAAAGTGAATATTTCCACCAAAAAGAACCTAAAAATTACTTTAAAAACCTTTAAACATTGTGTTTTTACCATAATTAAATGTCGATAATTTTTAGTCACTTTGTAACAATCACTAAATAAACCAAACATTAATTCTATATATACAATTACACTACTAGTCTTTTTCTGTTAGAGTTCCCCCATATAGCCATTGGCTGTTTATAGGTGTTTCTACCTATATCAGACTATAGATTTTATACATAGTTTTGATTTTAGATGATTTGCAAGTAAGGCAAAACCTTATTTGGTACCTCCAATTAATTTAGATCATACTATAAATGAGTCGTACAATTAGGGCTTTTGTATTATTAATATGTATGCTATTTCTAGATAATGCGACCGCATTATCTTCAGAAATGGTCACACACCGTGTATATTTTCAAGACACGACTAAACTGATTAAAAAAGCAAAAGGGAAGCTCAACTTTATAAAAAAAATATTTACAAAAGATGATTCCGCGAAACTAGCTAAAAAATTCATCCACCAACATCACAAATTACTCAAACGTGGCAAACGCCCTAATTTCCCGTTAGATGTAGATACGAGTCAAGTCAAAAACACCTTTTTTAAAACAGACAAAGACTTTGCATTAGATTATGAAATTTTTGGATGGTATCCCTATTGGGAAAAAGACTATTACAAGCATATTAATTTCTCATTACTCTCTACCATTGCCTATTTCTCCTATGAATTAGATGCCAAAACAGGACAAGCTGTCTCTACACATGGTTGGGAAACCACCCCGTTGATCGATACCATACGCACCTATTCTAATAAAAGAATACTACTCACTGTCAGTAATTTTGGAGAACACGACAATCGAAAATTTCTCAATAATCCAGCTGCAATCGAAACCCTAATCAATAATCTCATCTCCTTATTAGACCAAAGAGGAGCTGATGGTGTTTGCATAGATTTCGAAGGCGTACAAAAAAAAGAAAAAGACGCATATACAGGCTTTTTACTCACACTATCCAGTAGGCTGAAAAAAGCAAATAAAAATTATAAAATCTACATGACCATCCCCGCTGTAAACTGGAGCGAAGCATTAGATTTTAAACAACTCAACCAAGCAATAGATCGATTTGTAATCATGGGGTATGATTTCTATGGTAAAACAAGTAGTGTTGCAGGACCAGTAGCCCCTCTGAAAAGTGGAGATGACTGGGCACCTTATAACCTCACTACCTCCGTAGACTATTACTTAAAAAACAACATTGCGGGTAGTAAAATTATCCTAGCACTTCCCACTTATGGAAGCCTCTGGGAAACAGAAAACCAAAGCCTACAATCCAAAGCCAAAAAATTCATCGGACACCGTACCTATAGCTACATCAAATACAACATCGAAAAAAACGAAGCTATTTATATAGATCCAATCAGTAAAAGTGCCTACAGTAGTTATCGGATTAAAGAAGATAAAACCAAATACAGGCAATGTTGGTTCGAAAATGCCACTAGCTTTACCTATAAAACCCAACTCATCAAAGACAAAAAACTAAAAGGACTGGGTATATGGGCATTAGGCTATGACAAAGGATACAATAACCTATGGGAAGTTATTAGCCAACAACTCGGAGACCCCAAATCCTTCACTACAGCTGCCAATGATAGCACCGATACCTCAGCAGCAGATGGTAGTACTAGCAGTTCCGCTACCCAAATGCCAACTGTTGTATCCAAAGTAATAGAAACACTAGGACTTAAAGACCCTAATAGCAAGATCAATACCGTAGAAAAAAAATTAGTATCCATTACTAATTATAAAACCATATTACTATACATCATGGGGTTTATCCTCTTTTTTGGATGTATTGGTTTTATCGGTGCGATGATCGCACCTAATACACGAGCCAGTTTTTTTAATGATGTTGCACTAAAATCCTATTATACCGCTACCCTACTACTAATAGCCGTTGTTATTTTTAGAATGCAGCATTGGATAGAAGACGCACAAGTGCTTCTAATATTCGGATTCATACTAGGAGTCATTGCCTATCATATCGCCACCAAGATTATAGAAAAAAAGAAAAAAGACCTGCCATGAGTACTACAACCTCTACAATCAGCCTAAAAAAGGCAAAAGCAGAAGCAGGGAAACTAAAAAAAATAGCCGCTGCACTCCAAAAAATAATATCCAAGGAATTTCTATGGATGCTATTCGTACTCATGATAAGCATACCCATTGCACTGATTGGTATGTACATTATACACTTCTGTACAGACATCGTAGGAGAAGGTACCACTATTGTGCCACAAGAAGTAGCCGCAGAGTTTGAAGAAGTAGCCTCCATTATTTCCAAAAAACACCCCACGTTTATGGTGTTATACGGTATCACAGTACTCGGAATATACTTTTCGAGAATGGTCATTGCAGCCATCAAAACACAATTAGCCAATAAAAAATAAATAACTATGCTAGACAAAGCCCTACAATTCATCACCAAACTCCTTAATCATGAGCTCAAGCTGTCTTTTGGGCTTACAGATGATGTCGTAGTGCTAGGAAGTCTTATCAATCTAGATGGAAGTGTCACTAAAAACATAGAAAACAAAGTCATTATTTCCATTATCAATCTAGAACACGAAAAAACAGTAAAAAACACAGGAGGGTATATCACAGATGCACAAGGCAAGTTTGGCAAAGTGAATCCACCCGTTTACCTTAATATATACCTATTAATAGCAGCCAATTATAATGCAGAAAATTACTTAGAAGCACTCAAAATGTTATCCGCAGTCATCGGTGTATTTCAATCTGCAATGGTATTTACCCCCGAAACCTATCCAGATCTAGATAGCACTATAGAACGATTGACATTCGAAATTTTTAATGTCCCCGTACAAGAATTGAGTCATCTCTGGAGTGGTATCGGAGCAAAATATGTCCCATCCATGCTATACAAAGTACGTATGATCGGCATCCAAAAAGGACAAGTCAAAGAACAAGTCACAGGTGTTAGCGGTTTAGGAACCAATACAGCAAAACAATAAACAGTCTATGAGAAGTACGCAACACTATCATTGGTTTACCTTCGAAATACAACATCAGTATTTCGAACACAATGCGTGTCCAGCTTTTCAGCTGCTTCCTACGCCTACTAGCCAACGTATAATGAAAAATTATGGAATACGTATTCAAAAACAAGGCAACCGATACCTCGCTTATGCAACCATCGCTGCTGAGCAAAAAATATGGGATGAACTCCCTACACAAGAAGACTTATTTTTCGAATTGATCAATACCGATCCTTATTTCGATAATTATACAGAAGTACCGCTGTCTATTACAGAAGAAAAAGTACTCTACCTTACCAATAAACAGGTAGAAAATCGATTTATTAGTGAAGAAAACTGTAGTCCTACTACCTATTTACCTGTAAAAGGACTCCGCTTTAATGTACCCGTACCCAAAAACAAAGCCACAACAGTCGTGATCAAGGATCATAAAGGACAGGAAGTATTTAGTCAAACATCACATTTACAGCAACAAATAGTCTCTGTAAACATCAGCGCACTAGATACTGGTGTATATGAAATATGGATAGATAATCAGCTTTCAAAAAAGTTCATTGGTTCGTCAGAAATCAATACCACCAAGTGCTACGGCATAGTACACATACAAATGCCCATCATCGTTGCCTCATTAAAAGAAAATGCCATCCCTATACTTAATGTAGATTTTTTAGCAAGAGCTACCTATTGGCAATACATCATCATGCCACCTAGCGATAAAAAAATCACAATTCAAGAAATGCATATAGAAGGCATAACAGATACCACCTATAAAAACATAGGTACGACCACTGAAATCGGGGGCAAAGAAGCCACTGTATTTTTATCCGAAGACAAACAAAAATTACAACAGAAAGCAGCAGAACACTCCGTCTTAAAAATACAATACACCAATGATTTTTCAGACACCCTATTGGATTTGGATATAAAAATACCCATACCCAAACCCCAGCATATCATGACCCAGCAAGAAAATAACGAGGATGTATTTTATTCTCAAACTATAATTTATGTATAACTCTTAAACAACAACAAGAATGTCAGTAACAGCAATGAAAACCCCAGGGGTTTATATCCAAGAGTTGGATGCCTTTGGAAACGCTGTTGTACCTGTTCCTACTGCGATTCCGGCTTTTATCGGATACACAGGACAGACCAACTACAACGGTAAAGACCTAGTAAACAAAGCTGTAAGGATTACTTCCTTGGCAGAGTTTAATGCAATTTTTGGAAGTAAACCTCCTCAAATTCAATTCAGTGTCACCAGTGTAGACGCAGCAAAACCAGCGCCTAAACCGGCACCTGCTGATCCCAAAAAGAAGCCAGCAGATAATACAAAACCAGCACCTACTCCTGCACCAGCCGCAGCGACTCCTACGCCAGATTTTTATGCCGGAACCACTGGCTATACATTAGCCACTACTACCGTAAATTACAGGCTATATAGCGCTGTTCAGTTCTTTTACGAAAACGGAGGGGGAACCTGCTACATTGTATCTACAGGGGGGTATGATTACACCGCTACAGGACTCGCAGACTCTAAACCTTTTTCAGAAGCACTTACCCTGCTAGAAAAAGAAACAGAGCCTACGATGATTGTTATTCCAGATGCGGTAGAGCTAATGGATCCTACAGAAACAGAACTGGCTAAGAAATATGCATTGTGCTATGCATTACAAGGAGAAATGATCAATCACTGTGGGATCTTAGCTACCCGAGTAGCCCTTATAGATGTACCAGGTGGTTATCAAGAACCGCTAGTAGGCACTACCAGCGTAGAAGGTTTTAGAAATGCAGTAGAACCTACATTACCTAAGTTTAATAGTTATGCCGCAGCTTATTATCCATGGTTACACACTACAGTAAATCAGCTTACTGATATTTCGTATAAAAATATCGCTCCTGCTAGTTATAATACTGTAAAAGCGATGCTTAATGCAGAATTTCCTGATGTAGTAGATCCAAAAACAAAGAACTCAGTTCCGAATCCAATCAACAGTTATATTACTGCTTTGTTTGCTACGAAACCAGCAGCAGATGGTATTACGCAAGAAAAAGCTGATACCGTGCTTAAAAACCTAAGTAGCTCGTATAAACTAGTCTTAAAGCACCTATTAGAAAAACTAAACCTCATGCCACCTAGTGCAGCAATGGCAGGAATCTATAGTGTAGTAGATAATAACGAAGGGGTATGGGTAGCCCCAGCCAATGTAGGCGTACAAGGAGTGATTGCTCCAGCAGTTAAGGTAGATCATCAAGCACAAGAAGACCTCAATATGCCATTAGACGGTAAATCTATTTGTGCAATCCGATCCTTCCCAGGAAAAGGAGTATTAGTATGGGGAGCTAGAACCCTTGATGGAAACTCTAATGATTGGAGATACATCAATGTACGAAGAACCTTAATCTACATCGAACAATCGGTAAAAGAAGCAGCTAGTGCCTATGTATTTGCACCAAATGATGCCAATACTTGGGTATCAGTAAAAAGTATGATTAGTAATTTCTTATTAGGATTATGGAATCAAGGAGGACTCGTAGGACCTAAACCCGCAGATGCTTTTTCTGTAACAGTAGGATTAGGAAGTACTATGACCTCAGACGATGTACTTAATGGTAGAATGATTGTAGCCGTAAAAGTAGCCGTATCACATCCAGCAGAATTTATCGAAATCACCTTTCAGCAAGAAATGCAAAAAGGATAATCTAATCATTAAAAAAACTAAAAACATCTATAAAAACATACAATTATGGCAGATGATGGATCAGCACAAGGTGCAATTTGGCCGTTAACTAAGTTTTATTTTACAGTTAGTTTAGGCTCACAAGATAGTACTGCTTCTTTTCAAGAAGTATCTGGTTTAGATACAGAAACACAAGTAGTAGAATACAGACACGGAGATAGCAAAACCTTCAGCACTATAAAAATGCCAGGGATTGCAAAGTATAGCAACGTTACACTCAAAAAAGGAATCTTTGTCAAAGACAATAACTTCTGGAAATGGTATGATGCTATTAAGATGAATACCATCAAAAGAGAAACAGTAGTCATCAAACTATTAGACGAGTCAGGATCGCCTACAATGACGTGGACGCTTACGAATGCTTGGCCTACCAAAATCACAGGTACAGATCTTAAGTCCGAAGCTAATGAAGTAGCGGTAGAAACCCTAGAGCTAGCGCACGAGGGACTAACAATTGCTAATGGATAACCTATGAGTGATTATCCATTACCAGGCTTTTATTTTAGGCTATCATTTCCATTAGAACTCGGACTCTTCGATACCTCTTTTAAAGAAGTATCAGGTATGAGTATGGAAATGGGTATTGAAGAAATTGCAGAAGGTGGGGAAAACCGGTTTAAACACCGGGTTCCTACCGGAGCAAAATACCAAAACTTAGTACTCAAACGAGGCGTTACCTCTAGTATTTCTGCGCTATCACTATGGTGTGAAGCTACTATTGCAGGAGGGCTCTCTAGTACCATTGTTACACAAACAGTATTGCTCAGTCTGCTCGATGAAGATAGTTTCCCGATCAAGAACTGGAGTTTTATCAATGCATGGCCCGTAAAATGGGAGTTTTCACCTTTAAACTCAATGAATAATGAAATTCTGATAGAAACATTAGAACTCACCTATGATTACTCATTAGTACTATAAAGATATGCCTATAGAAATACGAGAATTGATCATCAAAGTAAAAGTAGAAGAACCCTTACAAGCGACTACCCCCTCTTTGGACATCAAACAAATCAAAGAAACGGTAAGTGCACTCTGTAAAAAAGAAGTCAAAAAACAATTACAAAAATTAAAAGAACGATAAATGGCCAAAGATCTGATGGAGATCATCGCCTATAGCGATAATGAATATACCAGTACTACAGGAGATACCTGTACTGTGCAGATAAATCCTGCATCGTATACGCATGAGCATACGATAGAGTACAATAAATTCCAGCCAGTAGGATCCCCTGGCACCTCTGTATGGTATAAAGGAACTCCTCCAGAAAAAGTATCTTTCGACATTTATTTTGATGCTACAGGAGCCGTAAGCACCAGTAGTTTATTTGCATCACAAACACCCGTTGCAGACCAAATCGATTCCTTTAAAGAAGTTTGTTTTACCTATAACGGAAGTATTCATGAGCCCAATTACCTGATCATATCATGGGGTACATTGGTCTTTAAATGCAAGTTGACCTCTATGAATATTTCCTATACTCTTTTTCAAAGCGATGGCACGCCACTCAGAGCCAAACTCACTGTGGCATTCGAAGGCGCTATATCCGCAGATGATATCGCCTCCGAAGCAGATAACCAATCACCAGACCTTACCCATATGGTCGTGGTTAAAGAAGGAGACACCCTCCCCTTAATATGTTATAAAATTTATGGCGACAGCAGTTATTATCCAGAAGTTGCCGCATATAATAATGTATTAAATTTCAGAGATATTGAACCCGGTACTACCCTTTATTTCCCACCACTTAAATAACATCGTCTATGGCAAGTTCACCAATCATTAGCGGCAACAATTTAGTAGCATTTACCATCACTTCAGAAGGAGATCCCATTCCAGACACTTATGGAGTAATGAGTGTCAGTATCCAACAAGAAGTAGATAAAATTGCGCAAGCACAGATCACACTCAGAGACGGTAATCCCTCTAAACAACTGTTTGAAATCGCAGATACAGATACCTTTACCGCCGGAAATGCAATAGAAATCTCATTAGGATATGGTACCGATACTGTAGCTATTTTTTCGGGAGAAGTCACCAAACAATCCATACGAGTAGATGAAGGAGGTACTACTTTTCAATTAACTTGCAAAGACACATTGGTCAAAGCAACTACTAATAAAAGTAATCTTGTATTAGAAGAAGCGCTAGATAGTGATGCTATTTCTCAAATTGCCACAAATCTAGGCGTAGACAACACCATCACAGATACTACTGTACAAAAAGAAAGAATTGTACAATACAATGCTTCTGATTGGGATTTTATCGTCAGTAGAGCACAGCGAAACGGAATGGCAGTCGTAACAGATAATGGAACGCTGGTAGTAAGTGCCATTTCTGTAGATGACACCCCCGCCTTAGAGCTAGCCTATGGAAGGGACATCATAGAAATGGATGTAGAATTAG
This sequence comes from uncultured Aquimarina sp., assembly GCA_947498935.1. Lineage (GTDB taxonomy): Bacteria > Bacteroidota > Bacteroidia > Flavobacteriales > Flavobacteriaceae > Aquimarina. The sequence goes on along the minus strand of CANMMM010000026.1, from coordinate 31,858 downwards.
AAGCACAAGACCAACTCACTTCCTTGTCGATCAAAGCATGGGACATGAGCAGCCAAGAAGAATCGAGTACCGATGCTAGCGAACCCACTACCAATGAGCAAGGAGATGCAGACGAATCAGACTTAGAAGCGGTAACCGACGCCACACAAACGCTCAACACCTCTGTACCGATGACAGAAGATGAAAGTCAACAATTATCCGATGCCATGTTACTCAGACTCCGCATGTCTAAATACCAGGGATCCATCAAATTTCCTGGATCCGCAGACGCCAAGCCTAATACATTAATCTCATTAACAGGACTCGGCGAATTATTCGATGGAGATGCATACGTATCAGGTGTTACTCACACGCTCAGTGGTGGTAATTGGTTTACCGAAGTACAAATAGGAATGCTCCCTGAGTTCCACGAACAAAAAGTAAAAAATACAGGCGCTCTAGAAACCAAAGACTCCCTAATAGATGTCAAAGGATTACAGATCGGCATTGTCAAAAATATTTACGACTCCGACGAAACAGAATACAGAGTACAAGTTCAAATTCCTATCCTTAATGATGATACTGAACTCATATGGGCACGTCTATCTTCTTTTTATGCCAGCAATGGAGTAGGCGCTTTTTTCTATCCCGAAGTAGATGATGAAGTCATTTTAGGGTTTATAGATGGAAATCCAGCATATCCTATCATACTAGGTAGCATGTATAGTAGTGCTTTGCCACCACCACAATCTATAGACGATGCCAATAATTATATAAAAACACTCATGACCAAAAGTCAATTGCAGTTACAATTTGATGATGAAAACGTAATCATGACAATGGTCACTCCAAATAACAATACGATGGTCATTAGTGATCAAGACCAAAGCATTACCATTACTGATCAAAACAATAATCAGATTCAAATGAATGCCGATGGGATCACGATACAAAGTCAGTCTGCAATGACTATCAGTGCCTCAGATGATCTTACCATACAAGGATCATCCGTCACGATTACTGCAGACAATGATGTAACGATTAATGGCAATGGTATTAGCGCTTCCGCTAGTGATTCCGCAACCATTAATGGAGATAGTGGATGTACCATAAGCAGTAGTGGAAACACCAATATTAGTGGAACAGCCATTAATCTAAATTAGAAAGCCAACAATAGCGTAAACACATGAAACATAAAAATTCATTTTTAGGTACAGGATGGGGATTTCCTCCGACATTTCATAAAGAAAACAGTATCGGTATTGAAATGACCTCCGATGCAAAAGACATTCAGCAGTCATTAGAAATACTCCTTAATACCAAAATAGGAGAACGCTTAATGTTACCTAGATATGGCTGTGATATTTATAGCTACTTATTCGAGTCCATCTCTAACTCTAGAGTACACCTTATTATCGAAACCATTAAAACAGCCATTCTACGCTATGAACCTAGAATAAAGTTGATTAAAGTATACCTAGATGAATCAGACTATTTAGACGGCATTATCAAAGTACATTTAGAATATCGAATACCTACTACCAATACACGTTTTAATCTTGTATTTCCCTACTATAAGATCGAAGGTACCGACATTCCAAGAATGTATAAAAAACACGTACAGCAATCCAATGACCTATCTAAAAATGCTTTAGATAAGATTGGTCAGTAATATAATTGATAGCATAACCCAGACAGCTTAATGATCGAACGAAGAAAAGGAACGCTACAGCGACAACGAACACAGCAGCAGCTATTGCAACCAGATTTTGCAATAGACGATCGTTCATTTGAAGATATTTTGGCATATATCAGTGCATATGCTGCACACATCAATTTTTATACTACAGAAAATCAAATCGATGGCCACTGGAAAACACTCATCGAGCAAGATCCTGTAATTTATATGGTCGGTATTATCAAAGAACCGATACAGCAATTACATACCCTACAACTTACAGTACGAGAAGTATTCACCATCCTTTCGAATTGGTTTACCAAAATAGAAACATGGTATCATACCTTATTACATTTTAAAGAAGAATTACTCGCTAATAAAATAGGGAATGTTTTATACGGTGTCTTAGCGCAAAAGAAAAAAGAAGTACAAACCTACCTATCCGACCATCAAGAAAGCAAAACACATAGTTTTGCGAACGCACTTAAAACATTCGATCCTGCAAAACAACAAAAAGTAGACCCCAATGAATGTCTTACTACGTATAAAAAAATCGTAATATACATTCAGCACATTACCCAAGAGCATCTAAAAGTCAATGTCTTTTCCAAGAAAGATCATTTACCTAATAATGCTATGTACATTACTTTCTCTTTGTTATTTACTAAACTCCAAGAGCAAATCAACCAAATTAGACAACGACATTTAGATTTTTATTACAAAGAAGTACTACTACAAACCCCTAAAAAGGGAATCCCTACAACAGCCGTTGTCTGTTTTCAATCCAAAAAAGGAAACAGTGAAATTCTAGTACCTCAACAAACACTATTAAGTGCTGGTAAATTATTTGGTAGTACCGAAAATGCTATTTTCAGTACACATAAACCGATTGTAGTCAGCTCGACCAGAATTCATTCCATCCAAACTTTGTACTTTAATAAAAGCCCATTTATCAAAGTAGGCACTGACCGACCTATCGTTTCTAGCTGTATCAAAACACCTCTACTTCAAAAAGGGAAACCCATGCTTCAACCGCTAAATGCTCCCTTATTTGGTGCGAATGAAGATACACTGATCAATTCAGAAATTGCAGCAGATACCAATGCATCTTTTGGCTGTATGATTGGATCTCCAGTACTCTTTTTATCCGAAGGAGAACGTACTATTACAGCCACCTTTGCTTTAGAAAAAGAATCCTCCGAACAATACTTCTGGAATTTATTACAGCAGATAGCTACCAATCAACAGCTACCATTAGACATCGCATTTAATACTGTTTTTGAAAAAGCATTTCTTATTTCATACACCGCACCAAAAGGGTGGCATACCCTAGAGAATTATACAGTAACCTTTGATAAAGAAGAAAATACATTTACACTCAGCTGTATTTTAGACACTACTGCTCCTCCTGTTACTAGTTTACCAGCAGCTTCACAGCACTCTGTATGGCCAATGCTTCGAATAGATATGAATGCATACGCACCCGTATATGCCTATTCTTTTTTTAAAAGTGTCCTATTAGAAGCCATCCATTTAGACGTAGCCGTAAAAGGGGTTAAGAACCTATCCGCATACAATACGATTGGCAAAGTGCCACTGACCAAGACTTTTGACTTATTCGGCCCTAACCCCACCGTTGGAAGCTATATCATGATTGGCAAGAGTGAATTATTTAAAAAAGAAATCACCACACTGGACATTGCCATCGATTGGGCCAATGCTCTCACTGAATACGGAGGATTCGACACCTATTACCAAGGATACGAGCCTCCATACACCAATGATTCTTTTCGCATCGGTGTCACTGCCTTGTCTAATGGTTATTGGTTTCCGAGAACCCTATCTGTAGAAGATGAACAACCCCTATTCGCACTAGAAGAATGCCAAACACCAGAGGGGTATGACAGTGTTCTAGTTGCCTCTAATCAAAACCTTCAACTCACACACCTAAGCAAATATCAGCTTTCTAGACACTACCAATTACAAGACCCTATCCCGTATACTGTACATACACAGAGTGGCTTTTTTAAATGCACCTTATTAGCACCAAAAAGTGGTTTTGGAAAAGAAGAGTACCCAAAAAATTATGCTAGGATTGCTGCACATAACGCCCGTAATCCAGAAGAAACAATTCCATTACCCAACAAAGCATTTGTACCTAAAGTACAACAACTTTCGCTATCCTACACCGCTACAGATAGCATGTACTTTACCAACGCCTTTGATGATAGTTCCGAAGTATTAGCAGGAGACTTTTTACACATTACCCCTTTTGGTATCGAAAAGATAATTGACGATAGTAAAGTATATAAAAACACCATGTTTGCCGATTATGATGGAGAAGGGTATTTATATGTAGATCTTACGAATGTAGACAGTACGCGTACCATCGCTTTCTTTTTTGATTTAAAAAACACCTCCCCTACCCACCAAGAAGCAGGGAATAACATTCGCGTAGAATACAAAAAACTGGATCATTGGATTGTAATGGATACCAAAAATATCATTGCAGACACCACCGATCAATTTACAAAATCTGGCATCGTGGAGCTGTTATTACCCGAAGTAGTTCACACCACAGCTACTTCTTTATACCATTTACGTTTTACAGTTATGAGAGATGCGTATACCTATCCAACACTCCGAGGTATTTATCCCAATGCTGTGACAGTGTCATGTACAAATGAAGCTCCCAGCATTATCGGAAAAAAAGTTGCTGCCAATAGTATTCATAAGTTACTACATAAAATACCACATATTCAAAAAGTACTACAGCCTGCTGATTCATACGGCGGTAGAATCCCAGATACACCAGAACAGTTTTATACCACAGTTAGTGAACGCTTACGTCACAAAGATCGCGCTGTGACCTTATGGGATTTTGAACATCTTACACTCGGCAATTTCCATGAGATTGCTGCTGTAAAATGCACCAATCTCAATGCTAATTTCAAACCGCAGGCGGGCAGCATCACACTCGTAGTAGTCGCTACCGATTGGAAATATGATGATCATCACTACCTCAACCGTAATGAGCTAGCAGTCATTCAACAGTTTTTAACCCAAAAAGCCAACTCTTTTACGAACATTGAAGTACGTAATCCAGCAGTAGAATGGTTACTTATCAACTGTGTCGTTACCTTTAAAGCAGAAGACCAAAGTGGTTACTACATCCAAGAGTTAAATACAATTATTAACAAATACTTATGCCCATTCACAGCAGATGATGCTCCAAAAACAGTGGTCGAAGGGATTGGAGCCACTGTAGTCCCTAGAATGCTCAAAAGTCATATAGAAAATCTGCCCTTCATACAATCAGTACAACAATTACAAATAGAGCATATCATAAAAAAGGGATTGGACAATTTTATATTAAAAACATATGTGGAAGATCAGAAAATTACCCCCTCGACTCCTTGGTCTATACTAGCACCAAAGCCAAAGCATAATATATATACCTCATTCCCTACAAGTACTAGGATCACACCAGAAGTAACAGAAGCAGCAATAGATACACTACGAGTAGGAGTTGATTTTATCATTGGAGCCGATGAAGAAATAAATCCTCCCTCGATCATACCCCCTGAAGAAGAAACGATTCCAGAAGACACCAACGCAGCAACCAAAACCACTACTGTACAGCTACCAAAAACCAATACGGTACTGACATTTAAGATTAAATAACCAGTAATACTAAAGTACGAATACATGAAAATCAAGTTACTCAATAGGCAAAGTCTCAAAACACTATTTAGCGCAGGTGCCAGACCTAAAGAAAGTAATTTCTCTAGCTTGATCGATTCTATGATTAATAAAATAGACGACGGAATTTCTAAAAACGTAGAAGATGGTCTCGTACTATCTCCAGAAGGCAAGGCCTCCAATCGTATGATTAGTTTTTATGATAACGTCGAAGCCCCATTACCACATTGGAGTATCGAAATGGATCAGGATAAAGACAATCATCTATCGATTGTAAGCCCTGTAACAAAAACAGAAGCCACTACTGTTATGTCGTTTCAGAAATCTGGAGCCATCGGTATTGGTACACAACAACCCAGAACTGACTTAGAAGTAGCAGGAGTATTGGGAGCTGAAACACGCATGGGTACCCATAAAATTGCCACAGTACCCGCAGATGGGCTATGGCATGATATTATCACAGATCTCAACGGGTGTGTCGCCTTTGAAGTCCTAGCACAAGTAGGAAAAGAAAAAGCAGGTAGATACGCATTGCTGCACGCACATGCCTTGAGTACTTTTGGAAAATCACATCACAAAATTCGAAAAACACAAGCACATTACGGATGGTTCTGGAACAAAATAGCCATTCGATTTACAGGCTCTACCTATAATTATAGACTACAACTCAAAACCCGATCTGATTATGGCGCTGGACAATACATTCGTTTTCATGTCGCTAAACTATGGGACACAGAAATGAGCCGTTTTTTTCAATAACCAACCCCTGTAATACGAAAGATGAGTACCGAAGGATACATAGCCAAAAAAAAGAAGGGCACTGGGTTTTATGAAGAACTACACCTAGAAGCATTAGAAATACTGCAAAAACTCAGTGGTGCTATCTGGACTGACTATAATGAGCATGATCCAGGGGTGACTATTTTAGAAAATATAACCTATGCACTCACAGAGATTTCGCATAAAATCAAAGTACCCATACAAGATTTACTCATCGACAGCCCGAATGTGCCTTTACAATCCGGTGACAATGCATTTTTTGTAGCCTCGGATATTCTCACGACAGCCCCTATTACCTTTAATGACTATCGAAAAGTATGGATTGATCAAATCGCCAACGTAAAAAATATATGGATTCATCCGATTGACAAATACGAAGGTGCTTTACAGAACATCAAAGGACTGCTGTATGTGTTTGTAGAAAAATATGAATACAGTGACAATCCTGCACAAGAACAACAAGAAAATGAGCGTATCTGCGATGCCATTACTACTTCGTATCACTCCCATCGTAATCTATGTGAAGATCTGTATAAAGTAGCAGTATACAAACCACTTCGGTTGACCATACAACTAAGAATAGCCTTATCTGATCAAGTAGATAGTGAAGAAATTCTAGCTAAGATATTGCATAAGATCAATTCGTATTTAGCACCTGAAGTACGTTACTACTCGCTATGGAAGTTACAGCAAGAAGCAATTCCTACTAGCGACATTTTTAATGGTCCTCATTTGTCCAATGGATTTATCAGAGACCAAGACTTCTCAGCGCCGTTAACAACCATTGTGATTGCAGACATCATTAAGCGCATTGCACAAATTCATGGTGTTGAAAATGTGATTCATTTTTCACTACAGTATCAAGATCCCGATACCCAAGAGTTTCAACAAATACAGCGATCCTTTACCATCCCTAAACATACGACAGCCTTAGTATTATTTCCGACATCAAACCAGCAGTTGGTGTTTGAAAATGCAGGTATCTCATTCCGTCCAGACCTAGAGGAAACCAGAAAGCAACTTTCTTTTATACAGGCATTAGATTACGGAAAATTTAAAGCAGCTTCCAACTCATTAAATGAGATTCCTATACCACAGGGCAAGCATCTAGAATTGGACATCCATTATCCCATCAGAAAACAATTCCCCGAAGTCTATGGCATTGGAGATCGAGGCATTAGCCAACAGGCTTCTCCCTTACGTCAAGCGCAAGTAAAGCAATTACAGGCCTATCTGATGCCTTTTGATCAACTGATGGTTAATTTTCTAGCACAACTGCGTAATATCTATACGCTATACGATGTAAAAGACACCAATGAAGCTTCTTTTTTTTCCAAAACAGTATCTGATATTGACGCACTAGTAGCGCTGATCCAACCTACGGATCAAGGTTATGACATTCAAGCAGCAAAAACACATTGGGATACCGTATTAAAAGACTTAAACATTCAATTCGATAGGAATGCTACAGAGCGTTTACACCAAGTGGCGGATCACTTATTAGCTAGATTTGGAGAAACATTTCAGACCTATACACTTCGTAAAATTAACAATAGTAGTTATGGCGATGCATTTGCTCCACAAAAGTTCGAACGCCAAATGCTCACTGCTAAACGACAATTAATCGCCTCGTATGCCTCTAATAGCTATAGCAGAGCTAGAGGATTTACACTCCTACAGAGTAATACAGATCCAAATGATTTCTCTGAATCATTTATACCGGGAATATTTAGAAAAATTGCCATTTTATTAGAAATACAAAATTTCGGGATACAATCACTCACAGATACCATTACCAAAGCAGGGATCAAAATGCATCCCACCACGCGAGAAATAGAACTGATCATTCGCGAAATTGACATTACAACTCCGCTACAAGATATTGGGATTATCACTATCGAAGAGATTACCATCAATGAAGTAATAGAAGAAAATCTACAAGACGTAATGCATTTTGTAGGCGATGAACGATCCATTCTAAATGACGTACTACAGTATGGTATCAATCCAAAAAATTACACGATCAAAAAAGATCCTGCTACCGATTTACATTACATTCTCTATAAGAGAGGTACACAACAATCTAATATTGTACATATCTGTAAAACACAGGATGAAGCGATCGAAGCGATCACCAAGGCTATTCATTTTTTGATCGATGTGAGTGAAAAGAGTGAAGGCTTTTTTGTCATAGAACATCTATTATTATTACCGCCGTATGCCGAAGCCCATTTTGGATTCGAATTACCACTCGAAAATACCGAGTATAAACTCCCTATCACCATTACGCATACATCGCTCCAATCTTGTGAGCAAAGAGATACGACTGTTGGTGAACTGATCCAATTGCTCATCGCCAAAAAACTAACCTACTGTATCGAACAAAAGAACACAGAATATTACTTAGCAGTACGCACCGCTACACAGCAGATCATAGCCGTTTCTAAAGAAACCTATGCGGATAGCGCTATTGTACAAAAATACATTGATACACTAGAAAACGATCCATTTACGCCAACACAAAACCAACTCGAATCAGCAGTTATTTCTCATGTATATTATGGAGATCAAGCAGTCAATGAGACCTTTTTTTCTTTTAAGATGAGCTGTATCATTCCTTCATGGCCTGTGCGTTTTCAGCATCAGAATTTTCAACAGATTTTTGAAAACACCTTGTACGAACACATTCCTGTACATCTCTGTGCGACTACATATTGGTTAGATTACGACCTGATACACTTATTCGAAGCTTATTATTTTGCATGGATCACTACACTACAAGACTCTAGCAAATCTAAAGAACGAAGTTACCAAGCCTATCAACTCATTACGATGTTACAAGAACTCGAAAAACAAGCTACTGAAACCGACCTCTAATTGAAAAAAGAAGATACACATATCATCAAGAGTCAGCAATATGAAATTGTATTGTCGCAATCTGCCAATGGACATGCGTATCAATCTAAGATCAGTCAATTACAGCAGCACGTCATACAACCATTATTACAAAAAATCCTAGACACCTATGATATGCCTGAATTTGTAGATCAATTCGATCAGATCGAGCTAGATCTTGGTAGTATTTCTTCTTACAATTTCGAACGTGAATTAACTTATAAACTCGAAGAAGCTTTTGCTAATTTTTTCAAACAAAACACCTATGATAATGGCTCGCTCATAAAAGGCAAGCGCCAGAGGATCTATTACAAAAAAATTGAACAATTACGTTTTTTTCTTTCCAATGGATATATCAAGTGGGATGCCGCAAGTGCCGAAAACCCTTCGAGTATCTTAGCATCACTATTAGTAGCACAGCCCGAAGAATGCGTGGCATTACTCCGCAAAGAAGCCAAAAAAGAAACCGTACGCAAACGATTGGTCTCTCAACTGACTACTACAGTTTTAGAACAGATCGTAAACGCTAGTACTGGGCAAGAAGGCACCTATATCAATCAGTACAATCGTAGTCTTAGAACACAGCAACACAGCCAGCGACTCATCAATATCAATGATGCCAATTACCGGGATGCCCTTTGGGAAATCACCTTTCAATACATTTTTGTAGCTACAAATAACTATGCCAATCGTATCCATTTTTTACGGTACCTGATTCAGAAAGTAGCTGCTAGATATAATATCAGTTATAAAAACCTACTCAATACCTTGACAAAGGGAGTACTAAAACAACAATTACAAGGCACGCTCTATGCAAATTTCGAGCATATGGTACTCGAACTACAACAAAATGAAGAAACAATCACAGCCAATATTGTAGCACCTAGCCAACCCTCTCAAAAAATAGCCATACTTCCGCAATTAACATACTATCTAGCACATGGTTCTTTTACTGCCGATACTACCTATCGCTCTAAAACCAGTTTTTATAAAGACCTCATCCGCTTCATAACCCAAACTCCTACTACATTTTATGAATTCTGGTATGCGCATATCCAACAATCAGGAATTAAGTCCTTACAACAGCGTTTGGATGCAACTGTACTAACCTCCATCGTACAGCACGCTCCTGATACCACTAGTACCAAAATTGTATCTTTTATAAATACGATCCAGCAACTTGCCACGCAACATAACATCGTATCTAAAACCCTAAAAAACATAACTGCACAATACGGTATATTGGCGCTAAGGGTGTATCAGCAACAAAAAACACCCCATACCATTTATGAATTTTTATTTCAGGTACTATCGCATCATATCATAGACCAAGGATGGGTACATCTCTTAGAAATACTAAGCAGTACAAATGCCTATCCAGAGAAAGAACAGCTGCAGCGCTTTTTAAAACAATTGGCATGGACGCATCATATACAAGTACAAAATGCCACTACTTTAGACACCCCTTTTCTCAAAGCAGTGGTGATAAAATTGTACCGCTACGCTCCTGCAAAAAATCAAATCGCCAAGCACCAATTCGAGGAAACCATTACCCAACAGCACTATCACAAAGAGACTTTGCGGCTTTTAGTACTCTTATTAGAAATCTGTGCCAAAAACACCGCGTATACCCAAGAAGCCATCGCCAATTGGATGCTCAAAAGAATCAGCGCACTCCAAGTACCAACTCCCAAAGCCATGCGCATTCTAGAACAGCTCATCACCATCAACACATGGATAACTATCCCATTTATCGTAAATAAAGGCATCCAATTAGCACAAACTCGTTATACCCATGTTAGTGATACCGGCACTACATACACACCAGTTGTAAACACTAACACCTATCAGCAACTGATAGCGCAGTTACAAGATGTACTCTATAAACGGAGTGAACCCAACCTATATACGAGTATGCGTCATTTAGTAGACCTATTTGCTACCACCTATGCGCTAAAACCTACAGAAGTCTATACCCAATTGCTACAACAACTAGCTACTACAGATACGACAGCACCGATACGTCGTATCTTAACCTCCTTAGCGGAGCAAAAAGATACTCCCAACACAGCTACTAAAGACTTACAATATGCCATAGACGTTGTATATCATTACACCCTACATGGCAAACTTCCTTGGTGGGCTACAGCGACTACTCCTGCAATGTTACAGGAGTTTATCCATAAAGTATTGCAACAACAACCTAAAACCTACCTACACTGGTATCGCTATAGTAGTCATAAAAGTAGTACGCTCAATGTACTCTCTAAAGAGCTGTACACCCTGTTATTACAGCACTGCTATGCTACTACTGCCACTTCAGTCATCGCGCTATACGCACTACTCGATCAGGTCGTGTCACACACATTAGCTGGCAGTGCCGCACAAGTAGCATCCATTAATACGATACGCGCACAACTAGTACAATATGCCTATACGCCTCATAAAGGAGACCTTTCTAAATTAGTACAACAACTACTCGATACCTTAGCAGCTCAAACTACAATGACTGCACAACTACTATCGCATATCATCAGTGATCAGATACTAAGTACAAAACGACAACACCTAACTTTACAAAGCATTGGACTACAATTAGCGCCAGAAGCTCCAGATGCTTCTCCACAGCTGACTCAATTATTAGCTGACAAAAAACAATGGGAAGATGTCATACGCATTACTGCACTTTCTTCTACAGAGGTTTTTGATTTATTAAAACATCTCTATCAGCAAACTCCCAAAACGCTTCAGTTCTACTTAGAAAAAACAACCTTTAGAACTAAAATTTTAGAACGGCTCAGTATTCGAAAAGCCAAAGCTTTGATTGCATTGATCCTCCCGACAAACCAACACACTAATTTTGATACAGCATGGGAACTCCTACAAAAAACACGTACGTTGGTCAAAGCTACACCACTGCACATCATGCAACATACGTTGATGGATTTGGTACTACTAAAAACTACGATAGTCCCACAAATGACACATTGGTCTACAGAGGATTGGGGGCGATTGGTACTCCAAAGTCTAAACAGCATCCATGCATATGCCACTCCTAAAGCACTGATTCAAGAACTAAAAATACATATACCCCCAGATACACATCCCTTGTTTACGGCAGTACTACAACAAGCCAAAACATTGACTGCACCAACTACATTGGAAACAGAAAGCTCTAATGTACTCGTCGAAGAAATCAGTGAAGGGTCTATATACATCAATAATGCAGGGATGATCCTATTAGGTCCCTATATAGGTATGCTATTTGAGCGATTGGGATTAGTAGTCAATAAGCAATTCTGTGATGCCGCCAGCATACAGCAAGCCATACATATCTTACAATACGCTGTGACAGGAGAAGAAGACACTGGCGAAGAAAATTTAGTCCTCAATAAAATTATCTGTGGGATGCCCATTCAGCATCCTATAGAAAAACAACCTCCAATCAGTGACGATACCAAACAATTGATCGAAGGACTGCTAAAAGCCATCATATCGCATTGGAGTGCTATCGGTAATACCTCTGTAGAAGGCTTGCGAGCTTCCTTTTTATGCCGTGCAGGGCGCATTACAGTAGAAGAAGAAAAATACGTACTCATCGTAGAAGAAAAAACATATGATATGTTACTAGATCAAATCCCATGGGGAATCAGACAATTAAAACTAAGTTGGATGGAAAAATTAATAGAAGTACAATGGAGGGGATAACTATTACACAAACAGACACGGTCATCGCACGAGAGATCTATTGGCTAGAACAGGTAATTGATACCGCATTGGCATTGTATTTTAAGAATGAATGCCCGTACCAGAGTGTCGCAGAAGTACAACCACCTGAATTAGATACCGAAGAAGCTTCTGTCTATGCAGACATCGTACGCAAACACGCTAGCGGATTCCAAGACCGATTGCTATTAATCACGGCACTGGCTCCCTATATCAAACCGCAATTATTAGATCTTTTTCTGATCAAAAATAAAAATATAGACCATCCATTTGTAGAATTTGGAGGCGTAAAAGATGAAAAACACTATGGTTTCTATCCTACGCTAGAAACCGTTTGTTTTCTGATGGGAGGGGCACATGACATTAGTGTCCGATTGGCATTTATGCAGCATGTTTTTAAAGACCATCCGATGTACCGAGAGGGGATTCTAGTTGCTGATAAACGCTTGGTACAACTCCAAGAACGCTTACAACTCTCTGAAGAATACCTAAGCATGATCATCACCGCTACTGCATATATGCCCAATTACAGTGCGGCATTTCCTGCGCAGCAGATTACCACCAAACTGTCTTGGGAAGATCTAGTCTTAGAAGCCCGCATACAAGATCAACTTACAGAGGTACTAGAATGGCTACGGCATAAAGAATTGATTTTAAATGACTGGCAACTCGACAAAACACTCAAACTCGGATACCGTGTTTTATTTTATGGAGCACCCGGAACAGGAAAGACACTAGCCGCTACCTTATTAGGCAAAGCCATTGACCAACCCGTATTCCGAGTAGATCTATCTCAGATCGTATCTAAGTATATAGGAGAAACTGAGAAGAACCTAGGCAGACTCTTTGATATGGCTGCTTCCAAACAATGGATCTTATTTTTTGACGAAGCCGACGCATTATTTAGTAATCGTACACAGACCAATAGCTCTAATGATCGGCATGCCAATCAAGAAGTCGCTTATCTATTACAGCGTATCGAAAATTTTGATGGATTGGTCATTTTGGCTACCAACTTACAGACCAATATAGACGAAGCTTTTTTGCGTCGATTCCAGAGTACCATTAGTTTTCCAAAACCTAGATATAAAGAACGAAAATTACTCTGGGAACGCCTTATTGGTAGTGTTTTCGAAATCGAAGAAGGAAACGACGCCCTCGATCGTATTGCCAAAGAGTATGAACTATCGGGTGGTGAAATGATCAATGTGGTGCGCTACTGTGCCGTAAAAGCAGCGCAACAAGGTGCAAAAAAAATCAGTATACACACCGTGATGACGGGTATCAAACGAGAATACCAAAAATCGAATAAAACGTTTAATTAAAAATAATATACCTATGGCTAATTTAGTATGTAGTGGAGCTTCCTTATCCTGCTCCTACGGAACCGCAACTTCTACACTGGTAGTATTACCTACTAATGAGGTAAACACAGACAGCATGCCTGCGGCTACTGTAAATGATTATATCCCATTGCTCAATATCATGACTTTTGGCGAATGTTCATCCACCACCAACCCTGCGGTGATTGCTGCGACTGCTGCGGCCAGTGGTGTACAAACACCTGCCCCTTGCGTACCTTGTACAGTGACGCCTTGGTCGCCAGGAATTGCCGATGTGTCTATTAATGGTATGAGCGCACTAGATGATGGTAGTACCTGTGATTGTATGTGGAGTGGTTCTATCTCGATCTCAGATGCTGGAGAAGAAGATGTAAACATCTCTTAAACTCACATTTTAAGCAATAGAAAATCTAGTACGGCTGCAACTGCTGCAAAACTTGACATTGCGTTAGGGATTGTAGCGGCATCCTTTTGGTAGTGCCTTAGCGCTATCAAAAGATATAGCGGAAAGCCCGACCCTTGTGGTAACGCCCAAAAAATAAACAGCATGTCGAAAATTAAAATACCTGTACTACTGAATACCATTGTAGAACACCCATACATACAACTCATCGTGTCTATTGGGCTGATCCTGATCGGAATCGAAGAGCTCTATAAACAAGGACTCCATTGGAAGCACGGTATCAGCCTCTATGGAGTCTTAATGTGTATACAAGCCCTTTTTAAAATCCTAAAAGGAAGTAGTAAAGCCTATCACGTAAAACGCTGATTTACCACTCATGCAGCTTAGGCGGTACTCGATTAGACCCTCCAGAAACCCCTGCAGATCGCGACCATTCGGCTCTACATACCTGCATCAAATAATTTCCATATGTATTTAAGGGTTTGGACCCTAGGATAAAAGTCAGTGGTACGGTACTCACAAAAGCAGTTTCCATAATTTTAGCCTTTTCATTAGTAGCCCACTCCCAATCGATGAGAATTGCGACATCCATATCTGTCGCTAATGAATCGATAAAGCCTCCTTCTTCGTAGATAATATCACTTCCGTAGTGTGGAAATACCACTAAATCGGGTACTCCTTTTACCTTATATTTCTGTTCTTCTTTTTCTAGGTCTTGCGCCATTTTTACATAATTTTCCTTCTTTACATTGTCCCTAGACACCGAATCAAACTTCCCTGACATA
This sequence comes from uncultured Aquimarina sp., assembly GCA_947498935.1. Taxonomy (GTDB): domain Bacteria; phylum Bacteroidota; class Bacteroidia; order Flavobacteriales; family Flavobacteriaceae; genus Aquimarina. Next base: position 16,567 of record CANMMM010000026.1, on the reverse strand, counting down.
AATCCATACTTTTTAATCTCATCATAATAATTATGGGACACGCCTAATCCGTGTGTAAATCCATGTGCGGCAAACATCAATACACTTTTCCCTGTAGATATCATCTCTAATTTTCCTCTACCAAATGGAGGTGCTGAAAACTCTACTACCTTTCCTTGTTTGGTTATAGATTTTTTGTCGTCTGTACGAATCTGAGCTAAACCTTTTTTATCCTCTCTAGCATTTTCTACTGCCACATCTGCTCCGTCTATTAATTTTTGTTTGGCTACTTGTTTAGACCATCCTTTAAAAATTGTATCTACCGTATCTGTAGGTGCAGGTGGTAATTTCACTTTTTGATCTTTGTTCTGTGCCTTTAACTCCTCGACTTGTTCTTTGTGTCTTTTTTTGATCGCATTGGCTTCTAACCGTGCGATCTTACGCAATTCTAAGTATAATTTAACTTCGGTTTTATCTTCTATATCTACCTGCTCTGTTTCTGTATCCTTCTTAGGAGCATTTACCATATAATGTGCTTGGTAATGCATGGGTAATAAACCATATACATCCATCACCTCATCCTTTTCGATTAACTGAGCAGTAGTACTGGTGGGGGCACTTACTTTTTTAGGCGTAAATGCGGGATTCTGTTGTAACTGCATCGCCTTAGCGCCCATAATATCGGCTTCGCGTTCCAGTCCTGTATCGTCGTTGATCAGCGTTTTGTGCTTCATCTGGCGCGTAGGCTGCACCCTACCTTGTTTTTGTTGTACCACATGCCATGCCTCGTGTGCCAAATGCTTTTCTTGTCCGCGTGCAATATGAATATCAGTCCCCTGCGCATAGGCATGCGCATTGAGTTGTGCAGGTTTATCCGAGTTATAATGCACCCGCGTATCCCCCATATCTAAGCCTGATAATCGTTCCAATCCCGATAGCAGTTGATCAGACATTCCTGTTTTATTTTCCTTTTTCTGTATTGGAGCATTGGCTTGTGGAATGGCAGCCGTTTTTTGACTTTGAGCTAGCTGTGTAGGACTTTGTGCTATCGCATCAAATGCCTTTTGCTGTATCGTAGCATCTGTACGCTGGTCCTTAAACTGTACGGCTTGTTGGGTATGAGTATCAGAAGCTGTGGCAACTTCTGGGGAGGATTGCGGTTCTCTGGCAGCTGATCGCATATAATAAGAGGTTTAGTTAGTAGCATTACAAGGTACGTAAAAATGGGGAATTAAACGTTTTTTCTTATGATTTTTGGGCGTTACCACAAGGGTCGGGCTATACGCTACAATTCCTCGCACTTCCTATCGTCAGGCTGTGGGATTTCCACTCCTATCCCTAACGCGAATCTAAATTAGCTGTTTTATGAAGAAATGGGGTGTACACTTATTTGGCCACCGATAGCTTTTAGCACTTTCATAATGGTTTCGAATTGTGGTTTCGCTCCATCCGATAAAGCTTTGTATAGGCTAGGTCTACTCATTCCTGTCTTTTCTGCAATTTTAGTCATTCCTATAGCCTTGGCTACATGGCCAATTGCTACAATCAAATCAGTACTATCTCCATCTTCAAGTACGCTATTTAGATATTCCGCAATCATCTCTTCACTATCTAAATAATCTGCAATATCAAATTCTGTAGTTTCCATACTATTCATCTTTTATACGCTTCCAAATCTGTTTTGCTTTATCAATGTCTTTCTGTTGACTTGATTTGTCTCCTCCAATCAGTAGAATAATAATCTTTTCTTCTTTTTGTTTGAAATATATCCTATACCCTTTGGCATAGTTGATTCTCATTTCACTAATTCCTTCACCTACAGATTTACAATCTCCATAGTGTTCATCTTTTTGAAGCTTCTGGATTCGAAAAAGTATTTTAGCTTTAGCCCTAGTGTCTCTTAGCTTTTTGATCCACTTATCAAATTCAACAGTTTTTTAATAACAACCATTTAGAAACGTCTTCACTTAGATACAAATATAGTTGTTTTTTAGTTTCATAACAATAAAAAAAAGCCCCAATCAACTAGATTGAGGCTACACAAATTAAAATAACGCATTTATTTAAGACTGGTACATAATAAACACAGGCATGCTACCCTTAGTAATAAACTATTGACTCGCTATACAAAAGCAAGCCACACATTATACTTCTAGTAGCATTCCTCCCCAAGAGTAGCCTGCACCAAAGGCTACTAAGATCACGGTATCACCCGATTGAATGATGCCTTGTTCGATCCCTTCTGCAAAGGCTATTCCGACCGAAGATCCTCCTGTATTGGCATATTTATCGACATTGATAATGGTTTTGGATAGCGGAACATTCAGCTGTTGTAATCCCTCCTTAATAATATTCAAATTGGCTTGATGCGGAATCACAAAATCTATCTGTTCTAAGGTCATATGCGACGTTTCCAATAGTTCGTGCACTGTGGCAGGAAATACGGTAGTAGCATATTTCCATATATTGCGACCATTCATCGTAAAATATTGTCTTCCCTCGCTAACATTGGTAGCTGTAATAGGTTCTGCGATACCTCCTGCTGGGATATACGCATCGTAATACCCCTTGGGACTGGTATGTAATTTTATATTTTTAATCCCCGCTCTTTCTGTTTGCTGTAGTAAAAAGGCAGAAGCGCCATCTCCTAGAAAAACACAGGTTTTGCGATCTTGCCAATTCACTACCTTAGAATTCATATCCGCAGATAAGGCTAGTACCTTAGTATAGGTACCACTAGCGATGTACTGATAGGCTACCGACATGGCATAGATAATCCCCGGACAGCCTCCTACTCGGATATCAAAGGCACAGGCACGGGTAGCCCCTATTTTTTCTTGCACTTTCACAGCGCAAGCAGGACTTAGGTGATCCGACATATTCGTGGCTAATACGATGAGGTCTATATCTTCTACTGCAATATTGCTATTCTTGATAGCATTCATAGCCGCCGCTGCTGCCATATCGGAAGTGAGCATGGTTTCTGGCGCTATTCTACGCTCGCGAATACCGGTTTTGGCTATAATCCACTCATCAGTGGTGTCGAGATTTTTTTCTAAATCTTTATTGGTTACAATCTGATCAGGTACATAGTACCCCGATGCTACGATACTTACATTATTCATCGGTATTGTTTTTAGGTGGTTTATACTTGGACAACCATGGCTGCCCAACTCATGCCTGCTCCCTGTGAGAGAATTAATACTTTATGCCCTGCTTGTAATATCCCTTCTTCGAGCATACGCTGGTAATTGATCATGGCATCTGCGGTACTAATATCTCCTGTGGTAGCGATGTAGGCATAGTTGGTTTTTTCTTTGGCGATGCCAAAGGCATCGATAAGCTTATGGGTAAAATCGAGTCTTCCATTGGGTAAGATGATGTAATCGATGTCTTGTAGATTACAGTCAGCGTCTTCTAAAGCCTCGGAAGCGGTATCCATATAGGTCTGTAAATTATGGTGTTTTAGCGCTTCGATCCCTTCGGGATTTTCGCCTGTGATGTGGTAAAATCCATCTTGTGGTGCAGTGGGTACTAATCCCTGAATACGCCCTACATTCATCCTAGAAATATGACTATAATCACCTCTTCCCGTGAGTCCAAATCCTAAGATGGTATTCGTAGTATGATTTCGACTCATCACTACAGCAGCAGCTCCATCACTAAAAACATAGCCTCCCACAACTCGATTTTGCATTACATTTTCGAACTTCTCTCCAGAACAGACTAAAATATGTTGCAGTCGTGGTTCGGCGATCAGGGTATTTCTCGCCATACGCATACCTGCTACAAATCCGCAACAACCCTGATATACATCCATAAATCCTGCATTGGTGGCTTGTATATCTTCTTGGATTTTTCCTGCGGTTTGCCATACCAAGTAATCCGAAAGCCCTGCTTGGCAACTAATGATCATATCGATCGATAGTGGATCAATGGCTTCTTTTTCTAGCGCAGATTTTGCGGCCACTACTGCCATCTCGGTGGCGGTGTGCGTAGTCTCTAAAAGAGAATGTGCGACTCCAATACGCTGGCGCTGATCCTCTCGTAATTCGGGCAAGAGGGTGGCGAGCGGAATATGTGCTGCTGGTAGGTACGTGCCTATACTTTTGATACCGATCATGCCGTTATCTTTTTTAGTATTGAATAATAGAGGCAAACCATGCTACACCACCTAAGCCCATATTCAGGATCAGGTCTCCTTTTTGGATGCTGCCATCTCTACGCGCTTTGTCTAAAAGAATGTAGTTATCTCCTCCGCTAAAATGTCCTAAGTGTACGGAATACTCCTTGGAAGTAGGTAAATCGGGGCGTTCTAATACTGCTGTGATCTTATCTGGGAAGTTGTATTGCTGTGTGAGGGTTACTAGATAATCCATCTGATCGATCGTAGCACCGATTCTATCCATCGCCTTCTGTGCTACTTCTGCAAACTTGTCGAATACGATGGGCTTTACCTTATCGTAATACAGGTCTTTATCTGCATCAAAGTTTTCGATCAGATTGTCTTTCCAGACAGACTGTGGTGTAAAAGGTGCTTTGGTACCTCCGATGGGTATTTTGCCAAATTTATGATACTTAATCAGATTAGAGGTTGCAAAACTAAGAAAGGTAAAGTCCAGTGCATTTTTGGTCATCACGATGGATTGCCCGCCAGAGCTAAGGAATGTAGGCCATCCGTATCCGAATAGTTTTTCGCCACAGGTGATCAGTACGGTTTCGATACCTGTATTGGCCTCGATCTGATTGGCGGCTATTTCTGTAGCTTGATAATACGCAGCACATCCGCCTGTGACATCCATGGTCATGGCTTTTGTGGCACCGATTTCATGCTTTATTTTATTAGACATTTTCCATCGGTAATAATCTTTGAATACGCCTACTGCGATGATCAGGTCTATGTTTTCTACATCAATGCCTGCATCGACAATGGCTTTATGCGCGGCTTTGACCGCCATATCAGAAGGATGCTCATCATCAGCAGCTTTGTGAATGGTTTTGATGCCTATATTTTGGTACACTTTTTCGGGAAGTGCTGCTTTTTCGGCTTCTATTTTGGTATCTACGGGATGGGAAGGTATGTAAATGCCGATACCTGCAATCCCTGCGGTGACTGTTGTTTTCAAGATAAAAGTGTTTTTAATTCCGTAAGAGAACGTATTGTTTGATATGTTTACCTACTGCTAAATCGCGTTAGGGATAGGAGTGGAAATCCCACAGCCCGACGATAGGAGGTGCGAGGAATTGTAGCGGATAGCCCGACCCTTGTGGTAACGCCCTCATAATACCACATGATCGTATACAGGATACGTTATGGTTTTTCTAACAACATGGTTTCTATATTGCCTTCTAATCCAAGATTAATGAGTAATAAGGTCGTTCCTGATATAATGGCTGAGGTATTGAGAAATTGGTTGAGGATCTCAAACACGCCGAGGCTTCCTAAGTATCCTTTGGTAGGTAGTGGGTCGATGACTTTGCGATCAGGTAATATTTTTAGTAATTCCTGTGAGTACTGCTGATGAAAACCTGCGATGCCTATATAATCGATCTTATGAATATCAAAATTCGTGGTATCACACAGGTCATTGATTAGCATACTGGCTTCTTGTATAATGGTATCCAATATCATGTTTTGCTGCGCTGGCGAAATGGTGTCTAGCTTAAAGGTTTGTTGCTGTACTACTTGCTGCGTAATGGGATGCTTGGTGCCTCCATACGGAATAGCATGAGCGGTATGACAGGCATCTATAGTGGTAATTTTAATCCCTAGAATCATCTTTTGGAGCAAGGGGGCATCGGTAAGCCATAAAACACCTGCTCCATCTCCCATATAGGTAGGGTGCAAGAAACGATCTGCTGAGTGCGATTCCCATAAGAGTGCCGTTACGATCACTGCGGTGTCGACACTAGGATTGGCAATCAACTGATTACAGATCAGCTGGATGGCTTGAATGGTACCTCCAGCGCCTCCGTATAATTGATAGGTATGGATCTCACCATCGGTATTGCCTTCGATGTCTTCGATAAAGGTTTTGGCAGTATCCATATAGATAAAATCATCGACACCTTCTGCAATCCATGCTACGCAATCTATATCCGTTGGAATGACCGAATGCTTTTCTGCCAACTGCTGATAGGCGCTAACGGCTAATGCGGTGGATGATATGCCTATTTCGCAGGTATGCACCTGCTGTATGCCACTGTTCTGTACTGCTAAGACGCCAGTAGTAGCCTCTTGGAGTAGGGTGTCAAATTTTTTGGTCGGTGTTGGATAATAAGTAGCTACTTTCATCATCATGTGTGGTTTAGTGTGGTGGTGTGATTGGCTTCGATATGGTTTAAAAACTATATCGAAGCCGTAGAAATAATAAATTGAGTTTGCTGTGCTGTGTGTTAAATGTAAATTCGAATCGCTGACTTAATAGCGATACTTCTATTGCTTCTTTTAGGGTATACTGCAATGAGGGCATGAGGTAATATCCATGGTCTAATGAGGGTAGATATATGCCTGCTAGATTGACTGACAATAAAGGATTGATGGCATAGGCTGCCTGTGCAAACCAAGAAAATTTACTAAAGGTAATGGTCTTAACCGATAGGGGTACTGCATATAGATTGGCTATATCACTACTGGTTATCGCATCGTAATAGCTATTGTAATTCCCTTCTAGGGTAATGGTTAGGGGTTTCTTAAATGTATAGTTCATCCCCATAGAGGCGATCAGATCGCCTGTGGTTTTCCATACTGCATCTTGCGGATGGAAATACGTACACTCTCCGTTAAACCCTACCTTGCCTATATTACCTGACCACCCTGCGCCGATGATATAGTCTGTGGTATCTGTGATCCCTGCGATATACTGTATGTCATATCCCCATCGGTTGAATCGGTACAGGGCTGCGGCGGTAATGCGATCATCACGATCTATTTTTACAGCCATATCCAATACCGAGGTATAATCAGGGTAATACTGTAGTCGTATGGCATCACTACCTGCTCTTTCTTCGTAATCAAAATCAAAAAACGAATAGGAATTAAAAATATCATTTGGATTCCATACGAATGTCTGCCCCCAATTGATGCGCTGCCGACCGATACTAAGCGTGGTTTTCTGCTGTGTATAACTGATAAACGCTCGATCGAAAGTAGTATTTAAAATATAGGAATCTGCCTGCCCTATGTTATTCGTCAGGAAATGTAATTTTCCAGTATCTACTGCGATGAGCTCATCGTAATTAGGGGTTTGGCGTACGGCGTCTCCATAAAACAATCGGTTTCTATTGCCGATTTCTAGGGTGGTATGCTCCGATAGATACCACTTATAGTTAAATCGATGATGGATTAGATTATCGATCAACCATGTAGAATCTATACGGGTAAATGTATTGGTATTCATGTATTTTATGTAGCCCGTAAGCTCCATATCTTCCCAAATACTTTTGGATTCTTGTGCCACAGTAGTGGCTGCCACTGCGATGAGTACTAGCGCTATGCAAATGGTTTTCATAGGCGCATTACTTATACCATCGGTGCTAGTGTGGTAGCACTATCAGGTACTACTTGCTCATCTGTATGGATCTTGCCATCTTCTACCGTGATGATTCTTCTGGCTTTATTAATCACACGCTGATCATGGGTAGAAAAAATAAAGGTAGTCCCTTCTTCTTTATTGAGTTGTTGCATGATCTGCAATAGATTTTCAGTGGCTTTGGAATCTAAATTGGCGGTAGGCTCATCGGCGAGTACAAAGGTAGGTCTAGAAGCCAATGCTCTAGCCACGGCAACGCGCTGTTGCTGCCCACCAGATAAATTGGCGGGTCTGCTATGTATCCTATCCTGTAGCCCTACTGCGGTGAGTAATTCCACAGCACGTTGCTGGCGTTCTTTTTTAGATACCCCCTGTAATTGTAGAATCAGTGCTACGTTTTCTATCGCCGTAAGTACGGGAATCAGATTGTAGGACTGAAATACAAATCCGATATGATTTCTTCTAAAATCAATCCGCTGGGCAGCGGTTAGCTGTGTAATATTTTGCTGTTGCACATGAATAGTACCCGATGTAGGCGTATCCAATCCTCCGATCATGTTTAGTAAGGAGGTTTTTCCAGAACCCGATGGGCCTACGATGGCTGTAAACTCTCCTGCTGCTACCGTGAGTGAAATCCCATCAATAGCACGTACGGGAGTGTCTGCATCGGTATATTCTTTGACTAAGTGTTGTATTTCTAGAACATTCATACTACTTCTTTTTTTAAATGGGAATAAACACTAGCGTGTTCTCAATGCTTCTGATGGATTGAGACTGATCGCCTTTTTGGCTGGATATAGCGCTGCTAGTATCCCTGTAAGGATGACTAAACAGGTAACTTTGAGTATTTCTATAAGTGTAATCTGTGGGTAAATAACCGTATCGAATCCTGTGGCTTGTAATCCTGCTGCCCATAAGGATAAATCGATACCTGTGTATTGTGTAAAACGAATGAGTACTAAGGCTAATAGTATGCCTACCAATCCGCCTACCATCGCTAGACAGAGGGTTTCTGCTAGAATCATCAAAAAGATGCTTCGGGTATTCATCCCTATCGCCATGGTCATCCCTATTTCTGGAATACGTTCTAGAATGACCATCAGCATGGTATTGACAATCCCAAAGCCGAGTGCTAGCAGAATAATACCTACAAATACAGCGGTCATTACACTCATGTTTTCGTGCATCATTTGTATTTCTGGCATCAGTGTTTTCCATGTAGCTATATCTAGCGTGGGCATCGCTGTGCCTAGCTCCTGTACTACAGCATCTTCTACCCCATTTTCATGTACCAAAATGGCGATTTCATGTGTGATCGATGCTGGTGCTTTGAGCAACCTTCTGAGGTCTTGCTGTCTGACGAACACCTTGGTTTCATCATACGCCGTATTAGCAGTGGTATAAATTCCTGCAACTCTAAATGTTGCTTTGGTGAGTGTACCATCCATCTCAGAGAGTGTAATCACTAACTTCGATCGGAGTTTGACATTCAATGTCTTGGCTAATTGCTGCCCTATAACTATCGGATTTCGCTTGATGCCTTCTAAATAAGTGCCTGCTACGAGATGCGTATGCAGGTTGGTGACAGCGATCTCTGTCTCTGGAACTACGCCTATCAATTGTACGCCTGCTTTGGTCTCGGCAGAAGCGATCATACCGCTACTCAGTAATCGTGTGGTATGGTGCTGAATTGCTGTTTGCTGCGCTAAGGCCTTCTGTAACGTATCGTTTAAGACCATATAATCTGTTAGTTCCTGACTCGATAGATACGCGGGGTGGTGCAGTTGTATATGAGACACTTCGGTTTGAATCACAGCATCGATACGCTGCTGTACCCATCCGTATAGAAATGCGATGATGAATACGCCTGCAAAAATCCCTAGCGTAATAGCGGTAATAATTACGAGACTTCTGGTTTTATTCCTCCAGATGTTTCGCCATGCGATAGACCAAATCATAGCTATATTATTTTTTTAAGAGCGTAATGCTGTAGTGACTTCTAGTGTTTTTACTTTCCATAATGGATAGATCGCAATCAGTGCTGTCATACCAAATACTACGAGTACCTGATATAAAAAGACTGTAGGTGTGGTGCCGAAAAAGAAATACGGTTCGAAACCATACTTGGCATAGGTAGTGGCTAGCTCTGGGGGCAATTGTACAGGGTTCTTTTTTAGGAATACAACGATCGGTACGCTAATGCTAAACCCTGCTATGACTCCGATAACGCCGATCAAAATGGTTTCGCAAAAAAGCAATACGTACAAACGTACTTTTTGCATGCCAATAGCGATCAATACCCCTAATTCTCTTTTTCGCTCTGCCACCATCATAATGATCGTTCCAAAAATTCCAAACCCTATTACGATATATAAAACGGCAATCATGACCATTCCACCAGATTGATCGCTTTCTATAAATTGTACAATATCGGGATTGATGGTTTTCCAATCCAGCACATTATAAGCACCATCTGTAGCAGCAGTAATGGCTGCAACGGTGTTGGGTACTGTATTGTAATCATCTACTGTAATCATGACGGCAGAAACCTGCTCTCCTGTATCAAAAAATTCTTGTGCCAATCCCAGATCCATAAATACCCCTAGATGATTGAGTTTGGGTGTGGCAAACTGCACAATTCCTTTGATAGGATAAGCAGCAGCGGCAGAAACGCCATGATACCCTTGGCTTATGAGTACCAATGTATCATGAACGCCTAGATGCAAGTTCTGGGCGGTATGCTGCGTAAGTAATACGGATCGATCACCTTTATTCAGAAAACGCCCTTCGGCTACCCAGTGCTGTATATTAGAGGTTTCTGCATCTTTATCAGGTTCGATACCGATCACCGATCCGCCCTTAGTAGTACTACCACTAGAGAATAAGGCAAAGGATGATAGGCGTTTGCTTACCGTCTGTACTCCATTAATAGCAGCAATACGTGATAACTCCGATGCTGTGGGCGCTATACTATGATTGATCGATTTTTGCTGCTGGTATAATGGATGCTGTAACTGTATGTATCCCGATGCTAATTGTACTGACATCTTTATCATATTACTATACGTCCCATCTTGTAGCGAACGCATGAGTGTGGCTAGTACCACACCAAAACAAATAGACGCTACTGTAATCAGCGTACGCCGTTTGGTACGCCATAGGTTTTTCCATGCCATTCTAAGTATATTCATAACTATTGGATTTACTTACGAAGTCGTTTCATACGTTGCTGCGAAAAAAAAGCTTCCTCGATAGGCACATTGAATTCAATGGCGTTGGTGATCAATACTGTTTTCTGATCCTCTTGATCAGCAGGAATGACTTCTATCCTAGTAGGCAAGGTTCTGCCTCCAATGGTTTTTACCTCCTTGCCATATTCTGTTTTTACCAATACCTCATCTTCGTCATAATACGTAGACTTTAGCATCAGATAAGCACCATCTTTACTGATCCATTTAATGATCTTTCCCCATACGATTGCAGCATCCTCTCTAGGCGTAAGGGCTATTTTCCAGCACATCGTATCGCCTATGACTTCTTCTCCTAATAAGGTATGTGTAAAATCGGTAACGATCGAGGATTCTTTTAGGATATCATCATTGGTATAATCAGACCCCATCCATCCATCAGATAGCATCGAAGGGGGTAATTTGATCATTCTATTGATAGTCGGCATCCAATTCCACATCTCGGTTTCTCTTTTTAGAAAAGCTTGTCCTTTTTCTTTTGCAGGACTCGTGATCAGTGTCATCGAATACGCATCGCCCATCGTCCATACCTTAAAGGTAATGGTACGTTCCCAAGATGGTCGTACAATCGTCATGGTCATGGTCGATTGGCTAGAGGTTTCTCCATTCCATTGCTGGTCTGCTTTGGCTATGATTTCTGTAGCAGTCTGTGCAGTCATCGCTGTGGTCATAAAACAGCATACAATACCGCACCATGATACCGCTAGGAGGGTGGTGATTCTATTGTTCATAAATTACGTATGATTTTTGGTAGCCGTTCTTTAGAAACTATGCTAGGCCTGTTTTCTACACATTTGTAGCCTTATTTCCATATTTCGTACTACCAGAGAATACTACTTTGCAACTGTTTCTAATTCGAATTTCTCTACGCCGATCAGTTCCATAAAACTCCGTATGGTAGTCAATGTATCGATCTGACTCGCTTCTAATGTCACATCAAAATGCTCATCTGCCAGTGTGATCAAAAAAAGTTTAGACATCGAATCATATACACTCAATGATGCAAACTCTGTATCGATGTGAATAAACTCATTGGGATCTAATTCTAGATCCTCTCTAATAATTACTAAAAATCTGTCTGTGGTCATCATAATATCTGGTTTTAGTGGTTCTTTTTTTAGTGGGGCGTTCCCTGCGGTCGGGCTATCCGTTCCAATTCCTCCCCCTCCTAAGGTCGGGCTGCGGGATTTCCTCTGCTATCCCTAACGCGTCTGGATACGTATTAAATTTCTACCATCGTCGCTGCCCAAGAGAGTCCTACACCAAAGCCTACTAGCAGTACCTTATCGCCTTTTTTGATACGGTTATTTACTAAGCAATCTTGTAATGCGATAGGAATGGTAGAGGACACTGTATTCCCTGTATCTTCTAGATGGATATAAAATTTCGTTTCAGGGGCTTTGATCTTTTTTCGTAGGTATTCTAGCATGTATTTATTGGCCTGATGAAAAATGATAAAATCCAATGCCTCTAAGGTGGTATTGTTTTTTTCTAAGCACTGCTGTACTGCTTTTGGGATATGCTTAATCGTAAAGTTAAACACATCAGGCCCTATCATTTTTAGGTGATTCGCTGTCGTCACATTACCTGTGGCATCTACTGTAGTTTCAGGCATAGCTATCTTAGCATGTCGCATCCCTCCATTGGGTACAATCAGTTTATCTTTTCCGCTACCATCTGTACCTAGTACAAACTCAAATATCTGATTCCGCTCCGATGCGGTAATCACAGTAGCCGTAGCACCATCTCCAAAAATCGAACGGTTGCTTCGATCCATAGGGTGCAGATGCTTGGAATAGGTTTCTGCGGTGACTAATAATACATTGGTAGCAATCTGTGTATGGATCAATCCTTTGGCCATCGCCAATCCGTAGACAAACCCCGAACACCCCAAATTATAGTCCAATGCTCCTATATCTTTGCAGAGTTGTAATCGATCTTGCAGAATACAAGCCGTAGTGGGCAAAAAATAATCTGGACTTTGAGTACACAGTATCACAAAATCAATTTCCTTTCTATCGAAATTGGTAAATACTTTTTCTGCTGCTTTCACTGCCAGATCCAAGGCGGTTTCATCCACTGCACTAATATGCCGCTGTTTGATTCCTAGTTTCGACTCGGTTTTCTCGATGTCCAAGGCTGGGATTTCTGCTTGTAAATCTTGATTGGTCAGTGTGGTTGTGGGCAGGTAGTAGGCTGTTGTGGCTATTTTAGAATACATCATGGCTATTTGGGTATGGTTTTGAGACTCATTATGCAGTGATAAAATCATCTTTACTACACCACTTGACGATGGCTGATCCCCAAGAAAATCCTGCTCCAAAAGACGCCAAGGCTATCGTGTCATTTTCTTTTACTTTGGCTTGGGCAACTGCATCTGCTAAGGCAATGATTACAGAACCCGCACCCGTATTGGCATAATATTCTAGATTGGTAAACACCTTGTCCATACCCAGTTCTAAAGTATTCATACCATGCTTAATCATATTGATATTGGCTTGATGTGGGATTACTACATCCAATTGATCCAGTGTAACCCCTGCTTTTTGAGACGCTTCTTTTACGATTTTAGGAAAAATGGTGGTTCCAAATTTCCATACCTCTCGATTATCCATTTTAATGCGGTGTTTATTTTCGCGAATCAAGGTTTCTGAATAGGTATTCAGCGATCCACCTTCCATCACTACTTTATCAGCCCCCCATTCACTATCCGATCCTAGTACCGAGGATAAAATACCAGTTCCTTTTTTGCAAGGTCGTAGAATCGAAGCGCCTACGCCATCTCCAAAAAACATAGAGATATTCCGATCCGACCAATCTAGTAGTTTAGAATATACTTCTCCAGATATGACCAATACTGTATCATACATCCCCGAAGCCACAAATTGCTGTCCGATCACTAATGCGTATACAGTACCTGGACAGCCTCCGACATTGACATCAAAGGTGGCTGCATTTTTGGCCTTTAGTTTTTTTTGTAGAATATTAGCCGTTGCAGGAATACGTTTATCTTGGTTTACCGCGCATACGATAATTAGGTCTATCGCAGTTACATCAATATCAGCTTCAGTAATAGCATGATTCGCAGCATGGTATGCTAAATCAGAAAGGCATTCCTCTTCTGCCGCAATTCTTCGTTCCTTGATTCCTATTTTTTCCTCGATCCAAGAAGACGAAGTATTCATATGCTTCTTTAGATCTTCATTACTCATTCGCTGCTCTGGAAAATAAAACCCTGTCCCTGCGATGCCTACATTTCTTAGATACTCCATCTCTATTTTTTATAATTATAAAATCCTCGCCCTGTTTTTCTACCCAGATGCCCAGACTCTACCATCGTTCTTAGTAGTGGATTGGCTCTGTATTTGGGATCTTTAAAGTTTTCGAATAGGCTATCTAAGGTGTATAATGCTGTATCCAACCCTACCAGATCTGCTAATTTCAGAGGCCCTACAGGTAGGTTCATCCCTAATTTGGCAATCTCATCGATGGCTTCTGCATCTGCCACTCCCTGCATATAGATAAAAGAAGCTTCATTAACCAATGTAGAGACCAGTCTACTCGCTACAAATCCAGGAAAATCCTTAACTACTACAGGTACTTTATTGATTTGCTTATTGATCGCGATACAGGTATCTAATGTTTCCTCAGACGTTTCTAACCCTTTTACGATTTCTACCAGATCCATTACTTGTACTGGTGACATATAGTGCAATCCAATTACCTTGTCTGGTCGTTTCGTTTTTTTAGCCATCTTACCGATTGGAATACTAGAGGTATTGGTTGCAAAAATGGTCGTTGGGGGACACATCGTTTCTAGTTGGTCAAACAAGGCTACTTTTTGTGCTACATTCTCGCTAATATTCTCAATAATCAGGTCACAAGAAGTTATCTGTGATAAATCTGTAGTAGACATAATGTTTTGCTGTATGCGCTCATAGGTAGCTTCTGCAAGTCTTCCCTTATGCATCTCATGCTGAAAATGATCCTCTAAGCGAGTGTCATTATCTCTGCGCTTTACAGCCACTACTTCAAAGCCATTCTCGGCATATGAGTGAATAATCCCTCTACCCATTAATCCATGCCCGATCACTCCTATTTTAGTTGTTTGTGCATTCATTCGTACTATATTTATATGTGGTTATTATGTGAGGGTATTTAAACCCCATTGTATGTAATAGAACTTCGTGATAAGAGGTATAAAAGACATAACAGAATGTTAGGTTTTGCAGCAGTTACAAACTGTATTTTATTTTCTATTGTATAAAACGCGTTAGATACTATGCATCAAATAGAATTGGTTTACACTTTTTTGATACAGTATTTTACCTCTAAAACACACAATATGCTTACTGCATATTGTAAGAGGTGTATGGTGTGTAATGCATTATAACCATAGCTGCGTTGCTGTATAATCGATTATTTTTTATGGATGTATATTATATATTCCATGCGGTAAATGATATATAAAAAGAAAACATATTGTTTCTGACAAACACCCCTAATCTAACTAATACATAGACTTTTACAACTCACTAATTATTTAGAAAAAATGGTATGTATAAAAAGTAGTTTCTTATTGCTTTGCTATTTTTTAATGATCATTGAAGTATTGGCAAAGCTTCGCTTCTTAGACTCACAATCTATACATTTTCGTAATTAGAGAATAATGTACGGTATGTTTGTCTATTAGTATACTACTAAGGTATTCAAAAAATCACACTATCTATTCCTGAAAAAACCCGTCTGCACATACGGCAAAACAGTAATCGGATGTAATCCCAGTATTTTCAACCGCTTAGTATCTTCTATGGATTCGTTTTATAAAAAAATTAACTTTTTTTTGTAGAAAATACTTGTGTAGGAACCCAAAGAAAATGTTTTCGTAACTATTCCGTAAGGGTGAATAAATTGTACAACAAGTTAAAACAGCAAAAAAAGAAGCGAAAAAAGAAGCAAAATTCCCTTCATACAATTCAAAACCACTTTCACCCAACGAGCAATGTTGTTTATACAATTTAGTATTCTCAGAAAATTTAGTGTTCTACTTTTGAGTCATCACTTTTAAAACTAAATCAATATGAATGTTTTTGTAAAAACACACAAAATTTTGTTAGTAGTCATCGTATTCATCAGCATGTCAGCTTGCTCAGAGTCTGAAGATGAGTTACAAGACGTATCCGCTCAATCCATAGAAAGCGATATCATCGAGAAAATGGGAAGGACTGGCGTTTTAGTCACTACAGATGATGGCATTAGAAAAGCAATACAAACCGGTAAAAAGAAAAGTATCAATCTTACAGCTCCTGCTGGTTTCGGGGTAACGAATGTAAATTTCAAAAATCGAAATAATCAAACAGTTTTTGTGAATTTTACTACACCTCCTCCTGTTTCAGAAAAAAAGAAAATAGAATTAGCTCCTAATCAGAAAGCAACTGAGCAAATATTAGGTGCAGGAAAGCTGACTATTAGAGTAACCTCTAACTAATTCTTTCTTTGATCCCTTCTAAATAGGATCACGAGTTCTAAACTAAAATAATTCTACTTTGTCATTTTAGCTAGTATTGTTTATTTGCGTTAGGGATTGCAGTGAAAATCCCACAGCTACGACGATAGGAGTAGCGAGGAATTGTAACGGAAAGCCCGACCCGATAGGGTAACGCCCTAAGGTAACAAAGTAGGAATAAATATACACAATTGTTATCAATACTCACTTTATCCAAAAGCTGTAATTATTCCTACTTTGTCATCTTAGAAAAAGAGGGCAAAATATTTTGATGAATGATAGTAAACACCTTATTTTGCCCA
>CANMMM010000025.1 GCA_947498935.1 uncultured Aquimarina sp. | reverse complement strand
TGGCCCGTTCGTCTATCGGCTAGGACGCCAGGTTTTCATCCTGGTAAGAGGGGTTCGATTCCCCTACGGGCTACGAATTTTAGAGTAAAAATTTAACGAAAAGAGAGATGGCAAATCATAAGTCAGCATTAAAGAGAATTAGAAATAGTGAGGCGAAGCGTCTTAGAAACAAGTACCAGCACAAGACTACACGTAATGCTATTAAGAAATTACGTGAAGCTGACAAAGGTGAAGCAGAAAAGTTATATCCTTCTGTAGTTTCTATGATCGATAAATTAGCAAAGAGAAATATTATACACTCTAATAAAGCAGCTAATTTAAAGTCTAAGTTAGCAAAGCACGTTGCAGCATTATAATCAGCGTACAGCTTAAAAAGTTTTATAAAAGCTACTCATTTGAGTGGCTTTTTTTTTGAAATAAATTTAACTAAATAAATGGAATTCGCATGAAGAAAAAGATGTGTAAAATAATGACTATTGGTTTGTTGGGGTGCGGTATTAGCGTGTTGGCGCAAACCAATCGAATCAAAGAGAATGGGGGGTCAACCCGAAAATTTGTGGGATCATGATCACTAAGCATATATATTTGATAGTCTAAATAGGAAAAAAGGAATAGATTTTACACCTCTAAATTGCGCTCTAAACGCTTTTATTTTAGCATTGAAGGATTCTGCTGAGGCATTTGTACTTCTATTATCAAAGAAGTTTAGAATGTTTCGATAATGATTTTGTATAGATCGAGCTACTGTTCCAAAAGTTTTAGAGAATTTAGAGTTCTCTATTTTGTTATACCACTGTGCTAGTTTTGTGTAAGCTACAGATTTATCTTTAGTTGTTTGATAGATAATCCCCAGCTCTCTAGTTAATTCATAAGCTTCTTGCAAATCAGGATAATACTTGAATAATATTTCTGCTCTAATAGATTGTTTTATAGTCCATTTGTTTTTAGGCTTAAATACAAATATCTACTTCTAGCTAATAGTTGCTTAAAAGTATCTCCATTCTCTAAAATATGAGGCTTGTATGTTTGATGAGTTTGCTTAGCCAATTCTATTTCATTGTTCTCTTGCTCAATAGCTTCCCAACGGTATTGAACTCTAATTTGTTGCAAAGCATCGAAAGCTAATTTTTGCACATGAAAACGATCAGCTACCCTAGTAGCTTTAGGAAACGCTTCTCTAGCAATACGTTCCATAGTTGGAGCCATATCTAAAGTGATTTCCTGAACCCGATAGCGCGCACGAGTTGAGATTTTCTTTAGTACTTTTATCACTTGATCGCTATTAGTTCCTGCTACCATAGCCACAATACTACCTTTCTTCCCTTTAGCTGCTTTATTAGTAACGACAGTATAGAGTTCTCCTTGAGTTAATGCTACTTCATCAATACTTAAATGACTACCAATATTATCTTTAAAAAGAATCCAATCCTCTGCATGATCTAGCTGATCCCATGTAAAAAAGTTACTCAAATGTCGGCGATATTGCTCTTCTAGTTGCTTACCTTTTACATGGTAATAAGTAGATAAACTTCTGCAACTAACAGGTGTATTATCCAATAAGTCTCTTTAAAAAAAGAGCAAATTCAGAAGTCATACGAGTACGGATGTTACATTGTTTCTTCCACTTATTACGTGCTTTAGGTTTTAGTTAAGAGATTGTGTTAACTTAGGTGTGTAGTGTTGTAGATTTTTTGATTGTGTAAAGAGAAATTGGATGGTGTTTTATATGGGGGTTTGGAATCAAAGAAGTGAGGTGTTAGTTAGTTTTTGACTATTTTCTGTTTGTTTATTAAGTAGTAGGTAAGGTTGTGTTGTTTGTTTTTATGTTGCTGATGGAGCTTTTGTAAATAAGCCCTGAGGTGGCTTTTAAGTATTAGTTTTGTAGTGTTGGTTGGGATAAAAAGTAAGTGAATAGAGTGCTTTCTAAGGTGTGATAGAGCGTGTTATTTGATGTATGTAATCGTATGAGTCAGCTTTTAAAATATGTCATAAAAAAAACAGGGTCAAGAACCTTTGCTCTCAACCCTGCTTAGTATAGATTATGTATTTATAGCTTTTACAGCTTGCTAACTAAATAACTTTTTAGTTTTTGTTAGCGTCATATCTCTTAGATGTAGCTGTGATACCTGGCTGCCATGTTCTAGTACATTTAGCAAGGTTATCTTGGATGTTTTGTGGTAAGTCACCAGCGTACTTGTCTAATGCACCATCTCCTAAGTATAATCCTACATATGCTAATACATCATCAGTAGCAAGACCACCTGTGATAGAGAAAATAGGCTCTAAGTTAAGAATTTGACGTGGGTCAGATCCTTTAGCCATACTAGCTTCATTTCTAGTCATGATGTTATCTCCGTTAGTGTCTAATAAGTTAGCAAACTCGATAGCGAAATCATCACCAGTTTTTCCATTGATGTTTACACCTTTGAATAAAAACTTTACGTAGATTAAGAAATCGCTCTTAGAAAGAGTAGGGTTGATTGATGGTACAGCACCTTGGTATCCAGATAATTCTACGAACTGATCATCAATATCAATACCTAAGTTTCTTTCGATATCTAATACAGCTTCTTTAGTGTTACATGGGTTACTTACTACACCTTTAGGGCTTACGAAAAGACCATCACTGTTCATACATCCAGCATTACCATTTGCGATGCTGTTTACACAAGTAGTATTGTTTGGGTTGTAAGTGAAGTTTCCACAAGGAGTGCTTCCAGAGTTTCCACCACCGTTGTCGTTTCCACCACCGTTGTCGTTTCCACCACCGTTGTCGTTTCCACCACCATTGTCGTTTCCACCACCATTGTCGTTTCCACCACCATTGTCGTTTCCACCACCATTGTCGTTTCCACCACCATTGTCGTTTCCACCACCGTTGTCATTACATCCGCCTGATTGAGCTTGTGCTTGACTTGTCCAACATTGTCCACATGCACCATAAGGGTGAGAATCAGGACAATTTGTGTTAGTGTTACCATTACCGTTGTTATTACCACCGTTTCCATTAGATGTTGTGTCACATCCTACAGAAGCAGCTTGGTTAGCATCAGCCCAACATCTACCACATCCTTCTAAAGGGTGAGATCCAGGACATCCTGCTTTACCATCTGGTAAAATAATTTTTGATACAGAGTTATCTCCATTAAGTTCTTCATTTTCACAAGAACTAATAGTAACTGCAAGTCCAAAAACCATTAATGCAATGCTTAATACACTTTTTACAAATTTAGTTTTCATTTTTGTCAATTTTAATTGGGTTTGTGTTTAAATGTTTATGTTTGTCTCAAAAGAATAAACGTTGTGTTTTATTCTATGTTGTAAAATTCTTAAAAAAAAGTTGCTCTCGAATTAAAACAGCTACTTTTGCACCTCTTTATCACTACGTTTTTACTACGCATTTGATAATAAATTAAAAATTTAGCTATTTTTTTGAGTTGTTGTTACTTTTTTTATAAAAAAAATGAACTAAATGAAGTTAATTGTTAACGTTTTGTTTTTGGTTTTTTTTCTTTTTTCATGCAATTCTACGGTAAAACAGGATTCAGGTTACGTTAGATTAGCTAAAAAAGATACGGTTTTTGGCTCGGGAGGTGTGGTTAATGGCAAAATCACGTGCCCAGAGAAGGTAAATGACGTAATTGTAACGCTAAAAAATGGGGTAAGTCCTGAGGCCTTGGAAGGTGAACCTACCATGACTATTAAAGGAGTGATGGATTTTATAGAAAAAAATAACATAACTACGATCACAGAGTTGCTTAATAGCTTACCTATTTACTTTAGGACTAATTTTTCATTAGTAGAGGTTACAAAAGGAGAAGGACAATCTTCTTTAAAATTCCCAAGAATTGTTTTGTTTGGATCAGATGGCCGTTTTTTAATGAATATTAGTACCAAAGCAGATGACCCTAAATATGATTTATTAGATTGTGCAGCATTAGATGATACTACAGGTATTTGGGAATTTTCTCAATTCGATTTTACAAAAGAAAAACCTGTATTGCATACTAGCCCTGTTTCTTGTGTGCGATGTCATGGCGATGATCCTCGACCTGTATGGGGGACTAATATGGATTGGCCAGGGGTTTTTGGTGATAATGAGGCAGCTGGCCCTAATGGCGAGGCTATTTCTTATAGACATGTATTAAGAATGAGAGAAATTAGAGAAGGAAAAGGGAAATCTGATCGATTTGATTTCTTAAAATGGTCTAATGAACCATTAATTTCTGGGGGAATTCGGAATATTGCAGATAATGCGTTTGGAGCAGAATTATTAGTGTCTAATCTGGTAATGGGATCTGCGACAGGAAGAGGTGTGTTTTTGAGAATGAAAAATAAATTCCCAGATAATTATAAGGAACTAAGAGAAGTATTATTGCTTTTAGGGTATGAAAAAATGGTTTCAGGCCTGTTAAGTGATCAGGATAAATACAAAATCAAAAAAGTGATAGCTAAATTCGGTGGCGAAGGGGGCTCTATAGATGATTTGTTTAAAGTTTTAGGGATAGATACTTCAGAAGCTTTTTCATTAGCTACTATTGCCAAAGAAGAAAAACCAAGAACAAACTGGAGTTTAGGCGCGGGTGATCTGTATGAGCAGGTGTTGTTACAAGTGTTAGATGACTTATCTAATGAAAAGTCAGAAGTAGCTGATATATTGCGTTCTATTCCAAATACAGTTGGTATTTTTGGTTGCGAAAACTTAGGGGATACAATGCAGGATATGGTAGACTTTAAGATGCTACATTTATATAAATTACAGGGTAGAGCGCGATATGAAGTAAACAAAGTATATTATCCGCAAGATGTAGAAGATATAAAAGGTAAATTATTTGTTCCTATCTATGATAAGTTGGGACCTTACTTAAGGAAACAGCTTTCCAAAGTGTAGTGTAAAAGAAGCCCATATGCAATAAGGTATATGGGCTTTTTTTAGAGGTGTTTGTTTTTTTCTTCAATCCATCTAGACATGTATTCTGTGCTTCTTAATGTATGGTGTTGAAGTAAAGAGCCTATAAAATTTTTAGACCGGTGTGCCGGTAAATCAGCTGCTATTGTTTCGATACGAGAGATTAATGAGGGCTCAAATAACTTTTTCTGAAATCGAGAATTGATGATCTCTACACCTCGTTGTTGAGCGGTATGCCAAATATCAGGATCTGTGTATAGTTGAATAGCGGCATTAGCTATAGCTGTAGTGTCGTTTTCTATACGACCACTCCATGTAGTTGTAGGTGGTGCTATTCCTTCGGCACCAATATCGGTAGTAATGCTAGGAGTACCACAACGCATGGCTTCTATCAGTTTTCCTTTAATACCTGCTCCAAATTGTATTGGAGCTAAGCATACTCTTGCTTGTTGCATCACAGCTAGCGAATCAGTAGTCCATCCTTTTATATGAAAACCGCGGTTGGGTTGATGTAATTGCGTAGCTTTTGGAGGTGGGTAGGCACCATATATATGTATTTCAGCATCAGGAAGCTGTTTGCGTATGATAGGCCATATGTCTTTTTGAAGATGTAATACGCTTTGCCAGTTTGGCGCATGTCTAAAATTCCCAATAGTGATAAAATGCTTTCGATCTTTGTAGCAAGGCCAATTTACGGTAGTACTCTCATCAATCGGATCATAGAGTAATGGAATGTAATGTATCAAGTGATGAGGAATCGAAAGAGTTTCAGTAAGTAGTTGTATTTCTGCGTCAGAGATCATTAATGTCAAGTCGCACCGATAGATACAAGCGATCTCTCTTTTAGTAGTATCGTGGAGCAAATACGTATTGGTCGTAAACTTTTTATTTTTCTTAAAAATCTCATGTCTTACCTTTCGTAGGCTATGTAGATCCTCGGTGTTGAGGATGGTCATTGCGTTTGGGCAATGTTTTGTAACCCTCCAGCCAAATTGCTCTTCGATCATAAATCGATCATAAAGTACAATGGTAGGTTGCAGTGTGGTGATAAATGTATCAAAGCTAGCATCATTAATAAGTACTTTTTTTAATGAAATGCCTAGGGATTCAATATCTGCCATCTGTTCGCTAAAAGCAGCAGTAGCAGCAAAAGTGATGTTCCAGCCTTGAGTAGTAAATAATTGCAATAATTGTAGCATTCTACTACCAGCAGCAGAAGAATTGGGTTCTGGCCAAACCGAGGCTATGACTAATAGGTGTGTCATGGATAACGAATCTATTCATAGCGAATATAAGTTATTTTGTGATATAGGGTGTGATTGTTTGTTTTGGTTTTTTGGGCGTTACCCAAGGGTCGGGCTATCCGCTGTATCTTTTGGCAGCACTAAGGTGCCACCAAAAGGATGCCGCTCCTATCCCTAACGCTTTTTTATAAACTCAGAAGGTTGGTTTCTAAAATGATAATGGGGTATCTGCTTTATAGCAGTTTTAGGTTGTAATAGATTTTTAAACTTTACGGTGTGTGAAAGATCGTTTTTTATAGCAAATTATAAAAAGTTTAAACCACTTCAATAAAAAAAAAGCTTACCGACAAATTATTGGTAAGCTTTCATTATAAATTCTTTATTATTCTTTAAGATAGCTTAGAGAATAGATTTTGCATCTTTTCCTTTTCTTCTTGCGCTAGGGCAGGGTCAACTAAGATACGACCACTATGCTCATCAGTAATAATTTTCTTTCTAGAAGCAATTTCCATTTGTACTTGAGGAGGAATCGTAAAGAAAGATCCACCAGAAGCACCACGTTCTATAGCTACTACTGCTAATCCATTTTTTACATTGTTGCGAATTCTTTTATAAGCAGCAACTAATCTTTCTTCGATCTCTTGTTGGAAATCCTCAGATTTAGCTAATAGTGCTAATTCTTCCTTTTCAGTTTCAGCAAGAATGTCATCTAGCTCACCCTTCTTGTGTGCTAAATGGTCATTTCTCTCCTTAAGACGCTGCTTAGTTTGGTTGATCGTTTCATTCTTTTGAATGATTTGCGCCTTAAATTCTTTGATATGTTTTTCAGATAGTTGGATTTCTAATTCCTGAAATTCTATTTCTTTACTCAGAGAGTTGTATTCACGATTGTTACGTACATTTTTCTGTTGCTCTCCGTATTTTTTGATCAGCGTTTTAGCCTCTTCGATTAGATTTTTTTTAGCCTTAATATTATCATCGATAGTATCGAGATCGTTAGTTAGCTTTTCTAATCTTTTATTTAACCCGGTTACTTCATCTTCAAGATCTTCAACTTCTAGAGGAAGTTCTCCGCGTACATTTCTGATCTCATCAACTCTAGAGTCAATTAATTGCAAATCGTATAATGCTCTTAATTTTTGCTCAACAGTAACTTCTTTCTTTGCCATATGTTATATGTATTGAATAGGATTGGTGTTTTTATCCGATAAAATGATTGCAAAATTACTGATTTTTTTTTGAAGAAACTGAACAATTAAGTTTTTTGTGTACTGTTCACTCTCATAATGTCCAATATCAGCAAGAATTAACCGTCCTTCTGCCTCGTAGAACTGGTGGTATTTCAGGTCAGCTGTAATAAAAACATCTGCACCTGCTTGTTGCGCATTTCTGATTGCAAAACTACCACTGCCTCCTAATACAGCTACTTTTTGTATAGGTTTGTCTATAATTGCAGAGTGTCGTACGCAATCAGTTTTAAAAGTAGTTTTTAATTGTTGTAAAAATTCAATAGGCGCCATAGGAGTAGGTAATTCACCGATCATGCCCATTCCTATAGTTTGGTTAGTATTCTCTAGTGTGGTGATTTCATAAGCCACCTCTTCATACGTATGATATTCGTGTAATGCACGTATGATTGCACGCTCACGGTGCTTGGGGAAAGTAACCTGTAATTGAGTTTCAGGTTCATGATGGGTAGTTCCAATAGTTCCTATCGATGGATTGGCTTTTTCAGAAGGTCTAAAAGTACCTGTGCCATCAGTAGAAAAACTGCAATGATCATAATTACCGATGCTTCCTGCTCCTGCGTTGAACAATGCTTTTAATACAGTAGCAGCCGTAGCGGTAGGCGCATAAGTAGTTAACTTTTTGATGGTTTCTTTTTGTGGGATCAAAATACGCCTGTTTGTTAATCCTAGTTGTTCACAAATCATATCATTTACCCCGGTTAGTGTATTGTCTAAAGCAGTATGTATTGCGAAAATGGCAATGTCATGTTTGATTGCCTTCATGACCACACGTTGTACGTAATTACTACCATTAAATTTTTTGATACCTTTAAATACAATAGGGTGAAAACTAACAATGAGGTTGCAGTTTTTTTTAATCGCTTCATCCACTACACACTCCAGCGTATCTAAGGTGACTAGGATTCCGGTAACTTGAGTTTTAGGGCTACCTACTAGAAGGCCTACGTTATCAAAATCCTCGGCATAGGCAGTTGGGGCTAGTGTTTCAAGATGTTGAATAACCTCTCTTATAATCATAATTATTTTTTTGTAAAAATTAATCAATATATACACAATGGGATATAATTGACTACATGTAATCGAACCCCCAAGGTAAAAAAAATGTGTGCCACTTCAATACTAAGCCTAGAGTCATTTTGCGTTACGTAAAAAATTGTACTGACTTATTTCGTTTTATAGATTTATATAGTAGAAATTATTCTAGCTTTTTTATTTTAGCTAGTGTTGTTGATTTGCGTTAGGGATTGCAGTGAAAATCCCACAGCTACGACTATAGGAGTAGCGAGGAATTGTAACGGAAAGCCCGACCCGATAGGGTAACGTCCTAAAATAACAAAGTAGAATTATTGTAAACTTTTTTCAATTTGCTAAAAAAAACGATCTTTCACACCCAATTTTTGTGATTTTTAAGTTTTCTAGCGCTGCTATGCAACAAAAAAATGAAATAACTTTGCAAATTACTAATGTAGATAATTAATTGTCTTTTGAATTTATTACGAAAATTATTGTTGCCAATTGTACCAGTGTATTATGTAATTACATGGGTGCGGAATAAACTATATGATATAGGGGTAAAAAAATCAGAAACATATGATTTTCCTGTGATTGTGGTGGGAAATTTAAGTGTTGGAGGTACAGGTAAATCCCCTATGGTCGAATATCTGATACGATTGCTAAAAGAGAGCACAACCTTAGCTACTCTTAGTAGGGGATACAAGAGAAAAACCAAAGGATTTAAATTGGTAGTACCACAAATGACAGCCTTAGAAGTAGGGGATGAGCCTTTGCAATTCAAAAAAAAATTTAATGATATCATCGTAGGAGTAGATGCAGATAGACGGAATGGAATTCAAAGATTACGACAGCAGCATCCCATGCCATCAGTGATATTATTAGATGATGCCTATCAACATAGAAAAGTAAAGGCAGGTTTTTATATATTGCTAACAGCCTTTTATGAATTGTATTGTGATGATATAGTATTGCCTACAGGTAATCTAAGAGAACCAAAAAAAGGAGCAGATAGAGCAGATGTCATTATCGTAACGAAGTGCCCTAAAGAGTTAAGTGTGTCGAAACAACAGTTAATCCACCAAAAGTTACAAGTACAACCAAGACAATCGGTATTGTTTTCATATATAGACTATGCAGATAAAATAGTGTCTAGTGTAGGTACACGATCATTGCAGTCACTGTTAGATATTCATTTTGTTTTAGTGACGGGTATTGCTAATCCACAACCTTTAGTCGCATATTATACAGCTTTAGGATTGCAGTTTGAGCATAAAAAATTTACAGATCATCATAATTTTACTACTGCAGAGCTTACAGATTTACAGCAGTATCCAATGTTGGTCACTACAGAAAAAGATTATATGCGTATGGCAGATAATTTTAAAAAAGACGTTTTATGGTATCAACCTATTTATACCTGCTTTTTAGAAAATGAAATTGATTTTGATCAAAAAGTGTTGGAGTTTGTAAGTGAAAATTGATAAGAAAAGGGAAAGAAGCTAGCATCACCTCAAAGTGTTATGCAGTCTTGCTTTCTTCTTCAGAAAGTGCATTGTGTAGCTTGGTAAAAAATTCTTCGGTTTTATAAGGTTTTGGTATAATATCGTTAAACCCATTGTTATAAAACTCATCTAAGTTATCATCTAGAGTAACAGCAGTAAGCGCTACAATAGGAATCGTAGTGTTAAACTCTCTAATTTGTCGAGTAGCTTCAATACCGCTAATACCAGGCATGTGAATATCCATGAGGATTAAATCAAAACTGTCGTTCTTAGCCTTATTTACAGCGATATCTCCATTATCTGCTACATCACAGATCATTTTATTCTTTTCTAGTATTTTTCTAGTAATAAGCTGGTTTATTTTATTGTCTTCTACTACGAGTACTTTCTTATCCACCATAACTTGGTAATCAATTTTTTCGGCAGCTTCTTTGTAATTTGCTGTTTGATTAACAAATATATCGAATTCTAACTCAAAAAAGAACCGAGAACCTTGGCCTAGTTCGCTTACTAGATGAATTGTACTGTCCATAAGAGCTAGCAGATTCTTTACGATAGACAAGCCGAGCCCAGTTCCTCCAAATTTTCTGTTGATTTGTACCGACCCTTGTGTAAAATTTTCAAATATACTTTGTTGTTTCTTTTCAGAAATTCCTACTCCATTATCTTTTATGTCAAAATTCAGAGTAACTCTTGTGTCGGTTCTTTCTATTAATTTTACTGTGATCCAAATATCTCCATTCTGTGTGAATTTAATAGAGTTACCAATGAGGTTGATTAAGATTTGGGATATTTTAAGAGGGTCGCCCTTTAATTTAGCAGGGATCTCTTTATCAAAATTATAATGTAATTTATTATTTCTATCATTAGCAGATTTACTGAGTGCAATCAGTACATCATTAATTCGTTTTTGTAAGTTAAAAGAAGTGTTTTCTATTTCTACTTTGTTAGCTTCTAATTTGTTTAAATCTAATATGTTATTGATCAAGGAAAGTAAGTATTCTCCAGAGAACTTTAACGAATTTAAGTGTTCTTTTTGATTGGGGGTAGGGCTTTCTTCGAGTAATAGATGGGTTAGTCCAGTAACTGCGTATAGAGGAGTTCTAAGTTCATGAGTAATCGTAGATAAAAATTGCACTTTAGCCTCACTAGCTCTCTCTGCATTTTCTTTAGCAAGGAGTAACTCTGTGTTTTTATTTTGCAAAAGCTCATTAGCTCTTGCTCTTAAATTGTTGTTTTTGTATAAAGAAAGTGTGAGTAATGATAGAATAGTAATTAGCGCAATACTTAATATAGTAATTAAGCGTCCTAATTTTAAGGATTTCTGTTGTTGTATATTTTCCTCAGTAAGCTCTTCTATGATTACATTATTTTTGCCAATACCTAGTTTATAGCTTACTTCATTAGCGATAATGTCTTTGTTGATATTATCCAGTTCGTTTTTTGCGTTCTGATAATTCTTAGAAGCTTTTAAGGCATTATCATAATCCTGTTTATGTTCAAATATTTTACTAGCTAGCAGATGATTTTTTAATAATAGTCCCTGATAGTTATGAGTCAGGTTATCTTTAAGTGCTATACGGTTACTTTCTCTAGCTTTCTCTAAAGAATCAAGTGAGAAGTAAGTTTCTGCTTTATAGGTGTATAGCTTTGCTTTGTGATAAGTAGATTGTTCTACATAGGGGAGTGCTTTGTCAAAATGCAACAGCGCAGTATTAGCTTTATTAGAAGCGAGTGCAAGGATACCATGATAAAGTGCTAAAGAGCCTTGAAGAGTAGTTAAATTGTGTTTATTGATCACGTTTTTAGCTTTCTGTAACGCTTTGGAAGCCTTTTTTAGATCAGAAGCCTGTGTGTGTATATCAGCTTTAGTGATAAGAGTATGTGCCAAAGCTTTTTTATCATTAGCTACTTCTTGTAATTGTACAGCAATATTTATATGTTGTTCTGCGCTCGGTAGGTCATTTAAAGCGAGGTATAATTCTGCGAGAACTAAATTGATCGAGGCATTGTAGGCTGTACTCTGTAATTTATTCGCAGTCTGTTTGGCTAGTGAGATTTTTTCTAAAGCATTCGGTAATTGATAGGATTGGATAGCACCAGAGGCTTCGGATAAAAAGTATCCAATAGAATCTACAGTTTTGTTGTTAGAATTAATTTTGGTATCAGTAGTCTGGGGATAGATAAAAGAACAACAAAATAAAAATAGTATGGAAATGCCTTTTTTGATCTGTAAAAGTTTTTTTTCAATTAATAACTCAACTAATATAGTTATTTATTGTAAATCTGGATAATTAAATCAATGATTCTATTGCTATATCCAATTTCATTATCATACCATCCAATGATTTTTACCATCTTTCCGATAACTGAAGTCATTAATGAATCAAACATACAAGAGTGAGGATTTCCTAATATGTCTACCGATACAATAGGGTCTTCTGTATATGCTAAAATGCCTTTTAAGTGAGAGTTAGCAGCTTGTTTGAACGCGTTGTTGATCTCTGCGATAGAAGTTTCTCTTTGTACATTAAATGTAATGTCTGTGAGTGAACCATCAGGTACAGGCACTCTGATTCCGCACCCACCAATTACATTGGATAATTCTGGGAATATTTTTGTTAATGCTTTAGCGGCGCCAGTTGTGGTAGGTACAATAGACTGACTAGCAGCTCTGGCTCTTCTGAGGTCTCTATGAGGTTGGTCATGCAAGCTTTGATCTGTAGTGTAACTATGTACAGTAGTTATATATGCTTGCTCGATGCCACAAAGGTCTTTGATGACTTGTATCATCGGGGCAGCATTATTGGTAGTACAAGAAGCGTTGGAGATAATAGTTTCAGAGCCGTCAAGTAAGTGGTCATTAACACCTAATACAATAGTTTTTATAGTGTCTTCTACTGGAGGTGCAGATAAAATTACTTTTTTAGCACCTGCTTGGATATGCTCTAGTGCGGCTTCTCTAGTTTTGAATTTTCCCGTAGCCTCTACCACGATATCTATATCATGTATGGCCCAGTTGCATTCAGACGGAAATAGTGCATTAGAAAGAGGGATAGAAGTTTTATTGATTACGATGCATGTATCCGTATAGTGTATGTCATGTGGTGATACGCCATGAATGCTATCATACTTTAATAAATGACTGAGTGTTTTAGTATCGGATAAGTCATTGATCGCAACAACTTGTATCTGCGGGTGATTGATAAGTAATCGGAATAGATTTCTTCCGATTCTACCAAATCCATTGATGGCAACTCGTATAGGTGTACTCAATTACGTCTTTATTTTTAAGTGACTATGTAAGATGTTTTTGTGCTTTATAAGAAGAGCGTACAAGTGCTCCACTTTCTACATGTCTGAATCCCATTTTTAATCCAATCTCTTCGTATTTTTTGAATTGATCAGGAGTTATAAACTCTTGTACGGGTAAATGTCTTTTGGTAGGCTGTAGGTATTGTCCAATGGTTACAATATCTAGAGATACTGCTCTAAGGTCTTCAAGTGTTTTTATCACTTCTTCTTCTTTTTCTCCAAGTCCAAGCATGATACCGCTTTTGGTTCTGTTGATCCCGTTATCTTTTAAGTATTTGAGCACCGATAAACTTTGTTCATATTTAGCCTGAATGCGAACTTCTCTAGTTAATCGCTTTACCGTTTCCATGTTATGAGATACAACTTCTGGACGTACAGCTACAATTCGATCTATATTTTTTGTTTTTCCTTGAAAATCAGGGATCAATGTTTCTAATGTAGTGGTAGGGTTCATTCTTCGAATCGCCTGTATAGTTTCTGACCAAATAATAGAACCGCCATCGGCTAAATCATCCCTGTCTACAGAAGTAATAACGGCATGTTTGATATTCATCAATTTTATAGATCTAGCTACTTTTTCAGGCTCCTCCCAATCTACAGTTTCTGGACGACCAGTTTTTACACCACAAAAACCACAAGATCTAGTGCATATGTTTCCTAAGATCATAAATGTAGCAGTACCTTCACTCCAGCATTCCCCCATATTCGGACAGCTACCAGAAGTGCAGATGGTATGTAGATCATATTTGTCTACCAGTCCTCTGAGTTCAGTATATTTTTTTCCAGTAGGTAATTTTACACGAAGCCATTTTGGTTTCCCTTTTGGCGGAGTAGCAGTAGTATTGGTATTCATAGCAATTACTTCTTTTTTACAAAAATACAAAGAAAGCGGTTAATCATGGAAACCACACTCTATAACTTTTACAAAAGCATTTCTTAAATGTTATGGTTTTGCTAAAGAATAGGTGGATTTTCCTCTTGTTGAATACAGTATGTTTTTATTGGTTTTTTGCTTTAACAAGTGTTAATGTCACTTTTTTTGCTAAAAAAGATTTGTTTTTTAAGCAGTCAAATTGTGTAAAATTCTTAATTTAGATCATTATTACATGTAAATAGCGGTTTTTTCCGTGTGTAATAAGTATGTTTTGTGATTCGTTTTTAAAGTGGAAAAAATATGTTAAGGCTAGTAAACACAGTGTCTAGATGGTTTGTTACTAGGGTGTTTACCTATGTGTGTGCGGAAAAACCGTACTTTTTTTACGGTTTATTTATTGTTAATACAATTTCTTTTTTTATTTTTGGCTTACATAATTTTTGGTTCATCAACCTTAAATTATGGTTAAAATTAACTTAACCCCATTTTTTTATTTTTTTAAAAAAAAGTTAAAAACCAAATTAAAATGTCACAACAACAGCAAGACGATCAAAAAGCATTGTCTAAAAATCGTAAACGAGTTGAGAAATGGTTACTCAACAACCAGAGATTTATTAACATTACAGGGATAGAAAAAGAAATTTCAGCACCAAAAGGATTAGTGCAAAAATTTATAAAATATGATAAGAAGATCAATGATAAATGGATAAATCCACTTCATGATGTAGTGAAGAAAATCACATCACTAAGTCTTAGGTAATTATTGTTTTTGAGGGCTTATAAAGTTAATGCTATAAAAAAATAAAGAAATAAATAGCTACTAGTCTTTTTTACTAGTGATAATTTCTGCTAATAATTTTCTGGCGCGTAATAATTTTACCTTTATATTATTCATAGGTTCGTTCATCACCTCTGAGATTTCTTTGTAACTTAATTCCTGAAAATATCTAAGATTAATGACCTCTTGATAATGAGGTTTTAACTGCTTGATATATCGTAATAGTAAAGATAAGTTTTGTTCAGTAATCAATTTGTCTTCAGGAGTAGGAGTATCATCGGCAATTTTGTAGACAGCATCATCAACATCGCTAGTGGTTTTAGAACGGATGGAAGCATTTTTTTTTCGAAGAAGGTCAATATGAATGTTCTTAGAAATCTGGATAAGCCAAGTTTTAAAATTATATGCTTCGTCAAAAGTATTAATCTTATCAAAAGCTTTAGCAAAAGACTGTAGTGTAATGTCTTCAGCTTCGTATTCGTTTTGAGTTCTTTTTAGCTGAAAATTATAGACATCATTCCAAAAAAAATCAAGAAGGTAATTAAATGACATTTGATTACCTTTTTTTGCTTTTTGTATCTGATTGAAAAGATATGAGGTTTCTTGTTTCAATAGGTTAGTTTTGCGGTGGGAGAGCAGTAGGGGTGGTTACTTTGTATGTTCAGATTCATTGCAGTTGGCATATTGATCTGGGGTTTTTCCGCAAAGTGAGCAAGATTCTCCTTCTTTGTTAAGAAAAGGACTTTGACTAGCGCAGGTTCCTGCAAATTTCCCTCCTTTTTTAGCCCATAATTTAATGGCAATTCCGCCAAATGCAAGTAGTAATAAACCGATAGTAAGTAATGCTAATTTCATTGTCTGTTTTTTTATAGTTCGCTACATTTACTATTGGTACATAAGTGCGCTTTTGTCCAGTAGCGAACATAAGTGTATCTTATTCTATGCGATACACACTGTAGCAAAGATACAAAGAAAAATAGCTAAAAATAAACCAAGTGAAAAATAGAGGTAGCCTCGTTAAAAAATGTTCACTTCTGTTTCTAATGAAATATTGAATTTTTTCAAAACAGATGCTTTAATATCAGTAGAAAGTGTTAAGATTTCTTTCCCAGTAGCATCACCGTAATTTACTAATACCAATGCTTGCTTAGAGTGAACTCCAGCATTCCCTTGTTTTTTTCCTTTAAAACCACATTGTTCGATAAGCCATCCAGCAGGTATTTTTATAGTGTTATTATCTATGTGATAATGTGGTATATCGGTGTACGTTTGTTGCAGTGTGTTAAATAGTTCTATAGTGACTATAGGGTTTTTAAAAAAACTACCGCTATTACCTATTTTAGCGGGATCTGGGAGTTTGCTTTTTCTGATTTCTATAACAGCCTCAGCTACCTCTTGTATGCTGGGTTGTGATATATTTTTTGCAGCTAGTGCATTTTCGATTGCGCCATAAGAAGTGTAGAGTTGGTGGTGTCTTGTGGTAAGTCTCAGAGTTATTTGTGTGATGATGTATTTGTTTTTTAACTCATTTTTGAAAATAGAATTTCGGTAACCAAAATTACATTCCTCAGCGGTGAATGTTTTTTTTTGTCCCGATGCAATTTCAATAGTCTCACATTTTACAAATGTATCTTTGAGTTCCACTCCATAGGCTCCGATATTTTGTATAGGGGCACTGCCTACATATCCTGGTATTAGTGATAAATTTTCGATGCCTCCATAGTTATGACGAATACAAAACTGTACGAAATCATGCCAATTCTCTCCTGCATTAGCAGTTACTAAGACAGTGTTTTTGTCTTCTTCTACGTCTGTGGTAATGCCCTTTATGCATAGGTGTAAAACAAGGGCGTCTATATTTTGGGTTAATAACATGTTACTACCTCCACTAAGTATAAAAAAAGTAGTGGTATCACGGTACTGGCTTAAGATAGTTGTCAATTCACGTTCAGAGTGTATTGCTATATAACCAGTAGCGTGAGCGTCTATGCCAAATGTATTAAGATTTTTTAGAGACTTATTGTATGTTATTTCCAAGAGAATATAGTTTTACAGGCTAAAATTAGCCTTTTTCATAATATGCTCTTCTATTTTTTGATATTTTTCTAAAGCTAGACGCAAAATTTGCATAGCTTTTTGTAGATCTCTTTTGTTTAACACATATGCAATACGAACTTGATTAATGCCTTGGTTGGGGCTAGAATAAAAACCAGCTGCCGGAGCTAACATTACAGTTTGTTTGTCAACCTCAAATTCAGACAATAGCCATTTAGAAAAATGTTCAGCATTCTTTACAGGAAGTGCTACGATGCAATAAAAAGCACCATTAGGAGTAGCAACTTGTATTCCCGGTATTTCCTGTAGTCCAGCTACTAATGTATCCCTTCTAGCCTTGTATTTTTTTACAGTTTCGGTATAATAAGAAGCAGGAGTGTCTAAGGCAGCCTCACTAGCTATTTGTGCCAGTGTGGGAGGGCTTAATCTAGCTTGTGCAAATTTCATTGCAGTTTCGATAACGCTCTTATTTTTACTTACCATACATCCGATACGTGCTCCACACATACTGTAGCGTTTAGATACAGAATCTACTACGATCGCATGCTCGTGTAGCGATTCTTCTTGTAAAATAGAATAGTGTTCAGATCCATCATAAACGAATTCACGATACACTTCATCAGAGATTAAGAAAAGATCATACTTAATAGCAAGTGCAGCTAGCTGTTTAATTTCCTCTTTGCTGTACAGGTAACCTGTGGGGTTTCCTGGGTTGCAAATTAAAATAGCTTTTGTTTTAGAGGTGATTAGTTTCTCAAACTCATTGATAGCGGGTAGTGCGAACCCGTCTTCTATCTTAGAGATTACAGGTACTACTTTAACCGTAGATTGAGTAGAAAAGCTGTAATAATTAGCATAAAAAGGCTCAGGAACAATAATTTCATCTCCTGGGTCAGTGATGCTTCCCATTGTAAAGATAAGTGCCTCACTACCTCCTGTAGTAATCAGGATGTCGTTTGCAGTTACAGAAATGTCATGCTTACCATAATAAGTTGCCAGTTTTTTTCGGAAACTTTCAAAACCAGCAGAGTGGCTATATGCCAATACATCTAGATTGTGGTTTCTAATTGCTTCTAGCGCTATTGCAGGAGTTTTTATATCGGGCTGACCGATATTAAGGTGGAAAATATGTTTTCCTTCCGCTACCGCTTTTTCTGCAAAGGGTACCAACTTTCGAATCGGTGATTCAGGCATCATTTTACCCTTACTTGATATTACAGGCATTTTCCCAGATTTTCTTACATAAAAATAGCTGCAAATTTCCTAAAATATTCGGTAATTAAGTTAAATAATAATATATATTTTTTAAAATATCAGGAAATTTGAGATTATTTAGGTTTTCTGTACTACTTGTTGCTGTTTTCATAAAGATATTGCTGTTGTTGGACTTTTATTTTATGAATCCATATGCTAATTTCATGATACAGTTTTAAGTTTGGTTGTCGTGTGTAGAAAACTAGTTGCTGCTAAGTGATAAGGGCGTTCCCCAAGGGTCGGGCGCTGCGCTACAATTCCTCGCACCTCCTTAGGTCGGGCTGTGGGATTTCCACTTCGATCCCTAACGCGAAATAGAGTAATGAATAAAAATGATTCCTTTGTATAAGAAGTACTATGAAACCTATAAAATGTAAAAACAGTTCATAAAAAAAGGTTTTACTTTATAAAGTAAAACCTTGTCATCTATTTTGGATCTAAAATGAGATTAATTCTTCTCTTCTAGAATGCTTTTCGAGGCATCTAAAACAGTACCTTTAATTTTAATAGCTTTTGTAGCTTCCTCAGCATTAGAATATACCGTAATTGTTTTTCTGATAGGACCTACACGTTTCGTGTCGTATTTAACCTCGATAGTTCCAGTAGCACCAGGAGCTATAGGTTCCTCTGGTTTTTTAGGAATAGTACATCCACAACTAGAATAAACTCTAGAAATAATTAAAGGAGCATCCCCTGTATTGGTGAATTCAAATTGGCGAACGCCATCACTGCCTTTAGCGATTTCTCCGTAATCGATAACATCTGATTTAAATTCTATTTTGGCTTTAGCTTCCTGAGCAGTCATAGTAGCACCAAGAAATCCAATAAATAAAATCATCATTATTTTTTTCATAACGTAGGGTTTTATATGTGTAAAAGTAGTTACTTTTTACCCAACTTCAAAATTGAAAAAGACTTTCAACTTGTCAGAGATAATAATTACTTTTGCATTTTAAAAATCAAAAATCAGACCAAAGTATGGCTTTATCAACAAAGTATGATGCAAAATCGGTAGAAGAAAAGTGGTATAACTACTGGATGGAAAATAACTATTTTCATTCAGAGGTTGATGACAGAGAAGCTTACACCATCGTCATACCACCTCCTAATGTCACAGGAGTACTACATATGGGGCACATGCTTAATAATACGATTCAAGACGTATTGATTCGTAGAGCTAGGCTCAAAGGGTATAACGCTTGTTGGGTACCAGGTACAGATCATGCGTCCATTGCTACAGAAGCAAAAGTAGTAGCCAAGCTTAAAGAAGAAGGGATTGATAAAAATGATTTAACCAGAGAAGAGTTTCTAGAGCATGCATGGGAGTGGACACACAAGCATGGAGGGATTATACTAGAACAGCTCAAAAAATTAGGTGCATCTTGTGATTGGGAGCGTACTGCTTTTACGATGGATGACAATCTGTCTGCTTCTGTCATCAAGGTGTTTGTAGATTTATATAATAAAGGGATGATCTACAGAGGGTATAGAATGGTCAATTGGGATCCTCAAGCAAAAACTACCTTGTCCGATGAAGAAGTAATATTCGAAGAGAAACAAGGTAATTTATATTATTTAAATTACAAAATAGAAGGAACAGAAGAGGTAATCACAGTAGCAACCACGCGTCCAGAGACTATTATGGGGGATACAGCAATATGTATCAATCCAGATGACGAACGTTTTACGCATCTCAAAGGTAAAAAAGCAATCGTACCAATTGTCAACAGAGCTATCCCGATTATTACAGATGCCTATGTAGATGTGGAGTTTGGTACAGGATGTCTAAAAGTAACCCCAGCGCACGATCAAAATGATAAAGTGCTAGGGGATAAACATCAATTAGAGGTAATAGATATCTTTAATGAAGATGCGACATTGAATAGTAATGGATTGCATTATGAAGGGAAAGATCGTTTTGTAGTAAGAAAAGAGATTGCAAAAGAGCTGGATAGTATCGGAGCTTTAGAGAAAATAGAAACGCATATAAATAAGGTAGGTACAAGTGAGCGTACCAAGGCGGTTATAGAGCCAAGATTAAGTGATCAGTGGTTTCTAAAAATGGAAGCATTGGCTAAACCTGCGCTAGATGCTGTATTGGAAAAAGACGTAAATCTAGTACCAGATAAATTTATCAGCACTTATCGTTACTGGATGGAAAATGTGAGAGATTGGAATATTTCTCGTCAATTGTGGTGGGGACATCAGATACCGGCTTATTTCTATGGAGAAGGAAAAGATGATTTTGTAGTAGCAGAGAGTAGGGAGGAAGCCTTAGAATTAGCAAGGCAGAAAACAGGAGATGCAGCGCTATCCGATGCGGCACTAACACAAGATCCAGACGCGTTAGATACATGGTTTTCTTCTTGGTTGTGGCCTATGAGTGTGTTTAATGGAATTTTAGAACCCGATAATAAAGAGATTAATTATTATTATCCAACAAATGATTTAGTTACAGCTCCCGAAATTTTATTTTTCTGGGTAGCGCGTATGATCATAGCTGGATTCGAATATAGAAAAGAAAAACCGTTTACGAACGTGTATCTTACAGGGATTGTAAGAGATAAGCAACGTCGTAAAATGTCAAAATCACTAGGAAACTCGCCAGATCCATTAGATTTAATTGATCAATATGGAGCGGATGGGATTCGAGTAGGAATGCTATTGAGTTCGCCAGCAGGTAATGACTTAATGTTTGACGAAGATTTGTGTAAGCAAGGAAGTGCCTTTGTAAATAAGATTTTTAATGCATCTCGATTGATTTTTGGATGGGAAGTAGCCGAAAATATTCCGCAACCTATAGCAGCTAAAACCGCAATAGCTTGGTATCAGGCTAAGTTTCAGGAAGTATTAGTGGTATTAGAAGATCACTATTCAAAATACAGAATTAGTGATGCGTTAATGACTACCTATAAGCTCATATGGGATGATTTCTGTAGTTGGTTATTAGAAATGGTAAAACCAGCGTATCAAACACCAATTGATGCTGTAACATATAAACAAGTGATTAGTTTATTAGAAGATAACCTAAAAATACTACATCCTTTTGTGCCTTTTATTTCCGAAGAAATTTGGCATCAAATTGCAGACCGAACAGAACAAGAAGCA
The DNA here is from genome assembly GCA_947498935.1 of uncultured Aquimarina sp. GTDB lineage: Bacteria > Bacteroidota > Bacteroidia > Flavobacteriales > Flavobacteriaceae > Aquimarina. The sequence continues at coordinate 30,854 of CANMMM010000025.1, read as the reverse complement.
TTAATTATAGCACAATGGCCTGAAGTAGAAACTGTTGATCAAGCATTGATCAAAGAATTTGAATTGGCAGCAGATGTGGTGTCGGGTATTCGAACAATACGAAAAGAAAAGAATATTTCTTTTAAAGAATCAATAGGACTGTCTGTGTTGAATAATGAAAAGATACAAGATACCTTTGATGCGGTAATTACTAAATTAGGAAACATTGATGCATTAGCATATGTAGATGCAGCAGTAGAAGGAGCACTTTCTTTTAGAGTAAAATCCAATGAATATTTTATTCCGATTGCAGGAGCGATAAATGTTGAAGATGAGATTAAAAAGCTTACGGATGAACTTGTGTACACAGAAGGTTTTCTGAAATCAGTGCAGAAAAAATTAGCAAACGAACGTTTTGTTAATAATGCGCCAGAACAAGTAATTGCTAACGAAAGAAAGAAGCAGGCAGATGCAGAGGCGAAAATAGCAACATTAAAAGCAAGTCTTGCTAATTTAGGATAACATAATAAATAAACGAAGTAAAAAAGTATAGACTGTTATTTTTTTAGCAGTCTATACTTTTTTTTGGAAGTTGTGTACACTTTCTCTGTTTTAGTAAAAATCGAAGATTTTGTGACCAAAGACAGTGCTTTTTGAATAGCAACGCTGCAGAACTCAAAAATTGCACAATTTGGGTGTAAATGATTTTTGTGGCTAAAGTGTAAATCACTTCTCTGTGATATTATCTACTTGGACTCGGTGTTCGATTTCTTTTTTCTATTTTTTTATCTATTGGATTGATTTCAAATGATTTAAGTGCTTTTCTTGCTCTTTCTGCGTCATTAGGTTCAGCCATAGTATGTAAATCTTTAACGGTTTGTGTCATTGCTGCCCAGTCTTTCGTAGCGTACTCATCAGCGAGTTGTTGGCTTTTAGCGCTTCTAGGAGTTAAACTTCCGTCGTTGTATTGAAATAAATCCATGCCAGCGCCAGGGTCGTCGTTACGGAGTTCAGGAGGTGGGCCAGGCATAAGTATGGCTTCCATGTTTTTTAGTTGATTTATAGTTCCTGATGTGTCAATAAACTCTTGAGCTTCTTTGTTTCCTTGGGAAGCAGCCAGTTCTGCTTCGGTATACATGGTGTCTAGAAGGCTCTTAGGGATCTTGTGATGCTGTGTTGATACTAAATTTGAGTCCTCACCCATTTGATCAACTTCGAATTGTGTTCTGGCTGCTCTATTTTTTGTAGCAGTTGTTTTCCAATCTTTCTTATTAGGCATAATTTTAAATTTTTAAATGATACATTTTTTTTGAAACACACCACTATTCATAACTTTCTATAGTGTTTGTAAAACTGCTTTTTTTGTTATGAGCAGTTGCTAGAATAGCTGTTGTTTCTGATACAAATGTATGTGAGTTGTGTTTTGTTTTAGGCTTAGGTGTAATATCTGGTACTGATAAAGTATTCCTGTAGCTCAGGCGAGAATAAATGGAGACTAGGCTTTGTAGTTGGTTAAGCTAATATGTGTGTGTTATAAGTAGGGGTATGGTGAAAAAGAAATTAGATGCAAAAAATTACCCCAAGCTTAAGTTTATTAGGCTAGGGGTGATTGTATTTGATGCTATGTGTTTTCTATAAATAGTTTGGTGTTGTGTTTTAATCAGTGATATAAGTATTCACTAATTCAATGTATTTCAGTTTAGCTTCGTCTGGTGTTAAGTTTTTTACTTGAAATAGTGCATTCAGTTTAAAAGCATTCCTGAGTTCGCTGCTGCCGGAAGGTATGTAAAAACCTATTTCTTCTGTATGTGTTGCTTGCTTGTAATAAGCATAAAAATGAAGCATGATATCAGGGGGTAATTGGATTTTGGTATTAGATGCTTTTTCAAAAGCCTTTAGGAAATTGGTATGTAGTTCCTCGTTTGTCATATGTTTATTAAATCTTCGCAATCACACTTTCACCACCACGTACTTTTTGATCCAAGGATACATTTATAGGGGTGCCTAGTGGAAGGTATACGTCTACTCTAGAGCCAAATTTTATAAAACCACTATCGCTACCTTGTGAGACTTGTTCTCCTTCGGTGGCATAGTTTACAATACGCTTAGCAAGGGCGCCAGCAATTTGTCGGTATAAGATGTCGATGTGTTTATTTTTTACTACTACAGTGGTTCTTTCATTTTCTTCAGATGCTTTTGGATGCCAAGCAACAAGGTATTTACCTGGGTGGTATTTGCTAAAAGCTACTTTTCCATTAATAGGATGTCGTGTTACATGCACATTGATAGGAGACATAAAAATAGATACTTGTAATCTCTTTTCTTTAAAGTATTCTTTTTCAAAAACTTCTTCAATGACCACTACTTTTCCATCTACAGGAGCTACAACAGTGTGGTCATCTATTTGAGTTGTTCGCTTAGGGTTTCTAAAAAATTGTAAAATAAGAATTAGAAAAACAAATGAGATGCTAAAAATAGCAATAATCCATTCTTGTGCTTGTATAGATACATAGGCAGCAATGTTGATACCTAAAAAAATAACAATAGCAGTAGCGATGATTTTGTAACCTTCTTTATGAAACATATTTCAGAATTTGTAAAAATAGATATAAAAATGGACTGGCAAATATAATACTGTCCAAACGGTCAAAAATTCCGCCATGACCAGGCATGATAGTACCGCTGTCCTTTACACCAGCTTGTCGTTTAAACTTAGATTGTATAAGATCGCCTAGTGTGCCAAAAATACTCATAATTAGACTTATTGCCAACCATGTAGGTAGTGATAATATATCGGTGTAGGTAGCCAGTAAATACCCAGCAAGTAATGAAAAAACAATCCCTCCCATAAAGCCTTCGATTGTTTTTTTAGGGGAGATGCGTTCTAGTAATTTGTGCTTGCCAAAATTTTTACCTACTAGATATGCAAAAGTGTCATTAGTCCATATCATTAATAATGCACCAGCAACAAGTGTTGGTTCGTAATTAGTATTGTGTATAGGGAGTAAAGTGAGAAATCCGATCGCTGTAATTAAAAAGAAGATGCTAGTTAGGTATTTCCTTTTTTCAAACATAGGAATGATTCTAATGGTCACCAAGTCTCTCACTAAAAATAATTGTGTGATAATGGTTAGTGCTAAAATGATCCAAATGATACCATCGGGTGTTTGAGGAAAATGAAAAAGTCCTAGAATACCGACAAAAACTACATATAGCCATTTTTGATTCAGATGTATCAGTTTTTGGAATTCATAAATGCATATAATTCCAAATAGAAAAAACACACCGATAAAGGTGTATTTTGATACAAAAATAGCTGTTAGTAGAATCGAGACGTATAAAAACCCCGATAAAGATCTTGTAAGCAGTTCCTTCATATTATAAATCTTCTAACAGCAGCAAATATAGATTTTTTGAGCTACTTCCGTAGCTTAGAAAATCTTTTTCTTTCTGTGGTTCGAAGTTTTTGATAGTGGTTATATTTGATGGAATCGCATTTTTGTTTTGTTCTTTAATACCTTTAAGGCCTTCGCTTATAGAACTTACTAATTGGCTAGTAGCTGCTAAAATAACGAAATTGTCAGGTAACTCAGTGATTTTTTTTTCTCTTAGTTGATTAGAAGAAACTAAAATCCCTCCACTATCTGCAATTAGATACTCGCAAGTAGCAAAAAAGAAAGAGGCTGGTGTATTTTTTATATAATTAAGATTGTAGCCAGAGAACTTATGTTCTAAAGCAATGTCAAAACAACAAACATCTTTTTCGTACCAATCATTTTCTAATAGGATTTTATCAAAAGAATCAAGAACTTCTTCTTCGCTATCACAGTATAAAAATTTGCCGCCGTTTCTTTTGAAATTCATCATAAAACTTTCATCAACAGGTAAGTTGATTTCAGGCATATATTTACTGCGATCGTTTGAGAGCGTTTCTTTATTCTTCTGGTCTGATTTAGATTTTAAGGAAAATAATCTTCTAAATAGACTCATTTTTTGATTTAATTGGGGGATTACCAAATTACAATGCTTACAAAGATAAAAAAATCTTATGCTAATGTAGGGATTAACATAAGATTTTTTAAGTATTCATTAGAAGAGGGAGTCGCCTTTATGAAGGTTCTACCGTAGCTTCTTCTTTGTTAAACGGACGTTGACCGAATATCTTTTCTAAGTTATCTTTAAAGATCACTTCCTTTTCTAAAAGTACTTCAGCAAGTTCTGTGAGTTTATCTTTATGTTTTTCTAGAAGTTGAATAGCTCTTTGGTATTGCTCTTCTATAATATTAGAGATTTCTTTATCTATAAGTTCACTAGTTTGCTCGCTGTATGGTTTTGTGAATCCATACTCATTTTGTCCAGAAGAATCATAATAAGTAAGGTTTCCAATTTTTTCATTCAGTCCATATACAGTAACCATGGCACGTGCTTGTTTGGTTACTTTTTCTAGGTCGCTAAGTGCGCCTGTAGAAATTTCATTAAAAATCACTTTTTCTGCTGCTCGACCTCCTAATGTAGCGCACATTTCATCTAGCATTTGGTTGGGTCTTACGATCAGTCGCTCTTCTGGTAGGTACCATGCTGCTCCTAATGATTGTCCTCTAGGTACAATAGTTACTTTTACCAAAGGAGCTGCATGCTCTAGCATCCAGCTCACAGTAGCGTGACCAGCTTCGTGAAAAGCGATAGCTCTTTTCTCAGAAGGAGTGATAATTTTGTTTTTCTTTTCTAAACCACCAACTATCCTATCTACTGCATCTAAGAAGTCTTGTTTTCCTACTGCTTTATTTCCTTTTCTGGCGGCAATTAATGCGGCCTCATTACATACATTGGCAATATCAGCACCAGAAAATCCAGGAGTCTGTTTAGATAGAAAATCAGTATCTAATCCATCTTCTTTTTTTAGTGGTTTTAAGTGTACTTCGAATATTTCTTTTCGTTCTCTAACATCTGGTAGGTCTACGTAGATTTGTCTATCGAATCGCCCAGCTCTCATGAGTGCCTTGTCTAAAACATCAGCTCTGTTAGTGGCAGCAATAACGATCACATTAGTATTAGTGCCAAAACCATCCATCTCTGTTAGTAGTTGGTTCAGTGTGTTTTCTCGTTCATCATTTGATCCTGAAAAATTACTTTTTCCACGAGCTCTACCTATGGCATCAATCTCATCTATAAAGATAATAGCAGGTGATTTTTCTTTCGCTTGCTTAAATAAGTCTCTTACTCTAGAAGCTCCAACTCCTACAAACATTTCTACGAAATCAGAACCTGATAAAGAGAAGAAAGGTACTTTGGCTTCTCCTGCTACAGCTTTAGCTAATAAGGTTTTTCCTGTTCCTGGAGGGCCTACTAATAATGCTCCTTTTGGTATCTTACCTCCTAAAGAAGTGTATTTTTCTGGGTTTTTTAAGAAGTCTACAATTTCTTGAACTTCTTCTTTCGCTCCTTCTAGTCCAGCAACATTTTCAAAAGACACTTTTACATCTGTGTTTTGATCGAATAATTTAGCTTTGGATTTTCCTATATTGAAAATTTGACCGCCAGCACCACCGCCAGCACCACCGCTCATACGACGCATGATGAAAATCCATACTCCTATAATAAGGGCAAATGGCAGTAATGTAATGAAGATGTCTCCCCACATATTACTTTCAGTATCATAGCTTACTTCAGTAGTAACACCTTTATCACTTTTGATTCTAGCGATATTGTTCTCGAAATTCTGTAAATCTCCAAACTCGAACTCATAGTCAGGATCATTAGTGCCAGAACTTAGAAAGGAATTATTTCTTTTCTTGATGTGTTCTTCTTTGGCTTTAGCCTCAGGTGTAAGAAATACTTTTGCTTTTCTTCTATTGATGATTAGAATACGTTCTACTTCACCATTACTTAATAATTTGCTAAAATCAGAAAGTGTTGTTTTGGGAGCAGTGCCTATACTACCTCCATTTAAAAAATTAAGTGCCAAAAACCCAACAATGATAATTGCATAAATCCAATACGCACTAAATTTTGGTTTCTTATTCAAATCTGTTTTTTTATTGTCTTTCGCCATTTACGATTTTTTAATAATTTGTTTGTATAGTCGTTGTTTTTGCATCTCCCCATAGACCTTCTATGTCATAGAATTCTCTAATATGTTTCTGAAAAACATGAACAACTATATTTACATAATCAATCAGTACCCATTCGGCATTCTCGCCACCTTCTACGTGCCAAGGCTTGTCTTTGAGTGATTTGCTTACCGTTTTTTGTATGGAATTTACAATGGCATTTACTTGAGTGTTAGAAGTTCCATTACAGATTACAAAATAACTGCAAACAGTATTTTCTATTTCTCTAAGGTCTAAAATGGTGATGTCATTTCCTTTAACTTCTTCAATGCCTTTGATGATTTGAGTTATTAATTGATCAGTACTGATTTCTTTTTTAGTCATGCATTTTTTTAATTTGTGTAAAGTTATTACTTTTTATGATTTTAATGTCTGTTATTTAGAGACATTTGTAAAAACTTTCGGATCATTTCTATGAACATAATCAAAGTTGATGCCATCGGCTCCACAAATACCTTCCTTAAAGATATAAATAGGAATTCAAAAAATAAAACACCTGTGTGTGTAATTGCTAAAACGCAATCAGCAGGTAAGGGGCAGCGAGGTGCTGTATGGCAGAGTAACCCTGGCGAAAACCTGACTTGTAGTGTGTTTATGCCAATTACTCAAGTGGCATTAGCAGATCAGTTTTTATTATCTATGGTGGTTGCTTTGTCTGTACATGATACCTTGCAATCGTTTCAAATGCCAAAATTAGCAATTAAGTGGCCAAACGACATTCTGTCAGATTCACAGAAAATTTGTGGAATATTAATAGAAAATATAGTGAATAGTGGCAGTTTGCAGGGAGCAATTATTGGGATCGGAATTAATGTGAATCAAACGATGTTTCATGGAATACCTAATGCAGGTTCTATGAAAGGTATATCTGGGATGCATTATGCCATAGAAGAAGTATTAATTCGATTATTAGATCGATTAGAAAACGAGTTTTTAAGCGTGTCTTCTGCTAACTTCGAATCGGTGAAAGATAGATATGAAAAGGTGCTTTTTAGAAAAAATAAACCCTCTACATTTTTAGATGCAGAGGGTGAGAAAATTATAGGTATTATCCAGCAAGTTACTAGGTCTGGTACCTTAGAAATATTGTTAGAAGATGCTATTTGTAAAGAGTTTGATCTAAAGGAGATTAAACTATTATATTAATGCATCTCTGCTAGTAGATCTTATTTAGAGTTTGCTGATGTTTTCGCTTAAAGTGTTGATGAAATTTTGTATCGGATTTTTGATCATCATTCCCATCATAGCATTGAACTTTCCTTCAAAAACGAGTTGAGTAGAGCTTTGTCCATTTCCATTATCTGCAATAGTAGCAGTAAGTGTAAAAGGAAGTTTATCACTAGCAGCACCTAATACTACAGTGCTAGGCGGTGTATGCTCTTTTTGTTCCAATACAATTTCGGGCATTCCTTTTAGTTGAAACAAAAAACGTTGCTCATTTATTTTTTCGAACTTTTGCTTGCTCTCAGGCATCAATTGTTCGAAGTTTTCTACCTGTGTAAGGAAATCAAAAACTTCTTGCGGTGTTTTTGCTACTGTAACAGTGGGGCTTTCTAGATTCATAAAATAAAAGTATTATAGATTCCACTCCGCTGGATTCGTTCTCCAGTTTTGTAATGTTTCTTGTTGTTGCGCTGTAATATAATGCGTATCGAGTGCTTGCTCTAATAAGTTTTCGTAATTACTCAGCGTATGCAAAGGGATTGCTGCTTCTTGAAAGTTTTCTGAAGCAATGTCAAAACCATAATTAAAAATAGCAACCATTCCTTTGACCGTAGCATCTACTTTTTTAAGTGCTTTTACGGCATTTAAGCTGCTTTTACCTGTACTGATCAGGTCTTCTACCACTACTACGTTTTTTCCTGTAGGCACGATTCCTTCTATTTGGTTTTGTCTTCCATGCTTTTTAGCTTCAGGACGGACATATATAAAAGGAAGATTGAGTTGCTCTGCTACTAGCATACCAATACCGATAGCACCAGTAGCCACTCCAGCGATCACATCAGGTTTCCCATAAGTGTCTTCGATAAACTTAGCTAAGTTTTCTCGGAGGTAGTTTCTAATCATCGGATAGGACAAGGTGATACGATTATCGCAGTAGATAGGAGATTTCCATCCAGAGGCCCAAGTAAAAGGGGTTTGCGGTTCTAATTTAATTGCATTAATTTGCAATAGCAATTCAGCAGTCTTTTTAGCTGTATTTTTATCAAAAATCATAGTGCAAATGTATAAAGTTTTTGTGAATAATACGCCAATTATTCTTTCTACAAAAAAGGAAATCAAAGATTACAAAACCATTCATATCAAAAAAGTGGATTTTGTTAAAATTATTAAAGATATTCAGCAACACGAAGAAGAAGGGAAAGTGGTGCGATATCACTTTTTTCATAAAACTGAAGAGAAGCTGATGAAGCAACTTTACAAAAAATTACCAGTGGTACTAGCAGGTGGTGGTAAGGTGTATAATGAGAAAAAAGAAGTTTTGTTTATTCATCGCAATGGTAAGTGGGATTTACCAAAAGGTAAAACGGAAAAAAATGAACCTATAGAAACTACAGCAATTCGAGAAGTAGAAGAAGAAACAGGGGTATTAGGCTTAGAAATTACCAAATTTTTGTATAAAACCTATCATGTGTTTAAACGTAATGGAACTTATAAATTAAAAGTTACTTATTGGTTCGAAATGAAAACTGCGTTTGACGGACCTCTGATCCCCCAGATAGAAGAGGATATCCAGAAAGTGCGTTGGAAAGACAGTAAAAAAACAAAAAAAGCATTGCAAGATTCTTATGCTAATATCAAAGAATTATTTTCTCATGAATATGCAATAGATTGTACACCAAAACAAGAAGTGCTATAAACTTTTTTGATTTTAGCAAAATTCGAAGATTTTGTGATCAAATGAAGTGATTTTTTTGTTTCATAGCAGTACTCGAAAATTCAAAAACTGTAAAATTTTGAAGCGAATGATTTTTTATATCAACTTATAAAAAGAGTAAATCACTTCCCTAAGTATAATTTTGTATTAGTTAGTTCTTAGAACCCTATATACAGGATACCGTAAGTGTGCTTTCTCATAATGTACTGTATGTTTGTGAATCCAATCTAATTGTGCATAAGCATTCTTAGCAAAAGAAGAGTCTTTTTTTTGTTGTTCAAACAAAGCACGTAATGTATCGTTTTTGCGTAAAATGGTGTATGCTTTATCTTCCCAGACATATGGAGAAAAGCCTTCTTTTTGTTGTAGAATAGTATCAAAAAAGTTCCAGTTAAAAAAAGAGTCAGGAGCTGTAGGTTCTAGCGTTTCTATAATATATCGAAATCCTCTTTGTTGAGTTGGAACCCATACAGTCCCTTTGGGTAGTATAACTGTTTCAGTACTTGTTTTTACAGTAGTATTTTTATGGAGGTAATGTCCTTCATAAGGAGTAGTCGTGTTTTTATACGTATCTATATGATATACTTCTACTGTAATGGTAGTATCTTTTGGTAGCGTACGGTATTGGATGCGCTGTTGCTTTAATTTATCGATAATGTGCCACCATCCAGATGGAATGGTGTACGCTTTTGGAACCGTGATGTGTGAGCTAGGAGTAAAGTAGTTTTGATATGTGATATCCTTCGTGTATGGTTTTGTGGTATCGTACGACAATCTTTTTTGACCTGTAATTTTACTATCGATATAGCTACCTTCATATCCCTCGAACTGTAACTGTGTACTTTTTGTACTGTCTATTTTCCAATTGGTGGCATAGGTAGTTTGTTTAGAAAAGGATTCGAAAGCATGTTTACGAAGTTGCCGAATGGTAGTTCCATCTTTTTCGATAATTTGGATCATGGATTGCATTAATGCATAGGTGCCTTCTACGCGATCTTTATAGGGTTTGAGCATATGTGTTTCTACCATCATGCCCAGTGTATGCCATAATGTGGTGTATCCTGTAGAGTATCTAGGGCTATCCATAAATTGTGTCCATCCATGATCTGGTGTTGTATTCCATACGTTTACATAGGGAGTAATGCTCCAGTTTTTTTTGGCCAATGCAGCTTCTAGTTGTGGTTGTAGTTGTTGGTGTAAATAGGCACCAAGTGCACCTCCTAATTTATTGTGTTGTGTAAATAGGTGGGTAAGGGTGTATTGATAATCAGCACCATTACTCACATGATTGTCTATAAAAACATCGGGCTGTACTAGGTGAAAAATTGAAGCAAATGCTTGCGCATTTTTAGAATCACTTTTTATAAAATCGCGATTAAGATCGTAATTGCGTGCATTCCCTCTAAAACCATGTGTATTCGGACCATTTTGATTGGTACGAGTACCTGTATTACGATTCAATGCGCCTCCAATATTATATATGGGAATAGTACAGATTACGGTATTAGTAGATACCTGAATGTTACCTTGGGCAATATCTCTAAACAATAGCATGGTAGCATCAATACCATCACTTTCTCCTGGGTGTATCCCATTGTTGATCAATAGTATGTTTTTATTCGTTCGTAGGCTGTTAAAATCAAATACCTTATCTGGGTTTAGTGTGACTAAATGCAATGGGTAGCCACTATCGGTATTTCCAACAGTCTGGATGTCTATTGCAGCATAAGTGTTTGCTAATTTCTTGTAGAAATCAATTACGGCTGTATAGGTAGGTGTTTCAGTGCCTTTGCTTTGTTCAAAAAGGGTAGTGAAATCCGATACCCCATCATTTTCTGAGCCTAGAGGATTACAGGCGTGAAAGAGTAACATAGCTAGAGGTAAAATATAGTAACGCATAGGAGATGAATTCGGTTGTGAAAATACATAACTCTCGTAAAACATAAGGTGTAGGTTCCCTAAATTTAGGGAAATGTTATCAGTGTCATAAACCAAAGTGATAGAAGTAGGATCACTACAGCTAGTGTAGCGATAACGTTTTAGTAAGCTGTAATACTATATTCTATTAGAAAATTAATTGTTCGAGGATAAAATAACTGTATTTTTGCACCCTCAAAATAAAGTAATTATGACTGAGTTTGTACGAAAAATTATCCCAAATGCCAAAGACGATGTGTTAGCAGGTATTACTGTATCGTTGGCTATGATTCCAGAAGTTGTGGCATTTGCCTTTGTGGCACAGATAGATCCGTTGGTAGCCTTATCAGGAGCTTTTATCATTGGTTTGATAACAGCAATCTTTGGAGGAAGGCCAGGATTAATCTCTGGAGCAGCAGGAGCAGTTGCTGTTATTTTTGTACATATGATCTCTGAAGGCCATGCTAGAGGTATGGGATTCGAGGTGCCTGTAGAGAATATGGGGTATTATTACTTATTAGCCACCGTAGTCCTTATGGGGCTGATACAAGTGATTGCAGGAGTATTTAAATTAGGACGTTTTGTACGTTTGATACCACATCCTGTAATGATGGGATTCGTTAATGGATTGGCGATTGTTATTTTTATTGCGCAGGTAAAAATGTTTACACATAAGCAGTTAGAGGTTACTGCGGATGGTTTAAAACGCTATATAAGTATCCCTATGGAAGGGGTAGAATTATATTCGACTATTGGATTAGTGTTATTGACCATGGGGATTGTATGGGCATTACCTAAATTAACAACTAAGATACCAGCTGCGTTAACAGCTATTTTGGTCACTACAGCTGTGGTAGTTATCGGAAAACTCAATGTTAGTACGGTAGGTTCATATATTAGAGAAGGAGGAGGAGACGGGTTGTCAGGAGAGTTCCCGACACCTAATTTAGAATTATGGGAATACTTGCCTTTTACAGTAGATACTCTCAGTTTTATATTGCCATACGCTTTTTTAGCAGCGTCAGTAGGATTGATAGAAACTTTAATGACGATGAATCTAGTGGATGAATTGACAGAGACTAGAGGAAACGGAAATCGAGAATGTGTAGCACAAGGGTTCGGAAATATCATCAGCGGTTTGTTTGGTGGTACTGGAGGTTGTGGAATGATCGGTCAAACCGTGATTAATATCAATGCAGGGGGTAGAGGTAGATTGTCAGGTATTATGATGGCTACCACCTTATTAGTATTTCTTTTGTTTGCAGACAGTTATATAGAGCAAGTGCCTATTGCAGCATTAGTAGGAGTCATGTTTATGATGGTGATCGAAACCTTTGCATGGTCTAGTTTCCGTATTCTTAGAAAAATTCCAAAAGCTGATGCTTTTGTATTAATTATTGTTTCTGCAGTTACAGTAATTTATGACTTAGCGATAGCAGTTTTTGTAGGAGTTATTATCTCTGCTTTGGTGTTTGCATGGGAAAACGCGAAGCGCATTCGAGCGCGAAAGCATGTCAAAGAGGATGGAACCAAAGTATATGAGATTTGGGGGCCTCTGTTCTTTGGTAGTATACAAGCGTTTAATAGTAAATTTGACATCGCCAATGACCCAGATCACATAGAGATCGATTTTATAGAGTCTAGAGTTAGTGATCATTCTGCATTAGAGGCTATCTTTAATTTAGTGGGTAAATACGAAGCTGTAGGTAAAACCGTAAAAATAAAACATCTAAGTGAAGAGTGTAGGGCATTGATGATTAAAGCATCTCCCAAGTTGGCAAATGTAATTGAAGATGCTATTGACGATCCTAGATATCATGTAATGGCAAAAGCAATGGAATAGAACAGTGTTGTATAAAAGAACACGTACTCTTTTTGAATAAATAATAGTATCGTAATAAAAATGAGGATGTATCAACTCGATGATACATCCTCATTTCTTTTTTATATGCGTTAGAATTTTTTATAGTCAATCTATGTGGTTGTTTTTGAATACAGATTTCATGGACTTCTAGTGATATGGTGTATATGTTAAGTACTCAAAATAGAAAAATACTTTTAGGTTATTGAGCTACAGCGTTCGGTATGGTATTCGTCAATTTGTAAACACCTTCATTGCGAAAGCTTTTGTTTTTTAACTAAAAAATTAAGGCTTAGTGTTTTTAGAAGTGGTTATGTTGTTAAATATGGATAAGCTGTTCTTTTTTTTATGAGTAAACAATGTTTTAATATGATTTAGAGCAGTGTGTTTTGATTAAAACGCGCTTTTTTTTCTTATAGTTTTCTTAATATTATAAAAATATGTAATATTAATTTCTAAAAATAATAGGTACTTTATTGCTGATTATTTCTGTAAAAACCTGTTTTTTTGGATAATTTACAATCATAAAAAGTCAATGTTAAGAGATATATAAGATTGTGATATATGTATTGCTGTAATTAACTTGTTAAATTTGTTATAAAGTTATTTGACGACAATCTTATGTTGTTGATTCCTAATAAGTATGAGGTGATTTATGTTGAGAATTGATAATGAGCGAAAACCTTATAGTGGAAATGAATAGCATCTATACATACAGAAACCAATTTAATACATAGATATGAAAAAGTTTACACAAACAAGAGCGACTGTTTTTAGGCAACAACTCATAACAATACTTACTAACACTACACAAGATTATATAGAGAAGTAACTAACCCTGTATAAGATATTGTAATCTATTTTACTGAATATCACTATAGCTTTATATAGTGTATTCATTCTCGAAATATAATGAAGCTTTGTACATCTACTACACAAAATGTATAACCTATAAAACGATGTTGCATTAATAAACTTCTGATAACAAATCGTTTTTTAGTACTTCTCATACGTATTACCCCTAGTATCTGTAGTAGTACCAAGATTGTAATAAGTAGCAACTTATTGCCTAGTACTAGACCATGTTATTGCGTTAGGGATAGTAGTGGAAATCCCACAGCCCGACCAAAGGAGGAGCGAGGAATTGAAACGAATAGCCCGACCCGATAGGGAACGCCCATATATTTTGTACATGGCTGTGTGATCATACTAATGTATGGAGAATAGTAATGCGAAACTATAAAGCTGGGATTGATACGTGTTATGTACACTGTACCTATTCAATGTATACAATTCTTATGAAGAGAGTACCTGTAAATAGTTTGATTATAAGTGTCTTATACTTACTTCTAAAAGAGCTTAGAAAATACATTATAAAAATCAACTTAAATTATATCCAAAATGAAGAAGAAGATACAAATAGCGATGCTATTGGTAGGCTTATGTGGCTTACAAGTAATGGCGCAATTTAACTACGGAGAAGCGCTACAAAAATCATTATTATTTTATGAAGCACAGCAATCGGGAGAACTTCCGTCTTGGAATCGTATTGATTGGAGAGGAGACTCAGCACTAGGAGATGGCTCGGATGTAGGGATAGACCTTACAGGAGGATGGTATGATGCAGGAGATCATGTAAAGTTTGGATTTCCAATGGCATTTACCGTAACCGCATTGGCTTGGGGAGCTATAGAGTATGAAGATGCCTACATACAGAGTGGACAATTATCTATTCTGAAAAGAAACCTTCGGTTTGTAACCGATTATTTTATAAAATGTCACACGGCTCCTAATGAGTTTTATGGCCAAGTAGGTGATGGTAATCTAGACCATGCGTTTTGGGGATCGCCAGAGGTGATGCAAATGGCTAGACCGTCTTATAAAATAGATACTGCTAATCCAGGTTCTGACTTAGCATCCGAAACAGCAGCAGCTTTATCAGCGGCCAGTATCGTATTTAAAAATGATGACCCAGCCTATAGCGATTTATTACTGAGACATGCCAAGGAGTTGTATGCTTTTGCAGATGAGTATAGAGGAGAGTATTCTAATTCTATACAAAATGCCGCAGCTTTTTATCGTTCTTGGAGTGGTTTTAGAGATGAATTAATCTGGGGAGCCTCTTGGTTATATAGGGCTACAGGAGAGGTGCAATACTTAGAAAAAGCCGAAAAAGAATATGATGAATATGTAAAAGAAAAGGGAACCCCTTATCAATTTGCATTATCATGGGATGATAAAATATATGGATCGTATGTGTTATTAGCTCAATTATCAGGTAAAACACGGTATAACGAAGCCGCAGAACGCTATTTAGATTTTTGGACTACAGGCTATAACGGAGAGCGGATTACTTACAGTCCAGGAGGGCAGGCACATGTAAGTCAGTGGGGATCTTTGCGCTATATGTCTAATACAGCATTTTTAGCCTTGGTATATAGCGATAGAATAGACACTACACCGCAGAATAAAGAAAAATACCATGATTTTGCAGTAAGCCAGATTGAGTATGCATTAGGAAAAAATCCATTACAAAGAAGCTTTATGATTGGCTTCGGTAATAATCCAGCGAATAACCCTCATCATCGTAGTGCACATGGACCATGGGGAAATAGTATACAAAATAAACCCGTGCAGCCGAGTCACTCACTGGTAGGAGCATTGGTAGGAGGACCTAGTAGTCCAGATGATTCCTTTGTAGATGATAGAACTGATTACATAGCGAACGAAGTAGCTTGTGATTACAATGCTTGTTTTACAGGGGCATTGGCCAGATTATATTCAGAATTCGGAGGCAATCCATTGGCCAACCCATCTGTAGTTACACCACCGTCTAGAGTAGAAATAGGTAACCTATCTAAATTCAATAGTACTAATGAATCTGGAAGTACTATACAAGTAAAGATACAAAACAGAACAGCATGGCCAGCACGTGTAACTGATAAACTGAGCTACCGATACTTTTTTGATATATCAGAGACAGTAGCCTCAGGTGGTAGTATTAATGACTATGCTATTTCATTGAACCAAGGGGTAGGAACAGTAACTATCAATGCGTGGGATGCAAACCAAAACCTGTATTATGCAGAAGTATCTTTGGTAGGAGAGTTGATCGCTCCAATTGGTGATCCGCAATTTAGAAGAGAAACACAGTTAAATATCAATATCAGAAATGGAAAACGTTATGATAGCAGTAATGATTGGTCGGCACAGGATTTAAACAACTCCAGAGAGATCGAAAGCCTGTATATCCCTGTATATGATGATGGAGTATTAGTTTACGGAAGCGAGCCTACAGGAGGTGACACGCCAAAAGCAGCATTTACAGCCAATCCTACCTCTGGTGTAGCGCCATTAACAGTTAGCTTCGATGCGAGTGCCTCTACAGATCCTAATGGAGATGTATTGTCGTATAATTGGGATTTTGGTAATGGAAACATAGCTACTGCTGCAACCCCATCTACGGTATATAACACAGTGGGTGTTTACACCGTATCATTAACAGTAAATGATGGGACGAATACCTCTACCGTAGTTACAGAAACGATTACAGTTACAGACGGAAATATAGCACCTATTGCAGATTTTGTAGCGACTCCACCTACAGGGATTGCTCCTGTAAATGTAAATTTTGATGCCTCTAATTCATCAGATGCTAATGGAGATGCATTGACATACAGCTGGGACTTTGGCGATGGAACTACAGGACAGGGAGTAAACACTAGTCATTCTTACACAGCTGTAGGGATTTACCAAGCCAAGCTTACAGTAAGTGATGGAAAAAAAGAAAGTAGTAAAACAGTACAGATTACAGTTACTAATGGTAGTCCAGTAGCTTCATTTACCATCAGTGCACAGACAGGAGACGCTCCATTAACCGTTACCTTAGATGCATCAGCTTCTGTAGATCCTAGAGGTGGTACACTAAGTTATAACTGGGATTTAGGGAATGGACAGTCTGCCAATACAGCAGAGGTAACCACGACCTATAATAATCCAGGAACGGCTACAGTACGATTAACTGTAACCAATGGACAGGGAGAGAGCGATAGCACAGAACAGGTGATTACCATCACAGATCCTGATGCAGGCTGTAGTTTCGGAACCCCATTACAAACGCCATTGCCTACTATCAGTAGAAGTTATAAGAATATCTTTGTATTCGGAACAGGAGGACCAGACTTGTCTAATGTAAATGATTTTACAATCAATTGGGATTTACGAAACAATGGATTGTATCAATTGTCATTGCATACTACTAATGGAAACCCAGATTGGTGGAACAACCTATTAGGAAAGGCACAACACAACTTTAATAGTGTAGAGCCTTCTGTAACGCTATCAGGAACAGGTTTTCCTGGATTAGACGGTTCGTATTGGGTAGCTATAGATACAGGACACTTTGTATTTGTATCTAAAGATAGAAACTTCGTGATCTATTGTAGTCTGAATGATAATACGAATATATGTGACTTACCACTCGCTAAAAGTGCGAGTACAACTGCCTTGACCTCTGCTATTAGAGTGGTTAAAAATCCAGTAAGTAATCAATTAGAGCTAGCTACTCATTTCGGAATGCAAAATTCAATGGTGACGATCATGGATATTACAGGAAGTGTAGTGTATAAGCACCGAGTGACTACCAATCAGCGTTTAGTAAGCCTTTCTGTAGCCGATTTACCTACAGGATTGTTTATGGTAGAAGTGACACAACAAGAAACAGGAGAGCGTTTTCGAACTAAAATCATAAAACAATAAATATCAGATACTAGCTGTTTTAGCAAAGTATGTATATTAGAAAAGGATGGTTTGTATAAGCCATCCTTTTTTTTATGCGCATACGATATGTATTTATATGGGCGTTACCCCCTCCTAAGGTCGGTGGTCGGGCTATCCGC
Source organism: uncultured Aquimarina sp. (assembly GCA_947498935.1). Lineage (GTDB taxonomy): Bacteria > Bacteroidota > Bacteroidia > Flavobacteriales > Flavobacteriaceae > Aquimarina. Next base: position 13,211 of record CANMMM010000025.1, on the reverse strand, counting down.
TGTATCTTTTTTGTTTAGAAAAAAAACAAAAAAGGATGCCGCTCCTATCCCTAACGCAAATCGAGGACATCATTAAGATAGGTGTACAAACATGAACTCTGTTGTCATTTGTATAGTAAATTGTATAAAAAGTTTAAATCCCTTCAGTATTCAGAACGATGTATTGAGAATGATAAGTAGCTTTTGATGATAGTATGTGACAATTGGTAATTTTATGAACCACAGATTTAAACAAGCAATGGTATTAGTATCTTTGTATGCTTATTAAAAAAGAAACCTATGCTGTCTAATTATACCAAGGAATTTCCCTATACACTAAGGTTAGCTGCACCTGTTATTCTAGGCATGCTAGGGCATACATTCGTAGGACTGATCGATAATATTATGGTCGGGCAATTGGGGACTGCCGAACTAGCAGCAGTTTCTTTAGGGAATAGTTTTATGTTTATAGCCATGTCACTAGGAATAGGTTTCTCTACAGCCATTACGCCACTAGTAGCAGAAGCCGCAGGAGCTAGTAATTTTACAGATGGAAAAGCAGCATTGAAGCATGGATTATTTTTATGTACTACACTAGGCATTGTATTGTTTCTAGGAGTTTTAGCAGCTAAGCCATTGATGTATTTTATGCAGCAGCCGGCAGAAGTAGTACAGTTGGCAATACCGTATTTACAATTGGTAGCGTTTTCGCTGATTCCTCTTATTATTTTTCAAGCATTAAAACAATTCGCTGATGGGATGTCTATGACCAGAGCACCTATGTATGCCACATTGGTAGCTAACATCATCAATGTAGTTATTAATTACCTATTGATCTTTGGAAAATTTGGATTTCCTGCTATGGGCATGATAGGGGCAGCTGTGGGAACGCTGGTCTCTAGAGTCGTAATGGTTATTTTCTTATGGGTAGTATTGCAGCGTAATGAAGTATCGAAAGCCTATGTGTCTACTATTCGATTTTTTGTGCTCGAAAAAATGATGCTCAAAAAAATACTGAAATTAGGATTTCCCTCTGCATTACAGATGTTGTTTGAGGTAGGGGTCTTTACATCGGCAGTATGGTTGTCGGGTATTTTGGGCAAAAATCCACAAGCAGCCAATCAAATAGCCCTGAATCTAGCAGCGATGACATTTATGGTAGGTATGGGATTAAGCGTAGCGGCTATGGTACGCGTAGGGAATCAAAAAGGATTAAAACACTATACAGAATTACGTAGGATTGCTTTGTCTATATTTTTACTCACTTTAGTCATCGAAATCTGTTTTGCTATTTGTTTTGTGCTATTTCATGAGATGTTACCCACTATGTATCTCGATACATCAGATGTTACGAATGCCATAGATAACAGAGAAGTGTTGTCTATAGCCTCTAAATTATTACTTATAGCTGCAATTTTTCAAATTTCAGACGGGATACAAGTGGTTGTTTTAGGAGCACTTAGAGGACTACAAGATGTAACCAAACCTACCATTATAACATTTATAGCGTACTGGATCATAGGATTTCCTATTAGTTATTATCTAGGATTGCATACTCCGTATAAAAATGAAGGGATTTGGATAGGCTTATTAGCAGGACTAACCACTTCGGCTATATTACTATACAGTAGGTTTACTTACCTCAGTAAGCAAATGATACAGCAAGAATAACAATATCCCTTTTCTAGTTGCGTTCCTTTTTTTGGATCGGTTGTTGTTATGGATATGTATATCGTAGCAATAGCTACGTTTAATTCTTTTATCAGTAATACATATAAAATATGGTGTTAGTGATAGCTTAAACAAAAGTTTACACCACAACTACGACTTCTGTAGTAAGTAAATTTTGTATTAACTATTAATTAACTATATTTCAATATATTTATAAAACCTTAAATGAAACAGATGCAAAGCCCAAAACCTACTTTTTGTTTATCATGTATAATGTTCTTTATCGCAGTTGCTTCATGGACTGTAACAGGACAGAATCTAATTCCCAATCCAAGTTTTGAAGAAGTTGATCCTACGGTTAAGAAAATGCGTCATGCGATGCGAAACTTTGGACTCTTATCCGATTGGAAAGCATTGACCAATACCCCTGATGCGCACCATCCAGTAGTAAAAACCATTAAATTCGATCATAAAGCACCTAATTTTCTACAGCAGTTCGGTCCTCAAGCTCCTAGAACAGGAGAAGCCAAGGCAGGATTGTACATTACCAGTAATAATACCAAAGAATCGATAGTTGTCAAGCTGTCTAGCCCTCTGAAAGCAGGTACGTATTATTATTTTAATATGTACGTATCGCTAGGCGAAGGTATGTCTAATTCCTGTACAGCTTCTATCGGAGCGTATTTTACAGCTAGAGTACCTAGGATTACAGAAACTTCTAAATACAATTTGCACATTGCCTCTTCTACAATGATCTGTGATACCAAAGAGTGGACAAAGGTCTGCGGCGTCTATAAAGCAAAAGGAACAGAGAAATACGTTTCTTTAGGATACTTCTCAGATAACCCTAAAGGGAAATCGATTAAAGGAGGGAATTTTAGAGATGCCTACTATTACATAGATGATGTAGCGCTAAGAGAGATGAAAAACGTAGTAGGAATGAATGTGGCTAGTATCTGTGATATGGCATTAGATTTTACAGACATCGAATACCTTATAGGGGAGACAGAAGTGTATACCGAGATCAAAAAAGCATTAGACTCATATCTTCAATACCTAAAAGTCTTTAAATTTAAAAGTTTAAAGGTCGTTGGACATGCAAATGACTCAGAGATTACTTTCGAAAACGAAATTTTATCTGCTGCGCGAGCAGGTTTTGTAAAAGAATATTTAGTAGCCAATGGTATCGATGAAACATTGATTACTATAGAGGGCATCGCCAATACCCAGCCCAAGGAAGGAGAGGATGTAGATCCGAATGAATTAGGCTCTAATGCCAGAGTACAAATTCTGATCGAAGAGTAAGTAGATGATCGGCTTGTATGCTATAATGCGTTGTAACCACTTCACTGTATAAAGTGTAAAAAAAGGCAATTTTTGATTTCAAAAATTGCCTTTTTTTTATGTAGCTATACGGTCTTATGGGATAGGAAAAAGAAATTAGTAAAAGTGCGAATGAGTTCGATCTAAACTTCGTAGTTTTGTGGTTATAATAAAAGCATTCATGAGTTTTCCAAAATTTTTATTAGGGGATAATACAGATTTCCCAGAAGCTATTTTTGTGGTTCATACAGAGTTTCCTCGTTTTATCATCAACTTACAAAATGATGAGGTAGAATGGTTAGAAGAGTTCGATAAAGAGGACAAACAGGAATTAGAGAATGAGGCGGAAAACTTATTCAATGCAGCCAATGATTTTTACGATCGTGAGATCGAACGTTATGAAGGATAAATCACTTCAGTGTTAACCATTTCTAAGTTTATACAACAGCATGGAAGAAATCATACAATTTGACAAAGATTTATTTTTGTACCTGAATAATCTAGGAACCCCAGCTTGGGATGCCTTTTGGTTATTTATGACAGAGAAGTTCTATCAAATTCCTTTGTACATCGTCTTATTGTTTTTTTTCTATCGTTATTTTGGTATCAAAGGTACGCTGATTACATTGGTTGTAGTAGCAGCATTGATTACAGCATCAGATCAATTATCTAACTTGTTTAAAAACGTATTATTCATGCGTCCTAGGCCTTGTGGGGCAGAAGGTGTAGAGCAGTTCACAAGGTTTATTGCCAAAAGATGCGGACGACATGGATATTTTTCTGCACATGCTGCAAGTTCTATGGCGATTGCTTTTTTTACAGGATTGGCGTTGCAGCATAAACTCAAATTTATTTTCCCATTCATGGTTATATGGTCGCTAGTAGTGAGCTATAGTAGAATTTACTTAGGAGTGCATTACCCTGGGGATATTGTGACAGGGATGGCTATCGGTATTTTACTAGGATTCGGAGGTTATAAATTACAGACATACTTGGTTAAAAAGTATGCATAACTACTAGAACAGCTCCATCTTTAGTCATAGGATTCTTTTTTTAGAAAGTCTTTTAGAAACAATACACTCATTACGATCATTAATAGCGCAAAAGGCAGTGAAGTAATAATTAGTAGCTTTTGCGTGGCGACCAGTATATTACTATCCGCTTTTGAGTTACCTAGTAATAATATCCCAATTGCAAATAGGGTAAGTATGATACTCCATAGTATGCGATGTTTCTTAGCTGGGGTATGATTGCCCCCATCGGTAAACATGCTGAGTACAAAGATGGCAGAATCTAAAGAGGTGACTAAAAAACTGATGAGTAGTGCGATGACAACTCCATTGATGATTCCCTGAAATGGATATTGCTCAAAAAACAGGAATATAGAGGTAAAAACATTGTCGAATTTTGGAGGAGTGCTAGCTGCTGTAGAAAGCAGTTGGAATGCTGATTCTCCGAAAGTAGTAAACCAAAAAAAGGTACCTAATGACGGAATGAGTAATACGCCTATAATAAGTTCTCTTAAGGTACGTCCTTTAGAAATACGGGCAATAAAAATACCTGTAAAGGGAGCCCATGCCAACCAAAATGCCCAATAGTAATATGTCCAATCTGTTAGGAATGCTGTTCCAGGATTGTACTGTCCATATGCAATGCTTAATGGAATAAAATCGATGCAATAGTGGTACAAAGCAGTAAAGAATTGAGTAAAAATGGCAATAATATCACTCTGAATCAGTACAAAAAATAGCAGTGCGAGTGTCGCATAAATATTCCATGTAGAAAGTTGTTTGATTCCTTTTTGTACTCCATTGTACACAGAGATAAAAGCGAGCCCTGCAATAAGTAGTAGAAGTAGAATAGACGTAGTAATGCCTAATTCTTGGTGGAGTAGATGGGTGAGTCCTCCGCGAATTTGAGTTGTTCCTAATCCAATGGCAGCAACCAATCCAAATACTGTGGTAAGTATGGCTAGTACATCGATGAATAGATATACGTTTTTTAGCGTACGATGGGAATTGAAATATGTCGCGAGCCCACTAAAGGCAGTGCTAGGTATTATTTTTTTGGATTGTGTGAATATATAGTATCCAATACTAATAGCAAATAGTGCATAGAAAGCCCAAGCTGTAAATCCCCATTGATAAAAAGTGTATTCTAGGGCAATAGTGGCAGCGGTAGCTCCTGTCTGTATCGGAGGGTGTTGATACATATATACGGGTTCTTGTACGGCTCTAAGTAAAATGCCTGCGCCCATACCGGCACTGTATAGCATAGAAATCCATGCAAGTCTCGAAAATTCGGGACGATCCGAGGCATTGCCTAAGCGTCGTTTGCCGAGGCGTGATATTCCTAATACGAGTAAAAGAAGCACACATCCTAGACCTAGCCATAGATAAAATGGACCAAACCACTGCCGTATAAAGAGCGAGAAGGTGGCGATATAGGTATAGGTAGCCGAGGTAAAGAAATATAAGAAGATAGAAAAAAATAAAAGGATGGCTATGGAGAGTACTAATAAGGGGTGTTTTTTTAAAACATGCATGTCATCAGATTTTAAGCAGGCTAAAAATAACGATTCTTATAGTAGTTTAGGGTTGTTTTTAACTAAGAAGTGGTTTAAACTTTTTTCGTTTTGCTATAAAAACGATCTTTTGTACTCAAATTTTGCAATTTTTTAGTTTTCGAGCGCTGCTATGCAACTAAAAAATCACTGTATTTGATCACAATATCTTACGATGTTCGCTGAAATCAAAAAAGGTTAAACCACTTCTAAGAATTGTTTTTTATGGGGTTGGTTAGTTTTAGTAGTTGTGCTGCTGCAGCAAATGGAGTAGTGGTACGTTGTTGGATGGCTTTTAGCTGTTGCGGCAGTGCTGTTTGGATAGCTGGATGCTGGTAAAATATGTTTTTTAGTTGTTCTTCGATGGTTTGTAGCAACCAGAATTTGTTTTGCGCTATTCTATTATTGGCTAGGAAACCATTGGCAGTCGTTAGTTCGATATACTGGGTAATGAGTTGCCAGATTTCTTCAATTCCTTGGGCATGCAATCCGCTACAGGTGCGTACTTGTGGTGTCCAAGTGCTTTGTGTAGTAGGGTAAAGGTGTAGTGCTTTTGTAAATTGATTTTTGGCTTCTAATGCACGTACCTGATTATCGCCATCAGCTTTGTTGATAATGATGGCGTCTGCCATTTCTATAATTCCTCTTTTGATGCCTTGTAATTCATCGCCAGCACCAGCTAATTTGAGCAATAAAAAGAAATCAACCATGCTGTGTACCATCGTTTCGCTTTGTCCTACTCCTACGGTTTCTATGATGATGATATCGTATCCAGCGGCTTCTGCTAGAATGATCGATTCTCGGGTTTTTTGGGCTACGCCTCCTAGCGAGTTTCCTGCGGGAGAAGGTCTGATAAAGGCATTAGGAGAGCGTACTAGGCTTTCCATACGAGTTTTATCGCCTAGAATACTGCCTCCAGAGATCGTACTACTAGGGTCTATAGCGAGTATGGCTACTTTTTTACCTTTTTGAATCAGTAAGGAACCTAGCGCTTCTATGAATGTACTTTTACCTACACCGGGAACGCCTGTGATGCCCAATCGTATAGCGTTTCCACTATGGGGTAGGCACAGTTCAATTAATTGCTGTGCGATTTCTTGATGTTTGTGGTGTGTGCTTTCTACTAGTGTGATCGCTTTGCTTAATTCAGTAGCGTTACCAGCGATGATTCCCTCGAAAATAGCAGTGCTGTCGATTGTTTTGCGTTGTAATTTTTTAAATCGATGAATTGCCTGTGGATTTGTATGTGGGGAGTTTGAATCATCAGAAGTCATAGGTCATCTAGCTATAAATTAGTTGTGTAAAAATAGTGATTCCTGCTGTTTGATAATGGTATTTTTTTAATTGAGCTCTCCTTTAATCAAAAACGTAAAGTAAGTATGAGTGCATTGAGTTTGTTTTTGCGTTAGGGATAGTAGTGGCATCCTTTTTTGTTTTCCTTTAAAAAAACAAAAAAGATATAACGGATAGCCCGACCCTTGTGGTAACGCCCTCATTATTTTATATAAAAAGTACGCTATTGTGGTATACTTATGATTTAATGGGGACTGCAATAGCTGTCGTGTCCCAAGCGAGATACATGATGGAGAACCCGTTGGCTTCTTTAAAATAAATAGAGAATTGCTCTACAGGATTGAGTAAATGCTGTACGGGGACTTCGAGCGTAATTACATCATATTCGGGGTCACGGGCAGGAGTGCCGTCGATCATATTAATTCCCCAATCGTATTGAAAACCATTAAAGATTACTTTCCAAGAGTCTTGGTTAGGGATGGTCCATAGGGAATAGGTGCCTGATTTTAGCGTAGAGCCGTCGATCAGCACGTCTCTATCTGTGGTAAAAGTAGTGGCTTCATTGGCGCCAGTTCTCCATACCTGACCATAAGGTACGAGCGTTCCAAAGATTGCTCTGCCTTTTTTATAGGGTCTGTTATAGAAAACAGTATATGTGGCTTGTTCTGAGCTGGTATGGGAGATGGTTTCTTCGGGACTGTATATTTTGGTGGTTTGTCGTAGTACCATTCTGATGGCCACAGCGATGAGAATGATTCCAAGTACTACTAGGATGGATCGTTTCATTAATTTAGACATCTGGGGTGTTTTTTAAAGATTAAAAGGGGGCTTTTGCGTATTCAATATACGCATAATTACGTACTTTTACTGTAAAGATAGTTGTGCTTTTGATTTGAGCAACATATTTATGGTCACAAAATCCTACAAGAAATTTACTTCAGATATACAATTTACACCTGATACGTATGTGATTATAGGCTCTGGAATTGGCGGACTTACTACTGCTGTTTTTTTGGCGAAAGCAGGTAAAAAAGTAGCAGTATTAGAACAGCATTATACACCAGGTGGATTTACACATGCTTTTAAGAGAAAACAAGGGTTAAGTTGGGATGTAGGCGTGCATTATGTAGGGAATATGGACGAAACTACGGAACTACGTCGTATTTTTAACTACTTATCAGCGGATCGATTAGATTGGGATGCTATTGGAGATCCGTATGATGTGGCATGGATAGGAGGTAAGAAATACGAGTTCGTAGCGGGAAAGGAGCATTTTAGAAAAAAATTTCATGCCTATTTTCCAGAAGATACTGAGGCTATAGATGCGTATTTAGCGTTATTGGACACATCAGCGAAGCGAAATATGCTATTTTTTATTCAGAAAGCGTTTCCTACTTTTTTAGCCATGACATTAGGACGTGTTTTTAGAAAATTACACAGTCGATTTTCTAAAAAGAGTACGTATGATGTGCTTCGAGAAATTACAGATAATGAATCGTTAATAGCGGCATTATGTGCACAGTGTGGTAATTATGGTCTTTCTCCAAAAGAGAGTAGTTTCGCTATACATAGTATTGTAGTTAATCATTTTATGGAAGGAGGGTATTATCCAAGAGGTGGTGCAAACCAAATCCACAAAACAATTATAAGGCATTTGCAGCAACTGAATGTAACAGTGTATGTAAAAGCGAAAGTAGAAAAGATACATATTGATCATCAGCGTGTACAGGGACTGGTGGTTAATGGTACGACGTATGCTTGTAAGCATGTGATCAGTGGTGTAGGGGTGCATACTACTTTTAGACACTTGATCGGTCAGGAAAAAATAAAGCATCGTTTGCAGAAACTAACTGCCATTAGTGCTTCTACAGCGCATTTATGTCTGTATATAGGATTGAATAAGAGTGCAGCTTCTTTGGCATTACCCAAGTATAATGTTTGGTGGTATGACACCCAGGATATCGATACGATAGCTACTGCTACTGTGGTAGGAGATGAGACAACTCCTTTGTCCTTTGCTTATATATCTTTTGCATCAGCAAAAGATAGTGAATGGGATAGAGAACATCCTGACATGGCAACGATACAGTTGATTGTAAAAGCTAATTATCAGGATTTTGAAGCCTATAAAGAGGCTCCTTGGTTAAACCGCGGTGAGGCATATACAGCTATGAAAAACACCTTTATGAAAAAGGGGATGGATTTGCTGACCAAATTATACCCACAAATTACTCCTCATATTATTCATAAAGAAGTGTCTACCCCTGTATCTACTCGTACATTTAGTGGCTATGCACAAGGGGAAATGTATGGTTTGACACATACACCATTGCGTTTTCAGGAAAATAAATTAACTCCTAAAACAGCTATAAAAGGACTGTACTTAACAGGTCAAGATATTACGGTAGTAGGAGTCGCTGGAGCAATGGCCAGTGGTATTCTTACGGCATCTACAATCATAAAATGGAAGATGCGACAGCAATTTAAAGAGATTATGACAGCACACTAACTCATGGCCTGTAGAGGATATACTTTTGGAAATCATATATTTGTGAAGGTTTTGTTGTTTTTTGGCAACAAATTTGTAACATTAGCAAGTAGTATGCCGTCTATATAAGTGACATGAGTACAGAAAGTGTTATAAAGTAATTACTAACCAAAAGATAATAAGTTTGTTACAGAGCGAGCTAATAGAAAAATGTAGAGCCAATGATCGAAAGGCACAGCAAAAACTGTATAGTAAATACTGTGATGGTATGTATTATGTGGCATTGCGATTCCTGAAAGATCCTTTTGAAGCAGAAGAAGCGATGCAAGAAGCTTTTATAAAAGCGTTTATGAAACTTCATCAGTTTACAGGAGATGTAACTTTTGGTGCTTGGCTAAAAAGAATTGTGATTAATAAGAGTATAGATATGCTCAAAGCCAAAAAAATGAATATGGTAGCTATCAATGAACAAGTGATGAGTACTGTAGAAGAACAGGAAGATTGGTCTGTGGCTGATGCGGTAACAGTAGATGAGGTAAAAAATGCTATCGAGCAACTGCCAGAAAAATATAAATATGCAGTAATGCTATTCCTAATAGAAGGATATGATCATAAAGAGATTAGTGAGATATTAGGAATTACAGCTGTAGCATCACGTACTTTGGTACATAGAGGAAAGAAACAATTACAAGGTTTATTAAAGCATGTAAAGAATGGGACAGGATATTAGAGAGTTGTTAAAGCAGGATAATAAACTGCCATCATCTTATATAAGAAAAGGACATGAAAGTCGTTTTATGGAGCGGCTAGAGAAAGAACTTCCTAAAAAGAAGAAAAAAGTAGCTATAAATTGGTTGCATATTGCAGCAAGTATAGTGGTTGTACTATCAGTTTCAGTACTTACATTTAATCAATTCGATAAAGAAGGTGCCTATGGAAAGGAGTTGGTAGATGGGACAGTATTGAATAGTAAAAATGCAACAGTAGTATTACCGAAACAAAAATCACCACTAGCAGCAATGCATCCTGATTATGGAGAGGCTGAAACATATTACCTAACGACGTTAAAGGTAAACTTGTCCCAGATTACTGTAGATGATACGAATAGAGAGCTGGTAGAAAGTTTTATGAAACGCTTACAGAATTTAGATAAGGAGTATCAGGATCTGAATCAAGAGCTAATCGAAGTGCCTAATATGCAGAGTGTAGAAGCAATGATCGAAAATTTACAATTTAGATTGCAGTTAATGAAGAGGCTAAAGAGTAAATTAAAAGAATTAGAAACAATACAGAATGAAAATTACACAGATATACAAGCTTAATTTATATACGATCGCAGCAGTCTGTTGTACTGGAGTTTTTGCTCAGCGTATAGAACATAAAGCGAGTGAAAGATTTGCTGTAGAGGAAGATGTAGTGATACGATTGAATACAAGTCATACTGCAGTTGTATTCGAAACATGGGATAAAAATACGGTAGCCATTGACGCGTATATCGAAGGAAAAGCAATTACGTCTGATAATAAAGAACGTTTACTAGAGAATTGGCGTGTAGAAACTGAGGGATCTAGTAGAGAGATTACAATTAATGCAATCACAGGAAATTTCTGGAAAGGTAAAGAGGATGTACCAGCAGTAGCGCATACGATAGATATTACTACTTCAGAAGAATTTAAGGTGTTAGCTCCAATGATTTCTGATATGTTAAGCCCTTTGATGGAACGTATAGAAAATCATCCTATGCCAAGTGCCCTGACAGAAAACCTAGCAAGTATGAATTTTGATACTCAAAAATTCAAGGCAGATGAAGAAAAATATGTACAGCAATGGGGAGCACAGATCAAAGAAAAGTTTGGTGATGCTTCGGATGATGTAATGCGTCAGTGGGTAAATGAATTGAGTAAAAACACTACAGTGTTAGCTGCAAATTCACATAACACTTGGAAAGGAGAAGATTTTGCGCAACAGATGCAGGCATGGGCTTCCCAATTCTCGGTAGCGATAGAAAATGTACAAGTAGTACGAGGAAATGGAGGGAATGTAATGGTGTACAGTTATCATACTGCTAAACCTAGGCATAAAGTAGCAGTTGATAGAATTATTAAAGTACGTATGCCAGTATCTGCTAATCTAAAACTAAATGTACGGCATGGAAATTTAGCGTTGCCATCCAAAATAACGAATGTGATTGCTTCTTTGGCACATACTCCTCTGATCGCAAATGAAATAAAAGGAGAGCAAACGTATATACGCTCTTCGTACGCTCCGATACAAGTCAAAAGATGGGATGGGGGGCAATTATTTGTGAATTATGTAAAAAACTGTAGTATACAGAATGCCAAAAACTTGAGAATCAATGCTGATTCTAGTAATATTTATATTCAGGAACTAGAAGAAAACGGAGCAATAGGAAGCAGTTTTGGAGCAATTACAGTGGCTAAGTTATCGAGTGTGTTTACGATATTGGATATGGCGATAGATAATAGCGATGTAACCTTACAAATGCCATCTGATGTGCCATATAATATAGCCTATAATGGTACGCAGAGTCGTATTTCTGTGCCGAATCATATACAAGCAAGTGCAAGGAGAAATTTTGGAAACGTTCTGGTAAATGGATATCATCAAACCCGTAATACAGATAAAGTAATTACTATTAATGCTAAATATAGTGATGTGGTTTTGAAATAACGTATACTACATACAATGGATATATTGCCTTATGATTTTGTGAAATGATAAGGCTTTTTTATGAGCAGTAGCAAAGTAAAACTACGTGTATAGGTGGTAATTTTTATCGATATATTTTTTTAACCGATGTTAAATTGTGATTTAATTAACATATAAGGTGCAATATTTCATTTCAATTAACTTTTTTAGTGCTATTATTTGATTAATAGTTCTTACGAAGTGTGTTTTTTGTCGATTTTTTTGTGAATTATGTCCTCTTTTTAAATAAGTATTTATTTTTAATAAATTGATTGTTAGGTATTTGTGTTTATTAAAAGTTATAAAGTACGTATTTTGTGTAGTTTATCGGAAATCAAAATACTTTGATCTAAAAACTATGGAAATGCTTCATAAAGAGGGAATTATGAACTAATATTGTAAGGCATTCACGCAATATTTTTATAATTTAAAACTCACAAAATGAAGGCTTTACTGTATATTTTTTGTCTGTTGTTTTTAAATTTATCATATGCTAAAAATGAAGACAACAATTTACAAATTACGAGACAAGGATTGACTGTGGTTGTAGTCAACTTTAAAGAAGGGGATAAAATAAAGTTATTTGAAGTCGAAACTGGAGATCATGTATTGTCTAAAACACGAGGAGAATTAGATTTGAGTCAGTTACCATCTGGAGCATACTTGTTAGAAAATAATGAAGGTAAATCTGTGGTGATCGAAAAAACAGATGATGATATTATATTTGATGAGGAGTTAGGTACTGAATATGTAGTACAAGACAGCGAAGTTGGAGTTATAAAAGATATAACTTTAGGAAAGGAATTAGAAGATTTCTACATTCGAAGAGAAACTAATCCTTTGTACATAGAAAGAGATGGGGACTTAGTAATTGTTACGGACTTTGAAGAAGGTGATGTAATTAAATTATTTGAATTAAAAAACACAGTACATGTTTTATCAAAGACTGTAGGTGTTGTAGACCTGTCTCAATTGCCATCAGGAAAATATGTACTAGAAAATAATAAAGGACAATCAGTAATCATTAATAAGCAACATATAGAAGATAATTACTTTGCAGAATAATAAACAATTCTAAAATTAAAGTTCATTTTTATAGGATAAATTACAATAGCGTCCTAAACGTTTCAAAAAGAGAAAGGGAAATTTGTTCCTCAAAGTTACCTTTGTGGTGCAACACAAAAA
>CANMMM010000024.1 GCA_947498935.1 uncultured Aquimarina sp. | reverse complement strand
GAGTTAATATTTTATGTTTCGCAACACAAATATCCACAACCCTTTTATCTACTCAAAAAAAAGTTTAAATCACTTCAATATAAAATCTTTTGCAAATTCTTTTAAATCTAGAATTAATAAAAATGACTACAAAGGCGAAATGCTTTATATAAGAGAAAACTTAGAAGCCTTTTACAAGCCTATACTTACCTACTACTATTAGGGATTTTGTGTTTTTTTGAAATTAATAAACAGGATCATTTGCACAGGTTAGAAGCATGTGAACAATTGGAGACCTTTGAGTTTCGTAAAGAAGGTAGGTTTTATCAACACTATTATACCCATAACGAGCAGACAAAGCGTTGTGAAGCAGAGGAAATACTGACAGGAACTTGGATCCTACAAAACGGTATACTATAGCAGAAGGAAAAATTAATTAAAAATAGTGATCAAAAAAGTGAGACTTTATTAGGATTGCATACTTAATTTTAACGAAAATATAATAATCATGAAAAAAACACTTTTATTTTTCACACTCTTTATCAGTCTTATGGCAATATCATGCGGGGATGATGATGGACCAAATTTTTCAGAAAAAGGAACTTGGAAACTTATTGACCGTAGTGAAGTTGGAGACGATGGAAATGTTTTAGATTGTGAAAAACTTACCACATATAAGTTTTCAGGAAATACAGTCGAGGCTACAGTATATGATCCAAATGAAGATGAGTCTGATTGTACAACCCCTGAATCAGGTACATTAGAATATCTCATTGATGAGAACAGTTTCTTGGTTTTTTTAGATGACAGTGGGAATGCTATAGACACTGGTACAAATATCGAAATCAGAGTCTTTGACAATGAAATGAAATTGGTATTTAGAGATCCTAATGATAGTCCGACTTCAGCTATAAAAACAGAAACTTTCGAAAGACAATAACAAGTTTTTTATAATCTCATAAACCATCCTAAAAAGTTGGTTTATGAGATTATATGTTTTCAGTATACTCTGAATTTTTAGTACATCAGAAGTAAGTCGTGTTGTTTTAAAAAATGCATCACTATAATCATAGTATATGCCCTTAATTATGGTGGGATGTGTTACTACCCTCTGCCCCCTTCACTAAAAAACACAACACTAAAAAAACAGTCCCTCTTTTATACCGCTTCTAAACCTCTTGTAAATAGTCAATTTACATGTTTATAGTACTTTACAGGTGGAATAACCGTATTTTTTAAGGTGTAAACGCTTAGAATTAACTATTTTTGCCAAAATAATAGCAAAATTGGGGTAACATTTTTCCTTTTTATGACATATATATGGGGGTATTCTTCATGCAGACTGCAAGTAGTGCCTTCTTTTATAAATTATAAACTTGATTATTGAACAAAAGAGTACTATTTATTCTATTGAGCCTTCCTTGGGCAGTATTGGGGCAGACGTTGGATTACGAAACGATTACGAGTAGCAAACCACTCAAAATAAACGGTCAGATTTCCGCCAGTGGGGTGTACTACAATTCCAATCAAAACGATAGCAGGGAACCCTATACCTATTTTTTACAAGGAGCACTCAATGTATCGATTTACAGTTTTTCGATCCCTATTTCCTATAGTTTTTCTAATCAAGGAGAAAATCTAGGTTATCAATTACCATTCGATTTTAATCGTATCAGCCTACATCCTAAGTACAAATGGATTACAGGGCATATAGGTGCCATAAATATGAGTTTCTCCCCCTACACCCTTAATGGGCATCAATTCACAGGAGGCGGTATCGAGCTCACCCCACCAGGTGCTTTTAAGGTCAGTGCTATGGGCGGGCGATTGCTCAAAGCAGTGAATGATGATGCAGACCCCCGCACCATTCCCTCCTATCAGCGGATGGGATACGGTATAAAAACCACTTACGAAAAAGAAAAACTAAAAATAGGACTCATAGGATTTTATGCCCGAGATGATCAAAATTCTATAGACAGCATTCCCGAAGCCAAAGGAGTACTACCACAAGAAAACCTAGTGGTCAGTCTCAGTACCGAAGTCAAACTGTCCAAGGAATTTACCGTACAAGCCGAGTATGCTACGACTGCGATCACCAAGGATTTGCGTTCGCAGCCGATAGACAATCCTAACACATCTCCCATCGGATTGCTTTTTGATAACCGAGCATCCACGGAATATTACAGCGCCATCAAAACACGTCTGGGCTATGCAGCAGGAAGTAGTAGTGTAGGGATCGGTTATGAGCGTATCGATCCAGGCTACGAAACCTTAGGAGCCTATTATTTTAATAATGATTTCGAGAATATTACCCTAGATGCCAGTAATACTTTTTTTGGAGACAAGCTTACGCTGGGCTTTAATGTGGGATACCAACGTGACGACCTCGATAATCTAAAAGCCAATAATACAAATCGTACCGTAGGCGCCGTCAATGCCACTCTTACGCTTTCCGAACGATTGACCCTAAGTGGAAACTATTCTAATTTTACCACCTTTACCAATATCAAGCCCAATCAATTCGACGAAATCAACGATGCAGATTTACTAGACGAACCCGTAGAAGACCTAGATTACAGGCAGCTATCCCAGAGTGCAAATCTAACCGTAAATTATATCCTATCGAATAAAAAAACAAGTCGTCAGAATCTATCTCTAAATTATAATCTCAATGATGTAGCCAATGAGCAAGGCGGTATCGTACGCATTGGGGACGCTTCTACATTCCACAACCTCAATCTATCGCATACCATCCAGTTATCAGAGCGCGATTTTACGATCAATACCGCGGTTAATGGTACCTATAATACCATAGGTAGAGAAGAAGCCACTACCTGGGGGCCAACACTATCACTCAATAAACGTTTTTTAGACAAAAAACTAAACACCCGATTCTCTGCGGGGTATAACCAAGCGAACAATGCTACTAGCAGTACACAGGTCACCAATCTTAGAGCGGTCGCTTCCTATGTGCTCAAAGAGCAACATAATTTTAATCTCTCGGCAATACAGCTGTTCCGATCAGGAGGCGCCAATGGCCCTCTAAACGAGTTGACTGCTACCTTTGGGTATAACTATGCCTTTGGGCTTAAGAAACCCACCCTAAAGCGCAAAGACAAAAAGAAACGTACCAAAACCCCCAATGACTCCATACAAGTGCACTACAAGCAGTATCGTTATACAGGATTGCCCAGAGACATTACCCCGCAGCTCATCGCATTGCCCGATCAGCAAGAGTTTGCCACCCTTATCCAAGATCAGCAACAGCTAACAGTATTAGAAGCACAGTTACTCGAAACCCAAGAAAAAAATAAGAAAATATACAAAGAAGTCGCCATTACCTATCTCAAAACCCTAGGGACCTACATAGATTTTACCACATTCTATAATGATAAGCTCTATCAAGCATACCAGCAATTACTAGCAGAGGCCAATGCGATCGACAGACAACTCCGTTATGAGCTTACGGTAGTTAGCGGAAAGCTCAATAGTACTACCGAAAAAGCCCCAAAAGACTTAGAGCGCCAAGCAGTACTCACCAAGCGCTACGATGCCCATACCCAATTACTAGCGGCCTTAGCAGCCTGGGAACTCACCCCCGAGACGATTGCCAATTCACAAGATACCTTGCAAACACTAAAAAAGCGCAATGCCAAAAAAATATTCGAAATGTATACCAACGGAGTACCGGATACCAAAATCATCAAGTATTTAGAAATACGCTTAGCCGATGTATTCCATAAAGTGTTAAAGGAGTAGGGCGTTACCACAAGGGTCGGGCTATCCGTTCCAATTCCTCGCCCCTCCTAAAGGTCGGTACTGCGGGATTTCCACTGCTATCCCTAACGCAAAAAAATGATTAGGATATAAAAAAGCAGCTATCGCAATAGATGCAGATAGCTGCTTTGAAGCATACTAGGTTAAGTATAAATATTTTAATTCCTGATACTTACAGTAAAAGGTATTTTGTACCCATCAACTGTAATACTACCGTCGCTATAATTAGTAATTCTATTCACAACCTCATCCGACAATCGATTGGTCAGTACAGAACTAGGAGTAATCTGGAAATTACCAATTGTTATGGCACCAGCCCCAAGGGTAAAGTCTTCAAAATCTACCCCTTCTATATTTTCGCTAAAACTAACACGTACCTGCTTGTATAAGAAGCTAGAAGAATCTAAATAGATGATCGCTTCAGCTACAGTGATACTAGGGTGTTCAGACGCTGCTTGTACTATAGTTAGTAATATTTCAGGTGCATTTGGGTCTGTAGTTACCCCCAAGCTGTTGAGCAATGTCACTTTATAGGTACCACTTTGGAAGGTATCGGGGATCGTAAATGTTATTTGATCACTAGTACCTTCTTTTTGTTCGATACTATAACGGATATTGCTATTCGAATCATTTTGTAGTTCCAAGTATGTAGAAGCAGGTTCTCCATGTCCGATCAGTGTAGTGTCATAAAACAAATCAGTACCACTCACCGTAATGGTTTGCCCTTTGACTACCGTCATTTTATCGATATTTGTAATTACAGGAGTGTCTGTAGCGACTACTTGTATCGGAGCTTGTAGGTGATTGATGAAAGGGAACTCATAGCGCTGCCCATCTACTGCAATCACGATCTTATAATCAGTACCCGTAATACCTCCCTGAGCAGCTAAATCATCCATCATGCTAAAACGAACTTCAGCAAAATGCGTATCATGTCCATCTGTAGGCAGTTTATAATCTACCCCATTCTGCTGTAGATAGAATGTATAGGCATCAAAGCGTTCTTTATCGATGTACATCTCTGCATCGAAGAACCCTTGTGGTGATAAAAGATTGGTCACCGTCACATCTTGGCTTACCCCATTAATATTTAAAAAATTAGGGTTTACTTTTACAAAATTAGGAATCCCTTTAAAAAGAATAAAACCATCACTACTATCACTATTGTCATGCTCTATAGATACATCTAGTTTGTATAAACCATTGGTGTAGTTATCTGGTAACTGTGCAGTGATTGAGTAATTTCCATTAGTTGTTTCTGCTGTTTCTTTAACAGATAGTGGTACAGTAGTTTTGGCAATTCTATCGTATAAATTCACCTGTATACTGTCTAAAATAGGGTTAATTTCATTAACGGTAAATGTGATCAGATCCTTTGGTTTTTTATCTTTAAAAATTTCTGAATCGAAAAGTCCTATTTTTAATGGGTTAAGTCTGTTTTCTACAAAAACGAGGTAGTCTTTAGTAGCACCATTTTGTGCCGTAACCGTATATTTTACAGGCTGTGTATAATCTAGTGTTTCACCCGATTCAGGAGTAATTGTAGCACCGTTTGGTAAGAAGATCAATGATTTTAAAGCCTTTACAGGCGATAGATACGGTACATAATGAATCAGTGTATCGATATCCGTAGCTACCTTGTTAATTTCGTCATAAGAAGCTTGTCCTTCGGCTAGATTTTCGAACTTAAAGATGCTAATACTCGTATCTGTACTAGCAGCCTCTACTTGTACATTTACAGTATATAGTTGTTGGCTACCATCTTCAGCGGTCACAGTATAGGTTACAGGATTGCTAAAATCTTGCGCTACACCCGAAGCAGGCGAAATAGTAGCGCGACTAGAAATCTGGAAGGTAGGTACCAGTGCTGTAACATCGCTAAGTGCAGGAAAAAGAATCGTAATTTCATTAGTTGCTATTTGAGCTGCTGTTTCTACAGTATCGATGATAAATGTGATAGAAATGACCTCATTAGCACTGTTTTTTATTGGTTCTATAGTAGAACTCCCACTGTCATCCGAACATGAAGTCATCAGCAAACAACTACTGATTATTAAAAAAAGGGAAAATGTAAATTTTTTCATAAAAAAGATTGATGTTATGTCTACGAATTGATGGCTAATCTACATAAAAAACTTGATTTATGAATATCTAAAGTGTTCTTTTTGAGAGTGTTGTTTGTTTTTGTTAACGGGGATTGATTGTAATTATCTGTAAATCAGCACTGTTATATATTTGTTAAATAGAGTGTTTAAAACGTATTTTTAGTGTGGTTTAAACGTATTTAATTAAGATGAATGTATTTAGAAAGCATTTGATTGCATTTTGAATAACTGATACTTATTGCATTAATTGGCACGCTGATATGGTTTTAGAAAGGAGATAGTATAAAAAACAAAAAACAGTTGTTTAAGTTGTAACATTGTTATAACTTAGTGGTATTGATATATGATTATGGATGCAACGATCAAAAAAATACAAAAAATAGGGAATTCACAAGGAGTGATTTTACCTGCATTACTACGGGAAAGTGCTGGAGTTACTGATAAAGTACGTATGCATGTAGAAGGAAATAAAATTATACTCACTGCCATTACAGAAGAGCCTCGCGCAGGGTGGTCAGCACAATTTAAGGCTGCGGCATCATTAGATGATCATGAACTATTGATACCAGATGTTTTAGAAGATGAGTTCAATGAAGATTGGACATGGTAAAACAATATGATGTATATTGGGTAGATTTGAACCCTACAGTTGGTTCTGAGATACAAAAGAAGCGCCCCTGCGTGGTAGTTTCTCCTAAAGTGTTAAATGAGAATTTGAAAACAGTAATCATTGCTCCACTGACTAGCACGTTAAAAAAATGGCCAACACGAATAGGAGTTACTGTAAATAATAAAAAAGGGGAAGTAGCTTTAGATCAGATACGGTGTGTAGATCAAGTTCGGTTGCTAAAAAAAATAGCCTCTCTAGATGCATCAGCTATAGATGCGATAAAAGAAGTATTAGTAGAAATGTTTAAATGATACTTTAATTTAGTTCATTATAAAAATAGGGAACCGATACACGATTCCCCGATCTGTTATTATTCAATACTATAATTGTGCGACTAGCAGTAGCAGTGTATGATGGTATTATCCATCAGTACATTGTATTGGCGATCACTACTGTAGTTGCATCATTGGTTTAGTTTACATTGCTGCCTACATCTCCTTGACTTACTACCGAGAGATCATCTCCGCTAAGGTGTACATTGATATGTGCATCCAATGCGATCAATTCTTCATAGGTAATAGCCTTATCATTCATCATCGTTACTGTAGTAGAACTCATGCCTGTATCCCCATTTACATTGGTTAATACGATAACTGGAGCTCCAGTTTCTGCAACACTATTTTCGTGTATATGCATCGGATGATCACCACCAGCAGGTGTACCAGTAAGTGCGACTTCTACACGGGTAGTTGCATCATCTACTTTAATAAATTTAGCAGTTCCAGAAACACCAGAATCCTCTACAGCTGCGAGTGTGTACGTTTTAGATACCTCTGTAACAGTGTCTGTATTATCATCATCATCGCTACAGTTGGCACATAGAAACGGAATGAATAATACTAAAAAAAGCTTTTTCATAATTTGTATGGTTTTAAAAGTTATTATAGCTCTAAGATACTATAGGCTGCTGTAAAAACAGTATTTTTTATGAATTGTTTTTGGTTGCAATAAAAATGATAAACAAAAAACAAGTAAAAAATACCATCATGTGATGAATGCCATACTATATGATTGGTTTTAATTGGTTATGTGTGATGTAATAATTGGTAGTGAGGTGTTTTTAATAGCTTTGAACCCTTCTTCTATGTTGATCGCTGTATGTATACCTTGCTGTGCTAAGATGGATGCGGCGATCACAGATCGATACCCCCCTGCGCAGTGTATATAGAAGGGTGTTGCTATTGGAATAGCAGCAATGCGCTCATGCATTTGGGCAAGTGGTATATTGATTGCATCGCGTATATGTGCATTCGTATATTCTGCTTGGGTACGTACATCTATAATAATAGAGGTGTCAGTAACGGATTTTGCTAGCATAGCAGCTGTACTATTGCTAATGGTATGTATGGAACGACCACTAGCTTTCCACGCTTCGAATCCTCCTTGGAGATAGCCTAGTGTATGATCAAAACCTACTCTGGCAAGTCGGGTAACGGTTTCTTGTTCTCTACCTGCTGGTGTGACTAGTACGATCGGCTGTTGTACATCACGCAATATAGCACCTACCCAAGGGGCAAAGCTCCCATCAAGTCCTATAAATAAAGAATTAGGGATATGCCCGCGTATAAAGTCGTGTTGGTGCCTTACATCGAGTACTATTGCTGATGTAGTATCTATAAGTGTTGCAAAAGCAGTACAGCTATGTGGGGTCGTACCTCGCTGTATAATTTCATAGATGTCGGTGTATCCTTCTTGGTTCATTTGTACATTGAATGGGAAGTACGAAGGAGGAGGTAGCAATCCATCGGTTACCTCTTGGATAAAATCTTCTTTACTCATGTCGGCACGGAGTGCATAGTTGGTTTGTTTTTGGATACCCAATGTACCGATCGTATCTGTACTCATTTGTTTACCACAGGCAGAGCCAGCACCATGAGCAGGATACACAATCACATGATCAGGGAGCGGCATGATTTTAGAGCGTAGACTATCATAGAGCATGCCCGCTAATTGCTCTTGGGTGAGGTGAGTCGATTTTTGTGCCAGATCAGGCCTGCCGACATCTCCTAGAAATAAAGTGTCGCCACTAAAGATGGCGTGTTCCTTACCTTCTGCATCACGAACCAAGTAGGTGGTACTCTCCAGGGTATGCCCAGGCGTGTGGAGTGCTACGATAGTGATGTTGCCTAATGAGAATTCTTGTCCATCCGTAGCGATCAGCGTATCGAACTGTGTGTGGGCATTGGGGCCATAGATAATGGGAGCTCCAGTGGCTTTGGATAAGCTGAGGTGTCCACTTACGAAATCGGCATGAAAATGCGTTTCGAATATATACTTGATTGTGGTATTTCGTGTAGCAGCTTTTTCTAAGTAGGTGTCGATTTCTCGAAGCGGATCAATAATTGCTGCTTCTCCATTACTTTCTATATAATAAGCACCTTGGGATAGGCAAGAAGTGTATAGTTGTTCTATAAGCATGGTATGGTTTTAGGATTGCGTATTTAATAGGTAAAAATAGTATATACTCAATTTCTTTCAAAAAAAGAATCCTTTTGAATCTAAAATATGACGATTTGTTAATTTGAAACGTTTTTGTGCTCTATATGGAGGTATAAAAATCAATCTTTTATGTGCTACGGTTGTGATTTTTGAGCTTTGGAGTCCGTTGTATGGAATAGATTTTCTAGTGCATAAAGTGGGTTGAGAATCAAAACGGGTAATCTTTCCATGATTACTAAGACATTTTTTCAAGTCAGATAACTTAGTTTAGCTGTTTTATTATTTCTTTTTCAGTTAATGAGTGTAGTGTTATATTGTGGTAGCTATATTTCTTACTGTTGGGATATATGGCTACCTAAGTGACAATATAATAATATTATTAGTAATAAAACAAATTTATCGAGTTCGGTAATTATCCGAACTTTTTTATATCTTTACCAAAGTGAATGAGGCTGACCAATAAAAAAATACTCGAAAAATTAAAACGGAAGAACAAAGGAAATGCCCTTTTGGTCAAGGCCATTGATAAACTGATTGAAGATATTGATGAAAACGATTGGGAGGACCAAATCGAACTAAACAAAACAAGACCTGATGTGGATAATGTTCACAGCGATGGATTTTACTTTTTTAATATCAATATACACAGGACAATGATTTTGATTGAGTTCTGTGATAAAGAAGCAACGGTTGTTTGGGCAGGAACGCATCAAGAATACGAGACGATTTTCAAGAATAACAGGAACACCATTAAAAAGTGGCTAACGTCTAACGATTGGATTTAAATACAATATTATGAAAACACAATTTGACATATCACAATTGATTGAGAACGGAAAAATCCTGAACGAACTGGATTTTGAAAGGGCATTAATTGCGGACAGAAAATTGCGTGTTCTAGCAAAAGAAAACCCAAAGTTCAAAACAACCCGAAAAAAACTTCGTGATTTAATTGAGCAATATGAAAGTCAAAACTGGAACTCAAATTCTAAGATATCTGACAAACAACTACGCGAAAGTGATGTGGCGGAATTGATTGCCGAAAAGGAAAGGCAGTTCATACAGCGAAGAAAAGAACTCATCAGAAAAAAACTGAAGGATTTGGATCTAACCCAACAAGACTTTGGGAAAATTTTGGGACACAGTAGCAAATCCTATATCTCTGAACTTATGAATGGTGTCAGCCCTTTTTCATTGAAAGATTTAATTGTAATCAACCGACTTTTAAAAATTGACTTGACCGATTTAGTACCTACTTTTTTACCACAGTCGGACAGGAAGAAAATTAATAAAACAATAGAAAAACTGAACAATCCAAAATTGAAACTGAGTAAGAACGACTTAGCGATTGTATAAATTACTATTGCCAACATTGTATAAAAATAATAGCAGTTTAATCGCTAAGATGAAAATAAGTGAACGAAAAATGGTATATGGAAAGATATGCAACGGTATTTATAAACTCATTTAGAGAGCAAGTGGCATGGACATGGAAGGCGATATGCTGGGACGTGCCTTGGTATCTAAATTATTTTTGGGGATTAATTATCATTTCTGTATTGGTATGGGGGTTAGAACTCATACGTCCATGGCGAAAACAGCAAGCAGCCATACGAGGTGACTTTTGGTTAGATGCGGGGTATATGTTTTTTAATTTTTTTCTGTTTTCGATCGCTATAGCTGGGGGGTATGCTGTGATCGGCTTGTCGGGAAGCGACATAGGACTTAGCATGTCGAGTTTTACCCTTATTCCATTGGCCGTCTTACCTACATGGGCACAATTAGTGGTGTTTTTTATCCTATTAGATTTTGTGCAATGGATTACGCATCTGTTACTACATAAATTACCTGTTTTATGGGAGTTTCATAAAATACATCATTCGGTTAAAGAGATGGGGTTTGCAGCGCATCTAAGATACCATTGGATGGAAAATCTATTGTACAAACCTCTAAAAACGCTAGGGGTTATGCTACTAGGAGGATTAGAGCCCGAGCAGGCATATATTGTGCATTTTATAGCCATTACGATCGGTCACCTAAACCATGCAAACCTAAAGGTTACTTGGGGGCCGCTTAAATATATTTTTAATAATCCTGTGATGCATCTGTACCACCACGCGTATCAATTGCCTAAGGGGCGATTTGGGGTTAATTTTGGGATTAGCCTAAGTGTATGGGATTATCTTTTTGGTACAGATTACGTTCCAGAAAGTAGTGGTACTATCCCCTTGGGGTTCGAGGGGGATGAGCAGCTGCCAAAAGGTTTTTTAGGGCAATTACTACATGGTTTTGGCAGACGTAGCAGGAGTTCGAGCAGTGATTGATCGGTCGATTTTTCGCTTTTTTCGATGCTTGGATCGGATGCGTAGCGGAATGGTGATGCTGGCTTGAAAGGCAAGTGCGCCCACCGTATTGGCACTCATGTCTGCCCATGAGGCTACGCCTGTACTCGATTGACTATCCACAACTTCTTTAAGAGCGCCCACTATGAGTGTGGTCGAAAGAGCGATGACCCGTTTGTGCAATTCGGGTAATTTCTTATGTTTTTTATGTACGGATAGGTAGGTATACGTAGCGGTGCTAATACCAAAGGAAACGGCACTGTGTTTGATTTTATCGGCTTGCCAAAAATCGGGTGTAGTCATTTTTTGTGCTTGGCTATAGAAACATAGCATAAGGATGAAGGTGTGTAGTATGGTTTTCATGATTGCTAACGGTATTTAGGTAGTTATTTAGTACTAAAGTATCGTTAGAAATCTCAGAAAAGGTGACTCCTTCGTCTAAAGGCAGCTTGCTATAGCCCAATGGACGATGCCTTGCTGCCAATGGTGTTGCTGTTTTTTTGGCGTTAGTTTACAAAGGAGCTGTATGTTTATATAGCGCTACCAATCGCATTGTAATAGGTAGCAATGGCCATTAATTGTTTGATGGTGAGTTGGTTTTCTTTGAGCTGTGCTTGGATTAATTTCTGTTCTCTAGAGTTGATCAAAAACAAGGAACTCTCGCCAAGTGAGAACTTGCGCTCTTCGGCTTTGAGCAGCGTTGTGTAATCTGATACCATATTGGTGATCAGGCTATTTTGTGCTTCTAGAGAGGTGATTTCGGCTTGTGAAGCTTCTATTTTATTCAGGATTTTTAAAGAAGCTGCCATACGCTCGAAGCGCGCATCTTTGAGCTTGATAGCGGCTAAACGTAGGTCACCACGTTCCTTGCGCAGGAATAGGGGAAATGCTACATCTACAAAGGCTTTATAATTGGCAGTATCAAAACCACTAGCAGGAGTGGCATCGGGCGATAAGAAATTGTACTGCAAATCTATTTTAGGCAGTAGCTTATTCATCTTAAAACGCTTGTCGATTTTTAACCCTTGGATTTTGGCATCTAAGCTAGCTAGTTTAGGATGATTGGCTACAAATTCGGCAGTGTTCTGAAACTGTTCGGTACGAATGATGGCTTCGAATTTAGTAATGTCTGGTACGGTAGGATGTACATGGTCTTCGAGTTCTATAGGCACGTCTTGTAGCCATAAGTAATTACTTACGGCTAGCGATGCTTTCTTATTCTTTAGAGTAGCAGCTTCTAGATTTAGTTTTCGGTTTTGGAGAGCGATACTCGCTTCGATGCTATCTATGGCGGCTTTGTCTCCTGCAATGACACTTTGTTTAATGGCGTGTAATCGTTTTTCGGCATTTTGCAGAAAACGCTGATAAATCCCTTGTTCATTATTGGCTTCTACCCATCGGAAATAAGCATTGCTGGCTTCTAATAGCAGCTTATTGACCAATAGGTCTCGATCTGCTTTGGTTTGCTGCCTAAAAAAGCGTGCTTTGCGTAGGGTAGCCATCCGTTTATTGGTCAGGAAACCACGGGCTAGCGAAAAGGAAACGCCAGCACTGTAGAGTCCACCATCGGGTAGGGTGAGGCTGCGGTCTAGGAACTCTCCTGTATTTTCTTCAAAATTAGCTTTAAACTCGATACCATACCAAGTTGGGATTTTAAAGGTAGCATTGAGCTGGTCGTAGTATTCCGTTTTCTTAAACTTTTTGCGATCAAAATCAATCGCTATTTTTGGATCGAATCCACCACGGGCTTTCATCAGATTGGCAGCACCTATGCTGATGGTCAGTTCTGCTTGCTTCATCAGCGGGTGGTGTTTTTTTACAAAACCGATATATTCCTCGAATGAAAGCTGCTGTGTGACCAGATGCTCTGTTTCCTGAGTAGTACCAATGGCATGTATACTACCTATGAGTAAAATAAGTATACGATATAGTGGTGTCCTCATCTATATGTTTATTTTTTGTTTTTAGTTTTCTTTGTGTCTTCTTTCTTAGCGTCAGGGCGGTAGTAGTTAGGCGGAAATCCATTGAGTTGTCGCCAGATTTCGTACCAGATTGGCACGTCTTCGAGTAGTGCGATGGTATAGGCTCCCGAACCCACACGTACATTCTCAGGCCATTGCCCTTCGTTATGATCAGGGGAGATCAGAATTCGGAATTTTCCATTGCTACTGATAAAGGTTTCGATCGCTACTACTTTGCCACCGTATGTACCAAACGAGGCATTAGGCCATCCGCTAAAAAAGATAGCAGGCCATCCATCGAATTGGATACGTACGTGTTCCCCTAGGTGGATAAGGGGCAGATCGATAGGGTCTACAAAGGTTTCTACCGCTAGATCGTAATCAGCAGGCATGATCCCTACCAGTTGTTCTCCTTCTTTAAAAGTCTCTCCGATACCACTTTTGATCGCTTTATTGATGTACCCGTTTTGCGGTGCAGTGATGTAATATAAGGAAGAACGCATGGCGTAATTGGTAGACTTGTTCTCGAGTTTGGTGACCTGTACCTGGGTTTCTAACTGATCCGATTCTGCGGTAAAACGGTCACTCGTAGATTTAGCGATCTTATCGGCATAGGTAGCTGCAATACGATTGATTTCTAATTGCGCATTGATCACTTTATTCCGACTCGCCAATAACTTATTTTCCTGAGACACTAGCTTCGCTTGTGTTTCTTGTAATTTTAGGCGTTTGGTTTCTACATCTTTTACGGCTTTAATGCCTTCGGCTTGTAGGGTCACGGTACGATCGTACTGCCGTTGCGCAATAGTCTCATTGGTCTGTGCGGCTAGGAGATCGATACTGTCACTTTTTATCTTTAGGCGTGCTTGTTGTAGCTTGTTCGTCGCTTGCGATAACTTTAGGCTACGTTCATTTTGTAAGGCTACTACCTGATTTTTAAGCGCCTTGACCTTTCCTTGATACGAGATCACAGACTGACTCTTAGCAGCAAGTTGTTGTTGGGTACGCTCTAATAGTTTAGGATCTTGGTATTCATTTTTGATTTCGGAGATGTATAAAATGGTGTCTCCTTTTTTTACATAATCCCCTTCTTGAACATACCATTTTTCGATACGTCCAGGAATACCAGATTGGATGGTTTGTGGTCGTTGACCAGGAGTTAGCGTGGTGACAAAACCATTTCCATTTACATTCTGTGTCCACGGTAGGAACAGTACGATCAGCAGTACTATAGCAGCTACTCCCAATAACCTATTGAAATAGGTATAATGTCCAGATCGGCATGCCTTTTTGAAAGCAGTATAGCCCTCTAAGGATATTTTATTATGCAGTGGATTATTAGAAATATTAAGCATTGTTGTCGGGTTTAGAAATAAGAGTTCCTTCAGAGATTTCGATCGTTTTGGTACTGTATTTTTTCCATAACTTATTGTAACTCGATACCACTACGGTCCATGGGTGTTCTTCCTTGGTGAGGAATTTAATAATGTCTTCGGCTTCTTTTTCTTCGAAATGTTCTAAAGGGTCTTTGAGTAATAATAATTGTGGGTTGTGAATAATAGCACGGGCTAGAATGATACGCTTAGAAGCAGTATATGGGATTTGCTGCCCATCGGTATTGATGATGGTGTTTATTCCTTGGGTCTGCTCTTTGATAAAGGGGAGTAGTCCGATATTTTTTAAGATATCATTGAGTTGCTGTTCAGTCACATCCTCTCTACCTAGTGTGATATTATCTCTAATAGTACCTTCGAATGGATATTGCTGTGGCAGTACCTGTCCGACATGCGTACGATAGGCATTGAGCTTGATTCCTTTTAGTGAAGTATTGTTTACATACATAGCACCGCTGGTAGGAACGATGAGTCCTGCTAGCATTTTTAGAATAGTGGTCTTACCAGCTCCAGAAGGTCCATTGACCAATACAGTATTTCCTTTTTTAATATCGAAACTGATGTTTCGTAGAATGGCTTTTCCTTCGGGAGTTCGGTATCCTAGTTTGTCAAACTCTATGTCTAATGGCATATCACAAGCAAATGGATCTTCTCCTGTTTGGGATTCTAGTTCCTTATCTACCACTTGTCCTATTTTTTCTAGAGATGTTAATACATCGTAGAATGATTCGAGTCCTTTCATTAATTTTTCTACAGATCCGATCACTAATAAAATAATGATCTCAGAGGCTACAAACTGTCCGATATTCATTTGCTGATTCAGTACCAATAATCCTCCGATGACCAATAGTCCCGCTGTAACCAATACTTTATAGCCTATGAGTTGGATAAATTGCAGGATGAGGATCTTAAAGTGATTTTCTCTAGCTTCTAGATATTTAGTAGTCAGTACATTATTTCTAGACATTGCTAAGTTGGTAGAACCCGATAGTTTAAAACTAATAATAGAGCGCGATACCTCTTGTATCCAGTGTGCTACCTGATACTTACTTTTAGATTCGATCAAGCTGGTGT
Source organism: uncultured Aquimarina sp. (assembly GCA_947498935.1). Lineage (GTDB taxonomy): Bacteria > Bacteroidota > Bacteroidia > Flavobacteriales > Flavobacteriaceae > Aquimarina. Next base: position 47,951 of record CANMMM010000024.1, on the reverse strand, counting down.
CTAAACCACGTTTAGCCGTAAACTTAAATACGATATAGATCAGTACAATCAGTAAAATACCGTAAATGATAAAAAACGGATGATAAAAAGAGAGGAGCATTAATCCAAATACAATTTGTAATACGGCAGACGGAAAATCGATCAGTATCTTAGACAATCCTTTTTGGATGGTCAGTACATCAAAGAATCGATTGGCTAATTCTGGCGGATAGTAATTGCGCAATTCACTGATTTTTATTTTCGGAAAGCGATATGCAAACTCAAAAGAGGCACGCGTAAATATTTTTTGCTGCATATTTTCTAGGATGCGTACCTGCATTAGTTGTAGTACGCCCTGAAAAGCCACTCCCAGAGTTACGAGTGCAACTAATACGATCCACGCGGTAGATACCTGTGCTCCTTGGATGAGGTTAATAATAGCCTGTATTCCCAGTGGTAGGGTCAATGCGACCAACCCTTCGAAAATAGCATAGTAAAATATCTGACGGATGTCTTTTTTGTCCAATTTTAAAAGCCCTACAAAACGCTTCCATGGCGACATGATTTCTTTCATTTTTTAAAAACGTATAAAAAATTAAATAGGTGACAGAATACATTCTGTACGTGTTTGTTTTCCCTGAGTAGGTAAGTGTTCTAAAACTTACGCTGTACTACTAATATGATAGCGAAAATAAGGAGTCATTTCGGAATATGAGTAACAGCCTGTTGTATCAAATAGTTATGATACCATTAGTAATCATGCTACGCTGTCCCAAAAAATACGTCCTATGATAGGAAGTCAGGAGGGGGGAGGATAATTTCTAAATAGATATTGGTATGACTAGGCTCCTGTGTTTCGACCCCTGTCTGTGTTGTAGGGTCATACGGTGCTAGATACGCATAGCTAGTAATGAATAGTTCCATGTCTTTTTCATGTACACTCTCTTCCTCTTCAGAACTATCTTCGATATTTTTTTTTACCAGTTCCATTTTGGTTTCTGGTAGTAACAAAAGGGTTTTGATATTCGTCTGTACCCCCATGGATAGAAGAATGATGACCACAAAACTTATTTTAGACCACCAATAGGTATGTGCGTTTCGTGCTTTCATAGAATGGTGTTAAAAACAAGTTGGTTATAGAATCTCATGACACAATCTTCGCCTTCAGTGACATTGGTCAGGGCAGGTAAGTGTTCCGAAAAATACCGTTGGTGATGCACCCCTTCAATCAGGGTAGAAATAAGCATCGTAGGGAATTCAAAATCAGGGTTTACTTCCGATACCATATCACTCACAAGCTGTACAACACGCTTATAGGTTTTATAGAACCCTTTTTGATTCTCTGTATCTACATCTTTGGTATGGTATGCTTTAGACGATTCTGCAATGATAATTTTATGCAGTATCACTTCATTTACAAAGGAAAAAGCGTGATCCTCTGTCACATTTTCGGTTAGAATCCGAATACTTTTAGCTAGTTTTTCTCTACTATCCGTGATATTGGTCGTCGCAAACACAAGTTTGTACTCTACCCAACTCCAATACCAACTCACTAAGTATACCAATAGTGAGTGTTTGCTCTCGAAATAGCGGTAGATGGAACTTTCGTTAGACCCGATAGCAGTTCCTAGTTTTTTAAACGTAAACTTTTCGAACCCCATCTCATCGATCATTTCTATACTTTTCTGCACCATCTTTTTCCCCAGTTCAGAGGAGGCAGGATCCTTAGTATACAATGCAGGATCTATAGTGATATGTATAGACAATGGTTTCATAGCGATTGCAAATATAATAGTATTACTATCATATCCCGATAGTTTAACTTTTAATTATAAGTTGTTGTGCCGCAATGCATCCATTGTCTGATGTGTATGCTATTGTTTTGGGCGTTACCACAAGGGTCGGGCTATCCGCTATATCTTTTTTGGTTTTTCAGAAAACCAAAAAAGGATGCCGCTCCTATCCCTAACGCAGCAATTTCTTAGGCATATATTTTATAGGCGGGCAATTAGTAAGGTTGGTAATCAGGATGTCCTGTTTGCCATAACCCAAACGCAATCGGATTGGCATAAAACTCATAGGCTTCTAATGAAGATCCATTACTAGCAGTATGGCCTAATTGAAAATCTACGTCGAATAGCACGGGGTTTTGCGATCCTGTTTCTGCTTGTAAGCGAGCAGCAAATTTAGCAGGGTCCCATACTACCACACGGCCATCTTGCATACCCGCAGTAATTAGCGTGGCAGGATAGTCTTCTCCAGATTGGATATGATGATAGGAGTCCATATCCAATAAAGCATCGAATTCTTCTTTGATTTCTACCGTACCGAATTCCTTGATACTATTTTGTCCATTGGGTTGTATCTCACAGCGTAGCATATTGAGCGCTGGAGAGGTGAGAATTACGGAACTGTACAAATCAGGACGAGCGGTCATAGCCCTACCTGCTAAGATGCCTCCTGCACTAGACCCCCAGATAGCAGATTTTTCTGGAGTGGTGATTCCCTCGTTCATCACATGTTCAGTGACAGCGATCATGTCTTTCCAAGTATTGGATTTGGTGGTTTTAAATCCTGCTTTGTGCCATTGTTCTCCTTTTTCGCCACCTCCACGGACATGGGCAATGACCAATACACCGCCTCCCTCGATCACCCAAAGTAAAAATCCAGGCGAGTAGAAAGGTTTGATACCGCCCCCATAAGAACCATAGCCATAAAAAAGCGTATGATTCTGACCGTTTTTTTCCAGATTCTTTTTATGAATCATGGATACAGGCACTTTCGTTCCATCATGAGAGGGAACTTCTATCGTAGTCACAGTGAGTTGCTCGATCTCAGGATGTTTGTACACAGGAACTAATGATTTAGGGGTGAATACATTGCTGTAGATATTGTATTCATACGCTTCTATATCATTAAGCCATCCTCCGATATGCACTTGTATATTGTTTTGATGAATGCCTCTAGAAGTTAGATACATCTTACCTGCGGGTTTAGGAAGTGTGATTTCTTTTTCGATCCCCTGACTCAGGTAATGTAGAGAGGCTTGTACTCCATTTTTAAGGCGTACAAAATAGATTCCGTCTTTGGTGAGTACAAAATTGTCGATCACCTCCGTACTCGATACAGGTACTAATACATTGGGTGTGTCAAAATTAGGAGCAGTGCGTTTGGTGCTACAAAGCTGGTAATTAGAAGCCCCTTTTGCAGAGAGAAATATAAGTTCGTCGTTTTGATTGATGGCGATTTTCTTTACTTTATCTGCTTTTTTGTAGAGTAACTTCCAAGGTGTCGAAGCACTCGTTAGGGCTGCTGTCTCTTTGTAATACGTATCATGAAATAGCGAAGAACCTTCTGCTAGCCCTAATACGATTGGTGCTTGTTCTCCCAAAAAAGAAACGATAGGAAAATCAGCCGCTTTCAGCGGTAATGCAGGATCATGTTGTTTCGAAAAAACTGTTTGTTGCTGCTGTATTCCTTTGTCTAGATTGTAGAGGGTAGCACTGGTGTTTAATAAATAATCAGGATGTTGCGGATCTGTAATAGGCACTTTTAGATAGATAAACCCACTATCATCGGGTACCCATTGGATACCTCCAGTCATTCCAGCAATACTGTTATGAATTTTATCTCGGGCGATGGTTTTGGTCGCTACATCGATCACTAAGAGGGTAGACACTTCTTTGCCTCCTTCTTTAGCGACAGAGACCGCTATTTTATCTCCCTGCCAATTGGGTCTAAAATAATCGATAAAATAGGTAGCACCTTCCTTCTCGTGGTAGTTACTACTGTCGAACAACAGTTCTTCTGCAGCGTCGTAATTTTTTCTGTAATAGAGACTGTAATGAGTAGCTCCATTTGCTTTTTTGGCATAAAAATACTGCCCGTTTTTAGTGATTCGTAGTCCCCAAGTAGCGGCGGATTGTTGTATGTCAAACTCTTTTTGCCATTGAACCAGTCGGTCTCTGTTTGGAATCGTTTCCAATACAGTGTCTGCTATTTTCCCCTGTGATTGTAACCATTCAAGCACGGTGCTATCTTTTAAGTTTTCTAGGTTACGGTAGGGATCTTTAATCGATACCCCGTGATAGGTATCGATGCTTTCTTTTCCAGCGATTAGGTTGCTTTTTTTTATGTTTCTAGCACAAGAACATACGATCAGTAACAAAAAGAGTTTTTTATACATAGGGGAATTAGTTAGTGCTGGATTAGTCTACAACAGGTTCTGTCTTGCCACATCGCGGATCTCCATCTCTACTTTTATCAGCATTATCATTGAGTACATCATCGGCAATTTGTCCTCCTCGGATGGCTCTGGCATTGTCTGGTGTTAATTTAGCGATTTTAATTTTTTTTACATTTAATTTCATGACTTCGGTGTTTTAATAATTTTAGACTGCTAATCTAGTGCTAAAAAAGAATTCCCTCAACAGAAGCTTCTTTAGATTCCAGAATTTCATGTATTTGTTGTTGGCTTAAATGTTGATTTATAAGGGTTTTTGGTGTTTTGTTTTTTCTGGGACTTCCTGCTGTAAATTCCGTTTTTTGTAGCGTTTTTTAGCGACTACTATTCGTGTATAGTTATATAATTATAGCCATGTGTACAGATGTCGCTACAATTTTGTCAGTGCAATCGATAATGGATAAGGGTAGTTTATAAGATGTTTTGGGGAATGTAATAAGGAGTGCAATGCGTGTAGAAGCAGGCGTTGGGATTTTATACTTCCGAGTTCTATTGGGAATGGATTCATCAACCTTTTTTTGTAATTAAAAACTATAATCATAACAAAGAGGTGTTTTTTTGGGTACATATTAATTTATATGACTATAACTAGTTTCTCTATTATCATCTACTTTGGCAGTCAATATGAATTCTAGACGGAATTCGGTAAAACAACACGGTTTAGTTATTAGGATCTTGTTGTACTTGTGGCTGTTGTTTGATTTTTTTGATATAGAACGAAGGGTAAATTCCGTTCTTTTTATAAAAATAGTTAGAAAAAGATTGTGGATTGCTAAACCCAATTTCATCGGCAATGGCTCTGACCGTATAATTTTTAAACTTAGAGTCTAGTGCCAATTGCTGCATGGCATAATCGATTCTAAGGTCATTGATGTATTCTGTAAAACTCTTGTTTTTATGATGATGAATGACTTTAGAAACGTATTTAGAATTGGTATGAAATTCTTTGGCGAGGGAGGAGGTAGTAATATTTTTTCTGGTAAACCCTCGTTTGTGTTCGAATTTATCAAACTGTGACACGAGTTTTTCTACGAGTTCCTCTGAGATACCTATGGCTTCGGCGGTGGGCTGCGTAGGAGTTGCTGCCTCAGTAACGGTATTAGAAGCAGCGGTGGTGGCAGCTTCTTGCTGCTTTTGCATCAAGACATCGAATTTTTGCTCGTATAGTTTTCGCTTTTTGTACTGACGAATCAGGAGTACAATAATCCCTAAAGATACACAGCCTAAGAGGATGATAAAATATTTGTATCTGGTATTAAAGGATTCAACGGTTTCGAGCTGCTGTTTGCTATCGGCTAGTAATTCTTTTTTATCATGTTGGGTAAACTTATCACTGATAAATTTATAATTAGCAGTCAGAATGCTATCTACAGTAATCAGTTTATTGGTGTATGCCAATTGTTGCGCTGGGTTATTTGTCGTTTTGTAATAATTAATGATGCGTAAATAAGCTTCTCTATTCCTAGGGATGATGTACTGCATGTGTTCGGAAAGCGAATCTATTTTTTTGTAATACTTGAGGGCAGTTTCTTTTTCGCCCAATTGATTATGAGTTTCTCCTAGGTAATAATAGGCATCGATTAGATTGTAATAGTCATAATATGCCTGAGATTCTTTTTTTAAAAAGTCAGGAAGAATCCGTTCTAAGGTTGCCTTTGCCTCTGTATAGCGTTGGTCATAAAATGCTAAGATGCCTTTATTAAGTTTTACGATATATGCATTTGGCTTGTTTTTGATCCATTGGAGTCCGATATCATTATAGATTTTGGCAGAATCTAATTCTTTGTTTAATCGATAGGCGGCAACTAATTCGGATAAGGTACCTAAGTAGGAGATGCTATCACCATGCGTTTTATTTGTAAAACTTTCTTCATAGGCCAAGCATTCTTTAAACAAGACTTTGGCTTCGGTATAGCGCCCTAGTTTTCTTTTGAGTAATCCAATGTTGAGCTTGCTAATAAATTGGTAATTCGTGTTATTGGATTTTTTGGCTTCTGATAGCGCTTCTAAATAGTGCTGTAAGGCTTTTTTAAAATTTCCTCTTCGTTCTTCGATAAGTCCCTTATCCGTATAAAAAGCTTCTAGTTTTGTATTAGGAATGACTCTTTTGCGGGCTGCAATAGCACTGTCTATATAGGTCAATTGCATAGGTGGATGTGTAGCATGTAGTTTACCTATTAGTAAATAAGCAAGCGATGTGTTATAAGGATCGTCTTTTTGTTTAGCGAGTTGCAGATAGTTGGTGATTTGGGAGTGTAAAGTCACAGAATCTAATGTTGGGGTTTTATAAAAGTTTCTATTGAGTATATGATACGTACTATCTCCATACATATATGGATTGGATTGACTCGATACAGGGCTGTGAAAAAAAAGCACCGCAAAAAACAAGGACAAAAAACAAATATTATGGGGGGTAGCCATGGTAGATATACGCATAATAAGTTGAGTTTAGAATTTTCTCTTGTTGAGAGGTCTAAAAGTAACAAAAAATGTGCAGCTATGCTTTTTTACAAAGCTTTAAGAAAGTGCTTTTTTGAATGTTTTGTGGGTAATTAATTGTTTTTTAGTGGTTTGTGGGTGATTTCTTGTTAGGGGTTTATATACATGTAAAAAAAAAGAGTCGCGTTTTTTTGTGTTTATATACTGCATTAAATTCTGGAATTCCGTGTATTGTTTTCTGGAATTTAAAGAAAGACCATTTGATTGGCACGTTTTCATGGCGGTATATTTGTCTCATCAAAAACAAACAAATTCCCCTCGGGTACTTCATCAAATACATACATGGGAATTTAAAATACACTTGTTTTTGAGCATCATAAAAAACGAACAGCTTGTGGCAATTAGTATCTGTCATTCGCAAGCTTTAAAAAATATCATTGCGCAATTGATGAGGTCGTTGCCGAAAAACCTGAATAGAGTAGGCTTATTTATTAAAAACTAATTTATTATGAAAACTAAAGGTTTATTTTACACTGTTATGGGGGCTTTCTTACTAGGATTTGCATCATTCACTTCTTTCGAAGGAACTACTGTTGCTGATGTAGCTGCGGTATCTGTAAACGATGCTAACGGTGAGCGTTGGGGAGAAGAAGGTGAAGAAGAAGAAGACAACATCGAGCACAGAGAAGAGGCTACTTCTATTTTTGCTGTCGCTGCATACTAATCAGGCGATGCTATTCTAAATTAGACATAAGGTGTTTTTTGTTTTCGAATAAGCTAGGCGACGTCTAGCATACAAGAAAAATCGTTTCTAGAAATGTATTGAATCATCATCAAAAAACGAACGGCTTGTGATTGTAGACTACGGTCGATACTCTACAAGTTTTCTAAAAAACACCTTGTGTTTATAAATGAGGTCGCTGCCGAAAAACCTAAAAAGAGTAGGCTGATTGAAGTGATGTACACTTTTTCGGTTTCAGTGAACATCGTTTTTACAGCAAATCGCAAAAAGTGTAAACCACTTCGTTTTTTTAAAACTAATTTATTATGAAAACTAAAGGTTTATTTTACACTGTTATGGGGGCTTTTTTACTAGGCTTCGTTTCTTTTACTTCTTTCGAAGGTACTACTGCTTCTGATATCGTAGCGGTTTCTCCTGGTGCTGCTGGTGCAGAATTCTGGGGAGAAGAGTGCGAAGAAGAAGAAGATAACATCGAGCACAGAGAAGAGTCTACTTCACTTATCGATATGGCAGATCGTTAATCAGATCTTATAAGTACACAAGGTGTTTTTTACGTATTGTAGGATGATAGCTTCTTGTTCACACACAGGAAGGGCTACAACTATTGTTGCAGCATCACATCCCGCAATGAACAGCTTGTAACAATTTGAGTTTGTAGATAGGTAATAGATTGTAAAAAACACCTTGTGTTATTAATAAGGTCGCTGCCGAAAAACCTGAAAAGAGTAGGCTCATTTTTAAAAACTAATTCATCATGAAAACTAAAGGTTTATTTTATACTGTCATGGGGGCTTTTTTAGTAGGATTTATATCTTTTACTTCTTTAGAAGGTACTCCTACGTCTGATATTGCTGCTATATATACAGGTTCTGGTACAGAAATTATGGCAGAACCAGAATGCCGAGAGGAAGAACCAGACTCAGAACTTCTTGCAGAATTCGGCGAATTAGTAATTTTTTAATTCTTCTGATACATAGGTTATTGTTACTGGAGGTATGAGACTACCTCCAGTTCTTTACCAATGGCTACTATATTATCTAACGATAACCGATATGACACGTATTACCGCGTTAGGGATAGTAGTGGAAATCCCGCAGCCCGACCTTAGGAGGTGCGAGGAATTGCAGCGGATAGCCCGACCCTTGGGTAACGCCCAAAGCAATCAAAAAACTAGATAACAACGCTTTTTGAGCATTGAACACATAAAAAAATAAGTAGGTATGAAATTCTTACAATCACTAGAAAATCGACTCGTCTGTGTACTACTCATTGTAGTAGCAGTCATACAGATGTATAATTCCCAATTTGACACATTAACTCCATGGAAGGGAGGGGGCTTTGGTATGTTTTCGACCAATAAAAAGGCAAATATTACGGCTGTAGGCTATAAAGCAAATGGCGATTCTATCCTAATCAATGTGGTAGCTAATAAATTCGATCTACCTATTTCTAAAAACTTCCTGAAATCCACATTGAATTATCCTAAAGAACGAAAACTAGAACGCTTAGGAAAACTAATTGCGACTTCGTATCTGCAACCTGATACGATCAAAGAAACTCCTAAGAACTTGGACAAACGTACGTACGAGCAGCTCAAAAAAAATCCAGAGTTCTACCATACGATATATACGCCGAGACATTACCAAAATGAAAAAATGGCGATCGCTGGCAATGCCACAAAGATAGAAAGAGTGAAAATAAAACTCTATAACACTGATTTTTATGAAGAAGGTCTGTTGTATAAAAAATCATACCTCAAGGAAATAGAGGTAACGAACTAGTATCATTTATTTAGAATCACAATATCATGCTTACAAAAATACATACGTTTATAGATAAATATAATGTGCCATTAAAACCGGGATATGAAGAATTAATATTCAAATTTTCTTTGATGTTATTGGTGCTGGATGGTAGTACTGGGTGGAATGCTCAGATTTTAATGCGAATTACCTGTACACTCATGTTGGTATTCGGAAAATATGCGGGGAATAAGTTATTTTGGGGTATAATCATCTCCGTATTACTACTGTCCAATAGCTTACAGTGGTATATGCTCGATAATCATAAGATTTTATTTATGTATTGGGTGCTGCTGCTTACGATGTATCTATGGCTAGAAAAGGACACGGAATATATCCGTGCCAATTCTAAGCTACTCATCGGATTGGTCATGCTTTTTGCGGTAGTGCAGAAAGTGCTGAATGAATTTCTAACTCCTGGTTTTCTACACGGCCGCTTTTTATTCGACAGTCGATTTATGCTGATCACGCATTTCCTAACGGATATTCCTGTAGAATTACTGTACAAAAGCAAGCAGTCGATGACGATGCTCAATGCCTTGCCGATTCATCAGAGTTTTGTACAACTAAAATCAACTCCACTAATGGCAACCTCGATTTATATCTTTCAGGTATTTGGTCTGGTTGTAGAGTTTTTAGTATCGATCTTGTTTTTAGGAGGGAAGAAGGATAGCAATGCAAAGGATATTTCATTGATTATTTTCTGTATAGGAACCTATTTTATCTTTCCTGTTATCGGATTTAGTTCTATACTCTTATTATTAGGGATAGCACAATCGACGGCTAAGATCAGACCCTACTATATCATTGCATTTATCGTACTACAGTTTATCAAAGTACCATGGCAGGAACTGTTATATTACATAGAAAACGCAAGTTTCTAGAGGTATATGTGCTGTAGCAAATGAAATACTGCTTAGATGCATGCTTACTGACTTTAAAAAACTATTGATACATAGATGAAAAACCATTGTACATTCTATTTTTTGAGCTATCGCTTTATTATAAAGAGTATAAGTATTGGATTGATACTATCCTGTCTAAGTTGTGAAACGCGTACAGCTAGCTGTACGCTCTCTCAGGCAGAAGCATATACAGCAATCGATCAGGTACAGACCTTACTCGAAATGTATTCTCCGTATTGGGAGTTGCATACAGATCGGGTCGTAGGGGGGCTGGAAACATTGAAGGCCTCGATAGCGGATATGGATAGTATCAGTAAGCCAGTATTGCATGCACAGCTTAAGAAAAGTATTGCGGCATTAGGCGACCGGCATCACAGAACGAAGTTACTGGCAGATTGCGAGAAAAAGGAACGGATCTATTTTCCGTTTACAGCTGCTCCATTAGCAGATGATCAGGTGGTGGCACTTCGCAAAGAAGGAGAGAGCTTTGCGATCTACCACCCAGATTATCCATTGCTCAAAGCGATTAATGGCGCTCCTATTATGACATATATCGCTACGTATAACTCTAAAGATGCTTACGCACCTAAAAAAGCAAGATTACTACAAGGCGTACGAAAACTGAATAAAATTTATAAATACAATACAGCACTAAAAAGTACTGATACCCTAGCAGTAACGCTGAGTCGTATGGATGCTACACAAGATACGATACTACGATTACCTATGGTGACTCGTAGAAATGAATGGAAAGATATTGCGGACAAGTCCGATATCGAAATAACAGAAGCAGCAGTAAGAGAACAACTATTTCGATGGTATCCAAACCAGATAGCGTATCTACAATTGCCATTGATGTATGGAAAGGATAAACAACCTGCTTTTTTTGAATGGCTGACCCAAAAAATGGAAACGATTAAAGAGAGTAATGCCTTAGTGATAGATATCAGAAATAATACAGGAGGGAATAGGGAGTTGCTCGCTTTTTTTGCTAATTATCTGGTGCCGCCCAATACACATTGGGTAGCCAATGTAGCACGCTATAAAGGAAAATTGACAGATGATGTGCAAAAAGGATTTGCAATTCGCTTATTACATCCATACGAATATTTTACGGTTTCAGAACAGCAGGCGATTGATCGTTTTAGACAGCGATTTGTGCCTTCTGTAGCAATTGATGATCGATTGTTTACACCACCACATTATATGGTACTTACTGGACAGAAACGCGCTGCGTCCTATTATTATGAGAAACCAGTATACATATTGATCAATGAAAAAACCTTTAGTGCTGCCAGTGTATTTGCCGCAGCGTTTAAAGGATTGCCTAGAGTACAACTGGCAGGAGTCTGCACAGATGGCTCTAGTGGGATGTCTAAAGCGTATAAGTTGGATCTGCCCGAACTGAGAATTGCATTGTCGCACATGCTTTCATTTCAGTCTAATGGGCATTTGTTTGATGGATATGGCACACAGCCTGATCATAAGATCGATCCTAGCTTAGCACAGGTGCTGGGTAAGGAGGATCATCAATTACAGACAGTGCTAGACAGCATACAGACCACTATTACCGCAGAGTAGCATACAGCTCATTTCTGTGTATAGCATCTGGTATTAATAGACATCATCTGATCAATATTTTTAAATAAGAAAACAAAATGCATATAAAGGATCAAGTAAGGAACATCCTGTTGCTATTCATATGGATAGGCGGTATGACTGCACTAGCGCAAGAAACGCCCTATACCATTAGCGGTACGGTGATAGATGCCCAAACACAGCAACCGCTAGAAGGGGTATATGTCTCTGTAGTAGCTGTAGAAAGCTATACAGCTATTACGACAGTACAAACTGGGGCAGATGGTACATATCGAATACAATTTGATAAGGGAAACTACCTATTGTCTTTTTATATGGGATTATACGCCACCGAAAAAAAACAAATACAGTATGATCGGTTTACAGATCGTAGCTATGAACTGCCTGTAGTCCCTATGAAAGCTGTTGCTACAACTACCTTGGATGAGGTAATGATCACCCAGAAAAAATACAAACTAGAGAAAAAGAATGGAAAAAAGATTTTTACCATTCCCAAAGGAGTAGGGGAACTGGCCGGTTCGGTATCTAATTTATTAAGTTATATCCCTACCGTAATGGTAGATATAGAAGGAGCGATAAAAATCAGAGGACAAGAACCTAGAGTGCGAATTAATGGGAGGAGTTCGAGCTTGACCAAAAAAGAAGCTTTGCAATTGCTGCCGAGTGATATGGTCAAAAAAATCGAAGTCGTGACTAATCCTTCTGCCAGTGAAGGCGGAGGAAAACCAGTAATCAATATCATTACTAAAAAAACAGCCAAAAAAGGGCTCAACGGAGGGATTAATCTAGGCATAGGCTATCCTTGGATACAAAAAGGAGGCATCCACCTCACCACACGTACAGACAAATGGGATCTCTATGGATTGTATGGAGTAAATAATACCAATCAATTGCGTAGTAGAGAACAGGAGCGCTTACAAGAAGGAACAACCACACAGCACGAAGACAATCGACGCGAACAAACAGGAACAACTCATTTTGCAGAATTGGGCTATGAATTTAAGCCTAATTCCAGAAGTGAGTTGGTAGGGAATACATCGTTTTTTACAGACACACATTCCATCGATTTTATGGGGAATCGATCGATTGATACAGGTATGGATACCTTGTTTACTGAGCAATCTAGAGACCGTGATATGCAGTCTTTCTCCTTTACCCAAGAATTAGAATACGAAATCGAATTGGTCAAAGATAGAAATGAATTAGAAATAGAGGTGCAGTATGAATATGAATCATCGGACAAAAAAGAGGTGTTCGAAGAAACTACTACACAAACAGCAGCCGTAGATAACTCGCAGTCTGCCGAAGCCTCTAGTCAATCTGCCTTAGAGGTAGAAACCAAATTCCAGCAGCGTATAGGAGAAAATGTAACCCTGAGTACAGGCTACGAACTGACTACGAATGTATTGGATCAAGATCAGGATTTTGAAGCCGCTACAGCTACCAGTGCTAGCACGAATGACATTCGTTTTGCACAAAACAACCACATGGGGTTTGTAGAGTATGAGCAGGACATCGGTAATTTTGAATATAGAATCGGCGCTAGACTACAACATCTAACACGCGAGCTTACGTCCAAAACATTAGGGCAAACTCAAAAAACCACGTTTACCGATCTATTACCTACAGTGAATGTAGAGTACAAAATCAGTACTACCGATGAAATCAGCGCAGGGTATTTTAAGCGAGTTCGCTATCCGAGATTACGATTTTTAAACAACTTTAATACCAGTGTAGATATACAGCGAATTCAGGTAGGAAATCCTGATTTGCAACCGCAAACCGAGCATAATTGGGAATTGGAATATATCAAAGAGTTTGATACGTCTACCTTGATCGCCTCACTGTATGGTAGGCATAGTCAAGGGATCATACAATATGAAACAACGAATCAAGACGGCATTACGGTTACGAAACCCGAAAATATAGGTAGCGGTACTCGATACGGTGCAGAAATCTATTATAATTTCAAGCCTGCCTCTTGGTGGTATGCCAATATCGGTACGCAAGCTAAGTATAGTAAAGTAGTAGGAGTAGATGCAGCCAATTCCAATACGATGTATGCCTTAGATGCTACGCTGAATAATATATTTAGATGGAAACCTTTTAAGGTAGAGCTAAGTTGGACCTATCGTTCTGGGCGACAAGAAACCTATCAAATGCGCTCTCAGGACATGCAGTTTTTTAAGTTTGGAATCTCTAGAAAAGTGTTTAAAAACAAGGGGAACTTGGTGTTTTCAGTGACAGATCCTTTTCAGACTCGAAAACAAATTCTTACCATCGAAGCCTCCGATTTTCAGTACGAACGCGAATACCTAGCTAGAGAACGACAATTTATGCTCAGTTTGTTTCTGAGGTTTCAAACCAAAAGTAAGTTTCGGAAAACAGAAAAAACACCCTCTAAAAAAAGTATGTTTCAATAACCCACTTGTAGCTTACACAGGTGGATTAAAATTAGCTATTATGAAGAAATTAAATGTATTTTATGACAATTGGTGTCCTAATTGTACACGATTTATAGGTATCGTAGGCAGTTTAGATTGGTTAGGACTCATCATCCCTCAAAAACTAAGAGACAATGCCGCATACCCTAAGATAGATTACAACTTAGCCAAAGAAAAAATGGCGACCACTACCGATGGCAAGCAGTGGATTTATGGATATGCCTCATTGTTCGCTATTTTTTGTCGACTTCCTCTATGTTGGGTAGTACTTCCCGTATTTTATCTGCTTAAAATTACAGGATTAGGCGACTATGCATACAACGAATTGGCGGTAAAACGCAAAATTATTCCATTGCAGTGCGACGATAGTTGCGAGATTTAATTTCTTTAGTATTTTTTCTGAGTTGGGCGTTACCACAAGGGTCGGGCTCTCCGCTACAATTCCTCGCACCTCCTACCGTCGGGCTGTGGGATTTCCACTGCGATCCCTAACGCAAAAAAGACATAAGATATTTGTGCAGTTCTATTCTTTTTGAAAAAAATCAGCTAAAGGGGGGTAACGTTTTGGGTGATTATGACACTTATATGTAAAGCATATTATGTGTTTAGAATATGTTAATGATCAATACAACAGTCTTTTAACAGCATTTTTGCTTAAAAAAGGCTATTTTGCAATTTCGTAAATCCCATAACCCCAACTCTTTGAATACGATCTTTATGTATTTGCAAGCCAATCCAGCAGATCCAGTACCGCTGTTACCCAATTCAGTAGCGCTGTTATTGGTATTTTGTATTGTAGCTATTTGTACATTTTATGTATCTAAATATTTAGAAACACTATATGCTGCTAAGTATAAAAAGCCTTTTTTTGTGCATTTTTACCCGATTCAAAAACGATTGCCAGCAGATTTGCAAGTACTATTACAAGCAGATTCGTTTTACAAGCGTTTGCATAAAAAACACCAAACCTATTTCGAGCATAGGGTGGCTTGTTTTTTAGAGACGACTACTTTTATAGGAAGAGAAGGAATCGTAATTGATGCCGATAAAAAAATGAAAATCAGTACGATGTTCGTACAGCTAACTTTCGGGATGCGGCATTATTTGTTGACCTATGTAGAAACGATTATTATTTATCCATCTACCTATTATTCAAAGTTTACCCAAACTGACAATAATGGAGAGTTCAATCCTGCGTCTAAGGCGATAGTCCTCTCATGGGAGCATTTTGTAGAAGGTAATTCAGATGCAGAAGATGGTATTAATCTAGGGATACATGAAATCACACATGCGATTCATTACGGAGCATTAAGAGACAATAATGTAAGTGCTGCTATTTTTTATGAAGCGTTTTTGGAATTAGAAGCCTATTTGGCTTCTGAGGAAGTGCGAAACCAACTTGTAGCTACGAATGTATTGAGAGCGTATGCATTTACAGACAAGTTCGAGTTTATAGCAGTATTAGTAGAAGTGTTTATGGAATCTCCTGATACGTTAAAAGCAGAATTTCCAGAATTACATACTTATGTGATGCAGATGTTAAATTTCAACTATTTTGCCGACAAACAATCGTAATAACAAGTATATTTATAACACTAAACAATAACAAACAAAAAGGAAACGAATGGAAGAGTTTAAACAAGTAGGGCCGATGGTTAGTGCATTGGCAGACGAAAAAAGAGTAACATTTTATAAAAAGACATATACACATCTGGCAATGGCCGTATTGCTATTTGTGATCGTAGAATGGCTATTTCTTCAGATTGAGCCGATCGTGCAATTTGCCTTATCGATGACTATTGGGTGGAAATGGTTATTAATGCTAGGAGGTTTTATGTTCGCTACTAATTATGCAGAGAAAATGGCACATACCACACATGATTTAAAAAAGCAATACATGGGATTGGTTCTTTATGTAGTAGCGCAAGCTTTTATTTTTATCCCATTGATCTTTATCGCTATGGCGATTTCTCAGAGCGGAGGGGACAATATCCTGTACCAAGCATCAATCCTTACATTGTCATTATTTACAGGATTATCGGGCGTAGTACTGATCACTAAAAAAGACTTTTCATTCTTAAGATCGATAATTACTATAGGAAGCTTTATCGCTATAGGATTGATTATAGCAGGAATGCTATTTGGATTTAACTTAGGGTTATGGTTCAGCGCAGGAATGGTTTTATTGGCTTCAGCATCTATTTTGTACCAAACTTCTAATATGGTACATAAGTATTCAGAAGACCAGTATGTAGGAGCTTCTTTGGGATTGTTTGCTTCTTTAATGCTACTATTCTGGTATATACTTAGTTTATTGTCTAATGATTAATAAGCCATTGTATGGTTTCATAATAAGAAGAAAAAAGGCTTTGTAAGATTAATACAAAGCCTTTTTTATATTTAAGTCACTTATTATTTTATGCGATTTTTTAAATCTTGAATCGTTTGTATAGGGTTGGTACTTTTGAAAATATAACTACCTGCTACCAATACATCTGCACCAGCATCTACTAGTTGTTTCGCATTTTTGTCACTAACACCACCGTCTATTTCAATCAGGGTATTTGCGTTTTTGCGTAGAATGATTTCTTTTAATTGCGCTACTTTTTGATAGGTATTTTCTATAAAAGATTGTCCGCCAAAACCAGGATTGACACTCATAATGCACACGACATCTATACTATTGATCACATCTTCTAGTAACGAAACATTCGTATGTGGATTCATAGCTACTCCTGCTTTCATTCCTGCATCTTTGATAGCTTGTAGGGTTCTATGTAGATGCGTACAGGCTTCGTAATGTACCGTAAGAATGTCACTGCCCAATTCTGCAAAGGTATTGATATAGCGATCTGGATCTACAATCATTAAATGTACATCGATGGTTTTAGAAGCGTGTTTAGCAATGTCACGCAATACTGGCATCCCGAATGAAATATTAGGAACAAACACACCATCCATAATATCTATATGAAACCAATCAGCATCGCTGGTATTGATCATTTCAATATCTCTTTGCAAATTGGCAAAATCAGCTGCTAAAACAGATGGAGCTATTAATTTTGAAGTCATAAATAGTATTGATTTATAGCAAAAATACTATTTAAGTTGAGATACTACAGTAAGAACTTATCTGGACTTTTTATTTTTGACCGAAAATGAGAAGAAATTTGACTTTGAAAGGTAGTTTTTTGAAATTAATAGTAGCACTACGAATGCAAAAAGTAACGAAATACAGGTGAATTTTAGTCATTTTTTAGGAAAAAGAAAAAGTCAAGAAGAGCACTAAGAAAACTTCATAAATTTATGAGCCAGATAGTTTATATTTTCAGAACCTTGTGGGTTGGATTCTTGTAGCGTTTCTAAAAATTGTTGTAATTCGGGATAATCTTTGTTTCTACTGATCACCATATAATTATTCTGAAAACTCGTAAAAAAAGGAACAGGCATTGTACGATTAAAAATAGTAATGATATCGCTATGTCTAGTGTCTTGTTTTATTTTTTCAAACAGTTCATGGATTAGTAAATGATCGCCCTCGATGATTTGGAAAAAATTGTTGTCCGAAAAAAGTAAGATGCCAGTGATATTGAGTTGATCGTTTTTGAGTTTGGCAGTGTGCATCAGTTCGTTTACTTCGAACTGAGATAAATCATTGGCAGTGCTTATGTAAGCAATTGAGTGAAGCATATGATACTAAGCATTTTACTAAATATACTAGTTTTTTATATAACTTAATGCTTTTTATTCCTTTTTCGAACGGACTTAACAATTGTTTACTGGTTTAACAGAAAGCGAATGTGGGTAAAGTTCTCGTCTCGCTGTAGTATACATGTATTTTGTACTCTTGTGGAGAATTTTAATCGTTAGAAGGTTGTAATGTATTTGTAATCAAGTTTTTGTGTCGTGATGTATGAAGAAGAGTAGCTATGTAAAACGAATGGTGTTATAACTTTAGAAATTTGTTAGTCATATAAATAATGTTTTTAAAGCCAGTAGGGTTGTTTTGTTTTTCTATAGCTAAGAAAGCACGTAGTTCTATGTTATTATACGATTCATTGACTGTAATAAATGAAGAATGATACTCAGAAAAGGATCGAGTACACGTCTCTCGATCAAATATTTTGATAAGGTTATCATGTCTATAGTCTTTTTTAATTTTTTGAAAGATGGTATCAATTACTTCTTTTTTACCCTCCATAACCTGAAAAAAGTTGCCATCCGCATACAATAAAATACCAGAGATATCATTTCGGTTATTAGTATGTCTGGTAGTAATTAATAACTCTTTAATTTCATCAGGCGATAAACTAAGGTTTGTAGTGCTAACATAACTGATTGATCTCCACATTTTCTTTGTTGGTTTGGTTATCGATAATGAAGTAGTTTACATTTTTTTGATTTCAGAAAAAATCGAAGATTTTTTAATCAAATGCAGTGATTTTTTTGTTACGTAGCACCGCTACTTAACTCAAAAATCACTTCATTATAATGAAATTAAAAAAAAATATACTAATAGCGCAATGGTTTAGGAAGTTTTGTAAAAGAGATGGGTTTTGCAAAACAAAATTATATAAAGAATCGATAGTTAGGATTTATTGTTTGAGTAGTACTATGTGAATAACCAATTGATTCCTAATAAAAAAAAGTAAATTCCCTTTGGGGTACTTCCTTAGTAGATGTCGCGAGCTTTGTACCTATTAGTGGTTATGCACATGGCATCATTACATAAAAGAAAAAACCTCCGGTAATCAGCCGGAGGTCATTCATCAATCAAAAAACGAACAGTTATGTTATAAACTGTTTGTAATCGCAATTTAGGAAAATTAAAATTATCCTAAATATGTTTTTAATATTTTGCTACGAGATGTATGTTTTAATCTACGAATGGCTTTTTCTTTGATTTGTCGTACACGCTCTCTAGTAAGATCGAATGTTTCTCCTATTTCTTCTAGCGTCATAGGATGCTGATCACCTAGACCAAAATAAAGTCTAATTACATCAGCTTCTCTAGGAGTTAATGTTTCTAAAGCTCTTTCGATTTCTGTACGTAATGACTCGTGTAATAATGTTCTATCTGGGTTTGGTGACTCTCCTGAGTTCAATACGTCGTATAAGTTAGAATCTTCACCTTCTACTAGCGGAGCATCCATACTCACATGACGTCCAGAGTTTTTCATAGACTCTTTTACATCATTGATGGTCATATCTAGTTCTTTTGCAATTTCCTCTGCGCTTGGTGGACGCTCATGAGATTGCTCTAAAAAGGCATATGTTTTATTAATTTTATTGATAGAACCAATTTTGTTCAATGGTAGACGTACAATACGAGACTGCTCAGCTAATGCTTGTAGTATAGACTGACGAATCCACCATACAGCATACGAAATGAATTTAAAACCTCTCGTCTCATCAAAACGTTTTGCAGCTTTGATTAATCCTAGGTTTCCTTCATTAATCAAATCAGGAAGTGTTAATCCTTGATTCTGGTATTGTTTTGCTACAGATACCACGAATCTTAAATTAGCTTTTGTCAATTTTTCAAGGGCTCTTTCATCACCAGCTTTGATACGTTGTGCTAATTCTACTTCTTCATCGGCAGTAATAAGATCTACTTTTCCTATTTCTTGTAAATATTTATCTAGCGATGCAGTTTCACGATTCGTTACCTGCTTGGTAATTTTAAGTTGTCTCATCTATGTTATCCTTGAAATTTAATATTATGAACGCTACAGAGCTTTCATCTTTATTTAAGTATACGTAATGAGTTACCTAAATGTTACAAAAAAGTAAAATTATTTTTTGAATTGAGTAGAAACCTCTTGTTAATTAGTCGAATACTTATAAGATAACTTACGGAATTACTCAAAATCAAAGCTGTTTTAGAATGTATCAATGTGCGTAACGTATCTATTTTTGTATACATTTTGTTAAAAAATAATTTTCTTTCTTTTTTTCACAACAGTATTTAGGAGTTTAGAGTTTTTTATTTGACTTTTTAAAAAAGCTTTTGTTTTATTACAAGTAGTACAGTCACTTGTATTTTAAAAAGAAAGCACTACAGACAGAATAAATTTACTAGGAAGTTGAGAGGTGTTCAGGTTTGTCTTTGGAATACTGATGGGCGTAGGTCGCTACCATTTAGCAAATTGGCAATTGAGAAAAAAAATACCCAATAAAGAAGTCGTAAAGCTTTTTGAATCGAAGTGGTTTAAGCTTTTTTCAATTTCTTATAAAACGATTTTTTACCCCAAATTTTATAATTTTTGAGTTCCGTAGCGCTGCTATGCAACAAAAAATCACTTCATCATCAATGTGGAGTTGTGGTATATATCCAAAACAAAAAAGCGCTTTCATCAATACATGAAAGCGCTTTTTGTGCTGGTTTTCTAAAAAAGAAATCTATTTTTATCCTTCTTTATTGTCAGCCTTAGGTCTTCTATCTCCTTTAGGTCTGTTGTTGTTTCTAGGTTTGTCGCTACGCCCTTTGTCTCCTTCAGGTCTTGGAGGTCTCGGTAATAATGCTTTTCTAGATACTTTTTCTTTACGAGTTCTGGAATCGATTCCGAAGTATTTTACATCGAATACATCTCCCATATTGATCACATCACTTACGTTTTCAGTACGTTCCCATGCCAACTCAGATACATGAAGTAATACCTCATTACCAGGGGCTTCTATGTATTCTACAACAGCTCCAAAGTCAAGCATTTTTATTACTTTCACTTCGTATACGCTGTTTACTTCAGGTTTAAAGGTTATGGAATCTATTTTAGCTAAAACAGCATCAATTCCTTCTTGGCTCGTTCCTAGAATTTCTACAATTCCTTCTTCAGTTACAGGGTCTTCATTGATTACAATCGTTGTTTGTGTTTCTTTTTGTAACTCCTGAATAACTTTACCTCCAGGTCCAATAAGCGCACCAATATATTCGCCAGGAATAGTTCGGTTTACCATTTTTGGAGCATGTGCTTTCACATCTACATTAGGTGTTTGGATGGTATCTGTAAGTTTGCTTAAGATGTGTAAACGTCCATCTGCAGCTTGCTTAAGAGCGTTTACTAAAATTTCATAAGACAACCCTTTGATTTTTATATCCATCTGGCAGGCAGTAATACCATCGGCCGTTCCTGTTACTTTAAAATCCATGTCTCCTAGGTGATCTTCATCTCCTAAGATGTCTGATAATACAGCATATTTCCCAGTTTCGCTGTCAGAGATCAATCCCATTGCGATACCAGATACAGGTTTCTTAAGTTGCACACCAGCATCCATCAATGCCATTGTTCCTGCACATACAGTAGCCATAGAAGAAGAACCATTGGATTCTAAGATTTCTGATACCACACGTACAGTGTAAGGGCAATCATCTGGAACCATTCCTTTTAGTGCACGCTGTGCTAGGTTACCATGTCCAACTTCTCTTCTAGAAGTTCCTCTAATAGGTCTAGCTTCTCCTGTAGAGAAAGGAGGGAAGTTGTAATGTAAGTAAAAAGTTTCTTCTCCTTCATAAGAAGGCATGTCTATCATGTTAGCTTCTCTAGAAGTCCCTAAAGTTACAGTAGCTAAAGCTTGCGTTTCTCCTCTGGTAAATACTGAAGAACCATGTGTAGAAGGTAAGTAATTTACTTCACACCAAATAGGTCTGATCTCCGTAGTTTTTCTTCCGTCTAATCGTAATCCTTCATCTAGCGTTAGGTTTCTAACCGCTTCTTTTTCTGCTTTAGAGTAGTATTTAGCTATTAAATCTCCAAATTCTTCTAATTCTTCTTCAGAGAATGTAGCTTCTATTTCTTCTTTGATAGCGGCAAAAGCAGCTCCTCTTTCTTGTTTAGATGATCCAGATTTGGCTACAGCATACACTTTTTCATAGGCCATTTCGCGGATCTTAACAGCTAGTGCTTCGTCTGCTTTTTCTGGCTCATACTCACGAGTTTCTTTTTTACCAAAGGCTTCGGCAAGTTTTACTTGCGCGTTACATTGTACCTTGATAGCTTCGTGAGCAAATTTAATGGCTTCTACCATCTCTTCTTCAGAGATCTCATCCATTTCTCCTTCTACCATCATTACAGATTCTGCAGAAGCACCAATTACCATATCGATATCGGATTCTTCTAACTGAGCGAGTGTAGGGTTGATGATGAATTGTCCATTGATTCTACCTACGCGTACTTCAGAGATAGGACACTCAAATGGGAAGTCAGATAGTTGGATTGCAGCAGATGCAGCTAATGCAGCCATGGCATCAGGCATCACGTTTGCATCATGAGACATCAATTGAATCATTACCTGTGTCTCTGAGTGGTAATCTTTAGGAAATAGTGGGCGAAGTACACGATCTACTAATCGCATTGTTAAAACCTCACCATCACTAGGTCTTGCTTCTCTTTTGAAAAAACCACCAGGATAGCGCCCAGCAGCAGCAAATTTTTCTCTATAATCTACTGTTAGCGGAAGGAAGTCTACGTCTGAAGCCTTATAGTTAGAGACTACTGTACACAATAGCATACAATTTCCTGATTGTACGACTACAGACCCGTGAGCTTGTTTCGCTAGCTTACCTGTTTCTAGTGTGATTTCTCTGCCGTCCCCTAGGTCAATAATTTCTTTATAAACTTGTGGAATCATATTTTTTTCGATTCTAACCGTATAGTACTTATTATGCTATAAGGTTGTATTAAACATTGGTTTCCGTCTTACTCGGACGGACAAGGTTGTGTTGTTGTGGTGTTGTGCGACCAATGAAAAACTAAGGCATGTATGAACTCGCATTCTATACAGACGAAAGATACATACTTTTTGTGGTATAAATAGAATTGTCATAATAAAAAAAGAGAGACACAATGTCTCTCTTTTTTATTAGATTATTTTCTTAATCCTAATTCTTTAACAATGGCACGGTATCTTAAGATATCTTTTTTCTTTAGATAGTCCAATAAATCTCTACGCTTACCTACTAGTTTTACTAGAGAACGCTCTGTATTAAAATCCTTTCGGTTCTTTTTTAAGTGCTCTGTAAGGTGAGAAATTCTGTAGGTGAATAATGCGATTTGTCCTTCTGCAGAACCTGTATCATTCTTTCCTTTTCCGTGTTTTGAAAAAATTTCTTCTTTAGTTTCTTTTGATAAATACATTCCAATATTGTTTTAAATGATTTTTATGTACGCTGATATGATTTTTATATCAGGCTGCAAATATACTACTTTTTTATGGAAGTGATTTAAAAAAAATCAAAGTGATTGTGTTTGCAGTGACTCGGTAATGCAATGGAGTTTTTATTGTAAAGAAAAGTAGTTATGACACCTTAGGAAGTACTGCAAAAATAAAAAACACACAACATGCTGTGAGCTATACGTTGCTTACAGTGCTGTGTGTTTTTTATGCTAATATGTTATGATTACTTGTAAGCGTGTCTTATGTATTTAATAGTGATAAGCACGTTTCTCTAGATCTAATAGTATTAATTAGATAAAGGTCTGTTGAGAATTAAATCTAGGTACAAGTTGATATTCTGTTTTAGGTCGTGTCTAGGGGTAATAAAGTCTAGAAACCCATGTTCTTTGAGGAATTCTGCTGTTTGGAATCCTTCGGGTAATTCTTTTCCTGTAGTATCTCTTACTACTCTAGGTCCTGCAAATCCAATTAAAGCACCAGGTTCTGCAATATTGATGTCTCCTAACATAGCGAATGATGCAGTTGTACCTCCTGTTGTAGGGTCTGTGCATAATGATATGTATGGAATGCCAGCATCTGCCAATTGTGCTATTTTAGCAGAAGTTTTAGCCAATTGCATTAATGATAGCGCGGCTTCCATCATACGTGCTCCTCCAGATTTGGAGATCACCATAAAAGGGATGTTGTTTTTTAGAGAATGATCCGCAGCACGGGCTATTTTTTCTCCAACAACACTACCCATTGATCCTCCGATAAAAGAGAAATCCATACAGGCAATTACAATGTCATTTCCGTTGGATTTACCTACAGCAGTTCTTACTGCATCTTTTAGTTGTGTTTTTTCCTGAGCGTCTTTAAGACGATCTGTATACTTTTTTTTGTCTTCGAATTTAAGAGGATCCTTGGAAGATAGGTTTTTATCTAATTCAGTAAATGTATTGTCATCGAATAAGATTTCAAAATATTCTTTACTGCCGATTCTTACATGGTATCCATCTTCTGGGCTTACGTAGAAGTTTTTTTCTAATTGTTCTGCATCTACGATTTTTCCAGTAGGAGATTTGTACCAAAGTCCTTTGGGTACGTCTTTTTTATCTTCAGTAGCGGTTTGTATACCTTTTTGAGTTCTCTTAAACCAAGCCATATATATAAATTAAAAAGCTGAAACTCGTTTTTTTAGATAAAAATGAGTTTCAGCTTGGTTTCTTAGTGTATTATAATGTATTTACATTATTTAAGTCTTCGAAAGCTTTCTTTAAACGAGATTTGAAAGTAACTTCTCCTTCTCGTAACCACTTTCTTGGGTCATAAAATTTCTTGTTTGGCTCATCAGCTCCTTCTGGATTACCTATTTGCGTTTTAAGATATTCAATGTTTCCAGTCATATAATCACGGATTCCTTCGTTAAATGCAAACTGAAGGTCAGTGTCGATGTTCATTTTAATAACACCATATCCTATAGATTCTCTGATTTCTTCTATTGTAGAACCACTACCACCGTGGAATACAAAGTCGATGTGGTTATGAGCTACATCGTACTTTTCAGAAATAAACTCTTGTGAGTTCTTTAATATTTTTGGAGTTAATTTTACGTTTCCTGGCTTGTATACACCGTGTACGTTTCCAAAAGCAGCAGCCACTGTGAACTTATTACTTACTTTGCTCAATTCTTCGTAAGCATATGCTACCTCTTCTGGCTGTGTGTATAACTTAGAATCATCTACGTCAGTGTTATCTACACCATCTTCTTCACCACCTGTAATACCTAATTCAATCTCTAAAGTCATCCCCATTTTGCTCATTCTTACGAGGTATTCTTTGCAGATTTCGATATTTTCTTCTAGAGATTCTTCAGATAAATCAATCATGTGAGAGCTAAATAAAGGCTTTCCAGTCTCTTTATAAAAAGCTTCTCCAGCATCTAATAACCCGTCTATCCAAGGAAGTAGTTTTTTAGCACAGTGATCTGTATGTAAGATAACAGGTACTCCATAGGCTTCTGCCATTAGGTGTACGTGTTTTGCTCCTGCTGTAGCTCCAGCGATTGCAGCTTTTTGTGCGTCGTTAGAAAGTCCTTTACCTGCATTGAATTGCGCTCCTCCATTAGAGAATTGGATAATAACAGGTGAGTTGATCTCTGCAGCAGTTTCTAATACAGCGTTTATTGTATTCGAACCGATTACGTTCACTGCGGGTAATGCAAACCCTTTTTCTTTTGCATAATTGAAAATTGCCTGTACTTCGTCTCCTGTAGCAACTCCTGGTTTGATGTTGTGACTCATAATTTACTTTTAGTTAATAAGCTTACAAAAATAATAAAATTATATATAAAGAATTTTAAAATTATAGATGAAAAAAAAGATTGTGCATTAAAATGGATAGTTAATTCCTACATTATAAACTGCTTCTGAAAATTTATATCCTTTAAACCATCGTTGATCTTCGTCATTTGCTGGGTTGAATGTTTTGAATCCAATATCAAAACGGACTACAAAAAAATCAAAATCATATCTAAACCCAAGTCCTGTGCCTACAGCAATTTCTTGTAGATCATCCCATTTAGAAAATACAGCATTCTCTTCTTCTACATTATCTAGGACATTCCATATGTTACCAGCGTCTATAAAAAAAGCGCCGTTTAATGCACCTAGTATATTGTATCTGTACTCTGCATTGAGTGCTATTTTTAGATTCGCCTCGTTAAATTCGTCTCTACCTCCGCTGCTTCCAGGTCCTAAGGCGTAGGGTAACCAAGCTCTATTGTCATTAGGTCCTCCGCCAAAGAAACTTCGAGCAAAAGGAATGCTATTTGCGTTATTATACGGAATTGCAATTCCCCCAGAGGCCCTTACTGCAATGATGTTTTTTCTTCCTAAATTCCAATGCTTAATGTAATCTAACTCTGTTTTGATATACTGTGAGAATTCTACATCAAATATTTCAAAACGATCATTGTCATTTTTAGGGGTATCTGTTAAGTTTGATATTTTTTCTAATAAGTTGCCAGCAAATTCTATTTTAGCCCTAAATCTAGAAAAATTTTCGTCATACAAGTTTTCTCGATTGTTTTTTATGAAAGTGTAGCTAGACGCAAAAATTAGGTTGTTTTCTGTTAACCGTTCCTTTCGTTCGTTAATATTTTTAATTTCTTGTAGTTGACGATCAGTTAAGTCCTCGTCTGGTGAGTTACTAAGAGATTGCGCAATAAAAGTATTGGCCCCAGCAGGAATAAGTAATTCATTGCTATTAGGATCTATGAGTGCTGAATCATTGTCTAATACTTCGAGTGCAATATTATTAAGTCTTCTAAAGGTGGTGTTATAGATATTAAAATAATTGCTAGAGTTTGTGTTGTTTACAAATTGTACATTGATCAGGTCTATTTTGTTGGTGTACTTGGTGTTAGGTTTCCATTCGTAGTTGAAAATACCTGAGAAGTTTATTTTGTCTAGACCGATGTTTTGTTGAGAATTAGTACCAAAGATTAAATTGGTAGTCGGTGACATGTATTTAGGAATGATCTTGCTTGTGTTGATTGGAAAAATAATTTTAGGGAAGGATAATTTTAGGTCAATACCGATTTCTGATATATCGAAAAATTGATCGTCTACATTGGTTTGATCTTTTGATGAACCAACACTTCCTCTGGCAGAGATTTCAAAAATTTCAGCTCCTTTAAATACGTTACGGGTTAAAAATGAACCTCCAAAACCAATTCCGAATGCTTGTATGTTAGAGGTAGAGATGTCAAATTCTAGATTAGTGCTGTATTTTTTTCTAGGGGTAAGCAGTACATTGGCAATTAAGTCAGTGCCATTTGGGTTTTTAGGATCGGGAACAAACTGGATATTAGGATATTTGAATGCCTTTAAGTTGTTAATTTGGTTATAGGTTAATGTTCTGTCATTGTCTCTAAAAATAGATCCAGGGGTGAGTAAGATCGAATTGGTGATAGCTTTGCGCGTATACTGTAGTTTGTCGAAACTGTAAATATTGTACCCCTTATAATATACCGTGTCTTTTGGGACTGCATTTCTGTTTTTATAAGCGTAGTCTGTGTATATGTTCACTTCGCTAATAGTGTGTACTCTAAAAGGTATAGTGCGTGTATTTTCTCCTTCCTTAATTTCTCTATCATTGATCAGTAGATTGAGATTAATTTTTTGATTGGTATTAATGGTATCTGCGTCGAACTTGATATATTCTTTCTCGAAGTGGTAAAGACCAGAGTTTCTGTATAAACTGGTGAGTCGTTCTCTTTCGTTTTCTATAGCTGTTGTTTTGTATTGTTTGCCAGAGATAATCGTAGATTGGTGTTGGTGAGCTTGATAAATAGAGTCTGCTACATTTGAGGCAATTCGAGTGTTTAAAGAATCGATAATGTAAGGCTTCTTGGGGTGTATGAAGTAAGAGACACTGCCTCGGCGATTTTCTTCTTTATTTATGAGGTAGTCTGTGGTAGCATTAAACCATCCGTTATTCCAGTAATAAGACTGTAGTCTTTTTACTGATTTTTTTACTTTACTAGGAGCGATAATGGTAGGCGGTTCTCCAGTTTCTTTTAGCCAGTTGTTAAAATTATTCCATCCCTCTCCGAGTCGACTTACTTGTTTTTTAGACAAAAAACGAATCATTCTTTTTTCTAATAAAGGCTTTCTGTCTAGCCATGCGTTATATGAAGAGTCGGCATTTTTTTTGGCGAGATTGTAGATGTGAAGCCTTAAGGGGGATCCTAGTAAAGGAAGGTGAGTATTGGGTTTCTGATATAATTGATTATATAGCTTAATGTCTTTGGACTTGATACTATCGACAAAAATTTCATTTTTTGTCAGTAGAAATTCATCCTCTGGCACTCTTTTGATCGCATTACATGAAAGGAAAACGATGATAGTTACTGCAACAAATGCTATTTTTGCTAAAAATTGTTTCAATCTAGACTCATTATCGTGTCAAAAATACACTATTTGAATGGTTAGTAAAAACCAAAAGAAATTAATCAACAGTTTACGTCAAAAAAAGTATCGAAAACAACACGGTTTGTTTGTGGCGGAAGGTAAAAAGCTAGTAGGAGAGTTATTGGTGGCTGATTTTGAGTTGCATGCTATTTTTGCAACGCATCCTGAAGATTTTGACACTCCAACAGAAAAAACGCATAGAGTTACTGAAGAAGAGTTGAAAACGATTAGCTTTCTTACGACTTCACAGTCTGTATTGGCTGTTTTTTGCATTCCTGTATCAAAAAAAGAAACGATTGATGGATTGACAGTAGTACTGGATGATGTGAGAGACCCAGGTAATTTGGGGACTATTATTCGATTGTGTGATTGGTTTGGGGTGGCTAACTTGGTGTGTTCTGAGCAGACAGTGGATTGTTATAACCCAAAAGTGGTGCAAGCTACTATGGGGTCTATTACTAGGGTGTCTGTACAGTATGTATGCTTGTTAGATTTTTTGCAACAACAAAAAGGAAAGGTGTCAATTTTTGGCACAAGCATGGATGGTGACACTGTCTATGAGCAGCAATTGCCTGTACAAGGGGTTTTAGTAATGGGAAATGAGGCAAATGGAGTGTCGCCTGCTATTGCGGCTTTGGTGGATCAGCAACTTACGATACCTAGGTTTGGAGTACTACAAGCAACAGAAAGTCTTAATGTAGCAACAGCTACATCAATTCTTTTGAGTGAGTTCCGAAGAGGGGAATAGCTGTATGTCGTATATGGGTGCGATACTTTTTGTGCTTTATTGAAATGTAAAGTTGATAAAAACACCTCTGCTAGACATTTTGTCTATGGCAGACGTATAAGGACTGTTTGGGTCATTATCTCTTACGAGCTCATCAGACATAGCAAATACGCCTCGTATAGATGGGGTGAACTTGAAATAATAAAGGTAAAAATCAATTCCAAATCCTAATTCATAGTAATTGGTGTTTGTAGTGGTTCGGAATTGTCCAACAGAGTTGTCCTCTGGGTTTTCTTCGTTACTAGATAGATTGATCGATGTGGAAACTCCTGCAACTAGAAAAGGTTTAAAGTTGTTGAGTCTTTTGGTTGATATTTTGAGTAGCAACGGAATATGGATGTAGGTCGATTTTACTTCTCTACTGTTTTGGTTTTCTGCAATCAAAGGGCTGGAGTAGGTAAGGGTGCGTTGTGCAAAAGCTACAATGGGTTCGAGTCGTACATCTAAATAATCATTAAGACGTAAGTTTCCGAGTAGTCCGACATTAAAACCTGTAGACTTGGTGACGCTAATATCTGCATCTAAGATAGCACCTTCTCCTTCTCTAGGGGCTTTGTAATCGAAGTTGAAATCATAACTGTTAAAGCCAAGGATGTATCCCCAGCTAATACGCTTTTTATCTATGTTTTGAAGGTTTCTTACTCTTTCTTTAGAAAATAGTTGTGCGCTCATGTCTAGAGTACACAAAAGAACAGTTATGAGAACAATGATTTTTTTCATAATTATTTTGTGGCTAAATAAATTGTGGCAACGCCAAAGGTTTGTGGAGTATCTCTAACTTCTATAAACCCAGTTTTTTGCAAAATATTGTTGAAAGCAGCTCCATATGGAAAAGCAGCAGCACTTTCGCTAAGGTATGAATAAGCAGATTGGTCTTTGGAAAATGTTTTTCCG
Organism: uncultured Aquimarina sp.; assembly: GCA_947498935.1. Classification (GTDB taxonomy): domain Bacteria; phylum Bacteroidota; class Bacteroidia; order Flavobacteriales; family Flavobacteriaceae; genus Aquimarina. The sequence continues at coordinate 17,988 of CANMMM010000024.1, read as the reverse complement.
ATAAAAGGCATGATTTTAGTACAATAGAATGTATACCCCTGTTTATACGGTGTTTTGGTAGGAACGGAAGTTTCTAGTACAACAAACGAACCTCCTGGTTTGAGTACTCGATAAATTTCGGAAAGTCCTTTTTCTAAATTTTCAAAATTTCGCACACCAAAAGCGACGGTAATGGCATCAAAGTAGTTGTCTTCATAAGGCAGTTGTTCACTGTCTCCTTTGACCATTTTAATAATAGTGTCGAGTCCCTTATCTTTTATTTTATCCTTTCCAACGGCAAGCATGCCTACGGATATATCTAGTCCAATGACTTCTGTAGCGTCTGTGTTTTTTGCAAGGGCTATGGCTAAGTCTCCAGTTCCAGTAGCTACATCTAAAATTCTTTTGGGATGTGTTTTGGCGATCATTTTTACAACTTTTTTTCGCCATTTAATGTCTATTCCAAAAGAAATGACTCTGTTTAATCCGTCATAGTCTTCAGAAATTGTATCAAACATCTCTGCTACTTGTTCTTTTTTACTTCTGTTGGAATCGTTATAAGGAGTTATCTTTTCTGTCATTCTAGAAATTTAAGCAAATATACATGGAAGTGATTTAAACTTTTTACAATTTGTAGTAAAAACAATTTTCGTGCCTAATTTTTATGAGTTTTTGAGCATTGTAATGCCTTACTTGGTCATGAAATCGTTGTTTTTTTACTGCAATCAAAAAATGATCCCTTCTGTCATAATCAATAGTGAAACAGTTGTGTCACCTATATTTTACATCGTATTGCTTGTGTAACTATTTTTATGCATTATTTAGAGACTTAAGAACGTGAAATAGTTTGGATTATTAAAATAAATCGTAAGAAAATAATGACTGAGTAGTGTTGTCTAAGTAATAATTTTATCAATTTGCTAAAATCCATTATCTTTGTGCTTCTTATTATATGCTGAATCATACTTATACCTCATTAAAATCGTTGTAAACACAACCAATTTTGTCAAATGACAGGATGAAAAATAAAAACTATCAATGAAAATTATTATTGCAGGCGCAGGTGAAGTTGGCTTTCATTTAGCTAAGTTACTTTCGTTTGAATCACAGGATATTACCTTAATTGATACCGATAAAGAGTGTCTTAACTACGCGGATAGTCACTTGGATATTAAGGTAATTAAAGGAGATGCTACTTCAATTGCGATCTTAAAAGAAGCAACGGTAGGCGGAGTAGATCTGGTAATTAGTGTTACGGCGAGTGAGACGACAAATATTACGGTATGTGTATTGGCAAAACAATTGGGAGCTAAACGAACAATTGCTAGAATTTCCAACACAGAATTTATAGAAAATAAAGAGGAGGTAGGATTTATCAAATTTGGAATTGATGAACTGATCTCTCCAGAAGCATTGGCGGCTAGTGAGATTGAACTGCTATTAAATCAGTCTGCTTTTAGTGATGGTTATGAGTTTGAGGATGGTGCATTGACTATGGTGGGGACTACATTGTCTACTACAGCGCTTTTTGTGGGTAAAACGGTACGGGAGGCAGCTGAGATTTTTCCAGAGATTCATTTTATGCCTATAGCAATTCAGCGATCAGGTACGCAGTATACGATTATTCCTAGAGGAGACACCAAGTTTAAGGATGGAGATCATGTGTATTTTGTGACTTCCAAGGAGGGAGTGGATGAATTGTACAAATTAACTGGAAAGGTGCGAGAGCAGATCAAAAAAGTAATGATTCTGGGAGGAAGTAAGATTGGTTATAAAACGACTAGAGATTTATGTGATCATAAATTTAGGGTAAAACTAATCGAGCTTAATAAGGAAAAAGCCTTTGATCTAGCGGATGAATTACCTAGTGCTTTAATTATAAATGGTGATGGAAGGAATGTAGAACTACTAGAAGAGGAGAATATCGATGATATGGATGCTTTTATCTCGGTAACAGGAAATTCTGAGACGAATATTATGTCGTGTTTGGTGGCTAAATCCAAAGGGGTTCGAAAAACGATCGCTTTGGTAGAGAATATGGATTATTTTCAGCTGTCACATTCTATAGGTATCGATACTCTGATCAATAAGAAACTGCTGGCAGCAAATAATATTTTTAGATTTATCCGAAAAGGAGAAGTGGTAGCGATGACGAAATTAAATAATATGAATGCTGAGCTACTAGAATTTGTGGTCAAATCTACATCGGAGGTGAGTGAGACCGTAGTTAAGGATTTAGACTTTCCTAGATCAGCGATTATAGCGGGTGTAATTAGAGGGGATAAGGGAATGATTCCTCTTGGAGATTTTTATATCAAAGCTGGAGATCGTGTAGTGGTGTGTTGCTTGCCAAAAGCGATAAAGAAAATAGAAAAATTATTCTTGTAGGGTATGTCTGTGAATAAGCTAAACTATAAGATTATAGCCCATATTATGGGGCTTCTGTTATTGTGTAATGGTGGGTTTATGCTATTGGCTACCATCGTTAGTTTTGTATATAAGGATGGGGTGACCATGCAGGTAATGTTGGCGTCTTTGCTGACTATGTTTGTGGGTGTCGTGTTGATGTTTTTTACTAGAGAGCATCAGAAATCAATTAATAAGCGAGAGGGTTATATTGTAGTTACATTTGGATGGATATTTATGTCGCTTAGTGGGACACTGCCTTATTTGTTTTCTCAATCAATTCCTTCGTTTACCAATGCTTTTTTCGAAACCATGTCTGGGTATACGACCACAGGAGCTTCTATTTTAAATGATATAGAGATTGTGCCTAAAGGGGTGCTGTTTTGGAGGAGTTTGACGCATTGGATAGGTGGTATGGGGATTATCGTATTAGCGATTGCGATATTGCCACTGCTAGGAATTGGGGGGATGCAGTTGTTTGCTGCAGAAGCTCCAGGACCAAGTACGGATAAGTTGCATCCACGAATTACTGATACGGCAAAACGCCTTTGGTTGATTTATGTGGGATATACAGCTGCTGAAACACTCTTGCTGAAATTGGCAGGGATGAACTTTTTTGATGCGATTAATCATGCTTTAAGCACGTTGTCTACGGGAGGTTTTTCTACTAAAAATGCCAGTGTGGCGTATTGGAATGACAAGCCATTGATACAGTATATTATCATGTTATTCATGTTGCTTGCGGGAATGAATTTTGTGTTGAGTTACTTCGGTTTTAAGGGTAAGGTACAGAAGATCATAAAAGATGAAGAGTGTAAATGGTACTTTTTCTTTGTTTTTGTGTTTACCGCTGTGGCTACTGTGATTATTTTTCTACAAGCAGATCCGTCTATTTCTGCGATAGATCATCCAATGGTGTATGGCGAGTTAGAAAGTGCATTTAGGCATGCATTGTTTCAGGTGCTAGCTGTGATTACGACTACGGGTTTTGTGTCTGCGGATTTTACAGTTTGGACGCCTTTTCTAAAGATATTTTTCTTTGGTTTAATGTTTTTAGGGGGATCGGCAGGTTCTACTGCGGGAGGTATGAAAGTAGTAAGGCATTTGATTACGATACGCAATGGTATTTTGGAGTTTAAGAGAACATTGCATCCGCGTGCTGTATTGCCTGTACGGTATAATCAGAGGGCTGTTTCTAAAGAAATCGTATTTAATATACTGGCATTCTTTATTCTGTATATGCTTTCTTTTATTATTGGCTCTTTAGTGTTAGGTATGCTAGGATTGGATTTTGAAACGGCTATTGGAGGTGCTGCATCATCTTTGGGGAATGTAGGGCCTGGTTTGGGTAAATTGAGTCCTGTAAACAACTTCGATATGCTGCCAGATTTTGGAAAATGGTGGTGTTCTTTCTTAATGCTGATCGGTCGATTAGAATTGTTTACGGTGCTGATTTTATTGACACCTTTCTTTTGGAGAAATCAATAAATAAGAGCTATTTCTTATTGAAGTGGTAAGCCTTTTTGCAGTTTGCTGTAATAACTGTGTTTTGTGCTCGAATTTTATAGTTTTAGGTTCTGTAAGGTTGCTGCATAGCAAAAAAAGACACTGAAGTGGTTTGAGCTTTTTATAATTAGCTATAAAAATGCGATCTTTTGCATCTAAATTTTGCAATTTTTGAGTTTTCGAACGCTGCGATGCAACAAAAAAATACTGCATTTGGTTACAAGGTCTTCGGTTTTGCTACAGTCAAAAAAGTTTAAACTATTTTATGAAGTTGGTTAGGAGTATGGTGTGGGGTTACTTCTTGCTGTATGGGGGTATGATGGGTATGTGTTATTTATTATACGTCTTTTTTTTGCGTTAGGGATAGTAGCGGCATCCTTTTTTGTTTTTTTTGAAAAAACAAAAAAGATATAGCGGATAGCCCGACCCCATAGGGTAACGCCCTAATAATACTAATTAAAGTAAGTGTGTTACTCTTTTTATCGCACACTTTTATAAGTAGGTTCTTATGGGTAGATTACTAGGGCTGTTTGAGGATGTGTGTTTTAGTTAACGCCTTCCCAGGGGTAAAAAGAGTGTGGGGTTTTGCTCCATAATTTGGTTACTGTAGCTACCGTGTCTTTTACACAGCCTCTGGTTAGGTCTGATTCATGCTCGGTCTCTATCAGGAATACATCTAAAATGGATTCGTAATAAGAGGATGCATTTTCGTACACTTCTTTTGGGTTGATTTGTAAAATTTCGTCTTCTGTGAGGTTGGGGTTAAAGTATTCTTTAAAGATATCAATGATATTCTTTTTAACAATACGTTCTTTTTCAAGAGTGTCCATAAATAAAATTTTTTAAGATTTTAAGATTCTTATTTAGGTCAAACTACAAACGCTTTTTAATGACAAACTAGTCTTAAGGGGTAGAAAAGATCATATAATTTGTGGGTTTAAAAATAGTCCTTTTTTGGTTATAAAAAAAGCCGATTCTCTTTTTTTGAGAATCGGCTTTATTGTGCAAAAGCACTGTTTTTTTGCGATACTTACGAAACAGCTTCTTTGATTCTTTTGGTCGCTTCTATAATTTGTTCGTTGCTAGCAGCATATGAAATTCGGATGCAATTTCCGTTTCCGAAAGCATCTCCTGTAACAGTGGCTACATTAGCATTTTCTAATAAAAACATTGAAAAATCAGAGGCATTATTGATCGTATTGCCTTTGAGTGTTTTTCCGAAATAGTATGAAACGTCAGGGAATACGTAGAAGGCACCTTCTGGTTCGTTGCATTCGAAACCAGGGATTTCTGCTAGTAAGTTTAGGATTAGTTTTCTTCTGTTTTTAAACTCATCTACCATGTATTGGATATTGCTCACAGGGGCTTCTAATGCAGTGATTACAGCTCTCTGGGCGATACAGTTGGCACCACTAGTTACTTGTCCTTGGATTTTGTTGCATGCTCTAGCAATTGTAGTAGGGGCGCCAATATATCCAATTCTCCAGCCAGTCATAGCGAATGCTTTGGCTACACCATTTACGGTTACTGTTCTGTCGTACATATCTTCGAATTGCGCCATTGACGCGTGTCCGCCTACATAATTAATGTGTTCGTAGATTTCGTCACTAACTACTATGATTTCTGGATATTTCTTTAGGACATCTGCGAGTGCTCTTAATTCTTCTTTGCTGTATATAGAACCACTTGGGTTACAAGGAGAACTGTACCATATCATTTTTGTTTTAGGAGTGATGGCACTCTCTAGTTGATCGGCAGTCATCTTAAAATCATTTTCAATCGATGTTTTTACTTCTACAGGTACTCCGCCAGCAAGCTTTACGATATCGCTATAACTTACCCAGTAAGGACATGGAAGAATTACTTCGTCTCCGTCATTAAGGCATACTTGTGCTACATTGTATAGTGCTTGTTTTGCTCCTGTAGAAACAACGATTTGAGAAGGTTCGTATGCGAGATTGTTATCTCTTTTGAACTTGGTGATGATGGCACTTTTTAATTCTACGTATCCATCTACAGGTGTGTATGAGTTATAATTGTCATTCACAGCTTGGATAGCAGCCTCTTTGATAAAATCTGGAGTGTTAAAGTCAGGTTCTCCTAAACTCAATCCGATAATATCTTTTCCTTCAGCTCTTAGTTCTCGTGCTTTTGCTGCCATCGCTAGGGTAGCAGAAGCTTCTAGTTTGTTTATTCTTTCTGATAATTCAATACTCATCTCCGGTGCGTTTGTGCTCATTTTTGTATTAATGGGTAAATAAAAGTGTTACGATTGTATAGCAGTTGGTTTAATGCCCATTTCTTTTAGATGTTTAAAGTGGGCTACAATTGCTTTACGAGTGGTTTTGTATTCATTATACGGTAGGTTAAATTCCTTGGCCGTTTGTTTTACGATTTTCGATATTTTGGTATAATGTACGTGGCTAATATGCGGAAATATATGGTGTTCTACCTGATGATTGAGTCCGCCTGTAAACCAGTTTACGATTTTGTTTTTAGTAGAAAAATTAACAGTGGTAAATAATTGGTGGATAGCCCATGTATTTTTCATCGTGCCTGTAGTGTCTGGAAGTGGCATTTGAGCCTCTTCTACCATATGTGCTAATTGAAAAACAATACTTAGAATCAATCCAGCTACATAATGCATAACGAAAAAACCAATCAGTATTTTCCACCAAGCTATTGACATAATTAACATAGGAATTGCGATCCATATCAATACATATATTGTCTTAGTAATTACAATTGTACTCCATTGTTTTAAGGGGCTAGGGAGTTCGCCATACGCCAACTTTTTGGCTAGATATCTTTTGGTTTGTTTAAAATCGGTAGTCAGTGCCCAATTAAATGTTAATAGTCCATATAAAAATATAGAATAGTAATGCTGGAACTTATGAAAACGCTTCCATTCTGCATGTTTGGTAAATCGAATGATTCTACCAGCATCCATGTCTTCATCATGCCCGTGGATATTAGTGTAGGTATGGTGTAGTACATTGTGTTGTACCTGCCAGTTGTATACGTTTCCTGCGAGGACATACATGCTACTCCCCATCAATTTATTGATCCATTTTTTAGAAGAATAGGAGCCGTGATTGCCATCATGCATCACATTCATGCCTACTCCTGCCATGCCTATTCCCATGATAATGGTGAGTAGTAACATCCACCATTGCGAAATATCTAATGTGAGGATTAAAAAATACGGAGTTAGAAATAATGAAAACATGATGATGGTTTTCAGATGTAATTTCCAGTTTCCTGTTCTTTTGATATTATTTTCTTTAAAATAGAGATTCACTCTTTTATTTAGAGTTCTAAAAAAATTAGCGGAATCGGCTCTACTAAATCGTACATTAGGTGTGGTCATGGGCTATGTTATTTATAATAGAATGATTACTATCATAAAATATTTTGTAAAGTTAGGTATTTAAATTTTTTTAGGATCTTAAAAAGCAGTAAAATATCACAAGTTTCGCCGTATTTTTGCACTTCAAATACGACTTAATGAAGATACTATTAAAATATTTTCCAGATTTAGAGGAAACACAGATACGGCAGTTCGAGCAGTTAGGAACTTTGTATAAAGATTGGAATGCTAAGATTAATGTGGTATCTAGAAAAGATATTGATGAATTGTACGAACGTCATGTGTTACATTCTTTGGGAATTGCTAAGGTGCAGCAGTTTGAGGCTGGTGCTAAGGTGATGGATGTAGGTACAGGAGGAGGTTTTCCTGGGATTCCACTGGCGATACTGTTTCCTAAAGTAGACTTTTACTTGGTAGATGTGATCGCTAAAAAAATTAGAGTAGTCAATGCAGTGGCTACAACATTGGAGCTTACCAATGTTACAGCAGAACAGCGTAGAGCAGGTACTTTTGATACTCGGTTTGATTTTATAGTGAGTCGTGCAGTCACTAAAATGCCTGATTTTGTATCATGGGTACGAAAAAACATAGCTAAGAAGAACCAGCATGAATTGCCTAATGGCATTCTATATCTAAAAGGAGGAGATCTTACCGAGGAATTAGCTTCATTTCCAAAAGCTACTGAATACGATTTACAAACGTATTTCGAAGAGCCTTTTTTCGAAACCAAAAAAGTGGTGCATCTACCTATGAAATATAAGCTTTAATACACACTCTTTTGCGACCGATTTGTAGGAGTATCCTTAAAGCCTAATTTGAGTAACGATTACGAAAAAAAAAGTTACCCTTATTTATTAAATAAGGGTAAACAAGATTCGACTAGTTGGTATACTATTTATGTAGGCTTTTTAGAGAAGTCTATCATATACTAATATACGCAGTCTTTATTTTTTAATTATCTTATGGGTTTCTTACAAAAAATATCATTTCAAGCGGTCCGCCTGGATTGTTAAAAATACGATGAAAACTTTCACCAGGTTGCAAGACCTGATTATGCCAAACAGCATTATTATTACTGCCGTTTTTGATAATAATTCTTTTTGCTACTGAATTATTATTTTTAGCTCCTAGCGCGCCAGCAGGAATAGCACGAATTGCTTTTCTGTTTCCACATACCGTTGCAAATATAGCACTTTGAAAATTAAAATCTACTCCACCACAATTCTTTGCAATTGATTCTAGAGAGCTACTTGTGATTTGACTAGGTTCTTCGATTTCATTATTAATTGATTCCTTAGAGCAAGAAAACAGAAAGAGCATTGTTCCAATTGCAATAAATGCATTTAATTTGATTTTAGACATAAAATTAAGTTTTAAAAGATTTGTAAATAATCTACTAATCAAATATATGAAATCGTTATTCTTAGGAATATGAAATTGTATGAACTGCTAAGTATGTTGTATGAACTGCCATAATACGTTGCTGTTCGGTAATCGTTAGCAAAAAATAGACAATTCTTAGGAGTTTATATTGGATATGGAGGGTAATCAAATTTCAGTTTACCACAGATAAACTATATCATATTGATAAAGTATGACATTTCTAGATCTCTAGTGCTTTTTTTAGCACGTTTAAAAAGAACAAATTCTAGACTTATCGGCAAGATCGTGCCTAAAGACCAAGTGTGAGAGGTATATTTCAAAAAAAAAGAGGCTGTCTAAAAAGTTAAACACCTCTTTTTTTGTCACGAATCTTTCAGCAAAGTAATATTAATAGAAATATTTATTGAGATAATTTTTTTAGTCAGATTAGGGATAATAATCTAACAAAATTTTAATAACAATCACTTTTCAGACGACTTCTTTTAACAAGACAATTTATAGAACGTTTTACGCTCCTAAGAACGGATACCTATAATCCACAGGAGACACAAAAGTTTCTTTAATAGTTCTAGGCGAAACCCAGCGGAGTAGGTTTAGATACGATCCAGCTTTGTCATTGGTTCCAGAAGCTCTACCACCTCCAAAAGGTTGTTGTCCTACCACGGCGCCAGTAGGCTTATCATTGATGTAGAAATTGCCAGCAGCATTTTCTAATGCTTTTGTAGCCTCAGTCGCAGCATAACGGTCTGTAGAGAAAATGGCACCTGTAAGGGCATATTCACTCGTTTGGTCTACCAGTGCTAAGGTAGATGTCCAGTCACTATCTTCATATACGTATATGGTAATTACAGGTCCGAAAAGCTCGGTGTGCATTGTAGCATAGTTAGGGTTTTCGGTTACGATCACAGTTGGTGTTATAAAGTATCCTTTGGATTTGTCATAAGTACCTCCAGCAATTATTGTAGCTTCTTTATCAGCTTTGGCTTGATCGATATACGAAGTAATCTTGTCAAAAGCACCTTCGTGTATCACGGCAGTAATAAAATTGCCCATATCTTCTGGAGATTCCATGCGGAAAGAAGCGATATCTTCTTTTATATACGTTTCTACAGCGCTCCACAGACTCTTAGGAATGTATGCTCTTGAGGCTGCACTACATTTTTGACCTTGGAATTCGAAAGCACCTCTACTGATTCCTGTAGCTACTTGTTTTGCATCTGCGCTAGGATGTGCGATGATAAAATCCTTACCACCTGTCTCTCCGACGATTCTAGGATAGGTCTTATAGTTGTGGATGTTGGTGCCAATTTTAGCCCATATGTCTTTAAATACATGCGTGCTGCCTGTAAAATGTATTCCTGCGAAATCAGGGCTTGCCAATACAGTGTCTGTAATCATTACAGGATCTCCGTAGATCACATTGATCACACCATCGGGTACACCAGCCTCTTTAAATACATCTACAATTACTTTTGCAGAATAGATTTGGTGGTCACTCGGTTTCCATACCACTGTGTTGCCCATTAGTGCAGCACTCGCAGGTAGATTTCCTGCTATGGCTGTAAAATTAAAAGGAGTAATCGCATATACAAACCCTTCTAGGGGGCGATACTCAATTCGATTCCAAGCATCCGCTGTAGAATCGGGTTGCTCTTGGTAAATTTGCGTCATAAACGCTACGTTAAAACGCAGGAAATCTATAAACTCGCAGGCAGCATCAATCTCTGCTTGGTAGATGTTTTTAGATTGTGCCAGCATGGTAGCAGCATTGATTTTGGCGCGATACGGTCCTGCGATTAGAGAGGCTGCTTTTAGAAAAATTGCTGCTCGCTGCTCCCAGGGTAGTGCGCTCCATTCTTTTTTAGCTGCTAAAGCTGTGTCGATGGCTTGTGTAACATGCTTCTTTGAAGCTTTGTGGTACGTGCCTAATAGGTGTTGGTGATCATGCGGAGGAGCCATTGTGCCAGTCTCTCCTGTGAGTATCTCCTCGCCATTGATATACAGTGGTATCTCTACCGTCGTATTGTACATCTCGGTGTAGACAGCGGCTACGGCTGCTCTTTCAGGAGTTCCTAGAGCGTATGATTTTACAGGCTCATTGATCGCTGTAGGAACTTTAAAAAACCCTTTTCCCATAGTGTTGATTGTTAGTTTAGAGTGTAGAAGTGTACGCCACTTCTTAGTGAATTGTAAGTTAGTTATTTTTTTAAATGACAAATATAGAAAAATCACTAAGCGATCTATTAAAGAGGCTTTTTCTTTGGTTTTTTTAAGAATATATTATCATTTTTGGGGCGTTCCCCAAGGGTCGGGCTATCCGTTACAATTCCTCGCACTTCTAAGGTCGTGCTGTGGGATTTTCACTGCTATCCCTAACGCAAACAGTTGTTTATGTAAGGGGAAGTGGTAGGGCTAGGACTAAAAACCGATTTTAAAGAGAAGTGAAGTCTAATTTTTTTTGTAAGTTGTGCTAAATTTAGCCGACCCAGATACACATGTGTACAGTTACTTTAATCCCAACGCAAGAAAACGATTTTATTCTAACCTCTAATCGCGATGAAGCGATTGATCGAAAAACATTATTACCAGAGTTTTACAAAGTAGATGGTACGCGTATGTTATTTCCTAAAGATGCACTTGCAGGAGGAACATGGATAGGGGTAAGTGATCAAGACACTCTAATTTGCTTGCTTAATGGAGGTTTTGTGAAACATCAGCGTGCTCGATCCTATAGGCAGAGTAGAGGTGTGGTCGTAAAAGATTTATTAGCAGCTCCAGATTTACTGTCTGCTATAGAAGAATATAATTACGAAGGGATCGAACCTTTTACTATAGTGGCAGCTACTTGGAAATCAGCCCTAGCATTTTACGAACTGGTGTGGGATGGAGTACAAAAGCATGTTACACAACTCGATAGACAAACGTATATCTGGTCATCATCTACGCTCTATACTCCAGAAATGAAAAGCACCAGAACCCATTGGTTTAGAACCTATGAACAAGAACAGGCGCTTACCGCAGCGAGTCTATTAGAATTTCATAAACATGCAGGAGTAGGAGATAAGCAAATTGATTTGCAGATCGATAGAGGGGTTCTTAAAACCAGAAGTATTACACAAGTCTCTAAAACAGAAGATACCCTAACGATGCGTTATGAAGATTTAAAAAACGATCGTATACACACCGTGGTGTTTGATGAAGTAACAGTAAATTAATTAGTACTATTAAATCTTATTTCGTGTGAAAAACTACACGGGCAAAATAATTCCATTAGCCTTTCCTGATACCTTTGTGCGATTCTCTGATGAGAAACATGCAGTTAATGCACTCCAGTGGTTAGGTTTTGGAAAAAATGGAGTCATCAAAGCAGGGCATGCCGCTTTTGTATTAATCGAGAATGCTACAGGTAGGGCCGAATACTATGATTTTGGAAGGTATATTACCCCAGAAGGAAAAGGCAGGGTGCGAAGCGCAGTAACAGATGTAGAATTAGAAATCCCCTTTACGGCAACATTTACTCCAGATGGTCAATTAGCAAATACCGAAGCATTTCTAACTTGGTTAGAAGCACATCCCGAAAAGACACACGGCGATGGGCGCTTAGTAGCCTCGGTATGTGATTATATCGATTACCAAAAAGCAAAAGCATATGTTACAAGTGTGCAGCAATTAGGAAGTATTCCGTATTCTACATTCCGAAAAGAAGGAAGTAACTGTTCTAGGATTGTTACAGATACGATATTAGCCAGTACCGATGTAGCAGCCATTCGTAGGCCTTTATTGCGTAATAAATTGTTTACACCTAGCCCATTGGGTAATGTAGAAAAAGCTGCTAGAGGAAATCCGATGTATCAAGTAGCCAACGGAGAAGTGATAATGTATCCTAATTCTGTATTTAGAGAAAACTTAGTGAATTATTTTGATAAAAATGCTGCAATTCCAGCTCCCAAAGTATATGATGTATCGCATTTATCAGATGCACATTTTTTATCAGGTATTGGTAGTGGTGCTTATTTTCAGTTAGGTGCTACAGCAGAGGGGTTGTTTGAAATAACACGTTATACAGTGTCAGGTGTAGTAGATTTTAAAGGAATGTTTACAACTTGTGCAGAGTTTGATATATCTAAACCCTATCGGTTTGTCTATGATTCGAATTGTAGTTATTGTCATGTAGTACAAGAAGGAGTAACGATACGATTCGATAGTATAGAATAATGTTCTTAGTTAAGGGCGAATGGAGCGCTAAGTTTAAAACTAGGAATTGCCACTTTAAACTTACTCGTAGAAGTGAAATTAATCATATTATAGTGTCCTTTCATCGCACCAAACGGAGAGCTGAGTAGGCATCCGCTGTTATAAGTATGAGATTCTCCAGGTTTTAGTACAGGTTTCTTACCGATCACGCCTTCACCTTCTACAATTTCATTATTGCTTAGAGCATCTTTTATCTCCCAAAAACGAGATGTGAGCTGTACAGAATCTTTGCTTTGATTTTCGATGGTAATCTGGTAACCAAAAGCAAAATGAATCTTGTAGTTCTTAAAGAACGTGCCTTCAAATGTAGTATCTACTGATATTTTAATGCCTTGGGTGATTTGCTGAACCATCTTCAAAAAATAAATATTGATCCTAGAATGGTAATAATAGAGCCAAACGTCGCTAAGATAAAAAATAATACGTTTGCTAGCAGGAATTTAACAATAGTTTTGCCTCTTTGCTGACTGTAGAACCTTCGCATCGCCCTGTATAGGTAATATAGAAATACCAAAAGCGCAATAGTTACAGGGAGTTCACTATCATCGAAAAACAAATTGACGAAAATACCGAGGCCCATAAGGATGAAAAATAAAGTTTGTGTATGGAAGGTAAATACCAAATGTTCCATATACGTAAAATTTCTTCTTGAATACAGCAGCCATAAGCATACTGCAAAGAATGGTAGAAAGAAGAAAATGATTAAAGGTAGTTTGCTAAAGAGGAATTGAGCATACTCTCTGCCGTAGTTCTTTTCTATGTCTACGATTCTGCGAGCACTATTATATAGGTATTTGTTTTTCCTGTCCGGTGAGTGTTTTAGTCGTTCTAGTGCGACCTGTGCTTCCTGATCACTTGTTTCTTTATAGTGATTTCTATAGAGTTGCCATTTGTTTTTGATGTCAGTAAACCAAGAGATACTGTCTTTATATGTGTTAGGGTTTTCTGTAAGTTTCTTGTTTTCAGTGTTTAATAAAATAGATGGTTTTTTGCTAGAAATTGGCCTACTTATTGTGTCTGTATGTGTAGTGCTTGTCAGCGCTGTGTTGTGGTTTTTTCTTTTTTCTGTTGCAGTAGTATTGTCATCTATTCCTTTTTGGATTCCAGAAGACAAACTATCTATATTTAATAAAAAACCTGTGGATAGAAAGAAAATAATAGCAATACTTAGGTAAAAACGAAAAGGATTTACATATTTCATCCGCTTTCCGGCAATGTATTCTTTTGATATTTTTTCAGGACTAAATAGGAGCGCAATAAGTGTATGACTTAATCTAGAGTCATAAGAAAATAGATTGTATAAAAATTCTGAAAACAAATCGATAAAAGTAAGCTTTTTAATCGTGTTGAGCTGTTCGCAATAATGACAATATCGGTCTAAAACATCTAAGCTAGCCGAGCAATTAAGGCATTGAATGCTGCGATACTTTTTTTGTAATCGCCCTTTTTCTTTCATATAACCATATGGTATGGTAAAATAGCAATCCAAAGAAAAGGTATTTACGTGTAAGTGACAAGATAATTTTAGTAGGGTAATTTGTTAAAATTAACCATTTCTTTACATTAAGTTTTTAAGACAATTCTTACCAAAAAAATGTATAAAAGTTATTTTTTGAGTTAAAAAACAGATGAAAAATAATTTAGTGGTGAAATTATCCAAAATTTTGTCGTTTTTGTCTTATTTTTTCACGACATATTGAGTTAATATTGTAATATGGTTTTAACATTTTGTTATTACGGTTTTAATACTGTGTAACATTAATAGGAAACTTTGTAAAGGAATATAAACTCAACACGAAAGATTATGAATAGAATTTTACTTAGCGCTTCGCTTATTGTAAGTATGATGGTGTTTGGACAAGAGTATAGACCAGCCCCCACTTTACCGAGTCAACCTGCTTTCGAAACAGGAGAATATAGAAACATGTTCGTCGAGTCTGGAAAATCTGCTGCTGATGTATCGGCAAAGTTAGATGCAGCTTGGAATATGTATTTTGTCAATGGAGATTACAACAGTGAGCGATTGTATTATGAGGTAGGAGATGATATGGCTTACATTAAAGATGTAGCTAGTAACGATGTGCGTTCTGAGGGAATGTCATATGGTATGATGATTTGTGTACAATTAAACAAGAGAGATGAATTCGACAAGTTATGGAAATTTGCGAAAGAATATACACAGCACAAGCCTGGTACTCCAGAGGAAGGACTGTTTTCTTGGCAAGTAAGTACGCATGATTTTACTATGATAGATCCTAATTCAGCTCCAGATGGAGAAGAATACTTCGTAACTGCCTTATTTTTTGCACATTCTCGTTGGGGAAGTGCTGCCAATCCTAATGGATTTAATCCAGCTACAGATATTTATGACTATAAAGGACAAGCTAATTATATACTAAACAGTATGATTAATAAGCAACCTTCTGGATCTGGATGTCCTACTAATATCATCAATCTAGAGTATAATCAAATTACTTTTGGTATGTGTGGAGAGTCGTCTACGTTTACAGACCCTTCATACCACCTTCCTGCATTTTATGATATTTGGGCTATGGAAGCCGATCATAATAATGAGTTATGGACGAATATGGCAAATACGAGTAGAGGGTATTTACTACCACAAGCAGCACATCCAGTAACAGGATTAATGCCAGGATATGCTAATTTTGATGGATCTCCTAATTTTGCAGGAGGAGGAACACATGCATATTACGAAAGAGACTCTTGGAGAAACATCATGAACATGAGTGTAGATATGGCTTGGTTCGGAAAGAGTAAGCATACAATACAGCCAATTATTAGCAATCAGATCAACTTCTTTAGTAGTCATCCAAACTACGCTTCTGTATGGGAGTTAGACGGATCTGCAAGTTTAGAAGGAGGATACCACGAGCAAGGATTGATTACCTGTAATGCTACAGCAGCCTTAGCCTTAGAAGATGCAAAAGTATGGGCATTTGTAGATGAGTTTTATAACATGGCTAGACCTGATGGTTTATATAGATATTACAACGGATTATTATATATGATGAACTTTATGCATCTAGCAGGAGAGTTTAGAATCTATGTTGGAGATCCTCAATTATCTTCTGGATCATCAGCAGCTTCATCTTCTTCGTCTTCCGCTTCAGTTCCTAATGGTGCCTATACATACTTAAGTATCCCTGGTACAATAGAGGCAGAAGATTTTAATACAGGTGGACAAGGTGCTGCGTATAATGATCACGATGCTGTAAACCACGGTGGAGAAGGAAGAACAGGTGGAGTAGATATCGGATGGACAGGAGATCAGTACGGATGGTATGATATCGGATGGACTGGAGATGGCGAGTGGTTAACATATACCGTAGCTGATGTAGATCCAGGAACGTATAATATCGTATTTAGAGTGTCAAGTGCACTAGATGGATATAAATCAATAATCCCTTCATTGAGTGGTGTGTCTTTTGGACAAGCAGTAGTACCTAATACAGGTGGATGGGGATCGTATGTAGATGTTACCATTCCTAATGTGCAAATTACTGATGGAAATGCAAATCAAGTAATGCATCTATACATAGTAGGAGGAGGATTTAACTTTAACTACGTGCGATTTGATAAGATTGCTGGACCAAAGAGCAATGGATTTGCGGCACTAAAAGACAGCGCATCCACAGAAGCAGCATTTACAGTATATCCAAACCCTAGTTTTGGTCAAGTTACTATAACGTTTTCGGATGCTGATGCGGTAGATACAGTAGCTGTATATGATATGACAGGAAGAGTCGTAAAGCAATTAGACAGTATCGTAAGCAAAGATGTACGATTAGATGGTTTGACTACTGGAGTATACATGGTAGACGCTACCGTAGGAGGAAAGAAAATCGTCGAAAAGTTAATTGTAAAATAATAAAATTTTAAGTGTGCAATGTAACTGGTTCTAAAGCTGCTAAAATGTGTGTGTTTTTGTTAGCTGCTTCTAAAACCAGTATATAAAAGGAACGTATTACAATTCCTGAAAAAAAAGCCATTACAGATGCAGTCTGTAGTGGCTTTTTTGATGGTATATAGAGGTGTGTTTTTTGGGCGTTACCACAGGGGTCGGGCTATCCGCTGTATCTTTTTTGTTTTGTAAGGAAAACAAAAAAGGATGCCGCTCCTATCCCTAACGCAAAAAAATAATGTAAGCTCTGTTCTATAAACCCTTTACTTTTGGAAATGATAGTGTAGTGCCAATATTAGTTATAAAATCGCCATTGACTTTCATCGAATCAATGATGCATTTTTTTTGTAAATGGGCTCCTACCATAGTAGAATCTAGTTTTAAGGCGTAATTAGTTATCTTGTAAGTGTCTTTTTTATTAACTACTAAAAGATAATTATTCTTGGTGGTTATCTCTGATTCAAAAGTTAAAACGACTTGGTTCTCAAAGTTGCTCTTTTTATGAAAATTAATAATATTAGATGTTGTAATACTGTCTTTTTTATTATTGAAGTCTTCTGTAAATGAAATAAGATACGCATTCCGTATTGCATCATCTTCAGGTTGATAATCTGTAATTATTATTTTTGGATTTAATTTGATATTATCACAAACCAAATCTTTGTCTTTACAAGAAAAAATAAGTGTTAATATGATGACTGATAATGCTATAAGCTTATTTAAGTTTGAGGTATCCATAATAATTGTTTCTAAATGCTTTTTTTGATATTTTAATTTTTCTTTCTCTTTTATCGTCTCTTAATTCACCCCAAGTGAAAACATTAAAATGGATATCTGTTGCTTTGTCATAGTTTGTCTCTAAATTTCCGTTTGCATTTAAAATTTTTAGACCTCCTTCATATGTAACCCAATGGTATTCAGAAAAATCTTCAAATTCATATTTTTCAATATCTTCTATTATTGGATTTCTTTCAACCATATCTCCGTCAATCATCATAAAAATTTCATAACCATTTTGATAATCTTTATCAATATCCTCTTCTAAGATTCTGATTTTTTCATCTGAGCCAAAGAAATCTCTTAGGTATGATTTGTTGATCTTATAATAATCCATTTCTACTGTTGTATAACCTAAAAGTTGCTTTCCTAAATTAGACATTAACCAAGG
>CANMMM010000023.1 GCA_947498935.1 uncultured Aquimarina sp. | reverse complement strand
CCTTGGTTAATGTCTAATTTAGGAAAGCAACTTTTAGGTTATACAACAGTAGAAATGGATTATTATAAGATCAACAAGTCATACCTAAGAGATTTCTTTGGCTCAGATGAAAAAATCAGAATCTTAGAACAGGATATCGACAAAGATTACCATAATGGATATGAAATCTGTATGATGATTGATGGAGATATGGTTAGTTCAAAACCTGGACCTAATTATTCTTTTAAAGATTTTGGAGAATATCATTGGGTCACCTATGAAGGGGGATTAGAGATTTTAAACAAAAATCATGATTCTGAATCTGATTATGATAAAGTCAAAAATATAGAGTTTAATGTTGTCACTTGGGGAGAATTAAGAGATGGAAAAGCATTAGACAATATGGGTAAGCCAATTGATAAAATTGAGATTACTAAACAACAATACGTAGCAAATTATTATGGATATTTAAAATTAAAATAATTGTGAAAAAAATATATTTAGCTTTTTTGCTGACTTTAGGTCTTCTTTCTTGTGAAGACGTTACAAATTGTACAAATGCTGAATTATCAGCCAATATCAAGACACTAGGTTTTGGTGATTTAACAACACAGACAGTTTCATTTCATAAGTTTGACCCTAAAACCGATGCATTAAAAAAAATTAAGATCGAAGAAATCAAATATCAAGACAATGAAAGCCTTACAGGATACGGTGAGAGTACTATTATTTTAGAAGAATATTTGTTTTCTAAAGAAAATTACAGATTAATTATTAATGATGAAAAATATGACATTACCGATATAAAGATCAAATCTGAAGTTCGTATGATTGGGATGAGAGAAGATAGTATTTGTAGGGTTAATGCATTTAAAATAAATAACAAAACAGCAAACTTAATACACCATACTCCTGCTTTGACATTTCATAAACCGAACTAAATGTTGAATAGGTAAATTTACACGTCCCCCTATTTCAGGTAACGCGCCAAACGATGCTTTACTACGATACTGCCCTAAAAAAGTTAAAATTACCCCCCCAGTTCAAAAAAAAACGAAAATCAAGGTAACATTTTGTCCTTTTATCACACATATATTAAATGGTTACTACCATCAAACTAACTGATTTTACACAATCAAATTAAACGAACTAAATTATAAACAAAATGACTAGAATACTCATCCTATTTTTTTTCTTGGCTCTCTTTAATTCTTGTAAAAAAAATACAACCGAAAATAAGGCTTATAACTATCCGAAAATTGAAAAGCAAAGCGTAACAGAAGACTATTGTAACGTTAAAGTAACAGATGACTATAGAAATCTAGAAAACCTTAATGACTCGTCAGTTGTTAAATGGTTTAAAAACCAAGAACGTTTTACCAAAAATATTTTAGATCAAATAGCTGGAAGTGATGAGTTATTTGAAAAAATGAAGAGGTATGCTTCCAAAAATGAATTTGAAACGTATTATATAAGAGCATTAACTAATGGAAATTATTTTTATCTAAAGCACTTTGCAGAAGATAATGCACCATCCATATACAAGAAAAACTCATTGCACGATGAAGAAGAATTTATTTTTGACCCCAAAAAGTATCAACCAGAAAGTGGAAAGAACTACATGATTAGAAGTTACGCACCGAGTTGGGATGGTAAAAAAATTGCCATTGCGCTTACTTACGGGGGTAGAGAGTTTTCTGAAATACTGATCATTGATGTGCTTACAAAAAAAATATTGGTAGAGAATATCCCTAATTATTGGGCTAGTTTAAAATGGTTACCCGATAACAGTGGTATCTCTTTTATGGCGCTGGCAGACGACTTTGAAACATCTGACGACCATTTCAAAAACATGAATGTTAGTATATATAAACTGGGGGCACCTAATACTAAAAAAGAAATTGTTTTAAGCAAAAAAGTCACCCCAGAACTTAACATGACTGTTTCTGATATTCCTGTTGCTAATTTTTATAACCAAACGGATACATATATCATTGGTGAAATTGCTGGTGCAACTGCCTATGCCGATCAATATTACTGTTTAGCATCTAACTTTTTTGAACAAAAAGGAGTTCAATGGAAAGCGCTGGCAAAAAAAGAACACAAAATCAAAAAAATAAGAATTCAAAATGATACCGTATTCGCTATATCTGCTATCAACAATGAACGTTTTGAGATTTTAAGAAAAAGCCTTAAAAATCTGGACTGGAATACAATGGAGATACTTGTCTCTCCAAAAGAAGGAGAGGTTATTAATGATTTTGAGATTACTTCTAATGGTATTTTCTACACAACCCTTTTAAATGGTGTAAAAGCAAAACTATACCATCTGCAGAATGGTGTATCCACTGAAGTGACTTTGCCTATTGATGCAGGTTATGCTTCAATAGCTAACTTGTCTCCAAATCACTCAGAACTTTGGTTACGAACGAGGGGATGGCTCAATAATTATCAACGATTTAAGTATGACTCCAATAGCAAAAGTTTTGTATCCGAAGAAATGTCCCTAGTGGCGGAATATCCTGAATTCGAAAACTTTGCTGTAGAAGAAGTAGAGGTTACGGGTCATGATGGAGAAAAAATACCGCTATCTATAATTCATAATGGTAAGATTGAAAAAAACAGCGATAATCCTACCTTAATGATTGCGTATGGATCATATGGTAATAGTTACGAGCCTTATTTTGACACAGACTGGTTAACGTGGGTTGAATATGGCGGAATTTTAGCCATCGCACATGTTAGAGGTGGTGGTGAAAAAGGAAATGCTTGGTATGAAGGAGGGAAAAAGAAAACGAAACCGAATACATGGAAAGATATGATTTCATGTACTGAATTTATGATTGAAAAAAAGTATACTTCTAAAAACAAAACTATCGTTAGAGGAACCAGTGCTGGAGGAATCATGGCGGGTCGTGCTATCACAGAAAGGCCTGACTTGTTTTCAGTAGCAATGATAAGAGTCGGCACTTTAAATACATTAAGAAGCGAAAATGCTCCTAATGGAGATAATAATGTCAAAGAGTTTGGATCGTATAAAAACCCTGAGGAATGTTTGGCTTTACTGGAAATGGATTCTTATACAAAAATCAAAGAAGGAGTTGAGTACCCTGCTACCATAATAACAGCTGGTTTAAACGACCCGAGAGTAATTGCATGGTCTCCTGGTAAATTTGCAGCACGCTTGCAAGAAAGAAACGCTTCTGATCATCCAATTTTATTTTATGTTAAATCTGATGGCGGTCATGGTCTAGGAGAAGGAAAATGGGATGCAATAAGAGAAGAGGCGAATCTTTTTGCTTTTGCTTTTTGGCAAGTAGGACATCCTAAATTTTTTATGAATCGCGATTAAATAATTTGCTAACAGCACTCATCTTGATTTTTTCTATCCCCTAAAAAATGACTGATAATCAAGATGAGTGCTTAAATTCATTTGATTTTTAAAGCTCTAAAGAATAGCTAATGGGAAAATTTACGGTTGTTCCGTAAAATTAACAATGTTTTTTCTGTCTCTTATTACGGGGAATTTAGTACTTTGTACTCTTTTATATAATATGTCAGAACCATCATCTAATCTCCAAAGTTTAATAGATAATTTTTACGATAAAGTACCGCAGGTATCAAAAAACAAAAAGTATTGGTTGATACGTACCAATTCAGGTGAGTATTATGATACATTTGTAGCAAAAGAGTATGTTGGTATTGGCTACAATGAAATATCTCTTCAGGCAATAAATGATATTAAAAAGGCTAATATAAAAGATAGTGATGTACTAAAAAACATTAGAAATCTAGTTATCGAGACTTATAAGGATAATGAAAAGCGTCCAGGTTTAATTGCAAATCAAATTTATAATTTCACGTATACAATAAAAAAAGGAGACGTGATAATTATTCCATCTACTAATTCTAATAAAATCTATTTTGGAGAAGTTGAACAAACTCCATTAATGTCATTAGATTTTAATCGCAAAGATGAATGTGATTATTACCGAAGAAAAAAAATTAAATGGATAAAAGAATTAAAAAGAAACGAATTAGAACCTTTATTGTTTAAAATGTTCTTTTCTCATAATGCTGTCAACGATGTTTCCAAATACGGAAATTTAATTGAATCTACGTTTAATAATTATTTTATCAAAGATGGACTAGAACACATTGTATTGAATATACAACAAACTAATAATATAGGAGCTTTAGATTTATTCCAATTAGGCTTTTTTCTTTTAAATTCTGTAAATGGTTTCATAACTACAAATGGACTAAACTCTTTGAACATCAATGATTTTGACGTAAAAGTTAATTTAAATTCGAAAGGTAAATTAAAATTTATTAGTAAATTTGGTAAAGGAGGAATGATTTTAGCCATACTTGCTGTTGCTATAAATGGTGGCGGTGGAGAAATATCATATAAAAACACTTTTAAATTGAACCTAAGTACTGATGGAATACTTCAGAAGATTATAGATTACAAAAACAATTCTCATAATAGAGAAATGACTGATAAAATATTCGATTCCATGGATTCTCTATTAGTAGAGACACCAGACGATGTTATACATCTTCTAAGGCAATTCTCTAATACTAATTAATGGAAACATTATTAAATATAATAGCCGTAATTTCTACTAGTTTTATAGTAGAAGGCTTTTTTTATTTTGTTTTAAGCAATACAATTGGTAGAATTCCTTTTATTAATAAGTTAGCTTTCAAAGACTACTTATTTTGGGGGATTGGAATTGTTTTTATTTTGTTTTTTTTTACATTCTACATCCCGCATTAAGTTTATTAATGATGTATTGTTAGAAACAGTATTGATCTAATTTTTTACTTTTTGTATTTATTCTAAAATTACTATACCATGTTCTAAAAACCATTGCCCGCGTTAGGGATAGCAGCGGCATCCTTTTTTGGTTTTCTGAAAAACCAAAAAAGATACAGCGGATAGCCCGACCCTTGTGGTAACGCCCTAATCAACACATACAATATACCTATACCCAAGCATACCCCTAAATACTGAAAGGTAGGTATTGAAAGATATTTGGAGACTTTGTATCTTTGCTGGCTTAAAACGGCAGCATTATGCAATTATCAGAACAAGAACTTGTAAGAAGAGAAAAACTAAGCGCATTACGCGCACTAGATATCAACCCATATCCAGCAGCTTTGTACCCTGTGGATCACACTTCTGTGGATATTAAAGATCAGTACGAGGAAAATAAAAAGGTGGTGATCGCTGGGCGATTGATGTCTAGACGTATACAAGGAAAAGCTTCGTTTGCTGAGCTGCAAGATGCGAATGGCCGTATACAGGTATACTTTAACAGAGATGAAATCTGTACTGGCGAGGATAAAACCTTGTATAATGAGGTGTATAAAAAGCTATTAGATATTGGTGATTTTGTGGGAGTCGAAGGAGAATTATTTACGACTCAGGTAGGAGAAAAAACGGTAATGGTTAAAAACTTTACCCTGCTAAGCAAAACACTAAAACCACTACCACAACCTCGTACGGATGCTGATGGAAAGATATATGATGCATTCTCTGACCCTGAGCTACGATACCGCCAGCGCTATGTAGATTTGGTCGTAAATCCACAGGTAAAAGAGGTGTTTATAAAAAGAACGAAGCTGTTCAATGCGATGCGTTCGTTTTTTAATGACAAGGGGTACTTCGAGGTAGAAACCCCGATCTTACAGCCGATTCCTGGTGGGGCGTCTGCGCGTCCATTTATCACACATCATAACTCTTTGGACATACCGCTATACATGCGTATTGCCAATGAATTATACTTAAAAAGACTGATCGTAGGGGGATTCGATGGAGTGTATGAGTTTTCTAAAAACTTCCGAAACGAAGGGATGGACCGTACGCATAATCCAGAGTTTACCGCTATGGAGATTTATGTAGCGTATAAGGATTATAACTGGATGATGGATTTCTGCGAGCAATTGCTAGAGCATTGTGCTATCGCTGTAAATGGCACGAGCAAAGCGGTGTTTGGCGAACATGAAATTGATTTTAAAGCGCCTTATGCTAGAGTAACCATGGCAGAATCGATCTTGCATTTTACTGGATTCGATATTACGGGTAAGTCTGAGTCTGAAATTAGAGCGGCTGCCAAAGGTATGGGCATCGAGGTGGATGATACAATGGGGAAAGGAAAACTGATCGATGAGATTTTTGGAGAGAAGTGCGAAGGGAATTATATCCAACCTACTTTTATCACAGATTACCCTAAGGAAATGAGTCCGCTATGTAAAGAACACAGAGATAATCCTGAGCTGACCGAACGTTTTGAACTCATGGTATGTGGTAAGGAGATTGCGAATGCATATTCAGAATTGAATGATCCTATCGACCAACGAGAGCGCTTTGAGGAGCAACTGAAATTAAGCGAAAAAGGTGATGATGAGGCCATGTTTATAGACCAAGATTTCGTGAGAGCACTGGAATACGGAATGCCTCCTACCTCTGGTATGGGAATCGGAATGGATCGATTGATCATGTACCTAACCAATAATGCATCGATACAAGAGGTATTGTTCTTCCCGCAGATGAAGCCCGAGAAAAAACAAGTGGCACTTACGGATGAGGAAAAAGGGATTTTAGAAATCCTGAAAAAAGAACAGAAAATGGCACTCAATGAACTAAAATCACAGAGTGGATTATCGAATAAGAAATGGGACAAATCTATTAAATCCCTAAATAAAAATAATGTAACGAAAGTAGAAAAAACAGAAGAAGGTCTGTTTATAGAAGTGATGTAAACAGCTACTGTATATATCTTATAAGAGTACATGACTAAATACAATAGGTTGCCATTTTTTGAGCAGCCTATTGTGTTTTTTGTAGTGATCGTTTTTAGTATACCATAACCAAACTACTTCTACACCTTTAAACACGCTACATTCCCATACATAGTGATACGGATGTATCAGCTATAGTATACGCTTAGAAAAACAGTGATGCCGCCCTATTATACAAGTAGTGGCTTACTTTTCTTAAGAAAAAAAGCAAATACAACGTAGTTCTAAACATTTAATTTTTTCTTAAAATAATAATAAACTATATTTGAATATATCATAAAACGACGCATATGCCATTTATCACCGACGAGGAGCTTTTGGATTTTAAAACACAGATCGAACTAGCAGAAGAAGAGAAAAAAACTAGTGATACTATTTTTAAAAGAAAAATCGAAGACGAAAAGGAAAGTACCCGTAAGTTTAAGATTGCTACTATTCTATTAGGTATCATCGCACTCTTAGGAATCGCAGGCTCTGTGTATTTTATGAATTTCAACACGCCTACGAATATGATCACTAAGAAAAAGGCAAAAAAAGAACGCGAAGCTTTAGAAACGAAAATCGCTGAATTAGAATCCTCAGTACAATCACTATCCATGGATCAAGAAGTAGCGGCATCAGGTACTGACGCGACTACTGATACTGCTAGTGGAACTTCGGTAGATGATGTAAAAGTATATGCTGTACAAATTGGCGCTTTTGAAGAAAAAAACTTATCCCTCTACTCTGATAAATTCATGAATTTTAGAGAGATCAAACAAGGCAACCTAAACAAATATGCCCTGGGTAATTTTGCTACGCTATCCGAAGCCAAAAAATTTAGACGCGAATTGGTGAAACTAGGCTTTAGCAGTGCATTTATCGCTTCATACCTAAACGGAAAACGCCAGCAGATAGAAGAAGCTTGGTAATAAAAAAAGGCAACCGTAGCAACTAACGGTTACCTTCTTCTAATCATCAACACAAGGAGTCCAACTATCCTCCCTGTGCTGATGTGTAGTATTGTATTAAGATGCTTCTTTATTTTCTATATATTTTCTATCACGTGTATTCTTTTGCACAGCAATCGAAGCAAAAAGACTCAGTATAAAAGACATGGCATAAAATCCTTTTTCACTCAATGCTAACTCTGCATTCCATAGTCCTACGACCAGTAATACCAATGGGATCAATGCTGCAAACCAACTCACTCCATAATACATATCCGTCACCTGAAGTCCTTCTAATCGATCTCTCACATTTTTCTGTACCGATACAGCAGCAAACAAACCAAATAGTAGAATTGCTAAATAATATCCCTTTTCATTGAGCTGCATCTCTGCGTTCCACAATCCGATACAAAATGCGCCTATACCTATAAAAAACGCTCCCCAAGATGCACCTATAAACGCAGGCGTAGGTTTCTGATCGTAAGTTGCTGTTGTATTCATTTTCTTTGTTGTCTTTGGATCATTTTCTGTATGATCACTATTGAACTTGTAATTCATATCGTATGATTTTGATGATTATTTACACTGCAAATGTGCAACAGATCGCTAACCCCCACAATGCAACTTTTTAAAAAAACTTACGATATTTAATTGAATTATTTCCCACAACCTATTAATTTCAATATATTTACTACACTTAAAACCTATGATATTTTGAACACGATTGCCTCCATCATTTCTACCCTATCCACAGAAGAAAAACAATCTTTTGTCGCAACACTAAAGCGAAAAAACAAACGGAATGACACAAAAAACATCCAACTCTTTAAACTACTAGACACACAACCGAACCTAAAAGAATTAGACCTACTCCTCTATAAAAAGCCTGCCAAAGGCGCATTTCACGCACTCTGCAAGCGATTACATGATAGCTTGATCGATTTTATCGCTACCCAAAGTTTTGAAGAAGAAACCTCCGAAGAGATGGAAGTCATGAAGCAACTATTGGCCAGTAGGATTTTCTTCGAAAAAAAAGCCTATAAAATCGCACTTAAAACCCTTAAAAAAGCAGAATTAAAAGCTAAAAAATACGATCTCTACAGTATTCTTAGAGAAATCTATTACACCAAAATACAATACGCACACCTCGATAAAACCGCCCCTTTAGACACCATTATTCAAGTATTTAGAGAAAACCAACAAGCTTTAGAGCAAGAAGAAAACCTAAATCTATGCTATGCTACCCTACAAGAACAATTAAAAAAAGCGCCAAAAAATATTCAGGCGCTACTCCATGAAACCTTCCAGAAATTTGGAATCGTCATCGATCAAGACATGACCTTCCGATCACTGTACAAGGTATTAGAGATCACAAACCAAGTAGCCTATATGCAGCGTAATTTTCATACTTTTTTACCCTTTGTAGAAACTACTTATCAGCAAATAGAGCATAAAAACGCACATGCTCATAAACACTTATACTACCATATTCAGATTCTATACTATGTCGCCAATTCCTATTTCAGGAATAAAAATTTCGAAAAAGCAGCTACCTTTCTGCAACTGATGCTAGCGCAAATGCAAGAACAAGATGCCAAATACCACAAACGGTTCTTACCACAGTACACCCTATTAAAAGCATTCATTTTTAATTACCAAGGAGAAGCAGCAAAAGCCATTCAACTCCTTACAGACATAGACCTCAACCGCCACAAAGAGCAAATCGGGTATGTACTTGACCTACAACTCGCCTTAATCGTCTGCCATTTTCAGCAATCTGAGTATACAAAAGCCCTAGAATTACACAGAGCATTGTATCATAGCGACACATGGTATGCAGAAAAAGCAAATATCCCATGGGTGGTCAAAAAAAACCTCATCGAAATTCTTTTATATATCGCTACCGATGCCATCGATTTAGTAGACGCTAGAGTACAGAGTTTCCGAAAAAAACATACCACATATCTAAAAAACCGAAAAGCACAGCACGTACTCGATTTTCTATCGCTAGCCATTCAATATTACCTCCAAAAAGACCAAGCAGCCAGTTTAGTACCTAAAATCGAAAATACCTTTAAAAACCTACCCGATCAAGAAGATATTTTTGTGATCAGTTTCTATGCGTGGTTAATTGCTCAAACAACCAATACAGATATTTACACCACCACATTAGCACTCATAGACCAATAATAATAAGTAGTAGTATAATTAGGGCGTTACCACAAGGGTCGGGCTATCCGCTGTATCTTTTGGCAGCACTAAGGTGCTACCAAAAGGATGCCGCTCCTATCCCTAACGCAATGACATTGAAAACCGTAAAATCAATTAGCGAACAACATGTATTAAGAAGTAAAACGCGCTTGGTGTTTAAGCGCCCAATCCATACAGAGTACAACCAATACAGCGAGCATCCATTGGTGATAAAACATATATCGATACAAACTATGCACCACCATACACACCAATATGATATTACAAAAAGTAAGCCCCATAAACAATACGCCTAAAAACGCAATCTTACTATCAGACTTTATCCAAAAAAACAATCCACCTATAAATACTAACAGCGCTAATAATAAAGAATACACACTCCTAAAAGCATGAATACAGTTATAATAAAAAAGCTCCAATACCTCCCAGAAATTATCCAGTAATAATGGGATCGTCATTTTCATCAATAACTTATTATTAGCGATCAATGCATCTATACTTTTAGGAGCATCTGGATACAGTAATGCTCGTCCTTTTTCAGACAGCACACCAAACGAAAGGCTTGTATAATGATCATGAAAATAATGATACTTAGTATCTCCGTAAATAGGCTCATAAAAATCATCTAGCATCTTACGCTCCACAGCATAAGCATGTAATTGCTTAAAATGTGACTGTTGCACTTCCGTTTCAAACACTTTATAATCCGCTGCCTCCGACACAAAAAAAGGAAGTGTTAGTATCTGCACTCCCGTATTAGACGTACTCTCGAATCGATCCGATACCAAATAATGAAAACTCTTATCCGCCAAAGAAATCAAGAGAGGTAGTAAAAATAAAAGTCCCAAATACATACCTATGGTTTTGTAAGCCTTACTACGCCAAGCTTCATATACTAATAGTAGTACAAATACAGGCAGGATAAAGAAAAACTGAGTTCGCATTTGTATGAGTATATATACGACGATCAACGCCCCTGCGAATTGTTTGTACTTCTTAAAAAGTATACCATTGACAAAAAAATACAAACACCATAAAAATAATGGATACGATACCGCCTCTGTAGTAATCTTATTAGCAATCGTTAGATGAGGAATCCAAAGCGCTACTAGCAGTATCACATCTAGTACAGGGATAAAAACATTAGATACTGAAAAACTACGCCGCAAAAAACGAACAAAATACACGATAGATACAATATTAAAAAAAAGCTGTACCCACACAATAGCATGAAATGCGTATGCACCTAGTACTTTTTTAAAACCATATAAAAAAATAGGATACCCAGGAGGACTAAGCATCGTCAAATGCCAATGACTAAAAGTATCGGGTTCAGTAATCGGTCCTAAAAATAATACGTATAGTACCGTACTTACATACAAACCTATTCTAATAAATGTGCGCGCAATTGATAACTCCATAGCTCAAAAATAAGTAATTCAACTATCATATCACATAACACCCAAAAAAGACAAACTACTAGTAGGTGTTCTAAAAAGACATGTAAAAAACAACTAAAAAACACCCTTAATAAGCTTTTATCTTTCTAATTTTGAGGTTTTTACATACAAAAAACCAATAGATTTTAAGTAATTTTAATACAACGTATATAAAAAAAACACCCGTTTCCTTTTCGTCATGATTGTAGCTGAAAATTGACACGTACAATTGCCGCTTCAACTTTTTAATAATTGGAATCATTATTGTTTTTTTAAGATGAAAAAATACTACTTCTCTTTTTTAGTATATATCATATATATACCGTTTATTCATGCGCAATTAAGTGACTTACACTACCTACCGCCTCTTAAACAAGAGGGAGGTATCGATAAAGCGATTGCACAACAACAATTATATTTCTCTACCCCAGAAACAGCAGCTTTTAATATCTCAATTTACAGAGGTACTAGTACGACACCATTAACCATTATCACAGGGTTATCTGCTACCAACTCCCAATCCTATACCCTGCCCGATAATACCAATGACATTACACTAGTCAGCGAAGCCAATGCAGGACAAGTACTCAATAATGCAGGATTACGAATCGTATCTGAAGGAGGAGAAGAATTCTATGTAAACTACAGAGGACGTTCGAATTCGCAAGCAACTTCCCTTACCTCCAAGGGTAGAAAAGCACTCGGAACCATTTTTAAATGGGGAGGAAGACCTAATTATGGTAATGGACACTTTACACTCAATGCCGTACTCGGAGTCATGGCCACCCAAGATGGAACCACGGTGACTATTTTTGATTACGGAGCCAACTGTACCTTTAGAAACGGTACAGACGCAGACGGACTTCCTGTAGCAGGAGCTAATAGTATCAGTATAACGTTGCAAGCAGGAGAATCCTATGTACTAGAAGCTCCCAGAAATAATGGTAGTGCCAATATCGATTGCTGGCTAGGAGCCACCATCCAATCCAATAAACCCATCGCCATTGCTAATGGAAATCTAAATGGTGCGCCATTACTCACTTCTAATGGAAGAGATGCAGGAATTGACCAACCTGTACCCGAAAATGTATTGGGCAAAGAATACGTATTTGTCAGAGCCCAAGGCTCCAACATCAATGAAACCCCCATTATTATTGCCACTCAAGAACAAACAGAAAT
The DNA here is from genome assembly GCA_947498935.1 of uncultured Aquimarina sp. Lineage (GTDB taxonomy): Bacteria > Bacteroidota > Bacteroidia > Flavobacteriales > Flavobacteriaceae > Aquimarina. The sequence continues at coordinate 51,201 of CANMMM010000023.1, read as the reverse complement.
TTTTATTAATGGGGCTGCATCCCCCATCGCTACTATAGATACAGGCGAATACTTTGTCATACCAGGCACCTACTACAGTAGTGCATCTGTCGGCGGTAATATGTATGTTACTAGTTCTAAAAAAGTCTATGCCTATCAAAACATAGCCGGATCATCAGAAATACGCACCGCAGGACTTAATTTTATCGCCCCCGTAAACTGCCTATTGCCCAATTTTGTAAATAATATTCATAATATTAGAGATGTAGCAGGAGCTAATTTTTCAGGAGGTATCACCATCACAACTGCTATAGACACACCAGACAGTGCCATTACTGTCGAAGACGCTAACGGAGCTGTAATAGTACCACCAAGTACCCCAGTCATCAATGCATCGGGTACACCAGCATGGAAAACCATTACCGTAAGCAACCTTAGAGGAGATGTAGCAGTCAATGCCACTGGATCCATCGCTGTTGGCTTTTTTGGAGTAAGTGGTAATGCAGGAGTAGCAGGGTATTTTTCAGGATTTGACTCTGTCCCTGTCGTTTCCTTAGACACCTCTAATGACGGATGCTTACCCGCTGATCTTTCCGAAATATCAGGCACATTTGACACCTACCAATGGTATAAAGACGGAACACTGATCCCCAATGCGACTAGCGCTACATATACGCCCGACGGAGCAGGTGATTTTTCTGTACAAGTTTCTAAAAACCTATGCACCTATGATTCTGCATCACTATCCGTCTACAATTGTGATCCCGAAATCATCATTACCAAAACAGCAGACACCAATACTGTGATCGAAGGGGACACCCTTACCTTTACTATCACAGTTACTTCTGGCAGTGCTACCCCCGTGACCAATCTCGTAATTACAGATGTCATCCCAACCGAATTTACACTTCAAAATGCAACCACAACTTATGGTAGCTGGACTGATCCAGAATGGCACATCGATTCCCTATTTCCCGGAGAAATGCATACGCTCACATTAGAAGTCACAGTCAATGAAACTCCTACGGCCACCACAGTAACCAATACTATTACCAATACTCAAGATCAAACTGATGCTAACACACTACCTGATGATCCAGAAGAAACCATCACCATTATTAATAATGAACTAGCAATCACTAAAACCGATAGACCTGCCAGCGACGGAAGCTACGATACGGTCGGAGAAGTGATCACCTATGATTTTATAGTAACCAATACCGGGACACAACTACTTCCAACTGTAACGATCTCTGACCCTCTAATAGATACAGGAAGTTTAACCCCAGCCACAGCAACCAATTTAGCAGTAGGAGCTTCAGCCAATTTTACAGCGACACATACCATTACACAAGAAGACTTAGATACTGATCAAGTAAGTAATACTGCCACTGCAAAGGCACTATTAACCAACGGTTTTGAGATTAGCGACCTATCAGATGATCCAGACGATCCTACTACCAATTCCGATGATCCCACCATCACTCCCCTAGACCAAAAAGGTGCGCTAACCCTACAAAAAATAGCACAGCCCTCACCAGATGGACTATACAACACCCTAAATGAAGTGATTACCTATGAATTTACAGTAACCAATACCGGTAATGTAACACTTACTGATATTACCATCACAGATAGCAATATAGATACTGGCAGTCTATCTCCTGCTAGTATTGGAAGCTTAGCACCGAATACCTCAGCTACTTTTACCGCCACACATACCATTACACAAACAGATTTTGACAATGGAAGTATCACCAACCAAGCAACAGCCAGTGGTACCGAGATAGTAGAAGGCACCATCGTATCTGCACTATCAGACAATCCTACTACGATGGCACCCAATGACCCTACCATCGTATCCATGCCACAAAACGGACAATTAAGTGTTACTAAAGTAGACGATGCACCCACCAATGGTCCTTACGGAAATATCGGAGAAACCATCACCTATACCATAACAGTTACTAATATCGGAAATGTTTCATTGACCGATGTAAACGTACTAGACCCTAATGCCACAACCATCGCACTGATCAGTACTACAGGAACTGATACAGGTACAGACGCTATCGTAGATACCATGCAACCATTAGACACCGCAGTATTTCAGGCGACACATATCATTACACAAGAAGATTTAGACAGCGGACAAGTAATCAATACTGCCACTGTAGGAGGATTAGATCCTAGCTTAGGAAGCATCACAGATCTATCCGATGACCCAGATGATCCGACCACTGATACACAAGACCCTACCATCGTACCATTACTCGTAACTCCTTCATTAAACATTACCAAATTAGCAGATGATGACAGCCATCGAGTAGCAAACGAAACCATTATCTATACCTACACACTTATCAATGATGGTACCGTCACCTTCGATCAAATCAGTCTATCAGATATTCATACAGGTACTGGTAGCCTAAGCCCTCTTGTTTTACAAAACAACGGCGATGGAGAAATCCCTACAAACCACACATTAGCAACACTCCCCCCTGGTCAAAGTGCCACCTGGACAGCCTCCTATACAGTAACCGAACAAGACATCATCAACCAAACAACTATTAACAATACAGTAACTGTAAGCGCGACACCCAGAACCGGAAACATGCCCGATCCTGTATCACTTACCACTACCGAAGAAGTAAGCGTACATCCTATTGTTTCTATTTGTGGAGGAGAAACATTAGCTCATGATCTTATGGCAGAAGCAGCGCCCAATGTAGTGAGCGTCAATTGGGCGGCCACCGATCATCCCCTAATCACAGGAGAGACTACTGCTAATAGCGCCGATACAATCATCACTGATACATTAATCAATAACCTTACCTCTGAGCAAACAGTAACCTATAACATTACTGGATATGATGCCAGTAATACCGTTATTGATCAATACCCACTAATCGTTACAATACAACCACTCCCCACTCCTACTACATCAGTGATCACCATCGATAGCTGTACCAGTGACACCTTAAATGAATCACTAATCACACATATTGGTAATTTTAATGAAGGCGTTAGCTTTTCGTGGAACGCTACTGATAACCCAAATGTATCGGGAGAAACTACGACCACCAGTACCGATCCTACCATTGCAGATACACTTGTGAATACCAGCTCTTCGCCACAGCAAGTAGTATATACCATTACACCTACTGCTATAGATTCCAATTGCGTTGGTGACACCTATACAATGACAGTAACTATAACACCCGAGCTTATTTTACCTGCTAATGATTCTGAAATCATAAACTGTATAGACGATGCCATACAACCCCCTGCTCCAATCGTTACAGATAGCAATGGAACTACGATTGTCCCAGTCATCACAGAAAATGAAGATCCGCTCTGCGAGGGTGATAAAACATATACCTTTACCTACAGTAATTGCCCTGGAAGCGAAAGTATATATACCTATACGTATACCATTGATAAATCAGCGACTTTAATAGTCCCCCCAGATGAATCATTAACCGTAGCATGCCTAGAAGACATCATAGAACCAACAGCACCCGAAGTGATCGATGCCTGTGGTAATGTGGTCAGCCCCATACTTGCTCAAAGTATCGATCCCATCTGCGAAGGCAAAAAAGTATTCGTTTTTGTATACACAGATTGTACAGGAAATGACGAAGCCTATGTAGTCGCTTACAATATCGAAATTACCACGCCTCCTGTAGTACCTAGCGATCAAAATACGACGATACAATGTATCGGTGATGCTGTAGTACCTACTGCTCCTACTGTCACAGATGCCTGTGGTAACGACATTATACCTGTACTCTCAGAAAGTACAGCACCCGCATGTCTAGGAGAAAAAATATATACCTTTACTTATACCGATTGCGCAGGAAATGAAAGCGATTACACCTATACCTATACCATAGAAAACACGACACTTCCTAGCGTTCCAGAAGATCAAACAGAAATAGTAGAATGTATCGATGATGCTATACAACCTGTCCCTGCCATTGTATCCGATGCCTGTGGTAATGAAATTACCCCTTCCATTACAGAAAACACAGCCCCTAGCTGCCAAGGAGACAAAACATATACCTTTACCTATACCGACTGTGCAGGAAATACCGATAGTTATACCTACACCTATACCTTAGCAATCACTACACTCCCCGTAGTCCCCACAAATGAAACAAACAGTATTTCATGCCTTGCTGATGCTATACCTCCAACTCCCGCTACAGTAACAGATGTTTGTGGAAATATAATAGCCCCTGTCATCTCCGAAAACACCAATCCAACATGTAATGGCGAAAAAATATACACCATTACCTATACCGACTGTGCAGGAAATCAAAGTAATTATACCTATACCTACACGATAAATAATGATACTCCACCTGTTGTACCCCTGGATCAATCGAGTACAATATCTTGTATCGACGATGCTATACCACCTACCCCCGCGATAGTAACAGATACTTGTGGAAATGATATTACCCCCATTATTACAGAGAATACAGATCCTAGTTGTCAAGGACAAAAAATATACACCATTACCTATACCGATTGTGCAGGAAACCAAAGTGAATACACCTATACCTATGACATTATTAATACCATACCTCCAGCTGTACCCGCAGATCAAACAGCAACAGTTTCATGTATCGATGATGCTATAACACCAACACCCGAAATAGTAACAGATACTTGTGGGAATAACATCACACCTACCATTACAGCAACTGCCGATCCCGAGTGCCAAGGTCAGAAAACATATACCCTTACGTATACAGATTGCGCAGGAAATTCAGATAATTACACCTATACCTATGACATCACTAATACCACGCCTCCAGTTGTACCTGCAGATCAGACACAAACCGTAAGCTGTATCGATGATGCCATAACACCAACACCTGAACTAGTAACAGATACTTGTGGGAATAACATCACACCTACTATTACCGCAAATACGGATCCCACATGCCAAGGTCAAAAAACATATACCCTTACCTATACAGACTGTGCAGGAAACACCAGTAGTTATACCTATACCTACGACATCATTAATACCACACCTCCAGCTGTACCCGCAGATCAAACGCAAACCATAGAATGTCTAATAGATGCTGTACAACCAACAGCTCCCGTTGTAACAGATAGTTGTGGCAATGACATTACACCTAGTATCACGACTTCCAATGATCCTACTTGCCAAGGACAAAAAATATACACCTTTACCTATACAGATTGTGCAGGAAACCAAAGCGAATACACCTACACCTATGAAATTAGTGTAACTACACTACCAAGCACGCCTGTAAATCAATCCGAAACAATAGAATGTATTGATCAAGCCATCATGCCTATTGCGCCTACAGTAACCGACGTGTGTGGTAATAACATCATTCCTACTATTACAGAAAACACAGATCCTACCTGCCAAGGAGATAAAATATATACCTTTACCTATACCGATTGTGCAGGAAATACCAGTAGCTACACCTACACCTATACCATAGACACCACCATCGCGCCCACTGTACCAGCAGATCAGACACAAACTGTAAGCTGTATCGATGATGTCATAACACCAACACCCACGATCGTAACCGATACCTGTGGAAATAACATCACACCCGTGATTACAGAAAACACAGACCCTGCCTGTCAAGGAGATAAAATATATACGATCACCTATACTGATTGTGCAGGAAACACCAGTAGTTATACCTATACCTACACCATCCAAAATACCACAGCACCCCTAGTACCAGCAGATCAGACACAAACCGTAAGTTGTATTGATGATGCCATACAACCTACTCCACAAACTGTAACCGATGCTTGTGGAAATAACATCACGCCCGTGATTACAGAAAACACAGACCCTGCCTGTCAAGGAGATAAAATATATACGATCACCTATACAGATTGCGCAGGAAACACTAGCAGTTATACCTATACTTACACCATTCAAAATACCACAGTGCCCATTGTTCCAACAGATCAGACACAAACCATAAGCTGTATCGATGATGCCATACAACCTACTCCACAAACTGTAACCGATGCTTGTGGAAATAACATCACGCCCGTGATTACAGAAAACACAGACCCTGCCTGTCAAGGAGATAAAATATATACAATCACCTATACAGATTGCGCAGGGAATACCAATAACTACACCTATACCTACACCATCCAAAACACCACAGCACCCTTAGTACCAGCAGATCAAACACAAACCATCGTGTGTAATAACGACGTAGTAGCCCCTACACCAGCAATTGTAACCGACGCTTGTGGAAATAACATCATACCTACCATCACAGAGACCACAGCACCCTCTTGCCAGGGACAAAAGACATACACCATAGCCTATACTGACTGCGCAGGAAATACCAGTAGCTATACCTACACTTATAACATCACGACTACCACAGCTCCCATAGTGCCTGCAGATCAAACACAAACCGTAGCATGTAGCAGTGATGCGGTACAACCCGCTCCTGCGATCGTAACCGATGCTTGCGGAAATACCATTACACCTACCATCACAGAGACCTCATCACCTGCTTGTCTGGGAGACAAAATATATACAATTACCTACACCGATTGTGCAGGAAACACCAGCAGCTACACCTATACTTATACCATCGATAACACCACAGCACCCATAGTACCTGCTGACCAAATGAACACCGTACAATGTATTACCGACATTAGTACACCTACTCCAGCAGCGGTAACTGATGCATGTGGAAATACGATCATACCTACCATGACAGAAAATGCAAATCCTATCTGCGAAGGAATAAAAACATACACCTTTACCTATACCGATTGTGCAGGAAATACCAATAGTTATACCATAGGATATACGATAGACATCGTATTTATGCCCACACTACCACAAAATCAGACACAAACCATACAATGTATTGACCAAGCAGTCCCCCCTATACCTGCACCTGTAACAGACTCTTGTGGAAATAATATCTCCCCTACCATCATAGCCAGTGTAGACCCTAGTTGTCAAGGAGAAAAAACATATACCTTTCTATATTCTGATTGTGCAGAAAACACCTTTAGCTACACACACACATATATCATAGACAATGATACATCACCTATAGTACCTGCAGATCAAACACAAACTGTAGCATGCAGTAGTGATGCCATACAACCTACACCAGCAACGGTAACCGATGCCTGTGGAAACAACATTACCCCTAGTATTTCTGCTACTGCAGACACCGCATGTCTAGGGCAAAAAATATACACCATTACCTATACCGATTGTGCAGGAAACACCAATAGCTACACCCATAGTTACACCATTACCAATTCTACACCTCCTGTAGCACCTGCAGATCAAACACAAACGGTAAGCTGTAATAGCGATGCAGTACCACCTACACCAGCCATTGTAACCGATGCTTGTGGAAATAATATCACGCCATCCATCACAGAAACCATCGCATCTGCATGCCAAGGAGAAAAAAGATATACCATCACCTATACCGACTGTACAGGAAACTCAGATAGTTATACCTATACCTATACGATTATCAACACCACTCCTCCCACAGTACCTACCAACCAAACACAATCCGTAGCATGTAGTAGCGATGCCATACAACCTACGCCAGCAACAGTAACCGACGCTTGTAGAAACAATATCACTCCAGTAATCGTAGAGACGACAGCTCCTTCATGCCAAGGACAAAAAGTATATACTATTACGTATACAGATTGCGCAGGAAATGCTAGTAGCTACGACTATACCTACACCATCGATAATACCACAGCACCTATAGTACCTACAGATCAAACACAGACTATAGCATGTAGCAATGATGCCACACAACCCATACCACCTGCCGTAGTTGACACCTGTGGCAACACACTAACCCCTACGATCACTACGACTATAGCTCCTACATGCCAAGGGCAAAAAACATATACCATCGCCTATACAGACTGTGCAGGGAATACGAGTAGCTATACCTATACCTACACCATCGATAACACCACAGCACCCATAGTACCTACGAATCAAACGCAGACCGTAACATGTAGTAGCGATGCCATACAACCTATACCAGCTACAGTTACAGACACCTGTGGCAATACACTAACTCCCACTATTGCTGCTAGCTCATCCCCAGCATGCCAAGGAGAAAAAATATATACCATTACGTATACAGATTGTGCAGGAAATACCAATAGCTATACCTACACCTACACCATCGATAACACCACAGCCCCCATAGTACCTGCTGACCAAACAACTAGCGTATCGACATTAGCAGACGCTGTACAACCACCTACCCCAACAGTTACCGATTACTGCGGAAACACACTACTCCCTACCATTACAGAAAATAATGACCCTGTATGTGATGGTGAAAAAAAATACTTCTTTGCCTACACAGATTGTGCAGGGAACACCAGTCTCTATACCTATACATATATCATTAACCTAGGAACTAGTATCACCATTCCAGATCAAGTAGCTACCAGTTGTAGTTCACAGTTATTCTCCTATGATATAGCCACATTGACCAATATCCCTAATACCACATTTCAATGGAGTGTCACACAAAGTGGAAATACTACCGGAGCAAGTAGCAGCAATGGCACACTAATAGAAGACCGTATCCAAAACCTATCAGGCATCGATCAAAACGTTCACTATAGCATTACTCCTATCAATGCGCAAGGATGTACTTTATCCCCCTTTACACTCATTGTTACAGTACTACCAGAACCGATAATCACATCTCCACCCGGAGATCGTACTTGCTCTATCGAGCCCCTTAACCATATCCTATCCGATGATGTTCAGGATCCACAGACCACCTTTAGTTGGTATGCCACTAGCCACCCAGATATTACAGGAGCCACCACTACAGTAAGTACCGATCCTGTTATCACAGACGTACTTATCAACAATGCTACTGTAGCAAGAGACATCACCTATACGATTACTCCTACTAGTGCAAAAGGATGCATTGGTAGCACCTATACCTATACCGTCACCATTTATCCAGCGGCAACAATGGCAATTACTAAAGTAGCATTACCTCCAAAAGACGGTAGCTACGACACTGTCGGTGAAAAAATACACTATCAAATCACGCTCACCAATCCCACCAATCAAGACCTACAAAACATTACACTCCAAGACCCCAATGCAGATAGTGGCAGTCTAATTCCTGCTACGCTCAGTATATTGGCAGCAAATAGTACCGCTACAGCAGTAGTAACACATACCATCACCCAAAATGACATTGATAATGGACTCGTCATCAATCAGATGATTGGCACCGCCATAGACCCTTGTGGCACCACACATACTTTCTTATCCGATGACCCAGACACTACACCTGTTAATGATGCAACAGTAGTTACAATACATCAAAACGCAGCTATGAGCCTTACCAAAATAGCCAATCCTGCACCAGATGGGCTATGGGATACAGCAGGTGAAATCATTACCTATACCCTACACCTCACCAATACAGGAAACACCAACTTACAAAACATCGTCATTACAGATACCAATGCCGATAGTGGCAGTGTTACCCCCCCCACCATTTCATCATTAGCCCCACAAGAAACGAGAACAATTACTGCCAGTCATACCATTACCACACAAGACCTAGAAACAGGCTTTGTGGTAAACAGTGCGTCGGTAACTGCTACAGATCCAAACGGAATCACCATCAGTGATCAATCCGATGATCCAAACAACCCTACCAATATAGACATCAACAATGACAGTGATCCAGACGACCCTACGGTAACCATGACCCCACAAACAGCTACCATGCGTGTAGAGAAAACAGTAGATCGTGACACATATACGCATATAGGAGATACGCTCAACTACACAATTACGATTACCAACACCAGTAATACATCGCTAGAGCAGATACAAGTCCGAGACCCCTATGCTACATTTACCAGCGTTACTACTATAGCACAATTAGCCCCACAAGAAACATTTGTAGTCACTGCGCAAAACAATATCCTTCCAGAAGATCTTACCCGTGAATTCGTAAGCAATACAGCCTATGTAACCGCTATCATTTCTAATACCGCCATTACCATCATAGAAGACTCAGATGATCCGAACGATCGTACCAATATCGACACCGATCTAGATGGCGATCCAGAAGACCCCACCCTTAGCCACTGGGATACCGATGGTGATGACATCCCTAATTATCTGGATCAAGACGATGATAATGATGGAATCATCGACACTGTAGAACAAAATGGCAATCCACTAGTCGATACCGATGGTGATACGATTCCAGATCATCTAGATATAGACGCAGATGGCGATGGAGTATACGATTATATAGAAGCAGGACATTCCGGTAGCGATAGCGATGGAGACGGAATGCTCGATGGTCCATACGGATTCGATGGTATATCAGATATACTACAAGACAATCCTGATAGTGGAGTAACAAACTACACCCTACAAGACACCGATGCTGATGCTATTCCAGACTACCAAGATAATAATGACGATAACGATGCATTGCTCACAATAGACGAAAACCCAGACCCTAATGGCGATGGGGTGCCCGATGATGCCTTTGATTCAGACGGCAACGGGATACCCGATTACTTAGACCCTAATAACGGAGACAATACCGTCGAAGACGGACTGCAAGTATTCAATGCCGTCACCCCTAATGGAGATGGAAATAACGATGTATTTATCATTCGCAACATAGAGCAGTATCCAGACAATACCCTTAAGATTTACAACCGTTGGGGAGTGGTCGTCTACCAAGTAGTAGGATACGGACAGCGACAACAATATTTTTCTGGTATGTCCAATGCACGAGCCACAGTTAATGAAGACCGTCGTCTTCCCGTAGGTACCTATTTCTATATACTCGAATACAAAAACAAACAACAAAAAACCAAAAACCGAACAGGCTATCTCTATCTAAATCGATAGTACCATCACACAGATTAGATGTTTCACTTAGTACACAAGACACCCTTTACATACATGAACACAAAGCACATTTTATTCATCATCCTACTACCACTACTAGGCTTACACGCGCAGCAAGATGCGCAATATACCCAATACATGTACAACACTATGAGTGTCAATCCAGCATATGCAGGATCTAGAGAGGTGATCAGCGTTACAGCCATTCATCGAAATCAGTGGGTAGGCATTGATGGAGCTCCCGTTTCCCAGTCCCTGAATCTACATGCCCCTGTAGGAGCTGCCAATAAAGTAGGGCTAGGACTTTCTATTATCAATGATAAAATAGGTCCTTCTCAAGAAACCTTAGCAGACCTCAATTTTTCATACACGCTCAAAACCTCTGAGAAAAACCGACTCGCTCTAGGGATCAAAGCAGGAGTACACTTACTAGACGTTAACTTCGATCGATTAGATCAATTTCACACCTCAGACCTACTCTTAGATGTTAATATAGATAACAAGCTATCCCCTACAATAGGTATCGGTATGTACTATTACACCCCATCATTCTACATGGGATTATCAGCCCCCAACATACTAGAAACCAAACATTTTGACGAAACCTCTCTTGGCAATACTGCTTCCTCTTTTTTAGCCACCGAACGTGTAACCATCTACTACATTATGGGATATGTATTCGGTATTAACAAAAACCTAAAACTAAAACCATCCCTTCTTACCAAAGCCGTAGCAGGTGCCCCCGTACAATTCGACATCTCTACCAATCTCTTGATTCGTGATAAGTTTACCCTCGGACTAGCCTACCGACTCAGTGCTGCCTTAAGTGCACAAGCAGGCTTTCAATTCTCTAGAGGTATCCTATTAGGATTCGCCTATGATTGGGAGACCACATCACTTGGAAACACCGAGTTCAATGCAGGTACGTACGAGTTCTTTTTGCGACTAGAAATTTTCAAAAAACAAGACAGTATTCTCTATCCCAGATTTTTTTAATTTATGTTTATATAAAGTAGGGCGTTCCCCAAGGGTCGGGCTATCCGTTGCAATTCCTCGCCCCTCCTAAAGGTCGGTACTGCGGGATTTCCACTGCTATCCCTAACGCAAATTTCATCTTACAATAAGCAATACGAATCCATAGAACATTCCTTTTTTTCAAAAAAAAGAAAAAAACAAACTCCTCTATCACACATCTAGTAAACCACATAGAGAAATCCCCCTATTAATGGCTTATTACAACATGTAACAAAGAACATAGAGAGCAGTCTTTTTAAGTGACCTAAATATTACATTCATCAGTCAGTCAATACAGGTCCTTGTTTATGAAAAAGATGCTATATGCCCTATGTACAATCATCAGCTGTACAACACTATTCGCTCAAGAGAATAGTATCCTAAACGGTCGAATCATTTTCGATGACCTACCTGCTACTTCTATAAATATTATAAACCGCACCCAACACAAAGGCACTATTAATGACAAAAATGGACTTTTTTCCATACTAGCTACACCAGGAGATACCATTGTCTTCTCTGCTGTTCAATACCAACGAAAAGAACATATCGTTAGCCAAAAAGATGTGGATGCTGCACTATGGATCGTGGAACTAGAGTTGTCTATAAATGAGTTAGAAACCGTTTTACTGTCAGAACATTCCTTATCTGGTAACCTTGAGTCTGACATCAAACAGATTCCTACTTTTGTAAATAATCTTCCCTTGTATACTGCCTCCCAAATCAAAAAATTAAAAATCGAATGGCCTGATGATGCACAATCGCCTGTTGAAAACCTGATGCTAAATGATAATAGCCTAACAAGTTTAACTATTGATCTCATCGAACTTATGGGGCTATTTTCTAAAAAACGTACACAACGAAAAACAAAGAAGCGTGTCCGAAATGATATTTTTGAGCTGTATTCCGAAGATTTTATGACCCGTCAATTACAAATATCCGAAACATCATTGTATGATTTTATGGCATATGTACGTGATCAAAAAGAAATAGATACGCTATATGACCCTTTAAAACAACTGGATTTCCTTATACAATGTCGCAAGTCTTTCCGCGCCTTATACACTACCGATCCAGAATAAATAAAAGCTGAGCTTTCTTTTTTTTAAAAGTCTTGCAGGCACCAATACTTACCACTACCACCCTAATTAACAGAAACTAACCTATTTTATGCTATAAAAACTCTAGTACGGCTTAAAACTGCTGAAATACCTGACACGCTCTGTTCTATTTCTAAGTCTAACCAATCAGTGTTATGCTAACATGAGGTGGTATTACTCTTATACCTCTCATAACGAAGTACTATGGCACAAAACGGGTTTAACTTCCTTTTCACAGCAATCGCTTAGATATTTCACTACCTTCGAACGCTTAAAAATTACTCAACTATGCGTATAACATACCTATTCAGCACATTACTCGCAGCTACGATGCTTACGAGTTGTGCGATGTTAAACCCTAAGAAAACATCCAAGGGCGGAGCTGCAAAAGCTGCCACTGCCCCCAAAGACAAAAACGCGATTCAACCTTATGAAAAGGTGATTACCAAAGCAGCTACAACAGATCAAGGACTCTTTACGGTACATCAGTTAAAAGATGCATACTATTACGAAATACCAGACTCTTTATTCAACAGAGAGATGCTCATGGTCACTCGAATTGCCAAAACCGCCTCAGGAATTGGCTTTGGAGGAGGTAAGCAACACACCCATGTATTGCGTTGGCAAAAAAGAAACAAGCAAGTATTACTACGTTTGGTATCACACCAAGTATTTGCAGCAGATTCGCTACCTATTCATGAAGCTGTAGAGAATTCTAATTTCGAGCCTATTCTATATAGTTTTCCGATCAAAGCATTTCACAAAGATTCGACCACGCAGGCTACCGTGATCGATGTCACAGATTTATTTGCTACCGATGTAAAAGCGCTAGGGTTTCCGATTGCTAAACGAAAGCAGTATAAGATCACCAAATTAGAGAAAAAATTATCGTACATCGATACAATCCGTAGTTATCCTCTAAATATCGAAACCCGACATATCAAAACGTATAGTGCTGGTGCTCCTCCGTCTAATAGTAGTACAGGTACGATTACACTTGCGATTAGTAATTCTATGATTCTGCTTCCTAAAACCCCTATGAAACGTCGTTATTTTGATCAGCGCGTGGGGTGGTTTGCACGTGGACAGGTTGACTACGGACTCGAAGATCAAAAAAGTACAACTGTACGGTATCTAGACCGCTGGCGACTCGAAGTACGCGAAGAAGATATCGAAAAATTCGAAAGAGGAGAACTCGTCGTACCCAAAAAACAAATTGTCTATTACATAGATCGCGCCACGCCTAAACAGTGGAGAAAATATCTCAAGCAAGGGATTGAGGATTGGCAAGTCGCTTTTGAAACCGCTGGTTTTAAAGATGCTATTATCGCCAAAGACCCTCCTACTGTAGAGGAAGACCCTGATTGGAGTCCAGAAGATGTACGCTATTCTGTAGTACGCTACTTAGCTTCTCCAATCCCCAATGCCAATGGGCCACATGTAAGTGATCCGAGGTCTGGTGAAATTCTAGAAAGTGATATCAATTGGTACCATAATGTAATGACCTTATTACGCAATTGGTTCTTTATACAAACAGCAGCTATTAATCCCGAAGCACAAAGTGTAGCTTTTAAGGATGAAGTAATGGGACGTCTCATTCGTTTTGTAGCTGCACATGAAGTAGGGCACACCTTAGGACTACCTCATAATATGGGAAGTAGTGCCGCTCATACAGTAGCTTCATTACGTGACCCAGAATTCACTAAAAAATATGGTACAGCACCTTCTATTATGGATTATGCACGCTTTAATTATGTAGCACAGCCTGGTGATGGAGATGTATCCCTGATGCCTAATATCGGAGTATATGACAAGTATTCTATTCGATGGGGGTATCGACCTATTTTAAATACTACGGCCAAAGAGGAAAAACCTATACTAGACCAATGGATTCTAAAACATGCGGGAGATCCTATGTATCGATTCGGAAAACAACAATTCCATGTCATCGATCCTAGTTCACAGACAGAAGATCTAGGAGACGATGCTGTAGTAGCGAGTACATATGGTATTGCGAATCTAAAACGTATCGTACCAAACCTAATTAAATGGACAGCAGAGGACGGTAAGGATTACAGTGACTTAAATGCTATGTACCAGCAGGTTTTGATACAATATGGTCGATACATGGGGCATGTAGCGGCGAATATTGGCGGGGTATACGAAAACTATAAAACCTATGACCAAAAAGGAGCAGTATATACACATGTGACTACAGAGAAACAGCGTGCAGCCATGGATTTTATACAGCAGCAACTGTTTACGACTCCTACATGGTTATTGGACACAACTATTTTTGATAAAGTAGCGTCGGCTGGTAGTGTAGAACGCATCCGTGGGTTACAAGAATTTATCCTAAAAAGTGTCCTTAACCCTAGTAAAATGGCTCGATTGATAGAAAACGAAGCGCTAAACGGTAGTACTGCGTATGGATTGTTAGACATGATGGATGCACTGCGCAAAGGATTATGGAGTGAATTACCGACAGGTCGTACGATCGATGTGTACCGTCGTAATCTACAACGTGCGTATTTAGAACAATTGGCCACCCTAATGACCAAAGAGCAGGCTAAACTTCCTGAACCACAAAGACGTTTTATAAAACGTACGAAGATAGATGTGTCTCAGAGTGATATCAGAGCCATTGTACGTGCTATGCTGATCAGGACACAAGGCAGTATCCCTGCTGCTCTTAGAAAAACTGGCGACAGCATGACGCGCTATCATTTAGAGGATGTACAGAAGCGTATTCAGCAAATACTAGATCCTAAAAAATAATGACTCCAACTACTTCTAAGTAAAGAAGTACTACAAACATAAAAGCCACGATTGCTAGACAATCGTGGCTTTTTTTAGTGATGTAAAAAGTGTACACTACTTCATATTGTAAACGGTATTCCGCGTTAGGGATAGGAGCGGCATCCTTTTTTGTTTTTCTGAAAAAACAAAAAAGATACAGCGGATAGCCCGACCCTTGGGGAACGCCCTAATACTACTTACAAACTTGCTGCTACTGTAGCTACTGCCTGAATCGTAGTATCTAAATCTTCATAGGTCAATGCATCGGTGATAAACCACGTTTCGAAAGCACTAGGTGCTATATAAATCCCCTCTGCTAGCATGCCGTGAAAGAATTTTTTAAAGGTATCATTATTTCCTAAGGCTGCGGTTTCGAAATCGACTACTGGATTCTGGTGAAAATGTACTGAAATCATAGAACCAATTCTATTGATCGTATGTACTACATTTTTAGCGTTTAATGCAGCAGCGATCCCTTCATGCAGGTAGGCGGTTTTATCTGCTAATCGCTGAAAGATCGCAGGTTCGCCATCCAAGGCTTGTAACATAGCCAGACCTGCTGCCATGGCTAGTGGATTACCACTAAGTGTCCCTGCCTGATATACAGGTCCTAATGGAGCTAGGTGATTCATGATTTCTGCACGGGCTGCAAACGCACCTACAGGTAGTCCCCCTCCGATTACTTTTCCGAAGGTCACAATATCGGCATTGACACCTACTAATTGCTGTACACCTCCTGCGGCTAATCTAAATCCTGTCATCACCTCATCGAAGATCAAAAGAATCCCATGCGTATCACATAATGTTCTGAGCCCTTCGAGGAAGCCTGGTGCAGGTGGGATACACCCCATATTTCCTGCTACTGGTTCGATGATGATACAAGCGATCTGATCTGTATTAGACGCTATAATCTCTTGTACATGCGCTAGGTCGTTATAGCGCGCTAGCAATGTATCTTGGGCTGTACCTTGTGTGACTCCTGGGCTATTCGGACTCCCGAAGGTCACGGCGCCACTCCCTGCTTGGATTAGAAAGGAATCACTATGCCCGTGATAACAGCCTGCAAATTTGATGATCTTATCTTTTTGTGTGTAGCCTCGTGCCAATCGTACGGCACTCATACAGGCTTCTGTCCCAGAGTTTACAAACCGAATTTTATCGATGTTCGGTACCATTTTGGTCGCCAAGGCTGCAATTTCTGTTTCGATAGCAGTAGGCATCCCAAAACTAGTCCCTTTTTGTGCTTTCTCTACCACTGCATTCACTACAGGTGGGTAGGCATGCCCTAGGATCATCGGCCCCCATGAATTGATATAATCTATGAGGGTATTTCCATCCTCGTCGTATAAGTACGCTCCTTTGGCTTCTTTTACAAAAATAGGGTCTCCGCCTACGGCTTTAAATGCTCTTACAGGAGAGTTGACTCCTCCAGGTATTACTTCTTGAGCTGCGGCAAATAATGCACTACTTCTCGTATATTTCATATAGAATCGCTATAATGTTTGGAACTTAATCTGGTTGTACTTTGAGTACTTGCCCTATGGCAATGATATTATCTTTTAGGTCATTATATGCCTTTAGTTGGGCTACCTTTATATTATATCGCCTAGAAATAGAATACAGGGTATCTCCTTTTTGCACCACATGTTGGTTGGCATTTACTACTTTGGGCTTTTCGGGGGTTACAGTAGCTACTGGTTTTTGTGTAACTACCTGTTCTGATCCTTTGTATTTACTACCTAATACTTGTTTATCATAGGTATATAATTGATACCGCTCTATGATGTTTATCAGCTTTACTGGGTATTTCTTATCGGTTGCGTAGCCTGCCGCCCGTAATCCTATCGCCCATGATTTATAATCACTAGGATGATGGGTAAATAGATCGGCATAACGCTTTCTATTTTTTAGAAATAAGGAGTGATCTCTGAATGATTGACTGGCTTTGTCGTATTTTCTAAAACATTCTTGTAGGCGATCATCATCGTGGTATACTTTTTCGCCTACCCAATCATGGCATTTAATACCAAAGTGATTATTCGCCTTAGTGGTTAATTCTCCTGCGCCTGCGCCAGACTCTAAGATACCTTGTGCCAATGTGATACTGGCTGGTATTCCATATTTAGCCATTTCTAGCTTGGCAATACTAGAATACTCATAGATATATTTTTGTACGCGTTCGGCATAGGGCGCTACCACTTTAGGCTTGCTAGGAGTCTCGGTGATTATTTTTTTTTCTTCTCTACGCACCTCTTTTTTTCGTTGCGATGGTGGTGGTGTTTTTCTTGTTGCAATGACACGCTTGTTTCCTCCACAAGCGATCATGAGTGTACTGATACTTACTAACAGTATTAATTGTCTACGATTCATATCCTACGTTGATCAAGGGTAGTATTCCTTTTTTTTTAATTGTTTGATTCATGCCTGCTATGCCTTGTAATCCTCCTGTATGTATGGCTAAAATACGAGTATTTTTCTGAAAAACTCCTTTTACGATCATATCAAACAGGCCATACAGCATCTTACCGGTGTAGATAGGGTCTAATGGGATCTGATGTGTGGCATAAAAGCTGTTTATAAACTCTATTAATACCTTATTTATTTTACCATAACCTCCAAAATGATAGTTGGTTTCTAAATACCAATTATTTTTAGACACATACGGTCTAATGGCTGTGGTCAGAAAATCTCCTTTGAGTGCTGGAAATCCGATCACTTGTTGGTGGGTATCACTACTGGTTATCAACCCTGCGATGGTACCTCCTGTACCTACAGGGCAGGCAATGACATCATATGCATTATTGGGTTCCAATATTTCTGTACACCCCTCTACGGCTAGTGCATTGGTTCCTCCTTCTGGTATACTATAAAACGATCCAAATTCAGTGACTAAGTGGTCTAAAAACTCTGAAGTTGTTTTATTTTTATAAGCGGCTCTGCTGATGAACTTAAACTGCATACCGCATTGTTGCGCAAAGCGTAGTGTTGGGTTTTGTGCCAGTGTATTGGCTAGGTCATTGGCCAGTTCTTCTCCTCTGATAACACCGATGGTACGCAACCCGATTGCTTGTCCTGCAGCGGCTGTAGCTGCAATGTGATTGCTGTAAGCACCGCCAAAAGTAAGCACGGTCGTAAACCCTTGTCTTTGTGCTTCTAGCAGATTGTATTTCAGCTTTCTGAATTTATTACCCGATACGGTAGGATGGATCAAATCTTCGCGTTGAATCCACAAGCGTACCCCTGCATCATCTATAATTGGTGCATGAATTTCTTGAACTACACTATGAACCTTAGAAGCAAATAGCTGATGCATATGATTTATAAATAAGTAATAAAGCTCCACCATTTGCGCTCTTTTAGGTAGGCTAAATTGCCTTCTTGCGCATAGGCTTCTCTTTCGAATGAAATATTGCGGTATGCCTCTTGCGAATTCTTATAATATATTAGTCGCACCAAATATTCGATCAGATAGATGATATAAAAAGGTAGCACCAACAGTTCTACTTGCTGTCGCAGATGTATTCTTTCGTGATTGATAAAAAACACATCTTTTTTCAGACAAGGATCTTTAATAACGATAAAGGGCCATAAGGCAATGCCTACAAAATGGCGTCCTATCAAATATTTGTTGACTACAATTGGCATACTGGGTGCAAGATAGTATTTTTGTACCGATGAGCAACGCGAAAAAAAATCTGAAACCAGAAGAAGGAGACTACTATCTTACGCCAGAAGGCTATCGCTGTTTTACAGCGCAATACCATCTACGAAGAGGCTACTGTTGTGAAAGTGGCTGTAGGCACTGCCCCTATGGATACGACAAAAAAACCAACCAATACTCACGCAAATAAGCGGTTCCTATCTTAAAGTAGTTTACACTTTTATCAATTAGCTATAAGAATGACCTATATTACTGGTACGGTTATTGTTACTCATAACTTAAAAAAATTGTTCAATATATAAACTCTAGGATTATGAAATATTTTTCACTGTTAGCACTGGTTCTACTCAGTATGCTTACTGCATGCTCTAGTGTACGAGTAGCTTCTGATTATGATAGACAAACCGACTTTACCCCTTATAAGAGTTATGCGTTTTACAAACCTGGTATCGATCAAGCCAAGGTCAGTGATCTAGATAAAAAACGGATTCTGCGTGCGATCGAAAACACGATGAATGCCAAAGGTTTTGTAAAATCTGCCAACCCAGATATCTTGGTAAGTATCTTCACTAAAACCAAAGAAAATGTAAATATCTACCAGAATAATTTTGGCTATGGTTATGGCTGGGGTTGGAGTCCTTGGTTTTGGGGTACTGGTTACAATACCGTATCCAGAACTACAGAAGGCACTTTGTATATCGACCTTGTAGATGCGACTAAAAAAGAGCTGGTATGGCAGGGAATGGGTACAGCGGCACTGACGCAAAATGTAGCTCGTAAGCAAGAAAAAATACAAGAAATTGTAGCTGCTATTTTAGCTAAATATCCACCACAACAACCTTAGTATTACATACACATATACCATACAAAATAGTCTTTTCCAACATTTTAGGAAAGACTATTTTTTTTGTAATTTTATCCTATAGTGGTTTACACTTTTTATTATCTGATCTCTTATTCCCTATGCGTAATTTTTTATTAGGTGCCCTCATAACAGCTCTTACGGCTGGTATTATATATAGGATCGCACTTCCTACTACATCTTCAAAAACCACCATTGAGTCTACAAATCTGATCCTAGAACGCTTACAAAATGTAAGCAAACTAGTAGTCACAGAAGGGCATTTTTCTGAAATCATCACCTATGACGATGCTAAAAAAATGTATCTAGATCTGTTCACCGCACATAAAAAAGCCATCGTCGTAGTCAATGCGAAGGTACTGATCAGCTATGATATGCAGCAGATCAAACATTCGGTAGACCCAGACACTAAAACGGTAACTATCACCCATATTCCCGAAGCAGAAGTCACCATACATCCTACCATTAAATACCATCACTTAGAGGAAGATTTTTTTAATCCTTTTACACCTAATGACCACAATCAGATACAACAAAAAATCACACAACAACTCAATAAAAAAATCGCCGTATCTAGCCTCAGTATCAACGCGCAAAATAGACTGATCAGCGAATTACAAAAAATCTATATCCTTACACAGGCTATGGGATGGAAATTAGTCTATAAGAATCAGGTGGTGCAACATCTGGATAGCATTACTGTACAGAAACCTAGCTTATAAATCTTGTACACTGACTAAGATAACTTAGTCAATATAGGATCAATAGTTGTGGCAGTTACCAATACAGTATCACCTACTTGCATCCCTGCAATATCTGTAACTTGTGCTAATACCTTAATTACTTCTGTTTGTAATAATACTGTCACTATATACATTGTGCCTTCTGACTGTATGGCTAGTAATTCTCCTATGCGTTGTATACGACCTTGGGGTATTGTTTTGGAAGCAGTTAATACAGAAAGTGGTGTACCAGACCTCGTAACTTTTCCGTCTGTTACACAATACACATGATCCGCCATTTTTACAATTTCGCCTACATCATGACTTACCAAAATAGTTGTTAATGCATAGTGTTTATGCAATTGCAGTATATAATCTTGTAGTTTGGTTCGCATCTGAGCGTCCAAAGCAGATAGTGGCTCATCTAATAGTAATAATGCTGGCATACGCACCAATGCTCTAGCCAGTGCCACGCGCTGTTGTTGTCCACCAGATAAGGTATCTGGTTTTCGATCTTGCAGTGGTCCTAGTTCGAGTATTTCGATCAGTTCTTCGATACGATGCGCTTCTTGTCCTTTTTCTAATGCATAGGTAAGGTTCTTACGTACTGTCATGGTCGGAAACAAGGCATACTCCTGAAACACATACCCTACACTACGCTGTTGTGGCGGGAGTACTACTCGCTTAGCAGCATCGAACCATGGTGTTCCTGCTACATGTACTCGCCCTTGATCTGGAGTCAGTAGTCCTGCCAACATCCGTAATATCGATGTTTTTCCTGCTCCAGAAGCACCGTATAATGCTACAAAAGCTCCTTTCGCTATTTGGAGTTCGATATCCAAATCAAGCTGTCCACCTACAACTCCCAATGTTTTTTGTAGCGTGGCTGTAATCATTTCCAAAAGTGTTTTAGATGCTTTCCATTAGTACTATATACCACTAATAATATGCAAAAAGTAACTCCTAGTAACAGGAGTGAATATAAGTGTGCCTGCTCATAATTCAATGCCTCTACCTGATCATAAATAGCGATCGATACCACCTTGGTAGCATCTGGGATATTCCCTCCTATCATCAATACGACACCAAACTCTCCGATGGTATGGGCAAATGTGAGTACGATTCCTGTAAGCAGTGCGGGTTTAATCGCTGGTAGTAACACATAAAACAGGGTTTGTAACTTGGATTTCCCTAACACATACGAAGCTTCAGCTAATGAGGGCGGTAGATTCGATAACCCTGCCTGTATGGGATTGACCATAAAAGGTAAACTGTACAGCACCGATCCAATGACTAATCCTGTAAACGAAAACAATAATTGGATACCCATATATTGCTGTAACCAATGTCCTAATGCCTTATGAGGACTAAAGGCAATCAATAAATAAAAGCCCAATACTGTAGGAGGCAATACTAGTGGCAAACTAACCAGTGTCTCGACTACTGGCTTACTTCTAGCCGTAGTTGTTGCTAACCAGTACGCAATCGGAATTCCTATGAGTAGTAATAGCAAGGTCGTGAGTGTTGCTAATTTAGCGGTAAGTATGATAGGACTCCAATCAATCATGTGATATATATCTGATGCATGGGCATAAGCACATCTATGTCGATGCCCACTGTTAATGCTAATGATGTAATAGCCGATGAAGCAATTACAGTAGTCACTACTCCTATAGAAGTAGCCACCGTTACTTTGCTCAATACTATTCCTTGTTCCAGAGTCTGTACCGTACCTGTGATGGTGTTTTGTACCGTGGTCAGTGCTCCCTTCTGAGCCAGTAACACATTCGTTTCCTTACATGCCAATCGTAATTCTTGACCAATGGATAGGGCTGGTGTTCCTACCAATAGCACTTGTAATACCAGTGTATTTGCGACACGAACGTGTATACAAGAAAGTCCCTCGCTGGTGTCTATCGCAGCTATGTTGCCCGTAAATCTATTCATAATTCAGGCACTAAATATCCGAAATCTTCTAGGATTTCTCTAGCATCTGCCGAAAAAAGAAAGTCATAAAACTGTGTGGATAACACTGCCTGCGTTGCTGGGCGTTGTAATTGTACCACTCCTTGGGTAATCGGTGTATATAGCGACGTCGCTACCAATTGCCAAGTACCTTTATCCTTTAGCATAGGGGATCGTACCGCAGACTGCGCGGTACATCCTATGGTAGCCGCTCCAGAAACAATAAATTGATTGGTCTGTGCTATACTCTCTCCGTACACCAATTTATGGGTAATACGATCGTATACTCCTGCTTTTTGCAACGCTGCTACCGTAGCAGCTCCATAAGGTGCTGTATCAGGATTCGCAATAGCAATATGCTTTACTTTCTCATCAAGCAAACTGGCCATTGTAAGGGGGATTCCATCCTGCATCGACCAGAGTACCAATTGACCATACGCATATGCTTTGGGTGGAGCAATAGCGAGCCCCTGCTCATAAACAGTGGTGGGGTATTTCATATTTGCAGCCACAAAAAGATCATATGGTGCTCCTTGGCGTAACTGTGCGGTAAGTACACCCGATGCGCTAACGACTACTGCGCATTCAATACCTGTTTGCGAGGTGAATTTTTTGCTTATTTCTTGGATCGCATACTGCATATTAGCTGCAACTGCAATCGTAATTTTTGGCGGAGCTGTATCGTTTTTACAACTCCATAGACAACCCAGTACTACTACTAAAATACGATACTTCCAATACCTCATACGTTCTGAGCAGCTAGCATTTTTTTCATCCATACTACTTGCCCTAAATGATAATAACAGTGTTCTATCATACCATCTATATTACGCTGGTAATCTCCGTATGCTTCTTTTACGAATACTTGATCCAATTGTGCATCTGGTAGCGCTGCTACTAAGGTGGCAAAACGCTCGGATTGCTCCCATAAAGCTACTAATTGCGTTTCCCATGCTGCTGCTGAAGCTATGGGTACTGCTTCAAAACTGTATTGATCCTTGATGGTCAATGTTCCATGTTCTAAAAAATCGGCAACTCCCTGTATGTAATAACAGATATGATAGGTCAGCTCGGCAATGGTATGTAATGGCGGAATAGCCATAGTGGCTTCTTGCCAACTGATTGTACGCAATTGAGCTTTGTAATTCGTACGAGCTACCCACTGCCCATCGAATATGACTTCTCTAAATCTATTGGCTAATTGTGTTGTGCGTTCCCCCATAATAGATAGTTTAAAACATGGATAAATTTATATCGGAATCACAAAGGTATTAAAGGATTCTTTCTCTAATACTACATCAAATTGTTGCTCTCCTACCCTAACAGTAGTTTTTTGTTGGCTATCAGCACTGTGATAGTAAACAATGACGATACTATCTGTACTCTTAAATGCCAAACAATTGGGTGTAGAGGTTTGTATTTTATACGATGCAGGCGTTACAAAATTGCTAAAATGCTTCATCAGATAGAACTCTGGGTTATACGTCACTTGGTGTGTCGTACTGTGTACTGAAATCATCGAATTTTGTTTCCATCCCCATCGACTCTTTCCTGTTTCGTTCAGCACCATATTCCAATACATATATGAATTAGCTCCATGATTAAAATAATGCTGTAGTAAGCCATAGGTGTATACAGCCGCCGCCCAATCATTACTCCCATTACCACATTCTGTTTCTGTTTGCATCAATGCCAGTTCAGGATAGGTGTTGTGTACCTTGGGGATTGCTCCTTTTCCTCCCCACTGAAAACCAACACCTTTGATATACTTACGCGCTTTAGCATCTGTGACAATAGGCGTAATACGTTCTAAATACGGTCGCTCTACAGTACCCAACCAAATATCGGCATCTAGCTTGGCAGCTTCGAAATGAGGCCCTAAATAGCCTCCTATAAAAGTAGCTAAGTCCGTAGGAGTCCATACACAAGATGGAAAGTTCTGACAGGAGTTGGGTTCGTTTTGAACATGTACTGCCGAAATCGTAACGCCTTCTGCTGCATACGCTTTGATAAATTTAGAGAAATACAATGCATAGGCAGACAGATACTGATCTTCCATAATGAATTGTGTCTGCATTTCCTGCCCTTTGCCTTCGGCTGGCAAGTCATTAACCGAAGCGGGTTGGCACGCATAATGCTTATTGTTTTTCATCCACGAAGGTGGACACCATGGAGATGCCCAAATCTGTAGTGCTGGGTTATAGGATTGTGCTTTTTTAATGTAAGGCAATAGTCGTTGTCGATCTCTTTGGATCGAAAAATGTTGCATCTCGAAATCGTCTGCAACTTCGTTATGACTATACCAATTCACCGCATAATCATTAGCTCCCATTGGCATTCTGTAGATAGAAAAGTTACAACCTTTCTCTTTATCAAACAGTGCCGTCAATACTTCTTCTTGTGTAGTGGGGGGCAAACTTTTGATCGCTTCCCAACCCAGTTCATTAAAGCATCCTCCGAATCCATCGATACGTTGCTGCACTTGATCCGGATATACCGTCAATATGTTTTTAGTAGCCTCAGTAGCATTTGGTGTCACTTGCCGCTCTACCCAAGGAGTTGTAGCTGTACTCTGCACCCATTCTATCACAGGCGCTTGAGAATGCATTAGTGTGCTAAAGCATACTACTAATAGGAATAACCGTATTGTCATGGTATTGTTTTTTAATGTAGCGTATAAATCGCTATATACTACTACATGATGTGAATGAATCAGTACAAATATAAAGTCCTTACTCCAAAAACCAAATCTAGCTGACGACAATAACAGTGATAAGCAATGTACTACATAGCGCATGCACTATGTAGTTGCAAAAAAAAGAAGCTATCCTTTTTAGAAGATAGCCTCTTTTTAAAAATTAAAGTGCCTTACAAATTATCTAATTACAGTAAAAGTAAAGATTTCGAAATCAAACATATCCTTCTACTGTAAACTGTAAAAGTTAAAACCTTTTTTGTAGCAACATAACTATTCTACAATTTCAATTACCACTTTTTTTGCTTTAGGGCTTATCTGTATTTGACCTTCCCCTCTAGGTGCTAATATTAAGCTTCTTTTTTCCAAATTATCTATACTAAATGTACTTGCTGGATGTTCATATGACACCTTGTAAGTATGTTTAAGACTAACATTAAATACGTTTACTGGCATGGCTACTGTAGCATCCGTTGGTATTTCAAAAGTTCCTCTTCTCTTTTTTCTCTTTTTATTCTGTTTCAAGAACAAATCTGGTAAATTGACTAAATGTCTAGACACTCCTAAAGTTTCAAAAAATACTCCTGGAGCAAAATGATTGCTTCTATTACTTGAATTCGCAAAAAAACTAGTTAATTCTGATTCACTTGCTTCACGAATCTCTTGCCGATTCAATTTACTAGACACTGAAGTATCTTCTATAACAAATGATTCTCCTTCTACCAATTCTTCGTTAGCACTATCTGTACTACATGATACAAGACCTGATAATGCTACACTCATGACCATTACAGTGGTGATTTTTTTTACATTTTTCATCATAATTATTTTTTGGGGATTGTTAAAAACTTCTGAGATCAAAACTCTACAATTATCTCTTAAATCCCCTATGATCACATAGTACAAAAAGTAACCCCTAGTCATCAAAATGCAAACACCAACCATAAAACACCATAATACAGCAATTTAACAATTAATTCATCCATCAAAAAAAAACATATGTTCCCTCTATGTCTACTTATAGTATACTATGAAGCGTATGAGAATCATGTTTTTTTTTGATTGTTGCTATTAAAAGTGAACATTTTTTAAACTCAAAAATCACATTTTTTGGAGCATCGCTACAGTAAAAAAACAAAATATGATGTGACCATCGCCAGACCCACTCTAAAAATCAATAGTATAATTTTTTAATCGTTACCAAACGAATACAAACGTTTGCAAATGAATACAATCGATAACAAACGCTTACATACCGATTGCAACTAAATTCCCTATATATGTTTGTAACACACAAACACCCACATACCTATAAAACACTCACAGTAAATACATTTAAAACATAAACAATCAGTATAACCTTAAAAAAACAAGTATTATGAATACCTTAAAAAACAAAGTGCAATTGGTTGGTAATTTAGGAAATGCCGCAGAAATCATCACCTTAGACAATGGCATCAAACGTGCTAAATTTTCGATGGCTACGAATGATTTTTACTATAACAAAGCAGGTGATAAGATCAAAGATACACAATGGCATCAAATCATCGCTTGGGGCAACATCGCTACACTGATCGAAAAATACACTACCAAGGGACAAGAACTTATGATCGAAGGCAAACTTACTTCGCGCAGCTACGATGATTCCGATGGTATCAAGCGCTATATTACAGAAGTAGTATGTAATGAAATTCTATTTCTAGGCAATAAATCATCATAGCATTCTAGTAGATCTGCTGTAACAGACCTGTAAGCTCCCAAAACTTTTATAGCAGATCTACTTCACACTAGCACTTACTAGCTGATGCTAAAAAAAGTTGCATTGGTGATTGACCAAATCTCAAACCCTTGCGTTAGAAACGGCATCCTTTTTTGTCTAGAAATAAATTTGAGAGCAAAAGATTATTTTTTACAACCAATTATAACAAGTGTAAACCACTGCTCTTTAAAAAAATACAGTGGAGCCCGACCCTTGAGGAACGCCCTAACCAACATCATGAGGATGAAAGCAATAGACTTTTTAGCTATTTTTTCCTTGACTAAACAGTCTGCCTAAAATTATTTTTTTCTGTTTCGTTTGTAAGTTTTGTCATTATAAAACTACCATATAAGTAATAAACCTAAAGATTACACTGCTAAACTGACGCTCAAAGTAACTTATACTAAGTTATTTATAGCATCATATTTAAAAAAAATGTATTTTTAAATATCTTGTATAGATATTTCATTTTTTAAATCACCAGTGTACACTAGTTACCCCAAAAACAATCTATTTATAACCAACACTTTATTCTATTGAATACATATACAAAATATTGGTTTTTAGAAGGATTTAACCTGTTTAATAAACTAGGTAGGATCACTATGATCCAAATGTGTGAAATTCTAGAAATGGAAAATATCGACAAGGGTACTACTATCCAATTACTTGAGGGAACGCAAAAAAACATTTTCTTTCTTAAGAAAGGAACGGTAAAGATCGTGGATACAGCTACAGGTAGCGTAAAGCATATCGTTAAAAAAGGAAATATATTTGGCGAGCTCGCTTTATTCGACACCACTTCTAACCGAACAGAAGAAGCTATCACCCTAGAAGACTGCATTGTATGCTATATAGAAGCTGATAAAATGGTCTCTATGATGCAAAAACACCCTTCGCTAAAAAATAAAATTTTTAAAATCTACGGAACACGTATTCATAGATTAGAGCGCAAATTACAGCAACTACTCTATAAAGATAGTACCGCTAGGATCAAGGATTTTATACAAGACTACATTCTAGAATTTGGCGAAACTCATGAAAATACAATCGTCGCAAGGAATCTAGTATCCCACAAAGATATCGCACATCTCACCAATACATGCCGTCAAACGGTAAGCAACGTACTTAGTATCATGCGCAAAGAGGGCGTTATTAATTATAACACCCAGTTTATATCCATGCCAAGTACTGCACAACAATAAACCTATACAGAAATAACTCATTTTATAATTTTACCACATTGCATACATATACTAAACTCTGGTATTTAGAGAACTTCATCCTATTTAATAATGTAGGAAAGCTAATGATGATTCACATGGCAGAATCTCTCAGCATGTTTGCCACTCGAAAAGGAGAAACCATTGAGATCGACAAAAAGGAAAAAAAACAAATCTTTTTTCTAAAAAGTGGCGCCGTTAAAATCATAAACACCCGTAGTAATAACATAAAATACATTATTAATAAAGGAAGTATTTTTGGCGAAACAACACTATTTGATCCGCAGCAACCTTGCTATGAAACTGCAATAGCACTCGAAGATTGTATGCTGTGTGCTATGGATGCCGAGAAGGTCATGAATACCATGAAAAAATATCCTTTTTTCAAAAACAATATGCTCAAAGCCTATGCACAACGCATCCAACGATTAGAACAGCACATTCATACAGTATCTGCCAAAGATAGCACCACTCGAATCACTAATTTCATCACAGCTCACGTAACAGAATTCGGCATTACCAAAGAGGGTTGTATTACGGCTCGCAACTTACTGTCGCATAAAGACATTGCACAGCTCACCAATACCTCTAGACAGACCGTAAATAGCGTACTCAATCAACTTCGGAGAGCAGGAAAAATAACCTACGACACCAAAACTATTAGCATTTATACATCGCTACACGACTCCTATTCTTGATGTACTAAGCGCCATATGGGCGTTCCCCAAGGGTCGGGCTATCCGCTACAATTCCTCGCACCTCCTATCGTCGGGCTGTGGGATTTCCTCTGCTATCCCTAACGCAAAAAAAACAATGATTTCCAACTAGTTAAAGCATCTCATTAATCACTTTACTCTCTAGGCTACTACCAATAGTTTTCAAAACTCTACATATGGCATCAATACACAATTATTTCTCGTAAAAAAACAACATTAATAGAGGTACAAGTGTAAGCTTTTTAAAGAATACCACACTAAACAACTAATAAAAATATATGAAATGTCGTATAAAGTAAAAAACGCTAATTATTTAGCTTTAAATACATTACATACTTCTTATTTTTGAACCACTTAACAAAAACACACAAATACTTGTTACCACTCACTAAATTTTGGGTATTAGAGGGCTTTCAGCTTTTTGATAAACTCAGCCGAACCAGTATGATGCGCATTTGCGATATGCTAGAAATGCAATACGTAAATAAAGGTGATGCGATACCGCTCATCAATGGCATCGATAAAAAAGTATATTTTTTAAAAAATGGAGCTGTCAAAATAATTAATAAAGACAGTGAAATTGCCAAATACATCGTCCGCAAAGGACATATTTTTGGAGAACTCGTATTGTATGACCCACATACAACTGTAGAACAAGCCGCAGTAGCACTCGAAGATTGCATCATCTGTTCTATCGCCGCTACTAAAATGGTAGCATTGATGGATCAACATGAGTCCCTAAAAAATGGCGTCTTTAAAATCTATGGCACACGTATCAAAAAATTAGAACGCAGATTACAAGATTTGCTGTATAAAGATAGTAGTACGAGAATCAAAGAGTTTGTGATCGCTTATATCTTTGATTTTGGCACCTCTAAAGAAGAAAAAGTAATCGCTAAAAAACTACTATCGCATAAAGATATTGCCCACCTTACCAATACCTCTAGGCAGACCGTAAGCAATGTAATGAGTACCCTACGAAAAGCGCATATTATCGATTATAATTCGCAGTACATCTCTATACACAAAAATTACAAAATCCAACAACAAGTTAGTTAATATAGCTACTCTACGTAACCAGTGTAGCTATTACATAGGGTTGGTATCCATTAAGCACATAAAAAAGGCAGAAAACGTCTTTTTACATGGCTATATAAATATAGTTACAGCCTTACACAAAAAAAGAAAAACACCACATTATAAACCATTTACAAGCTCCACAAAGCTTATAGAAGAATTCCCTATTAGCGACTTTTTTTTTCGAAGAATCATGAAAGTAATTCGTGTTTTTTTCGTCAAATCATAAACTAATTGTTAAATTTATATACGTTTGAAACCAACCACCAATATGACCAAACTATTAGGTTTCCTAGGAGTAACAGCCTCCATACTAGTAGGATTAGGCGAATATTATTTGCACTATTCTCCTCAGATTTTAGGAAATGCTGCAAACTACGAATTTTTTAAATTCGTTCC
This sequence comes from uncultured Aquimarina sp., assembly GCA_947498935.1. Taxonomy (GTDB): domain Bacteria; phylum Bacteroidota; class Bacteroidia; order Flavobacteriales; family Flavobacteriaceae; genus Aquimarina. The sequence continues at coordinate 20,270 of CANMMM010000023.1, read as the reverse complement.
GCTAACTCACCTTTCTACAGGGCATTTTTTAGCCATGATTGGATTGCCATTCTACTTTGCTGGATACCTGCACATCTATCAGATGCTAAAAACTGGAAATAAGCGCTTAGCACGTATCACATTAGCCATCGGTTTTACAGCCTTTGCCATCGGAGGTGTATGGATTGGCTCTAGGTCTTCTATCGGCACTATTGTACATTTGCAACAATCAATAGATGCGACTACCTACCAAACACTGCTTCAGCAATACACAGATCATATGGAAGTATTAGTACAAGCATTGCGTGTGATTGTAGCAGCATTATCTGTGGTATTCGTAATCACTATTCTCAAAGGAGGTACACAATACCGAAAATGGATGGCATTTTGTAATCCTATCACCCTCTTACTACTCGTATTTTCGACCCTTATTTGGGCTCCAGCTATAAGTAAACATGTAGCGCCAATAGCTATGAATGTTACCCACTTCATATTGTTTACACTATCGCTATACCAACTATATAAAAACAACCAAACCCATGATTAAAAAAGTAATAAAAGTAATTGGATTCGTAATTCTCATAGCACTAATTGTAGTTGTTGGATTTTTCTGGAGAGACGCTACTTCTGATAAATATGAGGTAACTATCCATGCAGATGCCATACCAGAATTCACTCCTGTACCACTAGATTTTACCCATAAATATAATGGCGAAACATCGCTACCACTAGCTGCTTCTGCACTTATAGACATCGATAATGATCGCGTAGACGAAGTGTTTTTTGGAGGAGGTATGGAACAGGAAGACGCCATTTTTGCCTATCGAGACGGAAAATTTGTAGACATCACTAAAGAAACACAATTACCTCTCAAAGGAATAACTACAACTACCGTAGGTGTCGTATCGGCAGATATGGACAATAATGGCTATTGTGATCTTATTATTGGTAGAGAAGATGGATTGTATATTCATTACAATACACAAGGAAAATTCACTGCCCAAAAAATAGACACACCTGTCAATGCTAAATCTAATCCTGCGGGCATTACGGTAGGGGATATTGACAAAGATGGAGACTTAGATATTTTCTTAGCTACCTATCTCAAAAAAGAACTGATGGAAGGACAAACGATCTTCGAAGATTATACCTATGGATCTACCAGTGAATTATTGCTTAATGAAGGAAACAATACCTTTAAGAGTATTACCAAACAAGCTGGATTAGATTATATACACAATACATTTCAGGGAGTACTCGTAGACATCGATAATGACACTTGGTTAGATCTGGTAGTGGTACATGATACTGGAGAGGCTAGAACCTATAAGAATAATGGTAACCTGACCTTTACGATGAAAGAAAATCCACTAACTAAAAAATTCGCTTACCCTATGGGATTAGCGGTAGGAGATTATAATAATGATGGATTGGTAGATTTTATGTTCTCCAACACAGGAAGCACCCTACCTCGATTCATTGCCAAAGGTGACATCAAAGATGCTTCTAAATTCAATGAAAAATGGATTTTATTTAAAAACGAAGGCAATTTCACCTTCTCGGATGCTGCCGAAGAAGCTAAAATTGCTGATTATGAATTTTCGTGGGGCTGTACCTTTGCCGACCTTAATAATGATGGATTACAAGATCTAATGGTGGCTGAAAACTATGTAGATCTAGCTCCTAATAAACTGTTTAGATTACCTAGTAGAGTCTTGATACAAAAAGAGGATCACACCTTTGTACCTACAGAAAAACAAAGTGGTTTGGTAAATCCACATTTTGGAATCACTTCCTTGGTTAGCGATTTTAACAAAGATGGTTATTTGGATATGATCTGGACCAATATCGATAGCCCATCATTAGCGTATATAAATAAAGGAGGTACCAATAATTACGTGCAAGTAGATCTAAAAGATAATGCACTCTCACAAGGGGCTAAAGTAACTGTAGTGACCCCTACCAAAAAACTGACAGATTGGATTGTTTCTGGCGAGGGACTAGCGAGTGATCAAACAGCCTTAGTTAATTTTGGACTCGGTACTGAAACAGCCATCGAAAAAATAGTGATCAATTATCCTAATGGAACTGAATTCGAAGTTACAAACCCAAAAATCAATCAAGTTATTAACATCCAAAAAGAAAGAGAAATACACCTAGCTAAAAGCGATACACTAGCGATATCAGAAAACACAACCCCATGAGTACACTAACCTATATGCTCATTCTATTATTGTTATCCATTGGCATCGCAGGAGCAGGAACATTGGTCATCGAAGAAATCAATACAGGAAATGGTTGTCCTAAAGTATGGAACATCCCCATATGCATCATTATACTGTGCTGTTTTTTAATTCCTTTCGTTGCACACGTGCTCCATCGGTATCATATCGCTTACTTTATCGCTACAGGTATCGCAGTAACAATAGCACTAATAGCCACTGTGCTTCAATTTACAGGGCAGAATGAATGCCCCAAAACCGACACAGGGATTCCTATGTGTTATTACTCCTTAGCACTTTTTGTAAGTCTCATACTATTAAAAACATATCAGCTATTTATAACGAAAACAAAAAAATCACATCATGCAAATCACCCATACTAAAAACCTGTGGTTGTGGTGTCTATTCCTATCGATAGGATTCGCACATGCACAACAAATAGAAACCGCTATTTTTATTACTTCTAATACAAATACGGCACAAGATCAGCAATCCCTATCCGCTATTACAAAAGCGGTGCAAGAACAACCTAATGCGCAGCTACTCGTAGTCGGAAATATGATTGCAGACAATGCTTTCGAAACCCAAACGGCTACCAATGCATTGACTGGTCAGCTAGAAACAATCCAAGCGATAGCACCGCAAACCATTTTTATCCCTGGACAGAATGAATGGGCAGAAAAAGGACACAAAGGGGTACGTAAATTAGAAAAGCAGGTGCAAAAAAACAGTGATGCAAAATTCTATCCAGATAATGGATGCCCTATCAAGAAAAAAGACCTCAGCGAGCAAGTCGTACTGATCAGTATCGATTCTCAGTGGTACTTAGAAGATTGGAACGAACATATTTATATCAATGAGCAATGTGATATAAAAAACAGAACGCTGTTCTTCCTAGAATTAGAAAGCATACTCAAAAAATCTCAGGATAAGATTAAGGTGATTGCTTTATATCACCCTATTCACACCTATACCAAACAAGGTTTGTTTGCCAATACAGCAGGGACACGGTTACATGATTTCCAAAACAAACAATACCGCAGTTTTAGAAATAGATTGACTACTATGCTACGACAAAACGAAAATGTAATCGTCGTATCTGGTCACGGAAATAACCTACAATATATCAACACCTATGGAGTACCACAAATCATCAGTGGCGCTATTGGCACCCCCAAAAAAGTACGAAAAGCGATCCAAGGAGATTTTGCCACTACCCAAGCAGGGTATGCGCAATTAAATATTTATACCGATGGACACGCTACTGTAAACTATCACACATTCGATAATACAGCATCTCCTATTTTTAGTACCGATGTCCTCACCCACAAAGAAGAAAATACTACATATACACTCGCTCCCAAAAAAGGATACCCTACTACTAAGGAGGGTTCTGTATACACTGCAGAAGAGACTAAAAGAAGTGGTGTATACAAAGGATTATGGGGGCAACATTATAGAAAGTACTACAGTAAACCTGTCAATGCTAAGGTTGCTTTTTTAGACACCCTAATGGGCGGATTAACCCCTATTAGAAAAGGAGGCGGACACCAATCCAACTCCCTGCGATTAGTAGATAAAGACGGTAAGCAATTCGTGATGCGGGCACTGCGCAAAAGTGCTGTAAAATTCATCCAATCGACCGCTTTCTTAGATAAGTATGTAGAAGAAGACCTAGAAGACAGCTATGCTGATCGATTTTTATTAGACTTCTATACCACTGCACATCCTTATACGCCTTTTGCGATTGGCGATCTAGCTGATGCAGCCGATGTATACCATACCAATCCAACCTTGTATTACATTCCGAAACAAGAAGCGCTTGGCGATTTTAATGATACCTATGGAGATGAACTGTATTTACTCGAAGAACGTGTAGAATCCAGTCATAATCAATTAGCGTCTTTCGGTAAACCCAAAAAAATATTGAGTTCTAACGATGTACTGAGTGCCGTACATAAAACAGGAAAATCCATCGTAGATGAACCCTCTTATATTCGTGCTCGTTTATTCGATATGCTGATAGGAGATTGGGATCGACACCCAGACCAATGGAGATGGGCACTCTTTGAAAAAGAAGACGGTACCGAAATCTGCAAACCTATTCCTAGAGACAGAGACCAAGCTTTCTCTATGTTTGATGGAGGTATTGTTACATTCCTTACTCATGCGATTCCAGGATTGCGTAAAATGCAATCGTATAGCGATAACTTGCGTAGTCCTAAATGGTTTGCACAAACGCCCTACCCACTAGACATGACATTTATTAATAATTCGGATTGGTCTGAGTGGAAACAGCAAGTACAGTATATCCAAGACCATCTTACCGATGCTGTGATCGAAAAAGCCTTTACAAACGTGCCTCCAGAAATGCAAGGAGAAACAATCGAAGGCATCAAAACAAAATTAAAAGGTAGAAAAGCCAATCTGATGGATATTGCAGAACGCTACTACAAGCACCTCACACGATTCGAAGTCGTAGCAGGAACACAGAAAAATGATGTCTTTACGATCAAACGGCTCCCTGATGGGAAAACGGCTATTACGGTCAACAGAAAAGAAATAGGTATTCTGAATCGTACTTTTAACAAAGAGGAAACCAAAGAGATTTGGCTTTATGGATTGGATGGAAAAGACACCTTTATTACCGAAGGGCAAGGCACACATCCTATAAAAATCAAAGTTATTGGAGGAAAGAAAAACGATACTTATGATTTTAAAAACACCAAAAATATCAAAGTATACGATTATAAAAACAAACCGAATACCATTGTAAACAATCGTACCAAAAAATGGCTAGTCGATGATTATGATATTCATAACTATGACTATAAGAAACATAAGCATAGTGTAAATCAACTACTACCTTTAATCGCCTACAATCCAGATGATGGATTGCGTATTGGTCTGGTAAATCATTACTCCTTTTTTGGGTTACAGCGCAATCCGTTTACACAAAAACACAGTATTAGTGCTTCCTATTACACCAGTACATCAGGATTTGATCTAGGGTATACAGGTGAGTTTTCTAATATTTTTCATCGTTGGAATTTTGGTGTAGAAGGATTTTATACCAGTCCTAGTTTTGCACAAAACATTTTTGGTATTGGTAACGAGAGTACCTATGACGATGACGAAGACCTAGACTTTAATCGTGCTAGAATTAGACAATGGCATGCTGCTGTGTCCCTTATTTGGCGAGGTAGAGACGGTGGGTACTTTCAATTTAAACCATTTGTAGAAGCCATTGAAGTAGAAAACACCGAAGGGCGATTCATCAATACTATTGATGCAGCGAATGATGTATTCGAAGAGCAAACCTATGTAGGAGCAGAAGCTACCTATCGCTTTAGTAATAAAAATGACATTGCATTTCCTACCCTAGGAATTGATCTTAGCCTCACCGCAGGTTATAAAACGTCTATCTCAGGTACAGACGAAGGAAATGACAATCGCTTTGCATACCTAGAGCCTATAATAGCCATAGACCACGCACTTACCAAACACGAAAATCTAGTTTTTGCTACTAAAATTGGTGGAGAAGCCATTTTAGGAGATGATTTCGAATTCTATCACGGAGCACAAATCGGAGGTATCAAAGGATTACGAGGTTTTAGAAATGAACGTTTTATCGGAAAATATTCTTTATACCATAACTCGGACATCCGACTTAAATTAGGTAAATTTAAAACTAGTTTTGTACCACTAAAGTACGGAATCACAGGAGGGTTTGATTACGGACGCGTCTGGATCGAAAATGACAATTCAGATAAATGGCACACCAGTGTAGGAGGTTCTTTTTGGATCACTGGATTGGATGCATTTACTGCTAATTTAGGGTACTATGCTAGTTCCGACAGAGGGCGTATTGCCTTTGTACTAGGATTTGCTTTTTAAGCAACTCCTCCTTTTATAATATCGATTAGTAACAATAATAACAGCTACAATAAAGTAGGCATTGCAATGTAACATCGAGTAAGAATACAATGCTAGCCCGTTTTGTAATGATGCTAAAAAAACAACAGTATAAATACATGAAAACACCTGTAGTAATCGCTAATATCAATGAATTAGAAAACAAAAAACCTGCCCATGCAGTAGTCAATGGATTGGACTTAGTCATTATAAAGTTTGACAACGAGATTTCTGTGTTATACGGTAGGTGTCTACATCGTGGCGCGCTAATGTCTGATGGGCATATCGATGGGCATAACCTCATCTGTGGTGTACATGGATGGGATTATCGATACGACACAGGTGTTTCAGAATATAATAATCACGAGGTACTGCATAAGTTCAGTACCGCTATTGATGGGGATAACCTATTGGTAGACGAGGTAGAAATCAATGCCTATTTAGAAAAACATCCGCAACCGTTTCATAGGGATACGTATTTAGGTGCGTATGCTGATACGCATCCAGAAGAGACAGAACCCTACACGGGTTATATAAAGGAATTGGCACAAAATGGGCTAAAAAACATAGGACATCATGGTTTTTCTGCATCTATGGGAGTCGATCGCACCACCCTGCCACAGTGGAAAGACATCCAGTTTTTACCTGCTCAATTGGCTAGCAGACCGCTATTGGATCACGAAGCAGTGGCTACCAAAATCGTGATAGGGCCTAATACCCAAAAACCACTTACATTAGACATGCCTATTTTCGTAAGTGATATGAGTTTCGGAGCACTTTCTAGAGAAGCTAAAATAGCACTCTCTAAAGGAGCTGAGATGGCAGGAACTGGGATCTGCTCTGGCGAAGGAGGTATGCTACCACAAGAACAGGAAAATAACAGTCGCTATTTTTACGAACTCGCCTCTGCACAATTTGGATTCTCTTGGGACAAATTGGCAAATGTACAAGCCTTTCATTTCAAAGGAGGACAGGGTGCTAAAACAGGAACAGGAGGACACCTCCCCGGTGCAAAAGTAACCCAAGAGATTGCCTCAGTTAGAGGACTAAAACAAGGGGAAACGGCTATTTCGCCTGCTACCTTTCCTGATTTTCATGGAGTAGCAGATTTTAAAAAATTTGCGGATGAAGTTCGAGAACGTACAGGAGGCATCCCTATCGGTTTTAAAATTGCTGCCAGTCATATCGAAAAAGACATCCAATTCGCACTAGACGTCGGGGTAGACTACATCATCCTAGATGGACGAGGTGGAGGTACGGGAGCTGCTCCTACTATCCTCAGAGATAATATTAATATACCGACTATTCCAGCACTGGCCAGAGCCCGAAAATACCTAGATGCCGCAGGTGCACAGCACGTAACGCTGATTATCACAGGAGGATTGCGTATCGCAGAAGATTTTGCCAAAGCTATGATGTTAGGCGCCGATGCTATCGCGGTATCCAATAGTGCACTACAGGCCATCGGATGTTTAGGAATGAGAGCTTGTGGTAGTAACAACTGCCCTGTAGGGATTGCTACTCAAAAGGAATCACTTAGAAGTAGATTATTGATTGATTCCTCGGCGAAACAACTCTTTAATTACTTCCATGCGACCAATGAATTGATCAAAGTAGTAGCGCGTTCTTGTGGACACGATACTATTGCTAAATTTAATAAAGAAGATCTATCTACTTTCGATTATGACATGCATCGACTTACGGGCATTTCCTATGCAGGAGTAGGTATCTAATTCACTAACGGAATCATCAAAAAACAATATAACGATCACACATGACATCTCAAATTCACATCGCGGCACAGTATCTTGCTGCCGCACAAATCAGTTTCTTAGATAAAAAAGATGATGACAGCCATACCAATTTAGGGTTTGATACCCAAAAAGGCTATCTACAAACATGGGTACTCAACGATGATGGGTGCACCATCGTATTAGATTACAAAAAATTTGCCTTGTACTGGCTGAATAATAACAATGCTCGTTTGAGTATTTCGCTAGATGGAAAAACACATCGCGAAGTGGTAGAATGGATGCAAAAAGTAGCAGAAGGCATGGGCATCTCCAAGAAGTTTACATACGACTTGCACTACGACCTACCCTATGAAGTGACGGACAGCTACCGCTTTTCGATCACAGCAGCAGATACAGCTATCTTGGATGCATTAGTTCACTACAGAACATTGGCTAATGAAGTATTAGCGGCGGTCATTGATCAAACATCCTTGACCTCTACAATTCGTATTTGGCCTCATCATTTCGATACAGGCGCTTTTTCATATACTGCTGAAAAACCTGAACTCTCGATAGGACTAGGACTCGCCATTCCAGACAGTATTAGTGACACTTATTACTTTTATATCAGTGCGTATAAAGGGCATGATAATGTGGCTACTGATGGATTCGCACCATTGCCATTTGGCACATGGAAAAACGATGGGTTTACGGGCGCTATACTCCCTATTACCGATGTAACAAAAGCAGAAGGCATTGCTTTTTTTAAAGCTGCTATTGCTGCCTACCTAACCGAATAATCACCTAACTAATATCTTTTTTCACACAATGAATACGATTGATTTTTATGGAGCTGATTGGTGTCCTGATTGCCAGAGAACCAAAGCTTTTCTTACGCAACATCACATTCCCTTCAATTTTATCGATGTGGATTTAGATGCAGCTGCCACGGCCAGAGTGGAAGCAATTAATAATGGAAAACGAATCATTCCTACACTCAATATACTTGGGAAATCATATACCAATCCTGATAATGGTATGTTAGCAGATGTATTAGGAATCAATCCACAGGGTACGGTCATTGTATATGGTGCTGACTGGTGTCCTGATTGTCAGCGAGCCAAAGCATACCTACAAAACCACGGTATTAAATTTCAATTTATAGAAGTTGACAAACACCCATGGGCGGCAGAAAAGGTAGAAGAGATCAACAACGGAAAGCGAAGTATCCCTACCCTGCTTATCAACGATACCTCGTATACCAATCCAGATAATTCAGTACTCAAAGAAGTGTTACAAATTGGACAAGATGCCGAAACCATTGTATACGATAGTATTATTGTAGGAGCAGGAGCTGCAGGACTCACGGCTTCTATTTATATTCAACGAGATCGATTCAATTCGATCATTCTAGAGCAAAAAAACATTGGTGGTAATGCCTATTTGACTGAAAAAATTGAAAATTACCCTGGTTTTACTACGATCTCTGGCCCTGAATTGACACAAAAAATGGCCGAACAAGCCAAAGTATATGGAGCGACTATAGAAACAGGGGTCGCTGTAAAAGACATCCAAAAACAAGATAGTCTATTCGCTGTAACCACTAATATGGGAATGTATCATGCCAAAACAGTGGTGTTGGCACTGGGATCTACCTATAGAAAATTAGGAATCCCCAACGAAGAAGACCTTATCGGAGCAGGGATTCACTTCTGTGCTACCTGCGATGGAGCATTCTACAGAGATCGTCATGTAATTGTGATCGGAGGAGGAAACAGTGCCTTGGAAGAAGGAATTTTTCTAGCTTCTTTTTGCAAGCAGGTAACGATTGTAAACAGAAGCGCTACCTTTTCGGCTTCGGAGACCTATGTAGAAAAACTACCTTCTATACAGAACATCGATACGCTGATGGAAAAAGAGTCCTTGCATTTTATCAAGGATGACAACGATAATTTTAAAGGATTGGCCGTAAAAGATAAAAAGACAGGCGCTGTTTCAGAAATACATGCAGATGGAGCGTTTATCTTTATTGGCTTGATCCCTAACACTGATATTGTAAAAGACACGATACAACTCAATGATCGTAATTTTATACAAACCAGCGGATTGGGTGCTACCAATATCTCTGGAATTTTTGCAGCTGGTGATTGTCGCGAAGGCGCAATCGCACAGGTAGCTGCGGCTACTGGCGAGGGCGTAGTGGCTAGTTATGGCGTAAAAAACTATCTAAAATAAGAACAGTGCTACCCGCTGCGATCCTACATCGCAAGGGTACAGCATGTACATATCATCTTTATACAACAACTATGGAAATTACGACAGAATTTTGGTATTTATTACCTATTGCTACCCTAATTGCTACCATAGCAATGTCATCGGGTATTGGAGGGGCTGTATTTTTTTCGCCTCTGTTTATGATTGCACTAAAACTAGATCCTAAAATCGCTATCGGAGCGGCACTAGCTACCGAACTATTTGGATTTACCTCTGGGCTGGTCGCCTATATCAAGGCTAAACTAATTGACTACAAACTAGGACTCAATCTAATGATGATTTCCATTCCCTTTGCCATTCTAGGTACGGTGTATGGCGATCTAGTACCACCTGTAATTCTCAAAGCCATTTTTGCGGTAGGTATTATTTTTATTGGCTACCAATTATACACTTCTTGGCGACAAGAAGAAAAAGAAAAACTAGCAGCAGCGCATACCAAAGAGTTCGAAACGGAATATGAAAACGAACTGATCGATAGCGAAGGAAATGTATATCGCTACACGATCTGTAATAAAAATATGGGGCGCATGTTTGCAGCCATAGGCGGTGCATTTCTAGGCATGATCTCTGTAGGACTTGCAGAACTACAAGAATACCATCTGGTCGCAAAATGCAAAGTACCTACAAGAGTGGCGGTAGCTACCTCTATTTTTGTAGTCGTAGTTACAGTACTGGTAGCTTCTATAGGGCATTTCTACGAATTTGTGCAGCAAGGAGGCGCTGTGTTTAATCAGGTACTCAACATCATTGTATTTACCATTCCTGGGGTGATCATCGGAGGGCAAATAGGCCCTAAATTACAGAAAGTAATCCCTGCGGATGTAATGAAAGTAGGGATCTCTATCCTTTTTGTATTGGTAGGAGCTTTTATGCTCTATACATTAATCTAAAAAAACATACTCACATGAAAAAAGAGACTGTTTGGTATAAAGTATTAGACCATAAAAAGCAGCTTCCAGAAGGAAGAGTACAAACCGTAACGGCGGGACACCAAGGGATTTGTCTAACACATTTCGAAGGTAAGTTTTCGGCTTTAGACAATCGATGTCCACACCAAGGAGGGCCACTCGGCGAAGGGTCTATAGAAAATGGATTGCTCCGCTGCCCGTGGCATGGTTGGGACTTTCATCCCTGTTCTGGTTTACCCCCAGGAGGCTATGATGATGGGGTAGACACCTTTGTGGTAAAAGAAGAGGAAGACGCTATCTATGTAGGAATTCCAGAAGAACCACCACACGAGGAAACGGTTTCTGATGTGATGGTCAGTACGATGATCAATTGGGGAATCGATACGGTATTTGGCATGGTAGGACATAGTAATCTAGGCGTGGCAGATGCCATGAGACGACAGGAAGCCAAAGGGCAATTACGCTATTTTGGAATCCGACACGAAGGTGCTGCCGCTTTTGCCGCTTCTGCCTATGCGAAACTCACAGGAAAACCTGCTGCTTGTTTCGGAATTGCAGGCCCTGGAGCAACCAATATGTTTACTGGATTATGGGATGCCAAGGTAGACCGTGCTCCGCTCCTAGCCTTATCTGGGCAGGTCAATACACAGGTGGTCGGTACGGGTGCTTTTCAAGAAGTAGATTTGGTCAAAGCATTTGACTCAGTAGCTACGTTTAATCATGCTGTACATCAGAATTCGCATCATAGCGAGCTAATGGCACTGGCCGTAAAACATGCATTGGTTAAAAGAGAGGTAGCGCACCTTACCTTTCCTGATGAAGTGGCTTTTTCTAAAAAAGCCCCCAAAGATGCTGCGCAAACACCCGAAAATAGAATCACTTCCTTTGCCATCGCTCCACCCACTGCGATGGTCAATAAAGCTAGTGAAATGCTGATTGCTGCAAAACGACCTGTGATTATCGTAGGTCATGGAGCGCGCTTCGATATGGAAGCCATCATTGCCTATGCGACTATCCTACAAGCACCTGTAATCACTACGTTTAAAGGAAAAGGCTTGATTCCCGATCATCATGAGTTGGGATGTGGTGTACTCGGACGCAGTGGAACACCGATTGCTTCGTGGTTTATGAATGAGAGTGATCTACTATTGGTATTTGGCGCTTCTTTTTCGAATCATACAGGGATTACGCCTAAAAAACCGATCATACAGGTAGATTTTGATCCGATGGCATTGAGCAAATTTCATAAGGTAGAAGCCGCTTTGTGGGGTGAGATTTCAGAAACTTTGACAATTTTACAAGAAAAAACAAAAGGAAAGACCAAAACAATCGACCAAAGAAACGAGATCAAAGAACGCTGGGAGATTTGGAGGGAAGAGAAGCAAAGTCGATTGGCCGATTGTAGCACTAAAGGAATTAGTTCGATCGCTGTATTTGATGCCATGAATAAGATAGTCCCTGAGAATGCAGTGATCGCGGTAGATGTAGGAAACAACACCTACTCTTTTGGACGTTATTTCGAGCCTGTGGCACAATCCATACTGATGTCTGGATACTTAGGTTCTATAGGATTTTCGCTGCCTGCGGCGATGGGCGCTTGGGCGGCACAGGGGGATCAAAGACCGATTTGGTCTGTCTCTGGTGATGGCGGTTTAGGCCAGTATCTAGCAGAGATCACCACCTTGGTTAAGTACAATATGGCTATCAAGCATATCGTATTAAACAACTCGGAGTTGGGTAAGATTTCTAAAGAACAACGCGCTGCTGAACTAGATGTATGGCAGACCTCGCTACACAATCCTAGTTTTGCTGCATTTGCTACCAATTGTGGTGCCTTGGGCATTCGGGTAGAAACGCTAGCGGAATTAGCTCCTGCGATGCAGAAAATAGCAGCACACCAAGGGCCTGCATTATTAGAGATCATTACGGATGTTCATTTAATTTAATAAATATACTTATGGTGTTGTCTGCTCATACGAGGTAGGTAGCCGCGTTAGGGATAGCAGTGGAAATCCCACAGCCCGACGAGAGGAGGGCGAGGAATTGCAACGGATAGCCCGACCCTTGGGGAACGCCCTACTCATGACCACACCATACGAATACAATTCATAAATACTATAATACCCATGATTCAAAATCTAAAAGACGGAGTAGCTGCACAGGGCTATGATGTGGTTTCTTTTTTTAACGGTAGCCCTAAAAAGGGAGTATCGCAGTACAGTAGCACTTTTGAAAATGCGATCTATTATTTTTCTTCGGAGGCTACTAAAAATAAATTTGAGGAAGCGCCTGCTTCTTTTACCCCACAATACGGAGGGTTCTGTGCCATCGCTATGTCCGAAGACAAACAAGTAAATCCTAATCCAAAAAGTTGGGAGATCAGGGATGGCAAGTTGTATTTCTTTACGCGTATGCTATTTGGGATTATCGATGCCAAAAGACAGTGGATCAAAGATCCGGAAACGAAAAGAGACTTGGCAGATAGCGCTTGGAAAAAGATGAATGCATAAGCATCCTTATACACCATACCCCCAAAATAGCATAAAAACTGCCTACTGATGTTACCCCATACTGGAAGCATTCAGTGGCATATAACTAATGACCAAAAAGCTTGAATAAACACATGAAAAAATTAATTGTTTTTCTCCTATGCTATTGTAGTGCAGTGTATACGATTACTGCTCAGGATTTATCGCCTTTATTCGAAAAATTAGATCCTTCGGTGGTAACGATCGAGGTGGTAGAGTATAAAATCAAGGATGAAAAAATGATGTCTGCGGGGGGCTTAGGTTCTGGAGTAGTCATCAGTGCCGAGGGGCTGATCCTCACAGCAGCACATGTCGTGGAGTTTGCCAATAAAGTAGTGATAAAGATGAAAAACGGTACTTCCTTTCCTGCCGATGTCATCGCGACAGCGAGTGCCGCAGATCTGGCACTGCTAAAAATGCGGGTAGTACCCCCCACTCTACAACCTGTAACGATGGGCGATTCCGACACCACTAAAATCGGAGAACAAGTGATCATTATCGGATCTCCACTAGGACTAGAACATTCCTTATCGGTAGGACATATCAGTCGTAAAATGACTAAAAATTCGATCACCAATGGTACAATGGCAGGGTTTATACAAACGGATGCCTCTATCAATCAAGGAAATTCTGGAGGCCCTATGTTTAACCTCAAAGGAGAACTGGTAGGAATCGTAAGCTTTATTTTATCCAATAGCGGAGGGTTTGAAGGACTGGGATTTGCTACGGACATCAATACGGCCAAAAGAACGCTTTTTGATGTGAATAGCTTCTGGACTGGATTCGAAGGTATTTTCTTAACCGAAGCCATGGCAGGGATTCTGAATATCCCACAGCAATCAGGAGTACTGATTCAGCGTGTGAATCCGAATTCATTTGCCTCGCGCATCGGACTGAAAGCTGGTTTTGTACAGGGAGAAATCTTAGGCAAAAAACTATGGCTAGGAGGCGATATCGTACTGAGCATGCAGGGACTGAGCTGTAATTCTCCGCATGATCTAGGTAATATAAAATCTCTGATCAACAACCTAAATGACGGGGATAAAGTATTAATCGAGGTATTACGAAAAGGAGAACGTATCCTACTCGAAGCTAATTTTTCTAAATAGCACAGCGTACTAAAACTGGTTTTCAAGGAGATAACCATCCTACAAAAGCCAAAATATAAAATATATTGAGTAGTTTTAGACAGTGGAGCGCTTTACACCTAGGCATCCTCTGTCGTTAGCTTTAAAAAAACAAAGAAAACATGTTACAGTCCTTTAGTATTATTTTTGCGATTGCTGCACTCTATAGTGTGATCAACTATAAATGGCTAAAAATGCCTACCACCATTGCACTAATGCTGATGAGTTTAGTAACCATGAGCCTGATTATAGTCAGTAAGAGTATCATGCCTTCTTTTTATCAGTTTTTTTGTGATATCGTGATCAATTCTGATTTTAAAACACTATTACTCGACGGGATTCTAAGTTTCTTGTTATTTGCAGGAGCCTTGCATGTAGATATTGGAGAGCTATCTAAAGAGAAATGGCCGATTGCCTTATTTGCTACACTGGGCGTACTGATTTCTACCGTACTGGTAGCAGGAATGGTTTATGGAGCAGCGCTAGGGATTGGAATTCCCCTACGTTTTGTAGATGCCTTATTATTTGGGGCGTTGATCTCCCCTACCGATCCTATTGCGGTGATGGCCATCCTAAAAAAGGCAAATATTTCTAAAACACTGGGCATTAAAATAGAAGGCGAATCCTTATTTAATGATGGGATTGGTGTAGTCGTATTCTCGGGTGTACTCATCCTGGCAGGATTGGGTGCACATCATGGCGAGGGTCCGATTGGTACTGAAATCGGCAAACTATTTTTAGAAGAAGTAGTAGGTGGTATCGCCTATGGAGCCGCCCTAGGGTTTATCGGATACCAAGGTATCAAATCTGTAAAAGAAAATCCGCAACTCGCTGTGATGATCAGCCTAGCCATCGTTATGGGAGGCTATGCCATCGCCTCTCTACTACACGTATCAGGACCGCTGGCAATGGTAGTTGCAGGTATACTCATGGGCAATCAGCTACATGTAGCTTCGAATCAAGGGCCTACTCGTAAATTATTAAACGAAATTTGGGAAATCCTAGACGAAGTACTGAATGGTGTCCTATTTGTATTAATCGGTCTAGTCATGCACTTACTAGTATTTGATGCCAAACACCTAACACTCGGAATCATCGCTATTGCGATCGTACTCTTGGCTAGATTTATTGCTGTTTTTATTCCCTATGCATTGCTCAAACATACGGAGTGCAGCCCACTAAAAACAGTCACCGTACTTACTTGGGGAGGACTCCGTGGGGGAATCTCCATCGCACTAGCACTCAGCCTAGCAGATGCACCTGCGGCTACCGTGATCTTATATATCACCTATGTAGTGGTTATTTTTTCGATCTTAGTCCAAGGGCTAAGTATCGGCAAGCTTGTTCGTAAAATATATCACTAAACGATACTGAAACTCCTATTGATGCCCCAAAAAAATAAGAATATATGAAACGACATCACTTCGCGTCTTTGGTACTACTCCTATTTACCATAACTACGCAAGCACAACTATCAGACATCGCTAGAATCGATTATACGTATTTACCCGAAGGCGATTCTAATATCGAATACCATCGCTTCCGAGCCTTGTTTAATTTTCCGATCAAGCTTAAAGAAGACACCTATCTATTAATAGGCTTGGACTACAGTAACATCGATATGACCTTTGGCGATGATTTTTCAACGTTCGAAAAAGCCACACTAGAAGATTTTCAGTTACTGGATCTAAACATAGGGTATACCACCAAGCTTAGCAAAGACTGGCGCCTAGGGTTTAGAGTCACTCCGGGAGTGAGTTCGAATAGAGCGATCAAAAAATTATCCAATAGAGATATTGTATTTTCATCGGATCTGGTATTTATAAAGGATAAAAAGAAAGATCCCAATGTACGAAAGCCTTATCGGTTTATCGTAGGGGTTTCATACTCACAAAATCGTGGATTCCCATTTCCACTCCCCTTTATTAGTTATTACCGAAAATTTGCGCCTAAGTGGTCGTATAATGTGGGAGTTCCTAAAACCAATCTCCAATACCATTACTCTGACCGCCACCGTATTAAATTGTATACAGAACTCGATGGTTTTTCTTCCAATATACAAGAAACCATCCAATTAGATAATAATGAAACGGTAGGAAGTATTAATATGTCACTCATCCTATCGGGACTGCAATACGAATTTCATTTTCTCAAACACTTTCAGTTTTTTGCCAGAGCTTCTGTCATTCTGAGCAATAGTGTAAATCTACGAAACACCGATAATGAAACGATTGGCTCATTAGGTAATGCCAATAGAAAATATTTTAGGACAGGAATACGTTTAAAAATTTAAAAAACACAAGCATCTTAGCATTATGGCTTTTTCATCTAAAAAATACTACCACCGCGATCTCTCTTGGTTACGCTTCAATCACAGAGTCTTACAAGAGGTAGCAGATACGACCAACCCTCTATACGAGCGTATTAAGTTTCTAGCGATTTTCTCATCTAATCTCGATGAATTTTTTAAAGTACGGGTATCTAATATCCGACGGATTAAAAATTTAGACAAGCCACTGCGTAAAAAACTGATCACCAAGCCCAACAAACTGCTAAAAGCGATCAAAAAACAAGTACAGCAGCAGCAAGAAGAATTCGGACAGCTATTTACAGAACAGATCCTTCCTGAATTACAAAAAGAAGGCATACACCTGATCAGTTGCCAGGATTTTAACGCCCAACAGCAGCAGGCAGTAACTGCCTATTTCGAAACGCACTTACAGGAACTAGTGACCATTACCGAGGGTATTGACCAAGATACCGAAGACCTGTTTATAGAAAACGAAGAGCTGTACCTCACAGGGCTGCAAGACAATGAAAAACTACTATTGGTCAAAATTCCTTCCGACACACCGCGTTTTGTAACCCTACCCGAACACAATGGAGCGCATTACATCACCTTTGTAGACGATGTGATCAAATACCACCTTGCGAAAACATACGTACAGCATCAAACCAGCGATTTCTATGCGATCAAAATCTCTAGAGATGCCGAATTATATATCGAAAATGAATACTCTGGTGATCTATTGAGTAAAATCCAAGATTCCTTGGGCAATCGAGATACAGGGCAAGTCACGCGATTGCTCGTCGATAAGGCCATGCCCCCAGAGGTACTAGCACAGGTAACAAAGCTGCTAGACGCCAATGAAACCGATGTATCCATGGGAGGGCGCTATCATAATTTCAAGGATTTCTTTGGATTTCCGAATCCAACGTCTCAGAATTTCCACGAACCGCCTTTAGTCCCCAAGCAGCATCCCGATTTAGTAGCGAGCACAAATATCTTCGATGCCATCGCTCATAAAGACAAACTACTGTATTATCCTTATGAGTCGTTCGAAGACACCTTGCGCCTCGTACAAACCGCTGCTACAGATCCGCAAGTCACCAAAATCAGTATCACCCTCTACCGAGTAGCCAAACAATCTGGCGTAGCAGATGCATTGCTTGCCGCTGCTAAAAACGGAAAAAATGTATTCGCCTTTATAGAGACCAAAGCCCGTTTCGACGAAAAAAACAACATCCGATGGGGTAAGATTCTAGCAGATAATGGCGCTACCGTGATGTATAGCTATCCAGCGATCAAGGTGCATTCCAAAATACTACTCATAGAACGTATGGAGGACGAAAAACCGGTAAAATACGCCTATGTCAGTACTGGTAATTTCAATGAGAAAACGGCCAAAATCTATACCGATTTTGCATTGATGACTGCTCAGCCCAAGATTACAGATGGCATCCAGCAAGTATTCCAGATACTACAGCGAAAAAGCATCGTTCCTACAACCAAAAACATTTTGATCTCCCCTTTTACCACACGTACTACCTTTCGGAAACTGATCGAAAACGAGATACAACATGCGCAAGAGGGCAAAGACGCCTACATCATCCTAAAGCTAAACAGCCTACAGGATCAAAAAATGATCGATCTGCTCTACAAAGCTAATAATGCAGGGGTACGCATCCGATTAGTGGTCAGAGGGATCTGTTGTCTTATCCCAGGTATCGAAGGCCAAAGCGAGCATATCTACGTAACCAGTATTGTAGACCGCTTCTTAGAACACGGACGCGTATATATTTTTGGCAATGGAGGCGACGAGAAAATGTACATCGGTTCTGCCGATTGGATGACACGCAACCTCGATCACCGTATCGAAGTGATCGTGCCTATCCTAGACCCAGATGTATATGCCAAGATCCGACAGATGGTACAATTCCAATTAGACGATACCGTAAAAGCACGTATTATTGATCCCAAACAGCAGAATCACTATGTGCAAAATACCCAAGGCATCCGATCGCAATTAGAAACACTGACCTCCTTATAACCCAACACCATGAGTGACAAAAAAATAGAAAAACAAAAAGACCAACTGCTCATGCAGGAGCTCAATATCGATAAAGACGAGCTAAAAGCCCTGAAGAAAAAGCTCTCTAAAGTAGCTCCCAGAGCAGAAAGAGGCGTCGAAACCCTATTTCGGTTATTGTCTAAAAACCAGTACACCCTGAATAGTATGATCGATAGAAAATCCAACATCTTGATTTCTATCAATGCCCTGATCCTATCCATCGTATTAGGTACAGTACTCAGTCAATTGAGTAAAGACCCGCATTTAATCTATCCCGTGATTCTAATCTTGGGCACCAATCTCATTTCGATCACCTATGCCGTATTAGCCACCAGACCCGAATTACAGCACGGTAGCAGATCTAGCAATAATCTATTGTTTTATGGTAATTTTTACGAACTCGAAGAAGCTGATTACGTATCCAAACTTACTGAGCTGATGTACCAAGGAGACGAGTTGTACAAAATGATCGCCAAAGACACCTTTTACCTAGGCAAAACCATCGACCGAAAATTCAAACTCCTACGCAAGTCCTTTACCATCTTCTTAGTAGGGATCGTGCTATCCGTCATCGCCTTTATACTATGTCATCTATTATTTGGTGGGTATTTTCAGTAAGGGCGTTCCCCAAGGGTCGGGCTATCCGCTGTATCTTTTGGAAGCACTAAGGTGCTACCAAAAGGATGCCGCTCCTATCCCTAACGCAAAATTAGGTCGTTGGGTATAGAGCAGTAGGTATTAGTATGTGCATGCAGGTACTATGATACTATATATGGATGTTTAAAAAAAACGCAAAGCAGCTATTTCTAATAGAAAATAAGCATAATCAAGGCTGTCAAAGCACCACTGACAAAAATAGCTCCTTGCCAATAAAATAATTTCGTAGCCCAATTAGCCCACGCCACTGTCCCAAATACTTTGTGTTTAAAATATGCTTTAGATACATTCCAATATACAGTAATACATACCAAAAAAAGTACCGTAATTAATAGCCAAGTATACCCCATAGTAATTGTGTTTCGATTTATAACCCCTTTATCGCTTTCTCCATTACCACTGCCTTAGCAGTATCGTGTAATTAAGAATAGTAGTTACACCAAATATTGTACCATGTATGATTAAGAAGTCAATTATTTTGTGTTTTCAACTCTAAAACCAATCCTGTCCTAAATAAATTAAGCACGTAATAAATCTAACCATTTTACTAGTTTCCATCTAAAATTAGTTAAAAA
>CANMMM010000022.1 GCA_947498935.1 uncultured Aquimarina sp. | reverse complement strand
ACCCTTCATAATCAGTTATGAAGGGTTTTTTTATACCCTGAAATAATGAATAACCAAATTTTTCTGAAAAATAATAACCATTCGTCCTAGTATGTGCTAGTGCTAGTTTGTAACTAGTACCGTAACAGCTTGGCAGAGTAAGAGTAAGCAATAACAAAAACGGCTACGATCTATCATTGATATAGGTTGTGTTCTTGTTTTCTAAGAATAGGTTAATCTTGTTTCTGCATCCCTGCCGCCACAAGAATACGTAACGGCTCCCGCTAGTTTCCAAAACTAGTGGCGGTACAGTTTGGCAAGCAACAGTAAGAACTAACAAAAGCTGCGATCTATTTTGATAATTTGTTTTTAAAAGTAGAGGCACAAAGCCAAAACTTATCTTCCGCCATCTAAGAGTTCTTGTAGCTCATCTAGCTCCTCCCATTTGCCTTCATAGGCTAGTTGGGCTTGTTGGGGCCAAGAACCGGGCTTATGCATCGCATATCGTGGCCCAGCTTCTTTGAGGATACTTTCTAATACTGTTACTGAGGCTTCGCTTAACTTTTTAAAAGTGCTAATTCCTTTTTCAGTAAGTATGCCTGCTATTTTAGGACCGATACCTTCAATCTTTTTTAGATCATCTTTTTTAGCTTTTTTAGTGCTTTTTTTTGTGCTCTTTTTTTTCTTTACAGCGATGCTGCTCAGATCTACGACACAATTTTGAATGCCTTCGTAGGGAGAGGGAACATAATCATCTGCTGCAGTATCATTAAACCATTCGTGGTTATTACTTAAATAACGGAATTCATAGCGCTTTCCGTTTTCTAGCTTAATCCGTTTTTTGTACACATCTCCTTCTTTTTTCATTTGATGTGCACTATTATCACGTTGCCAATTATTAAAATCACCTAATAACAGTATTTCTGAGGGATTGGTTACTATGTGATTTTCTATCGTAAAAGTAACCCATGAATGTGAGTTTGCTTCTTGTATTTGTTTTACTAATGCCATTTGTAAGGATTTATAGATTACTTAAAGCTAGTAGATATATTGCTTATTTTCAAATATTTGTATAAAAAACTGATCTTTACAGCTAGAACTCGTTTATTTATAGTGGTAAGTTTGGGTACAGATACAGCAGATAAAGGTGTAAGTATAGTATGCTTTTTACTACTTATTAGAGAACGTAGAATAAGGGGCACAAACAGATTAAAGTGAATAAAAATGAATAGTAATATATTAAAAAAGGGTGTCGTATTGCTGGGGATACTTATAGGGCTTTATATGGGATATCGTATGTTTTTTGCTGCATCAGTAGGGAAACAGGCCCCGGATTTTGAAACTACTTTGGTAGATGGTAGTTCGTTTAAATTATCGGAATTAAGAGGAGGATATGTGCTATTGGATTTCTGGGGATCTTGGTGTCCTCCTTGTAGAAGGGAAAATCCTAAACTAGCAGCATTACATCATAGGTATAAAGAGCAATTGACTATCGTAACGGTTGCTCTAGAAAAAACAAAAAACTCGTGGAAGCGAGCTGCTGAAAAAGATGGTTTTGTTTGGAAGCATCAGATTGTGTCTCAAAATAGTTTTGTGATGCTATCTGAGATTGCTAGATCTTATGGGGTTACTGCTATACCTACTAAGTTTTTGATAGATCCACAAGGAAATATAGTAGGTAAGCTGTCTTTTGAGGAAATAGCCACACTATTAGATACGGTGGAGTAGAACTGTTTTAGGTTGTGACTTATTAATTATACTGCATGTATGGAACATGCAGTATGTGTGTATGAGCATATTTTTGCGTTAGGGATAGTAGTGGAAATCCCACAGCCCGACGGTAGGAGGTGCGAGGAATTGTAGCGGATAGCCCGACCCTTGTGGTAACGCCCTCCTCCTTTTAAAAAAAAGCAATTTCCTATCGATGCATACTATCTAGTATTTCCATAACTTCTACTTTTTTTCGAACGGATACAGGTACATTTTCACCATTTTTAAGTAATAGGTATCCTCCATCAGCTTTAATAAAGGCACTGATACATTGTAGGTTTACTAAATGGCTCTGGTGTACACGTAGGAACTGATAGTTCTTAAGCATATCAGAAAAATACTTGAGCGTTTTGGTTACAAATATCTTTTGTCCGTCTTCTAAGAAAAAAATGGTGTTATTACTATCTGACTCACAGCGTACAATATCATCGAGGCTCACGATGATGATTTTATCTAAGGTGTGTAATGATATTTTATCAGGTTTTTGTTCGGGGGCAGATAGGGTGTCTTTTAGGATGTTTAAGCGTTCGGGATTAGGGTGTATTTGCTCTTTGGCTTTGGCTACGGCTTGTGCTAGTTCTTCGTTTGAGTAAGGTTTGAGTACATAATCAATAGCAGCAAATTTAAAAGCTCTAATCGCAAATTCATCACTTGCTGTTACAAAAATGATTTTAGATTTTAAATCTGGAAAAATTTCTAACACGTCGAAACCAGTACCATCTCCTAGCATGATGTCTAGAAAAAGAATATCGGGTGTTTGATTTCGAATTGCTTTAGCGGCTTCTACTACACTAGTGGCTGTGTCTATGATTTTAATTTCGGGGTGTGCGCTTTCGAGGTCATTCTTTAGTAGTTGTAAAGCATCTGGCATATCCTCGACGATAATGGCTGTAAGCATAAGTTCATTGATTTTAATAATCAGTTAGTAATGGTATTTTAAATGCAATTTGGGTTCCTTGTATATTGCCATCAGCATCTGTGATTTCACTGATGTCTAGGGCGTCTTTTCCTGCAATTGATACGAGTCGTTCGCTAGTTACAGTGAGCGCCA
The DNA here is from genome assembly GCA_947498935.1 of uncultured Aquimarina sp. Lineage (GTDB taxonomy): Bacteria > Bacteroidota > Bacteroidia > Flavobacteriales > Flavobacteriaceae > Aquimarina. The sequence continues at coordinate 81,294 of CANMMM010000022.1, read as the reverse complement.
TGGACTGATGGTCTGTCTTGGCTTTTGTTTTTTGTGATTGAAATATGCCTTGGCCATTATCAACCACTTTGCAATATAAAAATTCTTCGGTAGTTCTAAACAGAACGCTTAATTTCCCTTCTTTATTTTCTTTTAGAATACCGTGTCTGATCGCATTCTCTACAAAGGGTTGTATAAGCATCGGTGGAATTAAAACTTCTTCGGGGTCTAGATCCGAATCGATAGTTATGTCATAATCAAAAGATTTTGGAGCCATTAGTTTTTCTACTTCGATATAATTTTTGAGCGTTTTCATCTCTTGATCAAGGGTGATGTTTTCTTTTCTAGAGTTATAGAGGGTTTCTCGAAGTAATGTAGCGAAGGTATTTATGGTAGCATTCATTTTTGATGGATTATTGATGCTCATTGCTTTGATACCATTTAATACATTGAATATAAAGTGGGGGTTCATTTGCAGACGCAATGCTTTTTGCTCTAAGGATAAGAGGTGATTTTGCATTTGCAAGCGTTCGCGTTCTTCTTTGTTTTTGAGTTTTACCCTACGGATGTATAAGAAGGTGATGAGAGCAACAATTAGCAGCAAAAAACCAAGTACTAATAATTGGAACCACAATTTGTCATAGATAGGACTGTCGATAAAAAGTTTAAAGGTGATAGGGTCACTTTTCTCCCATCTAAAATTGCGCGATTCTACGGTAAATGAATGTTTGCCATAGGCTAATCCTGCTAAGTTTTGTTTATGATCAGAGGACCAAGGACTCCAAGCAGTATTATTTAGTCGGTATCGGTACTGTACATCATTAGGGTGGTCTAAGTCTACGGTCTTATAACTAAAAGAAAGTTCTGTTTGCTCAGGTGTTAACTGTAATACTTGATTATTCTTAGCCCATAGGTCTGGATTGATAGAGTCAATCCTTTGGTAGGATACCTCGATGTGCTCGAAATGTATTTCTGGTTTTATAATCGATTTCTGTAGATCTCCAGCTACATATTTAGATAGTCCATAAATAGCGCCAAACCATAAATTTTCTTGATCATCTTTAGTGATTGCATTTACACAGGTTTCGATTCCCATAAAACCATCATTCCTTCCGTAATGTAATACATCTTCTATTTGGTAGAGTAGATTTATTTTTACATTATCTACGCCTGTTTCGCTACCTACCCATAAATCTCCTTGGGCATCGAAGATCATTTGATAAATGTTGTTAGAGTAGAGTTGCTTTTTTCCGTTGAGTTTCTGGAAGTTTAATTCAGAAGCCTCGGACCACCAGATCCCTTGTCCAGCAGTTCCTAGTAATATTTTATCATCTCTAAATAAAATGGTGTTGATAGAGGTTTCTTGATCAATAATGTTACTTAGGTGTTTTACTCTGTTTTTTCTAATATATCCGATATCCCCGTTTTGGGTAGCATACCATATTGTGCCTTTTGGGTCAGCAGTAATAAAGCTGATCTCTAGATCTTTAATGCCATTGCGCTTGGTAAACCGTTTCGTTTTTTTGATTTTATTTCTTTTATAGTCATAAGAAAAACGTGTGATACCATTGGAGTGCGAGGCTGCCCATATCACATTGTCTGCAATGTATAGCGAGCTGATCCAATCAGAAGAGAGTCCTCTCTTTTTATTGATGATGTAATTTTTAGCGACTAATGTAGTAAGGGTGTCGTGTCTTATATTGGAAAGGTCCGTACTATCTATATGTATCGTATCTTTTCTAGTGATCTGTTTGTACAGAATCCCTTTTCCTTCTGTACCTGCCCATATATTCCCTAGATGATCATTAGTTATGGTTTTTATTTTGATGTCTTTTAGTCGTGGATCTTGTGCGATATGTGTAATTCCTATACTGTCTATTTTTACCAAACCAGCTTCTGAGTTAGAGGCCCAAATTTCGTCGTCATAAGAATGTACTGCATACACTCGATTTCCCTTCAATCCTGTATTTTTGTCGTAGTGGGTAAAGTTATTTTGGAATAATTTATAAAAACCACCGCCAGAGGTAGCAATCCATATATTAGATTGTCTGTCTTTGATCGTTTTTTTGATATTAGTAATAGACAATCCGTTTTTTTGATTGATTTTGCGTTGTTGTCTATGTTTTTTGCCATGCATGATCACGATACCTTCATTATGTGTAGCAAACCAAAGTTCGTTTTCATGCACAGTAATACTGTTTACTTTTTTAATTTCTTTGATCCACTGATTTCCATAACTTTTGGCATTAGTGTTTAGTACTAAAACTCCTCTGTCTAAGGCGGCAGCATATACTTTGTGCTCGTGATATAAGGCAGCAGTAAAGATGTACGGGCTATGCCTCACCATGATAGAAGCGTCTTCTGTAATGCTATTTAGTTTCCATAACCCCTTATTGGTGGCAATCCAATATAAGCGACCATCAAATACGATATCATATACGATACTCGTATTTATTTTAGTGTCTAAATTTATTTTTTGGAGTCCACTACTACTTGTATATGTATAGATGCCGACATTAGTAGCTAGGTATGTTCGATCATTAAGGCTAAAAATTCGATTAATCTGTGGCCCTTCTATATTTTGGAATGTATCTTTTATTTTTATAGAAAGTCCTCTACGCGTACCTATAAATAAGGTATCATTGATAGCAGCTAATGAGTGAATATAATTAGAGAGTAGGCCGTCATTTTCATTTTTAATAATGAATGTCTCTCCATTAAATCTGCATAAACCACCACCTCTTGTCCCGAGCCATAAATATCCAATGTTATCTTGTATGATATCGTATACCTGTGATTGAGGTAAACCATCTTCTAAGGTGTAGGCGCGGAGTCCGCTATTTTGAGCAAAACAAGATAGGGAATATACTGTGCATAAATAAAATACGAATAGTAGGTTGAAAAAACGATTAGGGATCATGAAATGGGTTTAGTAGCAAATATAATCAAACAGATTTTTTTTCTGAAAAAACTGAGGTATATATCAGTAATATAATTGATTAAGCTACAAAATGTATAGCAGCAGGCAAGCTTTTTTTGGGAAAAACAATTGGGAATAATTGGATGTGCCTGCTGTATACATTATGGTTTGTGTGTTGTGTTGATCTCCAATCAGGTAGATGAAATCCTTATATATATAAAATGGATTAGTAACCAGTGATTGCAGTATTATTTTTCTCAGAATCTATAGTATAATCATTCCAAGCAATACTTTGTTTTTGGTGTACATTTTTTACCTCATAACTATCAGAGTATAATGTCTCTGTTTCGAGGATGTTTCCCTGAATTCCATATTCTTGATTCGGAAAAGTATATTGAGAGTCGGTATTCGAATTTTCGCAATAAATATTACTCAATTGTGGTAACGAGATCAGTTGTTGATCATCAGTAACCATGTAATAATAAGAAGCTACTTCTGCGCAACAGGCAAAAAATTCAACTTCTAATTTAATCACCTCAGAGATCCCGTCTAATCCGGGATCTTCTAAGGTAGATACAAAAATATCCTCTAAAAGTTCTGTGTCGTCTATCGTTAAAGTAGACAGCTTCTCAGAAATCCCCCCCGAACGTATCAGATTCACCACATGCGATGGATAGGCTGTTCCGTTCTCTTTAATTTCTGTGACTACCATATACTTCTCAGTTTTTTGAAAACTTTGCGCCTTCATAAATTGAAAGCCAATAAGCAAAATAAAAATGATAATTGTGTTTTTCATGACTAACAGTATATTTTGAGGTTATTTGTTACACCAAATTTAAAGGTAGATAAGAGTAAAAAATTCTCACTTTTAGAATTCGTTATGATCAAATTAGAATTCGCACATGAAACTTGTTTTCCTACAAAATATTTGTTACTGCGTTGTTCTAATAAATTAAAGTAGCTGCTTGTAAAATATAATAGTATTTAGGGCGTTTCTTTATGGGGTCGGGCTATCCATTACAATTCCTCGTCCTCCTCACGTCAGCCTGTGGGATTTTCATTGTTATCCCTAACGCGTTATTTCGTTAGCCATATAAACTGATACTGCTAAAACGTAAAATCAGGTTTGTTTAATAGGAGTGTGAATTATTTTTATAACTACAATCAAATAGTTTCTTTCGTAATAAGATTGTTAGTTTTTGGCGAGAGAATTTAAGAATCTTCTATTGTTAGCGCTTAAATAGTGTTAAATGACTACAACGAAAACGTTAGATGCTTCAAATTTTATACTAATTGCTTCATAAATTCTATAAGTTATTTACCTCAAACGATATATTTGTTAACTAAACGTTAAGGGAATTAACGCTTTCAGGGGCTTTCTTAATGTTTTTGGAAAATGAGTAATTAACGAACAAAACAAAAGATGATTAAAATTAGATGTACTTTAACTTTATTAGTAAGTATTCTCTTTTTTGTACAAAGTGCTTTCGCACAATCGGGACTTAGTATTACAGGTCAGGTAAGCGATTCTAATGGATATCCTATGCCTGGAGTTTCCATTATTATCAAAGGGACTAGTAATGGTGTAGTAACAGATTTCGATGGTAACTATGTGCTAGAAGGAGCCAATAAGGGAGACATTTTAGTGTACTCTTATTTAGGTATGGAAACACAAGAAATGCTGGTCGATACAGCGCTTGTAATAAACGTAGTGATGAAAGACCTCACCACCGATTTAGAGCAAGTTGTAGTAGTAGGGTATGGTACTTCTAGAAAGAAAGACTTAACAGGTTCGGTAGTGTCAATTAGTGCTGAGTCTATCGAAGAGCAACCACTAGCCAACGTGGATCAGGCCATACAAGGGCAAATTTCAGGGGTTTCTGTAACTAGAAGTTCTGGACAGCCAGGTGGTGCAGTATCTGTACGTGTACGTGGTATTACCTCTGCAACAGGATCTAACGAACCATTATATATAATAGATGGTGTAAACGTTACCAGTGCAGGTAGTGACTCATTTGATTTCTCCCAGTTTGGAGGAGGAGGAGGACAAACGCAAGTAAGTCCATTATCTACTTTAAACCCATCTGATATCGAATCGATTCAGGTATTAAAAGATGCTTCGGCAGCAGCGATCTATGGTTCGCAAGCATCAAACGGGGTAGTAATTATTACTACGAAAAGAGGAAAGTCGGGAAAGGCTAAATTTACATACGAAGCATATGGAGGGTTACAGACTGCACCTAGGTTTTATGATATGATGAATCTAAGAGAGTTTGCGCAATTCAGTAATGAAGTGAGAGAAGAAGCATTGGGGCAAGAACCTTTTGCTCAATTTGCAAATCCTGCATTATTAGGAAGCGGTACAGACTGGCAGCGAGAAATCTTTAGAGGAGCTTCTATAACCAATCATCAATTGTCTATTTCTGGAGGAAAAGACAATACTAAATTTTATACGTCGCTAAGTTATTTTGATCAAGAAGGTATTGTAATCAATTCAGACTTCCGTAGATACGGTATTCGTTTGAACTTAGATCATAAATATAATGAATGGATCAAATTCGGAAATAATATCAACTTTAGTAACACACTAGAAAATGTAGGGTTAAATGATGTAGACAATGGAATCATTGCCTCTGCATTAAGACAATCACCAGATATCCCAGTGCGATTATCAGATGGTACATTTGGATCTCCTAATCCAGAAGAAGGATTTGGTTCTTTTCAGGTATTAAATCCAGTAGCATGGTCTGAAATTAGAAATGCGTTACTAGAGCGTTATAAGATTAATGGTAATTTCTTTGCAGAAGTAAAACTGTTTAAAGGATTGACGTTTAAATCAGATATTGGATATGATTATAACACTACAAAGAGTGAGGCATTTAATCCTACGTACGAGTTTGGAAGTAATATCAATTCAATAGCAACTTCTGTAAAATCATTCGGACAGAGTTTCTTCTGGTTATTTAAAAACTATTTTACCTACAATACTACGTTTGGTAATAATTCCTTAAATGTATTAGCAGGAACAGAAGCACAGAAGGCTACTTTCGAAGGAGTGATCGGGCAGCGATCAAACTTCCCTAGTAATGATGTGACAGGGTTGGATACAGGAGATGCAGATACATCTGTAGCAAGTTCTTATAAAGGAGAAAATTCATTGTTATCTTTCTTTGGAAGAATAAATTATAACTATGATTCAAGATACTTCTTATCTGGATCATTGCGATATGACGGTTCATCACGTTTTGGACCTGGAAGAAGATGGGGTGTATTTCCTTCGGTATCGGCAGCCTGGGTAATTAGTGAAGAAGCCTTCTTGCAAGATAATGAAGTGTTAAGTTGGTTAAAACTAAGAGCAGGTATTGGTAGTAGTGGTAATCAAAATGTAGGAAATAATCTGTTTAGACCATTGTTAAGAAATGATCCAACTCCTTTTGGACCTGGATTTACCTTACAAGGGTTTGCAAATCCAGATATTACATGGGAATCATTAGTGTCTCCAAACGTTGGTTTAGAACTAGGGTTTTTAGGTGATAAGATACGATTAGATGTAGATTTGTATGAGAAAGTGTCTAGTGATTTCTTAGCACTAAGACCATTACCGAGTGTTTTTGGAACACACAATTCAGAAAACTTCCTTGGGATAAATCCTCCTACAGTAAACTTTGGAGAGATGCGAAATACAGGTATTGATGTAACTTTAAAAACACAAAACTTTTCTAAGGATAAGTTTAAGTGGACTACCAATATAGTAGTATCTGCATATCGAAATGAAGTGACTGAATTAGTAAATGAAGGAGATATCATTCAAGGAACATTTGGTTTTGGACAAGAATTAACAAGAACGATTGCAGGTGAACCTATCGGGCAGTTTTACGGATTTGTAACGGATGGTATCATTCGTACACAAGATGAATTAAATAACGCACCGCTACCAGAAGGAGGCCAAATAGATGAGACTTCTGGTACTTGGTTAGGGGATCTACGCTTTGTAGATACTAATGAAGATGGGGTGATTAATGATGATGATAAGCAATTTATCGGTAGTCCACATCCAGATTTTACGTATAGTATCACTAATGAATTTACGATTGGAAACTTTGATCTATCAATTTTCTTACAAGGTTCGCAAGGAAATGATGTGTTTAACTGGACTAGAATATTGACAGAGGGGATGAGAGAACTTTCATCGAACCAAGCAGCTGTGGTTGCAGATCGATATAGACCATCGAATCCAAATGGAAGTCTACCAAGATTTTCAAACGGTAACCCTAATGGAAATGATAGAATATCTGATCGTTTTGTAGAAGATGCTTCTTATCTAAGAATCCAGAGTGTTACATTAGGATGGAATTTACCAAGAGATATGTTTGGTGAAAATGCATTCTTTAATAAATTAAGAGTATACGGAACACTACAGAATCTATATACTTTTACAGGGTATTCAGGCTATGATCCAGAAGTAGGTGCTTTTAATCAAAGTGCTATACTTTCAGGTGTTGATAATGGGCGTTATCCAGTGCCACGTACAGTGACAGTGGGTCTTAACGTTCAGTTCTAATTTTATGAAAAAGAGAAATTTAAAAACAATTAAGATGAAAAGTATTAATTACAAAATTCTAGGTGTTGTATTGACAATGCTGTTTTCTGTATCGTGTTCAGAAGAATTTTTAGAAAATGAAGTGGAAGATGCAATTGTAGACTCTAATTTTTTTCAGACTGATGATCAAATCAAGGCTGCATCAAACCCATTATACGGTAGAAATTGGTTTTTTTACAATGATAAGTTTCGATGGGCAATGGGGGATTCGTATGGAGGAAATGCTGTAGGTAGTTTTGATGATTTAGCACAGTTTGTAAACTTCTCGATGAATTCAGATAATGAATTTATGATAGAAGGATGGGAATCGTATTGGGTAGTGATTACTACAGCCAATAATTTATTAGAAGCGATTGAATCTAAAGCTGGGCCACAGGTAAGTGAAGAAGCTAAGAATCTTGCCGCTGGAGAAGCTAAATTTATGAGAGCAGTAGCCTACTTTCATTTAGTGCGTCTATGGGGGCCAGTGCCTATTTTAGAAAATGTAACTATCGATACATCGGAGTTGTTGGTGAGAAATACGGTAGAAAGTATTTATAAATTCATAGAACGAGATCTAAAAGAGGCTATAGAATTGTTACCAACAAGACAAGAGGATACTAGAAGAGTGGGTAAAACAGCTGCATGGGCGTATTTAGCGAAAATGTATCTTACTTTAAAAGATTATCCAAATGCACAATTGTATGCAGAAAAAGTAATCGGTAGTGGAGAGCATTCTTTAGAGCCTACGTATCATGATCAATTTATCAACCCAGATAAGAGTCAGAATAATGAATCTATTTTTTCATTACAATGGTTTGTAAATTGTACCTTGTGGGGGATGCAAAACACCAATCAATCGTATTTTGCAGCATCAGGAGAGATCACAAAATCTGGAGACGGTTGGGGTACTTGTGTACCAAGTATTGATTTATTAAATACATACGAAGCAGGAGATGCTAGAAAACGTTGGACAGTAATGGATGGAGGATCTTTTTATGATGAATTGGATACAGCTAATGGAGGTTTCCAAGTTCCAGCAACTGGATTGACAGATAATATTGCTGCGTTTAGAAAATATGTAGTAGGATCTCCGGATGAATATCCAGGTAGAGTATGTCAATTAAGAACAGATATCCATACGCATATGATGCGTTATGCAGAGGTGTTATTGATACAAGCAGAAGCTATTTTAGGGAATTCTTTTTCTACTACTGATGGGGCAGCGTTATCAGCCTATAATTCTATTAGAAGAAGAGCAAACTTAGCAGAGAAGACTGTTATAACATTAGATGATATTTTAAAAGAGCGTAGATTGGAATTAGCACTAGAATCAAAATACTGGTTTGATCTACAAAGAATAGACAGAGCAAAAGCAATACAAATTATCGAAAATCAAGAAAGAGGTACTGTGACAGATAGATCAGACCCAACTCAGATTGAGAGCAAGCGTATAACGCCTAAGGAGAGTGATTTCTTATTCCCAATCCCATCTGCTGAGGCAAGTTTTATAGCACCAGGTGAACCTGTAGATTATTTTGCAACAAACTAAGAATTTAAAGCATATACAATGATGAATAATATAATAACAAAATATAGATGGAGTCTTGTAGTAAGTATGCTATCCATACTACTTATAGCTGTGTCTTGCGATAATGAGGATGATTCAGAATCAGAAGTATCTGTAATTGTTCCTAATAACCTATCATTAGAAATTAATTCTGGATTTCCAGGAGAGTTGGTTTTTGTAGAAGGAAAAGGATTGAGTGATATTGACAAAATTCTTTTTGATAATAAGGTAGAAACGATATTTAATCCTGCGATGAACTCAGATGTGGCCGTTATTTTTACGGTGCCTTTTAGCAGTAAACAAGGGAGTCGATTTGGAAAACAAGAAATAGCTTTCGAAAAGAAAAATGGAGAGGTGATCAAGGCAGATTTTGATCTATTACAACCAGAACCTACTATTTTAGGAACCAATCCTTTATCTCCAATACCTGGCGAAACAGCTATTGTACGAGGTACTTGGCTAAATAATACAACAGAAGTAGACTTGGAAGGAGTGTCCTTGAATTTCAGACAAATTGATGGAGAAAAAATAGCCATTGATATACCGGAAGATTTATTAGATGGAGGAACACTTACTGTAGTGACTCCTGGAGGAATTGCTAAAACTGGTTTTGGTGTAGTAATCATAGATGTTACTGACTTTGACGGTGGAGGTTTATCTCCAGATCCATGGCAGACCTTTGGTGATGTACTTTCGTCTGGTGTTAAGAATGAAGCGGACAGTGATGGAAATTTCTTCGAACTAGAGTGGGATCCAGCAAGTACAAATGGGTTTGCAGGAGGGCAGTCTAATGCTTCTGCAACTCCAATGATACCTTTACCAGCTTTAGAAAGCAAAACAATTGCAGATGTATTTTTACGTATGGATGTTAATTGTGGAAATGCTCCAGGAACAAAAATGAATTTTGTGTTGGTAGATGGACCTAATGACTGTTGTGACGGAAATGTAAACTGGCAGTTTGATTATACGAAAGAAACCTGTGGTTGGGAAACCGTAGAATTTAATTTAGATGATTTTGGATATGGATGGTTCCCTGGAAATCAGGATAGACAAATCAATTTTAAAAATATCTTAAGAGTAAAAATTGGAGTGTCTAAAGATGGACCAGATCCACAGAAGTTTCAGTTCGATAACGTGCAGCTGATTGTAAAATAAGCTTCTAACAATAAATAAATAAATTACATGAAACGATGCCATAATTATTTTTTGGTGAGTTTCATGTAATTTCTATAACAATAAGATAAACACATGAAAAAATATAATTTTAAACATATATACGTAGCAGTATTATGCCTTTTCTTTGCTGTTTCTTGTTCGGAAGATAATGACCCTGTAATAGGGCCGCTAGTTCCTAAAGCAAATGAAGCACAAGATGTAAAAACTACTGGGTTTACCGCTACTTGGGGAAGAGTTTTTAGAGGGACAGCCTATCAGTTAGATGTTTCTGAAACATCAGATTTTTCAACATTTTTAGATGGATACAATAGCAAAGAGATTACTAGTTTTCTAGCAGTGATTGAAGAGCTAGATGATAATACAAACTATTACTACCGTGTAAGAGGAATTGTAGACGGTGTAGCAACACCAAATTCTAATGTAGTAGCAGTAAAAACACGTTTGATTCCTGGGGATGACCTTACTCTAAAAGGAGAAGCAGATTTCTTCGTAGGTGTAGCTGTAAGCCCAGAGCGTGTAGCAGATCCAGCACATGACGAAGTGTACCAAAGAGAATTTAATAGTATTACAGCAGAGAATGCAATGAAAATGCGTAGCATATTCAAAGGATTAGATGCTAGTGGTAATATCATTTATGATTGGACAGAGTCTGATGCGATTGTAGATTATGCAGAAGACAATGGAATGAATTTACATGGACATGCATTAGTATGGCATGAAAGTGTACCAGATACTTTAGCTAATTTCGGAGGATCTAATGCTGAATTTGAGTCTATCGTAGAGGATTATATTACTACTGTAGTAGATAGATACGAAGGAAAAGTAGATTCTTGGGATGTAGTAAACGAGGCTGTAGAAGAAGGTAGCGGTGGACTTAGAGCATCTGTATTTGTACAAAAAATGGGAGTGGATTTTGCAACTAAGTGTTTTAGATTTGCTAGAAATGCAGACCCAGTTGTAAAATTATTCTACAATGACTTTAATATGACTACAGATTCTGCAAAAAGAAATGCAGCATTGTCGATCGTAGATGATTTGATTGCAGAGGACTTAATTGATGGATTTGGATTCCAAATGCATATCTCTTTCAATTTCCCTTCTAAAGAAGAGATAGAGACTGCGGCAGCAGATCTTGTAAGTCGTAATTTATTAGTGCATTTCTCTGAATTAGATGTACGAGTAAATGCATCAGCAGATATTACTGAGTTTACAGAAGAAAGAAGTTTAGCGCAAAGCGATAAAGTAAGAGATGTAGTAGAAGTATACGATGCGCTTCCTGCGGCTAATAAATATGCTTTGAGTATATGGGGATTAAAAGACGATGACTCTTGGATTTTGGATCGATTCCCACAAGATGATTGGCCATTATTGTTTGATGAAGAGTTCGAGAAAAAACCTGCTTTTAGTGGATTTATAGAAGCTTTACAGAATTAATTTTTTAAAGATTTAAATAGCGGAAATCGCACTCATTTTGTCCTGTTTTAGGCAGGTTAAAGTGAATGGAAATAAAAATTTTGTTAGAATAAAAGACCGTTAATCATTAATTTTGATTTTCGGTCTTTAATCAAAATAGACAAATAGCAATAGAAATTAATAAGTAAATGAGTAAATCGTCTAATAAACAGATTAGTATCAAAAACATATCCTTGTTTGTCATTGGATTGTTTGTGTTAGTAGGGTGTTCTGATAAGAATTCAACTGCTCAAAAAGTAGAAAAGCACGAGGATATTTCGTTAACATTCGAAGAAAGAGCGAAACATTTAGTTTCGTTAATGACAGTAGAGGAGAAGGTAGGACAAATGAACTACGAATCTCCTGCAATCGATCGTTTAAATGTTCCAGAATACAACTGGTGGAATGAGTGTCTGCACGGTGTAGCTAGAGCAGGAAAAGCAACTGTTTTTCCACAAGCTATCGGCATGTCTGCAATGTTCGATAGGGAACAAATGACCAAAATATCAGAAGCAATCTCTGATGAAGCACGTGCTAAACACCACGAGTTCGCTTCTAGAGGTAAAAGAGGTATTTACCAAGGATTGACATTCTGGACACCTAATATTAATATTTTCCGCGACCCAAGATGGGGACGTGGTATGGAAACATATGGTGAAGATCCATATTTATCAGGTGAATTAGCCGTTCGTTTTATCAAAGGATTGCAAGGTGATGATCCTAAGTATTTAAAATTAGTAGCTACGGCAAAGCATTTTGCAGTACATAGTGGGCCAGAAGCAGATAGACATAGATTTAATGCGGAGCCTAGTCCACAAGATTTTATCAACACATATAGCCCACACTTCGAAAAAGTAGTAAAAGAGGCACATGTGTATTCTATTATGTGTGCTTATAACAGTTATAAGGGAATGCCATGTTGTGGAAACAAAGAATTAAGTGATTTGCTTAGAAATGACTGGGGATTTGATGGATACATTGTTTCTGACTGTTGGGCTATCAAAGACTTCTACACAGAGGATGCACATGCAATCAACCCTACAGTAGAAGAGGCTTCTGCAGTAGCAGTAAAAGCAGGAACAGACTTAAATTGTGGAGATTCATACCCTGCACTTGTAGCAGCAGTAAAGAAAGGATTGATCACAGAAGCTGAATTAGACGTTTCTTTAGAGCGTTTATTTGTAGCGAGACTTAAATTAGGATTGTTTGCTCCTAAAGGAGAAGTACCATTCGAAAACATACCGTATTCTGTAGTAGATTCTGAGATGCACCGTTTATTAGCATTAGAAACTGCTAGAAAATCATTAGTATTACTTAAGAACGAAAATAATACACTACCATTAGATAAGTCTAAGATCAAGAAGGTAGCAGTTATTGGGTCTAATGCAGATGATCTAGAGGTGTTATTAGGGAACTATAATGGATATCCTACAGCTCCTGTATCACCATTAGAAGGTATTAAGCAGAAACTACCGAATGCAGAGGTGTCTTACGCAGTAGGATGTAAACTGGCAGAAGGATTGCCTGTTTTTGAAGCGATACCAGCATCTGTTTTATTTACGGATGATTCTTTAAAAGAAAGTGGACTCAAAGGAGAATACTTTGATAACATCGAATTCAAAGGAGAGCCTAAACATGTAAGAACTGACAAAACAGTAGATTTTGTATGGAGAACAACATCTCCATTCGAAGATATGAGTTATGATAAGTATTCTGTAAGATGGACAGGTACGATTAGCGTTAAGAAATCTGGAAAGTATGCTTTAGGAGGAGAGGCTTTTTCTTCTATGAAACTATACTTAAACGATTCTTTATTGATGGCTAGAAATGATGTACATCATCCAAAAAAGATCTATGAGTATGTAGAATTAGAAGCAGGTAAAAAATATGCGCTGAAATTCGAGTGTGTACAAGATAATACAGATCATTCTATCATGAGATTGTTATGGGAGTCTCCAAAAGAGGATCTAGAACAAGAAGCGATCAATCTTGCTAAGGAATCTGACGTAGTATTCTTCTTTATGGGAATTAGCCCATTATTAGAAGGTGAAGAGATGAAAGTAAAAGTTGACGGATTCTCTGGTGGTGATAGAGTACATACTAAATTACCGAAAACACAGACTGAATTAATGAAAAAAATTCAGAAGCTAGGAAAGCCAACTGTATTAGTACTATTAAACGGAAGTGCATTATCTGTAAATTGGGAGCAAGAAAACATTCCGGCCATTATCGAAGCATGGTATCCAGGACAAGCTGGAGGTACTGCGATAGCAGATGTGATTTTTGGAGATTACAATCCTGCTGGAAGACTACCAGTTACTTTCTATAAAGATATTAATGATATTCCTGCATTTAGCGATTATGATATGAAAGGAAAGACATACAGATACTTTAAAGGAGATGCTTTGTATAAGTTTGGTCATGGATTAAGTTTTACAAATTTTGCATACTCTAATTTATCTGTAGCAGATCAAGTAAAAGCAGGAGAAGATGTAGAAGTATCTGTAACAGTAAAGAATACGGGAGATCGTGATGGAGACGAAGTGATACAGTTATATTTAACGAATCCTAATGCAGATGCGTTGAATCCATCGATTACACTAGCTGGTTTTGATAGAGTACATTTCAAGGCAGGTGAAGAAAAGACTGTTACTTTTAAAGTGAGTAAAGATCAAATGATCATCGTGAATGATGCTTACAAGAAAGTGGTAAATCCTGGTGATTTAACTGTGTCTGTAGGAGGAATGCAACCAACACCAGAGGCTATTAAAGATGGTAAAGTAATTGCAAAAACAATTACACTTACTGGAGCTGCTGTAGAGCTGTAACCAATCATATGATATGTGTAACTTGCATTATTTGTGTAATGTAAGATGCAATAAAAGTGAGGCTAGTGATGAATAATAAATTATTTGTTGTAGCCTCACTTTTTTAAATACACTCTTTTAAGTGCATGAAAAAGGCGCATTTTGTAGCCAGTAATGCATTACACGACGAATCTAATGTTAGATTGTGTAGTTTCTTATATAAGAAATACTGTTCTAGTTGATACATTTGAGCGTCGATTTGATAGCTTATAATTATTTGTATTTTACTCCCTATAAGGTAATCATAGGCTTAAGAAACTCTTTAAAACTTAGAAGTACTATAATCAATAGGTGTATTGGTTATATAGGCTTCGATCAACCAAAAAAATATGTTATTTACGCTAAAGTCTGTCATTCCTTTCTGTTTATTACTATCACTTGGTATGGCTGTAATTTCTTGTACTGATGCATTGCCAGAAGAAAAAGGATTAAAAGACTGGAGTGAATTTCCAATTGGAGGAGCTGTAAATATCGAGGCAGTACTTGAGGATGCGAAACTACAGCAGATTATAAAACAAAATTTTAATAGCCTTACAGCCACTAATGATATGAAAATGCATCATGTATTGGATGCAGATGGAACATTTGTATGGGGTAAGGTGGATACATTGGTAGCGTTTTGTAAAAAAAACAAACAGCATTTGTTTGGGCATACATTGATTTGGCATGAAGCAACACCTGCTTGGGTAACAGAAAAAGCTGTTGAAGATAGTTTGTGGCTACGTGATTTTCTAAAAGAATATGTAACTACCTATGTGACGCATTGCAAGGGGGATGTGGTTGCTTGGGATGTGGTGAATGCAGCTTTTGAATCTCATGGAGGAGCCTATAGAGAATCTGTTTGGTATAAGGTATTAGGAAAAGAGTATATCGCAGATGCATTTCGGTATGCACATACAGCAGATCCAAGTGCAGATCTATTTTATAATGACTACAATATAGAAAGGGATACTATAAAATTACATTCGGTGTTAAAAATGATTACAGCTTTACAAAAAGAAAATGTTCCGATTACAGGAATAGGGTTTCAGATGCACTTGCGGATGGATGTCCCAGATGAAACGATTGCATATGCCCTTAAGAAAGCAGCCGATACAGGATTAAAAATACATTTATCTGAAGTAGATATTATTTTTAATACACATAATGATAGGAAATACGGAGGGCAACAGCAATATGAGACGCTTACAGAAGAGATGAAGCAACGACAAGCTAATAAGTATAAAAATCTAGTAAAAATTTATAGAACTACTGTGCCTAAAGAACAGCAATACGGTATTACGTTTTGGGATTTTACAGATAGAGATACTTGGATTCGTAGCTTTTTTAAGCTAAAAGATTGGCCTACCGTTTTTGATGAAAATTTAAACCCTAAGCCTGCTTATTACGGATTTGTAGAAGGGTTAAAAGAACAGTTGTAATTTTTGGTGCAATTTAGTGCATGTAGTAAAAACGTATGTCTATTCGATAGTTATGTTACTGCGTTAGGGATAGCAGTGGAAATCCCACAGCCCGACGGTAGGAGGTGCGAGGAATTGAAGCGAATAGCCCGACCCTTGTGGTAACGCCCTTATTTTTTTTAAACTATATACTTTCTGTTAGTTAGGTTTGTTGATCTCTGTAGGGAGTATGCCAAATTGAGATTTAAAACATTTAGTAAAATAGGAAGGGGATGAAAAACCAACCTTATAACTAATTTCTCCGATAGAATCATTGCCGCTTTCAATCATTTCTTTGGCTTTTTCTAAGCGTACTTTACGAAGGAATTCATTAGCCGTTTGTCCTGTGAGTGCTTTGATTTTTCGATACAGTTGACTACGACTTAAAAAGAGCTCTTCTGCTAAATTCTCTACACTAAGTTCGGTGTCACTCAGATTTTCATTAATGTATTTAAGGACTTTGAGAATGAATTCTTTGTCTAAAGAAGTGGTGTTCGATGGTGTAGTAACAGTGGCAGATGTATTGACATATTTATTGAATAAAATCTGTCGGCTGTTAATGAGTTGTTTGAGCTGAGAACGTAGAATTTTCATCTCAAAAGGTTTGTTTATATACACATCAGCACCTGATTCAATACCCTTTACCCAATCATCACTCATCGCTTTGGCAGTGAGCATCAATATAGGGATATGGCTTGTTTTTAGGTCTTTTTTTAATAAACTACAGAATTCATACCCGTTTAATTCTGGCATGAGTACATCCGTGATGATAGCATCTGGGATCATTTTATTGGTAGCGTCAAAAGCTTCGCGACCATTGGTAGCCTCAATGATGATATATTCGTCTTTTAATTCGTTTTTTAGGTAATTTCGTAACTCAGAGTTGTCCTCAGCGATGAGTAGTGTTTTTTTCTTTTTGTTTGTGGTAGTTGCAACAGTAGTGATAGAGGGTGGGTGACTGAGTGTAGGGGTTGCTACAGCTTTTTGTGGCGTTTCTGTTTCTGATACTTCCGTAGTAGGGGTGTCGGGTATATTTTTAGAAACAAATAGCTCAGAGGTATCAAAATGCTCCTTGCCGAGTGCTAGTAGTATTTTAAAGGTGGTTCCTACCCCTTCTTTGCTTTCTACAAGGATCTTACCTTTATGCAGGTCTATAAAATTGCGTACCACCTCTAATCCGATACCAGTACCCCCGTAATACTGTTTATTCATTTCCTTGGCTTGATAGAAGCGCTCGAAAATATTACTAATTTCCTCTTTTTTGATACCCGATCCAGTATCTTCTATTCTGATTTCTAGCGTAGATAGGGGCTCTTTTTCGTTGATAAGTGGTAGAATAACCTGCTTATTAGATCTAAAAACACTTACAGTAATAGCACCGTGTTCTGGTGTAACTTTAAAGGCATTAGACAGTATGTTAAAAATGATCTTCTCTAGCATGCCAGGATCCGCCCAGACAGAAAGTGGAGATAGATCAGACTCTACGGCTAGCATAATATTTCTTTCAGATGCCTCTTCGTCAAAATAGCTGGTTACTTCTTTTACAAACGGGATAATACTTATTTCGCTAGCATTGACCGTTATTTTATTGTATTGTAGCTTTCTGAAGTCCATAAGTTCATCAATCAGATGCTTTAGCCTATTGGTGTTCTTGTAGATGATTTTGTGCTTTTCTCTTAGGCTGTCGGAAAGGAGATGACTGCTGTTTGTGATAATGTCCTCTAGTGGGTTAAGGATAAGTGTAAGTGGTGTTCGGAATTCATGAGAGATATTCGTAAAGAATTGTATTTTTTTGGCATTTAGCGCCTCTTCTTGTATCCTCTTGTCACGTTCGTATTTGATCAGTCTTTTTTCGCGAACCCTTCCGCTAATAATCCGATAAGTAGTATAGGCTAAGAGTAGAAGAAAAAGGATATAAGCGCAGATAGCGATATTTGTTTTCCACCAAGGAGGTAGGATTTTAATATGTAATGTGATCGGGTTTTCATTCCAAATACCATCATTATTAGCTGCTTTTACTTTAAACGTATAATTACCAGGTGCTAAGTTTGTATAGGTGGCACTTCTCGTATTACCTACATAATTCCATTTATCCTCAAAACCATCCATGTAATAAGCGTACTCAGTTTTTTCGGGTCTGGTGTAATTAATCCCAGAGTATTCAATGGTAAGTACTTGTTGATTAGGGTTTAGTGTGATGTTTTGGGTGGCTGAAATTACTTTTTCTAAAGGTGCATTTTCGCTATTGGGTACTACTGAAGTGTTTGATAATTTTAAATCAGAAAAATATACAGAAGGTACATTATAATTGATTAATATTTTATCAGGGTTAAAATAGTTAATACCTTCATACCCTCCAAAATACAATGTTCCATCCGTATCTTTAAAAACGGAATTGTTGTTAAAGTCATCGAATAGCAATCCATCACTGGTAGAATAATTGGTGATTGAATGGCTCGTCATATTGATTTTAGATAAGCCCTTATTGCCACCAACCCATAGGCTGTTGTCATCAGCTTCGATAATACTAGATACCGTCTCTTGTCGTAGTCCATTCGTCTTATAATACCATTTGATAACATCTTTTTTCGGGTCGAATTTAAACAATCCATCGCCATCTGTGCCAATCCATATATGCTGTTGTTTGTCTTCATAGAGGGTGAGAATCAGATCCATTGTAGCATATTTGCTCAGATCTTTAGACATCTTTTCTGTAATCGATATGATGTCGAATGTTTGGTCTTCTTTAGCGATGATTTGGTACAAGCCCTTTGTGGTACCTACCCATATATGATCATTACTATCGACTAGTATCTTTCTGATATTACTGTTTATAATACCATAATTCTCAAAAGAACGGCTATTATGTGCAGTAAATTTTTGTGTATCTGGTGTATAGGAGTGTAGTCCTTTTAAAAAAGTACCAAACCATATAGTACCTTTAGAATCTTCGGCAAAGCTGAGAATTCTATTAGACTGTATCTCACCATTAGTAGTTTCTACATTGTAATTGATAAATGTATTGCCGCCTTTGGGTAAAAAATAAATTCCAGAATCCCATGTTCCCACCCATGAGTTTCCTTTGCTATCTATAAAAATGGTCAATACGTCCAGACCTTTTAATCCAGTAATGTATCCGTTAGTAGGGTCAGCTAAGTGAATAAACTCTTTGTTTTTGGGGTTGTAAATATCGACTCCACCACCGTCCATACCAAACCACAAATTTCCAGAAGGGGCTTTGGTGATAGCAGTAACCGAGTTAGATTGTAGAGAGTTTGGTAAATTGGGTAGGCTTTCTATATCAGAAAATTTATCATAGAATTGATCATATACGCCGATACCATTATTGTAGTATCCCATCCATATACGTTGTTGCTGGTCTAAGAAGAGTGACCAAATGGAATTGGATTTGATACTGTTTTTATCGAACTTATTATACCTATAATTGTGGATTACAGATCCATCAATATGGTCTACTAAGAATAATCCATCGTTTTCAGTTCCGCAAAGAATCGAGTTTTCAGGGGTTTGTAATAATGCTAAAATCCTTTTGCTAGTAAACGGGTAGTTCTCTATGTGATAATGGTAGTCATTATCCATTGTTATTTTGATCAATCCTTTGGATACAGTACCTATCCAAATTACCCCTGCTTTATCGATCAGTAACGTTTCTACAAATTCAGAAACAGTAGTAGCACCTTCATTAGTTGTAAAAGAGGATAGAGACATGCTATTATCGGATTGGTTATATGATAATAACCCTTTGTTACTCCCTAAGATAATTTTTTGATTATTGTCTTTTACAATACTATTGATAATTAAATCCTGAAACGTATTTTTATTGCCAAAGGCCACACGAGTGACTTTTCTTTCTTTTTTGTCTACATAGAAAGCACCATGCTCATGTGTTCCTATCAGTAGTCCATTACCGGCATCGATCATAGAATATACACCAATTTTTTTGTATTGATCTTTTTCTAAATCAATAGTAATAAATTGATCAAGTTCGCGATTGTATAGATTGAGACCAGTTTCAGTACCCACCCAGATGTTGTTTTGTTTGTCTAGGTATACACAATTAATGATAGAGCTATTAAGGGTGGTAGGGTCATTATAGATGTGCTCATATAACGTATACTCGGTACCATCGAATTTATAAAGTCCTCTACTATTCGTGCCGATCCACATAAATCCTTCATGGTCTTGGGTGATGGTAGAGATCGCACGTTTGGTGATATTTTGTTTTAGATTGACGAAAGTATATTTGTGTTCTTGTTGTCCATACAATAGCGTGGTTGTACATGTCCAAAAGAAGCATACAGCTATAATAATTTTAAAGAGTACTTTCATGAAAAGTATTTATAACAACTTGTTTTTACCTAAGGATGTTGGATCCAAGAACTCACTTATTTCATTTATAAAATAAGTACTGTATTTCATATTGAAAAATTGAGAGCCATATTTAGGCATTCAACAATAATACAATATAGATGCTAAAATAATGTCAAAAATAATACTAAAATATAGCTTACTAGTTACTTTTAATCCTCATTTTTAAAAATGGAAAGCCGTTGAATTTTTACGAAAGGCTTTTCGGAGTACTGTTATGAGTGTTTTTTTTAATGTAAATAATTGTTTATCAGCGTGTTGTGTTAATTGTCTGTTTTTGACTACAAAAAGGTTTAAGTGCGTTTTTTTGGTAAAAATTGCGCTTCAGCATAGCTTCTCATACATTTGTTTTATGAATACGGTAGGTTTTTCTGTTAATACTTTAATAAATTAATATTAATAATAAGAAATATTCATTGCAGGAAGATACTCCTACCTTTGTAATATCAGGGCGTTACCCTATGGGGTCGGGCTATTCGTTGCAATTCCTCGCTCCTCCTTTGGTCGGGCTGTGGGATTTACACTACTATCCCTAACGCAAATAATTGATGGTAAGCATATAAATTACAATCAGGATAAAATTATTAAAATATAGTACTTGATGTTTTTATGGGTGGTATATAAGATGTAATTTCGTCAATAGTCAGTGCCGTATTTACACAAAGAAACAGAAACGCAATACAATACAATATACATGTTTTACATAGGATTTGATATAGGAAGCTCGTCGATCAAGGCAGCGCTAGTGCATGCCGATACGGGCAAGTCAGTAGCTACGGTTCAAGAACCAGAAGAAGAAATGGATATTATTTCGATCAAGACTGATTGGGCAGAGCAAAACCCAGAAGCTTGGTGGAAAAATGTATGTAATGCTTCTAAGAGACTATTAAAAGAAAATAACGTGTCTGCCGATCAGATTAAGGGGATTGGAATCTCATACCAGATGCATGGATTAGTCTTAGTAGATCAACAAGGTGCATTGATCAGAAACTCTATCATTTGGTGTGATAGTAGAGCAGTAGGTATAGGAAATAATGCCTTTGATGCTATAGGGAATGATAAGTGTATGGATCATGTCTTAAACTCACCTGCAAATTTTACAGCTTCTAAGCTTAAATGGGTAAAAGATAATGAGCCAGAGAACTACGAAAAAATATACAAATTCATGTTGCCAGGAGATTATATCGCTTACAGATTCTCTGGTGTAATTAACACGACTAAGTCAGGGCTTTCTGAAGGAATCTTGTGGGACTTTAAAGAAGATAAGCCTGCCACGCTTGTATTAGATCATTATGGAATAGATACTTCTATGGTGCCAGATGTAGTCGGTACTTTTAGTGAGCAATCTCAATTGTCTAAACAAGGAGCAGAAGAAAGTGGATTAAAAGAAGGAGTGAAAGTGTTGTATAGAGCAGGAGATCAGCCTAACAATGCATTATCTTTAAATGTTTTTAATCCAGGAGAAGTAGCCGCTACAGGAGGAACCTCTGGAGTGATGTATGCTGTTACAGACAGTATAGAAGCAAGCGAGGGGATGAAGCTGAATAACTTTGCACACGTAAATCATAGCCAAGAAGCCGCTAGGATAGGTAAGCTACTATGTATTAATGGAGCAGGGATTCAGTACAGATGGTTAAAAAACAACCTGAATTTAGAAACGAATTCTTACCAAACCATGAATTCACATGCATCTAAAGTGCCAGTAGGGTCTAATAACTTACAGCTTATACCATTTGGCAATGGAGCAGAACGTATGTTTAATAACCTGAATGTAGGGACGCATATGTGTAATATCAACCTTAATAAGCATACGAGGTCACATATTTTTAGAGCAGCATTAGAGGGGATTGCATTCTCTTTTGTTTACGGTATGGAAATCCTAAAAAATGACAATACAGCAATTAATGTGATTAGAGCAGGAAATGATAACTTGTTCCGTTCGGAAATCTTTTCGAACACGGTGGCTACATTAATTAATCAAGAAATAGAAATCTACAATACCACAGGAGCTATAGGTGCAGCAAGAGCGGCTGGGCTAACTGATGGAACATTTGATAGTTTCGAAACTGTTATTACACAAAATGATCATGTAATGACATACCATCCATTACAGCATAGAGACGATTACACAAACGCTTATAAAAACTGGAAAAAAGAATTAACAGGCATATTAAAAACTAAAGAATATGATAATATCAGACAAGAAGGAGTACTTCAGTAGTATAAAGGATATAAAGTTTGAGGGAAAGGAATCAGACAATCCATTAGCTTTTAAATATTACAATCCTGATCAAGTAGTTGCAGGAAAGACAATGCGAGATCACTTTAAGTTTGCCATATCATACTGGCATACATTCTGTGGTACAGGAGCAGATCCATTCGGACCAGGAACATTAAACTATAGCTGGGATCAGCCAACAGATGCGATCGAAGCAGCAAAGCAAAAAGCAGATGCAGCTTTTGAATTCATCTCTAAAATGGGATTCGATTATTTCTGTTTCCACGATTACGATTTAGTAAGAGAAGGAGCAACATTTGCAGAATCTGAGGCTCGCCTATCAGCAATTGTAGATTACCTAAAGCAAAAACAAGCAGATACAGGTATTAAATTACTTTGGGGTACTGCTAACTGTTTTTCGAACCCAAGATATATGAATGGAGCGGCTACCAATCCAGAATTTGATGTATTGGCTAGAGCAGCAGGACAGGTAAAGCTTGCATTAGATGCTACAATCGCATTGAACGGAGAGAACTACGTATTCTGGGGTGGTAGAGAAGGATATATGAGCTTGCTAAACACGAATATGAAAAGAGAGCAAGAGCATTTAGCTATGTTCCTTACTAAAGCACGTGATTACGCAAGAGCACAAGGATTTAAAGGAACATTCTTTATCGAGCCTAAGCCAATGGAGCCTACAAAGCACCAGTATGATTTCGATACAGCTACCTCCATAGCATTCCTTAGACAGTACGGATTAGATAAAGACTTTAAGATTAATATCGAGGTAAACCACGCGACACTTGCACAACACACATTCCAGCACGAAATACAAGTAGCTGTAGATGCAGGAATGCTAGGAAGTATCGATGCTAACAGAGGGGATTACCAGAATGGATGGGATACAGATCAGTTCCCAAATAATATCTACGAAGTAGCAGAAGCAATGCTAGTGTTCTTAGAAGGTGGAGGATTACAAGGTGGTGGAGTTAACTTCGATGCTAAGGTAAGAAGAAACTCTACAGACGTAGAAGATGTATTCCATGCACACATTGGTGGAGCAGATGTTTTCGCAAGAGCATTGTTAGTTGCAGAAAAAATCTTAGATTCGTCCTCGTATAAGTCACTTAGAGAGAAAAGATATAGTTCATTCGATGCTGGTAACGGAAAAGCATTTGAAGATGGAAAATTAGATTTCAATCAATTATATACGATCGCAATGGATAATGGAGAATTACCATTGGTAAGTGGAAAGCAAGAATTATTTGAAAACATTATAAATCAGTATATATAGATCAGGAACATTATGGCAGCAGCATCAAATTCTAAATACCTTTTAAAACTAACAATGGTAGCTACCCTCGGGGGATTACTCTTTGGATATGACACAGGAGTAATATCAGGTACCGTAGGCTCATTAGAAAGCTTTTTTGTAACTCCTAAGGGGCTTTCAGAAACAGCAGCAAACGCATTTAAAGGCTTTTTGGTCTCTAGTGCGCTTATTGGTTGTGTAGTCGGAGGAGCATTTAGTGGATTAATCAGTAAAGTATTTGGAAGAAAAAAAGGGCTTATCATAGCCGGAGTGTTATTTTTTATCTCGGCATTAGGTTCTGCATTGCCAGAAATGTTAATTAAACCCATAGGAGAAGCAGATCATACATTCTCTACCATCTTTATCGTATATCGAATTATAGGAGGTATTGGAGTAGGATTAGCATCAATGCTTTCTCCCTTATACATTGCAGAGATCGCTCCAGCAGATAGTAGAGGGCGTTTAGTATCGTATAACCAACTCGCTATTGTAGCAGGTTTTATGGTTGTATACTTTGTAAACTACTTTATTTCTAAATCTGGAGGTTCTGACTTGTGGTTAAACGCTACAGGTTGGAGATGGATGTTTGCATCAGAGCTTATTCCAGCAGGATTATTTCTAGGCTTTTTATTTTTTGTACCCGATACACCACGTTCTTTAATGCTACAGAACAAACCTGAAGAAGCACTAGACGTGCTTAAAAAGGTAAATGGCGAAGAAGAAGGAAGCAAGATTCTAGAGCAAATCAAAGCATCTATGGGACAAGCAGTTTCTGGGAAGCTGTTATCTTTTGGATGGGGTGTAATCATCATTGGACTGTTATTATCTATTTTTCAGCAATTCGTAGGGATTAATGTAGTATTGTACTACGCGCCAGAGATTTTTAAGAAAATCAATCCTGAAACAGATGGAGCATTATTACTTACTATTATAGTAGGTATTGTAAATTTCTTGTTTACGATTGTTGCAATTAAAACAGTAGATAAGTACGGTAGAAAACCATTGATGATCATCGGAGCCTTAGGAATGACTGTAGCTATGTTTTCATTAGGTTTTGTATTCTTTGCAGGAGCATCAGGATACTTAGCATTATTGTGTATGATGGTATACGTAGGAAGTTTTGCATTGAGTTGGGGACCTGTAACATGGGTATTGTTATCAGAGATATTCCCTAATAAAATTCGTGGGCGTGCTATGGCAATTGCAGTAGCAGCACAGTGGATTGCAAACTACTTAGTATCATTTACATTCCCGATGATGGATGATAATACTTATTTAACTGAGCAATTCAATCATGGTTTTGCCTATTGGATATACGGTTTAATGGGGCTCATAGCTATGTTTGTAGTTTTGAAATTCGTACCAGAAACCAAAGGAAAGACCTTAGAAGAAATGGAAGACCTTTGGAAAAAATAAGCACCATATAATTAATTTGCCTTTTGAGAAAACTCAAAAGGCAAATTTTTGATTACATGCTATTCACCAACTAATAGAATTAAACTTAAAATGAAACAAGACAACTAATTTTTTAAAGCAGTTGAAATAATTACTTGTCGAGTTTCATGTGACATCTAAAACAATATTATAAACACATGAAATTTTTTATAGATACAGCAAATCTTGAGCAGATCAAAGAAGCACAAGCGTTAGGAGTTTTAGATGGGGTGACTACCAACCCATCTTTAATGGCTAAAGAGGGCATTACAGGAAGAGAAAATATATTAAAGCACTATGTAGATATTTGTAATATCGTAGATGGTGATGTTTCTGCAGAGGTAATCTCTACTGATTTTGACGGGATCGTTAAAGAAGGAGAGGAACTAGCCAAGTTACACAAGCAGATCGTAGTAAAAGTTCCAATGATCAAAGAAGGAATCAAAGCGATCAAATATTTTTCAGATAAAGGGATTAGAACAAACTGTACATTGATTTTCTCTGTAGGACAGGCATTATTAGCAGCCAAAGCAGGAGCAACCTATGTATCTCCGTTCTTAGGACGTCTAGATGATATTTCTACAGATGGTTTAAACCTTATCGAAGAAATCAGAACAGTATATGATAACTATGGTTTCCAAACAGAAATCTTAGCAGCCTCTATCAGACATACAATGCACGTAGTGAACTGTGCAAAAATTGGAGCAGACGTGATGACTGGACCACTTTCTTCAATTGATGGATTACTGAAACATCCATTAACTGATAATGGTTTACAGAAATTTTTAGAAGACGCTAAATCAATGCAATTATAATGGCAACAGAGACACAAACATTAGAAAATACTGTTATTCAGGTTCGTAGAGATATCCTGAGAATGGTACATAAAGTAAATTCTGGTCACCCAGGTGGGTCACTAGGATGTACAGAATTTTTAGTAGCACTTTATTTCGAAGTGATGAACCTTAAAGAAGGTTTTGATATGAACGGAATAGATGAAGATATGTTTTTCTTATCTAATGGGCATATCTCTCCTGTTTTTTACAGTGTGCTAGCTAGAAAAGGATACTTTCCAGTAGATGAATTAAACACGTTTAGATTAATCAATTCTAGACTACAAGGGCATCCTACTACACACGAGGGCTTACCAGGTGTGCGTATTGCCTCTGGATCACTAGGGCAAGGATTGTCTGTAGCTATTGGAGCAGCACAAGCTAAAAAGTTAAATGGTGATAGTAGTAATGTATTTGCACTGCTTGGAGACGGAGAGTTACAAGAAGGGCAAAACTGGGAAGCTATCATGTACGCTGCCGGAAAAAAAGTAGATAACTTAATTGCTACTGTAGATTTTAACGGAAAGCAGATCGATGGAAGTACTGACGAGGTATTACCATTAGGAGACTTACGTAAGAAGTTTGAAGCTTTTGGTTGGGAAGTACTAGAAATTAAAGAAGGAAATGATTTAGCAGCTATTGTGGCTGGATTAAAAGACGCCGTTGCTAAATCTGGAAACGGAAAACCTGTTTGTATTTTATTACACACAGAGATGGGTAACGGAGTAGACTATATGATGCATACACATGCGTGGCATGGTAAAGCTCCGAATGATGAGCAATTAGAAGTAGCATTAGAACAAAACCCAGCAACTTTAGGAGACTATTAAAAAGCAGCACCATGGAAGAAGTAATAAAAAATAAGTTTACATACACCGAGAAAAAAGATACCAGAAGTGGTTTTGGAGCAGGATTAGCAGAATTAGGAAGAACGAATCCTAATGTGGTAGCTCTATGTGCAGATCTAGTAGGATCATTAAAAATGCAAGAATTTATCAAAGAAAATCCAGAGCGTTTCTTTCAGATAGGTATTGCAGAAGCAAATATGATGGGTATTGCAGCTGGATTAACAATAGGAGGTAAGATTCCTTTTACAGGTACATTTGCGAACTTCTCTACAGGTCGTGTATACGATCAAATCCGTCAGTCTATTGCCTATTCTGATAAGAATGTAAAGATATGCGCTTCTCACGCAGGTCTTACTTTAGGAGAAGACGGTGCTACGCATCAAATACTAGAAGACATTGGATTAATGAAAATGCTACCTGGAATGGTGGTAATTAACCCTTGTGACTATAACCAAACCAAAGCTGCTACGATTGCTATAGCAGAGTATGAAGGGCCTGTATATTTACGTTTTGGACGTCCAGTAGTACCAATTTTTACACCGGATGATCAGAAATTCGAAATAGGAAAAGCAGTACATCTTATCGAAGGAAATGACGTAACGATTATAGCTACAGGACACTTAGTATGGGAGGCAATCCAAGCGGCAGAAGCCTTAGAAGCGGATGGAATCTCTGCAGAAGTAATCAATATTCACACGATCAAGCCATTGGATGAAGAAGCAATTCTAAAATCAGTAGCTAAAACAGGATGTGTAGTGACATGCGAAGAGCATAATTACTTAGGTGGATTAGGAGAGAGTGTAGCTAGAGTATTGGCATTGAATACACCAGCTCCACAAGAGTTTGTAGCTACAAACGATACGTTCGGAGAAAGTGGTACACCTGCTCAATTGATGGAAAAATATGGATTGAGTAAGGAAGTTATCGTAGAAAAAGCGAAGAAAGTACTTAAGAGAGTATAAATATATTACTAGAAGCTATACTTTTTATAGTTTACTATGATCATAAATAAAGGCTATAGGTATCGAAAGATACGTATAGCCTTTTTTGGTTATTGTAACTATCACAGAAACCTATGAATTCTTTGGCTCGGTATATACGAGCGAATTGCTAGGCTTCTGTAGAGAATTTATAGATACATGTAGATCGATATGTTTGATCAGGAGTTACTAATGTACTTGGAAAATGAGATTGGTTCGGGCTGTCTGGATAATGCTGTGTTTCTAAACAAAAAGCTCCTTGATGGGTATAGGCTTTGCCTTCTTTTCCAATAGTACCATCTAAGAAATTACCCCCATAGAGTTGCATTCCAGGTTCCGTGGTGAATACTTCTAATACACGTCCGCTATCAGGTTCTACAACTTTGGCAGCTGCTATGAGTGTTTGATCAGTATTATTGAGTACAAAGTTATGATCATAACCTTTGCCGATCAATAATTGCTCATGCTTGGTGTTTACAGCAGTACCGATAGGTTTAGGTGTCCTAAAATCAAAAGGAGTATTTGCCACCTCAGCAAGTTCTCCAGTAGGGATTAAGTCTTTATTTACGGGTGTATAGCGATCTGCATTGATCCATAATACATGATCGTTAATCGTACCATTACCTGCTCCTCTAAGGTTAAAATATGAATGGTGGGTCATATTTAATACCGTAGTTTGATCAGTTGTTCCGTAATAATTGATCTTAAGTTCATTGGAGTCAGTTAATTCATAATGCACTCGTAGTGATACATTACCAGGGTAGCCTTCTTCCATGTGTTTAGAGACTCTGGTGAATTGTATTTCAGATTCAGAAAGTACTTCAGCATCCCAGATCAGGTTATGATATCCATTAGTGCCACCATGTAAATGATTGGGGCTATTATTAATCTCTAGTGTATATTCTGTACCGTCGATAGTCAATTTTCCATTAGCAATTCGATTCCCATAACGCCCAATTACTGCTCCGAAATAGATTTCGTGTGTATCGATATATTCATCAATAGACGAAAATCCTAATACGACATCTTCAAAATTTCCATCGCGGTCAGGCGCATTGATAGCAACAATTTTTTGACCAAAGTTGGTGATGTATACTTCTAGTCCATTGGCATTGGATAAACGAAATAATCGGATAGACTGACCGTGTAGTTCTTTTTCGAAGTTCGTAGCTGATATAGTAGAGCGTGATGCTTGTGTATCCATTAGATATAAAGAATTAAGTAATTTGTAATGTAGTCTTATTTCAGCAGTTAAAATACAAAACCGCTAGTTCAGGTTTACAAATTACTTAAAAGTTTTAATAGGATAGTATCCTGTAGCCTTCTTATTTTTGTAGAATGATAGACAATTTCGACAATGAATTTTTTGGGATAGGTATCCAAAATGGAAAAACCCCCGAAAACTTAGGAGTACTTTGGCGTACAGCACAGAATATGGGAGCTAGTTTTATTTTTACGATTGGGAATCGATATGCGAAGCAAGCTTGTGATACGCATAATGCAGTCAAGGCGATGCCTTATTTTCATTACAGTACTTTCGAAGATTTTTATATGCATCTACCTAAAGGAGCGATGTTAGTAGGAGTAGAGCTTACGGACACAGCAGTAGCTTTAGAAACGTTTCAGCACCCTAAACGGTGTGTATATTTATTAGGAGCAGAAGATCATGGATTGTCTAAAAAAGCAATCGAGAAGTCGCATTTCTTGGTCAAGTTTTCTTCTACATTGAGTGTAAATGTGGCTGTAGCAGGTAGCATCGTGATGTACGACAGGGGAATTGATAAACCGAGGTTTATTCGATGATAGTACTATCGTTATGCTATACTTTTTCCCACATTTTGTCGGCATTGAGTCTAAAAGTGCCTAAATGTTCGAAAGTGCATTCATTGGGGGCGATGATGGATAGAAAAGAGGTTTCTTTAGCATCTTTATACAAATGGTAGGTATAGCCGACTACAGGTTCAAAATTAAATTTAGCACTATATACAAGATGGTTGTGCTCGAATTCAGCCATTAAGGCATCATATTGTTGTTTTAGTTCATCATACTTAGCTTGTACCTGCTTGTTTACTTGATGAATGTTTCTGTTTTTCCATTCGATGGTATCTGTAGGAATAATTGCAGGTGCACTTACGTCTGTAGCATAAGGTTTTAGAGAAGCGTCATAGCGTTCTTCTTGTTCGTTGTATACTACTGCATCGGGTTTTTTAGAGGCCATGGTATTGGGGGGATTATCGTTTAGAAATCTTATTATGTGTGATCTGCTTTTGTCTAGAGCATTTAAAGCGGGCTTGTTTTGCTCCATAATTTCGTTTCATTTCATGCTTTGTTTTTCGGCCTTGTACACGTTTTCTCCAAAGCTTAAAACTCGACGGTTTTAATTCGCTACGCATCAATTGAATTACTTCTTGCTCTCGAATACCAAATTGCCAAAATATCGCATCAAAGGTGGTACGATCTTCCCAAGCCATTTCTATAATACGATCAATCGCTCGTATAGATAATTCACGCCGCATAACTATTTTTGTTTAATTTATTGAAATAAAAGATAAACAAAAATACGGTAAAATGCGTTTATTTACAACTTTGAGGTAGAAATAGGGGGTGTTTGGTTTGTTGTATTGTATGATAAAGAAGGTTTTGATGGTGTAATCAATTACATTAGATCAGTCGAGTACTAATACAGCATAAGAAAGATTGTATATGTTTTTTATGAGATTGTTGTGTGCTAGATTTCCATCAATTTTTTTTAATTAAGAGTTGGAGTCCTAATCCAATAAATACAAGACCACTTACTTTCTTCATTATTTTTCCAATTTTATCATTTTTTCTCAGGGTATTAGTCATAAACGAAGCCGAGTATGCTAAAAATAAACACCAAATTGTACCAGTAAATAAAAATGTTCCACCAAGAATTAAAAATGGAATAGAATTATTCGCATATTCAGATTTAATGAATTGGGGTAATAGAGACAAAAAAAAGATAGCTACTTTTGGATTGAGTACATTAGTAAGAAACCCTTGATGATATATTTTCCATAAATCGACTTTTTCAAATTCGGTTTTCTCATTGTCAAACAAGTTAGATTTATCAATAAGCATTCTAATACCCAAATAAACTAGGTATATAGCCCCAATCCATTTTACGATATTAAATATGAATGTTGATTGAGCCAATAATACAGATAGTCCAAATGCTGCAAATATAATATGAACTATTGCTCCACTTCCAATTCCGAGTACAGAATATATTCCAGCTTTTTTTCCTTGAGCAATACTACGAGTGATTATATAAATCGAATCCGCTCCTGGTGTCAAGTTCATAATAATTCCTGCTAATAAAAAGCCTAAATAGTTTTCAATTCCATTCATTTTAAATCACTTCTATTTCTTTATATACATTCGGGTCATGTTTTTCCATATAGAATTCAGGATTAGGTATTTCTGTAAACCCAAACTTTTTATAAAGCCATTCAGCGGTATTGGTTAATAAAATCCAACGTCTTAATCCCTGAAGATTAGGATGCACCATTATTTCGCTTATCAGCCATTTACTTAATCCCTTTCCTCTATATTCTTTTAGAATATAAACATCTCCTAAATATGCAATCGTAGAATAGTCTGAAATTATTCTAGCAAAGCCGATTTGCTTGTTTTTGTAGTAGAGTCCAAAGTTCAAAGAATTTTCAATAGATGTTTTTAAAGTGCTGATAGGTATTCCGTAAGCCCAATCAGTTTCGTTGGCAAGGAATTTATGAATGCTTGGGATATCTAATTTATCCTTGTCTGTTGAAATGGTATAATCATTTCTATGTACTTCTTTGATTTTCAATTGATTTTTTGAATTAATGCCTAACAATCATACACACAATAAAGATAGCCATATTTCCAGTAGCTGTTTAGTTGTTCAGAAGGTTTTTAAATTGTTTGTGATGTATCTAAGTTTCACTGTCATATAGATAGAATTGATCTTGATTTTTTGTTTTTGACCAAACAAGAGAAGAAATTTGACTAAAAAAGTAACGAAATACAGGTGAGTTTCAGTCATTTTTTAGGTAAAGAAAAGGCCAAGATGACTCCATTGCCTTATAGGAAGGGACGCAGCCTATTCATGAGATGAAAAAATAACACATTATTCGATCACAATAAATTCGCTTCGTCTGTTTTCTTGGTGTTGTTTTTCTGTACAAGGAATACCGTTAGTACAGTCATTAATAGGCTTTCGTTCCCCATAGGCTTTTCCGCGCACACGACGCCAGTTAATATTACCATTCCTTATGATATAACTAACAGTGGCACGCATCCGTTTTACACTTAGTTTTTTATTATACCAGTAACTGGATCTACTATCGGTGTGGGAACGTACTTCTATTTTTAGTTTAGGGTTTTGTTGTAATAATGTGATTACTTTTTGTAAATCTGCAATGGCATCGGGTCTGATTTGTTCATTGTCTAAGTCAAAAAAGATAGTGCCTAATTGTAGAGATGCTACGATATCATCTCCTTGTTTTATAGGTTCAGGTGTACCCGTAAGTAATTTTTCTTTGGCAAAGGTAATCGGAACATCATTGGTAGCGTTATATATATTATTCGTTTGAACAATAGCATCATTAGGGTTGTACCCAGGGACATCTGTACGCACGATAAACTGTTGGTTGCATTCAGCCTCAAAGCGATATCTTCCTTCGGTATCGGATTTTACGATGTCTACAGTAAACCCGTCCATATCTAGAAGGGATACAGTAGCATCGGTAATCACGGTATTCGTTTGCGTATCTGTGACTACCCCTGTGATGTATTCTCTACATTTAGTAGTTAATTCTTCGGTTTGTACAAAACTATAGATATCATCATACCCTTTCCCTCCCTTTCGATCACTGGCAAAATAGCCGACTTTGTTTTTTTCGTCTATCACAAAGCTAAAATCATCTTTCGGACTGTTAATCGGTTTTCCTACATTGTATACCTCGTACTTAAAATCTTTTTTGGTAGCCATAAATACGTCGAGCCCTCCTAACCCTACATGTCCATCACTAGCAAAATATAATCGCCCATCATCACTTACGTAAGGAAAAGTCTCGCGTCCTTCGGTATTGATGGTGTCTCCTAGATTGGTAGGAGCTCCGTAAGTGCCATCGTCATAAATATCTATAACGAAGAGATCTGATTTGCCACGTGTTCCAGGCATATCACTAGCAAAATAGAGTTTGGTATTATCAGGGCTTAATGCCGGATGTGACATAGAATAATCATTACTATTAAAAGGTAATTCTTCTATATTACTCCATTTGCCATCGATGAGAACAGCTTTATATAGTTTAAGTAACACGACCCCTTGACGGCTTTTACCTAATTTCTTAGAGGTGTAATTGTTTCTAGTAAAATAGATGGTTTGTCCATCTTTGGTAAAGGTAGAAGAGGATTCGTGGAGTTTAGTGTTTATTTTACCTTTTAATCGTTTAGGACTATTATTAGATAGTTTTCCATCACTAAAGGTTACTTTCGACGAAAAAAGGTCTAAAAAAGGAAGTTTGTTCCATTCGTGTACTTTTCCTTTTTTATTTCTGGAGGAGGCAAAGATAATGTCGCCAGTATGTGTAAAACTAGGCGCATAATCAGGGTATTTAGAATTAATATCTAGGGGATATATATTGTATTTGCCAGATTGCATTTCTATAAATTCTAAATAGTCTCTCTTGTCAGAAAATGATTGTGCACGTTTGTCATTACCTGTTACGACATTAAATCGTTCCATAATAGCATCTGCTTCATCGTATTTTTCGATACTTTTTAGACTCTGTGCATACCTAAATAAATATTCAGGTTGTACTTGGTTGCTATATTCTGTAATGAGTTTTTCATACCACGTAGCAGATTCTTCTGGAGCCCCTGTGAAATAATAGGAGTCAGCTAGCTTTCTGTATAAATCAGGGGAATTGTATCCTTGTTTTGCAACATCTAAATAGATATCACGCGCATTGATATAAGCTAAGGCTTCAAAATTCTCATCAGCGGCAGAGAGTTGTTTTTTTTGGTCTTTTTCTTGACTATGTAGTGTAGTTACTCCTAGTATGGTGATGAAATAAAAGCAAAATAAACAGCAATAGTAGCGTGTGGTAGGATGTATGAAATGTGTGAATAGATGTTTCAAAATAAACTCAATTATTTAAAATAATGATTATATGTCTGTGTTAGCTAATGAATTAGGTGTGAATTAAAAATACAAAAAAAATCATAAAACGAAGGGAGAATTACTATTTTTTACTATGGCTTTCAGGGAGCTGAAAAGAGAAAAATAATACTTACGATATAGCAGGTGTTACATCAAAAATGAAATGAATTAAAAGAAAGTGTTTTTTTGATCTGTGATATGAGGTATGATATATATAATCCTACTTAGCTATCTTAGGGCGTTACCACAAGGGTCGGGCTTTCCGCTACAATTCCTCGCTACTCCTATGGTCGTAGCTGTGGGATTTTCACTGCAATCCCTAACGCAAATCAATACTACTCGCTAAGATGACAAAGCAGGAATAATCTTGTGATTTTTTTGTCGAGTACTATTGATTTTGACCACAATTTCTTGTTTTCCGCTAAAATGAAAAAGTTTTAAATCTTTTGGTTGAGTAATATTGACTTACCTTTGTACACTAAATTAAACAGGATATGAGTCATAAAGCAGGTTTTGTAAATATTATCGGAAATCCTAATGTAGGTAAGTCTACATTAATGAATGCCTTTGTAGGAGAAAAATTATCGATTATTACTTCTAAAGCACAAACGACCAGACATCGTATTTTGGGAATTGTAAATGGAGAAGATTTCCAGGTAATCGTATCAGATACACCAGGGATTATAAAACCAGCGTATGAGCTTCAAGAATCTATGATGGGATTTGTAAAATCTGCTTTTGAAGATGCAGATATACTCATCTACATGGTAGAAATTGGCGAAAAAGAATTAAAAGATGCTGCTTTTTTTGAAAAAATAACCAATGCTAGTATCCCTGTACTACTTTTATTGAACAAAATAGATCAATCAAACCAAGAACAATTAGAAGCGCAAGTACAATTTTGGAAAGAGAAAGTTCCTAATGCAGAAATTCATCCTATTGCAGCTTTAGAGAATTTTAATGTTCGCGAGGTATTCGATAGAATTGTAACATTATTACCTGTATCGCCACCTTTTTATCCAAAAGACCAACTAACGGATAAGCCAGAACGTTTTTTTGTGAATGAAGCTATTAGAGAGAAAATTTTAGAGAACTATAAAAAAGAAATACCCTATTCAGTAGAGGTCGATACCGAAGAATTTATAGAGGATGAAAAAATTATCAGAATTCGATCGGTGATTATGGTAGAACGTGATTCGCAAAAGGGAATTATCATTGGTCATAAAGGAGCAGCCCTGAAAAGAGTAGGGATAGCTGCGCGCAAGACATTAGAAGCTTTTTTTGGAAAACAAATCCACATAGAGTTATATGTAAAGATCAATAAAAACTGGCGTAGTAATGAACGTCAATTAAAAAGATTTGGATACAATAACTAATGCAGTGTCTAGTATAGCATGATAGTGCGGTTAAGTTATTTGGGAATAATAGTTTTTCCGTAATTTATTCTTGGGTTAACTTTTTCTAAACATCTAGATAGGAGATTTGTGTAAAACATAAATCACTTATCAATATGAAAGTTTTTAGAAGATTCACCGTTGCTATTGCTACGCTTACCTTATTAGCTAGTTGTCATTTTGATGATTATGGAGGGGGAGTTCCGGTAGATGCATCTACTTTAGTATTTAAAAAGATCGGTTCTTTATCCAATGGTAGTGGAGACGAAGGTTTTGCCGAAATATCGGCTTATGATCCTATTACTCAGCAATTATTTATCGTAAATCCTAATGATACAGAAGTTTCTGTATGGAATATTTCTGATCCCACAGCTCCTGTAATAGCAGTCGCTATTCCAGTAAATGGTATCCCTAATAGTGTGGCAATACATGGACATTTGCTTGCCGTAGCATTAGAAAATGCGGCAGATAAACAGGCGAATGGAACAATAGCTATCTATGATACAATAACCCAATTACTATTGTATACATTTCCTGCAGGGGCATTACCTGATATGGTAACGTTTAGTCCAGATGGACGTTATGTGGTTGCTGCTAATGAAGGAGAACCTAATGATGCGTATACCAATGATCCAGAGGGTTCTGTGTCTATTATAGATTTGGTAACTCGTCAAGTTACAACTGCAGGCTTTTCGGCATTTAATGGACAAGAAATAGGTAATGGATTTAGAGTATTCGGTAAAAATGCTACCCTGGCACAGGATGTAGAACCCGAATATATCGCTATAACAGAGGATTCTAAAACTGCATATGTAGCATTACAAGAAAATAATGGTCTTGCGATAGTAGATCTTACAACCAAAACAGTAACATCTTTAGTAGGGCTAGGTACTAAAAATCATTTAGACGCTAGAAATACATTAGATGCGAGTAATAAAGACGCTATTGTAGGGAATTTACAAAATTGGCCTGTATTAGGGCTGTATCAGCCTGATGCGATTACATATACTACGATTGATGAAATAGGGTACATTATTTCTGCTAATGAAGGAGATGCTAGAGATTATGATGGGTTTTCTGAAGAAAAACGTATCAAAGACCTGCTATTAGATCCTACAGTATTTCCAAATGCAGCTACGTTACAAGCAAATGAAAATTTAGGACGGCTAAAAACAACTATTGCAAATGGAGATATAGATGGAGATGGAGATTTTGATCAGTTGTATTGTTATGGGGGTAGGTCTTTTACGATTTGGGATACATCAGGAAATATAGTGTATGATAGTGGAGATTTGATAGCGAGAAAAACATTAGAAATTAATCCTTCGTTGTTTAATAATGATGAAGGAGAAGCAGACGACAGGTCGGATGATAAAGGCGCAGAACCAGAAGCAGTAGCAACTCTAAAAATAGGGGAAACAACCTTGCTTTTTGTAGGATTAGAGCGTACAGGAGGTGTACTAGCCTTTGATATTTCTAACCCTGTGGCACCTGTATTTTTAGATTGGTTGATTGATACCCATGATATTGGACCAGAAGGGCTGATCACCATACCTGCTTCTCAAAGCCCAACAGCCAAAGATTTAATCGTCATTACACACGAAATTTCTAATACAGTAAGTATATATGAAGTGCGGAAAGGAGCATAACATCTATCCGATAAATAGGTCATGAGGTATTAGAAAAAATAGCTGTATTTGCTCTAAAAACCTTCACTTCTAACAAAAATCAAAAAATATAACATAAAAAACTATGGCTGTGGTCATAGTTTTTTTTATGCATATACAGAGGGAAATCGGAGTGTGTTAGTAGGATATACACAAGATCGTAAAGTGCTGGTATTGACAAGTATTAAAATTGCATAAAAAGTTTGATGTTTTACAGTAAACACATTTCGTGGATAGTCATTATCTTTGAATCAAGTAATTATTTCACTGACTGACTATCAATTATGAAAAAGTTCAATAGGTCGATGCGCTGACCTTATTGGGCTTTTTTTTTGGAATACATCGAATGTCTTTTCTCCTAGCGAATGCACGCATAAATACACTAACAGCATATCCTGAAATTTTATTTTTAGGAAGCAATAATTAAATCGCTTTTAACTAATGGTTTGGGGTGGTTTGCGAGAAGTGTAGTCAGTATAATCGGTATTTTTTTGTACGAGTTTGCCACATTCAGCTGTCGCTAGTCGTCATTAGTGTATAAGACAGTTGTTACGTTTTATAATGATGTTTGTCAAGTGCTTTATTCTTAGGTGCTTGTTTGTTTTTTTGAAAAAAAAATCACTTTTAAGTGTAAAAAAAAGTAGGGTAAAATGTTGTTTACCCGTTTTAAGAAGCGATTGTTTAAATATACTCATCCTGATGATTGACCCCCAAACAGTATCAAGGTGAGTATATTCATGAACATTGATGATTTATAAAAAATTGTTTGAAAGAAAAATTTAATTTTTGGTCACAGAGGTTACGTACTCTAAGATCGAATAGTTTGTGTGTGAAGAAAAAGAGCGTTTATACGCTCTTTTTCTATTTTAGCTATCCGCTAATGGCTATAGCGATGCCATATAGACTTTGTGAAGCAATATGAGGGATTAAGTGCTTCTTTTTAGGGGTAACAGGCCCTAAGTCAAAAGATAGTTCTAAAATTTTTCTTAAAGAATACGAAAAATTTAAGTAGAATATAATCGAATTTTTTATTTTTTTTAAGAAAAAAAGTAGGGTAGAACGTTCTATATATGTTTCTAATAACGTATTGATGCTATTACTCAAAAAAAGTAAGTGCTATAAATAGGCACATATTATTTCTCAATACATAATTTTTTAGAAGAAAGAATCAGTTTTTTAGTCACGAAAGTGTATACGAACTTGTAATATAGAATGTATGAAGTGGTGTGTTATGTACCCTATAATGATGATAGTAATAGTATTGCATGCTTGTAAATCGGATCAAGAAGCAATCCAAGAAGAAAAGTTCATAGGTAATTGGACGTTAAAGCAAACATTTCTAAATGAATTTGAAAAGCCACTAACCTCTTGTGAACTTACCAATACGATGCGTATAGCCGCAGATGGAGATATGCTACTGGTCTCGTATGATCTACAAGGTAATGCATGTAATGTGCAAAAGATAATGACAGCGCATTGGACCTATTTGCGAGAGGGCAACTACCGTATAGATATGCCTACAAAAGAAAGCTCTTTTATCGAAATAATTGAAACAGAAACGCAACCTGTACTTTTATACCGCACGCAAGTAGAAGAGGTAGTTACCAAACATATTTACACAAAAGATGAATCGAATCGTCGGTTTATACCTTAGAATTGGATACGAAATACAATATCAGGTGTAAAACGAAGTGATTGTTTATTCACGGTATTTACAAAAGTATTATCTGTGCGTTCTATTGCCTCATTATTACCTATGTATGCCTGATCAATGTCATTAGCCCTATCATAGATGTTACGGGCAGAAGCGCCCAGCATGGCTTTCCATTTTTTTTGCGGACCAAGTAAAAATCGATAGGTAACAGAAGCATCTAGTCTATGATAATCTCTATATCTATTACTATTAATACTCGTGTTGGGCTTAATTATTACCCCAAGTGCATTATTAACAGGGACTTCGCTTCTGGCTACTTGACTAAAAGGTCTACCACTAGCATAGTTCCATCCGAGTGCAAATTCTAGTTTTTTAATTTTTAGGGTTTGCGAAAAATTAAAAACATGACGCTGATCAAAATTTCCATCAAATGATTCTTTTTGTATTGTCGGAAAAGAAAAATTACTATTACTGAGGGTATATCCTAGCCAAAATCGGTAATTCCGAATTCTTTTTTTGATCAATAGATCTATGCCAATTCTGTGTTCTGTTCCACTGGTGTTAGCTCTGCTATCGATATTAAAAGGAGCAGCAATACGCAGAATTACATCGTTAATAGCAGGAATATCTGTGATTTTTTTATAATAGCCTTCGATATCTAAATTCCAACCTCTATACGTGTATAAGCTTCCCAAAGTAAATTGCTGACTTTTTACAATGGGTAGGATTGGAGCTGAATCTTTACTTGAGTCATTGCTAGAAATAAACCACACATCATTCGCTGCAGGTAAACTAGCAACATCAGAACTTAAATCATTGTTAAAAACAGTATAATTATTCAGTTGTTGGTTTTTTAATTCAGCTGAGGTTGTGAGTCTAAAATTTTTCCATAACTCGGTAGATGCAAAAAGCCGAGGTTCTGTTAGTACTTGATCCGTATTACTAAGTATATAGCTGCGTAATCCAATGCTTAGATTACTTCTGGCAGAAGTGTATACATATTCGCTAAAAACAGTATGATTAGTGCCTACATTGGCTAATTTACGAGTGTCATTCGTTAGCTCTTTTCGGTTTATGATTTCTAAATGTGTGAGGTTGTAAAAGGAATCATTATAGGTGAATTGATAGCCTAAACGGACTTTGTTTTTTGTGTCTACAGGGATTTGTAATGAAAATTCACCCCCTATATCTTTAATTTCGTTAACGGTCATGATACTAGAATTACTCACAGATCGATCCACTTCTAATCGATATTGCCGATTGTAGGAAGATGCGTAAAAGCTAGTTTCTTGTTCAATACCAGATGCATATTTCTTTTTCCAATATAGACTCCATCCCGTATTCTCTAGTGTTAGTTTATCGATCAAGTTGATAAACAACGTACGGTCATTACTATCTTGGAGTGTGATATTTTGGATGTTGTCTAGTTTGTTTTCTGCATAAATACTGCTAACTCTAAAAAAGTTAGTAGCATTAGGTTGCCAAATTATTTTGGCATTAATATCGGAGAAATGAAAAGCATCTTCTCGCCCAATTTCTGTAAAAGAATTTCCTGATCGATCCGCAAAGTCAGCTCTTGTGCTCTGAAAAACTTTTCGGACTAAGTTTTCGTAGTTGATGTTTTGATACCAATCTGTAGTAGATCTACGTCCAGCAAGTAATACCCCTACCTTAGATGATAATGGGATTTTAGCAAAGGCATCTGCATGTGTGAGATTGATACCACCACCTACTTGTAGTTTATCAGTAAGGTCGTCATCAGATTCTATAGCAATGATACCTGCGATTCGATCACCATAGCGTACACTCGTTCCTCCTTTATAGGTTTTTATTTTTTTGACAATAAATGGGTTAAAAGTAGAAATTTGGTTAAAGAAGTGTCCGGTATGGTACATCTTAATACCGTCCCACAAGATTAAATTCTGACTCGGCGTACCTCCGCGAATATACAATCCAGCAGGATCTTCAGTAGGACTGCTAATACCAGGAATCATCTGTAAGCTTTGTAAGACATCAGGTTCTGCTAATCCTGGCAGAATACGAAGCTCTTTTGTAGAAATGTCTATAGAGCCGTCACTATTTTTTTGAATCCCTTTGGTGAGGTATTCTTTGACTACTACTTGGTCTAAAAGTAGTGCTTTAGAGGATAAACGAATGGTTGTACAAGGGTGCTCTACAAGGTCAGTAGCTTTGAGTACTATAGGTGTGTATCCTAAAAAAGAAACGGTAATAGTCTCCCTAGGATGTACTTGTATGTCGAATGTCCCGTTTGTTTCAGTATCAATACTACCGTGTGTTTCTGTTTCTATAGTAGCACTAGGCAATTCAAATCCAGAAGCAGCATCTACGACCACGCCACAGAGAGAGAGTAGGGTAGTATCTTTGATTAATAAATATTCATTCGAACTTACTTTCTCTAAAGTATAAGGGGTTTGATTTTGTAAAATAGTTCGCAGCATTGCTAGCGAACTGACTGTTTGAGCGGTGGTAATCTGTATTTTTTGAATAGCATCTGCATCAAACGAGAAATGAAGTTCCTGTTGTTTCTCTAAGCTAGCAAGGACTGATGATAAAGCAATTTTTTTTGGAGTAGTATTTGTTATTGTTTGCTGTGCATAACTAGCAGCATACCAAAAAAATAAAAAGGCTATAAGTTGTTTTGGGGTTTTCACTTATTAGTTAATACGATTTTCTTATCAGATACAAAGGTATATGTAATTTGCATAGGTTCGAAGCATATTTTCAATGCTTTTTGTAAATTATCATGTGCAAAAGAACCAGAAAACTGACGGGTAAGGTCTATACCCTCGGTCATAATCGTAATGGCGTACTGTCTTTCTAGTTCCTGGATCAGTTGCTTTAATGGCGCTTTTTGAAAACTACTACGACCTTGCATCCAATCAGGTTGTGTCTGGGTAAGTGTAGTAGGTATGAAAGCACTATCATTTGTAGCATGTACTCCCATCTGTGGGGTAAGAATAGCAGTGTCTTTTTTGTTTTGTACCTGTACTTTGCCTTCGTAACAGTTCACTCCGAAGAATGTTTCTCGATTTTGCACATTAAATTGTGTGCCCAATACAGTAATAGCTCCATTGGATGTCTGTACGGTAAAGGTAGATCCTGTGGTAATGTCAAAAAATGCTTCCCCTTCTAATATTACTATGCGATGGGTGTCAAATGTAGTTTCGTCATAGGTTATAGCAGAATCGGCATTTAAGGTTACTGTAGATTGGTCAGGGAGTGTCCATACCTTAGTTTCAGCAATAGCCGTTTGAATAGTCGTGGAGGTAAAAAATAATGACTTTATTCCGATCAATGCTACTAGTACAGCTGCCGTGGCAGCAACATAATACCAACTATTGAGTTTTATTGTTTTTTGCTTAGGAGCTTCGGTATACGTTTGATTATAGACGCGTTGTTGCGCTAGTCTTTTTTCTATATCAAAGGTAGGGCGCTCGAATTTTTCAGTAGCCCTAAGAATATCTTTATATGCTAGATAGTCCGCAGATTGCTCGAAAGTGGTGCGTTCTTCCTCCGTAAGCTCACCAGCAATCCATCGTCCTAAAAAATTATCATTATCCATCATGTTTACATTTTATATCGATGCCATAGTAATGTATTCTCAAATGTCACCGATGCGTTTTCGTAGGTTGAGCAAGGCCAAATGCATTCTTTTTTCGACTGCTTTGACAGAGATCCCTAGCATTTCTGCTATTTCTTTGTACGTTTTTTTTTCGATTCTGTTTAAAAGAAAAACTTCACGTTGTTTATCCTTTAAATTTCCAATAGCAGTATTCAATTTATCCATGAACTCCTTTTCTTCCATCTGGAATTCTGGAGATTCATTTGTATATGATTTTTGCTCAGTAGTTTTGTATTTTAAGACTACTTTCTGATGTGCGTAATCACTAATAGAAGCATTATTTGCTACTTTATACAGATAACTTTTGGCGGCTTCGAAAATAATTTTGGAACAGTTAACCCATAGTTTGGCAAAACTGTCTTGCACGATGTCTTGTGCTTTTTCCATGTCACCATATTTATAGTAGATATAGTAACATATTTTTTCGGCATGCGCACGATAAAGCTGCTCATATACTTTCTCTTCGCAAACATTTATTTTTTCTTGGGGCATATATTCAAAAAAATTATATCATTCTCTAACGATCATATTTTGAATAAATTACTCTTTTTATGACTAAAAAACAATGTTTCTATTGCATAAATGAAGCGAAAAAAATATAATGCCTTGTTATAGAGTTAAAAAGCATTTACTTTTTAGATACTTACCCATTGAATTCTATAACGCTGAATACTACTCCATGCCTTTATGTGTTAAAAAGTGATACTATATACACTAAAAAAGAAAGAAAAACTATGCTTGTTGGTTTATATTTCATTAGTCTGTAGGTTTTAGAGTTAGCTATTGCTGTTTGTAAGCCATTAGATAACAAAACAGCCTTTATGAATGTTTCATGATTAACAAAAACAATAGCTACATCAGTTAATCTTATAGTCCTATAACTAGATAGTACAAAAACACCCTACCTTTTTTATCATTTTTTTAATTTTTGGATAGTAAATAGGTGTTTTTTCTATTTTGAGGGCTGTTTTTAAAGGATTTGTTGAAAAATAGCGATTTGTTAGATAGAACAGACTGATATTTTTTGAGTTCAGTAAAAAGTAAAAGTGGGCACTATAGAAAGATTACAAATTCATACTAGCTACAATAGATAGAATAGTAGCTATACTTAGTTCATTAACGATGATTAGGAACAAGAGCAAAGTAGCAATACCAATATGTATAAGTAAACCGATTAAATTTTTGAGATGTCTATAGGCATAGTATTCCCATATCGAACAGATAAGCCCAATACCATTAAGGATAAAGATACATACCGTGATAGATACCATTAGTATAGATAGTAAATTAGAACCACGTACTTCTAATAATGTAGATAGTATAATTAATAATCCTATAAAACCAATAGTAGTGATAGCGATGATGTATCCCTGAAATGTTTTTTTTGTTTTGCTCATTTAATATCAGTCCAAAAGAAAATGAGTTAAGTGTATTCGTAAATATATATAATTGTATGATAGCATCCCTCTTTTAATGTTAAGAAAAAGCAAATAAAATCGATAAAGTGTTTTTTTTAACTAGATGAAAATCAGTTTTATTGCTTTGTACTTGTTTATATTGTGAGTGGATAGGTAGGTGCTAGTTTGTAAACGTATAGTTGCGTTAGGGATAGTAATGGAAATCCCACAGCCTCGACCTTAGGAGAGCGAGGAATTGCAATGGATAGCCCGACCCTTTGGGTAACGCCCAAGTAGTAAAAAACGTTTTTATAACACATCATAAAAGCATATACCTATTTATGATGGTTATACTAACAAATAGGTGATTTGGGGGGAGTAGAGGAGATATTGGGAATCGAACCCAAGACTTCCGCGATAGAAGCGCGGCACTCTGCCACTGAGTTATATCTCGTGTTAATAACTTAAAAAAGTTAGTATATCGAATTCTCAAATTAATGAGTCAGTTTTTGTAATGTCAAAGAATGCGTGCAGGACATGTTTTGAGTACTTTAAAGCTTAATACACTTGTTATTCAATTTGTTGCCCTTGTATATATTAATGTTTTTCAGAGGGTAAATGTGACCCTAAAAAGTGTTAAAAAAAACATAATATTGTATTCTTCTTTAAGAAATCGTTGACGTATGGGAGTCGAACCCATTGTTTTCATAAAATAGCAGCCTAAAAAACTGCTCTAAATCAGAAAACTGTAATTGCTCGTCCAGTATAGAGCTACGTCTATGTGTTAGTGGGATAATATGTCAATGAACGGATATAAAAAAAGGCACCTAACTTAGGTGCCTTTTTTTATATCTGTATGAACTATATACGTCATTCTTGTATAGGGAGTTCTTTTATATAAGAGACACCAATTGTGTAAAAATCATAGCAAGACTTTATAGACTCTTCTCTATGTAAGCTATGTTTTAAGTTATC
The DNA here is from genome assembly GCA_947498935.1 of uncultured Aquimarina sp. GTDB lineage: Bacteria > Bacteroidota > Bacteroidia > Flavobacteriales > Flavobacteriaceae > Aquimarina. The sequence goes on along the minus strand of CANMMM010000022.1, from coordinate 36,396 downwards.
GAATATCATTTTTTCGTTTTTTAATGTTATTAATAGTACTGCGTTGATTACCAACTCAATTACGGTGCAAATATCTTACTTTTTTAGAAACTCACAAGTGTTTTTTAAATTTATTTTACTGAAAATCAGGTAGTTGCGTTGGGTTTAGGGGGTAGAAAGGCTGTCCGTGTTGTACAGATAGATGTGAGTGTATGCAATTAGTTGTTTATCAATTGCCTGCCTTAGTATTTAGAAGTAGTATAAACTGTATACATTCAATATGTTTTTTTAAAATCCTTCAAAAAAAAAGCGCCCGATACTGTATCGGACGCTTTCTATATAATTTGTTATATCATTTCATTATCTATGGGTAATGGATAAACAAAGTCCGATAGCGTCCGTTGTATGATACTTAGCACAAGATATGTGTGCTGTACCGCGCTGCTTAAGCAGATCACTAAAAACGATATGTAGGACATTTGGTTCCATTATGATGCAAAGATTATTTTTTTTAGCGAATTGAGCTAACTTTTTTATATAAAAATTAAGAAATGAGCAGCTTAGTCGCTACAGCCCCCTCTATATTTTATAAAATCATAACAATTAGTACCGTTAGTGGCAAAGTTGCTCCAGTATCTTTAGCCTATCAACTAATCAATTAAATCATATGAAAAACAACCAAATGTGGCTAAAGTATGTAGTGGGGGTACTACTTTTAGCCAATCAGCAGCTTTCTGCACAAGAAACACTTACATTTTTAGTAGCCTCAGACTGTCATCATGGAACCACCTATACAGGCACTCCATCAGATCATGTGCTACGTGTTAATAAAGAATGCGTAGAAGATATGAACCGGATTGCTTATCAGCAACTACCAGGTGTTTCTGAGCGAACCACCACTCCCCGAGGAGTTATTTTTACAGGAGATCTCACAGAAAATAACGAAAACCAAGAGTGGAGTGCATTTGAGGACTTATGGGGGTTAACAGGAGAGAAATTACTAAAATATCCACTCTACGAAGGATACGGAAATCATGACCTGTCGTTAAAAAGCACCTTGGTCAAAGATGCTATCCAAGCGCGTAACAATCGTCGTATCGGACTTACCGCCCTATCATTTGATGGAGTACACTATTCATGGGACTGGAATGGAATCCATTTTATCCAACTCAATTTATACCCAGGAGGGTATGGAGATCCAGATAATTTTAACAATACATGGAATAAGCCCAACCACAGCCTTTGGTTCTTGCAATGGGATTTAGCAACCTTTGTCGGTGATACCAATACTCCCGTAATGATTTTTCATCATTATGGTTTTGATCATTTTAGTATGTACGCATGGGGTAATGGCGGCTGGTGGTCGGATCAAGAACGCGAAAATTATTACCAGCAAATCAAAAATTATAACATCGCAGGAATTTTTTGGGGACACTCACATCAGTTTGCCCAAAAAAAATGGAGAGGTATTGATGTATATAATGTGCCAGCTACACAGTATAGTAATAAATCGGGGTCGTATTTTGTAGTACATGTACAAAACGGGCAAATGACCATAGGACTGCGTAGATGTGATCAGACATGGCAACGTGCTTTTCAGAAAAAAATCAGTTATGCAAAAGCTCCTACCGCAAAGGCGATCACATATCACACACCGCTCAAAGCTCCAGCACCACATATAGCATCAATATCTACAGAAATACAAGCGCCCAAACTACTTACCAATCCGATAAAAGATCAGTTTACAGTGCATATTTTTGAACCCAACACCGCATTAGAGCTATATACTACAGAAGGCAAAAAACTACAAACTATAGCCGCACTGCCTCTAGGAATACATACAATTAATGTACGTACATTAATTAGTGGTGTGTACTATGTACATTGGAAAAACGCTACAGCCCAAGGGACACTTACAGTGCTCAAAAACTAATTACAGGTATACAAGTCATTGCTACCTGTTAACCGACCCACGATGCATTTTAGAATCAGTACATCCGATTCGGGAATGCATTTTTTAGCTATAGATCAGACTGGATTTCTGTAGAATTACTTTCTAGAAACCAAAATGTTAGTATTTTTATAAGAAACACATCAGCATATGACACTTCAAGACCTTATTCATTGGTTGAGCGATCAGCCTCATCTCATTATCAGTTACTATGTCATTCTAGGAATCATCAGTTTACTAGGCTTACTATTTATCAAACGTCGCAACTTTACCGCACCCATCACCTATCTCTATGGCGGATTAATGTATGCGATCGCCATTCCAGGAGTAGTAGCCGTACTATTAGTACTATACAGTGTGTTTTTACAGCGCACCAACCTACTACAATTAGAACTCATCACCTATTTTGTACCGATTATCGCCATGTGTATATTGCTCATGATTATTCATAAAACAGTACCCATCTCTAGCATACCAGGATTCGGTAAATTCTCCGGACTATTACTCATGATCGGGATCACCTGTGTGATCACATATATAGCACAGCGCCTGTTTTTTGGAGTATTCTTTGTCGGCAAGTTTGAGTATCTAATCGGGTTCTTTTTACTACTATTAATAGGAGTAAAAATCGCATGGGATAAAATAATTCGCTAATTATAGTGTAACATTTTAGCGATATGAGCTACTAATCATATACAAAGTGTAGTAATCTATGTATCATTCAATCTCTCATCCGATGTAGTGCTATTTTTTTTGGCGTTCCCCAAGGGTCGGGCTATCCGCTATATCTTTTTTGTTTTTTAGGAAAACAAAAAAGGATGCCGCTGCTATCCCTAACGCAATTTCAGTACCAGTACCAGCAATCATTTCTTTTTGATCAACATCCCTTCGATAGTACCAAGCTGTACTACTGTAAACTAGGAATATTTTGTTAAATTTGTTTAAATTCATTCATCATGCTTAAAAATCTCAAATCACTATTTATTGTAGAGGAGACCGAAGAAGATAAAAAACCTTCTGACCCAAAACCTAAGGATGCTAACAAAACAGCACCACAGCAGCCTACTGCCGATAGCACTACACCACCACCATTGCCTACCACTGATCCAACAGCTGTAGCAGGTGCAGTAGATGCTAAAATCGTAGAAAAGCTATTGCAGGCCATCGAGAAGAATAACCTAGAAGGATTCGATTACCTAGAATACAAAAAATCACTCAAAGCATTAGAAAAAATGCCGATGGACGAAGCCACAAAGTACCGTTCTGCCTTTGCTACCGCCTCGACCATGGGAGTGACCCTAGAAAAATTATTGAAAACCACAGATTTCTATTTAGGTATTTTAAACACCGAAAACGAACAGTTTGTAGGTGCTTTCAAAACACAATTCAATGATAAAGTCTCTGGGAGAGAACGAGAAATAGCCCAGTTTCAGGAAATTATCAAAGAAAAATCGGCGCAGATCGAAAAACTAACCGCAGAAATCACCAAGCACCAAACGCAGATCACAGAGCTAAAAACCAAACTAGAGGAAAGCAACCAAAAGATCAATAAGACGCAAAATGATTTTAAGAGTTCGTATGAGCATCTAAAAAACCAACTAGAAGAAGACAAACTAAAAATGCAGAAATATTTAAAATAAATGGACAATAACGCATTAAACCCCAAATCATTTTGGAAACGGCCAGAAGGCAAAACAGGCATGTTATTCATGGGACTGCTAGGAGCAGGAGGACTCTACGGATTGTATAAAGTACTTCCTTTTCTAATCACCATAGCAGAGAATACCCTATATCTAGGAGTACTCTTAGCAGTACTGGGAGCACTCATATATATCGTACTAGACCCCAAAATGCGGAATCTCATTTTCTATATGTATAAGTCCTTTATGCGATGGCTAACAGGACTGTTTATTCAGATCGATCCGATCGGAATACTCAAAAGTTATATAGAGGATCTAAAAGACAATCTAAAAAAGATGAACAAGCAGATTGCCCTACTCAAAGGGCAGATGAAACGCTTGCAAGCCATCATCCAAGACAATAAAAAGAACATCAATAATAACCTAAAGCTAGCCAGTGCCGCAAAAGAGCGTGATAAAAAGGGAATCATGATCCTCAAATCGCGCAAAGCAGGAAGACTACAAGAATCCAACCTAAAATTAGATGGACTCTATAAAAAAATGGAAATCCTATACCGCGTACTGATCAAGATGTATGAAAACTCAGAAATACTGCTAGAAGATATAGAAGATCAAGTCATGGTCAAAGAGCAAGAGCGCAAAGCAGTACGCGCAGGTCATTCAGCCATGAAATCAGCCATGAATATCATCGCAGGAAACAATGATAAGAAAGAGATGTTCGACAGAGCCTTAGAAGCCATCGCCGATGATGTAAGTATGAAAATAGGCGAAATGGAACGTTTCATGGAAATGTCTACCAATTTTATGGATTCTATTGATTTACAAAACGGAATCTTCGAAGAAGAAGGACTCGAATTACTCGAAAAATGGGAAAACGAAGGCGTTTCACTCATCCTAGGGAATCAAAAAGACTTATTAGTGCATGATCAGCATAGCGTAGATTTAGACGCACCGATCACCAGAACCAAAACACAGCAAAACCAGTACTCAGACTTATTTAATTTCGAAGACTAAGTAACTGGTCTGGGAACTAGCATTCCTAGTGCTCATTATAAAGTAACTAACTAAATAACACCAATCAATACATTATGGCAAAGGGTAGATTAACACCATTTTCAAAAATTTTAATTGTATTGCTACTCGTCGGAGGGGCATATTATTTACTCACCCAACTCAGAAAACCAGCAGTGCAAGATAAAATAGAAGAAGTCACTGCATTAGATAAAAAAGAAGCAACGGCTAAAGAAGGCTACAAAGACGTGATCAATGTAGGAGTCGTAACCTGGGGAGGCTATGCCGGAGGACAATATTTTAACGAAGGTTTTAAAGCCAATACCGAATCTAGATTTTATAAAGACTACGGATTTAAAGTAAACTTCGAGGTGATCGATGATTTCGATGCTTCTAGAGATGCTTTTAAAAACGGATCGATAGATCTTATGTGGGCTACCATAGATGCCTTTCCTCCCGAAGTAGCAGGACTAGCACAATACCAACCGCAGGTAGTATTCCAAGCAGATTGGAGTAGAGGAGGAGATGCCATTGTAGCGCGCAGAGGGATTAACAAGGTAAGTGACCTACGCGGCAAAAAAGTAGCAGTAGCCCCTATGACGCCTTCACATTCATTTCTGATCTGGTTATTAGAAGCCAGTGATATGACACCAAAAGACGTGCAAATCGTAGAAGTACCAAGCGCCATTGATGCCGCAGACGCCTTTAAGAGTAATACCGTAGACGCCGCAGTAGTATGGAGTCCAGATGATGCAGATTGTGTAAGCAAAGTAGCAGGATCTCGTGTCTTAGAAAGTACCAAAAATGCAACGCATATCATAGCCGATGTATTTATCGCTAAAAAAGAGTTTGTAGAAACGCATAAAGCACAATTGCAGAACTTATACGAAGGGTGGATGATCGGAGCTTCTGAATTAAACAGTAATGATGCGAATAAGAGAAAAGCAGCAAAAATCCTAGCAGAAGGATTGTCACAACCAGAAGATTTCTGCTATGATGCAATCAATAATGTACGCTTAGCCACGCATGGGGATAATAAAGACTTTTTTGGACTAAACCCTAGCTATAGTGGGGTAACAGGAGAAGACCTGTACAATAAAATGAAAGTAAAGTACAATGCCTTAGGCTATAGTACCGCAGGAGCAAAAAGCTGGAGATTGGTATCGACCAAGGATTTAGTATCTAAAACGACAGCACTGGCAGGAAATGCACACGAAGCCGAACAACAAAAGCAGTTTACAGCAGTCAATGAAGCATTGACCAAAAAGGAATCGTTATCCTCTAAGAAAGTAAGTATTAGTTTTAGAACAGGAGAGTTCCAATTAGATGAAAATTCTAAGCAGTTGATCGATATACAGTTTACACCTATTGCCAAGGCATTTGCTAATGCGCGTATTCGTATCGAAGGAAACACAGATAATGTAGGGTCTAGAGGACCTAATGTGATCTTATCTAAGAAAAGAGCACAATCCGTAGCCAACTACCTTATTCAGCAGCATCACATGCCTACCAATAGATTTATCATCCTAGGGAATGGCCCCGATAAACCAGTACCAGGATGTGAGCGCAATCAGAATGCGGCTTGTAAGTCTAAAAACCGAAGAACAGATTTCGAATTGGTAGTAGACTAATGGCAGCAGTCAAACAATATTTTGAACTCAGAGGTAGTTTAACACCCAAGGATAAAATCGTACTGACCATTGTCGGTGCGATTTTACTCATCGGTGTTTGGTTTTTAGCGGCAGAGCTATTGTCTACAGTAGTGATTACACAAGATGATACCATTACTGCCCAGCAATTAGCACCCGCAGAACGCCTCTATTACGAAAGTGACTCCTTATTAATTGCGCACTACGATCAGTTAGAAAAAATGGAAGTCACAGCACTAGAAGCCTATGGACTGACTAAAAATAAAGTATACCCTTTATTACCCTCACCTACCAAGGTGATCAAAGCATTTCCAGACCTCAATCGTCAAGACGATGTCATAGGCAATACGTTTTATTCGATTAAATTAAACTTTCTAGGTTATTTACTCGCCATTGCAGTATCGATACCGATCGGATTTTTATTAGGTTTAGTGCCTTTATTCAGGGGGCTGTTTAGTCAGATTATCAATTCGTATCGTTTTATCCCCCTCACAGCCGTTACAGGTATTTTTATCATGTGGTTAGGATTGGGCAGTGATATGAAAGTAGCTTTTCTAGCCTTTGGAATCATCGTATACCTCATTCCCGTAGTCATACAGCGGATTGATGAGGTGCAAAACGTATATCTCAATACCGTATTTACCTTAGGAGCTACCTCTTGGCAAACCATTAGAACGGTATATATGCCATACGTGTTTTCTAAGCTGATCGATGACATTCGAGTATTAACAGCAATTTCTTGGACCTATATTACGATCGTAGAAATGCTCAATAAAGGAGGCGGAATAGGAGAACTGATCTGGACAGCCAAGCGACAGAGTAGGATCGATAAAGCATTTGCCATCCTGATCATTATCGTAGTGATAGGTATTCTGCAAGATCGATTATTCGTGATGGTGGATAAGTTATTGTTCCCATATAAACATATAAATAAAGGTAATAAACACTAATATGGCATTACAATTTACAGATGATCTCCAAGCACCTAATGTCATAGAGTTACGAGGGATTTCTCAATCCTATGATGGCGGAAAAACCAATATTATAGAAAACTTAGACCTATTGGTAGAAGATAAGCCCATGCAAGGACAGTTTACCGTTATTCTAGGCATGTCTGGTTGCGGAAAATCTACCTTATTGCGTTATATAGCAGGTTTGCAAACCCCTACTACAGGTAGTGTGTTGGTCAAAGGAAAACCTGTAAGCAAAGAAAATCGCGTAAGCATGGTATTCCAGCAGTACTCATCCTTACCTTGGATGACCGTATTGGATAATGTAGGCTTAGGCTTGCGATTTAAGGGAGTGTCCAAAAAAGAACGAGACGAAAAAGCGATGGAGATGATTCAGCTAGTAGGGCTAGATGGACATCAAAAAAAATATGCGCAGTACCCAACACTTTCTGGGGGGCAATTACAGCGAGTAGCCATTGCACGAAGCCTGATGTCTAATCCAGAGATTTTGCTTATGGACGAACCTTTTGGAGCATTGGATATTAAGACGCGATTGCAGATGCAGGATTTATTGATTGGTATCTGGGAACAGTTTAGTCCTACCATTCTTTTTGTTACCCATGATATACAAGAAGCAGTGTACCTAGCAGATGATATTTACATCATGAAACACGCTCCTTCTAATTTTGTCAAACACATTCCTATAGATCTACCATTTAATAGAACTAGGGCTACTAAACGCCTACCTCATTTTGATGAGTTGGTACATGAGGTAGAAGATGCAATGATGCAGATAGATATAGGCGGGTAGTATTCAAGCCAATTCGATAGTCTGTATACACCATTTTTAAAAAAACATCTAGCGCAATGTGGTATTCGTAATTGGGAGTTGCTTAGCAACGCTACGGAACTCAAAAATGGGGTGTAAAAAATCGTTTTTATCACAAATTATAAAAAGTTAGAATCATTAATACCAATGATATGGCATATAGAAAATACCAAAAAATCACAACACAGTTTTTTAATCAGTTAGCGGCAGCAGAACGTCCTTTTTTTATAGCAGGAAATGAGATTCGACCGTTAAAAATCATTACTATTTCTAAACTGTTTCCTACGCTACGGCTTAAGAATGAAGATTTATTGGTATTGTATACTGCCGCTGGCACCATTGATGCCGTAACGATCATTATTACGACTACACATATTCATACCCAAACGCAGCAATGGGAAATAGCGCCCAATGTCTTGGAAGCAGATGATTTTAAGGAAGTACCCGCAGCCCACCTCCAGAAGTTACGCGCTTTTGTAGAGGCTATCGGACTCCATCAGAAAGATGAGAAAAAGAGTTTAGCTGATTTTGCCAATAAGTTCAAGGATTTTGTAAATCAAAAAGAAGCGAGTGAGCAAAACTTTGTTATCGATTATGAGTTTTTACAAATCCTAAAAACGGAAGGCGAAAAAATACAGCAGCTAGCAGAAGATTTAGATCGTACTAAGCGATTTGCCAATACGATCAATGCGATGATTCAAAAAACAGAAGATGCCATAGAGTTCCAAGCAGCGCATGTGATTCTGCAAGACATCATCCAGTTATTTAATAAAATATACCCACTAAGTGATGCACAGAATACAGATGCAGCCACTAAAATAAAATTTATCCTAGCCTTTCTATTCGAAAAATTACAAGGCAACGACATCATAGCCAGTTTGTCTATAGAACGCATTAATACCTTTGTGCAATCCGATAGTTTTGATCAGAATATCGAGGTGATCCAACAAGCACGCTTGTTTGATTTGGGAGAGGCGTATAAGAATGAATTTTTATTACCCTCGATCTTAAAAAGGTTGGAGAGTCCACATTTTGTCAATGCAGGTGCTTTCTTATATCGTATCGCTTCTCTAATAGCCAAAGCAGACGGTCATATCTCAGAGGAAGAAACAAAATTGCTTAAAACGATTAATGATAAACTCACCCATCCGAAACAGCAGTTAGAAGGCGTAACACAGACCGAAATTGATGCCGATGAGACTTTAGAAGATGTAATGGCAGAGCTACAGGAGTTGATAGGACTTAATACCATTAAAACCGCCGTTACAGAACTATCTAATTTCCTAAAAGTCCAGAAACTCCGAGAAACCCAAGGGTTAAAGAATGTTACGAATTCATTACACTCGGTATTTATGGGGCCTCCAGGTACAGGAAAAACCACAGTAGCACGCTTAGTATCTAGAATTTATAAGCATTTAGGATACTTAAATAAAGGGCAATTGGTAGAAACAGATCGTACAGGGCTTGTAGCGGGCTATGTAGGACAGACAGCACTTAAGGTAGAAGAAGTCGTACAAACCGCAATAGATGGTGTATTGTTTATTGATGAAGCCTATGCACTAGCGAAAGACACCAAGAAAGATTTTGGGAATGAAGCCATCGAGGTATTGCTTAAAAAGATGGAAGATCATCGACAGGAGTTGGTGGTGATTGTAGCAGGGTATCCAGATGAGATGAAAGGTTTTATAGGATCGAATCCAGGTTTGCAATCACGTTTTAATCGCTATTTTACCTTTGATCACTATACACCGCAGGAATTGATAGCTATTTTTGAATTGTTTTGTTCTAAAAATGATTTTGTACTAGCCGCAGAAGGAAAAGAAAAATTACAATTTATTTTTGATAAGCTATACGAAAAACGACATAAAAGCTTCGGAAATGCCAGAGTAGCACGTAATTTATTCGAAAAAATTATAGAACACCAAGCCAATCGTATTGTAAGCATCACGCCACTGACCGAAGTACTACTCACTACAATTACAGAAGAAGATATTCCTCCCATCAATCAAACGGTCAATACGTATTTACAATTTCAGCAGGAGGAAGAAGCATCTATGTAATATGCAAACAATCGTTTTTGCGTTAGGGATAGGAGCGGCATCCTTTTTTGGTTTCCTTTAAAAAACCAAAAAAGATATAGCGGATAGCCCGACCCTTGTGGTAACGCCCTTATAGCTATTTATATGAGTATACCCTAGAATAGATGCTGAACACATTTGTTGTAGCAAGCATTCTAGGGTATGTTTTAATCGTATGATGTGTGCTATCTATCGAATCACCATTTTCTTGCTCAGTTGTCGTTTATTTTCGGTAGTGATCGTAGCGATGTATACTCCTGTCGGAAGATTGCTAATTGAGAAATTACCAGAAAAAGCAAGTTTATTTTTGATCAATACGCTTTTTCCCGATACGTCTTTTAATGAAATTTGATCTATGGGGCTAGCAGTTTGTAAAGCTTTGTAATGTAAGTTTTGGGCTTGTACAAACAATTGATAGCCTTCTTTCTCGAAGTCAGGAACGGATAATACAGCTTGATTTTTGGCCACTTCGATCAAGAATTCTGCACAGAGCTTAGCAAATTTAGCGGCGTGAGTAGCAGTGCCTGATAGATCAAAGGTATCACTAGCAGTATGAATCCTAGGATTGGAATTAGAAAAACTAGCCTCAAATGGGAAGGAGGCACGGTACCCTTCTCGATGCCAACTAGCGTGATCAGAACAACCGTAATTACAGACAGAGGTACTGTAGGTCAGAGCATGTTCACCAGTTTGGTTATAATGCCCGATTAATGATTTAAAAAAACTATTCAGTTCTGGGTCTGTATTGTCTTCTATAAAGTAGATGTCTTCGGTAGAGCCGTTGTAATTAGTCATATCAAACTGTCCTACAGCTACTACATTTACATTATTGTTGCGATAGGATTTTGCGATTTCTGCCGATCCGACCAATCCGATTTCTTCTGCGGCATAGGCCATGACTTCGATGGTTTTTTCGGGTTGGAAACCAATTTCGAATAAAGCTCTGGCGGCTTCCGTAATAGTAGCAATACCAGAAGCATCGTCGTCAGCACCTGGAGCATTATTATTGCCCTGAGATGAGGTAGAGTCTAAGTGTCCACCTACGATTACATAGTCGTTAGGGGAGACAGCTCCTTCGATGGTCATCACTACAGAAGGCATCGGAGTATTGGTATGGGTGACCAATCGTACGCGGACATCTGTTCTGTCATATTGTGCAGCCATAGCCTCCCATTTATCTTTTAATTCTTCGGCAGAACGTCTGGCACTGTTAGTGGTATGATATCGAGTGCCGTAGTTTTCTAATTCTTTGATATGGTTTTCTATGTTATCAGCATTGATGCTATTTAATGCTTGTAGTACCGTAGCATCTTCTGTAATCGAAAAGGGAAGAGGCATTTTTTTTGAGGTCACTGTAGGGGCTTGGTGCAAAGCACTAATAGCAGCATCTTGTGATGGCTGAAAAATATAACCAGGCCCATGTGCCAATACTTTTTTATGCAATTGGTGACTGGCTTTTTCTGTTAAAAACACAGCAGCTTCATTACGCCTTTTGGCTAGAATGGTAATGTCTTGTGGGTGTTCTTCTTGTAATTCCTCTGCATCGATCAGGGCCATTGTCGCGTAGAAAGAATGTGCGGTATGTTGTGCAGCAATAGGTTGCCAACATGCTAATAAGCCGAATAGAAAAAAGATTTTGTAGTTCATGTAGTTGAGTTTGTAAGTTTAAAAAAATGATAGTTGTTGCTACAATAACGTTTTTTTTCTGAAAAAAGCATTTTAGAATGTAAAATTAACATAAATTGGTGCTGTATATGACGAAGAATGTCATTTTTGATTAAGAATTACAACTATTAACTCTCTTGTTTTGTGATGTTTACAGAAAAAGATATTTCCAAACAATTAGGTCGTAAGGTAGCGTCTCCAGTACGTGTCGGAAGTCTAGCGGATTTGGGACTAAATACTACAGCGTTTCTAACATCAGTCCGACCTTTTTTCGAGCACTTACAGGATGATGTATACCTCGTGCGTTCTAAACAAGTGTCTTTTCTGCAAGCTACATTTTCAGAAGACAAAGAAGCGATAGAACGGCTGCATCAAGCTTTTTTTGAAGGGCGTAGTACACTTGCTGTTTTTGACCAATGGACACAGCAACTGACAGGAACACAAAAACAGGCTTTTGAAGAATTAGCAGTCGTAACACGACAGCGTAGTATTGCTACATTTCGCGTAGAGATATGGGATGATACCTTTTTTATAGAGCGTGTGGAGCAAGAAGGTTTTGCGCAAGATGTAACAGATCATCGTGTATGGAAGCGTGTATTCCAGCAAACAGATGCGGCATTAATAGCACAACAAGGGTTTGGTGATTTGATCAAAAAAATAGCACAATTAGTTCGAGAGATTCATCCATCGGTACGTGTGTTAGAACTGACTAGTCATTTGATGCGTACCATTGCACAGCAACAGGTAAAAGGCGAGAATGCGCCAGAGGGTATTCACGAAGATGGCGCACAGTACATTATGTCGGCTTTGGTCATCAACCGCCATAATATTGTAGGGGCAGAGAGTCAGGTCTATGAAAAAATGACTGCCGATCAGAATCAATTGATTTATGCCAAAGAATTGGCTGCAGGCGAATTTATTTTTCAGGCAGATACGGGCGAGGAATTTACCTTTGGGAATGATCTATGGCATTATGTAACTCCTATAGCACCTAAAGATCCCACGCAATTGGGCTATAGAGATATTATTGGTTTTGATATTGATCTATTGTGACACGTACTATACTAGGAGTGTTTTTTGTAGCAATAGCAGGTGCAATCCTTTACAATTCACCATTTGAGAAAGCTGTTTTTGATACGGTACGCATTGTAGATGTGTCAGTAGTGGAAGCTCCTGCATCGTGTAAAAACATTTCGAAACGCACTTTTTGTAAGCTTCGCTATAATGGAACGATTCATTCCATTCGTATAACTAGAAAATATTGTAAACATGTAGTGGATAAAAAGCATCTCAAGATGCACCCCAACTCATCTTTATGGATCAGGATACCACTGTTTTTAATAACGGTTTTGGAACTGGGTTTATATTCTTAGTCTTCGGGTGTGTTTTGTTGTTTGCAAGCTATCTTAGGTTCAAAAACATATAATACCCATACCTTATTTACTTATAGTAAACGTTACGAAAGTACACAACTAATATGATCTAAAGACGAACCATACTCAAAGCTAAAATCGATATGTACCAAATCACCTGCTTGTACTTTTTGGGTGTTGGTAGTTTTTAATACTGTTGGAGGCATCAGGCTATCGGTACCTGTAAAATTTGATCCTTCCGTAACTTCTACATACGACTCTAGATAGAGCGCATTTACAGTACCGGAAAATAATACAGGCACTGAGAAACTCAATCGAACACCTTGTTTCTTTTCTTTTAGCAATTCGATTTCATTGACTAAAAATTGCTGTGTGAGAAACATGGGTTGATGGCGCGTAAAATTTACAGGATAGTGATGAATGTCTGTATCGATGGTAGCCTCGCACAAACGCGCAAAATTCACAATTCTATTTGGGAACAATTTTCCATTAGGGGTTAGAAACTGTCGCATATGCTGGAATATCTGTACCTGAAATTCATTGGCACAATAGATACTCATGAGTTCACCGATGATATGGTCTACTTTTTCAGGAAGTGTTACCGTCATAGCATCTGCATAGATCACCGTTACTTTATCTGCCCAAGGATACTTTTGGATTTCTGCATTGATAAAAGGCACTAAATCAGGATTGTTTTCGATCAAGTACGCTTTTTTTACATACGGCATGTACAGTTTGGTTAGCGGAAGTGTACCTACGCCTATTTCGCATACTGTAGCACCTCTAAAATGATCGTGTAGTGCGAATGCTTTTTCAAATGCCAGAACACGCTGCGCATCGGTTTCCATAATCTTATAATAAATCTCAGGAAATCCGTAATGCGCTGGATCAAAGGTTTGTGCTTTTAATAAGCTGTATTTGAGGTTGTCGTAATTATCTACAATCGTTTCGAATAAAGTATCTTTCATCGGTAGTGCTGTGCAGTAGTTTATGTAGGCTAAATATACGGTTTTCCTTTGTAGTTGTAGAAAGGTATTTTTAGGTATTTTTTTAGCGTATGGTAAAGCGCAACTTTTTAAAATAGCTTACAACATCTGATCTGGAAAAATCTTACGATACTGTAGTTTGCCTTTTTCGGTCAAGTAGGGATATAGGTTTTGACTCATCATGATTTCATATTCTTGTATAGTGCTTTCAGAAAGTTCATGCCCCTGTGTGAGTACAGAAGAAAACCAAAAGTTACTGATCACCTCCATTCTTTTAAACAGGTATAAGAATTCGTGTTGTAATACTTCTTGGCGGAGCAATCCGTGTTGTATAAGCATTGCTACTATTTGCAAAAACTCAGCTTCTCGTCGCTTGTAAAGCGATGCATAATGCTGTTTGATTTTTTCATTATTTCTACAGATAGCCGTAAAATCCAATAAGAAAAAGCGATACTCAAAAAAGAGGGCACATATCTCTGTAGTGATAGCGCATACAGAAGCTAATAAATCATCCGTAGCTGTTATAATAATACGGTCTATTTTTTCTACCAGTTCAAAATACAACGTTTCTAAAATAGCGTCTCTTTTTTTAAAATGATATTGCAGATTCCCTACGCTAATCTGCATGCTGTCTGCAATCGTTCTTAGGGATACTTTAGCGATACCATGCTGATTAAAAAGTGTTAAGGATGTTGTTAAAATCTTCTGTTTCGTGGCATTCATGACTGCAAAAATACATTTTTTACTCTGATGATACTTAGTATGTTATTATTTTTTAGTACAATTGTACTAAATATTGATCCAAGCATATGATGTATACGATACTTGCCTTCGTTTTGTTTTTAATATTTACAGCACTCGGTGCTATTCATGTATATTGGTTATTTGGAGGCACATGGGCACTCCGAAAAGCCATTCCTACCAAAGATAAAGATGCAGCTATGATGCCAATTCCTAGATCAGCAACATTAGTAGTAGCAGTTGTACTTTTAGCTTTTGGGCAATTATACCTCCTAAAATCTGGAGTATTCACTTTTTCATTACCCGATTGGGTCACCACCTTTGGGTATTGGGGGATTCCTACGTTATTTATCCTTAGAGCCATCGGAGAGTTTAAATATGTCGGTTTTTTCAAAAAAATAAAAACCACAGAATTTGCCATAGCAGACTCCAAGGTTTTCTCACCATTATGTCTGTGTATCGGTATCGTAGGAATGATACTTCAGTTTTTTTAGCGGTTTTTTCTAACATCCCAAAACATCTTTTGTACGCATACGTTACGTTTTAATTTTCTTCTAGTATTGGCGGTACCATCGAAAAAGTAATGGAGCTCATTATGAGTGGTAAGTAAATCACTTCAACAGGAAATAAAGCAGTAAAATAGTAGCTTAGAGACCAAAAAAAACCGGATTCATCACCAACATACATATCTGGGAGAGGAACTACCAGGACTGCAATGTATGTAAATGTAACACTAATCAGCACTTATCAATACATTTTTAAAGTTTTTTTGAGCAATGAGGTAGGGTATACGCGTTTAAAAACGTTTATAATATAACATCTCAATTAACAAAGCAATGAATGTGTTGTATCCAATACTGATTACCACTACTATTTGTATACATAAGAAAGGGACGTTTTATCTATACAAATAGGTAATCAGTATATGGGTATTTTACCTGATTTGATTCTCCAAATACGATAGCTTATCGAGTTTCATTCTGGATAAGATACGTCTTACATGGCATATCTAGGACAATAACATTTCTCTTTATAATTACCAAAAAATCGGTAACTCAGTACAATCTCATGCGATCCCGATTGGAAGCCTACAATTCTAGAAAAAGGATAATCATAGGAATAGCTAATAGCGAAAGCTTCCCAGAATTGGATACCTGCTAGGAAATAAATAGACTCTTCGTTTCGGTAGGAAGCACCTACCCAAAATTTATTATTGAATACAGCTTTGGTATTTAAGTCCCATTGTAGTGGTGTATTGTCTTCTTTTTTTAACAATACTGAAGGTACGAGTTGTAGCGTTTTAGAAAGTGAGAAGCGTCCTCCAGCTAATAGATTATAATTGGTATTTATACTTCCGGTAGCCAGTGTTCCTTGTGCAGATTCTAAAGGAATTTCTTGTCCAAAAATCTGATTGGCAGAAAAACCAGCAAAAAAAGTGTCGGAGTATACAAAAGTTCCTACGCTCATGTCATAATTAGAGACCGATACACTCTGTACGAGCGGGTCGTTAGGATTCTGTACAAACTGTACATCGCTATCATCAAAACTAAATTGTGTCCTACCGATAAATGCACCTAACGATACATACCACTTATTGCTTACTTGGATATGGTATGCAAAATTACCAAAATACCCAGATCGACTGATCGGCCCCGCTTTATCGCTATAGACCATTGCTCCAATACCCGCATGCGATCCCTCGCCATTATAGGTGCCGCCATTAAATAATGCATTAAGAGGGCCATTAAATGTAAGCGTTCCTGTTCTAGGAGCTCCTGTAAGGCCTGTCCACTGATTTCGGTAGGCTAGGGTTACATCCATATAACTCTCTGCACCCGCAATAGCAGGATTAATGACGATAGGATTGAGTAAGTATTGTGATAATTGTGCACTTTGCTGTGCGTGTACGGTATGGCCTATAAAATGGAGCAGACCAAACAGCAAAAAAGAATATCGTTGTATAACGTTTGAGTAAAGCGTAGTCATTTTTATAAAAGTGTTAGGTATGAGGTGTTAGTAATTATAGATCGTTGAGTTGTAGTTTGACTATGAGGATGTAACGTAATAACAGTACGGATAAGTATGTTACTTTCTATTTTAATGGCATTTTTTTAAAAAAAAGGTATACTAAGTCCTCGTTTTTTCTGTTTATAAAGATATTGTATCCGCGAATAGAAGTGGTTTAAGCTTTTTTGATTTCAGCGAAAAACCAAGATTTTGTGATCAAATACAGTGCTTTTTTGTTGCTTAGCAGTGCTAAGGAACTCAAAAATCGCAAAATTTGAGTGCAAAAGATCGTTTTTATAGCAAATAGAAAAGTTTAAACCACTTCATAGCGACATACATACGTTCATTCCATTATTTCTAACTTTTTTGTCATATACAGGTGCCTATGTGTATTTACAAGATGATTTTGTAAATAACTTAGCTTTCCCTCCCCCCTGATAGCGTTCGTATTTGTACTGGTGATAGCTTTTATTCTAATTTTTTATGAAAAAACGAACTATTTTCCTTGCAGTAGTTGTGTGCTTTTTTTGTGTTTCATTGGCATACACCCAAACTAATAATATGAATTTCGAGACAGGAGATTTTACAGGATGGGAAATTGATATTGGGACACGTCTTAATGAAAACGATGTAGATTACGACGCAGATTTTTTTAGAGACATTAATGACCATATACGGATGATGACGCCTACGGTGCCTCCGATAGATGAGTATGGTATTATCTGCGAAACCATAGAAATCCCTACCGTTTTTCCCGGCGGACAATTTTCTGCCCGTATCGGAGATTTAGACGGTGGTAAGGTGGCCTCTAAAGTGAGTAAAACCTTTACCGTTACCGAAAATGAGTCCTATCTTTTATACAGTTATGCGATTATTCTGCAAGAGCCAGGACACTCAGAAGCAGAACAGCCGAAATTCGTAGTCAATATTAGAAATAATGATGGAGATATCGTAACCTGTGGGCAGTTCGAAGCCTTTGCAGGGCCCAATGCCGAAGAACAAGGATTTTCTTCCTGTGAATTGCCGCGAGATTATGAATGTGATTTTCCGCTTACCGAATGTCCAGATGCGTTTCCTAGACCCTTTAATATTATACAAATCTTACCTTGGACCTCAGGAGGAGCAGATTTACGCCCTTATCTAGGACAAGAAATTACGATAGAATTTGTGATCCTAGATTGCCTACAAGGAGGGCATGGAGCCAGTGCGTATCTAGAGGCGAGTATTGCAGACTTAAACGTATCAGTAGATAGTTTTTGCGAGACAGACAGTGGTAGTTCGCTTACACTTACGGCTCCATTAGGATTTGTATCCTACTTATGGTCTACAGGAGAAACGACTCAAACCATTACCATTAATAACCCAGTAGAAGGTGATGTATATACCGTAGATTTGATTTCTAATACAGGCTGTAATACTACTACAGAGGTAACCCTGAGTATCAAACCAGCAGCCGAAATAGACCCTATTCCTGACCAAACGATCTGTAAAGGTGGTAGTGTCACGATTGCTCCGACGGGTACTAATGCCGATTCGTTTTATATTCCAGAAGTGGATACTACAGGGATTTCCTTTGTGTTATCTCCAGAAGTTACGACTACCTATACCGTATTTCCATTAAATGAAAATAGCTGTAGGGGAGAAAGTACGACTTTTACCATCGAAGTATTAGAATTTAATGGATCTGCATTTCCAGAAGCGGCCTTTGAGATCGAACCTGTACTGGATACTCCAGAAACCTGTAATCGAGTGAATTTTATCAATAATTCCTCCTATTGTAGAGGGGGATTGACCTATGAATGGGATTTTGGTGATGGTAGCCCTATCAGTACCGAAGAAAATCCTACCTATACCTATCCAGATACCACAGATCAAATCACCTATATCATCACCCTTACGATTACGACACCCGATGGTGATACTGCCACTGCTACAGGTAATTTTCAGAGTAGAGGGATTGCACCTTCTTTTGATGTACTGCCACCAGAATGTGCAAAGGTCACTGTTTTGAACACTTCTATGATCTGTGATGCGTCTTTTGCAGATAATACGTTCTATACCTATTCATGGGATTTTGGCGATGGTACGGTACAAACGACCGATCAAACTACTGCTGAGCTCACCCATGTATATGCTGCAACGGGTATCTACACCATCACCATGACTATGGAAAACACCGTGAATAACGTTACCTATACGGCTTCTGATATTGTAGAAATAGTAGCCACGCTCACCGCAGATTTCGAGTTTAAAACGGATAGCTGTCTAACGATAGATTTTAGAGATCTATCCACCTTTTGTGAACCCATTACAGCGTATACATGGGATTTTGGCGATGGCAGTCCATCAAGTACCGAGGAATCTCCATCGCATACCTATACCAGTGTAGGACCGCATACGGTGCGCCTTACGGTAGCAGATGGTACCACCACCGATACTATTGAGCAAATAATTACCCTAACCCCACAAGCCAGTACGCCTAGTTTTAGTTATGTACAGCAGTGTGATGCGCTGGTATTTACAGATACCTCTACCAGCTGCTGGGATACACTGACCTACAGTTGGGATTTTGGGGATGGTAGCCCAGTGGTAACGGATCAAAACCCTAAACATACCTTTGTATATGGGAATACCTACGAAGTCGTACTTACGATCGATGATGGTGTTGCTGCGACATCGATTCGCGAATCGATCACGGTAGCTCCTGCTTTTGTATACGAAACTCCCCAAGATTTAGACGCTTGTGGTATTCCGGGAGCGATCGAAGCCGATTTTAACCTACAATCACAGACAGATCGTATCCTAAGCAATGTAACTGCGGATACACCAACCCCACCAGTGGTGACTTATTATACATCACTAGCCAATGCAGAGGCAGCGGTCAGTCCTGTAGGCATACAATATACAGCGCTAGAAGCATCGCAGATGATCTATGCCCGTATTGATGAAGCCGAGGGCTGTAGTACGATCTTATCATTTACGATTACAGTAGGTCGTACTCCTGCTATGAATTCGATCGAAGATATATTTTTATGCCTAGAAGAAGGCATCAATACGGCCTATGACCTTACACAATTAAACGCTCGTTTTTTTGATGAGGTTGCTGCTACAAATACGGTACTCACCTATCATTTATCCACTACAGAGGCAATGGAAGGCACCAATGCGGTAACGAGTGTGACGCTGCAAACAGGCGATCCTGTAACGGTGATAGTACGTGCCGCAGCTACCGAATCGATGTGTTATACGCTCACGGAATTTACACTACGGGTAGATAATCGAGAAACGGATGAGGATAGTAGGTGTTTCTTGCAGATCTCTAATGCGATGACACCGAATGGCGATGGTAGTAATGATCATTTTATGATCGCGAATATTGAAACATTTCCGCAGAATACTGTAGTGGTATACAATCGATGGGGAAATCGTGTGTTTGAAGACTCAGGCTATGAAAATACATGGTTAGGAACGTACCAAGGCAAACCATTACCTGTAGGGACGTATTATTACGTAGTCGCTTTAAACGATGCCAAAAACCGTAAGTATTCTGGTTATGTAAGTATCATCCGATAGTACACGTCTTGCTGCGTTAGGGATAGCAGCGGCATCCTTTTTTGGTTTTCTGAAAAACCAAAAAAGATATAGCGGATAGCCCGACCCTTGTGGTAACGCCCTTATTTTTTTGAAAAAATATACATAACATCCTTTATAGACGGATCATTATATCTAAACTGTGATATGATTCGTTTATAGAGGATGCTATTTGTTTGCTACGAAAAGTATAAACCACTGCCATGACTTACATCGCATATCTAGGGCAATGACACTTTTCTTTATAATTGCCAAAGAATCGATAACTCAGTACGATTTCGTGTGATCCTGATTGGTAGCCTGATAGGGTAGAGAATGGGAAATCATAGGAATAACTGACTGAAAAAGCATCCCAGAATTGTACCCCCGCTAGCAAGTATACCGACTCTTCGTTTCGGTAAGAAGTACCTACCCAGAATCGATCATTATAGATCGCTTTGGTATTGAGATCCCATTGTACGGGTGTATTTTTTTCGTTTTTGAGTAATGCGGAGGGGATGAGTTGCCATTGATCACTTAGTGATAGGCGTCCACCTACTAATAAATTATAATTGGTATTGATCGTACCCGTAGCGATCGTACCTCCAGTGGTGATGAGCGGTAATTCTTTATTAAAAATTTGCTGTGCAGCTAGTCCTATAAAAAATTGATCCGAATAGATAAAAGTACCGAAACTCATATCAAAATCCGAAGAAGAAACGCTTTGTATCAGAGGGTCGTCATCGGTTTGTACAAAAAACACATCGCTATCATCAAAACGAAATTGCGTACTTCCTACAAAACCACCTAGTGCTACAAACCACCTTGGAGCGACTTTTAGATGGTAGGCGTAATTGATATAATAACCACTTCGTTGGATAGGCCCTGCTTGATCTGTATAGACTAAAGCTCCGACCCCCGCATGCGAAACATCGGTTTGGGCAGCTGCGCCATTAAACAGTGCATCCATCGGTGCATTAAAGGTAATGGTAGCAGTGGTAGGTGCGCCTGATAAGCCAGCCCATTGTCTTCTGTAAGCTGCTGTAACATCCATGTACTCTTCTGCACCTGCGATGGCAGGGTTGAGTACTACAGGATTGAGTAGGTACTGAGATAATTGTGCACTTTGCTGTGCATGTACTGGACTGTGTGTCAGTAATACCCCTAAGATGTATATCGCTAGATAAGCAAAGAGGTGGCTAATAGATTGGGGTAGTTTTTGGGTCATAGTGTAGGTATAAGTGTCCTAAAAAAGGCAGTTTAATTTTTTTAACAAAAAAGCACAATTCGATTACGGTAAAAAGTATTGTAAAGCAATGGCTATCCAGTATATTTTTTAGACTTTTGCGCAAATATATGATAAGCTTTTGGAAACTGGATTTGCTATTTTTGACCGTAAAAATCGGTAGCTGTTGATTCTTAGGTAGAAAAGCAGATTTTAAATGTTTTTTTGTAGGTAAAATCGCTCTTTGTTGAGCGATGTAAAAACATATAAGAAGCATCAGAAAAAAAATCTTAATTCGTATTGTATAAAATTTAGTTGCAGAACATGCGTTAAGAAGGATGGCTAAGTACGAAATTTCGTCAGAATTTTGTAAGAAGCTATATGTATAATGGACATACCCTTTTGTTGAAATATTAATAAACTAACAAATGAAACGAACTATACCAGACATTTTAATGCTAAATGAGGTGTTTAGTAGGACGTTTCTTGTGACCCCTAAAATAAGAAGTAACTACATGAAAAAACTACTTACGATTGCTGTTTTGTTGTGCACATTGTACCTCCATGCACAAACAGATAATATGAACTTCGAAACTGGAGATTTTACAGGCTGGACGCTGGATCTCGGAGAACGTATCGATGGTACGACAGAAGATTATACGACAGGAGGATTTAGAGATATCAATGATCATATAAAAATCATGAATCCTACCGTACCTCCATTAGATGAATATGGGATTTTGTGTAGTACTGTAGATATTCCTACGGTATTTCCCGGAGGGTTGTTTTCTGCTAGAATTGGAAATCTAGAAGGTGGAAAAGTGGCAACTAAAATCAGTAGAACCTTTACCGTGACTGAAAATGAGGCCTATTTATTATACAGTTATGCCATCATTCTACAAGACCCAGATCACTCCGAGGAGGAGCAACCAAAATTCGTAGTAAATATCCGAAATAGTGCAGGAGAAATTGTAACCTGCGGAAAGTTTGAAGCCTTTGCAGGGCCGAATGCCGCAGATCAAGGATTTATTAATTGCGAGCTGGATCGGGACTACGATTGTGATTTTCCGATTACAGATTGTGCCGATGCTTTTGGAGTTTCGAGTATCATACAAATCCTTCCGTGGACCTCTGGTGGGGCGGATTTAACCCCTTTCTTAGGAGAGCAAATCACCATAGAATTTGTGATTCTAGACTGTCTTAAAGGAGGGCATGGTGCTACCGCATATCTAGAGACCAGTGTAGGAGACCTGACGATAGGTGTAAATAGTTTTTGCCAACCTACCAATGGAGGCGCATTGACACTTACAGCCCCTATCGGATTTGTAGGCTACTCATGGCCACATTCTGGAGAAACGACTCAAAGTGTTACGATCGATAATCCTACAGAGGGAGATAGCTATACCGTAGACCTTACTTCTAATACAGGCTGTGATACCTCTACAGAAATTGTATTAGAAATCAAACCCGATGCAGAGATCGATCCAATTATGGTAGCACCGATTTGTAAAGGTGCTAGTGTAACTGTGATCCCTACGGGTAACAATGCCAATTCATTCTATTTCGAAGAAATCGATTTTACAGGTACTTCTGCGGTGTTAACACCTGATGTGACGACTACCTATACCGTATTTGCATTGAATGAAAATGGATGTAGAGGGGCAAGTACGACCTTCGAAGTAGAAGTACTGGATTTTGGAGGACCCCTATTCCCAGAAGCTATTTTCGAACTCACACCTACCGTAGATGCGATGGGGAATTGTAATACAGTACAGTTTACCAATTTATCCGGATATTGTAAAGGCGGGCTGACCTACGAATGGGATTTTGGAGATGGTAGCCCAGTGAGTACCGAAGAAAACCCATTGCATACATTTCCGAATATAGCCACACAGCAGACCTATACCATTACCTTAGTAGTTACAGCGGCTGATGGGGCTACAGCGTCTACCTCTGATACTTTTCAGAGTCAGGGAATTGTGCCATTATTCGAAGTATTGCCGCCAGATTGTGGGTCTATACGTGTCGTAAATACATCTGAGTTTTGTGGCAATCCTTTTACAGATTCTACTATTTTCTCGTATTCATGGGACTTTGACGATGGAAGTGCACCCGTAGTGACTGATGAAACGCAAACCGAAATTCCGTATGTATATACTGCATCTGGTGATTATCGTATCACCCTCACGATGACCAATACGAATACAGGAGTTGCTTTTGTCTATACCAGTACACCTATAGAAATTACAGCATCACTGGCCTCAGATTTTGAGTATACCCCAGATGAATGTCTGACGGTAGCTTTTAGAAACTTATCCGTATTCTGTGATCCGATTACGAGTTATGCATGGGATTTTGGCGATGGAGGCCCAGGAAGCACGACCGAAAACCCTACACATACCTATACCACCGTAGGACCGCATACCGTGACACTGACCGTAGGCGATGGTACCACCACACAGACGAGTACACAGACACTGACACTAACGCCACAAAATAGTGTGGCAGATTTTACCTTTACACAAGTATGTGAGGAGCTATGGTTTACCGATACCTCTACAAGCTGTTGGAGTCCGATTACCTATGCATGGGATTTTGGCGATGGTAGTCCAGTGAGTACAGCACGTAATCCTCGTCATGCTTTTGAATATGGAAATACGTATACGATTACCCTTACCATCAATGATGGATTAGGCGATGTACAAACTACGCAGACCATCGCAGTGAATCCGGAATTTGATTTTACAGCACCCGAGGATTTAGAAGCCTGTGGAATACCAGGAGTCATCGAAGCAGAATTTAACTTACAGTCACAGACAGAACGTATTTTAGAAAATGTACCTGCGGGTACTGCCAATCCTCCTGTAGTTACTTATTATGCTACAGAAGAGGATGCGAATAATGGATTGAATCCACTCTCTAATTTCTATACGGCCAGAGCAGCTACGCAGACCTTATTTGCTAATGTAGTAGAAGCACTAGGGTGTACTACACTCTTCTCGTTTGAGGTACGAGTAGGACGCACCCCAGAGGTGGTGACCATTCCAGATATTTTCTTATGTTTAGAAGAAGGGAATACCTCTGTGTATGACCTTACGCAACTCAATGCACGTTTTTTCGAGGGATTAGACCAAACCAATACGGCACTGACCTATCACGAGTCGATGGATGATGCTTCTACAGCAGCTAATCCGATTACCAGTATAACGCTAGAGGCAGGAGTGCCTATCACGATCTATGTACGCGCTGCGGATACTACATCCGATTGTTTTGTGGTTACCGAATTTGCTTTGCGTATTGATAACAGAGAGACGGATCAAACCAGTATCTGTTTCCTAAAAGTATCCAATACCATGACGCCTAATGCAGATGGTAGAAATGATACGTTTATGATCGCAAACATCGAAGGTTTTCCGAGGAATACAGTACATGTATATAACCGATGGGGGAATCTAGTATTTAAAGCCAGAGGGTATGATAACTCTTGGGCAGGAACTTTCGAGGGCAAACCACTGCCTGTGGGTACTTACTATTATGTAGTAGAATTGAATGATGATAAAAGCAGAACATCCTCAGGGTATTTGAGTATTCTGAGATAAGAAATATCATATGTTATTAAAAACACACGCCTCGATCTGATATTGCAGATCGAGGCGTGTTGGTTTTTATAGGTGTCGCTATAGTTTAAGCAATCGTGATGCTATAGGAGCTGAGGTGGGTTTGCTGGCTAGGTAGTTGTTGGATTCCTTCTTTATCTTCTAGGCGCTGATTGGTGGTAGTGACATCTGCATACCCCAGCCAAGGTTCGATGCATACATACGGGGCATTGGGTTTTGCCCAAATTCCTAAATCGGGGAAATCACTAAAATCCAAAGATAAGAGTGCACCCTTCGTACGATGCATCAGCGTCGCTTTACGTGCTTGAATATTCTTAAAAATCAATGCATCGTTGTCAAATAGGGTAGTGCTCAGTGGAATGCGATCTCCTTCGATTACATCGATTGTATCTGTGGAAATTAACCCATCGGCAGTCAATACATAACAGTCTGTAGCGTTTGCATTGTCTAATTGGATGTAATAATCCTCATAGCGCTCTTCTGGTGTGATTGGGCAATTAAAAGCAGGATGTGCTCCCACGGCAAAAAACAAGGTATTGTCTCCTATGTTTGTAATCTTATGCGATATGACGATCTGAGAACCTACCAGTTCGAATGTAATTTCGAATACAAAATGAAACGGATACACCAATAAGGTTTCCTCAGAACTAATCAGTAAGAGGGATAATTGGGTATCTGTATGTGTAGTGACCTCTAATTGCGCATTGTGTCTAATAAAACCATGTCTGGGTAAGGCAAAGGATTGTCCATTATAGGTGTAAACACCTTCTTTCAGTCCTCCCACGATTGGAAACAGTACAGGGGCACGACCGCTCCATATGGCAGGGTCTCCCTGCCAAAGCATTTCGATGTTGTTTTTTTTGGGGACAATGCTATGCAGTTCTGCACCAATGGTATTGATCTGTACCGATAGCGCTTCATTTTCTAATGTAAGTATCATAAGTGTCTGTTGTTCCTAATATAGTGTATGCCATGCTATCTCCGATAGCTAGTTGTTCGCAAAAATACAGAAACCTCCGTAAAAAAATAGCAAAGCGATAGGAGTTGTAGGAGTACGGCACTGTGTTAGAAATGGATGCTGTAGTAGGAAGGATGTTTACTGTTCAAAGGGTTCTAAGAACCCGATGAATTGCGTACCGCTGTGTTTCCAGCGCATTCCATGACCCGATGCCACTCTAATTTCATATACAAATCCATGTTTATAATGTTGGAAAACATTCCACCCTGTTTTGTGCCTTAGTATATGGGAGACCAATTTGCGGGCAGTAGCTTCTTTTTGGGTAGCATTCCCTTTTAGCACCCCCCAAAACTGATCAGGATTTCGACCGATATGTTTTTCCAATGCCCTAGTAGCTACTCCTATGTTGGCATTAAAAGCGGTAAAACAACTCGTTTGTAATAGATGCGTAGTAGGAGGAATGGCACGTGCATCCTTGATACTACCAGAAGTCCATCGCTGCCCGATCAATACGAGTAGGTAGGCAAAAGGGGCTGTTTCCAGTAGTTGTGCACATTGCGCTGCTGTGAGCGTATCAGTAGTCCAAAACGGTTCGAAATGTGCCGTGATGGCAGCCGCGGGGGGAGGTACTTCTTCTACAAATTTTGGCAAGTGCTGGATGGCTAGCGTACCCTGCTGTTTACAGCGATGCAAACATGCTGCTAAGACCTGTAGGTGTTCCTGCTGTAAAAAATGCCCATACCGCACTTTCCATTCCGTAGAAATCAGTGGGATACTTTCTTGTATGGTTGGGTATAATGGCATAAAATCCGTGTGTGCGCTACTGCCACTTTACTAAGAGCTATAGCAGTACCAAAAATAGCAAAAAAAGAAAAACACAGCCGCAGCTGTGTTTTTCGAATAGTAGTAGTGTTTATGTGTGAGTTTATGTTGTTTTTAGTTCTTTGTATGCAGGGTCATTTTCGATTTTAGCGATTAGTTTTGCTTTCGCTTCAAACTTCTTTTTTCGTACATAGCCTACTGAGTTCCCCATGATCTCAGCAATTTCTTGCATTGTCTTTCGTTCAAAAAAGAGTTTTAGTAGCTGTTGCTCGCTTACCGATAGTGTATTAAAATGCTTTCTGTACAGATGTTCACGCTCCTTTACCTCTATAGAAGTATCCGCATGCTCTCTGTCTGTAGCTTGTAGATTGGTAACATCCGTTTCGCTGTAAGCATCCTTTTCTTTAGAGCGTAATCTCATACGCCAGATATTTTTACAAATTCCGTAAAAATACGTTTTTACAGAGGTACTAATTCTTGCGGCTCCATCCCTTAGTTTTTGGTAGAGTATCACGATAGCATCCTGAAATACATCGTATACATCTGCCTCATTACCTGAGTTGCTCAATACGTAATGTTTTACAAAACGAACATTCTCTTTGTAGAATCCCGAAATAATACCTTTGTCTCCATTAATAATTCCGCTTATAATAACCTCATCTTTATGCATCCCGTTCATAATTATGACTTTTTATAGTTTTACGATGCAAACTTAAATCAGGAATTCAACACTTCCTTACGGATTTCCGTAATTTGGGCATTTTTTTTTGGAAAAAATTAAGAAAACCTTGTAGTTCTTAATTTTTCTCAGTGTTTAGGCTAATTTGTTGTTAATGAGTAAGTTTTGTAGGGAATTTTTGTGAATAGTTCTGTGAGGGCGTGACCACAAGGGTCAGGCTTTCCGTTCCAATTCCTCGCCCTCCTAAGGTCGGGCTGTGGGATTTCCTCTGCAATCCTTCACGCGATTTCAAAATACGTATACGTATCGACTATTTTTTTAGGAAAAGAAAAGTCAAGATGTGTGCTGTACTCTGAAATGGTTTACACTTTTTCCACTTTGTTATAAAAACGATCTTTTGTACCCAAATTTTAGAATTTTAGCGTTTTTGAGCGATGTGAAGTAACAAAAATCACTGTCTTACTGAAATCATTTCATACGAATGATCTAAAAGAAAGAAGGCTACTATCAGATAGTTACTCATCATCGCATACCTCAATATATTTTAATAGATAAAGGTGTATCGTATTATCAGTTGTTTTTTGAATTTAGAGCAAAATGAAATAAACATTTTCTTTTTCAACAATGAATCAATGGCTAGCATAGCTTAGGCAGAGAAGAGTAATAGGATACTCTATTAAATCAGGCCTAAATCCTTTACGATGGCTACGAGGTGTGTGGTGTTTTTAGCCTTAAAATCATCAAACAGTTTTGCTACTCTTTTATCGATGGTACTTTCGCTATTGGGTTTGATCTTATTTTTTTTCAGTTTCACTACAATCTCTCTTTTGGTCAATCCCATGGCGAGTTCATCGAGCAGCAAAATATCAAAATCATCCAAGTCGATCACATTGTCTCTATTTGCTCTGTCCGTGACCTCTGGCGGCAATACCGTTTCTCCTTCATACACCCCTTGTAGGCACTGTACCAATTCTCGTATCGCTTGTTGCCCCTTACAGACATATCCGTTGATGTTTAGTTTTTCGAATAACATATTTATTTTATCAGGTCGGCTTTCCTGAGAGTAGACAATTACTTTTATATCGGGTTGGATCGCTCTTACATCTTTGATCAGGTCGATACCCGAGGTTCTGGTTTGTACTTTATGATCGGGTTTAAACGATAGATCCGTAATCAATAGTTCAAAAGCATTTTCGTCCTGATGTGCTTTTTTAAACTTTAGGAACGCTTCATCACAATACTTTGCTTCTTCAATGCATTGGATGCCCACATCATCAGTCAGTACTTTTAAGATTCCTTGATTTGCAATTTCATAGTCTTCTGCTACCAATACTTTATCGAACATTATTGAGGGTTTTAATTCGCTATGTTGTAGTTGGGCTATCAAGCCTGTTTCTATATTCTGGGGTCAAATATACAAGTTACAATGGCAGGGTAATTACGGTTTTCCGTAATTTGAGTATATTTTTTTAACAATTCATAGTTTTTTTTTAACAGGGTATTTTCATATGTGCGGAAAAACCCTTTTTTGGTTGCGATTCGAAAGTAAGGGTACCGCCTATGTTCTGGATACGACGTTCGATATTGCGGAGCCCGTTTTTAGAGAGTACGCAATCCAGATCGATACCCACCCCATTATCAGAATACTTGATGGTGGTTTGCTGTTTTTCTGTGGCAAACACAATGGCTACTAAAGATGCCTTGCTGTGTTTTTGCATATTGGTCATCAGTTCTTGTAGTACGCGATAGACCGCGATTTTGATGGTTTTATCTACAGTATCCCAATTGATTTTTTGAGTACCCCGTAGAATCAATCGAATATCGTTTTGCGTATAGTTTTTGAGCATCTCGGTCAGTTCCTCTAGATAAGCACTCCCCACTTCGAACTCACTATTTTCTCTAGAGATGTCCCGCGCCTTGTGATAGGCGGTATTGAGTTTTTCTGCAATCTGTGGATCTTGCGGATCTTGCTCATGGTGAAGCATTACTTGAAAAATGGCATTCCCCAACTCATCGTGTAGGCGTTTGGCGATACGGGTTTCCGTTTCGTAGCTGGTTTGTAGTTGTATGATTTTATTCTGCTGGCCTAAATAGTGGGTACGCTGTCTAAAAAAATAAATGGCGAATCCGATTCCCACTAGCAGTAGTACAATGCCCAGTAGGTAGATAGTATTTTGGTTACTTACCTGTCGGATACGCGCCTCTTTTTCCTCCGTTTCGAATCGAATACGAGCAAACTTATCCTTATACAAGCGTTGTTTTTTTAGGATACTATCCCGTAGTTGGATATGTTGCAGGGCATACTGTTTAGCTTCAGCTCCTTCAGATAATTCGATCAATAAACGATAGGTTTCTAATAAGTCAGTATTACTTTGAATTATATTAGCATTAACTTTGGCTTGTAGTGCATGGTATATGGCCAAGCTGTCCTTGTGATGCGCTTGGTAATAATATGCAAAATGAAGGTGATTGGTAGCTAAGCCTTCATGATCTTTTACACTGTCCCGAATTTTATAGGCTTTATTGTAGAGGTATAGACTACTATCATTGTGTTTGTTGGCTAAAAATAAGACATAGCCTAGATTGTCTAATAAAAGTGCATATCGTTCGGGGTCAGTTTCTAAGAATTTAGTATACGATAGTCCTTTTCGATAGGCAGCTTTTGCTTTGTCATATTGTTTAGAGGATTTATATACGGTTCCGATGTTATTATTACCCAAAACTCCATAAAGCGCATCTTTTTTTACACCTTTTGCCAATTGCATGGCTTTTTGATAATAGCCAATAGCTGCTGGGTAGCGTTCCAATTGTTTAGCGATGATTCCAAGAGTAATATATGCTGTAGGTAGATAGGTATTATTACCTACAAGCTCAAATTGTTGAATTGCTTTGGTCGCATATGCTTCACTCTGGAAGTATTCTTTGGCTTTTCTGGAGAGTTGTGTCAGACCGATGAGTGTTGCTCCGTACCGATAGGCGTATGCTTTAGGAGGATAATTGTCAGATTGTTCTAATTGCTGATAGATGTTGAGTGCCTTATAAAAGTAAAAATAAGCACTGTCTAATTGATTATTTCTTCTGTGATCCACTGCTAGATAATTTAAAGCTTCCGCTATGCCTATAGAATCGTTAAACTTGAGAGACAGAGATAATAGTTCTTTATCAATCGTATTGGAGCGTTTGTATTCCTTCATTTTGTAGAAATAAATAGAAATATCACTAAGCTTTTTTTTCTTGTAGTCATAATTATCAAGCACTACACACAATTGATAGGCGCTGTCTAGTTTTTGGGTACGGAGGGTTTTGGAGAGGGAGCTGTTTTCGGCTTCTTGTAGATAGCGTTCTATTTGGGGATGGGTCGTATCGGTAGGAGTAGGGGAGCAACTGCTGATCAGAAGTATTAGTAGGTATAGCGTGTAGTGCCAATGATTTTTTAGTGGTGGTGTGTGCATGTACAATTCGGTTATACGTTCTAAAATACTAAAAACAGATCAACTGTACTAGTATATGCACAGGATGCTGTCTTTTTTACAGCGGTATTGGTATAAGTACGGTTGTTTTTAGGGTATAAAACAGCTTTAGTGCATCAAATTATACCCGAAAAGGGATAGAATGAGTGATTAGACCTGTATTTATACCTGATAGGGTATAGTTTCGATAGGTGTCATCTATTCATCCTACATTGTCATCTTATCGAGTGTTATTGATTTGCGTTAGGGATTGCAGTGGAAATCCCACAGCTACGACCCTAGGAGTAGCGAGGAATTGTAGCGGAAAGCCCGACCCTTGTGGTAACGCCCTAAGGAAACAAAGTAGTATTAAGCAGGGAGTTGCATCTGCGCCTTAAAGCCTTTGTTTGGTTGCGATTCGAAAGTAAGGGTGCCTCCGATGTTCTGAATACGTCGTTCGATATTGCGGAGCCCGTTTTTAGAGAGTACACAATCCAGATCGATCCCCACCCCATTATCAGAATATTTGATGGTGGTTTGTTGTTTTTCTGTGGCAAAAACAATGGCTACTAAAGATGCCTTGCTGTGTTTTTGCATATTGGTCATCAGTTCTTGGAGTACGCGATAGACCGCGATTTTGATGGTTTTATCTACCGTATCCCAATTGATTTTTTGAGAACCCCGTAGAATCAATCGAATATCGTTTTGCGTATAGTTTTTGAGCATCTCGGTCAATTCCTCTAGATAAGCACTCCCCACTTCGAACTCACTATTCTCTCTAGAGATGTCCCGAGCCTTGTTGTAGGCAGTATTGAGTTTTTGTGCAATCTGTGGATTATGTGGGTCTTGCTGATATTGGAGTATGGCTTGGAAAATATCATTCCCCAACTCATCATGTAGGCGTTTGGCGATACGGGTTTCCGTTTCGTAGCTGGCTTGTAATTGTACGATTTTATTTTGCTGGCCTAAGTATTTGGTACGCTGTCTAAAAAAATGGATGGCGAATACGATTCCTAAAAGCAGAAAAGCAATGCCTAGTAGATAGATATTATTTTGATTTCGTACTTTTTGGATACGTTGGTTTTTCTGTTCGTTTTCTTTTAAGAGGTTTTCATTTTCGAAGCGCGTAGGTGCATAGATTTCTCGGGTTTTTTTGCGCACCTCCATCAGTTGTAAGCTCGCTTCTTTAAAACGCTGATGGTATACTAGGGAATCGGGTTCTAGTTCTGTGAGGAGGGTAAGCACTTCTAACAGCGCTTCATAATCCTCTTGTTCTTGGATAATAGCATAGGCTTGTCTCGCATGGTAGCTTGCTTTGTCCTTATCTTTTTGGCGGTAGTATTTGGTCAAAAGGATATTACTATGAAATAAACCATTGGTGTCTTCTTGTGCTTTTCGAATAGTAAGCGCTTCTAAAAGCATTTTTTCACTATCGGGATTAGTGGGCTTTTGAAGGAATTTAATATTTGCTAAATTACTTAATGTTGTAGAGAGAAATTTAGGGTTATTTTTCACTTCATTTTTTGTTAATAGTTCTTTTAAAATTTTGGTACTCTCTTGATAATCCCCTTTTTTTGCCAATATGTTAGCACGTGTATGTTTTAGATTTAGAGTCGTTCTTTGTTTTATTAGATTCTTTGTTTTGGGATTCATAGTTAAACTAATGGCTTTATCTATCCATATTAAAGCTTCATTATGATTTCTTAGTTCATCGAATGCAAAAGCAATTCCATGATAAAGACCAATGATCGTTTTATAATTATTAGAATTCTCTAAATATTTTAAGCCATCAGTAGCAGTAGTTTTGCCAGCATTATGATCCCCTAAAGCTAAATGGATATTAGCCATTACCATTAAACATTTACCTGCATTGAGGCTGTCATTAAGATTTCTACGAATTTTAAAGGATTGATTGAGCTTTTCAAACGCATAAATATACTTTTCTTGCTTTTTGTAAAAAAAACCTACTTTATAATATGCTTTTCCCATGTAAACACTATCATTGTTTTTGATAGCATTTTGAAGCATTATTTCTGAGTATTCAGTTGCCTTACTAAGATTTCCATAATCATAATAAATATTAGCTTTTAATTTTAAGCCTTCAAGATATTTTGAGTTTAATTTTAATGAGTTAGCTGTATTTATATAGTTAGATATGGCTTTTAATTTATTGTCTCTATCATTACTTAATTTTACT
Source organism: uncultured Aquimarina sp. (assembly GCA_947498935.1). Lineage (GTDB taxonomy): Bacteria > Bacteroidota > Bacteroidia > Flavobacteriales > Flavobacteriaceae > Aquimarina. Next base: position 3,020 of record CANMMM010000022.1, on the reverse strand, counting down.
AGCTTAAGATAGTATTCCAGAGAATCAACTTTGCGTTTTGATTGAAAAGAAACACTTTTTTCGTTTTTTAAATTTTGATTACATGAAATCAAAAAAAGAATTGAACAAAAAAAGAAGAGGGATGTCACTAAATCGTGTTTCATCCCTCAAAAGTACTAAATTAAGTTTATAGACGTTAGTCTTTATCCTCATTAACTTCTATTTTGTCTCCTTTAGTAAAAGCACTTTTAGTGTTTACGTCAGTAGTTTCTATAGTGTTTTCTACATCGTAGCTATCTAGACTCTCAGGAGTACAAGATGTAAGGTTAACGACTAGGAGTGTAACAAGAGCGAATATATATCTTAAGTTTTTCATGTTGTATAGTTTTTTGTTTTCCAATTATGTGGGGTATGCCCATAGGTCTCAACCCCAGTTAGATATGTAGTTACATACCCATTGCCTATGGGAAATGGTCGATTGGTTGTCGGGAAAGTCATCCTGTGCAGTGTCGTTACCTTACTTTCCCCTTGGGTAGCGGTTCACTGCGATTAGATGGTACGATCGTTTAGATGCCAAGTAGCATACCTGTGTGTACAGATCTCTAGCGTATCCAGCAAAACAGAGGTTCGCTGTTCTGGCTGGAGCTCCGTGTATAGCTATGAACCTGCTATACGCGTCGCCGATGGGCTAGATCGACCGTGTGGACTTAGTGCGTATGCTACAAGCGTTTGATGGCTCGGTAGCGGGTTTGTGCACAGACACACGTCTGATACAGTACATCATCATTGGTACAACCCGTGTAGATGTTGGATGTAATAGGTACTAGCGGTGATACGTAACCTAGTGTGGTGGTGTCTTCCCTTTTGGTATTGATGAGCGATATGTTGCGTATCGCGGTTGTTGTTGCTCCAAAAGGATGAAACTCATTCACTATGTTGTCGTGCAGCTGCGCTACACACGGATCACTTAGGATCTGTTACCGAAGCTTACGAGACCGTAGCTTGTTCCAAAGCGTAATTACATTCAATTACTACTTTACGGGCATTATTACTTGTTGGTTGGAGTGTGCAATCCAGTAGCATGGACTCCTTTAGATCGGAATGCTTGGATGGATGCGGATAAACCTCTAATGAAGTTCGTAACGCTGCTATCCCAAAGATGCCGAATCCCTTGGTAGTCAGAATACTTCTGATCGCCTGCTCCTTTTTAGATGTTTGGTTATACTTCATTGTTTTATGGTTTAATTGTTAATTGTTATACAAATGTCCGTAGCTACTGCGCATTCTTTTTGCGCAGTAAAAAAAAAGTTGTTATTTTTTTCAAAAATTTTAAAAAATGGCGTCGAATAAGAATGCATTGATACGCTATAAAGCGATTGATCAATGCCTGCGCAACCGATTTAGAGAGTGGACATTACAGGACTTAATCGCCGCCTGCTCGGATGCGTTGTATGAATATGAAGGGAAAGATGTATATGTGAGTAAGCGTACAGTGCAATTGGATATACAGATGATGCGCAGTGATAAGTTGGGCTACAATGCACCTATAGAAGTATACAACCGCAAATACTACCGCTATGCCGAAGAAGACTATAGTATTATGAATATTCCGATTACGGATCATGATATAAAGGTCATGAATGAATCGATACAAGTATTGCGGCAGTTCAAGGATTTTTCACTGTTTAAAGAAATGGGAGGGGTGCTAAAGCGTTTGGAAGATTCGGTCTATGCGACGCAAAAGGATAATAAACCCATCATTCACCTCGAAAAGAATGAACAGCTCAAAGGATTGGAACACATCGATCGCCTATACCATGCGATTCAGAACAAACAGGTATTGCGCGTGGTATATCGGGCATTTACGGCTAGAGGAAAGAATAAGATCGATATGCATCCGCAATTATTAAAGGAGTTTAATAACCGATGGTTTCTACTGGCGGTGAATCACAAACGAAAGCAATTGACCACCTTTGCACTGGATCGAATCATACGTATCAACCCAGCGGATGAGAGTATCGCCTATATCGATCAGCAGATCGAGGGAGATGTGTATTATAAGCATGTAATAGGAGTTACGGTATCGGATATGGTAGTGCCAGAGTGGGTAGTGTTTTGGGTAGATAGTTATAGTGCGCCCTATGTGATTACCAAACCCTTTCATAATTCGCAGGAATTAGTGTGCCAAGATGAGCGGGGGGCTACCTTTCGGATTCATGTGCAAATTAATTTCGAGTTAGAACGTTTGCTCCTAGGGTACGGAGATCGTATAGAAGTAGTAGCCCCCGAAAAACTACGGGCTAAAATGCACGAAAAGTACAAACGTGCAGTACAACGGTATGAAGGATAAGGGCGTTACCACAAGGGTCGGGCTATCCGCTGTATCTTTTTGTTTTGAAAAAAAACAAAAAGGATGCCGCTGCTATCCCTAACGCGGCAACAATGGCAGCCATAGCTATAAAAAAACCAGCTACATTGCTGTAACTGGTTTTTATCATTCAATTAGTATTTGCTTACTCTTATGGAAGTCCGAGTTGCAAACTCGAACTAGCAGCATACGATAACCCAGTGGGATGTCTCCTATTGATACTAAATTACCGCATCAATACTAGTTACAGGAGGGTTTATGTTAATCAATGCATAGCTGAAAAAGTGTGTCAAATTTGATACAAACTGTAAAGCAGGTAGTTATTTATAAAAATTTAATAAAAATACGGGAAAACATCATTCAGATAGCTGTTTAGGCATACTTCAAAAAACTAGAAAACAATCAATTAACACATGTTTAGATTCTATTTTTATCGAACTTGACGTTTTGACCAAAAAAGAATGTTAAAAAGACATCCTGTTTAGTCATTTTTTAAGAGAAAAATGCTACAAATGTAGCAAGAAAAACATATTTTTTTATTTCAAAAAATGTGTTTTTCCCTTTCTGTATATCAGTTGATTAAATTCATTTCAAACCAATAGCGTCCTAAACGTTTCAAAAAGAGAAAGGGAAATTTGTTCCTCAAAGTTACCTTTGTGGTGCAACACAAAAA
>CANMMM010000021.1 GCA_947498935.1 uncultured Aquimarina sp. | reverse complement strand
GTATTAATTTAGTCGGAGAATCTCTAAGAAAAGGAAAAATTAAAAAGGACTAATCGATAAATTTAACTATTATTGTAGAATCTCTCTTAGTGGCACCATTTGACCGAAATGGGTGGCACGGTCACTCCGAAATAGCCACCATATTCAGATTTTAATCGTTTATTATATTCAGAATTCAAAAGTATAGTTGATCTTTCATTATTTAATTCTCCACAAGAAAATAAAATGGAGAAAATGAGGATTATAAGATTGAATTTCGAATTCATATTTGATAATGCATAACGATTGATGTATGAAGCGTAATGTCCCGCTAGGGCATTATGACTTCATACATTCGTGTTGTAAGCAGTTCTTTTACTTATTCATTAAAATTATTTTTTGGTATTCTTTTTTACCTGTATTATTCAATTCTAAAAAGTAAATGCCTTCTGGAAATTTTTCCATATTTAATTTTATAGTTTGAATACCAGATTCCATTTGATTATTCAATATTTTTTCTATCAATTGACCAGAATAAGAATACACATTCAATTGAACAATTCCATTAGTATCATTTTGAAATTGGATTGTTATTTCTTCATCGAAGGGGTTTGGATAAGCACTAAATTTAGTCGATTTCTCGTTAAGTAATTTGTTTTCACTCTTAGTTTCAGAAATAGAATTATTTTTCGCTGCGATTTCACCAGAAGCATTAACACTTATAAGCCATGGTATCCCAAGTTCGTTTGTCTGTTTGAATTTAGGATTGGTATTAAACCAACCTATAGTCCGGTATTTATCATCAGTATCATACAAAGTATCATTTAACTTTCTAAAAGCAATAAGATCTGGGATTGTGTCTTCATCATTTGTATGTAAATTCAAATCTAAAAATGAACTTATTTGATTCGCATCAAATTTACCAAGTTCAGATTCCCACCAAGTTTTTCCATGTCCATCAGGTTTAAACTTACCTTCTGATGAAGACATAAATATTTCTATTCTAGATGAATTATTACCCATATCTCTAAAACCTGCTATATCACACCTTCCATCATTTGTGAAATCTCCTGCTACCAATCTTCCAGTGAATTGGTTTGCATCATAGTTATTTGCTTCCCACCATTTTTTTCCATGTCCATCAGGTTTGAACTTACCTTCTGAGGAAGACATAAATACTTCTATTCTAGATGAGTTATTACCCATATCTCTAAAGCCTGCTATATCGTATCTTCCATTATTAGTAAAATCCCCTGCGACTAATCTTCCAGTGAATTGGTTTGCATCATAGTTATTTGCTTCCCACCATTTTTTTCCATGTCCATCAGGTTTGAACTTACCTTCTGAGGAAGACATAAATACTTCTATTCTAGATGAGTTATTACCCATATCTCTATAACCTGCTATATCGTCCCTTCCATTACCAGTAAAATCCCCTGCGACTAATCTTCCAGTGAATTGGTTTGCATCATAGTTATTTGCTTCCCACCATTTTTTTCCATGTCCATCAGGTTTGAACTTACCTTCTGAGGAAGACATAAATACTTCTATTCTAGATGAGTTATTACCCATATCTCTAAAGCCTGCTATATCGTCTCTTCCATCACCCGTAAAATCCCCTGCGACCAGTCGATCTTTCATTTGAGTGGCATCAAAATTATTGGATTCCCACCAAGCACCAAGAAATTTAAGAAAATACTTACCTTGAATTTTATCTCTTTTCCACAATATAATTTTACTAGAATTACTGCCAGTTTTTACAAATGCAGCAATTTCATTTTTTGAGCCATCACCATCAAAATCTCCACTTAATGTTTCTATAATATCTAAGTTTTCCTCATAATATAGAGGATCTATTGCTTTTATGTTATCAGATTCATAGAAGAACTCAACGTTATCCTTCGTCACATTATCTGCTATCAGATTTTTATTAATCACTAAATTATTTAATCCCCAGATATTCTCATCGAAGATATTATCTTTAGAAAAGTATCTATATGCTCGCGTATTCCTAACTATTTGACCTATCTCTTTTTGCCTATCAGTATTTATATAATTATTAATAATAGAATCGTTTTTGACAGGATATATTTTGTCATTAGGAAATTGTGCTACCGGAAATGTTTTAAAATCCTTACCGACAAGGATATTATGCCTAACCCCTAAAATATCCTTACTATCGATGCTATTATAAACAAAATTGTTTGTTACTAGATTATTTTGAACATCTTCGTGCCAAAAATGAATTCCATCACCAAATGTATCATCTATTGTATTATATTTTACGATATTACCTCTACTTCTTGATAAATAGATACCATGCCATAATGATGATTCTGGTTTACCTATGTATTGGCGCATATTATCACTCAGAGTTATATAGTTGTTTTTAATCACATTATCATCACTAGTAGTTATTGTATCAATTCGACTTCTATTTGTCTCATCTAGTTTAAAAGAAACCCCATTTTTGTCCAGTACTTCACCTGAAAGTTCAATTGCACCGCCTCCACCGCCTGGACAATCTTCAAAATTGGTGCATCCAATTTCATTGACAAAAAATTTACAATAATTTACAGAACAACTATCAGCATTGACAAATCTTAATCCAAACTTGGCATTACTAAAAGTCAGTCCCTTTATATGAATGTTTTTAACATTTTTTAATAATATAGCAGGTTGGTGAGCTTTTGGTTTATTTATTGTTGTAAAGTCGTCTGACTTTATTTTTATATATAGATCATTTGTTCCACTTACTTCCCAAATTATACTTTCTAAATTAGGATTATTACTCATGTTAATAGAGTTTCCTGAAATTTGAATTATATATGATTTTGTTATCTCCTTTTCTTCATTCGAATTTGCCAGTATTAGGTTATAGGCTTCTTCTAAAGTGTAATAAGGACCATTCTCAGAAACTGTTATTATTTCTTGAGTAAAACCCGTGAAAAAACAAAAAAATGAGAACAAAATGAATATCGTTCTCATTAAAATTATTTTAATTATCATTTCGTTTATAGTTTTTTTTTAAAATTATTAACTCAGCTTAAGATTTCATCAATTGCTTACAACAATTATATATGTGTAATAAAAGTAGCTATATTTCCTTTGTCTGTTTAGTTATCCAAAGGATTTTTTATTGTTTGTAATGCATGCGTGGCTACATGCGTATAGATTTCCGTAGTTTTGGTAGACTCTTATTTAGATAACGCGGAAATGTTTTCCGTGTAGAATGCCTTGATTGATGGCACCTCTCTTATTTAAGAGTTATAGTACCAGTAAGTATGGTATAGATGCTCCCAATTTTTGCGGATTTGCAATTCGTATGGATAATATATGATCATCAGTATCACTTTTTAGAGTTTTTTTTCGTGACTATTTCAAATTTCTGCTAACTATTTCTTTTCCTGTTTTTCCAAAATATTCTGATAAGATTTTTTGCCATATGGCCATTCCATTCTCTGAATTAGCCAATAATACGAATCCATTTTTTGAGTTTTTAAAGATGATAGCTATTGTTTTTGTGCCATAATCTCCACCCGTATGCATAAATGCAGTTTCATTATTCGGTAAGTTAGTAAGCATTTGCATTCCTAAACTCCAATTAATTCCTTCTTTTTCGTATGATTGAAATTTTAGAAACTCGTTATAGTTTTTTTGAGATAATCCAGCTCCATTTAAAACGTATACTAAGAATTTAGAATAATCCTCTACAGTTGTCATTAAGTTAGCAGCAGCATTTGTTACTGTATATTTTTCATAGTTTATGGGTTTTCCGTCTTCATCGTGTTCAACAGCATATTGTTTTTCATCTATCTTATCTGACCAATAGTAATATGTGTTATTCATTCCCAGTGGATTAAATAATTTTTCTTTTGCAATGTCTTCAAATGGACGCTTAAATTTCTTTTCAATCGCTTTACGCAAATATTCAAAGCCTTCTCCAGAATATTGCCATCTTGTACCCGGTTCAAATTGAAAAGATAATTTCTTGTCGTCTGCTAAATACCTCCAATTTGGAAAACCTGATTGATGAGATAGAAGATGTCTTGTAGTTAGCTTATGTACATATTTACTATCTTTTATATCTTCATCTATAAAATATTTAGAAACAGGCTGGTCCAAACTCCAAATTCCTTCATCAATAAGTTTTAATACAACAAAAGCGGTAATTGGTTTTGTTAAAGATGCAACTTTATATATACTGTTGCTCGAAATTGGTTGACCTAGCTTTTTGTTTCCAAATGTTCGTATTTGTTGAAGACTACCATTTTTAATTATTCCTAATGCTACAGATGGAATTTTGTGTTTCATTAATAACTCTTCTATTTTCTTGTCATTATCAAACAAAGGAAGAGCATAATTAGCATTGAATTTTTCACCATAGTCTTTTACAGGTTTATGATCATAACTTAAAATTCTTTTTGCTTTCCAGTCCCCATTTTCTATAACCCAAGTGGTAATAAATTTAGCATAACCAGTTATATAAATATCTTTATTTGGTTCTTTTATATAAAAATTATGTTCACCTTTTTGTATAGCCCCATATAGTTTACCATTGTTTTTCAAAGGATAAACTTCAAGGGTTTCTGGCAGTAATTTTCGTATTGGTTTATAATGAGAATCGCCACATATATTTTTTGAAAAAGCCTCATAAAACTGCTTCAAATTTTGAGAACCACCTATGTCGTGAAAAAACTCTAAATCTTGATGAAGTGTCTTTTTTAAAGCGGTATAGTCACACTTATTAAAACCTTCATCGAAAATAAGACTATCTGTTTTTTTAAGTTCAATAAATAAGCTTGAATTATTTGCGATTTGCGCAATACTGTTTTTAACCGTTAGAATTAATACGATTGCTAAAATTAGTTTATAAAATTTCATTTGAATTTTGATTGATATTTGAAATTACAAATCTCTTAATATCAATTAAAAAATGAGTAGAATTATTCCCGACAATTATATGACAAACTCCTGACAGAGATTATAAAAAGCTGAAATTAAGCCTTATGTATAGTCTTTTGTTTTTATCTAATTCTATGGTGTTTCTAACAATTATAAATAAATTGAAAATAGGGAAACTAATTAACGACATTAAAAATAATTGTCTTGTAATTCCAAACCATTTAGGTATAAATAGGCATAAAACAATAATAACAAAAGCGATAATTGTGTAAAAAATTTGTATTGAAATAATCTGGTTATTTACCTCATTTGCTTGTTTTTTATACTTAGTAATAAAAAATGGTAGTAAAATGTTGAATGGTGGAAAAACGATACCAAATATAGATGACAAATTGATGTATTTAGCCATTTGATAGTCAATGACTTTTGTTTCTAACTGTGATGTGTTTTCTTTTAAATTATCTTCTGAAACTCCTAAAGCTTTTGCCAAAACCTTTAAAGTATGACCTTTTGGTTCTGTTCCTTTTTCGATACGCTGAATAGTTCGAGTAGAAACCCCTGCTTTTTCAGCTAATTCTTCTTGAGTAAGATTTAGTTTTTCTCGATATTTTAAAAGTTTATTCAATTTTAAAATGTTTCTTTCGTATGGCACACATACAATTATATATATGGAGTAAAAATAGCTATATTCCCCTTAACTATTCAGTTGTCTAAAGGATTTTTAATTGTTTGTTATACGTTCATGATTACAAGGGTATAAAATTCTACAGTTTTGATAAGCTAAGGGCTGGTGCAAGTTTGCAACTTCTACCCACTACGTAACTATTAGGTCAGCTATACAGGCGACGAAAGCGAAGCTGCAATAGATACTACATGAAGAAACCAGTTACAGCCCTGTAATTAATTTTTATCATTCAGTGAGTATTTGCTTACTCGTATGGAAGTCCGAGTTGCAAACTCGAACTAGCCACATACTTTAGCCGAGCGGGGGCTTATCTGAAAATCAAAGCCTCCGTTTTTAGCAGAGGTTGTTTACTATCAATGGTTTTTTTATAATATACCAAGTATAAGTATAAATAACGCCCAAAGAATAGAAGTATTCCAAATATTTATTTTCCTTTTATTATTCTCGAATTTCTTTTTTGATATAAACCTATAAATGTAAAATGAAATAAATCCAAGAACATAAGAGATAACCAAATATGCTAATCCATCACCAATAAAGGAACCATTAAATTTACCTTTATCAAGTATTCCGTAGATTATACCAGTAATGAAAACAATTAGAACCCTAAATATAATTCCTCCATCTAATTTCTGTAAATTCATTTTGTTTTTTAATGTTGTCTAACAATTATATATGTGCAATAAAAGTAACGATATTTCCACTACCTGTTTAGTTATCCAAAGGATTTTTAATTGTTTGTTATACGTTTATGGCTACAAAATGGTATAAAATTCTACAGCTTTGATAAGCTAAAGGGCTGGTGCAAGTTTGCAACTTGTACCGACTACGTAACTATTACGGTATCCGTTGCAGATGACCAAAGCGAAGCTGCAACATATAGCAGAAAAAGAAACCAATTACAGCCCTGTAATTGATGTTTATCATTCAGTGAGTATTTGCTTACTCGTATGGAAGTCCGAGTTGCAAACTCGAACTAGCGTATATGGTAACCTAGCGGTGCAACCTATCAATAAAATAGATCGTGTTTGTTTTTGCTATTACTTACTCGTACCCTGCCAAGCTGTAACGGTACTAGTTGCAAACTAGCACTAGCGCATAGTTGGAGTATCAGGGACTGTAGTACGTTTTTAGTATTCAACTTTAAGTATTTGGTTGGTATTTTGTTTAGTTAATTCTTTTATAAACTTAGACTCGCCACCAATGGTTGAGAAAGCCAAATCATAATCTGTATTAACGGCCCAATTTCCTTCTTTTGGATAAATCAAACTCGGTGTTAGTCTTAGATTCTCTCTTTTTATTAAATTAGGTAAATCGTGTATTCGACCACTAAACATCAAATCTTTTTCCCAATCCTGAGTTGATAAAAAAGTGTAAAATAACTCAATCTCCTGATTTCCGTAAAGTCCGTCAACAACTTTGACCAAACTCACCAAATGTTCTTCGTCCATTATTCCTTCTCCAGGATATAACTCATTATTCATTTGTTTATCAAATCTTTTGCATCCAATAGAGTTTAGAATAGCTGTGTTAAGTTCAAAAGAAACATTTTTAAGTTTGTAAAAATCCTTCCAATTCACACGACTGAAATCCTCTTCAGGAAATTCATCATCATCATTTTGCATTTCTTTTATTTCACTTTTTGGAATGTTATAATTTATCCAATATGAGTGAAGAGCAATTGCGTAGTCTTGAAAGGTATTTGGTAAAGTCAATCTCAGAAAATATTTGATTGGTTTTTCCTTTTTTAGATTTATATCAACTTCAATTTTTTCTCCAACAATTGTCGCATAAGGTTTGATCCAATCAGCTATTTCTTTATCAATTAATTCCAATTTTTCTCTTTAATGTGCTACAACAATTATATACGTGTAATAAAAGTAGTTATATTTCTAGTAAGAGCTTAGTTATTCAGAAGGATTTTAATTATTTGTAACCAAGCACTCTATAATTATAGAAATGACTTTTGAAACTAGTGCCTCATTGTGATGTTTCACCTCTTGTTACGGAACTATAGTAGTGCCAGTAATTAATTACAGATCGTGCTAGTTTTTATCCAACTCCTCAACACTTACTATTGATACTAAATTATCACTCTGCTACTAGTTTTAGTACCAATCATGCTAATAAATGTATAGCTGCAAAAGTGGATGAAACTCATGAGGTCTGTAAAACAAGTGATTATGCTCTTGGGGCTATTGAAAATACGGGAAAACATCAGTTATTATATTGTTTTATTTTCTTTTGAAATTTATTCGTTTTACTGTTTCAATAGAAAGCGATGTACAATGTATAATTAGTTGACGTTTTTAACAAAAAAAAGGCACTAAAATTATGCGGATATTCCCCTAAAAATGGTGTAAAAACTAGCAAAAGTACATTTTATTTAGTTGAAATATTCTGCTATTTATCAACAAATAATTCCTTAGATTTAACCTGTAAATCAGCATGTTATAAGCGTGCTGATTATTGTTAAATACCTTATAAATTCTAAAATTAAAACAATTATGAAAGCATTCAACTTTTTTCTTAAAGCTATTTTTTTAACTTTAACGCTAACAACTTTTTATAGTTGCACCGAAACAGAAATTAATGATGAAATTGGATTAAATGAGCAGCCAAAATTCCAGATTGAAAAAGAAGAAATTAATATTCCAGGAGAATGATACTACCACTAGATATAAGAGAAAAACTAATTTGATAATTTTTTTTATAACACTCGGTGCAATAGTAGCAACTATTGCACCTTTCTTACATATACCGTTTGACAAAGCTTCAACAACAAAAATTTTTGGTTTTAAAAATGCTAGAGTTTTTTTCTACTCATTGGGAATGCCGGTAACAATTCTACTCAGTGCATTAATAATGTCTTACTCCTCAAATTTTATATCTATAAAGTTAATTAGAAAAGTAATTCAAAACGTTTCAATAGTATTTTTATCTATAGCATTGTATTATTTAATTTGGACATTTACAGCTTACTCATCTAAAGATTGGAATCCTTTGTTATACTACTTTACTTGTTTAATCGCATCTTTTTTTATAGGAAGTTTAATTAATAAGTACCTTAAATTTATAGGAACTATTCCAAGAAAATACGTTAATGTCAGAAACAATATACCTGCATTGGATAAGAAAATAAAAACGGTAAATGACATTGCTAAAATAATGCCATCTAATGATAACACTATAACTTATAAAGCAATGGTGGATGTTACAGGGGATAAATTAAATTACATAGTTTCTGAAATAAAAAAAGAGTTGAATGATGAAAAAAAATAATTCAGCACTTCCAACAAGAAAGGATTTATTAAAAAAGCTAGAAAAAGAGTTTGAAGAATCAGAAACGTTACAGTGGTTTATAGAAGTTGAAATTATGCGTATCACCAAAAACGGAGGAGAAAACAGCTATGAAGAAATAAAAAAGATTGCAGAGATTTCTGAAGAAAAAATTAATAATCTAAAAAAAATAAAATAGGGTTTTTATAAGAATAGTTGTCTATTTACTTAGGTAATTAGTAATAACTCTAAAGAAATCTTCATCTTTTACTAAGTTAGTTATTTTCTTTGAAGCAAACATATTAATTTCTTTTCCTATAATATTTGCAAAAGCATTTTTAATCTCATTATCATTCACCAGTAAGTTTAGCAAATTATCTTTTAATTGGTCAATCTCTAAAGACGTGCTGAAACTTTCATTTTCTTTGGTGTTGTCTTTTGAAGAAATTTCAAATTCTCCTTCTCCCCTGAATAACCATTCAAGATTTACAGACGGGTAATAGTTTATAAATTTAGATATATTGTCTTCTGTAATGCCACTTTTACTTTCTAGGACTCCCCTTGTAATACCTGTTTCTTTATAAAACTTGTATTTAGAAATTCCTTTGTAGTCTATAAATTCTAGTATTCTATTTTTAATAAGCGACATTTTGTGCTGTTTTTATGCTATATAAACAATATATTTTGCTTATATTTGACTAAATAAACGATTTATATTGCTCTTTTATGCTTTGTCTTGTTACTAATGCATATAGTATAAGTATAAAAGCCTTTTGCCCTAAAGTATTTTATAATTTTTTAAATAGCAATGTTATTTACCAAAAAATGGAAAATAAACAAAAAAAAGAACAAACAGTTAATTTAAGATCAGAAACAGAAACTTGGTTACTTAAAAACGCAGCCTTGATCAATAAGTCAGGGATTGATAGAAGGGCTAGAATCCCAGAAGGTACTATCCAAAAATTTATCAAGCATAAGCAAAAAATTAATGATAAGCGTATTAAATCTATACATAGAATAATTCTTAATCTATGTATTAAAAGAATTATATAGAAAACATTACACTAACATCCAATGAAACACTCTAAAACCCCCACCAACCGTCGCGAGTATTTACTCGCTATTCTTACAGAATTACAATTTAATATTCCTAGTTTTCTAAAACAACTAGAACTTGGCAGCAGCTATGAGACATTGGTAGACCAATGGGTTCGTACCTACTATGAAGAAGAATTTCCTATAGAACAGGCAGTCGTAGACCTCTATGCACGGCGACTGCAATGGCTAGAACTCTGCACGACCCATTTTCCCACTGTAGCCGATAAGCTAGAAGCGTATCAAAAACGCATTCTACTACGATTGCGCTACCATCCATTATATTTCCAAGCCTCCGAAGCAGTTTGCAAAACCGCTCAGCAGCAAGTCCGTGCCTTGGTCAAGACACAACTCTATACCCCACAGCAGGTAGAACAGAAAGTGATCCAATGGCTACGCAGTGTACACAATGATACGAATGATAATACCCCATCAGCCCCTCCAGATATGCCTCCCGTAACTTTCAGCACCATTGCCCGAGCCATGGCGCGACAGTTTCGGTTATTAGCCAATTGTATAGCATAAAAAACTAGCTAGTAGAAGTGCGTACTTCTATAGATTGCTTGTCTCCCTTATAGTTACTACTAGGCATTGATCATTGCTCACTGTTTATTCCCATATACAGTTCATCCTGATGTAATGATCATACCTAGGGGTACTCTAGTAGTAAGTAGTAGCTACTGGGAGCAGGCTTTCTTTTGCGTATTTCAGATCAAATATAGCCAATTCTTTATCAATCAACACTCAGTAACACTACATCATCATGTATACTCATCAAGATAGAATACTCAAACAACTCATTGCTCAACTCGATGGATTGCCCAAACTAGAGGTCTACGACCTATTATCCATTTTAGAAACCCTCTTACTACAGCATCCATCGCCTATAGCAGCCAATAAATTGCTCCAACATTATGAGCAACATATCGTACAGAAGCGATCTATACAGAAGACGGGTAAGGGCTGTTTTTACCTCTACGATCGCTGTATGTATCTAAAAATCTATAAATACCATAGCTTTCGAGTTCCCAATATATTCTATAGAAATGCCCTCTGCTTTAGCCTACTTAAAAAGATACAATGTTACCCCCTTACCAAACAAAACCTTCGTAAACACCTCACACATCCTGCTATCCAACCAGCACTCATTACCTTCTTCGCCAAGCACAAACCCACCGCTCGGAATCCGATTACCAAGCGACTGCTACTGATGGAGGTGCTGGATAGTATTGATCCTGAATAATACATAATTACAGCAGCTCGTTCCCCTGTAATTTATTGTAAAATTCCCATAAGTTTAGTATTCTTGTAGCATTGTAAAGCCTTGCTTTACGATACCATGTAATCTTCACTAGATCATTTTTTTAGTCCCCACGGATTGGCTATCCGTTTTTATTCCTCGCAACTCCTGTAGGTACGGAGTTGTTGGCTATGATTGTTCTGAGGATCATAATTGTGTTTAGCGCATGTGCCTGTGGAATATATAAAGGCTATAAAAACATACAACAACCCCTAAAACTACTAGATGAAACAATACGTACGCTTAGTCTATTTTGCATTGTTATGCAGTCTAACTTCCATAGCACAGCAATTCCCAGTACAGGTATTTGCCAATGTTATTCCTCCCGCTCCCGTGCATATTTATAATTATGCCGATGCGATGACGATCAATAGTCCACTACGTGTGCGCCTGTTATTACGTGATTTGAGCATTACCAACCGTAGGATTCGGCTCAAGGTATTTATCGAGGGCAATGGACTAAAGGTGCAAAGCAGAGATCAATTCATCATAGGCGCACCCCTATTTATCGATGGAGGAAGTCCCTTGGTATTAAACAATACCGAACTCGCCCCGTATTTCGAGCTACGTAACCTACAAGGCATCGCCAATCGGCAATATGGGCAGACGCTGCGCGAAGGCGCATACCAGTTTTGTTTCGAAGTCTACGACTTTTTTACCAATCGCCGATTATCACGAAAGAGTTGTGCTACTACCTTTATCTTTAACAATGATCCGCCCTTACTGAATATTCCTTTTAATAAGAGTAATATAGAGCCTAAAGCAGTAGACAATATTGTATTTCAGTGGACGCCTAGACAGATCAACGTTAGTAATGTAGAGTATGAGTTTAGTTTGGTAGAAATCTGGGACGATCATGTAGACCCTAATACCGCTTTTCTAACCAGTCCTCCGATTTTTACCACCACTACCAGAGCTACCAGTTTTATATACGGCCCTGCACATCCTTTATTATTGCATAACAAGCGGTATGCATGGCGCGTACAAGCCAAAGCCCTAAAAGGCAGTGAAGAGATTGGGTTGTTCCGTAATGAAGGGAAGAGTGAGGTCTTTTGGTTTTCTAAGAATGAAAAATGTCCCAAGCTCGCGGGCGTACATGCCGAACCCAAAGGGATTTCTAAGATCAATGTGTACTGGGAGGAAGATCCCGCTACCTATAGCGAATACACCATCATGTACCGCCAAAAAGACCGCCCCAATAGCCGTTGGTTTCATATGCGTACCAATAGTACATGGGCTACGGTCTGGGATTTAAAACCCAATACCACCTATGAATATAAAGTAGCAGGTAAGTGTAAATACCAGTATGGCGAGTACAGTGCTGTACAATACATCACCACAGGCAGTACCGACGGCCCTAATGCCAACTATAATTGTGGGATTGTTCCCGAAGCTATCTCCATCACCAATAGAGAAGGACACCCTAATTTGTTGGTTGGCGACAGAGTGTTTGCTGGAAATTTTATGGTCTATATCACCGATATTATTAGCCAGTCTAATGGGGTGATTAGTGGAAATGGATTTGTAGCGATACCTTACCTAGAAAGGGCGCGTTTTGGGGTGACCTTTGATAATATCCTAGTCAATACCGATTACCAACTCGCCGAAGGAGAAATCGTAACCATTTATGATCCTAGTTTTGGAGAAGGGGCAACGATGGAGGTTGACATTAATACGGAAACAATTATTACAGCCTTAGAAGATTTATGGGAAAATTTTACAGGCAGTGAAGAACAAATAGAGGCGATCAAGGAGCAAAACCAAGAGTTGTTAAGCTATGAAGAGGAATTACTAAATAGTGAGTATGTTTCTGAAGAAGTAAAAGAAGAATTGAGAAATCATCAGCAGGCTTATGAAGAGTCAATAGATGATAGTCTTTTAGCTAGTTCAGAACAAACAGATGCTCCTCAAGACACTTTTAGGCAAGAAGCAGCTCTACAAGCAGTAGAAGAAAGTATGACCAAAGCAGAAGATCAAATCTTTGTAGGAGAGGCATACGATTTAGTAGGGACTGATGCTTCTTTTAAAGAAGTTTTTGAAAATTTAAAAAAGATCGTAACCTATTTTAAGGAAACAGGTGCGTTATGTAAAGAAAAGGGTTGGTCTAGTTATCAAAATAAGGGCATAGTTCCCTTGTGTATTTGGGAGGAAGCAAAGGTGTCAGAAAGATTCTATTATACACAATCAGATATTCCTTATGTGTCAGGTGTTGTAGACGGGTTATATCAGGAAGTAGAAGGTTTGGTATTATTACCCAAGATGCTCCATGATTTAAAGAATGGTTTAAACGATTTTATATATGCCTATACGCTAGCTTATATAGATTGTAGCCCTCTGCAGGTAAAAATAAATGAAAACCGTTTAGGCTTGTTATTACATAAACTAGAGGAGAATCAAAAAAGTGATACGATCTGGAGTTGGGTAAAAGAGCAGTGGTATAGTGTACAGAATTATATAGCTACTGATACCAAAAAGGAATGTAAAGATGCCCAAAGTTTACGAAATGAAATAAATCAGTTTAAAGCTTATATATCAGAGATTGAAAACATCAAACAGTTACTAAGTTCTTTAGAACCGAAATTAAGGACTTATTTTTCTAATATAGAAGCAAAGAACAATATCGGTAGGTATGAGTCAGGACAGATCACAGTAGTAGTAGGTTCTTTAGTTGTGAGTGGCAGTGCATTGATAGTTGCCAAAATCGGAAAGATCAAAACAATCCTGAAAAAAATGACTAATTTTACCAAGAGCCAATGGGATGAGTTCTTTGAGAAGGTCGGGGTAAGATTGAATAAAGGGAATGCAGGAGGTGTTTTCAAACAAATCACTAAAGCTATTGCAAAACAGGAACTTCCTACGGATTTTGTGAATGCATTAAAGAAGATGGATTTTACAGAAGACGAAATATTAAAGCGATTTACGAATTACCATAACGAAAATGACTTTAGATTTTTTAATGAGGTTGGTGATTTAATGAAACAATATCCACGACTTAATAAAACAGATGTAAACTTGCTTTGGGGATATACAACTAATATATTTTATAAAAATCTAAATCTTTGGCTTAGAGAGGGTGTTAATGTTTCTAAAACAAAAGCAATAAAAGAACTATTGAATACATCATTAACTAAGCTGAATACCTTCAACCAAACTCTAATATATAGAGGTATAGGGAGAAGTGGTAATCCAAAGCAATATTTAGACATATATACTCCGAACTCTACTCACACTTGGGATGCTTTTACCTCTTGCGGAAGTAGTATTGAAGCCTCATTTATATCCAAATCAGATGTTATATTTGAAATTAAGCATTTAGATGCTAAAGATATATCTGATTTTGCAGATGGTGTAAAATTCAGAGGTTATCCTCCACATGAACTACTGATAAAATCAGGAGCTGAATTTAAAGTAATCTCAAATACTAAAATAGATAAAAAGACAGGTAAACCTATCATAGAGTTAATTCAAATAAAATAAATTTATGAAAAAAAAGATGAGTGACTATTCTCATGAAGAGTTATTAAAATTATCTACAAAAGAATTAAGTGAATTATTTGATTTAGAAAGAGAGAATAGATATGAAAAAAGCCTAAGTAGTGGAGAGGAAAAATATTTAAATTATACTTTCCAAGAAAAAGTTAGTTTTTGGTCAGGAGAACTGCATCAAAGTATGCGTTGGTCTGTAGAAGATGGAGAAGACCCTTATTCTATTTATACTTTAGAGTGGTACAAGTCCACGAAAGAATTTGAGCCTGATTTTGATAAGATCATGGATGAAGTTTTTGAAAAAAAATGGGGTACTGGTGCAGATTGGAGCAAGGAAGAGTATTTGAAACGGATAGGTAAACTTCCCCCACCATCTTAAATTTAAGTAATCATACTTTGATACTTATAAGGCACAAATGTGTACTATATGTAACAAAGTAGTTTTATTGAAAAAACACTAAATTTAGAATCGATCTAAATAGTATTATATTTTATTTTTTTCATCTAGTAGATCTTTCATTAGTTTTTTAGTGAGCATTGAATTAATAATTTTAATGAGGGCGTTTTTTTCGTCCTCATCGAGTTGGTTGCTTATATGGGATTGGGATACATTAAAAGTACTATTCAATTTGCCAATAAATAAAGAAAAAGTACGTCTAAAACTGCTACTTATTAAAAAACCGTTGCTGTGGGAAGTTATTGGTTCTTTGATTTTTTTATTTACGTTTATTTATAGAATATTATACAATTCCTACAATCTATTTTTTTGGTTAGCTATTTGTATCTCAATTGGCTTATTGGGGGGTATCCTGAGTAGTCTTAACCTTAAAATGTTTAATGGAAATGGAAGGAAAAGGGATACATAAATAATATGGTTTAAACTAAACAAGAAACAATCGCCATATTCCGTAGGGACAGACTTGATAGAAATAAACATGTTTTTAAAAGATTATAATTCTACAAAACTGAAAGGAAAAAATACGTTACAGTTTATTGATTATGCTATATTAATCAGCAATTCGAAAGAACAAGTGCCGATAGAGTAGATGTAATAAACCTGTATAAAAAAATACCCTCTAATATGAATCTAAATCAGATCACAATTCCTTCGTTAGATTTGGAAAAATCCATTCCTTTCTACGAAAAACTAGGACTAAAATTGATTGTAAAAGCGCTACCACATTATGCCCGATTTGAATGTCCTAAGGGCGATGCTACTTTTTCAATTCATCAAGTCGATGCTTTGCTAAAGGGTGATGGTATTTATGTGTATTTTGAATGCGAGGACCTAGATGAGCAGGTGAAAGCGATACAAAGAAAAGGGATCGTATTTGATCAGGAACCTACAGACCAACGATGGTTATGGCGAGAAGCAAAATTAAAAGACCTAGATGGTAATCAATTGATCTTGTTTTATGCAGGTGAGAATAGACTTAATCCCCCTTGGCGTATAGATGAATAATACGTGAGTAATTATATGAAGTATCATATGCTATATAAGGCAAATACTACTACTCAACTACAATTAAAACCTTAAATCTACAAAGAATTACCATAATAGCAGTTTTGGGATAATGCTTTGGAATAGCTGGTTTTAGAGCGTAAGTCCATGATCAGATAGGTTTCATCTTTTAATTTGATCTCTATTTGATGGGGTGTCCATCGTATCTTTATATCATGTACGGATACATTTTCTATATAACTGTATTTATTGGCAAAGGCAGCGGTTAATGGAGGTGCATTTCCGTTTTTGGTCGCTTCTTTGGGATCTATTTCTAGGGTTTTAGGGTTTCGTATAGAGCAAACAAACCCATCAAAATCTACACCTGGGGCGTGTGCATTCAATACATAGGCCCATATCGAATACTCATCTTCTTCAATCATCAGTGTCCGACCCGAATCCTGATCCGTATTGGTAATTAAGATTTTTTGAAATGTATTTTCAAACTTGGTTCTAGAGGGGTCTATCCAGAAAATACCAGCAACAAGTGATAGCAAAATTAATTTCATTACAAGGGTCTATTTCTAATGATACTTTGATTAACAGGTCAGTACAGTTTACGTACATTAGTGCTTTAACTAGAAGAATGGTATCCCTATAGATTGCAATAAAACAACTCGTCGAGTAGTCAGATCAATAAATGGTTTGGTGTGTGATGCTAATTTATGGAATAAATTGGGAATTATTAACTATCTGATAACGAATATTTTGTAAGATTATTCTGTTTTAAAAACGTAAGTAAGTACATACATTTTGGTGTCGTTTACGGTGTTTTTATACTTGTTTTTTATGTTATTCGCTTTTTAGGCTGTATATTCAGCACGATAATAGCTATTAACAACATTATCATGTAGGATGTGTTCCGTTATGAATAACAGACAGCTGTTCTTTTTTAAGAACTCATGGCGTTTTTGTTAATGCTATCTTAAAAAAATGTTTAATGATGGTAATTAGTGTACCAGAGGAGTAATATTTTACGCTTTATTGGTACTAATGCAGTGTGTAAACCGTAATTTTGAGACGTATAAAAGCGAAAAGTAGACGTATGGATAAGCAATTACAAGACATAGCATATTTTATTCAGTTTAGAGATCGCGAAGCTTCGGGAGTATCTTCTAAGCCCGTCATCTGGCATCTATCACATAGCTTAAAGGTAATCAATACGATTGTAGGACAGCTTAGGATGTCTAATGTGGCTGATTATACGTATAAGTTTAGTTTTATGCGCGTACTTGTTTTGCTACTAGGATATATACCAAGGGGAAAGGCAAAGGCACCATCGGTAGTAGTGCCTCTGGATACGATTTCTACTCAAGAGGTATTAGCACAATTGGATAAAGCGAGGGCTAGTTTGAGTTCCATCGCAGCAATGGAGGCTTTGGTACATGTAAAGCACCCAATTCTTGGTTGCTTGCACAAGAAACATGCGCAGCGTTTTCTGAAAATCCATACAAAACATCATCTAAAGATTGTAGCCCAAATTCTAAAACATAAGTAGGCGTGTAGCAAAATGTGCTATTGTCCGTGCATTTTAGTACTACAGTGATGCCACGCTACTGGTTACATTTTTTACAGTTCCTACGGTAGATGGTAGCTAGTTATGACATCTTATTTCTTTTTTGCGTTAGGGATAGGAGCGGCATCCTTTTGGTAGCACCTTAGTGCTGCCAAAAGATACAGCGGATAGCCCGACCCTTGGGGAACGCCCTCATTAGGATAGACTACACTTATACTTTTTGTTTTTGTATTTTTTCTTGTAGCATCTTAATCTCATCTCGTAATCTAGCGGCTTTCATAAAATCGAGTTCTTTGGCTGCTTTTTCCATTTCCTTACGTACACTGCGCACGCGGGTTTCTAGTTGTTCTTTGGTGAAATATGCGGTTTCTTCTTCTGCTGCTTGTAGGGTAGTGGAAGCATCAACTTCGTAGTTTTGTTCTTTTTTCTTAGAGAGTACAGTATCGATGGATTTTTTAATCGCTGTAGGGGTGATGCCGTGTTTGGTGTTATAAGCAATTTGCTTTTGGCGACGATAGGTGGTGGCATCGATGGTTTTTTGCATGCTTTCTGTAATTTTATCGGCATACATAATGGCTTTTCCATTGACATTTCGGGCAGCACGACCTATGGTTTGGGTGAGCGAACGGTGGTTTCTTAAGAATCCTTCTTTGTCGGCATCTAGAATGGCTACCAGTGATACTTCGGGTAAATCGAGCCCCTCGCGCAGTAGATTGACACCAATCAGTACATCAAAAAGTCCTTTGCGTAGATCTTGCATGATCTCTACCCGTTCTAGGGTATCTACATCACTGTGTATGTAGCGACATCGAATATCGATTCGTGTAAGGTACTTGGTGAGTTCTTCTGCCATTCGTTTCGTCAGGGTCGTCACTAGGATGCGTTCGTCTTTTTCGATACACTGATGCATTTCTTCGATCAGGTCGTCGATCTGATTTAGGCTAGGGCGTACTTCTATGATGGGATCGAGTAGGCCTGTCGGACGAATGATTTGTTCTACATAGGTACCTTCGCTTTTTTGGAGTTCGTAATCGGCAGGTGTGGCACTGATGTAAAGAACTTGATTTTGAATGGCTTCGAATTCTTCGAATTTTAGCGGACGATTGTCCATCGCAGCGGGCAGTCTAAATCCGTATTCGACTAGGTTTTCTTTTCTAGAGCGGTCTCCTCCATACATGGCATGCGTCTGCGGAACGGTTACATGACTCTCATCAATTACCATCAAGAAATCATCGGGAAAATAATCGAGCAGGCAGAAGGGTCTGGTGCCGGGGGCTCTGCCATCTAAGTATCTAGAATAGTTCTCTATACCTGAGCAGTAGCCTAGTTCTTTGATCATTTCTAAATCGAAGTTGGTACGTTCTTCGAGCCGCTTGGCTTCTATATGCTTACCGATGTCCTTGAAGAAATCAATTTGTTTCCCTAAGTCCAATGCGATCTGATCAATGGCAGCATTAAGTATATCGGGAGAGGTAACGAACATATTGGCTGGATAGATATTCAGTCGGTTGTATTTTTCGATGACCTCATTGGTTTGTACATCGAATACTTCTATTTCTTCGATCTCATCGCCAAAGAAATGAATTCTAAAGGCATCATCGGCATACCCCGGGAAGATGTCTACCGTGTCGCCTTTGATTCTAAAATTCCCTCGATTAAAATCGGCTTCTGTTCTAGAATAAAGGCTTTGCACTAGTTTGTGTAATAAAGCGGTTCTGGAAATGATTTCTCCCTCGGATACGGTGATTACATTTTTTTGAAACTCTATCGGGTTTCCGATACCGTATAGGCAAGAAACGGAAGCGACGACTAATACATCTCTTCTACCAGATAGTAAAGAAGATGTGGCACTAAGACGTAGTTTTTCGATCTCATCATTGATCGATAGATCTTTTTCTATATAGGTACCTGTAGTAGGAATATAGGCTTCTGGCTGGTAGTAGTCGTAATAGGATACAAAATACTCGATGGCATTGTTTGGAAAAAACTGCTTAAACTCGGTATATAATTGTGCTGCTAGGGTTTTATTATGGGCTAGGACTAGGGTAGGTCGCTGTACTTGGGATACGACGTTGGCAGCCGTAAAGGTTTTTCCAGATCCTGTAACTCCTAGTAGTGTTTGGTATTTTTCGCCTGATTCAATGCCATTTACCAATTCTTTGATAGCGGCGGGTTGGTCTCCAGTGGGTTGGAATTCTGATACGAGTTCAAACTTCATGATGTGCAATCTTTTTTTTGAGAATAAAGATACTGAATCCTCCTAGAAGGGGTGGGAGCGCACTAAAAGTTTTAGAAGAGTGGTTTAAACTTTTTTCAATTTGCTATAAAAACGATCTTTTGCACTCAAATTTTGCAATTTTTGAGTTTTCGAGCGCTGCTATGCAACTAAAAAATCACTGTACTTGATCACAAAATCTTTCGATTTTCGCTGAAATCAAAAAAGTTTAAACCACTTCGAAAAGATTATCGAATCAAAGAGAAACTACCTCTTACGATTCTTCCATCAATTAGTTGTGTTCGGAACCAATATTCACTAGAAGGCATGATAGCACCATTTAATGTGCCATCCCATCCCTGACCCCCAGCCAGTATTTGTTTTAATAATTTTCCGTGTCTGTCAAAAATATCGATGCGAGTATTGGCAGGTAGGTTGTCTGAGGTGCCTTCTACATTCCATGTAGGGTGAAACGCATCTCCATTGGGGGTAAAATATTTGGGAAACCCAACCACTGTAATGGCAGCTTGTACTTCTCCACAGCCATTTTTATCTCGGGCATAAATAACGTGATTTCCAGCAGGTACGTCGGTAAATAATGGACTGTCTTGGTAGGTTCTGATATTACTATCATTCAATCCAATAGCAAATTCATAGTCTCCGATGCCTGTATAATTAATAGTCACCCTATTATTGGTCGTCGCATCTATAATTGTAGGCGGTAGTAGTGTAGCGACATCAGAGCTGCTTACCGCCACAGTTCTAGTGCTCGTGCAATTGCCCAAGCGACTACTGACTGCTACGGTATAGGTACCTGTAGTATCGATTTGAATGCTTTCTGTGGTTTCGCCCGTAGACCATAGGTAGGTATTGTCTGAGATACGTCCTGATAGGAGTCCACTATCGATGGTAATCGCAGGATCGGATTCGCATAAAAAAGCAGTACCTTCTGTTTCGATTTCTGGAAATGAATATACGAATAATGCGACTTCATTGATACCAAAACATTGGTTTAGATCGTCTTCTACTCTGGCGTATATGATTTCTTCTCCTTGTGTTCCAGATACGGTATTGGTGTACGAAGTGCCTATAGGGTTTACTTCGGATAAGGCATCACTACTAGTACTGTAATAAGTGACTGATAGATTCGAGCCAGCAACACCTGCTAGTATGGATGGAGTGGCCTGTGTAAGGTCAAAATCTGCAATCCCTGTATCATCACACGCTTCTAAACTCGTATTATTGGCAGTGGTACTGGTGGTAAATAGGTCTAATGTAGTGGTGCTAAAGCAGCCTGTATCGGTGTTCGTAACACGTACAAAGAGTAATTGATTAGGGATCGTATTTTGATAGCTAGTAGGATTGGTAATAAATGGGCTTCCTGCCAAGGCATTGGGTCGATTTTCAAAAAAAGTAACCGTCGTATTTGCTGTATTGGTAAGTGATGGTATCGCCTGTTCTAAGTTGAATACGGTGATTCCATCGGATGTATTGACCAATTGATCGCATTGCCCTAGCGTACTAGCATTGGCATTGGGTAGCGGATTAAAAACTACAGTGGCGACTCCTATTAATGGGCAGCTCCCGTCATTGAGATCTACCTCTAAGCGGTAATTACCTGCGGTAGTGATGTCTAAAAAGAAGCTAGTGTTTGTAAGCGGCATGTCGTCTAGAAACCAACTATAGGTAGCCGTAGGAATGTCGTCATGGCTCAATCTAAATGTTTCCCCTTCGCAACGTTCTACATTCGTGTTATTGGGGTCTGTATTGCCAGTGATATTGATTTTTTGTTCGAAAATAGACTGAATAAATGGTGGGAGTCCGATTCTAGAAGCCCTATTACCATCGGGATTTATATTGATACCTCTATCACTATACTGTACGGCACTAGCGATGGCTTCTGGATTTTCGATCACTCCTAGAAAGTTGCCATTCAGTGTGTCAAAATCAATCAAGGCTCTATAAATCTTACCATCCGTTGCTAATTGGAGCGCACCTGCACTGACTTGTGCCGTTTCTTGCCCATTTTGATTAGGAATTCTCGTAGCTGTAGCTGCAATTTGATTGGTAGGTACCGTAAGATCGAATTGCATCAAAAAACTACCTCCAGCACCACCATCTCCTATTCCTATGGTAGTGTATAAGCGATTCCCGCTTTGTGCAAATTCAATTCCATAGGGTGCATCTCCGGTATATAAAACTGTTTCATTACTTACCAACCCTGTGCTGGCATCAAAATCATATAGCATTACACGTCCTGGTGCATCCTCGCCCGTAACCGTAGCAATTCCTAAATGCGCTACTGCGATTTTGCTACCATCAGGAGCTGCTTTTAGATACCCCAAAGCATTGCGTCTATACCCAGATACGGGAACTGTAATACCCACTCTAGAAACTACAGGAGTAGGATCTACGCCCGTTTGGTCTACTTTAAAGGCGTAATAACTATCTACAAAATGCGTGATCACCCAAAAAGAATCGCAATCATCACTTTTTACAGCCGTAATTTTTTCAGAACATTTGTATAAGCTTTCTTGGGAATCGCTGGTATCATAGGTGATGAGGGGACGGTTTTTCTGTCCAGTGACGACCGCTCCGTTGCCACCATTGAGTGTCATGTCTACTACAGAATACGCAAATCCATTATTTACCCCATCTCCATCTATCGTAGTGGGATCCGTATCCGCATTGTCTTGATGCGGTTCGTCTACCGTAAATACAATATAGCGATTAGAGGATCTGGGTTGTGGTACCACCAGTGCAGATGAAGTACTAGAGTTATCGCCATGCAGGTCAGTACCATTGGGCATAATCGCATGATTTCGATTGTAGATCGTAGTACCATCTGTGTAAAATAAGAGGTTACCTGTAGCATCGGAAATCGTAGCGCAGCCCTCTAGCGTATCTAGGTTACCATTGGTGAGTACGGTAGGGGGTGTGGTGCTAAAATTAAGTCCTGCATTCTGTCCAAAATACCAATTATTGGCTTCTCCTTGTCCAAAAACAGAAGTTACCAAACTCACTAAAAATATGAAATACCAATACTGCATACAATCTATAACTAAGAGGAGTGGTTTACATTTTTTGATTTTGAAGTGGTTTACACTTTTTTGATTTCAGCGAACATCGTAAGATTTTGTGATCAAATGCAGTGTTTTTGTAGCATAGCAGTGCTCGAAAACTCTAAAATTGCAAAAGATCGTTTTTTAGCAAACTATAAAAAGTCTACATCACTTCAAATGCTAAAGATATTGAACTCCGCGCTACTTTTGGTGTTTTTGGCTAAAATTCTCAGGAATGGCTATGCATTGCTACTATTGTTATGTAGTGTATTTGGGCGTTACCCCCGATTCAGATCGGGGGTCGGGCTATCCGTTGCAATTCCTCGCACCTCCTATCGTCGGGCTGTGGGATTTTCACTGCTATCCCTAACGCAAAGAGGGGCTAGAAAGGAAGTTTATAAATCTCGTTTTTGTAATAAATAATAAGAACCTTTTAAGAATATCGCAATCCATACTAGTACGATTAGGATTTCATACCAGTGAACGGCATAATTTGTGTCTATAGATGCACCTAGTTGATTGGCTGCGGTTTGTAAAAAACTAAGTCTGGAAAAAGGTTCGTTAATCAGATTAGCCATACTATCCAAAGGCAGTAAAGGAATGATTTTATAAATCAAATTACTTTCGAATTTCCATTCAAATAGACTCGCCAATCCCCAAAAAAGTCCTTCGATTAATTGCCAAAAAACTAAGAAACCAAGGGCAAATGCAGAGCGCTTGATCAATATGCCTAGAAACATACAAAAGGAAAAGAATCCAACCAGTTTTACAAAGTAAGCCAAAACAAACTCTAAGTCTGTCATAATAATGGATAACTCGTTATAGTCGGAAAAGGTCAACCCCAAAATTAATGATACAACGGTTAGGAATACCGTAGAGAGTAGCGAAAATGCAACAACCGTAAGGAATTTAGAAAGTAAAAATTCTTTTTTACTCAATCCATCAATCAAGTTTTGTTTCAGCGTACGATTCGTGTATTCATTTGCCATCATGGATACAATGACAATCGCTAAAAATAATTTGAGCCATGCTGCAATCCACGCATTAAAATGCCAGATATATGGGAAGTTAAAAATCCCTTGATCCGCAAGGCGTACGCGTACACCTCCAAAACTAAATTCATAGGAGGCAATCAGCGCGATGCAAGTAATAAGGATGAAATAGGTAATCGTTAGAACCTTAGCAGCCTTGTTATGTCTCAATTTTTGGAACTCTATATGTAATAATCGTAGCATGGTATTAGTTTGAGTGGTTGGTTAATTGCAGGAATTGTTCTTCTAAGCTTTCTTTTCTTTTTACGAGATGTGTAAGGGTAATTCCTGCACTGTGTAATTCACGGTTTAGGACTTCTGCATCTAGTTCCGTAGTAAGAAAGGCTACGAGGAGTCCGTTTTCTTCCTTTATGTTACCAAATTTAGCATGTGCAGACAACCATTTTTTGAGTACGCTGTTTTGGTGGCTATTCAGCTCAAAAAAGCCATGATTGGCATTCATCTCATCGACACGTCCTGCGTATAATTTGACTCCCTTTTGGATAATCACTACATGCGTACACACCTTTTCTACTTCATCCAGTAGGTGAGAGGCTAGTAGGATAGTGGTGCCTTGTGCCGCAATTTTTTTAATGATCTCTCGTATTTGATGGATTCCCTGCGGGTCTAATCCATTGGTGGGTTCATCTAGGATGAGAATTTCTGGATCATTGAGCAGCGCAGAAGCAATAGCTAGGCGCTGTTTCATCCCCAATGAGAAGGTTTCGAACTTACTGTCTTTTCGCTCTAATAAACCTACTAAGGCTAGTTTTTTGTCGATGTTATCTGTAGCGACTCCTTTGATTTTACAAACCAGTTTTAAGTTCTGAAATGCCGTCATATAGGGATAGAAATTAGGGCGTTCGATAATCGCTCCTACTTTCTTTAGTGCCTCATGCGTAGAACGACTCCCATCAAACCACGTAAAATCGCCCGATGTTTTATTCACTACATTGAGTACAATACCTAAGGTAGTGGATTTACCACTTCCATTAGGCCCTAAGATGCCGTATACATTTCCTTTTTTGATGGTAAAGGATAGGTTTTTTACCGCAGTCACCGCCCCAAACTGTTTGGTCAGATTGCGAAGTGTTAAGATGGTTTCCAATAGTCTATAGTTTTGTGAGTTGTTATATACTACTGCTAGTATTGCTAGTGCGTTTCTCTCTGTAGTATATACTGAAATATCATGTACAGCATCGTAGCTGCTATGGTGTTTATTATACTAGACGCCAAGGAGGTATTTTTGTTACACAATAAATGCGAAAGTTTGCGGTAGGGACTGTAATCGATACGTGTGTGTACATTTCAACTTTATTTGGTAACTTGCTTTATTACTAGATTAGGACTATGGAAGAACAATTGATGTCGCGTAAAAAACCGACTTATCCCATCAATGAGCAGTTGGGGGGATACCTCAAAGAATGCAATCGAAAAATAAAAATCCCTGTTTTTTATGACGATCTGTTACGTTTTGCAGGCTCTATCGTAGTGTATGATAGTAATGATGTAGATACCTTATGGGTACGAGTCTATTACGAAGAGCACGAACGTCCAGAAATAGAATCGAGTTTAAAAAAAGTATATACCATCTTGCATTCTGATGGGAATGAAGATGCAATCGAGTTTCTAAATATCGATGCCATTGATTATTGTACGTTTGGGAATTCCAAGCCCTTTCGGATCAAAGTACGTAATATATTGAATGATAATTATACGTATATATATGTAAAAAAAGCAGACGCATCCCGTATTTATGGTTTGGAATTAGAGCATATGTTGTCTCCGAATCGAATCAACTTTTTGGTGTATAAAAATACCTTGATCGAGGAGCATATTGCAGGAATTGCAGGAGATGTGTTTATCAAAGAATTTTTGCCAGACTTAAGCGATCAGGCAAAAGCACAAATCGCCAAAGAGTTTGTAAAGTTTAATGAACGATGCCAGATGCGATTGTTAGGTGATATGCGTTCGTATAACTATGTAGTGATTCCTATTCATGATTTTGACCATGTAGAGTATAAAATCAGAGCCATTGATTTTGACCAGCAGTCCTACGAAGGAAAATTAAAAGTCTATCAGCCACAGTTTTTTAAGGAAAATTTTGAAATGGTTTCTATCGTGATGAATCGATTGCAACCGAGTTCTATAGAGCAGTATAAAAAAGAAGAGCGCTCAATATTAGCCAAGCGGATTTTGAATTCACGTTCTCGTTATGAAACCTTGATCAAATGTATGTGTGCCGATACCATTTCTAGCACAGAAAATTTAGAACAGCTACGAGAGTACTTATATAATTTTACGCTAGACCTACAATTCAGAAGGAGCTCTTCTATGGGAGAGGTGCTAAAAACCGCAATGGAGTTTGTAAAAAGAAATTATGAAAATATAAATATGAATCGTTTGATGGATACGTGATGCACACGATGAGGTGTGTAAAAGCGATAAAAGCATAACGTGTTAGGTTGTGCCGCAGTGTAAAACCATAATAGATGTTTTATGACATAAAATGGGTTTGTAAATTCAGGTCATTTTTTATCACAAAGAGCCAGAAGAATAGATGTCTTCTGGCTCTTTGTGGTATTGTATACTTGGTATTCGTATACGAACTATTGCAGTTACTCTTTACGATCTTTTAGTTCCGCTTTTAGCGCTGCCATTTCTTTGACAAGTTGTGTTGTTTTCTTGTCTTGCTCAATAATGTATAGTGTCAGTTCTTCTATTTTCTGTAATAGCTTAGCATTCATTGCACCTAGTTGGATTCCATTTTCAGCTACTTCTTCGGCAGATGGGATGTTTTCTAGGTGTCCTTTTTCTTGGATATAGCGTTCCACTTCCTGTAATGAAGGCAAGGCATAGCTATCTTCAAACACGAAATCAGGCCACGAATTGTATAAAGCTACTTTTACTTCTTCTGCCGCGATTTTACCTTTTACTCCTAATTTATATCCTTTGGTGTCTGTAGTGCCAATACCTACGTTGCCTCCGTTAAAATAAGATGTTCCAGAAGCATGGATTTGAACTTTTTTATCATGACTCGTTTCTGAGTTAGCTGTATACATTTCTAAAATAGAAAAAAGCCTTCCTTTTGAAGATCCTCCAGGTTTTAATCTAAATACATTATGATTATAGCTGCCAGGGATTGTTCCCATAGTCATATTATGTCTAGCCCAATAGATACCATCATCATCAATTCCAGAGTTTAAAAACATTTTCCCTTTAACTTCTAGTTTTTGAGTAGGATTTGCAGTTCCGATACCTACATTACCGCTAACATACATGTTGGAATCTTTTCCTCCAAAACCTACTAAAACATTTTTTCCAGTATTATAATTAAGATATAGATCATCCACATTGCTGTTTTCATAATGTTTTCCATCTATATGACGGGATCTTAATCTATAATTTCCTTTACCACCAATATTTACATGGCCATTCACGGTTAATCTGGTATTGGGGACAACAGTATTGGTGCCTATACCGACAGCTCCAGAAGAATTAATAAATAATTTATTATCTCCACCATTGGTTCTAAAAGCCAAAGAATTATTTTTGTTATCGTATCTAAAACCACCCATAGCTCCACTATCTTTATCCCCAAAGAAAAAACTTGCTGTTCCTTGTGTTCCTGAAATTACATTTACCGAAGTGTAATATCCAGAAGTATTATTGCTTTGGAACGTGGCAATGTTCCCAGATATTTGTGGGGCATATCCTTCTCCATTAGAGTTAATGACATGAAAACGTGTTTGAGGATCTGCCGAACCAATGCCCACATAACCTTTACTGTTAATAGAGAATCTGGTAGAAGGATTGTTAGTGAGTTCTGTTGAAGTGCCTAAACGTAGTTTACCAGTAGTAGGGTCAAATCTAATTTCACCAGCATAGGCATTAGTATTTAAATCAAGACCTCCAGAAGCTCCATAGGAAAAACCAATAACATCATGCCCTCCATCATGAAAGGTGAAAGCATTACCAATTTGTAATTTTTCTATTGGATTTGTAGTTCCAATACCTACATTTCCTGTGTTTTCTATTTTGTTTGCTTGTGCTATAACTCCATAAGAAACACATCCCATAACTATGGCGAGTACTCCAGTTTTTTTCATCATTACAATGTGATTTAAGTATGATTCTTTATTATTAGTGTCATTAGGCACTAAAATGTTACCCTTATTTTTTGACTTTTTTTTGCGGTTGCGAAAATAGTGTATTTTTTTGGTTTAAAAATGAGTTAGTTACGATATGTTATCCATGTTGCTACTTTGTGTTGTGTAGCATGTAAGTAGTGATTGCATGTTTAGAAAAGAGAAGTCTTATTGCTACTTTATCATCTTAGCAAGTAGTATTGATTTGCGTTAGGGATTGCAGTGGAAATCCCGCAGCTCGACCTTAGGAGAGCGAGGAATTGTAGCGGAAAGCCCGACCCTTGTGGTAACGCCCAGAGATAACAAAGTAGGATTACTGCACTATAGTAACTAAAAGATAGCGATGCTATTTTATGTAATTTGCTTTTGCAAGTTGATGATTGTATCAGGTCGTTTAATTCGACTAAAGAGAAATCAATAGTAAAAAACGTTCAACTTTTGGGATTCGGATATTGAAGTGGTTTACACTTTTTTCAATTTGCTATAAAAACGATCTTTTGCACTCAAATTTTGCAATTTTTGAGTTCCGTAGCGCTGCTATGCAACTAAAAAATCACTGTATTTGATCACAAAATCTGAGTTTTTCGCTGAAATCAAAAAAGTTTAAACCACTTCATATATAAAAACATAAAGTGGTTTGCATTATTTTTTGATGCTAGCGAAAAACTCATTCCAGCGCCAATAGTAAACAATGCAAACCACTTAGGTATATAGATCGAATAAGAAAGAGGATTAGTCTTTCTGTTCTTTATTGAAGTAGACTAGGTAATAGTACATTTGTTTTTCTTCGTCCCATCCTTTTTCTACAAATTTTTCTGCGGATTCAGGATTGATAAAATCCATTTTGATCTGGATATTAGTGTCTAGATTGATCGTGTTATTGATTTTCTTTCTAGCAGCGGTAACAGCAGTGTTCGCGATTGGGAATTCAGTAAGGTCTTCAATCTGATATTTCGGAGATTTTTCGGCCTTGTAGTGTTTGAATTCTGGAATCAGCTCTGGATTATCAATCACATCATTTAGGAAAGCAGATTCTTCGAAGGTGTCGTTTTTTGCAAAATGATTTACAGCACGATTCATAAACATTACTTCCTCTTTCTTATCTTCTGCGGGTAACACTACATCTTTAGCAAAGTCTTGACAGAATTTCATATACTTTTTGGTATAAAAATTCTCATCTGCAAAAGCTTCTACGCCTAAAAAATGCTCTAACCAATATTTAGTATCATATTTATTAGAATCTACAGAAAGTACCTTATATCCTTCTTCCTTTTTGTAGTTAAAAATCAAACATCCTTTATCTAGCTTGTTTAGATTCACCCCTTGTTGGTGTAATAAAGCAAGTTCAGTACCTCGTTCTTCGAATTGTAGGTAGTCGTATTTTAATTCAGATTTAAAAATACCTACTGCGTTTACTTTTTCATTATCGATGGTAATGTTTTCTAGGTAGGTTACATACACTTCTCCACTTTTTATATGCGGGTGTTGTGATTGCTCATATAACAGAGAGGCAATTCTTTTAGACTTTTCGTGGCTAGCCGCAGGATTGTTGAAAATTTCAGTTACAATCTTATATAATGGGTTAAATTCCACATCCACTTCATTCGTAAACTGAAAGTAATTTTCTTCTTTTTCTCTAAAAGGTTTAAAAAAGAACTCTTTTAACAATGCAGTCAATTCATCATTCAGCGTATAAGGAGTATCGGAAAGAAAAATATTTTCATTACGACTTTTATTGCCTATTTGATGTACAGAAAGAGATTCGATCTGTGTGCTATATAAATTAATCATTTGTATTAAGTTACAATGTTATTGTGTGTTGAAGTGGTTTACACTTTTTTCAATTTGCTATAAAAACGATCTTTTGTACTAAAAATTTTGTAATTTTTGAGTTCAGTAGCGCTGCTATGCAACTAAAAAATCACTGTATTTGATCACAAAATCTTGGTTTTTCGCTGAAATCAAAACAAGTGTAAACCACTTCATTGCTATTTATATCCAAGATACAGAAATTAAATTGTTTTTTTGGATATGCAACATGCTTATAAAACTTCCTTTTGGACTTTAATTTATTAAAAAGTAGCATAGCTACTGATTAGTTCCAGTTTTCACTAAACCCCAATTCAGTATAGTCATCTACATCTAGAAGATCGTCCTCTTGGTCTTCTTCTAAGTCACCAGAAGCTGTAAACTCTTTATCAGGTGCACTTTCTGGGATCTGACCATGTACAAACATTACATTTGGATATTCACGGCCATTCTCATATGGGGCGATTTCTGCCAGCTCTACAAGGAATGTCCACATGCTTAGAAAATCATAGATGTAAATTAATTTTGGAGAGTTTTCATGTACGATGTCACTCAATGTAGTTTCATTCATGAGCCGTACCGGTTGTGTACCATCACTCATATCGAATAACGATATTTCTTCTCCTTGATTCCACTGGGCATCACTTACATAAAAAGAAGCCATTTCCATTCCGTCAAATCCAAAAGATTGGTTGATAACGTTGTGAAATTGCTCTACTTTGGCATCTTGTTCGATTTCAATATCTCTAAATACATCTTCCTCTGTATCTAAGATGACTCTGAAACGGTATATCATGTGTTGTATTTTTTGGATATGCAAAGATACGAACTTGTTGTAGAAGTGGTTTAAACTTTTTTGATTTCAATAAAAAGAACAGGTTTTATCATCAAACACAGTAGTTTATTGCTAGTAGAACCGTATAGTTGTATTCAAAAATCCCAAGATCTGAACGCAATAGGATCTTTGATAAGGTAAAGCTTATTGTATAGATTGGTGATTTTCTTGCTTACTAAACACTTCGAGAAGGATGTAAAATTGTACCCCGAATAGAAGAGAGGAAATCACAAGATGTAATGGCTGTGATAAGAATGGAAAATGAAAATAATACATGATAATACCAGTCATCAATTCCAGTCCTATACATGCTAGTACCCAATTCAATTTAGGTAAGGCGATACCCAATCGTTTTTGTTGCCATACCAACCAACTAGTAACTCCTACAATTAGTATCGAAAAAGAGCGATGTATATAAAAAGTAAGTGTAGGGCTTTGTAGCCAAGCAGCTTTATGTAATTCACCAATCGTTTTTACTTGCTCATCTACAAATTGTCGTACTTGTGTACCTAGTGCTACTTGTATAAGGGTAAGAATCGTGGCAAAAATAAATACATTTCTAAAGCTTTTTGGAAAAGCCTGTAATGATGATTTAGCTATTTTCGATTTGGTAAGGAATAATATATAGAGTAACAAAGCAAGGATGACAAAAGCAACAACCATATGTATCGTAATACGTATAGGGAGCAAGTTAGAATCTACTACAACTTTACCTAGCCAAGATTGGAAACCTACAGCTAGTAGCGTAACTGTCGCAATAATTGGAATCTTTTTTTGTGAGTTCCAATACAAAAATGAGCAAAAAAACAATGCCAACATGGGGAGTCCAAAAATAACTGTTACCAATCGATTGATGTACTCAATCCATGTATGCCACACATTAAAATGGGCGTAATCATGTTTGGTATAGGTTTCCCAGTGTTTCGAATCATATGAATCAGTGGTTGAGAAATTATGAGCAGCAATTCGTAAAGCATCCTCACGAATAATAATGGTTCCTTTTTTATACGCATGATGAGGTTGCCATTCGATTTGTGAGGCCGCAGTGGGGGGTATGTAGTACCCAAAACATTTTGGCCAGTCAGGACATCCCATTCCAGAGCCAGTCATTCTTACGACTGCTCCTGCTATAATGATTAGATAGATGAATGTGATCACAGTGATTACAAGGGATCTAAAATATTTTTTTATGTTCATGCCAAGCACTCTTTTGTGTAAAAAAACAAGGGCTAATTGATCGCTTCTAAGCCAAGTTCTTTTCCTTTTTTAATCATAAATTCAAAGGCAGCTTCATGCTCATTAGGGATTTCTCCTTCGAGGATGGCTTCTTTGATCGCTTCTTTGATAATACCAATTTCTCGTGATGGTTTAAGGCTGAATGTTTTCATAATTTCTTCTCCAGAAACAGGAGGTTGAAAATTACGAATATGATCTCGTTCTTCTACTTCGATCATTTTTTGACGTACAATCTTAAAGTTGTTATGGTATTTCTTAAAGCGTTTCGGATTTTTAGTGGTGATATCTGCTTCGCACAAAGTCATTAATTCCTCAATATAATCCCCTGCATCAAATACGAGTCGCCTTACCGCAGCATCGGTTACATCCGAAGCAATGACGATAGGTCTAGAACTCATCAATACCATTTTTTGTACAAACTTCATTTTGTCATTCAAAGGCATTTTTAGGCGTTTGAATAAGGTAAATACCATTTTAGCTCCTACAAATTCATGGCTATGAAATGTCCATCCTATTTTTTTATGAAATCGCTTGGTAGGCGCTTTTCCTATATCGTGTAATAAGGCTGCCCATCGTAACCAAACATCTTCTGTATGCTGAGCAATATTATCCACTACCTCTAAAGTGTGATAAAAATTATCTTTGTGTCGCTGTCCTTCTACTTCATCGATCCCTTTGAGCGCAATCAATTCTGGCAAAATAATAGCTAAAAGTCCTGTTTTTTCTAATAATAAAAATCCAATAGAAGGTTTAGGACTCCGTAAAATTTTGTGCAGTTCTTCTACGATGCGCTCTTTGGTAATGATTTGGATGCGATCCTTATTTTTAGTAATCGCTTGTAGCGATTGGGGAGCAATCGTAAAATCGAGTTGAGTCGCAAAACGGATAGCTCTCATCATCCTTAGTGGATCATCAGAGTAGGTGATATCGGGATCTAAAGGTGTTCGAATGATTTTGGATGCTAAATCTGTAGTTCCTTGAAAAGGATCTAATAAATCCCCATATGTGTCTTTTGATAGGCTGATAGCCATGGCATTGATCGTGAAATCACGTCGATTTTGATCATCTTGTAAAGTGCCATTCTCTACAATAGGGTTGCGACTATTTTTTTGGTAGGATTCTTTTCTAGCTCCTACAAATTCAATTTCTACAGTAGGTGTTTTAAGCATCGCTGTACCATAGGTTTTAAAAACCTGTACTTTAGGGCGATTAGGTAGTAGTTTAGCGACTTCTTTTGCTAATTCGATACCACTACCAATAGCTACAATATCGATATCTTTTACGCTACCTCGCTGTAATAAATGGTCTCGTACAAAGCCTCCAATTACATAACTTTCTAATTGTAGGTTTGCAGCAGCTTGACTAATGGTTTTAAATATACTGAGTTGTAGGGCAGCTTTATAATTTGTTGCTTCTAGCATGTGTTGAGTTACTTCCTGATAATTTTCACAGTGCTGTCGCCTCCAATCTTTATAATAGACGAAGGTTTAACATCTTTATTTTGAAGCGGTAAATTTACGACATAGTCTACGCCTTCCAAAATCTCCTTACTGATTTCTTTAAGGTTTCTAGGTGTCGATGCGCCACTGATGTTAGCAGAAGTAGAAACGATGGGTCTTTTGAGTTTTCTGATGAGTTTACCACAAAAGGGGTCACGAACCACTCGAATTCCTAAGGTATTATCAGAAGCGATGAGGTTTTCTGCCACTCGTAGCGGTCTGTCATAAATAATAGTTGTTGCTTTTGTAGCATATTTTAATACATCATAAGCAACTTCAGGTACTTCTTCTACATATTGTTGTAGCATTTTAAAATCACTGACTAAGCAAATCATAGCTTTGCTTTCTGCTCTTTTTTTAAGCGCGTATATCTTGTCAATAGCTTCTGCATCCGTGGCATCACATCCAATACCCCATACTGTATCAGTAGGGTAGAGAATCAGTCCCCCTCTTTTAAGGATAGGAAGTATTTTTTCAATTTCTAGCTGTTGTTCTATCATGCTTTAATATCATCAATCATTAGTGATGCAAAGGTATTTATTAAATGCTAATTTTTAAGACAGTTGCTAGTAATAGTGTTATTCTTTTTTTGAAAAATTGTAAACCACTTCTTTCAAAAAGAAAGAGACTGCCTTTATTTAGACAGTCTCCTTTTTAAAAAACACTTAGTAGTTTGTTATTTATTGATTAGGATGTTTATTTAATTATCTCGCTTTACGAACTCTTACTGCATATGACCAGATATTTCCACTGTCTGTATGTTGGTGATCTTTAGATCTTACTGTTACAGAGTTATGATTTGGTTTCATCATAGTAAGCATTCTTCCGCTACCATTAAAAGTAGTTCTTCCACCAGCACAGCTTACAACCCATCCACTTGGTATAAATGTAGTGGCTACACCTACTGATTTATTGGCATAAGACCTATTAGAACTAGTAGCAATATCTAATTTACCAAAACCAGGGATATTCTTTTTAATTCCGATAGCATAAGCGGTGATTGTAGCATGACTAGATACACTATGATCTTTACTTTTTACATACCAGCTACTACCATTAGGATATGAATGTACCAAAAGGTTACCATAACCTCTCCAATTTACTTTAGCTCCTCCACCGATTAAGGTATATCCATTGGTAACAGTAGCGAATGTATTTGGATGTCCTTGACTAGAAGATGTTCTTTTTGAAACTTTAATGTATTTTCTCAATTGATCAGCTGAGATTCCTTTTAGTTTTAACCCGATAGCATACACGGTTAATACGTGACTATCAGCAACTGCATGATCTTTAGAACTAGCAATCCAATCAGTAAGATTGTCATTAGGTCTACTCTCTGTAAGTAAGGCTCCATGACCTCTGTAGTCAGCAAATGCTCCACCACCTACAAGTACATAATCAGGATCTACATGTGCAGTAGCATTGATATTATGTGAGGCAGGACCACTTTCAGCGAAAAAAACTTTTACAGAAACTTTTCCAGACCAATCAGAATATTCACCAGAGTTTTTTAAGGTAGCACTTAATGTTTGTTGAATATCATTGGTAGCTACTTGAGTAAGGCTATCTTTGATTGCTTGTAGGTTTTCACTTGTTTCTAGCTCTACATTGTTTTGAGTTTGCTCTAAACCATTGTTGTCTTCTACTTCACAAGCGTAAAAAGTGATTACTAATAAAATTAGTAGTGTTTTAATTGTTGTTTTCATGTGTTTTTTGTTATTGAATTACTAAGTGTTTTTTTAATCTAAGTTGGTTGTTATTAGAACTCATTTGTTCACGCTTATTAGTGTTTAAGAAGCGGAATAAGTTTCTTAATAAAATCATAAAAAAGAGTGTTTTTTAAGGGGGAATTAGAGTTGGTTTTGTAACTGTTTCATCTTACTTGTTTTATGTGTTTGAATGGGTGATATTTCCCTAAAAAAAATAAGTAGGGGTAGCGCTTTTGCTGTTGAAGGAACAACAGAATTCGAAAACGTATTACTTTGTAATTTACTCTATATTTGTCAGAGTCATTTTCTGATGAAAATAGATACTCATAAAAATAGTTTAGCGTAAAAAAGAGTAATTAATGAAGGTGTTACATGTTTCAGGCGTAAGAGGTTGGGGTGGTAATGAGTAGCCAAGAGGCTCTACCACAGTGTTAGAAGCAACTTATGAACAAGTAGCTGTTGTGTTTCTACAGATGTAGGTATAGTCACAGAAGCTATCGAAAATGGAATCGATGGGTTTTTACAGCTATAGGAGACTATACAGATTTAGCAGAGAAAGTAAACATTTTGTTAGATGATAAAGATCGAAGAGATATGTTCGCATCATTTCGTACACTAAGTTTATACCATCTTACACAGCAAAAATATTAGGAGAAAAAACATTCGAAGCGTATAGAGAGTTAATGTAATGTAATTGATGTTTTTTACAAATATTGGTCCACTCCTTTTTCTATATAGGTAACTTTCTTTTCGGTGGTTTCTCTTT
Organism: uncultured Aquimarina sp.; assembly: GCA_947498935.1. Taxonomy (GTDB): domain Bacteria; phylum Bacteroidota; class Bacteroidia; order Flavobacteriales; family Flavobacteriaceae; genus Aquimarina. The sequence goes on along the minus strand of CANMMM010000021.1, from coordinate 52,425 downwards.
CTATGATTTTATTGACTTCGATATGGCTTTTATCTTGTTCGGGATGGTAAATGTGATACGCTAGTCCTGCGTATTTAAGGCGTCTGCCTTGTATACCTGTATTAAGGAGTCGTTGTATCATTTCACTATCATCGATTCCCCATCCTGTTAGCGATTCATTAAATCCATTGATGCGTATAAAATCTTCTCGCCAAAAAGACATATTACAGCCTCTCAATTTAGGCGAACGCGTATTTTCTTTTTTGAATTGCGCCATCAGTAACGGAATGCGTAGGGTACGCCCCCTTTTTTTAATGCCTTTGGATAGAAAATGAAAATTGATCTGCTTGTCCTTGAATAATGTTTCTAAATGCTCCTCTTGAATATTCACACGACTACCGTATAAAAACACTCCTTTTTCGGCAAATGTAAGGTGATCTTTTACAAAATCTCTATGCATAATAATATCACCATCAATTTCTACAATATACTCATGCTTTGCATGAGCAATTGCTTTATTCATAATAGCAGGCTTTTGATTCTTGTTGTCTTCATGCCAGATATGGTGCAGTGGTACGGGGAAATCTTGTTGCATTCTCTGAATAAGTGCAGCTGTATCTTCTTTAGATCCATCATCTGCTATAATTACTTCATCGGGTAATACTGATTGTTGTTTGATACTTAGTAAAAGTAATTCTAATGCTTCTGGCCAATTATATGTAGGAGTCACTAAAGAGCATGTAGGTTTTTTTGAAGGCATTATTTATTGAAAATTAGGTGTTGGTATTTATTAAAATCGTTTTTTTTAGTTTTGTATAAAAACCTTGTAAAATGAGTGTTAATTTTTATAATTTAAAACTCTATATTTAGGTAAAATAAACCAATTCTATTGTTTTAAATATGATATCATTTAGGAGCTTTATGTTGGTTAGTGTTCAGTTTTTCTAATACGTCTAATTCGTTAAAAAAGGCGAAACAATTATAAATCATAATGAAGTATTTTTAATTTATTGTCTCTGTAATTTTTCTTATACTTTTTCCCCACGTATTCCAATTTAATTCTTCGTCATAACATTTTCTTGATGATAAATTAAGTTGTGATAGCAAAGTCTTATTAGAGACTAGGTCATAGAGCTTCTTAGCATAATCATTAGCAGTAGCTTCATAGGGCAAGGTATAACCATTAATACCTTCAGATATTACAGATTTAACTCCTCCCGTGTCTGTGGATAAAACAACAATTCCATAAGCGGCAGCTTCACAAAAAACAATTGGGGTGCAATCTGCTCTTGTGGGTACAAATAATATATGAGTCTCTTTTAATAGTTGATCAAATCGTTTTCTATCCTCTTCTTTGTTTTTGTTTAAAAAGGGGATGATATTCATTTTATGATGTTTTTTAGGCGGTTTACATCCACATACTGTAAATGTAAAATTATCTGTTTTTTTACTTAATATATCTATAGCTTCTAATGCAATATTGCCCCCTTTTCGCTCCCATTTAACACCTAAAAAAAGAATATTGATCTTATTGTCAAATTTTTTGGTAATATCATTAATGTTTGGAGCTTTGTCTATATTGGCTCCAAATTTTATGACAGATGTATTGGAAGCATTGTAGAATTTTTTTGCGTGTTCTACAGCCCATTTAGAAGAAAAAATCTGAGCAAAAGAATTAGTAATTGCTTTTTGTTCTATTTGATTAGATTCTTTAATAGATTTTTCTGAAACATGAGACGAAGAACTATAGTAATTACTGATTTGATCGAAAGTAGTGTCAGATAAATAAATAGTAGGAATGTTTGTTTTTAAATTTGCAATACTCATAGATCCAGCAGGGGCAATTAAGACATCTATATCTTTGTGTTTGATTCTTTTTTTGACAACAGATGCAAAATATTTACTTCGTATTTCAGGGTATACACGCTTATATTTTTTTCCATATCTGATCTTATTTATATTTTTTATTAATTTTAAAACAAAGCTAAGCGCTAAATGAAGTCTATAAGGCCCTATAACATAAATAGTTTCAAATTGATCTTCTAGTGCGGTGAGCATTCTAAAATGAGTTCCTGACCAAGATTTTCTATTTCTAGGATTTTGTTCGCATATATAGCCTAATTTTATTTTGGATTTAGAGATGTTTGGCGATGTAAGATCCATTGTTTGATGTTAAGTTTTTCGATATAGATTATTGAAAAATGTGAAATTATTTACTGAAGTCGTTTAAACTTCTTTCAATTTGCTATAAAAATGATCTTTTGCACTCAAATTGTGCAATTTTTTAGTTCCGTAGCGCTACTATGAAACTAAAAACTCATGGTTTTTCGCTGAAATCAAAAAAGTGTAAACCACTTCACTGTTTGAATAGATGATTTTATAAAAAAGCTAGATAAACGGGTTGTGTTATTCTCAAAAAAGATAATAGTTTCTCATTGTTTTTACGTGTTTTGTTAGCTTCTACGAGATAAAAACTTATCTACATGTTTATCTAATTTGTTTTATCAAATCTCTAGTAAATAGCAATTCATTATAAATTATTAAGAAACAAATGTACTTCTTTTATCAAATATTATCACGTATTGCCTTTAAAATCATTAGCTAGTTTATGGCGCGGAATACAAAGATTTTGTAAATCAATTACTTGTAGTTTGGGTAATGAGTTAGGTTATTAAATTGCTATTATTCTATAGCTTTTATTCAAGATATGATAATGAAAATATGGGGAAAAAGTAGTTGTTTTATGGTATTTTTAGAGTTATATAATTCAATCTTTTAAAACCTATAAAATCATGAAATCATTCAAAAAACAATTTTTAGTGTGTCTATCCATTCCATGTCTATTATTAGTAGGTTGTGAGTCTACAGCACCAGAAACAGGAGTAGCATTCGAAACAGTAGAAGCCATAGACGATGCTACTATATTACCTAAAAACTTCCAGGGATATTGGGCGCCTTGGATGACTGATAATCCTAATGGCACAGAAAGAGATGTTCATTTTCTGCAGGGGTTAAATCCTAATGCGATCGGACTAAAGGTACGAGAGCAAGGTGGGTATGGAGTAATCAATATGTCTATGATCGGAAGAACAGAGTTCGGAGTATTAGTACAGACAGATTGGACGACGACCAATACTAGAGGGGTGATCAAAGAAAAATCATTTTCGAATAGTAGAACGGATTATGCAACTACGATAGAGTTAAAGGAGCAGTATGGTTATGGAGTAGTAGATGCACGTTTAATCAGTCAGCGTAATATCGCTACAGGTTGGGTGACTCAAAACCCTAATGTAAATAGATACCACCGATACAACTGTATGCGTGGGTATAAAATCGTAGGGATTAGCACCAAGGAACAATCAGGGTATGGAGTTGTAGATGTACGAGTGTTCGTGAAAAAGATTTAAACCACTTCGATACGAAAGAATACGCCTCTTTTACACTTTTTAATCAATATTTAGTTTTTAGTATGCAGTGTAATTGGGGCGTTACCCACAAGGGGTCGGGCTATCCGTTGCAATTCCTCGCACCTCCTGCGTCGGGCTGTGGGATTTCCACTCCTATCCCTAACGCGATGCTTGTGTTATATGGAGCAATAGTATAATGTTAAGGATTACTTTTTTATAATTGTGATTATTGATCAGCTGTTTTGTAATTTATTATAAAACAATCTCTTGCCTTTAATTTTTTGCAATTTTTGAGTTTTCAACCGATGCTATGTAACAAAAAAAACTGCTTTTTGTGATAAAATCTTTCGATGTTCACTACAATCGAAAAAGTATAAATCACTTCACTGTCTTATTTGTTTAATGGATCATGTATTAGTTGATGTCTCTGTAGTGCATCCATCTATATGCCAAGGTTTGGAATTTTTTAAACCCTTGTAAATAACTTAAGGCATAGCCTTCGATGCCTTTTAAAAAGTATAGCTTACCGATATAATAGTATAGAAAGCTTCCTACAGGAGCTATTGATGCCCAGAGGAGGGTAGGCGCGCTGGCATGTTGTTTGTTTAGTGCAGCTTGCTGAGCTTCTTTGTGCAATTGATCGGTATGTGTTGTGTACTCGATCAATGCAGGATGTTTGCTTTTGTGTTGTAGGGATCTAAGTTTGATATACCTACTTAGTACACCATAGCCATTCATCGCAGTGGTGGTAATGCCTGGGATACCGTCCAAAATACCTCTGCGGAGTATGAGTTCATTAAAAAAACGAAATAAAGGTTTGATGATGATATGAAAAGGCGTTGCTTTCTTTTGTTTTTTTAGTAACTGTTGAGATTGTAAGGTAGCATATTTGTTTTTCTTAGCTATAAAATGTGATAAGCTGGTATAGGTGTAATGATACATGAAATTAGAGAGTTGACCTAGTTTTCCGTCATAGATCAATTTTTCGTGTACCAGTCCTTCGTAATGACAGTGTTTTCTATGAAAACATCGAATCAGTCTTTCGTTTCTGTTGCTACCAAAGGATAGAAACTTAGTCATAAAAAAGTTATGCCTAGGAATGGTAAACGCTACATACTCGGTTCCTTTTTGTTGTACAGTAGTGGCGATTTCCTGTTGTAGTCTAGGGACTAGCAATTCATCTGCGTCTAGTAGCATGATCCAATCGTGTTGTGCATGCTGCATGGCGTAGTTTTTTTGGTTTGAGAAATTATCAAATACACGTTGTATGACCTTGCAATGATTCGCTTCTGCAATAGCTACTGTTTGGTCAGTGCTGTAGGAGTCAATCACTAAAATTTCATCGGCAAATTGGGCACTTTGGATCGCTTGTAGGATATACTTTTCTTCGTTGTAAGTAGGGATAATTACAGTAATAGACATGCGGTCAAAATTAGTAAATATTTTTATCTTTGCGCCGATGAATACTACAGATATTTCTATTATAATCAGTACCTATAACGCGCCAGAGTGGTTAGAAAAAGTGTTGTGGGGATATAACAATCAGATTTACCGTTCTTTTGAACTCGTTATTGCAGATGATGGGTCTAAGCAAGAAACCAAGGATTTAATAACACGCATGCAGCAAGAGGTGTCGTATCCTATCATTCATGTATGGCATGAAGATGATGGGTTTCAGAAATCTAAAATTTTAAACAAGGCGATTCTGGCGTGTACGACTCCTTATATACTGATGAGTGATGGAGATTGTATTCCAAGAAAAGATTTTGTAGCCCAGCATATAAAATATAGAGAAAAAGGGTACTTTCTATCTGGAGGGTATTTTATGTTACCCATGGATATTTCTCAGAAAATTACGAAGGACGACATCCTACAGGAGCGTTGTTTTGATCTAAAATGGTTATTAGCCAATGGGCTTAAAAAGTCGTTTAAGAATAATAAGTTGAATTCTGGGGTTACCAAAGCTGCATTTTTAAACTTTATAACTCCCACGGGCGCTACTTGGAATGGGCATAATGCATCGGGGTGGAAAGAAGATATTCTGGCGGTGAATGGTTTTGATGAGCGTATGCAATACGGAGGGCAAGATCGAGAATTGGGAGAACGCTTATTTAATATAGGTGTCAAAGCAAAACAGATTCGATACAGTGCTATTTGTGTGCATTTGGATCATCCTAGAGGGTATAAAACGCAAGAGTCTATTGATAAAAACCTAGCCATTCGTGCAGTTACCAAAAAACAAAAAGTAAAGTCTACACCTTTTGGAATCGAAAAACTTGGTGAGTAAGTAGGGGGATTGTATCGTTTGGGAGCAGAAGAAAAGCATATTTCATTTTTCTTGACTAGCTTCTATTGTATACGTCTTATAAAGGCGTAGTGATATATGCTGAAGCTTGTAAATGATTTTTTGCGTTAGGGATAGCAGCGGCATCCTTTTGGTAGCACTAAGGTGCTGCCAAAAGATATAGCGGATAGCCCGACCCTTGGGGAACGCCCTACTTATTTTTAGCTTAAGAGTTATTTTTGAGGAACGTCAAGCTGTGTATTACAACTTAGGTGTAAGGCTAAAAACGAATTAATAGCAGGGTTGATCAGTGCAGGGGTGAATTGCTGATATAATGTGTCGCCTGTCTCTTTGATCTCTTTTTTAGATTTGTTCTGGAATAACTCTGGAGCTACTTCGCTGAGGTGAATGGATACATGTTTTTTTTGATCTTCGAAGGTAGCCCAATTGTTTTTACTTACATATGGAGAATAGATCGTAAAAGTGGGCTTTTCGAGTGCTTTGGCGATGTGTACCGTACCTCCTTCGTTGGCAATGAGTAGATCACAGTGATACATGATTTCTATAAATTCTCGAATAGTATTGCCTAGTACATCAGGGTATACTCCTTTTTTGTTTTGTAGGGATTGGTATAGGGTGTCTACAATCGGTTTTTGGGCAGGGATGTAGTTAAATAGAATGTTTACATCGTGCTGTGCGGTAATCGTATCGATGATTTCGGCTACATATGCTATAGGTAATGATTTAGAAGGGTTGCTGCCGAGCACGCCCATCATAATTGTTTTTTTGGAAGTGTCTATGCCGTGTTTTTCTAAACAGTGTTTCCCGTTTTCCTTTTCCTGAGCATCTAAAAATAGTTTAGGATAGGGGTCTAGTGTTGCTTGTGGAGCAATATGCTTTAGTATGTTTAGACGATCATCGATGGCTTTTCCATAATCTGAAATGCGATCTTTTAGAAAAGGGATCTGAGTGGTGTATGAAAAAGGAAGTACGTTCTTTTGGAAGGCTATACGTTCTTTGGCACCACTGTATAAACACATAAACTGACTTTGTGTTTTTACATAGGGATCTACAATCAGGTCGTATTTTTCTTGGCGAATGGCTTTTGCGGTGCGCAACAGTGTTTTAAATTTTTTTAGTTCACTGTTTTTAGTGGTGATCATTCGATCTATAGAAGGGTTGTTATGCAACACGTGGGCAGCATATTCATAGCAGAAAAAAGTAATATGAGAATCAGGATAGATTCGTTTTAAATTATTAGGTAAAATGGAGGCTATCAGTACATCTCCGATTCTTTTATTCTGTATAATGAGTATTTTCTTCATAAGTAGTATCTTCGTCAAAGATACTTAAAAAAACAAATAGGCAGATGTCGCAACACTATGTGGTAAATCCACACTATACACTGTTTGGAAAACAATTACTTACATTCTTTGAGGGCTTTTCGGAGCAGGGAGAAATTATAGCCAAGGGCAATCGAAATGAGATTAGAAAGGTGACTTTTGGCGATACGGTGTTTACGGTTAAGAAATTTAAGACACCTATTTTTATTCAGAGCATAGTGTATCGTTTTTTTAGAGCGTCTAAAGCAAAGCGATCGTATGAATATGCAATGAAATTACAGTCATTTGGTATTGGTACGCCTACACCAGTGGCTTATTTCGAGCGATTTTCTTTAGGACTAAAGGAGAGTTATTACGTGTGCGAATATGTGCCGTATGATTTTGACTTTCGGGTGCTGATTCATCAGCGTAGTTTTCCTAATAGAGCAGCTATTTTACAACAATTTGCGGCGTTTACCTATCAATTGCATGAAGCAGGGATTTGTTTTTTGGATCATTCACCTGGTAATACATTGATTGTAGATAAGGGAGAAGGGGTGTATGATTTTTATCTAATCGATTTAAATCGTATGCGATTTGGTACCCTTACTTTTGAACAGCGAATGCATAATTTTAGACGATTGTGGATGTCTAAAGTAATGGTGCGAATTATTGCAGAGGCGTATGCGAAGTTGTATACTAGGTCTTCTGAAGAAGTGTATGCTATGATGTACAAGTATAGTAAGCAGTTTCAGGATCAAACCAATCGCAAGAAATTAAGAAGGCGGAAACGAAAAAAATAAATCGCCTAAACAAACGAATTTGCTTAGGCGATGGTATATTGCTTTTAGTTGCGCTAATTTACACAGCTACGTTATGCTCTCTTAAAGCATCGTTTAAGGATGTCTTCTTATTAGTGCTTTCTTTTCGTTTACCGATAATCAAGGCACAAGGTACATTGTAAGATCCAGCAGGGAACTCCTTAGTGTAGCTTCCTGGGATTACTACAGATCTTGCAGGTACTCTTCCTTTGTATTCTACAGGAGTATCGCCAGTTACATCAATGATTTTTGTAGACGCAGTAAGTACTACATTAGCACCTAATACAGCCTCAGTTTCTACATGTACTCCTTCTACTACGATACATCTAGATCCGATAAATGCATTATCTTCGATAATTACAGGAGCAGCCTGTAATGGTTCTAATACACCACCGATTCCTACACCACCACTTAGGTGTACGTTTTTACCGATTTGTGCACAGCTACCTACAGTAGCCCAAGTGTCTACCATGGTTCCTTCATCTACATAGGCACCAATATTTACATAGCTAGGCATTAAAATAGTACCTGCAGAGATATAAGCTCCGTGTCTGGCTACTGCATTCGGAACGACTCTGATTCCTTTAGCTTCGTACCCTTTCTTTAAAGGAATTTTGTCATGGTATTCAAAAATACCAGCTTCCAGCGTTTCCATTTTTTGGATAGGGAAGTAAAGTACCACTCCTTTTTTTACCCATTCGTTTACTTGCCATCCACCTTCGATGGGTTCTGCTACACGTAATTCACCAGCGTCTAATAATGCTACTACCTCACGTATGGCATCTTGTGTACTGGTTTCTTGTAAAAGCGATCGGTCATCCCACGCTTTCTCTATCGTTTCTTTTAGTTGGTTCATCTTTTGTAAAATTTTGGCAAAGATAAAGATTCTAAGATGAAGTGGTTTAAACTTTTTTGATTTCAGCGAAAAGCATTGGTGCTACAGACTGAAAGTAATGGTGTTTGAACTTATTGAGCATCGCTATGTGTATAGGCTTCTAATACCCGAATGAGCTGATAGATAAATAAGGTAACTCCTAGCATTTCTAGTAATTCCTCGATAGTGTATAGGATGAAAAATTGAGGGGTGGTTCTCACAGATATAAGTGTTTCTGTAGCTTGGCTGATCGACCAACCAGCAATCATTTCTAGACCGATGGCACCGCTGATGAAAATACATCCCGCTAGTATAAATAGGAGTAATGTTTGTTTAGGAAGCTTTAATAAAGGTTTGATATACAATATGCCGATGCATAGGGTTACAATACCATAAGGGATTACCCATGCATAGTGAAATACATCAGGCGTGTTCTCGGATACTGGAAATAGTTTTCCTATTTTTTCATGGATTCTAAGGAGTTCGTCTAGTGCCAAGAATAAAAAAACGATGCTCAGTGAATACCAAAAGTATTTTTTAGAAATGAACGTAAGTCGGGTCATCGCAATCTTAAATAATAGCACAGCAGCGCTGAATAGTAGTACACTAGAAAATATGGAAGGAACATTTTTTTCTGTGTCGAAATTGAATTTTTTAAAGAAAAAAGTATCCTCCTCTAAACCATTAGTGTGTAGATTCCAAAAACTAAGGATATTGAGTAGTAATAAAGTGGCTATGATACCTAATAATATATACAGTGTTTTTTTGGCGCTCATCAATACTAATTATGAAAAGGGTTTAAGCCTACAAATATACTACCTTTTGCTGTTTTGTGTAGCATATTGGGAGTAGAGTATATGTCACAGCATCAGTGTGATCTTTGATAAAGGATGATTTTAGTGGAGAATAGTAAGTCTAAAATGGTATAAAATTATACTTTTGCATAAAAATAGCTATGGCACGTATATTAGCAATTGATTATGGAGTAAAACGCTGTGGTATTGCGGTTACAGACGAATCCCAGATCATAGCTTCTGGATTGACAACTGTACCTACCAAAGAATTGTTAGATTGGTTACGGAACTATATCGATACAGAGGATGTAGAAACCTTTGTATTAGGAGCTCCTAAGCGATTGCATGGAGAGGCATCTGAAGTAGAACAGTATATTCAGCCATTTATCAAAAAATTACAGCAATTATATCCATCCATTCCTGTAAAGCGGATAGATGAACGTTTTACTTCTAAAATGGCTTTTGATACCATGATTGCTAGTGGCATATCTAAAAAGAAAAGAAGAGATAAAGCGTTGGTAGACCAGATCAGTGCCACGATCATACTCCAAGATTATCTTTATAACTTAAAGTAATATCGTTTTTTAAGAAACAGCAATTATTCATTATTAGATATATGATTTTACCTATTGTAGCATACGGAAGCCCAGTTCTAAAAAAGAAAGCAGCCCCAATTGATAAAGACTATCCAAAATTAGAGGAGTTGCTAGATAATATGTTTGAAACCATGTATAATGCACATGGAGTAGGATTGGCAGCCCCACAGATAGGATTACCCATACGAATATTTTTAGTAGATGCTTCTCCATTTGCTGATGATGAAGAGCTAACAGCAGAAGAACAAGCATCGCTAGAGACATTTAAAAAAGTGTTTATTAATGCAGAGATCCTAGAAGAAACAGGCGAAGAGTGGGCGTTTACCGAAGGCTGTTTGAGTATCCCAGATGTCAGAGAAGATGTGTTTAGAAAGGAAACCATCAAGATCAAATACTTAGATGAAAATTTCGAGCCTCATACTGAGGAGTATAGTGGGTTAATTGCTAGAGTGATACAGCATGAATACGATCATATCGAAGGCGTTTTGTTTACAGACAAACTATCTAGCCTAAAAAAGCGTTTGATAAAAGGAAAGCTAACGAATATATCCAAAGGGAAAATCAATGCAGAATACCGCATGAAATTTCCGTTAGCGAAGAAAGGACGTTAATTAATGTAGAACTCATCTTGATTTTTTGTTTTTAACCGAAAATGAGAAGAAATTTGACTGGATAAGGCACTTTTTGAAATTCATAGCAGCGCTACGGATAAAAAAAGTAACGAAATACAGGTGAATTTCAGTCATTTTTTAGATAAAAGAAAAAGTCAAGATGAGTTCGTTATCAAAAATATAGAATTACAATTAATAGAGTAGGCAATGTTTGATTTTTTAGATCGAACTGTAGATATTTGCCTTCTTTGAAAAAATAATATATGAGTTTAGACAAAATATTATCGATTTCTGGAAAACCAGGGTTATACGAATTAAAAACACAAACACGTACAGGATTTGTAGTAGAAGCACTTGCAGACGGAAAAAAAATGTCTGTAAGCATTCATCATAATGTAAGTGTATTAAGCGAAATAGCAATCTACACCTACACAGAAGAAGTACCACTACGTGAAGTGTTTAAAAGAATACAAGAAAAAGAAAGTGGAGCACAAACCATTAGTCATAAAGAGTCTAAGGCTACACTGCAATCTTTCTTTAGTGGTATATTACCAGATTATGACGAGGATCGAGTGTATCCTAGTGATATGAAAAAAGTAATCCAGTGGTATAATATTTTACAAGCCAAAGAAATTACAGATTTCGAAGCGCCAGAAGAAACTGCTGCGGAAGAAGAAGAATAGTAGTGAAATACCTATTGGATAAACAAAAATCCTACCGCTGCACAGCGGTAGGATTTTTGTTTTTTATACCCTTTATAAAACCATACTGTTGCTTCCAAGTGTATCAAACTCAAATATTGCATTATTTTCAATACCCAGTTTGGGTTCTTCTTTGTATTTTTGCGCAAAATTATACACCAGATTAAATAGTAACGTTTACATGGCCAATACAAAATATGTTTTTGTAACAGGAGGAGTGTCCTCTTCATTAGGGAAAGGGATCATCGCAGCTTCCCTAGCAAAACTATTACAAGCAAGAGGGTATAGAGTTACCATTCAGAAATTAGATCCATACATCAATGTAGATCCAGGCACATTAAACCCTTATGAGCATGGAGAGTGTTATGTAACCGATGATGGAGCAGAAACCGATTTAGACCTCGGGCACTACGAGCGATTTCTCAATACACCCACCTCTCAGGCAAATAATGTAACGACCGGAAGAATCTACCAAAGCGTAATCGAAAAAGAGCGTAGAGGAGAATTTTTAGGAAAAACCGTACAGGTAGTTCCTCATATCACCAATGAGATCAAAGAGCGTATCCAGCTATTAGGTAAAAGTGGAGCATACGATATAGTAATCACAGAAATCGGAGGTACAGTAGGAGATATAGAATCATTACCCTATATAGAAGCCGTACGACAGCTTAAATGGGAGTTAGGGGATACCAATGCATTAGTCATACACCTTACCCTTATTCCATACCTTTCTGCAGCAGGAGAACTGAAAACCAAACCTACGCAGCATAGTGTAAAAACATTGATGGAAAGCGGTATCAAAGCAGATATACTCGTTTGTAGAACAGAGCATGAATTATCAGACGATCTAAGAAGAAAACTAGCCCTGTTCTGTAATGTAAAGAAAGCAGCGGTTATACAATCGATTGATGCCTCTACTATATATGATGTGCCTAATCTAATGCTCGAAGAAGGATTAGATACAGTAGTACTCAATCAATTAGTGCTTAGAGATGATGATCAGCCTAATCTAGATAAGTGGAATGACTTCTTACAGCGTCATAAAAATCCAAAATGCGAAGTAACCATCGGATTGATTGGTAAATATGTAGAATTACAAGACTCCTATAAATCCATTTTAGAAGCATTTATCCATGCAGGAGCAGAAAAAGAAGTCAAGGTACGCGTAGAAAGTATTCACTCAGAATTTATAGACGATGCGACTATAGCAAAAAAGATTGCTCACCTAGATGGATTGCTAGTAGCACCAGGATTTGGAGAAAGAGGGATCGAAGGAAAAATCAAAGCAGTGCAATATGCCAGAGAAAACAAAATACCATTTTTTGGGATTTGTTTAGGAATGCAAATGGCAGTAATAGAATATGCTAGAAATGTATTAGGACTCAAAGATGCCTGTTCCATAGAAGTAGACGAAGCGGCAACGAATCCAGTGATCAGTCTTATGGAGGAGCAAAAAAATATAACAGAAATGGGAGGTACTATGCGATTAGGAGCGTGGAACTGTGAGTTAGTACCCGGTAGTAAGGTACACGCAGCATATGGCGAGACAGCTATTTCAGAACGCCACCGTCATCGTTATGAATACAATAATGCCTATAGAGAACAACTAGAAAAAGCAGGATTACAAACCACAGGTACGAATCCTAAAACAGGATTAGTAGAGATTATCGAATTAAAAGACCACCCTTGGTTTGTGGGGGTACAATACCACCCAGAATACAAAAGTACAGTAGCCAACCCGCACCCACTTTTTGTAGCATTCGTAAGTGCTAGTGTAACCTATGCACAAGCCAAAAAAAATGCCAAAGTGTCATAAAAACCGAACTGGCTAGATAATTGCCTATACTTTACAAATTTAAAAAATCGAAAAGCCTTTTATGCTGACATTTAGTTAGAAGGCTTTTTTATACACATATCAATGGAAGAAAAAAAGTTTGATGTAAATTCAATAATAGGGTTCATACTTATTTTTGGAATTTTTGGAGTAATGATGTACATGAATCAGCCTACTCCCGAAGAAATTGAAGCTGCCGAAAAAGAAAAACAAGCCCAGCTCGAAGCAGCAGAAAAAGGAGAAGCTGCTACAGCGCCCACCTTTGTGGTTGAAAATGAAGCCGTTGTAGCCAATCCACAGGATTCTCTGGCCATGGTAGCCGCCAAAGCACAATTAGGAGCCTTTGCATATGCAGCAGCATTGCCTTCTGCAACCGATAGTTACACACAGATAGAAAACGAAGTATTACGTCTAAAGGTGAGTAATAGAGGAGGATATATCCACGAAGCGCTGCTCAAAAATTTTAAAACCTACGATTCCGTACCCTTGTACTTAATCAAAGATGGTAAGAATGCATCTTTTAACATCAACTTTGGTACGACAGATAATAGAACGCTCAATACACAAGACCTTTTCTTCGAACCTACACTGTCTAAGAATGGTGAACATACCATTCTATCGATGAAGCTAAAAGTAGCTGCTGATAAATATCTGGAGTACAGATACGAGATGAAGCCAAACGAGTATATGGTGGATTTCTCGATTCGATCTCAGGGATTACAACAAATCTTTAATAGCAGCCAACCGATCAATCTAGATTGGAAATTACAAGCCATTAGACAGGCCAAAAGTGCTACTTACGAAAATAGGTATACCGAAATCACCTATGAGTATGATGGCGGAAAAGATAGTTACACAGGACAAGGGAAAACTGATGAAGAAAACGAAGAGGACGTAACATGGATCGGATTTAAGCAGCATTTCTTTACCTCTGTATTACTTACCGATACACCATTTAAAGAAGCCACTTTTACCTCTACAAATGTAATCGCATCTAGCGATCTAGAAGATAAAGATGTAACCGTAACCAAGGAGTTCGAAGCCTCAGCACCCTTAGCGCTAGAAGCAGGAGAGCTCAACTACCACATGGATTGGTATTACGGTCCTACAGACTATAAAATATTAAATAGCTACGATAGAAACCTAGACGAAATAGTACCTTTAGGATGGGGGATCTTTGGATTTATCAATAGATATTTATTCATTCCTCTCTTTAACTTTATGAGTACCATTATCGGTTCTTATGGGTTGATTATCATTCTTATGACGGTGCTGATTAAGTTGGTCTTATCGCCAGTACAGTACAAGCAATATATTTCGCAGGCTAAGATGAAGATTCTAAAGCCCGAAATCGAAGAAATCAATGAGAAGCATAAGGATAATGCGATGAAAAAGCAGCAAGAAACCATGGCGTTGTATAGCAAGGCTGGAGCAAGTCCTATGAGCGGATGTTTGCCTTCCTTGATGCAGATTCCAGTATTCTATGCCTTGTTTAATTTCTTCCCGAGTGCCTTTGATCTGAGGCAAAAAAGCTTTTTATGGGCAGATGACTTATCCAGTTATGATACCATCGCTAAGCTACCATTCGAGATACCTTTCTACGGAGATCACATTAGTTTATTTCCGATACTAGCATCGATCGCCATCTTTATTTATATGACCATGACCACTGGGCAGACCATGCAAACACAGCAGCCAGGAATGCCTAATATGAAATTTATTATGTACCTATCGCCACTCATGATGTTAGTGTTCTTTAATAATTACGCCAGTGGATTATCCCTCTATTATTTTATATCTAATTTGATTACGATAGGGATTATGTTGGTCATCAAACATGTCATTATAGACGAAGATAAGATACACGCCAAGATACAGGAGAACAAAAAGAAACCTAAAAAGCAAGGGAAGTTTCAGAAGAAGATGAAAGAGCTCATGGAGCAAGCAGAACAACAGCAACGCACGAAAAAATAACAATAAAAACCCGACACTATCTAGAAGTCGGGTTTTTTTATAGGGTGATTTGTTTTAAAATGATGTGGGCGTTCCCCAAGGGTCGGGCTATCCGCTGTATCTTTTTTGTTTTGTAAGAAAACAAAAAAGGATGCCGCTACTATCCCTAACGCAATTATTTACTGTAATGAAAAAAGTAATGCTATCATCTCTGTTGTCTAATTTTTTAAAGATCCACAATTAATAATTACTTGGAGCGTATCTGAAATAAAAAATTATGATCTTGGTTTTATTGCAGAAACGATATAACGATTTCCTGCCTCTAGGAATATTAGACTATTTTCATTAGTATTTAATACTGTGTCATGAATCTTTCTCCCGTTTGTTGTTTTTACAATAACTCTAACTTTTTTGTTTGATAAATTAGTAATTGAATTTAGGAAATCATTCCCATCAACGATAACGTCTAGATCTAAATTGAACTGTTCGTAAAAAAATGCACCTAGTGGATCATTAGGAGCAATTGTAAGGTGGCCAAAGTTTTTAGCAATAATTTCATCCGTAGAAATATTTTCTGAAGCCACTTCATCATTAAGCGTGTCTTTAGTACATGAAGTAACAAATAAAGAGGTTGCAAGAAGGGTAATAAAGATTTTAGTTGTTTTCATTTTTTTTAAATTAAAGGTTTAATGCTTCAAAAATGGTTTTTTTGTATTGATTTTTAGGGAGATTAAACGAGCGTATACCTTGGTTGTATAAAGAACTCGTTTCAGTTTATAAAGTTGATTTGCAAAAGGAATTGAATATTCTTTGTCTAAGTGGTGCGAATGCAAATGCAAAATCAGTGTATTTTTATAAAAAATAGCCACATTTTATTGCATGAATACCTATATTGGTATACTTTTTGGCTATAAAATAGCTATTGATTAAACTTTTAGATACGTATGAATACCAGAATATTATGTTTCGTTTTACTACTAAGCTCATGTATAGCAGTATCGCAAGAATTTAATGCGATGGATGCAGATGGAAAAAGACATGGACAATGGAAAAAAACATATGAAAATAGTACACAAGTACGATACGAAGGTACTTTCGACCACGGAAAGGAAGTGGGAGTGTTTAAGTTTTATAAACCTACGAGTGGAAAACAACCTACAGCTATCAAAAGATTTTCTAAAACTTCGAACACCGTGCAAGTACAATATTTTACTGCTAGAGGCGCTGTGATTAGTGAAGGAACTATGATAGGAAAAGAACGCGTGGGTGTATGGAAGTACTATCATAACGGATCGAAAAAGGTGATGATGACAGAAATGTATACAGCAGGAAAGCTTGATGGCGAACAGCTAACGTATTTCAAAAACGGACAACTTACAGAAAAAACGACCTATATAGCTGGTAAGAGAGAGGGAAAAAGAATTCTATATTCCGATAAAGGCACTATTATAAAAGAATACAGCTATGTAAATGATCAATTACACGGGCCTACTAAATTTTTTGATACTCAGGGCGTATTAAAAATAGAGGGGAACTACAAGAAAAACAGAAAAGACGGTGTCTGGAATTATTACGAAGCAGGAAAGTTAAAAGAACAGAAATTATTTCCGCTACAGAAGAAAAGATAGGAAATTACTGTGTTACTTTTAATGTCTAACACAATTACCGCGTTAGGGATAGCAGCGGCATCCTTTTTTGGTTTCTTAAAAAACCAAAAAAGATATAGCGGATAGCCCGACCCCTTAGGGTAACGCCCTCTTCAATGATTAATTTAGTATTTTTGCACCTCTGAATAGTGTATGTATATTACATAACAAAAAAAGAAGCGTGTGAAAAGAGTAATTGTAGGGCTGTCGGGTGGAGTAGATTCTAGTGTAGCAGCCTATCTGTTAAAAGAACAAGGGTATGAAGTCATAGGGCTTTTTATGAAAAACTGGCATGATGATTCCGTGACCATATCTGATGAATGCCCTTGGTTAGATGATAGTAATGATGCATTATTGGTAGCAGAAAAACTAGGAATCCCTTTTCAGACGGTAGATCTTAGTGCGGAGTATAAAGAACGCATCGTGGATTATATGTTTAATGAGTATGAAAAAGGAAGAACTCCCAATCCAGATGTGTTGTGTAATCGAGAAATTAAATTCGATGTATTTCTAAAAATAGCCCTGTCATTAGGAGCAGATTATGTAGCCACAGGACATTATTGTAGAAAAGAAACGATCACTAAAGATGGGGAGGTTGTACATCGATTGCTGGCAGGAAAAGACCCGAATAAAGATCAATCGTATTTTTTATGTCAGTTATCGCAGGAGCAACTAGCTAAAACCTTATTTCCTGTAGGAGAATTACTCAAACCCAAAGTAAGAGAGATCGCAGCGGCACAGGATTTAGTGACTGCGACTAAAAAAGATTCGCAAGGGTTGTGTTTTATCGGTAAAGTAAGACTGCCAGAATTCTTGCAGCAAAAATTACAACCCAAGGAAGGAAAGATTATAGAAATCCCAGCAGATCAGGCGCAATACCAAGCCATTCCTACGCACTTCGATTCCAAAGAAGAGGAACTTACGTTTTTAGCGCATAAATATACCTATCAGGAGACAGAAGGTAAGGTAGTAGGGAAACACCAAGGAGCGCATTATTACACCAAAGGTCAGCGTAAGGGATTGGCCGTTGGGGGAACTCCAGAACCTTTGTTTGTGATTGAAACAGATGTCACGACCAATACGATTTATACAGGGCAAGGAAAAAAACATCCTGGGTTGTATAGAAAAGCGCTATTCGTAAGCAATGAAGAAATACACTGGGTGCGAGAAGATCTAAAAATTGGAGTAGGCGAGACCTTAGTAGTACAAGCTAGAATACGGTATCGACAGCCATTGGATCAAGCTACCCTACATCAAGTAGCAGATGGAATATATGTAGTATTCGAAACAGCGCAGAGTGCTATCACCGAAGGGCAATTTGTGGCTTGGTACATAGGAGAAGAGCTCGTCGGTTCAGGAGTGATTTCTTAGAGATCTGTACCCTTCGTTCTTGTGTTCGTAGGGTGGTGATTCTATATACAGTAGTTACTGTAATTTTACATCATTTTTTGTGAATCACTTTGTATATTGTAGCAGTGTAAAGTACCAATCAAATACGTGCCATTATCGAACGCTAGATATAAGTCTCATGAATGCAATTACAAAATTATTCGGAATACAATACCCTATTGTCCAAGGAGGTATGATATGGACTAGTGGTTGGAAATTAGCCAGTGCGGTGAGTAATGCAGGAGGGCTAGGACTCATCGGAGCAGGCTCTATGTATCCCGATGTGCTGAGAACTCATATTCAGCAGTGCAAAAAAGCTACCTCACAGCCTTTTGGAGTGAATATTCCAATGTTATATCCCAATTTAGAAGAGATTATAGCGATTCTGATCGAAGAAGAAGTAGGAATAGTATTTACATCTGCGGGAAACCCTAAAACGTATACGGCATATTTACAACAACATGGAATTACTGTAGTACATGTGGTAAGTAGCTTAAAATTCGCATTAAAAGCGCAACAAGCAGGAGTAGATGCTATTGTAGCAGAAGGCTTCGAAGCAGGGGGACATAACGGAAGAGACGAAACTACTACACTCGCTTTATTGCCTATTGTAAAAGAAAAAATAGAAATCCCTGTGATTGCGGCAGGAGGAATAGCTACAGGAGCAGCGATGTATGCAGTGATGGCATTAGGTGCTGATGGCGTACAAATCGGTAGTCGGTTTGTAGCGAGCGAAGAAGCCTCGTCGCATCCTGCTTTTAAGGAGATGGTGGTCAATGCCACAGAAGGGGCGACACAGCTTACCTTAAAAGAATTGACCCCGGTTCGTTTGTTAAAGAATAAGTTCTATAATGATATTCAGGCATTGTATGCCACGCATCCAACTCCAGAAGCATTAAAAGCACTCTTAGGACGTGCTAGGGCTAAGAAAGGAATGTTTGAAGGAGATCTAGACGAAGGGGAATTAGAAATCGGTCAAGTAGCTGCGCTGATTCATGAGATACAACCAGCAAAAACCATCATAGCGCAATTAATGACAGACTTTACAGCTACACAATCCAGAATGCATACATTATCTTTTTAAAAAATACAGTACCAATAGATGAATTCTAGAGAAGAACAACTAGCAGCTTTTGATCGATTATTAACCATCATGGATGAATTGAGAGCACAATGCCCATGGGATAAAAAACAGACCTTGGAGTCGTTACGGCACCTAACCATAGAAGAAACCTATGAGCTAGGAGATGCAATTTTAGACCATGACCTAGAAGAAGTAAAAAAAGAATTAGGAGACTTATTATTGCATATTGTTTTTTATGCGAAGATCGGTAGTGAAACGAAGGATTTTGATATAGCAGATGTAGCTAATGGTATTTGCGAAAAATTAATCCATAGACACCCACATATATACGGAGATGTAGCAGTAGCAGATGAAGAAGAGGTGAAGCGCAATTGGGAAAAAATAAAGCTACAAGAAGGTAGAAAAAGTGTATTAGAAGGAGTGCCACGCTCCTTGCCTGCTATGGTGAAAGCAAGTCGTATACAGGATAAAGTAGCTGGAGTAGGATTCGACTGGGAAGCTCCAGAACAGGTTTTTGAAAAGCTACAAGAGGAATTAGCAGAATTGCAAGAAGAGATTAAAGTACAGGATCATGAGAATATGACCGCAGAGTTTGGGGATGTATTGTTTTCGATGATCAATTACGCTCGATTTTTAAAAATTAATCCAGAAGATGCTTTAGAGCGCACGAATAAAAAATTTATAAAACGCTTTCAGTATCTAGAAGCCAAAGCCAAAGAACACAATAAAAGCTTGGAAGAAATGACATTGGCTGAAATGGATGTGTACTGGGAACAGGCAAAAAAACTATAAAAACGAAAATTACATAATAAACCACTTATGTAGGATAGATAGTATGTAATGAAGTAATGTGAACTTTTTTGATTTTAGCGAAAATTGAAGACTTTGTGACTAAATGCAGGCGAATTTCAGTCATTTTTTAGGAAAAAGAAAAAGTCAAGATGAGTTCATAGCTAGAATACTAATTTTTTGCATAAAAACGAGTGAAATTTACCCTGCAGATTTTAATTACAAAAATTGCTGTTTTACCGTAATTGTTGTTCTTTTGTAAAGAAACAATCACGAAGCGATACCCCATACTCTTATCACGAGAGTATTTTCGGCAAGTTTTAATAAGATTTTTTTAAGAAATTAATTTGTAAATTAAGGATGTATAACTGATCACACAATACGTAGTGAGATCAGCTTATTGCTAAGGTGGTATAATAATGCGGTCTATTCTAATCAAAAAACACGTAGAACTCACAAGTTTACTTTTTGTATACTTTATATGCGTGCTTTGTAATGATATATCTGCTAGAACTACATTAGGAGATGTAGCAGCGTTTTCTATGCCGTCTTTACATACGAATACAGAACCTATCGCTACTCAAATAGAGCAAGATAGTATTATGCAATTAAAGCAATTAGCATTTGCTAATGTGCAATCTAATCATCCAATAGATGCCTGTAAGTACATTCATCGTTATGTGATGGCGAGTTTAGACGTCTCTTTTGTAGATCATAGTTATTTTACCAGTATTCAGGATGTTCCTGCCTATCAGCAATTGCAAAGAAAGTATCTAAAAAAGATCAATTTCTGGGGTATATTCTGTTTGTATGTTAGTGGGATAGGTTTTTTTATAGCAGTGATGCTGAACTTACGAAAAAAAGCAGATCGCATAGCGAATTGCTTGATGAGTATCTTTGTATGGATGCACTCGTTTTTCATCTTTCATATTAGTTTACGATTAACCAATTACATGTATGAGTTACCACATAGTGTGTATATGTCTACGGTATTTTCTTTTCTCTATGGACCGCTTATCTATTTTTATTTTAAAAGAGTTACTACCCAATACAGATTCAAACCTATAGACGTACTGCATGTATTGCCTACAGTGGTGTTATTGATGCTCTTGATACCAGTGTATCTACTCCCTGCGGAAGAAAAGATGAAAATTATAATACATAATCAATATCCATACATCAAGTTTATTTCATTTACCAAGTTAACGTTGTTACTCATCTATGGAGGATTGATGGTGCGTATGTATTTACAAATGCGTCAAAAAAATAACAAGCTGACTAATGAAATGATGCTATGGCAGCGTAATATAGTTATTGTATGTTCTGTATACATACTTTCGTATGCAGGATATATCTTTTTTATTACACAGTATAAATACGGAGGTTATTTGTATTACGTACAGATCATAGCTATGGGGGTACTGGTATTGTATGTAGGGTATACCGCTTTTATACAGCCTAGTATTTTTGGTAATGTATGGAGTACGCCAGAAATAGCAGCGGACAAAAAACATCAAGATGAGGAAGTTAGTAAGAAAATTAAATACGAAAAATCAGGACTAACACCAGCTTTAGCTACAGAATTACTAGAACGGTTACTATATTTATTAGATGTAGAGAAAGTGTATAAGCAAAATGATATCACATTACAAAAGTTATCCTCTTTATTAGACACTTCCAGACATAATACTTCACAGATTATTAATGAAAACTTTGGTTTGAATTTCTTTGAGCTTATGAATAAATACAGGATTGAAGAAGCTAAAAAACTACTCAAAGCGGGAGAAAAAGGTAAGAAATATACCATTATTGATATTGCTTACGAAGTAGGCTTTAATAACAAAGTGACTTTCAATAAATCCTTTAAAAAATACAATCATAGTACACCATCTGAATATATTAAGTCTTTTATTTAGTAATGTATTGTATTTAATTTGTTTGACATCATTATTTTATCTTCGGGTTCTTAGATCTTTTGAACTCATCATTTCCTTCACGAAGTGAAGTGGTTTGCACTTGTTTTGATTTCAGCGAACATCGTAAGATTTTGTGATCAAACGCAGTGATTTTTTGTCGCACAACAGCATTCGAAAACCAAAAATTGCAAAATTTGGGTGCAAAAGATCATTTTATAACCAATTGCAAAAGGTTTATAGCACTTCAATAAAAAAACATTGCATCGTATAGCTACGCATGGGTTTTCGTAAGAATATGAACCTAATGACGGTAAAAACCTTCGAAAAGCAGTTTAGTTTTGTTATGATTATGTTAATCTTTTGTGTGTTAAGTGTTTAGAAAGTGATTTTTTTAAGGTACTATATTTATAGTTTTGTTAAAGAGAATACGTATTTACCACGCATAAATTTTTATAGGTTAAAATTGTGAAATTTTTGTTATCTGTAGGTTTTATAAGGTATGGCCTTACATACCAATCGCTAAAAAAAGCTAAGTAAAAGCAAGCTTGGGCATTACGGAAAAACCGTACTTGTTGTGTACGAGTAACCAATCATCGATATAGGTAAACGTTGATAAGAATTACCTGTTTTGAATTATTTTTTCTATTATTTTACTTTGTAATCATACGTATAGAGAAGCGCAGGATTCGTTATACAATTCCGAAAAGAAAGTTGAAATCATTTTCGGTAAAAGTTTGAGTTAGCCTTCATCATACACCTGCCTTCTCTGTATGATTATGACTTAATACTAACTTAATTCTTCCAAAATTTATTTATGAAAAATCATTACAAATTGATGATTCTAACCTTGCTGTTATCAGGTATGATGTTTGCTCAAGACCGCATGCTATCTGGTATAGTAAGTGATGAATCTGGATTGCCATTGCCAGGGGTAAATGTACTTGTTAAAAACACAAGCAAGGGGACACAAACAGATTTCGACGGTAGGTACAGCATAGATGTAGCACCTGGAGATACCATTTTGTTTTCGTACATTGGATTTTCAGACCAAGCAATTAAGATTACCGACCAAACTACATTGGATATTGTGCTGTTAGAAAACGTAAGCGCGTTAGAAGAGGTAGTTGTTGTAGGGTTTGGAACACAAAGCCGAAGAAAGATTACAGATAACATTGCTTCTGTGACATCTAAGGATATAGAAGAAATCCCTACACCTAGTTTGCAGAGCACGCTAACAGGAAAGGCAGCGGGGGTACAGGTTACTCAGATTAATGGAAAAGTAGAAGGAGGTATCAAAGTAAGAGTACGAGGGGTTGCTACTATTTCTTCTTCACAAGAACCACTATATGTAGTAGATGGAATTCCTATAACCAATAAAGATGAATCTATTAATGATTCTCCCATTAATCCATTGGTCGCTTTAAACCCTAATGACATTGCTTCTATCGATATCCTAAAAGATGCTTCTTCTGCGGCAATATATGGAGCACGAGGTACCAACGGTGTTGTCATTATTACCACGAAACAAGGAAAGAGTGGAAAAACCAAAGTATCACTAAATACTTCATACGGAATTAGCCAACCCACTAATAAGAGAGAGTGGCTCAACGCTTCAGAATATGTAGAACTCATCACAGAGTCTTCATTAAACGTAGGAAAACCTCAAGAAGAGATAGATGAAGACTTCGATGGCTATGCCAATGGTTTGGATTGGAGAAATGGAGAGGTCGATACAGATTGGCAAGATTTAGCACTAGGAAGTGGTTTTGTACAAGATGTAGGTGTATCAGTATCTGGTGGAAATGAAAAAACGAAATTTTTTATCTCATCAGGGTATAATAATACCGAAGGTATCGTAAGAGGAAATGCATTGCAGCGTTATACGTTTAGAACCAATATAGATCATACAGTGTCTAAAAAGATACGCGTAGGTACCAATAGTACCATTTCTAGAACTATTATCGATCGTATCGCTAATGATAATCAATTTGAAACACCACTACAAGCGATTGCACAGACACCATTATCACCAGCCTTTTTAGCAGATGGGACACCTAATATTAATACTACATTATATCATAATTTTCTAATAGATGAAGTTAATGGCGATTTCCAAACGAATTTATGGAGAGTATTAGCCAATACCTATGCCGAGTATCAGATTGTTCCTGATTTGAGCTTTCGTACAGAAATAGGATATGACTTTCTAGCACAAGTAGCAGAACGATTTTCGGGTAGTTTGACACAGTCACAATCTGTAGGAGGTTTTGCTTCAGCAAGTAGTATACAAACAGAAAAGTATAACCTGAATAACTACTTTACGTACCAAAAATTGTTTAAAGATAGCTATGATGTAGAAGCTGTAGTAGGAATGAGTTACGAAGATAGTTTTAGAAGAAGACAGTTTTTAGAAGGACAAGGATTTCCATCAGATGATGCGCAGACTCTGGTCAATGCAGCAGAAATAACTAGAGGAGAAACCAATCGAGAGCGTTTTAACTTTTTATCATACTTCGCAAGAGTAAATCTAGCGATTGCTAATAAGTATTTATTCAAAGCTAGTTTGCGTAATGACGGTTCTTCACGATTCGGTAAGAATAATAAATTTGGATGGTTCCCTGCGGCATCATTAGGATGGATTGTGTCTGAAGAAGCGTTTTTAGAAAACGCGACGGCACTATCATTATTAAAACTTAGAGGAAGCTGGGGGATTACAGGAAATGCAGGGATTGATAATTTTAAAAGTGTTACTTTATTCGAAGGTACGCCTTTTAATCAAGTGGTAGGTTTATCTCCATCGCAATTAGGAGATCCATCCCTACAATGGGAGCGAACGACACAAGTAGATGTAGGAGTAGAGTTTGGGTTGTTTAACAATAGAATCACTGGAGAAATCGATTATTACGAAAAGAAGACAGATAAACTATTGCTAGATAAGCCCATACCGGGAACTTCTGGGTTTAATGAAATTAGTACCAATATCGGAGAAATGGAGAACAGTGGTTTCGAATTTGTATTGAATACCAGAAACATCCAAACAGAAGATTTTAACTGGAATACCTCCTTCAATCTATCTACATTTACCAATGAAGTAACCAATTTACCAGGAGGGGATATCATAGAAGGGAGAAATATTGTGCGAAAAGGAGAAACGGTTTCTTCCTTTTACTTAGTAGAATATGCAGGTGTAGATCCAGCAAATGGAGATGCATTGTTTATTAGAAATACAGAAAGAGCAGATGGTACCATCGACCGTTCTACCACCAATAATTTTAATGAAGCAAGCCGTGTCATTGCAGGAAGTCCTTTTCCAAACCTGATAGGTGGAATAACCAATACATTGACCTATAAAGGCATTGATTTTTCATGTACATTACAGGGGGAATGGGGCGCTTCTATCTATAACAATGCGGGGAGTTATCAGTCAGGAAATGGGGGAGTTTTTGATAATCAGACGAGAGATCAATTAGCAAGATGGCAACGGCCAGGAGACATTACCAATATACCACAAGCGAGATTGTTTGAAGAAAATGGGCAACAAGAATCAACGCGTTACTTGCAAGATTCTGATTTTGTTAGACTTAGAAACCTGACGCTAGGGTATACGATACCTGCTGATATAACCAAGAAGTATTACCTGAGTAGAGTACGTATCTATTTTACAGGATTTAATTTGCTAACCTTTACGGATTACGATGGGTATGATCCAGAATCTACAGTAGACATCAATGGTAATAGCGATATACAAGTAGGAGAGACTTTTTATTCTGCTCCGCCAGCCAAGACCTATACAATGGGGGTAAATATTGATTTTTAAAAAAAAGAGAACCATTCAAATGAGCCATCATATTTTTTGCTTGCATAAAGAAAGATCGTATGTTGAGTTCATATATTGATTTCTCAAATAATCTTTAAACACATGAAAATAATAAATTATATAGCACAAGCATCCTTTCTGGTATTGATACTTTCATTCTATGGATGCGAAGACAATCTAGACTTAGAATCAGAAGATAAAATAACAACAGAAGTCGTATTGAGTGACCCTGCCAATGTAAAAAAGGTATTGGTAGGTATCTATGACGAAGCAGGACAAGTTGCCTCTTACGGAGGAAGGTTAAATATAGCCTCTGAGCTATTAGCCAATGCTGGTGCGCTTTCTTGGAATGGTACTTTTAGTAATCTAGCAGAAATGGATAGAAAACAGGTGACCACTACCAATACATTTGTTCGAAATTTTTGGTTAAATGCCTATGAAGTAAATAACCAAGCCAATATTGTATTAGCCAATATAGAAACAATAGAAAATGCTACAGAACGTGCTACAATAGAAGGAGAAGCTAAATTTCTGAGAGCCTTGGTATACTTTGATTTGGTTCGCTTTTTTGCACAATCTTATGATGCAACTACACCGAATACACAATTAGGAGTGCCGATCATTACAGAAGCAGTACTGTCTACAGATCAAATTACATTCCCTACACGTGCCACAGTAGTTACTGTTTATGAGCAAGTGATCAATGATTTAAAAGAAGCATATGCACTACTGCCTGATAGCAATGGAATCTTTGCAGATAAGTATACAGCACAAGCATTATTAGCTAGAGTATACTTGCAGCAGCAAAATTACCCAGCCGCTAGAGATGCAGCAAACGATGTGTTAGCGAATAGTGGTCATGCACTTACAGCTAGTTACGAAGCAGCATTTAATAATGATGAAAATGCTACCGAAGATATTTTTGCTTGGCAAATTACCAGTCAGGATGGTAGGAATAACATGAATACTTTCTGGGCAAGTAGTGACTTTGGAGGTAGATCTGGAAATCCAGATATAGAGATCAATGATAGTTACCTTACCATATTTGATGATGTGAATGATGATAGAGGTAGTTTCTTTTACATATCAACAAGGGGTAGAAGAGCAACGACCAAGTGGCAATCTCAGTTTGCGAATATTCCATTTTTACGTATTGCAGAAATGCACTTAATTAGAGCAGAAGCAAACTTTAGGGAGACTACTACCATTGGTTTAGCACCTTTAGCAGAACTGAATGCGTTAAGAGCTAGAGCCAATGCAGCTCCATTAACAGCACTTACACTACAAGATATCATCGATGAGCGAAAAAGAGAATTAGCGTTTGAGGGCTTTGCATTGCATGATATAAAAAGGCTCAAAGGGACTGCGGGAGCATTACCGTATAACGATAACTTTTTGGTATTACCAATTCCACAACGAGAAAGAGATGCAAATCCAGAGTTAGATCAGAACCCTGGTTACAGCAATTAATTGTGAATAGAGATGTGTACCTGATGTAGTGTGAAATCACGACCATCAGGTATTATACCCTGTTTCTGGGTGTGTTAGAAGAGAGCTACTAGTTTTTGTGCTAGTAGCTTTTTTTATACTGAAGTGATTTAAACTTTTTTGATTTCAGCGAAAAACTAAGATTTTGTGATCAAATACAGCAATTTTTTAGTTGCATAGCAGCGCTACGGAACTTAAACTTCACCTTGTATTGATCAAAAAATGATATAGAGAGTTGTCGGTGTACTACCAATATGCGTCTCTATTTGATAAATGTGATTAAGTCCTTGGTTACGGTTACATCAGAAAACCCAAAATGTTCTTTAATCCATATCAGAGATGTCTCTGAGTAGAAAAACACATGCGAAGGGTCATTTTTATACCACCATGAATCAAATTCTACAGTAGGCGAAAACAACTTGGTTTTGCAATACAGACGCCCATTTGGTTTCAGCAATGAGAATAACAATGAAAATTCTTTATGAGGATCATAAAAGTGCTCCATTACCTCACAGCATGCGATATAATCATAAGTTGTTGTTAAGGCAGCTTCATTAGGATCAAAAAATGGATCATAGGTCTGTATCGTATAGTGCTTTTTTCTGAGCATGGCAGTAATCACAGGACCACTACCACTACCAAAATCTAAACCGCTATCCTTCGGAAGAAAATCTCGTACAACAGCATTCACGATTGGCGATACAAATTGCTGATAGCCGATATCATGAATGTCATTATTATGAGCCTCATATCGCTTGCGTTCATTTGTGTTAGATAAAAAATATGAGGGATGTAATGAGATACTCTTGCAAGTACTACAAATATGATACTTTTTTTGATGCGTAACCGAAAATAGCGTGGTACGAGTACCACATAAAGCGCAATTCATACAGAAATTAAAGCTGTTTGATCTTCTTTAATTTAGCCTTCCATACTTCTAATGTATCCTTATGCTTCGCTATGTTTTTGTGCACTTCTTTTACCAATGGGTTATCATCTTTCGCATGTTTAAAAAACTGAAGATTGTTCTCTAATTGACGAATTTCTCCATTTACTTCGTCGATTTTTTTGCGAATAAAATTTTGCTCATTTTTCAATGCTCTATCATCACTCTGATTAGAAAGTGCATTCAGTTTGTTTTCATATTTGACCATTTCTGTTTCTTGGCGACTCATATTCAATTGATCAAATAATGTGTCGAGTACCTTATTATAATCAGACTCTATATTTTTCTTCTTATAAGGCACTCTACCTAGTTTTTTCCATTCACTGATATTCTGCGTGATCGTTTCTAAATCAGCTTTTACATCTCCTGTCAGCGTCACAGTTTTTAAGGCTTCTAGATGCGCTATTTTACGTTCGTAAGCAACCATTTCTTCTTTGTTAGCCTCATCTCTTTCTGCATGAATGCGATCAAAGTAGAAGTTACAAGCATCCTTAAAACGTTTCCAGATTTTATCACTGTCTTTACGAGGAACATGCCCAATTTTTTTCCAATCCGATTGGATTTTCTTCATCAGTGGAGTGGTTACTGCAAAATCGTCACTGTCCTTGTTATCTTCTGCAATTTTGATCAGCTCCATCTTTTTATTTAAGTTTTCAAACTGATCCTTTTTTAAACCTTTGTAGAAAGCATTTTTAGTTCTATTAAATTCTCTAACAGCACCTTTAAATTTGCTCCATGTTTCTTCATTAACATTAGCAGGTACTTTACCAGCTTTAAAGAACGATTCTCTAAGCGCTTCAATCTCTTTGATTTTTTGTTGCCAACCCGCATGGTTCTTAGGGTGATCGCTACCTACTTCGATAATTTGAGCAATGATCTCTTCTTTAACCACAAGGTTTTGCTCATACACAGCATCTTGTTGTTTAAAGTATTGCTGGCGGTTTTCATGAATTTGTTTCGTAAGCGCACTGAATTTTTCCCAGATCGGTTCTCTGTACTCTTTGGCTACAGGTCCTAAATCTTCTTTCCACATTTTATGTAAAATCTGTAGTTCTCTAAACGCTCTATTTACATCAGTTTCTTGAGCAAGTTCAGTAGCACGTTCTATGATTTTTAGTTTTTGATCTAAGTTGTGTTTAAAATCTAAATCTCTAAAATCCCTATTCAGGTGTAAGAAATCGTAGAAGTTTTCGGTATGATGGTGGTAGGTATTCCATACAGTATTGTACTTATCTCTAGGAATAGGACCCGCATTATGCCATTTTTCTTTAATCTCCTTAAAGTGATTATAGGTAGAATTGATATTCTCTTCCATATTTAGCAAGCCCTTTAATTCTTCTATAATATCTAGACGCTTTTGTAAATTGGCTTGTAAATCTTTTTTAAGTGCTTGGTAGTAAGAATTACGCTTCTCTTTGTAATCAAAATAGACAGAGTTGAATTCTTTTTTTAGTGGGGTAGAGTAGTAGAAATCAATAATATCACCTCCATCAGCCAAGAATTCATCTTTTTTCTGCTCTACTTCTTCATTGAATTTTTCATTAAATTCAGTTTTGATCTCTTCTACATGCTCCTTAATAGCTTGTACTTTTTCAGTAGCAATTAAGTGGCGTAATTCTTTGATGAGCTCCTCTTTACTCATCGCATGATAATCTTTTTTTACAATGTCGTGTCGTTCCAACTTAGCCTCATCCTCACTATCCTTAGCCACTGCTTCATGCATTTCAGTAAGCACAGTATCATCTGTAGCTGTAGTAGCATCATTTTCTACAGTAGTAGTCGTTGCTTCTTGCTCTTGCGATGTATTTGTTGTTTCCTGTAAATTCGTGTCTATTTCAGATTGTACAGTGTCATTACTGTTGCTAGTTGTAGTAGTATCCATGGTCTTAGGTTTAGTATCTTCATTTCCATCTGTCTGGGACAGGTTATCATGTATGGGCATTGTAAAAAAGTTTTTATCGTCTAACTTAATAGTACTTTGTTGCTCTTAGTATTCATGGCTTTATAATCATTAAAATGATATAAAGTCATGACTAATATACTAACATCTTCTATAAAGTCAAAGTAAATGGTGTGTTTTAGGAATACCTTAAGGTATTGTTAATTATAGTAGTTTTATGAAGTGTTAATTGTTATTCATTCCAGATTTCCCAAGATTTTTCTGCCTGTAAAATAAGCATTTGTAATCCATTAATCACAGTGGCGCCTTGTGCTTTGCCATGTTTCATAAAAGTAGTTTCCTCTGGATTGTAAATCAAATCATACAATATATGATCAGCAGTTAAATGGTCATATGCTATTGGAGGGCATTGTGCTATATTAGGATGTGTGCCTAGCGGAGTACAATTAATAATTAATTGATGCGACTCAATCATTGCGGCATCTAACGCTTCATAGCTGATTTGATGTGCAGCAGGTGTTCTAGATACATATTGATAGGCAATACCTAATTGATCCAAGGCATATGCAATTGCTTTAGAAGCACCACCTGTACCGAGTATGAGTGCTTTTTTTACCCCATCGGTCAGGAGTGGTTTCAGAGATTCAGAAAATCCATAATAATCACTATTGTAGCCAATCAATCGATTATTAGTGTCAAATTTAACTACGTTTACAGCTCCAATTTCTGCCGCCACAGGGTCTAAGGTATCTAAGTACGGGATCACAGCCTGTTTATAAGGGATCGTTACATTCATTCCCTTGATGTCTTGTGCAGCAAGTACCGATGGCAGTTCCTCTATCGAAGGGATATCGAAGTTTTGGTATTCGCAAGCAGCATTATCTTTTTCAAATCGCTTAGAAAAATAATTTCTCGAAAAAGAATAACCGATATTCTTTCCGAGCAAACCGTAAATATTCATGATGTTATTTTTTTAGAAGTTTTGGCACCATACCATTCTAGCCAAAGCACAATTCCGATCCCAAATACCATAAAGAACAGTGCGGTATAAGTAGAAGCATCTGATATAGCAGGTAGGTATCGATCATAATTATCCAAGATGGCATTGCCATGAGTATCCTTTAACACATTGCCCATAGCATTGGTTTTATAGATTTTATGTTTCCAAGGCCATACGACTCCTAATGAGCCAGTAATAAATCCAGTAATAAGAGCAAAGGTTGCTTGTTTGTAATGTTTTAATACATAGCCTAATAGGTGTGATAGCGTGACCAAGCCAGTCACAGATCCCAAGCTAAATACGATAAGTACTTTGAGCAATCGGATTCTTTCGGTATTGTGTAAAAAAGACAGATCCCATCGCAATAGCTCAGCCATCGTATCATAGAGTGCATTGACAGCGTCGATGAGTAATAATACATAATTCCCTAATAAGATAAGGATAAAAGAACCTGACAGTCCAGGCAGTGTCATCCCCGATACACCGATAATACCGCAGAAAAACACAAACCACAAATTATCATTCTCCTTAGCAGGTTCTAGTAAGCTAATGCTAACACCTATAATAGTACCTATTAAAATCCAGCAAATAGTTTGTCGATTCCATGCTTCAAAATCTTTGACGATATAATAGATTGACCCTATAATCATCCCAAAAAAAGCAGACCATACATACAATTCATAGTGGATAATTAAGTAATCTAGTAGTTTAGAAACACTAAAATAGCTAATTAGCATTCCTAAGATTAATACCCCTAGAAATCGACCATTGATATACTCCCAGAAGCTTTTTAGTCTACCACGGATTAATAATTTAAAAGCTGTGAGATTAATTTTCTGTAACGAATAAATAAATTCTTCATAAAATCCAGCCACAAAAGCTACAACACCACCAGACACTCCAGGAACTTTATTGGCAGCACCCATAGCTAGCCCTTTAAGTACCAAAAAAAACCTGTCGCTAAAAGTTCGAGTGTGTTGTGGCATATATTAGGTAGTTTTTCTGGTAGCAATACGTTCTAATCCATAGATAAGCGCAAAACCAATACCTATAAAACCCACTACCCACAAGATAGCAGGGTCACCTTCGAATTTCGTAGGTAGTATACTTTTTTCTATAAATGGTACCTGTATACCTTCGGAATTCGTGCGATATGAAAGCACCTTTTTCCACGGCCATAATTTATTCAAAGAACCGATCATAAACCCTGTTAATATAGCTAGTGTAGTGTTTTTATGGTTGCTAAACATCCAGTTCAGTACTTTAGAAAACAATTTGAGTCCAGCTATAGCACCAATAGCGATAAAAATTAATTTATAGATCGCCTGCCACAGTAGTTCTACATTTACAGTAGTGAGTCCTTCTCTAAACTGATTCAGAATATTGATAAAAGTGCCATAAGCACCTAGAATAAGCAAGATAAAAGCACCAGACACCCCTGGTAGAATCATGGCGATGATGGCTATAAAACCACAGAACAATAAATACCATACACTCTCAGGCGATGCGATGGGTTCAGCAATGGTCAGTAGATAAGAGAGTATAGCAGCAATCGAAATACTCACCAGTACTAGTGGACTCCATTTCGTAATTTGCTTAGCGATGTATAAGATACTAGCCAGTACCAGTCCAAAAAAGAAAGCCCACAAAAACAAGGCTTCATGATGGAGGAGCCATTTTATGATTTTAGCTAGCGATAGAATGCTAATTCCTATTCCCA
Source organism: uncultured Aquimarina sp. (assembly GCA_947498935.1). Classification (GTDB taxonomy): domain Bacteria; phylum Bacteroidota; class Bacteroidia; order Flavobacteriales; family Flavobacteriaceae; genus Aquimarina. Next base: position 19,554 of record CANMMM010000021.1, on the reverse strand, counting down.
TAAATAAAGCCACCAAAAACGAAAGATTGTAATGCTTCCATGCATTCGCAAAACCATTTTTCTTCCAATACATAAAAAACTGTAAGTCTATACGATGTATCGTTTGAATAAGTTCTTCATAGATTCCAGAGATAAAAGCGATAGTACCCCCCGATACGCCTGGGACTACATCCGCAGCTCCCATTGCTAATCCTTTTAGTGAAATCACTAAGTAGTCCTTAAGACTTCGTTGCATTCTTTATATTTTTAAGATGAAGAGGTATATACTTTTTAGTGTACAACGAAAAAGTGTATACCGCTTCTGTGATTTGGCAAACAAATGTATGTATTTTTTAGCATACCTAGCTAGTAATTTAGCTCCTCCTGTCGTTTTAGGGCGTTACCACAAGGGTCGGGCTATCCGTTCCAATTCCTCGCCCCTCCTCTCGTCGGTGCTGTGGGATTTCCACTGCTATCCCTAACGCAAAATATACCGTTAGAAAATAAAAAAAACATTTTTAAAAACAGTTATGATTTCATTTTACCCAGTTATTACTTATAGCATATGAAGCAAGCGGACTCGCGCTACTTTTATATCATAATTATAACCTTTATTAAAACAATTGATATGGAAATTAAAAATGTAAACGCAGGCGACTCATTAGGAAAAGAGTATCAGAGTATAAAAAATTCGACCCAACTATTTTTCAAGAAAATGGAGCTAATAATACAGAAAAAGATTGGGAGGGACTTTATATAGCTTCTAATGCTAGCCAAGGAATTAGCCCAAAAGAGATTGCAAAAACGTATTTAGGAGACAAAGTAGAGGTCTTAGATCAGACAGGTAAGGGGACTTCTCGCGATGTTTTCTTGCATGAAGCGAGTGCAAAAACAAATTTGAAAATAGCAGTTATAGACAAGAAAGATCTTAGAGACTATGAAAATAAAGACATGGTAAAAGAAGATGTCTCAAATTTATTAGGATTAGATGTATCTAAAGATTTGAGTCCACAATTAGGAGCTAGAGGGATGTTATTAGACTTGCCACATGATGAAGATGGTGGGAGAGAACTGATCATTCCTATGGCATTAGTAGATAAAGTAAGTCTAAAGCCAGAAAGAAGAGAGAATATGAAGAATTATGTGGATATGGGCTCTACAACCACTATTGCGAGTCAAGGAAGTCAAGATTTAAGTAGTTTTACGAATCTTACTATTGAGCCAAGATTAGGGACTGAAAATCAGCAAAACAAGCCAAAAACTACAAATGACGTTGGACAGAGCAAAGGAGTGAAGCGCTAACAATAGTCAGTAAGTATGCATAGTAAGTTCACTAGACACTGGCACATAAACAATGATATAAAAAGGGTGTAATGTAGCAGTGCTATGTATACCTATAAAAGTGATGTACACTTTTTTGATTTCAGCGAAAAACCAAGATTTTGCGATCAAATACAGTGATTTTTTAGTTGCAAAGCAGCGCTACGGAACTCAAAAAACACAAAATTTGAGTGCAAAAGATCGTTTTAATAGCAAATTGAAAAAAGTGTACAGCACTTCATTACTCAAAAGAGGCAATAACTTTTTGTACAGTACTTAATTTGTAGATATTTTCGAATAATTCTTCTAATACGATTACATATTCAGTATCGATGGCTAATGCCTTTCGTAGATGTAATTCACCTGAGTAATAATCTTGTTTTTCATAATAAAAACCAGCTAGGCGATACTGTATTTCTGCATTTTCGGGATAGAACTCAATGGCTTGGAGCATGTTTTGAAGCGCTGCATCAGCCTCTCCAATAAATCGTAGGATGTCTGAACGATTGATCCAGGTTTCTAGTTCGTAATTTCCTAACTCTAGTGCTTTTCTATAACCACGTTCCGCTTCCTCAAAGAAAGCCAATCGATTATTGATCTTTGCATAGCGTTTCCAGTATAATACATTTTCGGCATCGATACTGATCGCTTTATTGGTGTAATAAAGTGCTTTTTGGTAATTGCGTTTACGCATATAGAAATCTGTAATAGCAATCCATCCCTTATCTAATAGTGGGTCTTCATGCACTGTTTTAGAATAATGTTGGATGGCTAGATCATCACTGCCTAATCGTTCGAAACATTTGCCTATTCTTAATAAGGCAAAGGAAGTAGGGTCGTCTAATTCTAAGGTGATACGATAGTTTTCGATAGCCTCATTGTAACGCTTTAATTTTTCTAAGACCTTTCCCTTTTCTAAATAAGCACCAATGAAGTATTCATCACTAATAATAGCAAACTCAAAAGCTGCTAATGCTTTTTCATACTCTTTGAGATCAAAGTATTGTTTGCCTACCTGATGCCAAGCAACCTCGCAATAAGGATTTTTGTCCAAAAAACCATTTAAGTAAGCAATGGCTTCTTCGTGCTGCTCTAAAAAGTCAAAACAATAAATAATATTATACAGTGCAGAATAATCTTGATTATCAGAAGCCAAGCATTTCATGAAATTGATTTTAGCATTTTCAAAATCATCCATGAATAAATATTCCATACCAATGAGCGAATATACATCTGCATCATCATTGGTGTATTCTAATGCAGTATTGAGTAATTGAATCGCTTGGGTATGATTATGTTGCTTAGATACAATATTAGCCTTTTGGATATAGATTTCTTCATTTTCAGGCTCAATAGCATGCAATTCAGCTAATAAGTCATTTGCTTTATCCAATCGATCTTCAAAGACGAGCACTTCTACCTGTAATAATTTTAGATTTACAGAAGAGGGATGTTGGGATAGACTCAGTGTAATTGCTTTTTTAGCTTTGGCTATTTTTCCATTCTCTAAATAGTGATGTATAATTGATTCGAACTCATCCGAATCAAAAAATTTAATATCATTAGATCTCAGCATCGACTCATATCGAGTAATGGAGAGATTGTTTTCCTCAAATTCTTCGTGGTTAAATTTCATCCGGTCGTTTTTAAATCATAAATGTCAGATGTAATTTGCCGTACAGTGAGTATCTAATTTCTGTATAGATACACTACCAATTGGCCCATTTTCCATTCACGGTGGTTAAAGATATATGCAATTATCAATAGCATACTGAACAGCTATTTCATTTTCCCCTAATGAAATACGTAAATAATTGTATGCGTGTATGAATATAAAGGTGCTTTAATCACTATTTGTCTTCACTTTAATTTAAAGTTACAAATGATGTGGTTTAAAACGTACTTGTGTATTCATTTGTTGTTAACAAAGTAATTAACAAAAGATGTACCAATTCCCCTTCTATAACGGTGTTCTTTTATAAAATAGTGTAGGAAATGCGGTAAAAAATTAAGCACTTTTCTTAACTATTGATACTTAAATATACGCATTAAAATTTAAAAAAGTAAGGTTTTTGTATAATTATTAGGTGGTTAAAACAGTGTTTAATACATCTAATAGTAGTGTGCAGCCTTCTTTGATTTCTGCTATAGAGATCGTGAGAGGAGGCGTGATACGTATGGCTTTAGGCTCAAATAGTAACCAGAATAAAATTAATCCTTTTTCCTTACATTCCAATATTACTTGGTTTGTGATCTCAGCAGAGGGAGTGATCAGTGCTAGCATTAATCCAGTTCCTCTAATTTCTGTAATCAGTGGATGAATAAGTAATGAACGAATGAGCTTTTCTTTTTCTAAAGCTGCTGTCATAATGTCACTTTCGGTGATCTCTTGTAAGGTAGCCAAAGCGGCAGCGGCAATGACAGGATTACCTCCAAATGTAGTGATATGCCCTAGTTTGGGCTGGTCTTGGAGTTGATCCATTAGTGCTGTAGCTGCAGTAAAAGCACCAATGGGTAGACCGCCTCCCATTCCTTTTCCCATCACTAGAATATCAGGAACAATATTGTATTGTTGAAAACCAAATAAAGTACCCGTGCGTCCAAACCCAGGTTGTATTTCATCTAGTATTAATAGAGCGCCTACTTCATTACAGCGTTTCCGTACTTTTAGTAGATAATCATTTGCAGGGGTGATGAATCCTGCACCACCTTGTATCGTTTCTAGAATGACACCAGCTGTTTTGGTGGTTATTTGTTGTAGTGCAGCTTCTTCATTAAAATTAATAAATGCTACATCGGGTAGTAGAGGGCGAAAAGCCTGTTTGCGTTCTTCATAGCCCATTACACTCATAGAGCCCATCGTATTACCATGGTATGCATGATGTGCGGCAATCAGTTGGCTTCTGCCAGTAACTCTTCTAGCTAATTTAAGGCTGCCTTCGATGGCTTCGGTACCAGAATTAGTAAGGTAGGTTTTTTCTAAGGGAGCTGGCAAATGGGCGGCTAATAGTTTAGTAAGAGCTACAGCGGGTTGTTGTATATACTCCCCATATACCATTACATGTAGGTATTTGTCTAATTGTTTTTTAATAGCCGTAACTACTCTAGGATGTCGATGCCCCAGACTACAGGCAGATACGCCTGCTACAAAATCCAAGTGCTTGTTGCCTGCGGTATCGTAGATATAACTACCCTCGGCATGAGAGATCTCCATGGCTAATGGGTGTGGTGTAGTCTGTGCCTGATATGTGAAAAAATCTTTTTTCAATCTTCTGTTGGATTATGAAGCTGTTCTATGCAATTGGTTATAAGTACAATTAATTGCATTATAATTAGTAAGCGTTCTAGCACTGTTGTGCTATAAAAAACGCTGTGCTTGATTGTAAAATATGCTGAGTTTTCCGATACTCAATAAAACAATATCTTTCTGCAAAACTGTATGACTCCCTAAAAATACAACAAAACAGTATATTTATAAAGCAGTTTGTTTGCGTACTAGGCACTTCGTTTTTGGTTACATGCTTCTTATTTATTGTTCTGTAGAAGTGTCTGAATCATCTTTTTTAGGAGTTTCTAACTCTTCGTTGGTTTCTTTTAATTCGGCATCCTCTAACTTTTGTTCTAGTAATTTAGATCCTTGTCCTGTATTTTCTTCGATTCGTTTGATGGTTTCTTCGTTAAAAAAGTCTTCGTCTTCTACAGGAAGGGGGATCCCTTTAATCTTCGTAAGTTTAGGAGGCGCTTCTCCCTTAAATAAGTCTTTTTTGCTTAAAATCTGTTCATCGCCCCGCCAGACAAACCCAGATAGTTCTCGTGCATTTTCAGGGAGATCAATTTCTCGATATAGCGTACCACTTACATTTTGGTAATAATATACATCTACAATTTCTCGCTGTTCTAGTAGCAATCGGATCGAACTGGAGAGTACTTTGTTAATTCCTATTAGGTTGAGGTCGCCTTCGCTCTCTCGCTGGAAGAAGACTGTTTCAGTGTTTTTGTCTATATCTACTTGATAGATTTCATTGTCCTTGAATAAGCCATATAAGATCTGTCCCTTGACCTGATTGTATCCTGCTTTAAGGGTGTCTTCTTGTGCTAAAAAAGCATTCTGATATACGACTAAGGAGTCTATTTTTTCGGTTTCGGGGTTGGAAATGATCTTTATAGTATCTCCTGTCATTTGGTTACGTTGTGACCAGATGATTGGTTTTCCTAGTAATTTGGTGTATCCAGTCGTTTGGTCTACGTTGATAGAGTCACTTTTACCACTCATATTACTCTTATAAATGCGTACATCATAAAATCCATTCATAATGCGATGATCTGGTTTCCCTGTGATCATTAGTGTATCGCTATGAATGTAAATAGAGTCTTTTTCTTGAAGTGTAGCAGCTAGGGCTCTTTTGGTAATAAATACAGAGTCTTTATCTTTAAAAACCTCTGCATAGTGCCCTGTTATTACCGATTGATTTGCGGTGTCTAATACTTTTATATTATTTGTAGCGGATGCAAATTCACGTGCACTGTTATAAAAAATACTGTCACCAAAAACGGTACGATTGTCATAATCGATACGTGCATTTTTGATTGCATAGCCTGTTTTTACTTCTGTGTCGTAAAAACCACGTTCACAATACAGGGTACTTTCTTTACCCTTTACAGTCGAAGGACCGTATAGATAGGCATGGCCATTCTCTTCGAAATAATCGAGTCGTTCGGAGTCTACGGTGTTCTCTGGGTTTACAATTTTTACATTGGTATTAAAAGAAAACATTCCTCGATCCATAAAATACCTTCCGATTTTACTAGTCAGCGTATTGGTTCTAGAAGAATCCTTTACCGTACCACCGCTTCTGTAATACGCTTGTTGTCGGGTTCTGTCAAAAAATAGTGTATCGGTGCTGAGGGTGTTAGAGGGCATCTCCATGAATACTTTTTCACGGGCATAGGCAAACTGTGTATTACCGTTGTATTCTGCATAAGCACTGGTCATGGTCAGGGTATCTCCTTGCATCATTTTTACATTCCCAAAGGCACGTACGAATTTATCTTCGCTATAATGTACGGCTTGATCACACCATATTTCGATACCTTCATGCTCCATATACACCTGCTTATTAACCTTGGCTAGAATCGTAGCGCCAGGAAAACGAGCTTCATCTTTAATCGTTCTATCGGATTGTACTTTTATTTTTTTGCTTTCTTGTGCGATACCAAACACAGAGCATACAATGCAAAAAGTGATGTAAAGAAATGTATTTTTCAAGTGTATATAATTTGTCTGCAAAATAACGAAAATTGTATGTAATGATTGTATCAGAGTTCCTAAAATAAGCCTCTCACATTGCTAAATACGGATGCATCGTAGCAATGTGACGATTTTATAGGGTATGGCTGCTGTAAGTGTGGGGTGTTTTGAGCGACTTATAGCTATGGAATTAGATATACTATAAATGGATTTTCTAGATTATATAACAGGTAGGGGTGGAGTATTGCTACTCGGATTGTTTGTGGTGCTTGTGGTATTGTATAAAAAAATACAAGCAATTAGGTATTTTAAATCAATGTCTAAAAAGAAAAAGAAATACAAGTTAAAGTAGTACATGGATATGTACGGTTTTAGAAGCGGTTATTTTTTTAGTAATTTTTGAAGTAATTGTTCATTGTCTACAGATAGTTCTGGGATATCAGTGGTTACTTCTCCATGGCTATTTTCGTATCCTTTAGGTTCATAACTAATATTGTATTGCTGGAATATAGTAGCAAAGGGTATTTCTTCGCCTTCTTCTATATACGCTTTGAAAATAGGGTTCAGATCTTCTTTAAAAAATTGATTGACTGTAGTTATAAAATAACTGTGGTTGAGTTTTTGTCCTTTTTTTCCGTCCTTTAATATATGTTGTAGTAGGTCTTGAAATGTAAACTTGTGTTGCGTTTCGTAATTAATTTTTAAATCCAATAAGAATGCAAATAGAGTACCTCGTTGGTATGGGATTTTTTCGATAGCTTGATCGCTCCAAAAAGTTTCGTAATTGATCGCTTCGTTTTTAATTCGTTTTGCAGGAGACATCCAGTAATTACGGATCTTACCATTCATTTTGTTTATGAAATATTCGTTTTTATGGTTTATGTATGAGAGGTTGGTAGCTGTTTTAATATTGATATAGTCAGTGAATCCTTCGCTAAACCAATATTGTTGTTCTTCATTTTCATTGATAATCGTTACTCCTGTCCAATTATGCGTCATCTCATGGTTAAAAAGGTAGGTAAGGTGGTGTTGTTTAATACTTTCATTATTAGCAATCGCTGTAGCAAATGAATTGGTCAGGCAGGCACCTGTATAACCGACACCATCGAAGTTCTCCATAGGTGAAATTGTGACTAAGTAGTAATCTTGATCAAAATCATTCCAGAATGTTCTGAGTCCGGTGGTAATTTCTTGGAGCATACTACTGATACGAGCATCATCAAAAGGGATCCATTGACCTCGTATGGCTATGTATACAGTTTTTTCTCGGATACTAATAGGTAGCAATCGATAGTCTCCACTGATGTGTATCGATTCTGCAAATTTTTTGGCAGTGGTTTTGATCTTTTGTTGGGTGGTATTGGCTCCGAAACTATTGTGGTATGGGGTTTTTAGGGGATCGTTTTTCCATGTAAGGCTTACTTGTAGCGCATCCTCTGGTTGTTGTTTAGGTAGAATGAATATATTTTGTGCCAGCGCATGAAAATAGGTGGGTTGGATGATAGGGCTTAAGAAATTACTATAGTCAATATCTTTAGTTGTGTTTTGTACGATAGCATATGAGAGTTGTAATTGCTGCTTGCTTCGGGGATGATGAATCGTAAGTAAGGTGTCGTTTGTAAAATCGATATGTCCCTTTTTATCCATGAGTTGCACGTTTTTTAAGGCGCCTCGTAAATTTTGTACTCCCCAGAGTTCATCAGGAAATGATAGCTGGGTAATAGTATCTGATGCATTGATGCTAAAAGTGGCTTCTATCTGAAGCGTAGGAATTTCGTTTATTGTTCTAAACTGTAGTGTATAATCGGCTTGCTGTATTTGTTGACCAAATATGCAAAATGGAAGTAGTGCGAGTAAGAAAAATGTTTTGGTATTCATGAGTACTAAGAAAAGTGTTGTTATATATTATATAGTGTCTGAAACTACAGTTTTGTTACTAGTTTTTCGTGTTTTTTTTGATAAATCTGTTTAGGAGAGGAGAACAGGTCATGCCTTCTGGTTATTGCAATTATTATTTGAAGTGGGATAAATGTCGCTAACTAGAGGAAAAAGAAGGTAATGATATAATGGTTAAATAGTATTTACAGATCTGAAAATTATTTCTTTGCGTTAGGGATAGGAGCGGCATCCTTTTTTGGTTTTCAGAAAAACCAAAAAAGATATAGCGGATAGCCCGACCCTTGGGGAACGCCCAGATCACTTTAAACGCTTCACCACAAAAGAAAAAGGTTGCTTTTTTTTAAAAAACAACCTTTTTAAGTAAGAATAGTAAAGAATATCTTGAAGTCGATGGTACGACTTTATGTTAGGATCGATGTATGGTTTGTGTTCTGTCTGGACCAACAGAAACAATCGTAATCGGTGTTTCTAATTCTTTTTCTAAAAATGCGATATAGTCATTCAATTCTTTTGGGAATTGTTCAGTGCTATTCATCTTCGTTAGGTCTTCTGACCACCCTTTCATCTCTGTGTAGACAGGTGTGATGTTTTCGGGTTCTATGTTATAAGGTAAATGCGTGATTTCTTTTCCTTGGTAGGTGTAAGAAGTACAGATTTTTAGTGTATCGAATCCACTAAGTACATCACCTTTCATCATCATTAACTGGGTAACACCGTTTACCTGTACTGCGTATTTAAGTGCTACAAGATCTAACCATCCGCATCTACGAGGTCTTCCTGTAGTAGCTCCAAATTCGTGTCCTACGCTAGCCATAGTTTCTCCATCCTTATCGAATAGTTCGGTAGGAAATGGACCGCTACCTACACGAGTAGTATAGGCTTTGAAGATACCGAAAACTTCTTTGATTTGGTTAGGAGCAACTCCTAGTCCAGTACATGCACCTGCGGCAGTGGTATTAGAAGAGGTTACGAATGGATACGTACCAAAATCAATGTCTAGTAAGGATCCTTGGGCTCCTTCTGCTAATATTTTTTTGCCTTCGCGCTGCGCTTGGTATAAATACTCTTCACTATCGATGAAAGTAAGTGTTTTGAGTGTTTCTACAGCTGCAAAGAATTCAGCTTCTAATTCTTGGAGATCGTATTCTATTTTGGCATCATAGAAATCGATCATTGCTTCGTGCTTATTGGCTAGAGAGCGGTAGCGCTCTTTCCAGTCAGAAAGTTCTAGATCACCTACTCGGATTCCGTTTCTACCGGTTTTATCCATGTAGGTAGGGCCGATTCCTTTGAGTGTAGATCCTATCTTGGCTTTTCCTTTTGCAGCTTCAGATGCAGCATCAAGTATTCTATGGGTAGGTAGAATAAGATGTGCTTTTCTAGAGATGAGTAGCTTGGCCTTATAATCGATACTAAATGTATCGAGATTATCTAATTCTTTCTTAAAGATTACGGGATCTATTACAACTCCGTTACCGACTAGGTTAATAGCCTTGTCATGAAAAATTCCACTAGGAATCGTGTGTAATACATGTTTGATACCGTCGAACTCTAAAGTGTGCCCTGCGTTAGGCCCTCCTTGGAATCGTGCAATGATATCGTAGTCTTTGGTAAGAACATCTACAATTTTTCCTTTCCCCTCGTCTCCCCATTGTAGACCAAGTAATAAGTTTACCGCCATTAGTTTTCTGGATTAATTGGTTTCTTTTTAGTTCCGTAAAAATATAAAGAGTGGTTGTGTATCTCCACGTCAAATATTTCTTCGATTGTTTTTTTGATGGATTGTATTCTAGGATCACAAAACTCTAACACATCGCCACTATCGGTAAGGATAAGGTGATCGTGCTGTCTGTCGAAATATGATTTTTCGTATTGTGCTTGGTTTTGTCCGAATTGATGTTTGCGTACGAGTTTACAATCGAGTAGTAATTCGATGGTATTGTACAAAGTAGCTCTACTGACTCGATAGTTTTTGTTTTTCATTTTGATATACAAAGACTCGATATCAAAATGTTCATCACTTTCATAAATTTCCTGAAGAATAGCGTATCGTTCAGGTGTCTTTCGGTGACCGTTTTCTTCGAGAAAACTGGTAAACACATTTTTGACAATGTGTTGATCGTTATTCGCAGTTGCTTTGGTACTCATACGTATAAAAACGCAAATTTACGTTATTTTCTATTCTTATGATTTATTTTTTAAGCTTATTATCCATATTTATAGGATTTCTATTTTTTAGTACATAAAAATGAAAAATGTGTATTGCGGTTATTCTCTCATCACCTTGTCGATACCATTAATTTTACTTAGGTTTTTGATCACTGTTTTTAAGTTACTCTTGTTTTTAATCCCTACTGTGATACTACCTGTAAATACGCCGTCATTCGTATCGAAATTCATGGCATAAATAGCTAATCCCATATTATTAGAAATAATTTGAGTAACATCATTGACCAATCCTAAATTGTCGATTCCTGTAAGTTTAATCACGGCTTTGTACTCTTCTTGACTGCTGTCAATCCACTTAGCACCAATGATACGATAGGCATAATTACTCTGTAATTGTAGCGCATTTGGGCAGTCCTTTTTGTGTACTTTGATGCCCTCATTAACGGTAATAAAACCAAATACTTGATCTCCTGCAATAGGGTTACAGCAATTAGCCAGTTTGTATTCTAGTTTTTCGGCATCCTTACCAAATACCAATAAGTCATACTTAGAAGTGATTTCGTCTTTCTCTACTTCATCTTTGCTATTGCCTCTACGAATTCGGTTCTTGATAAAATTCATAAAGACATTACTCTTCATGGTAGCAAAGTCTTTGATCTTTTGATTATCGATCGTACCGATACCGACTCTATAGAATAAATCCTGACTGGTTTTGAGTTTAAAAAACAATACCAATTCGTTGACTACTTTCTCATTCAATGTAATTTTCTGAGAGCGTAGTTTTCTTTTCAGGATTACTTTTCCCTCTTCTGCGATTTGTTTTTTCTCATCTCTAAGAGCCGATTTTATTTTGGCTCTGGCTCTAGCTGTTGTAGCGTAATCCAACCAGTTCGAAGAGGGTTTGGAATTAGAAGAGGTAATGATTTCTACCTGATCTCCACTTTTTAGTTGGTGACTGAGTGGTACGAGTTTCCCGTTTACACGTGCACCGCGGGTTTTTAGTCCTACTTCTGTGTGTACGCTAAAACCAAAATCTAATGCAGTAGCTCCTTTAGGGAGGGATTTTAAATCTCCTTGCGGAGTGAATACAAAAATCTCTTTAGAATATAGATTTAACTTAAATTCTTCGACAAAATCTACCGCATTGGCTTCAGAGTTTTCTAGCGCTTCTTGTAATCGATTTAGCCACCCATCTAATCCTTGGTCTTGGCGTTCTTCGCTATTTTTATATTTATAGTGTGCAGCATATCCTTTTTCTGCAATTTCGTGCATGCGTTCACTCCGTATCTGAACCTCTACCCATTTGCTATCAGGGCCAATAACAGTAATGTGTAAGGCTTCATAACCAGTAGATTTAGGTTGCGAAATCCAATCGCGTAATCGAATAGGATTAGGACGATAGAAATCAGTAACAATCGTATAGATCTTCCAAGCAATGAATTTTTCGTTCTCTAGATCAGACTTGTAGATAATTCTAATCGCAAACTTGTCATATACTTCATCAAAAGAAATATTTTGTTTTACGATTTTGCGACGGATCGAAAAAATGGATTTGGGCCTTCCTTTTATTTCATAGGAAAGTGCTTCTTTGTCTAATCCTTCCTTGATCTTATCAGAAAATTGCTTGATGTAGGCATCTTGCTCCTCCTTACTTTCTTTTATTTTTTCAAAAATATCCTTGTATACTTCGGGCTCAGTATATTTAAGTCCTAGGTCTTCGAGTTCTGTTTTAATGTTATACAACCCGATTCTATGCGCTAGTGGAGCATAGATATATAGCGTCTCGGAGGCTATTTTTACTTGCTTATCAGGGCGCATTGCGTCCATGGTTTGCATATTATGCAATCGGTCGGCAATTTTAATAATAATCACCCGTACATCATCATTGAGGGTCAGCAGCATTTTCCGAAAGTTCTCTGCCTGTAATGAGATGTCTTTGTCTTTTTTTAATGAAGAGATTTTAGTGAGCCCATCTACGATCCGAGCTACAGTTTCGCCAAACATTTGCTCGATATCCATTAATGTATATTCGGTATCTTCTACCACATCATGTAATAAGGCAGCGGCGATGGAAGTGGCGTCTAATCCAATTTCACTAGCCACAATTTTAGCCACAGCAATAGGATGGAAGATATAAGCTTCTCCACTTTTTCTGCGCTGTTCTTTATGGGCATCTACAGCCACATCAAAGGCCTGCCGTATTAATTTCTGATCTTCTTTACTAAGATCTCGATAACTAATGCGTAATAGCTCTTTGTATTGTTTGGCAATTCTTTTGTTTTCTTCTTCGATAGTAGCGTCAGTCATACAATAAAGTTTCTGTGTATTCCCTGTATGAATGTTTGTGCGATAGTATTACTGCAATATGCTTGGGGATGACACATGAGTATTAGTTAAATTTACAATTAAGAATCGAGAACACCAAGTCTTTGGTGTTGGTTTTACCCTCTAATATTTTTTATTCTTTGTAAAAGAGTAGGGTGAGAGTAATGAATAAAAACCATAGCAGGATGAGGAGTCAGGTTACTTAAGTTATTTTTAGATAGCTTTTTTAGGCTACTGATTAAGGCTTCTCCATCATACGATTCTTTGGCAAAATTGTCTGCTTGGTACTCAAATGCTCTCGAAACAATATTCACAATCAGTCCAGTAATTTCTGAAATAGGACTGTATAGGATACCAAAAGTGATCAATCCAATATGAAATGACGGTTGGGATACCCCTAGGGCTTCCGATAATAGCGGGTTGGCTATAAATAAAGATAAAAACCAAAGGGTAACACCCATAAGAATGATTGAAAGTATAAGATTAAAAAATATGTGTTTCTTTTTAAAATGTCCTACCTCATGCGCTAATACAGCTACAATTTCTTCATTGTCTAAATCTTGTATTAATGTGTCGTAGAGGGTGATTCTTTTTTCACTCCCTAAACCAGAAAAATAAGCATTAGCTTTAGTACTTCGCTTAGAACCATCAATCACAAAAATATCTTTTAGCTGAAAACCGACATCTCTAGAATAACGTTCAATATCATCTCTTAAATCTCCGTGTGCTAATGGAGTTTGCTTATTAAATAGGGGTACAATTAGTTTTGCATAAAACATATTCATGGCTAGTGTAAAAATAGCAATTAGCGCCCATGTATACATCCAGAAATAAGATCCTGTGATCTGGTAAAACCAAATAATAACAGCTAATAGTCCTCCACCAATAATGATCATCATTGCTATTCCTTTAAGTTTGTCCATAAAAAAAGTGTTGACAGAAGTTTTGTTAAAACCAAACTTTTCTTCAATTACAAACGTTTTATAGTATGAGGCGGGAATAGATAAAATATCACTCATAAGCATGATGATACCAAAAAACAGCAGTCCTATGACGACTGTATTATTTGAGAAGCTTCTGGCGATACGATCTACCCAAGCAAATCCATCCGCAAAGAAAAAAGCGAGCATAAAACCAAGAGATGCCAAGGAAGAAACAAATTTGAATCGGTGATTGGCCTTTTTGTAAGCTATAGATTCCTGATAGGTGTCTTCTGGGTATACATCAGACAGTTCTTCTGGTATATTTTTATGATAGTGTCTAGCGTTTAAAAAATCAAGTAATGATTCTATGAGAAATACAATGATTATAATGGTAATGAGTAGGTAAAAGAGGGAATTTGCTGTCATTATGATAGTGTTTATCGCTTCGTTTTTTGTGTGTGAAGGTTGGTTAAATGTAGTTAACTCATAAAGTCTCGTTGTCGTTTTGCTTCAAAAATTAAAATCCCAGCGGCTACAGATACATTCATAGAATCAATTGCACCACCCATAGGAATTTTGATATTATTTGTGGTGTTTTGTAACCATTCTTCCGTTAATCCCTTATCTTCTGTACCAACGATAATGGCTGTAGGTTTAGTATAGTCAATAGTGTAATAATCTACAGAGGCCTGTAGCGCAGCTCCATACATTTGTATCTGATGTGCAGTAAGAAATTGGATAATCTCATCTGTAGTACCTGTAACTACGGTATTGGTAAAAACGCAGCCTACACTAGATCGTATAATATTGGGGTTGTATAAATCTGTTTTAGGATTTGCTATAAACACAGCATCCACTTGTGCAGCATCTGCCGTTCTAAGCAATGCACCGATATTTCCAGGTTTTTCAGGAGATTCAGCCACTAAAATCAACGGATTTTTTTTAGGAAGCACAAAATCTTGTAAATGCGTGGTTTTTGTTTGGGCAATGGCTAGCACCCCTTCTGTAGAACTTCTGTAGGCTAATTTTTCATAAATCTCTAGCGTGATTTCGAAAATGCTTGGGGTAGTAGTGAGAGTGCTAATAAGCTCATGTATTGCTTCGGGGGTACTAATCTCTGGACAATAATATAATTGCGTGATCGTGTAACCACCAGTAATAGCAAGGCTAATCTCTCGTTTGCCCTCTATAAAAAAGCATTGCTCTTTTTTTCTAGTTCTAGATTTTTCTTTTAGAAGATTCAGAAATTTAATCTTTGGGTTCTGAATACTGGTAATTCGTTGTTGCATACAGACAAATATACTAAGAGGAATATATAAAAACGCATTCTATATCTAAATTCATGTAGTCTTCTTTAAGAGAAGTGTAAATTATGGATGGAGAAAAGGAGGAGTGGAGTGAGTAGTATAAGTTCTAAGAGAGTAAGTAAGATGTGTGTATATAAAAAAAGGTCATGTTTTTAGACATGACCTTTTTTAGTAAGTGAGATATATTGTTATTTAAAAAATTACTTTACTTTTTCTACAATTGCTTTAAAAGCCTCTGGATTGTTCATAGCTAAATCTGCAAGAACCTTACGATTCAATTCGATGTTATTCGCTTTTACTTTACCCATAAACTGAGAATAAGACATACCGTGTAAACGGGCTCCCGCATTAATACGAGTGATCCATAACGCACGGAAAGTTCTTTTTTTGTTTCTACGGTCTCTATAAGCATATGACATTGCTTTGTCCACCGCATTTTTTGCTACTGTCCAAACGTTTTTACGACGTCCGAAGTAACCTTTAGCTTGCTTAAGTACTCTTTTTCTTCGAGCTCTCTTTGCAACAGAATTTACTGATCTTGGCATAATTTAAATTTTTTAGTAGTAGGCGTCCAATTAAATGGTACTTTTAAAATAATCACTCTCCTTAAAATTATAAAAGTGATTGAGCCTAGCTCCTGGGTTTATAATAATTCTAACCTGAGTAAAGCAATAATTACTTTAAACGTAATTGTTGTTTAATACTCTCTTCATCGCTTTTGTGCACTAACGTAGAGTGCGTTAAAGCTAGCTTACGCTTTTTAGATTTTTTTGTCAAGATATGACTCTTAAAAGCGTGCTTCCTTTTTATTTTACCAGTACCCGTAAGCTTAAAACGCTTCTTTGCACTGGATTTTGTTTTCATCTTAGGCATTGTATCCTCTTTTTATAATAATCTCACTTATTATGTTGACTATCTGTATAGTGATAGTTACTTTACTTTTTTAGGAGCAATAAACATAATCATACGTTTACCTTCCAGTTTAGGCATTTGCTCTACTTTTCCGTACTCTTCTAGTTCTTGGGCTAATCTTAATAATAAGATTTGACCTTGATCTTTATAAATAATAGATCGCCCTTTAAAGAATACATACGCCTTCAATTTAGCACCTTCACTTAGAAATTTGACAGCGTGCTTCTTCTTGAATTCGTAGTCATGTTCATCGGTGTTAGGTCCAAACCTAATTTCTTTAATAGTGACTTTGGTAGCTTTAGTTTTTAAAGCTTTGTCTCTTTTTTTCTGCTCATATAAGAACTTTTTATAGTCCATTATTTTACAAACAGGAGGTACGGCTTTTGGAGAAATTTCTACAAGATCTAGTTCTTGCTCTTCAGCTAGTGCTAGTGCTTTTCTAGTTGGGTATACACCAACTTCTACGTTATCACCTACAAGGCGCACTTCATCTACCTTAATCTTATGATTAATTCTGTGTGCATCTTCTTTGATTACTCGTAGTGGTTTCTGAGACCTTCTTCTTCGTATTGCTATGACTCTAAAATTTTAAATTAAACTTATATTTACTTGTTATTATACAATTAACCATTAAATGGTTTCAATGTTTTTTTGATTTCTTCTTCTACTAGTTTTGCAAAATCTTCAATACTTACAGCACCTATATCTTCTCCACCGTGCTTACGTACCGAAATGGTTTGGTTTTTTTCCTCTTGCTCACCAATAATCACAATGTAAGGAATTTTTTTCATTTCTGCTTCCCTAATTTTCTTACCGATGGTTTCATTTCTATGATCCGCGAGGGCGCGAATTTCGTTATTTTCTAACAAATTTAAAACTTTTTCGGCGTATTTTTCATATTTCTCACTGATAGAGAGTATGATAGCTTGCTCTGGCATCAACCATAATGGGAAGTTTCCAGCAGTATGTTCTAGTAAGATAGCAATAAATCGCTCCAAGCTACCAAAAGGTGCTCGGTGAATCATGATTGGGCGATGCATTTCATTGTCGCTACCTTTATAAGTAAGGTCAAAACGATCTGGTAAGTTATAATCTACTTGTATAGTGCCCAATTGCCAACTTCTACCGAGTGCATCTTTTACCATAAAATCTAGCTTAGGTCCATAAAAAGCAGCCTCGCCACTTTCTACAACATAATCCAGTCCTTTGTCTTTGGCGGCATTGATGATGGCATTCTCAGCCTTTTCCCAGTTAGCAGTCTCACCAATATATTTATCAGGATTATCTAAATCCCTAACAGAAACTTGTGCAGTAAAGTTCTCGAAGCCTAAAGAGCCGAATACATAGAGTACAAGATCGATTACTTTTTTGAATTCGTCATCAAGTTGTTCTGGAGTACAGAAAATATGCGCATCATCTTGTGTAAATCCGCGTACACGGGTCAATCCATGTAGTTCTCCACTCTGCTCATATCTATATACCGTACCAAATTCTGCATAGCGCTTTGGAAGGTCACGGTATGACCAAGGACCACTATTGTAGATTTCGCAATGATGCGGGCAATTCATGGGTTTTAATAAGAATTCCTCTCCATCTGCTGGTGTATTAATAGGTTGGAAACTATCTTCTCCATATTTAGCATAGTGTCCAGAAGTAACATAAAGCTCTTTTTGTCCAATATGAGGAGTTACTACCATTTCATATCCCGCTTTTTTCTGCGCTGTTTTTAAGAACTGTTCTAAGCGATCTCTCAGAGCAGCTCCTTTAGGAAGCCATAATGGAAGTCCCTGTCCCACACGTTGCGAAAATGTAAAGAAACCAAGTTCCTTACCTAACTTTCGGTGATCTCTCTTCTTAGCTTCTTCTAATAAAGTTAGGTATTCCTTTAATTCCTTTTGTTTAGGGAAAGTAATACCATATACACGAGTCAGTTGTTTGTTATTTTCATCACCCTTGTGATAAGCACCAGCAACACTCATTATTTTTACAGCCTTAACAATGCCAGTATTAGGGATGTGTCCTCCACGACATAAATCCGTAAAAGTATCGTGATCACAGAAGCTAATCGTTCCGTCTTCTAAACCTTCTACTAACTCTACCTTATATTCATTCGTGTCTTTATAATAAGCCAAGGCATCCACTTTGCTTACAGTACGCATTTTAAAATCGTGTTTTCCACGAGCAATAGCTAGCATTTTATCCTCAATCGCTTTAAAGTCCTTTTCAGAGATAGTAGTGTCGCCTAAATCCACATCATAATAGAATCCCTTGTCAATAGCAGGACCTACCCATAACTTTACAGTAGGGTATAGCTCTTCTAGTGCTTGTGCTAATATATGAGCAGAAGAATGCCAAAATGCTTTCTTACCTTCATCATCTTTCCAAGTATAAAGTACCAAATCCCCATCGGTGGTCAGTGTGGTTGTAGTTTCGATCGTTTTATTGTTGAATTTTGCAGAAATAACATTTCTAGCAAATCCTTCACTGATATCTTTTGCTACATCCATAGCAGTAACACTGCTAGTGTATTCTCTAACCGAACCGTCGGGTAACGTGATTTTAATCATTGTCTTTATATATTAGGGAAGCAAATATAATACGATAAAAAAACCCATACAATAATAAAGAGTTATTAAACGTAACTTTATACTATATATAAGTATATTGTTTTGGGCGTTTCCTCACTTCTAAGGTCGTGAGGTCGGGCTATTCGCTGTATCTTTTTTGGTTTTACAGAAAACCAAAAAAGGATGCCGCTGCTATCCCTAACGCGGAATTTCGTTAAGTATAAGTTTTAGAGCGGGTTATAAAATACTTTCAAAAAAAGATTAAAAAAAGGCAAGAAAAAGCTTGTAGAAGAAAGATAAGGTGGTATCTTTGCACCCGCAAAACGCGCTAAGGTAGTGTAACTGGCTTAGCAAGTAAAGCAAAAGTTCCTTGAAAATGTCAGATTAAGAATTTTGGAAAAAAGTAAACAAATTTCTTTTTAGTAATAAAAAGAATTGTATGTTTGCAGCCGCTTAGAAAAGCGGTGTTTGATACACGAAGTTCTTGGTTTGAAATAGTAAAAAAACGGCTTTTATTTTTTTAAAATAAAAAACAAAAAAAAGCTTGTCAGTAATTAAAAAGGTTGTATGTTTGCAGCCGCAAAAACAGCGAAGTTTTTGAGTGTTATTTGACAGGATAAGTAATTGTTTTAGAGTTGGTTTTCTTCGGAAAACAAACTTAAAAAAAATAAAAAAAAGTCTTGTGAGAGTTAAAAAAGGTTGTATCTTTGCATCCGCTTAGCGAAACAAGCAAACGTTCATTAAAAGAGTTATACTGGAGTAGGGTATTAGAAATGGTACGAGTAGGGTTCGATTCCTTAGTAACTAACAAGTAGATTGCTGAATTAGTAAAAACGATTTAGTAATTATAAGAGTTCATTGATATATTGATTGACAGCGCGTATTATAACTTAGTTATAATAAGT
>CANMMM010000020.1 GCA_947498935.1 uncultured Aquimarina sp. | reverse complement strand
GGAGAATGTATCAGTTCACAAAACAACACACCACCTACCTACCTGTGGTCTACAGGAGAAACAACACAAAGTATCACTGTTAGCCCATCAGAAAACACTACGTATTCGGTAACAGTAGCTAGCTGTGGTGGATGTAGCGGTACAGACGAGGTAACTGTAACCATCGAAAACCCGGTAGTAGATGCAGGAGATGATATGCAAATATGTGCTACAGAAGAAGTGGTACTAACAGCAACAGGGGATGGTAGTTTTGAATGGTCTACAGGAGCAACCACACAAAGCATAACTGTCAATCCTTCTGAAACCACTACCTACACAGTAACACTTACAGATGGTGATTGTACTGCTACAGATACAGTAACAGTAGTTGTAAACGATCCTGTAACTGTCGATGCAGGCGAGGATCAAGAAATCTGTTTAGGAGGAGAAGTTACGCTTACCGCAGCAGCAACAGGTATTGAAAACTGTACAGACTGTGTAGAATACCAAGTAGAAGGCACAGACTATTGTAGCGGAAATCACGATTTCGTAATCTGGTTGACCACTACCGATAGAAAAGACAGAAGATGGTATGCTAATATCGATCTGGTATGGACAGAAAATACAGATGGAACCGCTACATTAAAAGGAACTGTTTTAGACTATACTGTCACACAAGAAACTTATGAATTGGATGTGACCTATACAGGAAAAACAACAACGGTACCTGCCGATAGCCCAAAAACTCACAACTGTATCGATGAAGATGCTACAGGTTGGACTTATTACACAGAAATGAAAGGAACTCTTACCAAAACAGATGGATCAGAAGTGATCAATCTAACGCGTAGAGGAGAAGCATTCCAATTAGGTAATGGTGCCAACGTTTTTGAAAGTGAAGCAGGTAAAAAAGGAGCCTCTGGATGGATTAACGTAACCGATGGATATTTTGCATACGGAGACATCAACATCAATCTTGGTGCATGTATTACAGCAGGACAAGGACAAGCAGGGTACCTTTGGTCTACAGGAGAAACTACACAAACTATTACGGTAAGTCCTACAGAAGACACCACCTATAGTGTAACTGTAACTGGATGTAGTAGTTGTGCAGATACTGATCAAGTAACTGTAACTGTAAATAATGCTACAGTACAAGCTAGTGATGACACGAATAGCTGTACTGGAGAAAAGGTAACACTTACAGCTACTGGTACAGGCACTTTAGAATGGTCTACAGGAGAAACTACACAAAGTATTATGGTAAACCCTACAGAAACCACTACCTATACGGTAACCGCTACAGATGGCGATTGCACCGCTACAGATAGCGTAACTGTAACGGTTACACCGTTAGACATAGATGCTGGTCAAGACCAATACATCTGTGCAGGAGAACAAGTGACACTTACGGCCACAAGCACTAGTGAAGGAACATGCGAAAAATGTGTATCTTATGAAGTGATCGATACGGACTACTGCAGAGGTAATCATGATTTTGTAGCTTGGTTAAAAGGTTCTGATGGCCAAAGAAGATGGTTCTCTAATGTAGATCTTGTATGGACAGAAAATGCAGATGGAACAGCTACACTAAAAGGAAAAATGTACGACTATTTCTTCTCTAAAACGTATTTTGAAGTAGACGCTACTTATTCTGGAAGAACGATTGTAGCTCCAGCAGGTAGCCCAAAAGAACATTTCTGTAATGACGAAAATGCATCTGGATGGATCTATTATACCGATCTTACAGGTACCGTAACTCAAATAGGAGGTGATTTCTCATTCGACCTTTCGGTTAGAGGTGCTGCATTCCAATTAGGAAAAGGAGCTAATGTATACGAAACTGCTGCAAATACCTATGGAGGTTCTGGATGGTTTAACATGTCTGGTGCTCATAAGGGGATTGGAGATTTCAATATCAATCTAGGAGAATGCATCAAGCAATCTACAAATGCTGTAGAATATCTTTGGTCTACAGGAGAGACTACACAGAGTATAACGGTTGCACCAAACGAAGACACTACCTATAGTGTTACGCTTTCAAACTGTGCAGATTGTACTGGAGCCGATGAAGTAGACGTATTTGTAACTCCTTACTGTGGTGAAGGAGCAGCTGCCAGCAAAGCAGCCTATACAGATACTTGTTTAAGCGCTCAATACAAAGTAGCCGCTTCTCCAATACCTGTACAAAATACAGGAACAATGACTGTAGATATCGCTGTAGATGCGAAACAAAACATTTCTTATCAGTTATTTAAAATGGATGGTATCAGTGTAGGAAACGCTGTAGAAAAAAGCGTATCAGCAGGATGTAATTCATTTACAATCAACCTAAGTCAATACGCTAGACTGCAATCAACTTCATACTACATCCTAATTATCAAAGGAAATGGTTGGAGCGAAGCTGTACAGTTTATGACTAAATAGTATACCTAATACTACCAATCAATTACTGATACTAAAAAGCCTGTAAAGTTTCTACTTTACAGGCTTTCTTTTTACAAAGTAGTATTTTTTTGTTGTAAAATACTACTACATATAAATATATACTTGCATAGAAAATACGCTATATTATTCCAAAGATTCGAAATCTACGATCTCATATCGAGTTGTATCAAAATCCATACATGGATTTTCTACTACAGTAAACATATACTCTGTATTAGGTGTTGATAGGTTTTGCAGGATCGCTACATCTTTTACCAATTGCTTATTCAAACTAAACAAACGTTCTGCTCCTACTGCTAAACGATTTACGATAGACCCACCCGTATTTACAATTCTTTTTACGACCACCTTAACCACCGTATCATGTATTTTTTCGCAAATAGGAACTTCGTTCTCAATAACTATAATAGCTATAACCACCTGCATCGTATTAGGTGCGATCTTAGGTACTTGTGGATGAAGCGATGGCAAAAACCTTTTTGCTATTATTTGCGGTTCTTCTACTTCTGAAATTTCATTATTTACATTCTCCTTAGAACAAGAAAATGAGCCCATTACTAAGCCTAGTAAGACTAAAATTTTTAAGATTTTCACTGTGTATGATTTTTAAAATTACCCATAAATTAGTGAGTATGCATTTTAAAAAAGCAGTAAAATGTATAGATGACCTTTGTCTTTGTACAAACAACCCTGTTTACTAAACGAACTAAATAACCAAAGAAATAAGGAATTTAGACAGCAGCATACAACTAATAATCAAACCAGTACAGTGTTTTTAAGCTAAGAAGGAAAATAAGACCGTGTATCTCCAGAGCACTCAAAAGAGCTATTTTCCGTTATTTTAACGGTTCGAAATGTACTATTTCGTATCGAGTTGAAGAAAAGTCCCTACATGGTTTCTCTACCACAGTAAGTATATACTTTGCATCGGGTACAAATAGTTCTTCTATTTTTTTTAGATCGTTTACTAACGGCTTATTAAAACTCAGCAGAGGTTTTGCGCCAGCTGCTAGCCTATTTACAATAGCACCACCCGTATTCACAACTTCGTCTAGTACAACATGTACAGCTGTATTATATGTTTTTTCGCAAATAGCAATATTGTGTTTCATCCCGATAATAGATACTGCTATTTGTACTGTATTAGGTGACATTTGAGGAGTTTCTGGATACACCATTGCTTTTTTTGCGGTAACTGCTAGTGGTGGTTTATTTTTTGTTTGCGCAAGAGTAGTTGTTTTACAAGATATAAATACTACAACCATGAGCACTGTCCATATTAGTTTCATAAGTAATGTGTCTGTATAGCTATTGATTAAAGATCACGTTTTATAAAAGTGATCCACTAAATTAGAAAAAGGAGCTGATTCGATCAACTCCTTTTCTATATATATTTTACAATCGTACTGTATTTATTGCTTTATTAACTTTACAGTGATATTGCTATCTCCTGTAATTTTTGCAAAATAAAATCCTGTTTTAAGCTGTGATGCATCCCAAGAAAAAGTCGCATCTGAAACAAGATTAGCTTGCTGATATACAATACTTCCTGTTATATCTAAGATCGTAAGAAATACAGTATTGGTGGTTTTTAAACTCTTTAAATTAAATGTAAACACATCACTTGATGGATTAGGCCATATTAGTGAGGTCAACTTTGCTTCTAAAGTGGTTAGTTCTTGTGGAGCAACTTCATTCGTCACTGGTGCTGACGCTGTATCTTCTTTTACATCTCCAAAAATCTGGAAGACCTGATCTCTAGGAGATCCTCCAAAAACTTCTGCAACAGGTGTCCAATCCAGTGCTCCTACACCTATTAAATCTGCTGAATCTTTTAGGTGCGATTCTTCTCCTATCCCAGCTACTTGCGACTGCCAGAACCACTGCTGCTGATTAGGACCAAATGCTAAGTTCGCATATGCTGTGAGCCAGTATGTACCACTCTCTAATGCAACTGGTGTTGGTAGCAATAAATTCAAGTTAGCATCATTAGGTTTTGATATTGGAGCAATAGCACCGCTATTGTATAGCTCATCACCTGGTATTCCTCCATTATCTTCGTAAATAATTACTGTCGCATTATCCAGCGATGGTCTATTATTTTCTGCTCCATTTGCCACAATACGTTCTATAGTCCAAGCGCTATTCTCTGGAATTGTAAAATCATCTGACGTGTTTATTATTGCATTGAAATCTATATAAAACTGAGCTAGCGATAAACCGTTCGCAATTCCTTGTTGCTCATAAATAGACAATTCACTTACATTGATCGTAAATCCTTCTGATACTTGCTCTCCATTAGAAGTAGCAATTAATCCAATAGCTGCTTTTCCTTTAGCGTCTGGTGCAATCGTAATTTTGATCATGTCATTCTCTAAAGTAGCTGTTACCAATGCTTCATTAGAATTGATAAACTGGATATCTATAGGTGCTCCTATAGAACTCTCGAATAATCCAGCAACACTTACTTCTACTGGAGCACTATTTTCTGCTAAAAATAGGTCGTCTAAAAGGTATGTTCTACTTAATGTAGCTTCTGGCTGCTTGTTAAACACAGGAAACTTAGCACTAAATGTTCCATTTCCATGAGCTCCTACTGCGATAAAACCATCTCCACGAGATACTACTTCTTCTACAACAGCATTTCCTATTCTTAATGGCTCTCTGTTCCAACGTGTTCTTTCGCCTCTAAGGCCTAATGTATAGTATAAACCTGTACTTGTTGCCACATATACAGATTGTGCACTGGCACCAAAACGTCCAGCGCTACTTCCTACAAAAGCGGTACTTCTTACAGAAGGTCCATTACCACTTCCATCTGGATTTTCTTCTAAGTTTCCACTGATATTTGTCCATGTTTCTCCACCATTGTTCGTTAGGAATAAACTTGGAACTCTATAATTAGAAAATGCTACGATGACTCTATCTGAATTGGATGGATCTACATTTATATCTGTGATATTTCCTTCTGGAAGTCCTTTTCCTGTAAAAATATCTACAGGCTGTTGATCATCAATATTAGCATTGTCTATTCTGTATAGCTGTCCTTTATCAGTACCGTAATACAATCTATTCGCTACAGGATATTTAGAAACTCCTAATGCCGAAATCACAGAACCTTCTGGTGTATCTGATGCTGGTAAGCCTACCCAATTTACTTTTGCTAATGCATTAGAGAAAACAGGGATTGAATCTAAATTATTATTTCTCCACATTCTATTACCCGCAGGTAAATACATGATATTATCATTATTTGGATCTAACACGAAAGGAGCAATAAAAGCTAGGCCTGTTACTCCAGCAGGTTGTACTCTCGCAAATGACACTTCATTCCCATCTTCATCTAAATTAAATCGAAAAATTTTTCCTTGCTGTGAAGACACATAATGAGTACGTCCGTTATCTGCGATCGCACTGTATGAACCGTCTCCACCGAATTCTTTTTTCCAAAATGCAGTTTGATCCGTAGTATCAGTAAACCATGTACCATTGTCTTGGAACCCTGCTAAGATAGCATCGTTATTCTCACTAGGATCAATAGATATATGATGCGGTTGTGTTGTAAAATACCCATTATTAAGGCTTGTCCAACCTACTGGTTCTATTGGTATATCTCCTCCATCTACTGTCGTAATATCTTCTGTAATGAATACACCTCCGTCATTTGCTGATAGTACTTTATTAGGGTTTGATGGATAAAAAAGTAATGCATGCTGATCTGGATGGTGATTGGTATATACTGCTAAACTATTATCTGGCCTGTATCCTCCAACCCATGATTCTTGACCTGCAGGTGTGGTGAATCCATCTAATGATCTGTAGATGTTAGTCCCCCCAATAAATACCATATCAGGATTTGCTGGGCTTACTTTTACTAACATATTATATCCATCCTGTGGATCTAAGCTCCCTAAGAATTCTAAATCAAAAGGAAGGTTAGCACTAAGATCCACCCAAGCTGAATCTACCTTTTTTGCAGCATCGTATTTTAATAAAAATGCAACAGCAGAGTCTTCTTCTGTATTTTGCGCAAAGAAATATACTTCGTCTTCATTGGATGGGTTTACCCCCATTACCGTTCTTCCTATAGAAGCAGGCAAGCTACTAGGAGTAATCGCAGTCCAATCTGTTCCATTACTAGAGGTATGGAAACCTGCGTTTGTATCTGCTGAACTACGAATAGTAGCATACAATTGTCCCTTGCTCGTAACCGCTACTTCTACATCACCTGAGAATCCACTTGCTAATACTTCTTCAAAAGTTTTTCCTTCATCTGTAGATCTGTGTAATCCATCGATAGTTCCTACATATAAGTATCCATTAGTAGGATCAATCACCATAGAGTTCACAACCTCTAAGGGCGAAGCATATTGTATATAATCGTCAGTAGTACCTTCTAACAGCTTCCAAGTTAATCCACCATTGGTAGACTTATAGATACCTCTTCCTGAATAAAAGGCTCCTCCGTCACTGGCTGAATTTCCGATATTCTCTCCTCCTCCGTAATACCATATATTGTGTTTTCCTGGTCTAGGATCTTGTACGATAGCAGTGATACTTGGCAATTGTTTAAGTGTAGTCACTCTTCTCCAAGATGCACCAGCATCTCTAGAACGCCAAAGCCCTCCTGATACACCTCCTGCAAAAATAATATCTTCATTCGTGCGATCAATGGCTAAGGCTCTGGTCCTTCCTCCTATATTATAGGGGCCTCTTTGTTTCCAATACGAAAAACGAGATGTAGTAGCACTTTTCTGCATATTGGTTACTGACTTTTTCATATCATCACCAATAGCGATCGTTTTTGAAAAACGCCTTTCAGCTGCTTGAATACCTTCAGGGATTTTGCCTGTCTTAGGGTCTTTGAGTCTATTAAACTCATAAGCCATACGATCTAATGCTCTATCTCTTACAGCTATTGGCGCTGTTTCAGTAGCTCCAGACTTACTGTCATAAATCTTAGACTGTTTGTAAAGAGAAGCAGGTTGAAAGTTCTGGGAAAGGCTTTTTTTCAACCCCTTAGTTTTTTGTGCTTGAACAGCACTTACTGTACCCAATAGGGCTACACCCCAAGCAACATGCCTGAGATAACATAAAAATATTTTCATCCTAATCTCTGTTAAATTAAAAATAGCTCATAAAATTAGCAGAGAATCTAAAAATGCCCTCTTAAAGTTAAGAGAACATTTACTTAAAGTTTTTACAAATCACGGCTCCCTTTCCCTATAAAACTTACTTAAAATGACACAGTTACACATATAGAGTGTTTTTTTTAGCATAGTGCTTTCTCAATGCTTTTTTTCTTAAAATTTCTGCCTTAAGTAAGAAAAATGCCATAAAAAAACCTGAGTTGCATAGGCTCAGGATTTACTTATATTATGAAGACCAAAAAAATACGTTGCATGATCACATACTACACATCCAGAGTGAACAACCCTCTTTCCTTGGATTTATGTATATGTAATCGTATCATTTCTTCTACTGTATTATTAGTTTCTTTATTGATTGCAGTACATCAGTATTATTTTTCCTCTATATCTAAATCAAATAAGTTTGCATTACTTTAAAGTAAAAATGTACTAAACTAAAAAAAGGAGTTGATCGAGTCAACTCCTTTTCTGTATACGATACCATCGTACTGTATATTATTGCTTTATTAACTTTACAGTGATATTGCTATCTCCTGCAATTTTGGCAAAGTAAAATCCTGTTTTAAGCTGTGATGCATCCCAAGAAAAAGTCGCATCTGAGGCAAGATTAGCTTGCTGATATACGACACTTCCTGTTATATCTAAGATAGTAACAGATACTGTCTTGGTAGCTTTTAAACTTTTTAAGTTAAATGTAAACACATCACTTGATGGATTAGGCCATATCAGTGAGGTCAACTTTGTTTCTAAAGTGGTTAGTTCTTGTGTAGCGATTTCATTCGTTACTTGTGCTGTAGCTGTAGCTTCTTTTAAATCTCCAAAAATCTGGAACACTTGATCTACAGGATCATTTCCAAAGGCAACTGATGCAGGTGTCCAATCTACCGAACCTGTACCAAATAAATCTGCTGGATCCTTTAAGTGTGTTTCTTCTCCTATACCAGCCGCTTGCGACTGCCAGAACCACTGCTGCTGATTAGCACCAAATGCTAAGTTCGCATATACAGTAAGCCAGTATGTACCACTCTCTAATGCCACTGGAGCTGGTAGTAATAAATCTAAGTTAGTAGCATCAGGCTTTGATATTGGAGCGATAGCACCACTATTGTATACCTCATCACCTGGTACACCTGCGTTATCTGCATAAATAATTACTGTAGCGTTATCTAAAGAAGGCGTATTATTTGCTCCTCCATCTGCTACAATACGCTCTATAGTCCAAGCGCTATTCTCTGGAATTGTAAAATCATCTGACGAGCTTACTACTGCATTAAAGTCTACAAAAAACTGAGCTGGTGATGAACTAATTGCAGCTTCTTGCTGCTCGTAGATAGGCAGTTCACTTACATTGATCGTAAATCCTTCTGATACTTGCTCTCCATTAGAAGTAGCAATTAATCCAATAGCTGCTTTTCCTTTAGCGTCTTTTGCAATCGTAATTTTGATCACGTCATTCTCTAAAGTAGCTGTTACCAATGCTTCATTAGAATTGATAAACTGGATATCTATAGGCGCTCCTATAGAACTCTCGAATAATCCAGCAACACTTACTTCTATTGGCTCATTATTTTCTACTAAAGCAAGATCTTCTAGAAGATATGTTCTGCTCAATGTAGTTTCTGGTTGCTTGTTAAACACAGGGAATTTAGCACTAAATGTTCCGTTTCCATGAGCCCCTACTGCAATAAAACCATCCTCTCTAGATACTACTTCTTCTACAACAGCATTTCCTATTCTTAATGGCTCTCTGTTCCAACGTGTTCTTTCGCCTCTAAGGCCTAATGTATAGTATAAACCTGTACTTGTTGCCACATATACAGATTGTGCACTGGCACCAAAACGTCCAGCGCTACTTCCTACAAAAGCGGTACTTCTTACAGAAGGTCCATTACCACTTCCATCTGGATTTTCTTCTAAGTTTCCACTGATATTTGTCCATGTTTCTCCACCATTGTTCGTTAGGAATAAACTTGGAATTCTATAATTAGAAAATGCTACGATAACTCTATCTGAATTGGATGGATCTACATTTATATCTGTGATATTTCCTTCTGGAAGTCCTTTTCCTGTAAAAATATCTACAGGCTGTTGATCATCAATATTAGCATTGTCTATTCTGTATAGCTGTCCTTTATCAGTACCGTAATACAATCTATTCGCTACAGGGTATTTAGAAACTCCTAATGCAGAGATCACAGAACCTTCTGGTGTATCTGATGCTGGTAGGTCTACCCAATTCACTTTTGCTAATGCATTAGAGAAAATAGGGATTGAATCTAAATTATTATTTCTCCACATTCTATTACCCGCAGGTAAATACATGATATTATCATTATTTGGATCTAACACGAAAGGAGCAATAAAAGCCAAACCTGTTGCTCCATTAGGCTGCACTCTCGCAAATGAAACTTCATTCCCATCTTCATCTAAATTTAAACGATACACTCTTCCTCGCTGTGAAGACACATAATGAGTACGTCCGTTATCTGCAATCGCACTGTATGCTCCATCTCCACCAAATTCTTCTTTCCAAAATGCAGTTTGATCCGTAGTATCAGTAAACCATGTACCATTATCTTGGAATCCTGCTAAAACACCATCGTTATTCTCACTAGGATCAATAGATATATGATGCGGTTGTGTTGTAAAATACCCATTATTAAGGCTTGTCCAACCTACTGGTTCTATTGGAATATCCCCTCCATCTACTGCTGTAATATCTTCTGTAATAAATACGCCTCCATCATTTCCTGACAGTACTTTGTTTGGATTCGATGGATAAAAAAGTAATGCGTGCTGATCAGGATGTTGATTTGTGTATACAGCTACACTATTATCAGGTCTGTATCCTGCAACCCATGATTCTTGACCCGCAGGTGTGGTGAATCCATCTAATGATCTATAGATATTAGTACCTCCAATAAATACCATATCAGGATTTGCTGGGCTTACTTTTACTAACATGTTGTATCCGCCTTGTAAATTTAAGCTTCCTACTCTTCCTAAGCTAAGAGGTAAATTAGCACTAAGATCCACCCAAGCTGAATCTGCTTTTTTAGCAGCATCATATTTTAACAAAAATGCAGCTGAATCTTGCCCTGTATTTTGCGCAAAGAAATATATTTCGTCTTCGTTTGATGGGTTTACCCCCATTACCGTTCTTCCGATAGAAGCAGGCAAGCTACTAGGAGTAATCGCTGTCCAATCTGTTCCATTACTAGAGGTATGGAAACCTGCATTTTCATCTGCTGAACTACGAATAGTAGCATACAATTGCCCTTGGCTGGTAACCGCTACTTCTACAGTACCTAAGAATCCACTTTCTAATACTTCTTCGAAAGTTTTTCCTTCGTCTGTAGATCTGTGTAATCCATCTAAAGTTCCGACGTATAAATATCCATTGGTAGGATCAATCACCATAGAGTTAATAACATCTAGTGGCGAAAATGCGCGTACATCATTATCATTGCTCGCTTCTAATAATTTCCAAGTAAACCCACCGTTGGTAGACTTATAGATTCCTGTTCCTTGGTAAAAGGCTCCTCCGTCACTGGCTGAATTTCCGAAACGCTCTCCTCCACCGTAATACCATATATTATGTTTTCCTGGTCTAGGATCTTGTACAATAGCAGTAACACTTGGCGATTGTCTAAGGGTAGTAACTCTTCTCCAAGATGCTCCTGCATCTCTAGAACGCCAAAGTCCTCCTGATACACCTCCTGCAAAAATAATATCTTCATTTGTGCGATCAATGGCTAACGCTCTGGTTCTTCCTCCTACATTATAAGGCCCTCTTTGTTTCCAATACGAAAAACGAGACTTATTAGCACCTTTCTTTGCATTAGTTACTGACTTTTTCATGTCATCACCAATAGCAATCGTTTTTGAGAAACGCTCTTCAGATGCCTGAATACCTTCAGGGATTTTCCCTGTCTTCGGATCTTTTAGCCTATTAAACTCATAAACCATACGGTCTAATGCTTTATCTCCCACTGCTGTTGGCTTTTGTTCAGTGGCTCCAGACTTACTGTCGTAAATTTTAGACTGTTTGTAAAGAGAAGCAGGTTGAAAGTTCTGAGAGGGACTTTTTTTCAACCCCTTGATTTTTTGTGCTTGCACAGCACTGACTGTACCCAATAGGGCTACACCCCAAACTGCGCGCTTGAGGTAACATAAAAATGTTTTCATCTTAATCTTTGTTGAATTGTGAATAGTTAGCAAACTTAACGTAGAATCTGAAAATCTTATCTTAAAATTAAGAGAATATTTACTTAAAATTTTCAAAAAAATTACGGCTAATCCTCCTATAAAACACACTTCAAACGATATAGCTTCTACTACTTTTGTTAAAAGAAATATCCCCATCATTCATTCGAGAACATATGGATCGATCAAAAAACACTTGTATACCCTCATAAAAAAGCAACCTGCCGTCTTGAAAACAACAGGTTGTTTCTAAAAACTATTAATAATCCATTCGTACGATTTTAGGTGTAAATGTCCCTACAACCGCTACCAACTCTTCTTGATGCGCCATCACACTATGAATGTTTTTATAGGCCATTGGTGCTTCATCCAATCCCCCTCCGAGCAATGTCACTCCGTGATCTTTTAGTTTCTTTTTTAGATCACAAGCGGTCAATGTACTTTTGGCTTTACGTCTAGACAGCTGCCTTCCTGCTCCATGAGATGCAGAATTTAGTGATAAGGCATTGCCTTTGCCTCGTACGATAAACCCTGGTGCTGTCATAGACCCTGGAATAACACCTAGTACATTCTCTCCTGCAGGAGTTGCTCCTTTGCGATGTACAATCATTTCCTGCCCTTCTACCTCCTCTTTCCAAGCAAAGTTATGATGATTCTCTACTGTAGCGATCGCACGAGCACCAATTGCTTTAGACAATCTTCTATGAATATCATGATGACATGCAGATGCGTATGCTCCTGCAAGATGCATCGCCATCCAATATTCTTGTCCATCATGGGTATTCAGGTCTAACCATGCTAATTCCTTGGCTTCTCCCGGCATTGGCGTTTGTTTTTTAGCCAAATTCGTATAATGCTTAGCGATCGCTGCTCCTAATCCTCTAGAACCACTGTGCGACAAAACACCTAGATAAGTACCTACTGGCATTCCAAATTCATTCATTGGGTCTAGTATTTCTACAGCTCCAAATTCTACAAAGTGGTTTCCCCCTCCAGAACTCCCGAATTGCTTAAACGCACGATCCTTTAGTTTTTTGACCATCGGAATCTCTGTAAATGCAGCTTCCTGGAAAATAGGGTGCATCGGGATTTTTTGATGCACCTCATCACCTCCAAATCGCGTATGGTATTGTAGCAATTTTACATACTTATCTTTATGCCCTGCTAAGTATGATACTGGAATGTCATATATGCTTAGACACATACGACAACCGATATCTACTCCTACTCCATATGGAATCACAGCATTCTCTGTAGCCAATACTCCTCCTATAGGCAATCCATACCCCATATGCCCATCAGGCATGAGTGCACCAGCTCTCGCAATTGGCAATTTTAGCGCTGTATACAACTGATGCTTGGCTTCTTGTTGTATCCCTGCTGATCCGAAGATGGCAAACGGTGCTCGCTGTGAGCGTAATGATTGTTTTTTGGTTTTTACAGGAGCTACTAACTCTTCTGCTATTTTACCAACAATCCCATCTCCCAAAAACTTTTCTGGATTTTTGAGTACTGTGCGTAAGCGCTGTAGCACTTTTTCTTTTCGTTCTCTTTTATAATTACGTAACATGATATCCATCGCTATACTGATGACTTTACCTTGTGGATATCCTATCTCTATGAGGTCTCTACCTCTTAATTTTAATTTTGCCATTGTTATTTTCTTTACTACTTCATTCCTCTACCCTGTAGATCTACGGATAGCTACTACATGTATAACAGGTACATACGTATTGCATTCATAAGAAATGACAGTACTTGACCCTACTACCTCTTTTTGTGGTTCTAAAAATTGATCTGGTGCTTCCATACTCGTAAATTATTTATTGGTTTGACAAATAAAAGACCAACACATGGCATGCATATGTGCTGTCTTTTGGTATACTGCTTTCGCAACTCTTTTTTTCTTAAAATTTCTGGCCTAGGTAAGAAAAATGCCATAAAAAAACCCTGAGTGCATAGGCTCAGGGTTTACTTATATTATGAAGATCCGAAAGATACTTTGCATCATCACATACTACACACCACCCCGAGTGACTGAAGCACTCTTGCCTTGGATTTATGTATATGTGATCGTATCATTTCGTCTATTGTATTTTAATTTCTTTGCATATTGCAGTACAAAAGTACTATTTTTTCCTCAGTATCAAAATTGACTTCACAATTTATAATAAATCTAATTCTCTGATTCCTATGTTTTACGGGTAATTACAATGGATACAACACAGCTCATATTCATCGCGTTAGGGATAGTAGCGGAAATCCCACAGCCCGACGATAGGAGGTGCGAGGAATTGGAACGGATAGCCCGACCCTTGTGGTAACGCCCAAATTATTTATACGCTAATTTTTGATTTTATATTTTTTTATCCCGCTTTCTATTTCGTAGTTTTAGAACACAAATTATAAAATCAACTCACCGATGGGAATTTTTGATGAAATAAAGAAGAAGCTAAGCCATGAATTTATAGATATTGTAGAGTGGCTAGACAATACGAAAGATACAATTGTACATCGATTCGAGCGCTACCAAAATGAAATAAAAAATGGCGCACAACTGATCGTGAGAGAAGGACAAACCGCTGTTTTCGTCAATGAAGGACAACTGGCCGATATATTTACGCCTGGTACGTATACACTAAACACACAAAACCTACCGATACTTACTACATTAAAAGGATGGAAATACGGATTCAACAGTCCATTTAAGGCTGAAGTATATTTTGTAAACACGCATCTGTTTACCGATGAAAAATGGGGTACTAAAAATCCGATTACGCTTAGTGATGATCGTTTTGGGCTGGTAGAAATTCGCGCATTTGGAACGTACGCCTTTAAAATCAATGATCCTGGAAAATTTATCGTAGATATTGTAGGTACTGATGCCAATTTTACGAATTATGAGATCAATGAGCATTTAAAAAGCTTGATCACTACTCGATTTACAGACACCATTGGAGAGGCCAATCTACCGATAGAGTTATACGCAGCCAATACGACTGAACTCTCTGAAACCTGCTTAGAGGTAATGCAACCTGAGTTTAACTCTGTAGGGATTTCTCTAGAGAAATTCTATATAGAGAATGTATCGATGCCAGAGGAATTAAAGAAGGAGATATTCGAATACAGTAGAATTGACAAAATAGACTTAGATAAACTGACCAAATTCAAAGCGGCAAAGGCTATCGAAGCCGCAGCGGCTAATGAAGGGGGTACTGCTGGTGCTGGTATGGGCATGGGTATGGGATTTGTACTCGCGCAGCAGATGGGTGGCATGATGCAACCTATGGGCACGCAACAACAAGCCATGACACCTCAGCCAACTGCTCCTGCAACTCCTCCTCCGATGCCTGTACAGGTACAATACTTCTATGCATTGAACGGACAGCAAGCAGGACCTGTGTCTTTTGAGCAGCTAAAAGGCTTGTTCGCCAATAGAACTGTAAATAAAGATACGCTCGTTTGGAAACAAGGAATGAATAATTGGACTGCTATTAAAGAGGTTCCAGAATTACAGGTATTTCTAGGTGGTACTACACCTCCTCCACTACCGGGTATATAATAATTAGGGATAGTAATCAATGAGAGACTTATCCTTACAGATGTTGTAGGAGATACGATAATTACTTATGAAAAGTGAACTAGACAAAAAAGCTGTTTCTGAACACAGAAAGTCGTGTGTTAATTGTGGCGCAGAATTGGTATATAAACCAGGAACTAGCGAAATAAAATGTGACTATTGCGGGCATGAAGAAACCATAACACCTGTGATTGCAGATTTTGAAGAGTTAGAGCTTAAGCCCTACCTCAATGCTATGGGATCGCAATCACACTCCGAAGAGATTATGATGCTCCACTGCCAAAACTGTGGAGCACACCAACATATCGAGGAAAATTATAAGTCACTGCACTGCGTGTATTGTACATCGCCACTGATCATTGAAGACGCGTATAAAGAGGAGTGGATTGTGCCGGGCGCAGTACTGCCTTTTCAATTAGACCATAAGAAATCCCATCAGATCTTTTCTAAATGGGTGCAGGATTTATGGTTTGCTCCTAATAATCTAAAAAAAGCAGCTTTAGACCCTGAGTATACCAAGGGACTGTATCTTCCCTACTGGACATTTGATGCACAATTAGCGGCTTCTTATACAGGGCAGCGCGGAGATTACTACTATGTGACAGTTCCTTACACGACTACTGTTAATGGAAAACAGGTACGACAAACCCGACAAGAACGCAGAACTCGCTGGACTCCTGCGAGCGGGCGTGTCGGCGGATTCGTAGACGATACATTGATCAAAGCCTCTCATCAGCGACAAAATCCAATTCCTTCTAAAATTGCACATTGGAATTTGCAGGATTTACGCCCATTTGACAACAGCTTTCTTGCTGGTTTCGTAACCGAAAAATATACCATCCCCCTCAAAGATGGCCACCTAGCCTCTACCGAAGAAGCAAAGCGCATAGCACGTTCGTGGGCCAGACATGATATTGGAGGTGATACCCAGCAGGTACATTCGGTAAACATGCAATTATCTGAAGAAACGTTTAAGCATATTCTACTGCCTGTATATATTAGTGCATATCGCTATAATGGAAAGAAATACAATTTCTTTGTCAATGGGCAGACGGGTGCTATAGCGGGTAAAAGACCGTATTCATTCTGGAAGATCTTTTTCTTTTCTTTGTTCGTACTAGCGATCGTAGCTGGTTTTCTATGGTTTTCGTATACCTATGAACCCCCTCGCTAATACGGTATCCTTTTTCCCTTGGGCTGTAGTACCACTTCGACCCGCTGTGTAATGACATGACAGACATCTGATGTAACTATAATGGGCGCAGAAGACGTATAGCTCTCATAGCCATCGCCACTGACAGTCAGTGTATATTCACCTTCCCTTTCGAAGGCACCTGTATATATAGCAGTATTTAGATTCTGCAACGTTTCGGTATACGTGCCATCTTTAACAACGACTACTAATTCCTCTTCGATAATTGTATTCGTTACGCCAGAGAGTACGATTACTTCTAATCCAGGCACTACTTGGGTTGTACAAAAAATAGGATCATCGGTAGCTTCTTCATCTAGGCTACAAGCAGTAAGGGCGGCTATGCATAGTATCCAAATTAATTTCTTCATGGGTGTATTTTTTGCTTTGTTTATTTGAAGATGCTATATCATTAAAATGGTTGCGTGGGATATAATAGAAGTGATTTCAGCGAAAAACTAAGATTTTGTGATCAAATACAGTGATTTTTTAGTTGTATAGCAGCGCTACGGAACTCAAAAATCACAAAATTTGGGTGCAAAAGATCGTTTTTATAACAAATTGAAAAAAGTATAAACCACTTCCTTTTATACCCCTCTTTAATAAAATCTACAGATCGAATTTTATTCCCTGTGCTAACGGCAGTTCTGTGGTATAATTAATGGTATTGGTCTGTCTGCGCATGTACACTTTCCATGCATCTGATCCCGACTCGCGTCCGCCACCTGTTTCTTTTTCGCCTCCAAAAGCGCCTCCGATTTCTGCACCTGAAGTTCCGATATTTACATTGGCGATTCCACAATCTGATCCTGCATGAGATAAGAACAGTTCTGCTTCTCTCAGGTTATTGGTCATGATGGCTGATGATAAGCCTTGTGCAACTCCATTTTGTAATGCGATGGCTTCATCAATACCCCCGCTGTATTTTAACAAATATAAAATAGGTGCAAAGGTTTCTTCTTGTACAATTTCATACGCATTTTGGGCTTCTGCAATCGCTGGTTTTACATAACAGCCACTTTCGTATCCAGCTCCTGTAAGCACACCACCTTCTACAATGATCTTTCCGCCCTGAGACACTACTTTATCCAATGCTTGCTCATAACTCGCTACTGCAGCTGTATCAATCAAAGGGCCTACATGATTATGCTCATCCAAGGGATTACCAATACGCAATTGTGCATACGCAGTGGTTAATGCATTTTTTACTTGCTCATATATGCTATCGTGGATAATCAATCGTCGGGTAGAGGTACATCGCTGTCCAGCTGTTCCTACCGCTCCAAAAACAGCACCGATCACTGTCATTTTTATATCTGCATCTGGTGTAACAATAATCGCATTATTACCCCCTAATTCTAACAAGGATTTTCCGAGTCTTTTTCCCACAGTAGCCGCAACTATCTTTCCCATTCTGGTCGATCCCGTAGCAGAAACCAACGGAATACGCACATCGGTAGTCATCATCTCCCCTACTTTATAATCGCCATTAATCAAACACGAAATTCCTTCTGGCAATCCATTCTTATGCAATACATCGGCTATGATACGCTGACAAGCCACGGCGCACAAGGGTGTTTTTTCACTCGGTTTCCACACACATACATCTCCACAAATCCAAGCCAATGCGGTATTCCAAGCCCAAACTGCTACCGGAAAATTAAATGCCGATATAATACCTACCACTCCCAGCGGATGGTATTGCTCATACATTCTATGCCCTGGGCGTTCAGAATGCATGGTTAATCCATGCAATTGTCGAGACAGTCCTACAGCAAAATCACATATATCGATCATCTCCTGCACCTCTCCCAGTCCTTCTTGGTATGACTTACCCATCTCATAGGACACTAGTTTTCCTAGCGGTTCTTTGAGCAATCGTAATTGCTCTCCGAACTGACGTACGATTTCGCCTCGCTGTGGCGCTGGCTTTAATCGCCATGTCGTAAATGCATGAGTTGCTTTTTCCATAACAGTGGCATACGACTCACTAGTCGTAGTAGACACCTTAGCAATCAGCGCTCCGTCTACAGGAGAATACGATGCAATAGTCGCTGCTGAAGAAAACCAATCTGTACCTGTAGAAGTTCCATCGTTATATTCAGAAATTCCTAATTGTGTCAATGCTTCTTGTATTCCGAAATCTGCTGTGATTGCTGCCATAGAATAATCGTTTTATTGAGGTGTTGTAATTATTTTTAATAAAGTGATGTACACTTTTTACAATTTGGTATAAATATACATTCTTTTGCAGATTATTTAAATTTAGCATCGTAATAAGTTATTTTTTTAAATAGTTAACAGTATTACCCACGCTAAATCAATAATCTATCAGTTTTTTCTTTTTCTAAAAAAAGTAGCTGATGAAGTGGTTTATCCTATAAAACGAGGATCCACAGGCATTATGGTTTGGCAATTTTTACACGTTCTCAATTCTTCGCTACTATAAAAATCTTTAAAGTGTTTTAAGAAGTCTTTTTCTATATTATCTAGTTTAAAATACACTTCGTGTAATTTCGTATTACAATTATCACAGTACCACAACAGTCCATCATCACCTGGTAATTCTTTTCGTTTCCGCTCGATCACCAACCCTATAGATCCCTCATGGCGTACTGGCGAATGCGGTATTTTGGCAGGGTGTAGATACATATCACCAGGCCCTAGTTTCATTGTTTTCTTCTCGCCATTTTCCTGTATATGCACTTCGATTTCTCCTTCGAGCTGATAAAATAGTTCTTCGGTCTCATTATAATGATAATCTTTTCGTGCATTGGGGCCTGCTACAATCATTACGATATAATCACCGGCTTCTTTGTATAAATTTTTATTCCCCACAGGAGGTTTTAGTGAATCTCTATTTTCTTCTATCCATTGATGGAGGTTAAAAGGTGTACGAATCGACATAATGTTATTTTTTTGAACTATAAAATTACGGAAGTTTTTTAAAGCAATACCTGTAGGTTGTAGACTTACATTTTTTTAATTGATTTTTAGGGCGTTCCCACAGGGGTCGGGCTATCCGCTGTATCTTTTGGCAGCACTAAAGGCGCTACCAAAAGGATGCCGCTCCTATCCCTAACGCAAAAAATTCTTTTACAGCATCACACAACTATAACACACTAAATAAAGAAATCGCTCAAACAAGATTTCTCTTCTAGAGCGATTTCTAAACTAAATAACCAACCAAAAACTTTTCATGTGCTTACTCCACTGTTGTAGTAAGCTTCATAAAATCTATTTTTTTCATTCTTTTCTTCTCCTGTGATCGATTCTTCTGTGTAGTATCGTTCTTAAATTGAAGATAATTCCTACCTACAAATTCATAGACAGTACCAGAAGCAGGATGAAATAATGAAATTTTTCTATCATTGATAACGGTCAATTCAAAATGTTCATTGCCCAAATAATCGTAATCAAGTGTTAAAGTTTTCAAATCTAATACATTATCCACGTCATTTACGGCGTAATGTCCTCTATAATCATACACTAGCTCTCGGACAGGAAGCCCTACAGGATCTTTAGAACTTCTAAAATTATCACCTGCTCCGTGATACAAAAATGACAAGTAATTTTCTTGATCAAATTCATTAACTGCCCCCAACTGACTGGTATATACTTTTTCCCATACTTCATATTCATGTAAGAAGTAATGGATATGATCATAAAACAAACGATCATAATCAAATGCAACTCGCTGGTAGCCTTCTAAGTAATAACTGGTGTTGGTAACACGATCATACAAGCGTAACGTATCGGGGGCTATAGCTGTTACTTCTAGTGTATACACCCCATCTAGATCATGTGTGATGTCTACCTCTGTACCGAAGGTATCATAATAACCAATAGGCAACCCTACTCCATTTCCTTTAGTACCAATGCCCACCAAATTCGTATTTGCATATACCTGCCCTTGCTCAAAAGACACGGTAAATGCCTTTTGCAAAAAAGGAACTTCTCCACTCCCCTCAGTACGTTCTATGGCTACATACCATAATTCATATTCCTGTAATACCGACTCTAAACTAATAGATGGCACTTCCTCTATATAAACATCTTCTTGTATTACTACATCTGTAGTACAGGAAGTGAGTAGTACCATTCCCAAAATCATTGCGATGCTAATCTGTAACGTTTTCATAGTAATTTCTGTGTTATCGAATCGTAATTAGAGTACGGATTCGTGGTTTATCAATCATCTTGTATACATCCATACTACGGTGTACCTAAAATCACCCAATTCTTATGGCATCGTATACGGGTATGTGTATTCTTAAATCTATAGGATAAGAACCAAAACGCATGCCAAAATCACAAACTCCTAACAAACAACATTTTATTATAGGTTGAAATTTGCTTACTTTTGAGCACACAATTTTCTTGTATGAAGAAAGAATTAAAATTTGCTGTGATTGGTGGAGGTAGCTGGGCTACTGCTATTGTAAAAATGCTAACCGAAAACCTACATCAAGTAGGATGGTATATGCGTAGTACATATGCGATTGAGCATCTAAAAAAACAGCAGCACAATCCTAATTATCTAAGCTCGGTAGAATTTAAAATCGATCAACTCCGATTGACCAATGATATTAATGAATCCGTAGCGGATGCAGATTACCTTATTTTTGCGATCCCGTCTGCTTTCTTACATTCGGAATTAGCGAAACTAACAGCTTCATTAGAGGGAAAAGTTATTTTTTCTGCCATCAAAGGGATTGTTCCAGAAACAGGACTTATCGTAGGAGAACATTTTCATGATGTATACGATATTCCGTTTAATAATATTGGGGTAATCACTGGCCCCTGTCATGCAGAAGAGGTAGCCCTAGAACGCCTTTCGTACTTAACCATCGCTTCTAATGACCAAGACAAAGCAACCCTTGTAGCCGATTGCCTGAGTAGCGAATATATAAAGTGCAAAGTCAGTGACGATATTATTGGTACAGAATACGCTGCTGTCTTAAAAAACATTTATGCCGTAGCAGCAGGTATCGCACATGGACTAGGATATGGAGATAATTTCCAAAGTGTGTTAATGAGTAATGCCATTCGAGAAATGAAACGCTTCATCAAAAAAATACACAAAATGAAGCGCAATATTAATAATTCGGCATATTTAGGAGACTTATTAGTTACCGGATATTCTACATTTTCGCGCAATCGTATGTTCGGCAATATGATCGGAAAAGGATATACTGTTATGAGTGCTCAGATGGAAATGAATATGGTAGCCGAAGGGTATTATGCCGCAAAAACTGCCTATGAACTCGATGCTACCAATAGCACCCGCACACCTATTATAGATGCAGTACACGATATTTTGTATGAAAACAAAAATCCAAAAAAGGTATTCCGAAAACTCGCTGATAAACTAGACTAAATAGCGTGAAGTGGTGTACACTTGATCACACGCTTCTTTATAGAAACCATACCTTATGCTACTAACCTAGCATTGTTACTTGGTGAATGCAATGTGCATAAAAACATACATACACCTCTGCACAGAAATAGCCTAAAAGTGAGCAGATTTCTTTATTTTTGATAATGAAGTGATGTACACTTTTGCAGGTAAATAATGATGCGTATCATCTAGCATCTGAATTTACGTACCAACCCTAAAAACACCATCCATGAAAAACGTTTATACATTCATTGCATTTGTAGGCCTTTGCACTACCTTATTCGCTCAGAAAAGAAATTTTGAATTATCTGATTTCTATGCTAATGACCCACAATTAACTCAAGTAGTGGATTCTATCTATGATTCGCTTACGGATCGACAGCGTGTAGCCCAAA
Organism: uncultured Aquimarina sp.; assembly: GCA_947498935.1. Classification (GTDB taxonomy): domain Bacteria; phylum Bacteroidota; class Bacteroidia; order Flavobacteriales; family Flavobacteriaceae; genus Aquimarina. The sequence continues at coordinate 69,248 of CANMMM010000020.1, read as the reverse complement.
TGATCATTACTTCTGCTGGTGAACTTGGAAAACCCGAAGCTACGATTACCAAACTAACCACTGCCGATGCTATTGGAGGTGTCGTCTATCTCAAAGGAAGCAAAGAAAAACATACACAGAGTATCCAACGACTCAATGCCATTTCTAAGAAGCAACACACCCTGCCCCTACTATTTAGCATGGATGCCGAACCTAGTTTGTTCGCCTCTAGAATCAAAGGTGCTAAAGATGTAGGCAAAACGATTGACATCAAAACCAATGCGCAGTCTGATGCTGTAGTAGCGACCATCAATGAAGAATTAAAGAACATTGGCGTACACCATAATTATGCCCCTGTACTAGATGTAAGCCCTCATAACGAAGCTATTAAATCACGTAGCTATGGAAATCATAAAGATTCTATCATACGACTTGCCAATCGATTTATTCAGAAAACCCAAGAGGGAGGCATCATTGCTACTGCTAAGCATTTTCCAGGGCATGGATTGGTAAAAGGAGACACGCATAAACAGAGTGTGTACATCGATGGCCCACTACAAGAAGTAGATAATTATATTCCTATCATTGCCCAGGGTGTTTTATCCATTATGGTAGCACATATCACTGTACAAAACAATCCTATATTCGGTACAGCAGGCTTACCAGCCAGTTGTTCGCGGAGAATCGTTACTGACTTACTAAAAGATGGATTGTGTTTCGATGGGGTGATCATCTCTGATGCGCTAAATATCATGAAAGCAGTAACTATTATCGATAATGCACCATTATTGGCATCGAAAGCAGGATGTGACTTAATTTTGATGCCACAAAACGAAGAAAAAACAATCAGTGCTATCTTAGCAGCCATGAAAGAAGACGCTGCCTATCGCGAGCAAGTAGCTGCTTCTGTAAAAAAAGTACTGCGATTAAAGGTATGTAGTATCGATTTTCTATAAATGAACTCACCTTTACTTTTTGTTTTTGACCGAAAATGAGAAGAAATTTGACTGAATAAGGCACTTTTTGAAATTCATAGTAGCGCTACGGATAAAAAAAGTAACGAAATACAGGTGAATTTCAGTCATTTTTTAGGGAAAAGAAAAAGTCAAAATGAGTTCAATACTATACCGCTTCGAATAATTTACCCGGTAGCGGTCGTATCACTCCTTTGAGTTCCATGGTAAGCAATACCGCAGCTACTCTAAAGGTAGGAATAGCACAGCGTAGCGCGATAACGTCTAGTAATTCTTTGCCATTGGATTTTAAAAAATTATAAATTTGTAATTCTTCTTTTTCTAATGTTACAAACAATTGTTTTTGAATGCTAGGAGTTGTTGGTGCTGTCTGTTGCCAAGCTAGTTTATGGATAAGATCTTCTGCACTTGTAAGCATGTGTGCCTGTTTTTTTTGGATCAGCATATTACACCCTTTGCTAACTGTATCGTACGCTCTACCCGGTACTGCGAATACTTCTCTGTGGTAAGCGTTGGCAATTTCTGCGGTAACCAAAGACCCTCCCTTTGCAGCACTTTCTATCACGATTGTAGCCTCACTCAATCCCGCTATAATACGATTGCGGCCCAAAAAATTCTTGCGGTCAAAGGTATCTGTGCTCCAAAAATCTGTAAAAAACCCACCATTTTCTTCGATAGACGCTACGTATTTTTGATGTACTTTGGGATAGATCTGATTGAGTCCATGTGCTAAACATCCTATAGTGGTTAGCTGGTTTTTTACCGCCGCTTTGTGCGCAGTAATATCTACTCCGTATGCAAAACCTGATACGATCACCGGATCGAATGGCACCAATGCTTCGATGAGTTCTTCGCAAAAACGAACACCATAGCTAGTCACCTTTCTAGTGCCTACAATGCTTAGCATTTTTCGTCCTTTTAGTTGGATATGACCTCTACTAAAGAGCACCACAGGACTATCGATGCAGTATTTTAGTTTTTCTGGGTAATCAGGAGTGTCATATATATAATACTGTAACTGCTCTGCTTCGATAAATGCGATTTCTTGATCCGCCATTTTTTGGTACTTTGGATTGTGCAGCTCCTTAATCTTGGTCGTACCAATACCATCAATTTTTAATAAGTTTTGCGGTTTTTCTTGTAGCACTCCGACTGCAGATCCTACGCTTCTGACCATTTTTTTAATGGAACTATCTCCTAGGTTTGGCACTTTTTTGAGCGTAAGTAATGCCTTTAATTTTTCTATATACATCTAACATATTCTATCTCAGTACAAGTAACAAAAAAAAGAGGAATGTTAATAAAATCAAGTGTTCTAAATTCGTACAAACTCTAATTTTTAGTACTTTTGAGTCATTAAAAATGAGCTTACTAAAATGGTTGAACTGCCCTAATAATTGAAGGGGAATTATAAAAGTTTTCAACAAATTTTAGCGATTGACATAAGAATTTTATTTCTGTATCCGACAATGAATAATACCGCTACTTACATCAGTGATTTACTTTATAGATATGAATGTGTAATCATTCCTGGGTTTGGTGCGTTTCTGACTAAAAGAGGGTCAGCTACTATCCAACCAGATACGCATGCTTTTTTTCCACCACAAAAATTACTGTCTTTTAATAGCCAACTACAAAACAATGATGGACTGCTAGCGAATTATATAGCCTCTGTAGAACAGATTTCTTATACAGATGCATTGGCTAAGATACAGCGATATGTTTTACAGCTCAATACTCAGATACAAAAGGGAGAGCGTGTAGTACTTGATGGTATTGGCGCGTTTTATTCCTCTGTAGAAAACACGCTACAGTTCGAACCTTCGCAAGAAGTAAATTACCTAACCGAAGCTTTCGGGCTAACTTCTTTTATCTCTCCATCTATAGAGCGTACTATCGAAGCAACTACTGAAACTGTAGCAACTGAAAAAGCCACTAGAGAAGTGTACAAAGAACAGGTAGCTGCATTAGAAGAAAAAGCTCCTATTGCATTTACTCCAGAAAGAAGAAACGAACGTCCTTATCTTAAATATGCTGCAATTGCTGTAATTGGACTTGGTGTTGCTGGTTTCCTTGGTCTACAACGCGTAAACCAACAAACGGATTCCTACAACGAAGCCATTGCAAGCCAAGCAGATAAGGAAGTAGATTCTAGAATACAGCAAGCAACCTTCGAAATTTCAAACCCATTACCTGCTATTCAACTTACTACGGTAAAAGAAACTGTGGTAACTGAGACCGAAGAAGAAATAGTAACACCTATTGCTACTACTCCTAAGGAGAACGCTAAGTACCATATTATGGCAGGAGCTTTTAGAATCAAAGCCAATGCAGAGAACAAAGTGAAAGAGCTAGAAAAAGAAGGATTTACGCCACGTCTAGTAGGGGTTAACAAATACGGATTGCACCAAGTTGTCTATGCGAGTTATCCAAATAGAGCTACTGCTACTGTCGCCCTACAAAACATTAAGGAAAATACGAATCCTCGTGCTTGGATTTTGATCAAGGAGCTATAGCAAGTACCTAACCATATAGCATGCACATCATGTATACTTAATTTGTACACGCCTTTCATATGTAATGCGTTAAGGATAGTAATGAAAATCCCGCAGCACGACGTGAGGAGTGTGAGGAATTGTAATGGATAGCCTGACCCGCAGGGAAACGCCCAAGTGATACACACCTCACTATTTTTAACAAGTACGATTCTTGATTTTTTCATAGTGCCATTCGCTTTGTTAGACCAAGCTACCTATATTTGCTAAAAAATCAATTGACTTATGGAACCGAGACACCCCGCTGCTTCTAGAACAATTCTTACCGATCTGGTATTACCTAGTGAAACAAATCCATTAAATAATTTGTTTGGTGGTGAACTATTGGCCAGAATGGATCGTGCTGCTAGCATTGCAGCAGGCAGACATTCTCGAAGAATAGTAGTGACTGCCTCGGTCAATCATGTGGCTTTTAATAAAGCGATTCCATTAGGCAGTGTTGTGACTGTAGAAGCTAAAGTTTCTAGGGCTTTTACCACCTCTATGGAGGTAATTATCGACGTATGGGTAGAAGATCGCCAGAGCGGTGATAAAACGCGTGCTAATGAAGCTATTTATACATTTGTAGCAGTAAACGAAAGCGGTACTCCTGTAAAAGTACCTCCTATTGTCCCTGAAACGGAATTAGAAATCAAACGCTTTGAAGCTGCACTTCGTCGTAAGCAGCTGAGTTTAGTTCTAGCAGGCAAAATGAAACCTGATGACGCTACAGAACTAAAAACATTGTTTACATAAGCAAAACAACAACGTTTACCCTAATACAAACTACATCTTGTAAATCCACGATTGCGGGTTTTGCTTCGTGGTGTTTTTATAAATCAGAAATTTCATAATCGCTCTTCCGTTGGTAGGATTTACACGAACTTGACCTATGGCTTGTTTAGTAGTTACTTTCTGCCCTTCTTTGACGCTTATATTATCGATATTGTAGTAGACCGTCATGTAATTTCCATGTCTTATCTGCACCAATCGCGCAGCTCCTTTGAGCTTCTGAACCGCCATTACCTCTCCTTCAAAAATAGCTCTTGCCTCTTCTCCTGGTCTAGTTTCCAGTTCTACGCCACTAGGATTGATCGTAATATTAGGAAGTGTAGGGTGTGGTTGTTTTCCGAATTTCCGAATCAGTTTTCCTGTACCTACTGGCCATGGTAGTTTTCCTTTATTAGCCGTAAATCCATCTGCTAATTTTTTATCCTCTGGAGTCAGTGCAAAGCTATTAGCAGTTCCTTTTTTGGTTACTTTTTTACCCGCTTTCTTATTGGCTTTAGCAATGGCCGCTCTGATCAATTTTTCGATCGCTTTGTCTATAGCACTAGCCTGTTGTTGTTTTTTCTTGATTTCCTTTTTATAAGTTCCTTCTTTCTGGCGAATTGCGGCCATTAAAACTTGTTGTTGTTGTTTTTCGGCCTTGAGTTGTTCCTGAGCTTCTCGATTTTCTAATACGAGTACTTCTTTATCTTTTTTACGAGCTATCAGCTTTTCATTAAGCTGCTGCAATTCTTCTGTACGTGTTTGAATCTGGCCCGCTTGCTCTTTTCTGTATTCATTATACTGCTTGATATACTGCAATCGCTTGTACGCTTGTGAAAAGGTAGTAGAAGACAACAGAAACATGATTTTACTCTGGTGCGACTTACTCTTGTATGATTTTACAATCATTCTCGCATAATCTTCTTTCAGCTTTTTAAGCTCTGTTCTGTACGATTGCATTTTTTTGAGATTGGCATTGATCTCTTTGGTCAGCAAATTGGCCTGCTGATTGGTAATTTTTATCAGATTTTGGCGCGTTCCTATCTGCGAATTCAAGGTTTCCACTTCATCGAGTACTGAGCGCTGCTTTAGTTTGGTATCTTCTAATAATGCCTTCATTTGCGTAATCTGCTCTTTGAGCGCACGCCGCTGTGCTTCTAACTGCTGCTGCTTAGTACCTTGTGCAAATGATGAAATGCCAAAAAATAGAACTATTATAATATATACAAACTTGATGCGTTTCATTCTATAGTAACTTGTTCGTAGCCTGATGGTATCTTAAACGGAAAACTTACTTTTGGATTGTAATCTACAGCACGATATTCTACCTGAATTGTTGTGGTATCCACACCTTCTACTGCTCTTATATGAATATTCTTGGGAAAATCTTGATTACCTACTTTTTGATAACTCTCGTATGTGATCGTCAAATCTCTTTTTTCTGAGTGCTGTTTTAATTGCTGTGTGTGCATCTTGTAGGTAGCAGGATACACCAAAAATAAGCGCTCAAACAATGCTAATTGTTTTTTGGGCACTAACTGATAGTGCTGCTGGTCAATATCGGATTGGTATTTCTCTGTTCTAAGATCGAAAATAGCTTGCCCTAATAGTAACTGCTGCACTTTTTCAAAATCCAAGCTTGTTCCTAGCCACTCACTTAGTAACTTAAAATCTCCATCAAAATAGGTATTGGTGATTTTTTCGTAATAACTCACTTTCGTTGGCGTTATGAGCGCTTTGGCTACAGTAATCCCCAATACTTTGGCACTGACCCAAATCTTTTTATCTTTCTCCATACGGAGTGTCACATTAGGGCTCACAGATTTATCAGCATCTTCATACCTCACTTTTACGCGAGCATTCAATGTGTTATAATTAAAACTTTTGGTATAGTGATTGGCTATGATTTTTTCTGCTTTTAGTTTTTGAACGGCAGTTCCTGTTGCGACCTTAGTTCCTTTACAGCCATGCAACAAAACTGACGCTAGCACTATAAGCATCCCATATCCTATTTTTTTCATCTACTTTTTTTGTCTATTTATTCTAAAAAAACAATGTTGTTTCTTTATTTCAGAGTTTTACAATTTGAACGCATTTTGACTTTTTCTTTTCCCTAAAAAATGACTGAAATTCACCTGTATTTCATTACTTTTTTTGTCCGTAGCGCTGCTATGAATTTCAAAAAGTGCCTTATCCAGTCAAATTTCCTCTTCATTTTCGGTCAAAAACAAAAAGTAAAGATGAGTTCTTTCTACAAGTACCTATAACAACCATCTTTTGCACCCAAACGTTGCACTATTTTTAGTCACAAAATCTTCGATTTTCGCTAAAACCAAAAAAAAGCGCAAACCACTTCTGTTATTTACTGATGAGATTGCCCCATCTTATTGTGATTTTTTCTTTAATTCTACTGCCTTGGCTTTATACTTCCCCGCTTTAACTGCATCTCCAATTTTAGTATACGCATTGGCGATTTGCTCATAAAAATCAGACTCCATCTTATCATCTTCAATAATAAAATCCATCCCAGTAGTCAGCACTTCTACAGCTTGTTCATTTTCTTCGAGATTGAGCAATGCTACCCCACTTACTAAATACAGTAATGGCTGTGAAGGATACATCTCTATTGCTAGCTCACTCCCTACTTTTGCTTTCTCAAACCGCTTAAGGTCTAACTGTAGTAATAATATTTTTTTGAGCGTATCAAAATTGGCAGCATTAGACTTAATACCTCTCTCATAAAAATTAAGAGCTAATTCTTTTTGATCTCTTTTATAAAAATAGTTGCCAATATCTGTAAACACCTTACTATCTTCTTTGTCTTCAGAAAGTGTTTTTGTAATCGTTGTTAATTCAGATTCGTAACTAGGATTACGCTCCACAAATTCTAAGAAATCATTCACCATTTTATACTTAGCATCTGCATCTAATCCAGGAGCGCCTAATGCGATTTTCATAGATCGTATGGCTTTCTCTATTTTATGATCATCTAAATAAAATTTATAGAGCGCCAAGTGTACCAACTCTGATTTTGGTTTCTTTTTCAGTAGCTTTTCTGCTACCGCATAGGCTTCTTGCTGCTGATTACTCTGACTGTAGAGATAGATAAGATTTAAATAATGCTGTTCTTCTTCTGGCTGTTCTTCTATTTTTTGGGTAAGCCTAGCGATTTGAGAATTAGGGTTGCTTATCTTAAGCATGATTTTTTTTCTCAACTGCTTTCGATAACTATCCAACCCTAATTCTTCTATGAGCTCATCTACGACAATCAGCGCTTCGTCATAGCGTCGCTCTATAAAATATAAATTAGCTAGTTGCTCCTTGTATACTACATCAAAGGTAGTTAACCGCTCTACCACACTTACAGACTCTGTAAATTTCTGCTGCTTAAAATACGCTTCGAATAAGAGTTCTAACGAATAGCGATCTTCTGGTTTCGCTGCTAATACTTTTTTAAAATTCTCTTCTGCGAGTTCGTATTTCTTAAGTGCTAAATAGTTTTTAGCCAATTCTTCATACAGATACAATGGCTCGTCATCTATAGCGATACACTCTTCTAGTGCTTCTATGGCTTTTTCGTGATTGGTAATGGCTTTTTGTTTCAGTGCTTCAAAAAAAGATTCTTGGAATGCATCAGATACATTGCCGAGGTCATCTATATTTATTTCTTGTTTCGGTTCTATCTGTTGTGCCACCATTACAGGAGCACTCAGCGCTAGCACCCAACAAAACTTTGTATATCGCCAATATTTACTCATAATCACTTAATTCTTACCGCTACAAACGCATTGGTTTATTCTAGTGTAGAATAATCTCCAATACTAATGGTAGTATACTGCCCATCATAATGAACATGATTACCAATCATAGCATTGTCTAAGTTAGCGTTTTTTATGACAGTTTTGTTCTGCACCAAGCTATTTTTGATCGTTGTATCTTCTACTACACACCCATCACCTATAGAAACATTCGGTCCTATCGTAGCATTTGTAAGCGTTACTCCATCTCCAATATAGCAAGGAGGAATAATTGTAGCATTATTTTGTGTGATCGTATCTGCAGTTAATTTTTCGCCATCTTTTTCTAAAAAACCTAGCATTCTAGTATTGGTCTCTACCGTTACATTTTTGTTTCCACAATCCATCCATTCGTCCACTTTTCCTGTTACAAAAACCTTCCCATTCTCCATCATTCGCTTGATTCCGTCGTTTATCTGATATTCTCCACCGTGGATAATATTGTTATCCAGCACATATTGCAACTCATTTTTTAACACTGCAATATCCTTAAAATAATAGATTCCTATCACAGCTAAATCAGACACGAATTCTGCTGGTTTTTCCACCAATTCTACGATCTCATTTTTAGCATTTAGTTTTACGACTCCATAGGCCTCTGGATGCGCTACTTGTTTTACCCAAATTACAGAATCTGCTTCTTTATCTAAATTAAAATCTGCTCTAATGAGTGTATCCGCGTAGGCAACTACTGCTGGTCCTGATAAGGATTCTTTAGCACACATAATCGCATGTCCTGTTCCTAATGGTTGGTCTTGTCTATAAATAGAAGCTTTGGCACCAAGACTTTCTGCCAATTCGGTCAAACTCTGTACGACATCGTCTCCGAAAAATGCAGGGTCTCCTAATACAAAGGCAATTTCATCTACGGGCTCTCCTAATACTTTGGCTATATCTGATACCAATCGGTGTACGATTGGTTTTCCTGCTACTGGAATTAATGGTTTTGGAACTGTGAGTGTATGAGGTCTTAAACGAGAGCCTCTTCCTGCCATTGGTACTATAATTTTCATAGTATACTAATTAGATTGATTGTGTTTATATTATTATGGTTGTCTATTGTACTCCTGTACTACCAAAACCTCCTGCACCTCTATTAGTTTCGGAAAGTTCTGTAGCTGCTACCCATTCTACTCTTTCGTGTTTAGCAATAACGAGTTGTGCGATGCGTTCTCCATCTTCTACGGTAAAATCTTCATTCGATAGATTGACCAAGATCACACCAATTTCGCCTCTATAATCTGCATCAATGGTTCCTGGTGCATTGAGCACTGTGACTCCTTTTTTAGCTGCTAAGCCACTTCTAGGACGCACCTGAGCTTCATAACCTACTGGCAATTCTATAAATAATCCTGTTTTGATGATGGTTCTTTCTAAAGGTTTAAGCACTACAGGCTCTGCTATATGTGCTCTGATATCCATTCCTGCCGACGCTGCAGTCTCATATTGCGGTGTCGCATGAGATGATTGGTTGATAATTCGTATTTCCATGGTTTGTGTAAATTATATAGCACAGTTATGTATGCAGTAACAAACACCTACTATCCTATATAGTATTTCTTTATTTTTTTAAAATCTGTTTTATTGTCGATTTCTCGGTAACATACAAAACTACTAAAAACCCTAACAACAAAGGAATTGAAATTATATAATTACTCTCAAACATATAAAATGATACAATCGTAAAACTGATCGCAAATAGCAGATACATGCTTATTTTTTTGAGATCATAAGGTATGGGGTAGTATTTGCGCCCAAAATACCATGATAATAACATCATGGTTCCGTAGGCTCCTAATGTAGCAATGGCCGCCCCTACATATGTGTACATAGGAATTAGCCAAAAATTTAAGAGTAGGGTGATCACAGCGCCTGTAATAGATATATAAGCGCCAAATCGGGTTCTATCTGTAATTTTATACCATACAGAGAGGTTATGATAAATCCCTAAACAAAAATTAGCCAATAATATGATAGGAACAATCATCAGTGCTTCCCAGTATTCTTCACTTCTTAAAATACTGATTTTCAAAATATCTATAAAAGTGATCACGATTACAAATATACAGGTGCCAAATATCACAAAGTATTTGGTAATCTGCGCATAGGTGGTAGTTGCATTTTTTGCAGTTGCATGATTGAAGAAAAAGGGTTCTATCCCTAATCGAAAAGCTGTAGCAAATAGCGTCATAAATAATGCCAACTTATAACAGGCACTATACACTCCTATTGCATGTGCAGCAGTATCTTTTGGCAAAAGATACCCGAGTAAAAATCGGTCAAAAACTTCATTGATCGAAAAGGCAATTCCTGCGATCAAAACTGGAATTGAATACTGCATCATTTTTCTCCAAAGTTGTCGATCAAATGTGTAGTTGATTTTTACATAAAAATATCCCAATGCAATGCATGTCATCATACTAGCAATTGTATTAGAAATCAACACATAATTAATTTCATAATGCTCTTTATAAATACTTTCTGCAATCGCAAAATCTGTAGCGAATGATTTTAGGTGAACTAAAAATAATACATTAAGTCCAAAATTGACCACTACGCTTCCTATTTTGATTATTGAATATCGAATAGGACGTTCATTTGCCCGTAACCAAGCATAGGGCACAATCACCATCGTATCAAAAAACAAAATCCCAATGATATAATATAAATAGACTACCTGCGTATCTAACATGGATGCTATCGATGGACTTAGATAGACCACTATTAGCAATATTATTATGGTAGAAACTAATAGAGAAATTGCTACTGTACTCACTACTTTTTCTTTATTGGCCTCTTTACTAAAAAACCGAAAAAAAGTAGTTTCCATACCATATGATAGTATCACATTTAGCAACACAAAGGATGAGAAGATAATGGTTAGCTTACCATATTCACCTGCAGGCAACTGACTCGTGTACAAAGGTGTTAATAAAAACGATAGCATACGAGGCAGCACTGTGGCCATGCCATAAATAATCGTCTGTTTAAAAAGCTTCTGAAAAATTCCCAATTTTACTACGGCTGTTTGATGATACTACACTGGTATTTATAATTTTCCCTGAGGTCGCTGCATTGGATATGCCTTTACAGGTTTTTCAGGAATATGTTGGATACGAAAAAAACCTTTTTTTCCATTTTTTAGATACGCTACAATACACTCTCCTTTTTTAAGTTCAAAAGGAATCGAAGGCTCTTTCTCTGGCGGTAATTGATTTCCGAACTCTTTTTCGGGATCTGCATCCATAATAATATCTGGCTTGGTTGATTGCACAGACGATGGATTGGTATAGCGACCTACGTATAGGTTTTTGGATTTTTGATAGCTCAATTTTATTTTTTTTCCTGCAAAATAAGCATGTTGCAACTGCACTTCTGCTGATATCTCTACTGGAAAGTATAACGTAAACCCATAACCACTTCCCTGTACACCTCCTATCCATTTCTGATAATACGGAGACTCTATAACGATCGGAGCTGTTGGATCTATTGCTATTTTTTGACTACTTGCACAACTTGCAAAAGCATACACTGCTATCGCTAAAATAGATTTGATTAAAAAGTTGTTTACGTTTTTGATATTCATATATGATTCACGTTTGAATGATACTTTACTGTAACTCTAGTACTAGTACACTGCTGTAATATAACTGGATGTCGCAAAATAGTAATTATACCATTTACCATTTGAATTTACTATCATAAATGTTCTTTTTCTGCCTCATTTTCGGTCAAAAACAAAAAGTCAAGATGAGTTCACTAGTAAAGTGTGCACAGCTATACGTACATACTGAAATAATTAAAAAACCAACCTACTGATACATACGTATAATAGATTGGTTTTATTTTTCGATTTGTAACACCTTCTTATTCCTACTTTGTTATTTTAGGGCGTTACCACAAGGGTCGGGCTTTCCGTTACAATTCCTCGCTACTCCTATGGTCGTAGCTGTGGGATTTTCACTGCAATCCCTAACGCAAATAAATACTACTCGCTAAGATGACAAAGTAAGATTACAATTGGCCATACAACGGATGTCGTAGTATGTATTATTTTTTGAGAATCGTCTGTTGCACAAGCATGTCTATTGCAGTTACTTTTACAAAATACAAACCTGATGTATACTCTGATACATTTATCTGCTGATATTGTTGCATCGTTTTTATTTGTGTAACAACTCTACCAATACTATCATATATAACTATTGACACATCAGTAGTAGGTTTCTGATCCATAGATATTTGCAAGCTCCCGTACATTGGATTTGGCATCATATGCACATTTTTTTGTACATTTTTTAGCATTCCTATTTTTTTTGCATCAGGCACGCTGGCAATAGCAGGCGCTGGCAATTCAGTAGTAGTATCGAATTGAATATATCCATTACAATGCATTTCTGGCGCATTACTACCTCCACACGTATCGTTTTGCCACACACTTGTATTAATTAGCTGTGTTTCTGCCTGAAAAACAAGCTCATTTTTAGCTAAATAATCTATTGATGCATCTCTACCAATACTATCATTAATAAAATGAACCCGAAGCACTCCTTCTAAATCGCTAGTAGCAGTATATTCCTGCCATGATGTGCTCATAGTATACGTACCAATTTCTTGATCTCCGACCGTAAACATCAACTGTTCTTGTCCGCTAACTCCTTTGGCCATAAATCTATAGTTATTAGCCGCTGTAGTTGTACTAAACCGCAAATAATTAATATTGAATCCTCCTCCTACAATACCGAGGCGTAATACTTTATTAGTGCCGCCTTCTAGCACTACATTTTGCATTGTGATCGTTTGCCATTCTTGCCATCCATCGGTAACTGGAATCGCTGTCGCTGCAATCTGCTGCCCATCTAATGAGAGATGCACCGATTTGGTTCCAGTAAGTGCACTCGCTACTCGAATATCCACCGTATAGGTTCCTGTAGTTATCGATGCTATCGTATACTCTAACCATTCTCCATCCATTACCCAACCTATATTCAATCCTCCTCCAATATCCGTAGTTTCTTGTAGATCTACTGCTTCTTCTACTCTAGCTACAGCATCTCTGTTAGCCACATCAGCATCATGATATGCGACTCCTTCTCCTCCATTATCATAAGCCTCTACTTGGATGGTACCAGGAATCTCGTTTGTTGTCACTGCTGATTGTACTACATTACCATCTGCTAATATGGTTACGACTACCACTTGGCTATCCAAAGATTCATTCGACGCATCATCCAACGATCGGACTGTAAAATTATAGGAGCTCCCCCCCTGCAAATTAGTAACCACTGTATTACTTCGTGTCACTGTTTGAATTCGTATTCCATCTTGATACACCCCATACGCTGTCACATTCTGATCCAAAACCGCTGCCCAACTTAATCCTACCGAATTCGCTGTGATATTAAATGCATTGAGCCCTATTGGTGCTGTAAGCACTGGTACATCCACTGCACCTTCTGCCTCCAATGGCGCTTTCCAGATTCCTCTTCCATAGGTTCCTGCTAACAGTAATTGATCGTGCAAATTTATTTCTAAATCTCGTACTGCTACTGCGGGTAAATTACCAGAGTAATTAGCCCAAGCATCCTCTCCATTTTTATGATACACCCCCAAGTATGTGCCCAAATAAATTGATGCTGTTCCCTTATGGTGTTTGATCACAAATTTACCTTCTGTAGGTAAGTCCCCCGTAATATCTGTAAAATTCTGCCCTCCATCTGTAGATTGCATTACTTTTCCATTTACAGAACCACTAGTAGCAAGATAGATCATATCGCTATTATCATTATGCACTTCTATTGAAACAATGCCAGTATTTTGTATTGCTATTAGCTCCCAATTCACTCCTTTGTCTATACTTTTGTACAAATTCCTTCCTCTGGCAGCATATACAATGGCTGTATTTATAGGGTCGAATTCCAAACAATCTATATTACCCCCAAAATCGAACGTAGTTTGCTTTACGAAAGACGCATCTTGGAGCTTATAAATACTAGTATATCCTGCATATATAGCCCCTTGATCATCCACTGCTAATGGCGTAACCCAGTTCCCACGTTCAGGACCGAATACATCAGCTTCTCTAGTGACACCGCGATCATCTGTTCTGTATAAATGACTTCCTGTTTGTGTAAACCCGTAATATGTATTTGGCTTATTAGGCACCATTATACAATTAGTCCCATCTCCTCCATGATATGCATTCCAAGTAGTGTCTTGTAATCCGAATCCACCATTATCCTGCAATCCTCCTGTAAGATGATCTGATGTTTGATTCTCTGCAACTGCTATTTTATAGAACTGACCGATTTGTAAGCCTGTGGAATAATCTGTAAAACTACTTCCATTATCATCCGATATATATATCCCTCCATCACTACCACATAATAGACGATTATTAGTATACCTTAAAAAATGAATATCAGCATGTGTATAGGTAGCAGACCTAGGAGCATTCCACTGATTGATTCTCCTAAAGTCGTTTCCTCCATCTGTAGACATCCAAATATTAATACATCCCACAAAAATCATCTCAGGATCTTGATCAGATACTGCCATTGCTAAGTCATACCACGCTTGCTTACTCTCAAAAATATTCATCGCCTCGTTGGTCTTAGCAAAACTCATACCGCTATCTTTGGATCGATACAACCCTTGAAAAGAAAAATCGGTTTTTGCGCTTAATACATATACATTTTCTGGTGCAGCTGGCGTAACATCAATTACTAACCTACCGGATTGGGTAGGCAATCCTTCTACTATCGGGTCGAATGTATCTCCTCCATCTTCTGATTTATAAAATGTATTTTGACTCACTGCATAAAGCACGGTAGCATCTCCAGGTTTTAGCTTCACATCTTGTATATTACCTGCTAAAACTCTTTTCCAATCCTTACCCGCATTAGCGGTCTTATACAGTCCTTTTCTCGTAGCCACCCATAACAAATCTGCATTAGCAGGATCAATATAAATATCATTTCCTGCCGAAAATTGGTCTGAAAACTTCAATCCAGTTTCTTCCCATGTCTGCCCACCATTAACAGACTTTAAAACTCCTATTCCAAAACTGTCACTTCCATCATCATCCCCTGTAGAAATATAAATTATATTCGGATCATTATGGGCTACTGCTATACCTGAAACTCCTAATTGTGGCAAGTTATCTGATAATGGTTTCCATGTAGCACCTCTGTCTGTAGATTTCCATATACCTCCTGATGGTGCTCCTACATATATGGTATTACTATTCGTAGGATCTATCAGCACTACATTCACCCTACCTTGTCCAGGATTCCATGAACCAGCTTGTGCATGATCAAAAGGGCCCATAGGCTCCCACTGTGTAGCAGTAGTAATTCTTTGAGTTGGCATCGCTTGTTTTTGTTGCCATGCATTGTTTAAGAAGCTCGGAGATGGTAGTGTACCATCTGGTAATACACCATTTTTATAAAATTCGCTCCACCTCATAAAAGGTTTATAGCCACTTCCTTTTTCTTCATGATCTCTACCCTGCCAATATCTATGAAATGCATCCACTATTTCTGAAAATTGTAGTGATGTAGCTTCTTTGGTATTCTTTTGTTTTTTGGTGCGCTGTATTTGTTGCATCCATGGCGCTGTAGGAACATATTGAGCTATTGATAGACTGTACACAAATAGCATACAGCTTATGATAAGATATTTCATGTGTTATAAATATTGTTACGGTAAGTTCCGTGTTATGTAATGGCATACTACCTATACAGCACCTACACATCTTGATTATGACGTGGCTTTACAGATACATGTACTATGATAATATTCCTTATATGCCGAAATGTATTATGCTATATTTATTGCACTATCATTTCAGTCGCTTGTATAATAGTATCTTGATATTGAAAAAAGCATCTTATTAGATCTAGAGAAATAGACTTATTTACTTTTTTCAACATAGGGTTCGGGGTACTATGCGATGCTTTTATCCAAAAGCGCTACATAGTTTTATACAAAATGGATGGAATAATGTAATTATTGCTCGTATACAAATCTCTTTTTTAGTTAGTGAATTACTTTAGGCAATCCATGCTTTTTACGTCTAAAAAACTACGGATTATAAGTGCATAATTTATAATAATACACCATAGCTCTCATTACAGAAACTATGCATATACCATAAAACATGCAACACAGTAGAGGGTATGATCACCGAGCGATATCATTCATGCGCATAGAATAATGTAAGCTCGGGAAGCAACAATAAATCCTCTATAATACACTATCTAGAATTATTGTTTGTGCTTTACAAATCTCTAAAAAAAAACAGTTAGTTATTTCGGTTTTCGATAAAGGGCATGGATACTCGTAAAACGAATTTACTTAATGGTTTTCTTATTTTAGATTGTGTTTTCCTTAACAAGAATACACTTACCAAAATAAGGGAATATTCAAACTAATAATATATTCTTTTAAAAAAATTACTCAACACAAAAAAACCTCATTCATGGCTAAATATGAATGAGGTCGTTAAATAAACCTAAAATGTAATCACTAAAATAAGTTAGAAACACTGCTGCCGTCCCCACAGTAACAGTGCAAACATATTCTACTATCTATTAATGTCATTTTGCACTATAATGTTACCCCCAAAACGCAACTTTTTTTAAAAAAACTACTTTTTTTAACATATCTATTAAGCTCATATCGTTGTTAGCTCATTAAAAATGAAAATTACCATCACCTTAAGCGTAAAAAAGAGCAAAAAAAAGCTCGACCAAAAATGGTCGAGCTTCTGTATATCAATGTAAGCTGCTAATAACTTATACTGTGTACTAGTTATTCAATGCTTCTGCTCCTCCTACGATTTCTAAAATTTCATTCGTAATAGAAGCCTGTCTTGCTTTATTGTAGGATAACTTTAAGGCATCTCTTAGCTCTGTTGCATTATCAGTAGCTTTGTGCATAGCCGTCATACGCGCTCCGTGTTCAGATGCGAATGAATCTCTAACTGCCTTATACAATTGTGTTTTTAGTGACTTAGGAATTAATTGTTCGATAATTTCTTCCTTAGACGGCTCAAATGTATAATCAATAGCAGTGTTTGCTGCACCTTCTGGCATCACAATAGGTAAGAACTGTTCTTTCATCACCTCTTGCGTAGCAGCGTTCTTAAATTTGTTGTACACAATCACTACTTTATCATACGTACCGTTTGTAAACAATTCCATTGCTTCCTCAGCAATATTTGCCACATTTGCAAAAGTCAAATCATCAAACACATCACTCTTATTCGCAACGATCGTATGTGACTTAGAAACGACATCATGTACTTTCTTTCCAAGTGTAATAAAATCTACTTGCTTACCAGCATATACATTTTCATACAATTCCTTAGAAGCTTTGATAATATTAGAATTAAAAGCTCCTGCCAATCCACGGTTAGAAGCAATCGCAATTACCAATACTTTATTTACTTCTCGCTGTGCAGAATAAGGGCTCGCACTATCTCCTTCTAAAGAAGCACTTAAATCTTGTAATAACTCAGTAAGCTTATCGGCATACGGTCGCATCGCTGTGATCGCTGATTGTGCTTTGTTCAACTTTGCTGCAGATACCATTTTCATAGCACTGGTAATTTGCATCGTCGAGGATACTGAGGTTATTCTACTACGTAATTCTTTTAAGTTTGCCATTGTTAATGATTATGAATTCCGAATTCAATGATGAATTCACTATCCTAGATTAGGCTTTATATTTAGCCGAAATTTCTTTACTAGCAGCTACTAATACGTCTGTAACTTCATCCGTTAGTTTACCTGCTTTTAGGGTATCTAATGCATCTCTATGCTTTGCATTTAAATACTCTATGAAATCGCTTTCGAACTCTTTTATTTTGTTTACTGGTACATCCTTTAACAAGTTTTTAGATCCTGCATAGATGATCGCTATTTGATCTTCTACAGAATACGGATCATTCTGTGCTTGCTTTAAGATTTCTACGTTACGCTTTCCTTTTTCAATCACGTTTAATGTAGCAGCATCTAAGTCAGAACCAAACTTCGCGAATGCTTCTAATTCACGGAACTGTGCTTGATCTAATTTTAATGTACCCGCTACTTTCTTCATAGATTTAATCTGTGCAGAACCTCCAACACGTGATACAGAAATACCTACGTTAATTGCTGGACGTACCCCAGAGTTAAACAAGTCTGAAGTAAGGAATATTTGCCCATCTGTAATCGAAATTACGTTTGTAGGGATATATGCCGATACGTCTCCTGCTTGTGTCTCGATAATTGGCAATGCTGTCAATGATCCTCCACCTTTTACTTTGCTTTTTAAAGACTCTGGCAGGTCATTCATATCCTTAGCGATTGTATCATCTGCAATTACTTTTGCAGCACGCTCTAATAATCTAGAGTGTAAGTAGAATACATCCCCTGGGTATGCTTCACGACCTGGTGGACGACGTAATAAAAGAGATACCTCACGGTATGCTACTGCTTGCTTAGATAAATCATCATAGATGATCAATGCTGGACGTCCTGTATCACGGAAATACTCTCCAATAGCAGCTCCTGCAAACGGAGCATATACTTGCATTGGAGCAGGATCAGATGCGTTTGCTGCTACGATCGTGGTATACGCTAATGCTCCTTTGTCTTCTAGCACTTTAGCGATGTTAGCTACTGTAGACGCTTTTTGTCCAATCGCTACATAGATACAATATACAGGCTCTCCTGCATCGTAAAATTCTTTTTGGTTTAGAATTGTATCGATACACACTGTCGTTTTTCCTGTCTGACGGTCTCCAATTACTAGCTCACGCTGCCCTCTTCCGATAGGTACCATCGCATCGATAGATTTGATACCTGTCTGTAATGGCTCATTTACTGGCTGACGGAATACTACTCCTGGCGCTTTACGTTCTAATGGCATTTCATAAGTTTCTCCTTCGATCGCTCCTTTACCATCGATAGGATTCCCTAAAGTATCTACAACTCTTCCAACAATCCCGTCACCTACATTGATTGAGGCAATACGTTGCGTACGCTTTACAGTTACACCTTCTTTTACTTCTGTTGAAGAACCTAAAAGTACTACCCCAACATTGTCTTCTTCAAGGTTCAATACGATTCCTTCTAATCCAGATTCAAATTCTACTAATTCTCCGTATTGAGCGTTAGACAATCCGTATACACGAGCGATACCATCACCCACTTGTAATACCGTACCTACTTCCTCTAATGAAGCGGATGCTTCAAATCCAGATAACTGTTGTTTTAATATTGCTGATACTTCAGCAGGATTTACTTCTGCCATAACTATTATGATTTCTCTTACTTTATATTAATTGCAAGAGGTGTTATAAAAATTAATAAGTTCTTTTATTTTTTCTATACTCTGAAAACTAGCTTCATCATATTTCCCTTGACCAAAATCACATCCTCCAAGATAGTCTTTTAATTTACTTGATTTCTTTTCCTCTTTGATCAAAGAACCAAACTCGAAATTAAATACTTTTTCTTGAGCATCTGTTTTGATATAGTATTTATTACTTGGTATTTCTTGATACAAAGTAACTTTTCCATCTTTTTCTATTTCTTTCAAATATTTTGCTCCAGACCCTCCAATACCTATAGCATCTCCTGAAGCTAACATACCATTACTCTTTATTCGTAAACCCTGAAAGCAAGTCTCTGTACCATCTTCGGCAAATACGCAAAAACGAGTATTCTTTTTTGCTGCTAAAAATTTTAACCTTTTCTTATCCTTCTTATTGATGTATTGAATCTTTACCTGACTTCCTGTATTATCTCCTCCTATAGTCATCACATTACCTCCCATTTCATTTGGATTCTTGATTTTTTCAAAAATCATCGTTACTTTCCCTTCGAATCTTTCTCCTTTATCATCAATTCCATATCCAAGTTGATCATAAATGTTAGAAGAATTAAGTTTTGCCTCTTCAAAATTTTCTTGTGCTTCTTGCCTAATCTCTTGATTTGCTTTTGCTACCATTTCTTTAGCCTGTTTTCCTAACCTAATGTCTCTGGTATGCAAATGCCTAACCGCTTCTATCACAAAATTTTTTGTAGCATATTGATCAGTTACTTTAAATCTAGTTTTTGTTGAGTATTTTATGGGTTCAGTTAGTAATTGTGATTTTATAGTTACTCTACCCATCATATCTTGAGTTACTGTTGCTGCCTTTACATTATCAAGATCTCTAATAATAATCAAAAGACCTCTTTCTCCGAATCGGTAAGTACCAATCATATTCTCTATCTGACTTGCATTACGCATTCGATCAAATGAAGATGATGATGAATAAGGAATTTGACCTCTAAAGATTCGTTTTAAATCTGGATCTACATTAATATCTAGAGCAGCCGTTTCAGCATATTTTGCAGAATTAGCATTTGCCTGTGTAAGTGATTTTTCATATTCTTCTTTACTTGCTCTTTCTCTTTTTTGACTAAAGTACTCTTTAATATTTTCTTTATTTACAGTTCCATTCGAATCAAAGAAATTAAGTTTCTTCATAACAAACTCAGAAATAGCTTTCTTCATATTAAGCGTAAAAGAGATATACTCCATATCTTCTTCATTCTTAAATTCACTATCACTTACTGATAATACTAACCATTCATATTTTACATCTTCACTGATTCTATTGACCTCGTAATCAACACTTAAAAACACCTCTCCGTTGGTAGTATCTGTAAAAGTATAAATCCCTTCATTAGAGGAAACTCTTAGTGGTGTTTCTTTCTTGTCAATTAAAATTACTTCTTTTTTAACTTTTACCTTTTGTGCGGAAACACCTAGTGTAAAAATCAATAATAAAAACGATACCAATTCTAGTTTCCTCATATTAAAAAATTTAATTACTTAACTCTCTTTTGAGACTTGTAAGCTTATGTAAAACACTTGCATTGTACTGCAAATCTCCTACTCTGAGAATAAAACCACCGATAATCGACGCATCGACTTTATTTTCTATGGTTGCCTTATTACCCGTTAATTCTTTTACTTTGGCTAGCACTTTTTCTTCTAACTGCTTGCTCAATGGCACCGCTGTAGTCACTTTTGCTACCTGCGTATTGTTTAATTGATCATACAGAATGCTGTATTGCTTTGCCACTTCTTCTAATAAACTTACTCTCTTATTGCTTACTAAGGTAGCAAATAGATTTTTTGTAAGCGCACTAGCATCTTTAAAAACTGCTTGTAAGGATGCTAATTTTACTTCTGATTTGATCAGCGGACTATTCACTAGCATCTTTAATTCTGCACTCGTAGCTATCGTAGCAATGATAGTCTTCATATCTTCCTGCACAGTAGAAGTAGCTTCTTTTTCCTGAGCTAAACTCAAAACTGCTTTTGCGTATCGTATTGCTGCTCTGCTCATACTCTATTATTCTAGTTTAAAGTCACTTCTCCAAGCATAGACTCTACGAGCTCTAACTGCTTATCTTTATTCGATAATTCTTGTCTTACTACTTTCTCTGCAATCTCTACAGAAAGTCCTGCTACATTACTTTTTAGTTCTGCTAAGGCTGCTTTTTTCTCACTAGCAATCGTTGCTTGTGCTTGCACGATGATTTTATCTGCTTGCGCTTGTGCCTCTTCCTTTGCCTCAGTAATCATATTCTCTTTTAGCTCCTTCGCTTCCTTCAGCATACTATCTCTCTGTGCACGTGCTTCATTTAAGATACGTTCATTATCGGCTTTTAGATTTTGCATCTCTTTCTTAGCCGCTTCTGCTGCATCTAAAGCACCTTGTATTCCATCTTCTCTATCTTGTAAGCTCGTAAGGATAGGTTTCCAAGCAAATTTGCGCATTAGCAAAATTAATATCACTAAGATGATTGCTTGCATAAAAAACAATCCTGGAGAAAAATCATTTAGTAACTGATCCATAGTAAATTTTATTTATTGTTATTGCTGTTTAATTATTCTAAAACATTTCCTGTAACCAACCGTTACAGGAAAATGTTTTGTTTCCTGTGCTACAAGGATTAGCTTCCTAAGATTAATGCACCGAATGCTAAACCTTCTAAAAGTGCTCCAATGATAATCATTGCAGTTTGGATTTTTCCTGCTGCCTCTGGCTGACGAGCAATACTTTCCATTGCTTTTCCACCGATGAGACCTAATCCAATTCCTCCTCCGATTACGATTAATCCTGCTCCTATTAAATTAAGAGTTCCAGTCATGATAATTGATTTATATAATTAAACAAAAAATTCTTTTTCTATTTTCTTTTAGTGGTGATCGTGCTCTTCTACAGCCATTCCGATGAATAACGAAGACAACATCGTAAAAATAAATGCCTGTAAGAATGCTACCAATAATTCTATTACTGTTATGAATAATGAAAGTACTAACGACATCCCTGTAGCGCCTACAGCTCCAAATTTTGCTTTCATCAAAATCATTAGTGCGATCAAACTCATTACTACGAAGTGACCTGCTGTAATATTTGCATACAAACGTACTAGTAGTGAGAAAGGTTTGATTAGTATAAATCCTACTAATTCAATCACAGCTAATATCGGTCTTAGTATTACAGGAACTCCAGGCATCCATAACGTATGCTGCCAAAAATCCTTGCTACCACTCGCCATGTAAATTACCATCGTAAAAATACCTAAACAAGCAGTTACTGCTATATTACCTGTAACATTAAACCCAAGAGGCGTCAACCCCAATAAATTCAATATCCATATAAAAAAGAATACAGTTAATAAGAAGCCCATAAATTTTCTGTACTTCTTCTCTCCAATATTCGGTTTTGCGATTTCATCTCTTACGTAAATCACTAATGGCTCTAATACTCTAGCAATTCCTGTAGGAATAGGTCCTTTTTTATATCCCTTAGCTAATGAAGAGAATAACAATAGCATTAATAGACCTGTTAATAACATCCCTACTACACTTTTAGTAATCGAAAAATCTAGTGGTTTTTCATTAGAAGGATGCCCATGTCCATCATCGTGTATAGTTCCAGCAGCATCTGTCTTATAAATCTTACCATGGTATAACTTATAGTAATTACCATTAGACTCAGCTACTGTTTCTCCGTGATGGAATTTTGAAGACATAAACACTTGCAATCCTCCATCCCATAAAATTATAGGTAGTGGAAATCCAACATGATGTCCTGTCTCGCCATTGGTATACAATACGAAATCATGCGAATCTTGTAAGTGATGCTTGATATAAGCTTGAATTTCTTCTTTGGTATCGATAGGATTACCGGTAGATTGGTGCTGTTCATCTCCTGATGAAGCTTGTAAAGTAGCACTACTAATTGCAATTAAAACTATTGCGATGTAACTGAGAGATCTCTGAAATACTTTCATTTCCTAAATTCTGGTGTTTTTGGTACGCTCTGAATTTGGCTGCAAAAGTACACGTTTAATTTTCAAAAAACACAAAATTTTAAGATTTTATTTAATTATCGTTATTATTTAGTGAGATTGATCTAGTTGTTTTAGGAGTTTGACAGATAACAACACTAAGATCAACGTATAAATCGCATAAAATAACATAAAAAATGCTTTAGTTGTAATCGGAATTCCTGTCGCCAACCATCCAATCTTCTGCAAAAACACAGCAGCAAGAATCATTTTTAGTAATAATAATCCTACAAAGACAAAACCTGTAGCTTTAGGCATCACTTTATATACCAATGCGGTGTTTAGATATACAAACAAAATGATGCCACAAAAAAACAAATGTTGTTTTTGGATCAATACGATTGCCGATGCCTCCATGTACGAAGACAGTACAAAAAAATGGATTGCAAAACATGCTATACACGTAAGTAGCAAAATGGCTAAATGGGTAAAAAATTTAGTAAGTGTCATATAGATTTGGTAAAATGACTGCAAAAATAGAAGATTTCATTAAAATGATTCAATAGTAGTACACACATTATTAATTATATATATTACAGAAGCTATAAAAGTGATCTGTTTTTACAAATAAGGGCGTTCCCCAAGGGTAGGGCTATCCGTTGCAATTCCTCGCTACTCCCTAAGGTCGTGCTGAGGGATTTCCACTTCTATCCCTAACGCAAAAAATTTCGTATACTATCCCAGTTTATAGTTCAAAAAGGCATCATTTTGCACACTTATACAATGAACTCATCTTGATTTTTTCAATTACTATAAAAACAACCTACACCCAAACTTTGCATTTTTTGAGTTCTGTAGCACCACTGTGTAACGAAAAAAAGATTATTTGATAATGCCTATATTTCTAAGCATTATCAAATAATCTTTTTTTACTTATGCTATATTTAATCAGACTTAGAAGTGGTTTTAATCACTTGCCAAAGCACTGAAGCAACCGCAATAAAAACTGCCGCCAGGCCTATCCATTTTTGATAAAATGGAGTGGTGTAGCCCTGTTCTTCATCGATATAGCCACCCAAGTAATAACCACCTATGATGGTCACCATCATTTGGATACCTATAGATGTATATCTGGCAAAATTTTTAAGCTGATTTTCCTTGTTGCTTTTGCCCATTTTGCTGCTTACCTATTGATTTTAGTCCACCTTTCATTGCGCAAGATGCATTAAAAGTAGCTCCTGGCTCTACAGCTAATTTACCAACAGACACATCACCTTCGATATGAGCTGTAGGCTTTAGTGACAGTGTACCAGACACCAATAAGTTTCCTGAAAATTTACCTTCAAAATCAGCGTCTGAACATTCTAATGTACCTTGTATAAACCCAGACTTCCCTACTACTACTTTTCCTGTAGTTTTAAACGTTCCTTCGATAATTCCTTCTACCCTAAAACCTCCTTCGGAAACAATATCTCCTACAATTTTTGTTCCTTCAGAAATCTTATTTTGATTTCTAGAAAAATCGGTCAATGCTTGTTCTTTGCCTTTTTTATTATCTGAAAACATACGTACGGGGATTGATATTAGTTATAATTGATTAATTTGATTCTTCTTGTATCATCACAGGCATTACATACTCTTCTATATTCTTATGAATTTGAAGCGTCCTATAATTTGGCGATGTCATGATTAGATAAGCTCGATCTACTTTTGGATAATATTTTTTCTTTCTATTCCATTTGGTCAAGTCTATACCTCTGGTATCTTCTACTTTACCCAATGAGAGTAATTCTACTAGGCCTTCTGTCCCTAACTGATTTCTTTGGGTATGTACGACTACAAATTGAGTGTCTTTGGTATATACATCCAATGAAACTTTCATGTTTTCGTACCTCAGCTCTTTAATAATTAATTCCAACGCCTCTTTTACCTCCGTAGCAGCTGTAGTTTCGGTCGCTGTAAATGAATAGATCAATTTCTGTCCTTTTACCTCCGCAGTATTGGCCGTAAAATCACTGTCTTGAATCTGTGGTACTGTAACTTGGTAGATGTACTGTGCTTTTTTACCTTCTGGTGTCTGCGGGTAATTCAAAGCCACATAATTCAATGCTTCTTTATACGGTTCGAAACCTCTAAATCTACCAATGGCTTGCGCCTTGAGTAATTCGAATTTAGGCACAAAATCTTCTCCTGTAAATTTAGTAATCAACTCATCACTCTGCTGAATAACGGACGCGTACTTCTGATCAGAAAAGTCTTTGTACAAACGATTGTAAATAGATTCTGGACTATTTTCATCATCTTTTAGGGCTTCTTCTGGGTTTTTCAGGATCTGCGCATACCTAGAATCTCCATGATTATTAATAATATCTTGTTTTATCGCTTCTAGATTGGCGGTATCGCCTTGTGCTTGGTAAATTTTATACAAATTGTACTTAGAGGGTATGATCAATCGCTCTTCAGGATCACTCGATAACAAGCCTGTGAATTTATCAATAGCTAATTGGTATTCCTGAAATTTTTCTTTGTAGATGACTCCTAATTGATAGTATGCAAAGTTTCTATCGGTTTGCAAACTATCCAACACTACTTGCTCCGTAGGCAACTGATCGATATACGTTTGTGGATCATATACAGGATCTGTATCGATGGAATAGGCTTCTGTCTCTTCTCCTTCGGTAGTGGCTACAGCAGTAGTATTGGTCATACTGGCTACTTTCCAATTATCTACCAATTCTCGATTTCCGAATTTTTTCTTAAAGGCTGTTTTCCCATAACTAACTGTCGTAGGATTGTAAAAATAGAAGGTTCCACCCTCTGCGTTAGGCCCTTTAGAACCACCTGCAATCCCTGTCTTGGGCTGATTGAATCGCTGCTGAGCAGGTAATTCACTTTTTATCCTAGCGATTTCTGCTGCTTCTTCTGCTGCAATGGCTTCGGCTTTTAGTTTTTCTGTGTACGATGCATAATAGGCTGTTCGCGCTTCTGGTGTCATCGCTACTACATCTAGGATACTGTCATTCTTTTTGGCAATTCCTTCGTATAAAATTACATCGTCTAGGTTATCTCTTTTTTTCTTGAGTACTCTATACTTCTTAGAGTTTACATACATTCGCTGCAACGTACTATCATAATACGATCCTGCGATAGCGTATTCTTTGCTATCGAAATTAATATCTCCTAGCGTTTTATAATTCAGCGCCTGCAAGTGCTTGTCTTCTGTACCCGTACGCAATGATTTATTGTAATATATCACTGCGGTATCGATGGAATTCAGTGTTTTATAATACACCGCTTTCTGATTGTAGATTTTATCTAGAAAAGGTCTGTTTTCTCGATTTTCTTCTAAATCTGTAAGCAATTCTAAAAATTCTACTGTGTTCCCTGTTTCGTAATCAAAATTACGAGCCTTCGCCATATAGGCATTGAGCATATAGC
Organism: uncultured Aquimarina sp.; assembly: GCA_947498935.1. Taxonomy (GTDB): domain Bacteria; phylum Bacteroidota; class Bacteroidia; order Flavobacteriales; family Flavobacteriaceae; genus Aquimarina. Next base: position 42,408 of record CANMMM010000020.1, on the reverse strand, counting down.
GCCTAGGGGTTCGTCGATTCAGTGCAATCACTTGATCAAAAGCGCGATTGGCACTGTCTTTATACCCTAATTTGTTGAGCAATTGCCCTTTGATATAAAAATAACGTCCTTTTTCTTCGAAGTTCTTAGAATGAATCGCAGCTTTATTGATGTATGTTACTGCCGAGTCTTTTTGTTTTAGATTGATATATGCCTGTGCAATCATAGCTACTGCGTCTGAGTAGTCTTGCTCGGTCATATATTCTTGGTTGATCATTCTAGCTAGGTCTTCGATGGCTTTTTCGTTATTATCCAATCTCAGATTGGTTTTAGCCCTCCATACCTTGGCATGATTGATATTGTTACTGGTTGGATGTTTGTATAGAATGTAGTTAAACGCTTCTAGTGCTGGGATAAATCGCTGTTCATTATATCTGGCTTTCCCTAATAATAAAAACGCTTCATCCATTTTAGGGTTGCGCTCTCGATCTTCGATCAGCATGCTATGTTTTTGTATAGCTTTTACAGCTTTTTCTTCGGCTTTGTCAAAATTCTGATTTAAGACCTCACCTGGTAGTCGCACATCTTCACTGACTACTAGTCTTTCTACAGGTAGTAATTCCCAGAAATTATCGTTATAGGTATCAACCAGTTCTTGTATTCCTTGATCAAAAGCAACTCGACCATTGTACAATGTGTTATTCTTGGTCGTTAGATCGTGCCAATTTCTATTGATCCACTTGTCTTTTTTGCGCGAGCATCCCACTACCAATATTGATAGTAGCATGATGGCGATGATGTGTGATCCTATCTTGTTCAACTCTCTGTGTTTTATACGCTGATAACTTAAAAAACTGTCTTTTAGTGCATTTTAGCCCTTTGAAGTGGTGTAAACGTATTGTAATTTACTATAATAACGCACTGTAGATTGTAAAAATACATTTCTTTCTGCAAAAAATAGGTTATTAACAAAATTTTCTCCTATACTACATGATTTTAGTACCCTTACGGTAGTTATCAACAAATTGTAGGGAAGTATATCTCACGACCTTAAATCGATTGAAAGTTCCGAGTCTTATCATACAAGTTAATATAAAAAAAACGGCATTCGTAATATACTCACACCTCCTAATGCGTTAGGGATAGGAGTGGAAATCCCACAGCCCGACGATAGGAGGTGCGAGGAATTGTAGCGGATAGCCCGCCCCCCGACCTAAGAAGGGGGTAACGCCCTAGTCATTAATCCCACTAGTATAGCTATGATTACATAAATTCTAAAATACTTCCTTTTAGGTGTTCAGATGCTTGTACATAGGCAAATACAGGTACTGGGCGCGCGCCTAATTTTTTCTTCTCTAATTCGGCGGTAAAGGCTAAATCTAATTTTTGGCAATTCAAATCGCGTGCACGTGCTACGGATTTAAACAGTAATTGCTTGTAGCAATTATAAGTATAGGCGTATCTATAATCCAATCCTACTATCATGGCATTATAGGTGTCCTGATGTTTATGACTAAAAAGCACGCCTACCAGTAGCTCTTCTTGTACGTTTTCGTCTTCTAGCACTTCCTTTTTTAGATACAATCGAATACAGTCATATTCTTCTGACATGGTCATTGCCCTGAAATAGGAAAGCGGTAACTGAAATACATTGAAACCATATGATTTTTGATACACTTTTTTATACAACTCATAGGCCGCCAGTAATGTCTCCTCATCTGTAATGGGATCATACACTGTGGTAAACTTATCGGCGTATGCTAAGATTTCTTTCTTTACATTATAACGGTATTTCTGCGGTAATGATTGGAGGTATGCTGTTGTGTCTGTCCAGTCTAATGACGCCAACTCCATATTATTAGGCAACTGGTATTTGATAAATCCATTTTCTAGCATCGTGGTTTCTAACACGGGTTCTTGTACTCCATAAAAGTCCCTGATCATTATTTTAGAGGCATGGGCAGTTTCTACGATTTTATTGAGCTGGGCAGAAAGCATGGCAAGGGCTTTTTTCCAATACGGACTCTTAGCATCCATATACAGATGCTGCCCTTTGGTGATCAGTGTACCTGTAAGCACTGTTTTAGAAGTTAAATAATAAGGATCTTCTGTAGTACGTATGGTTTCAATTTTTTCGGATACCTCGGCTGAGTGAAACATATCGTCTTTGGTCAGGGCAACGGTGATCATCGTTTTTACCACACAATTGCCTTGATCATCCTTGATATCTATATAATAAAAATCCCATTTGTTCTCTGGTTCTACGGCTTGGGTATAGATAGCCTCGATCATGGCTATATTGGTATAGCTCAGATTCCCATTATTACAGAATATAGCATCCCACTCCTGTGCATCCACTGCCTGGATTGTACGTTGTATGGTCAGTGCTAATGCTGCCTCGGCTGTCACATCGGTAGCGGCTGTAGCTGTTTGTAACTCAAATTCGGGAATCTTAAATGTTTTGGCGATCTGCGCATAGGTCGTACCATTAGCAGTAATGGTATCGGCGTATACGGTACTCAATGTAGTGAGCATGGCATCGATCTGCTCTTTGTTTAGAAATGCATTGACCATAAATCGGATACCGCTTTTGCGCATCGGTACGGCTGGAAAGGATGCTGTATTAAGGAAAAATCCCTTGTCTTTCATCTGGGCAATGATATCATAACAGATTTTGGGCAGTCCTACGGGAATAAAGAATAGTGGACTTTCTGTTTTCTGAAATTGCGGAAACCCTAATGCGTCTAACCGAGCATTGGTATATTCGATCAGTTCCATTAAATGTGCTTGCATGATAGGCAATTGCTCTGAAAGGTGCAGTTTTGCAGAAGATATGGCAGCGCCTAGCATGGGTGGCTGTATAGGCCCTGAAAAAATATAGGTAGATCCACAATTACGTACTTTTTTTTCGATCTCCTTATTCGGGAATACAATGCATCCGCCTGCGGCAGCAAAGGATTTATTAAGCGAAACGGCTAGAATCATTTTTTCTGTCTGTTTCATATTTTTGAATACGACTCCGCATCCTTTTTTGCCTTCCCATCCCATTCCGTGGGCATCATCGATATAGAGATGGAATTTCTCGTATTTCTCTAGCAAATTATCTAGCTCCGTAAACGGAGCATAATCTCCATACATAGAATACACACCATCGGCAAAGTACCAGATTTTTTCATGCTTGTTATACAGATGTTTAATTTTGGTTTCTAAGGACTCCATACAGTTATGCTTGATAATACTGATAGGAATTCCTTTGGCTTTGAGCTGCTGTACAGTCATCTGTATGCTAGAGTGTACTTGCAGGTCTAGGATAACTGCATCATGTTTGCCCACTACTACAGGGATTGTGGCTAAATGCCCTAGAGTAGTACTGGCCGTAACGATCACGGGCCTGTGAAAAATCTGATCAAATAAATTTTCTAATTCTTTGTACAATCCGTGAGACACATAGGTTCTGGAGGATGAAAATTGCGTTCCGTATTTTTGTACCGCTTCTACCACTCCATTCTGGAGGGCTTCGTGTTTTTCGAGTCCGAGATAACTACAGGAACCAAAATTAACCATTTCGTAGGCGCCTACCACGATAGAACTATTGGGTATTTGTACATCAGTGGTGGTGAAATTGTGTACTAATTTTCGTTGATAACCATCTTCTATTATCTGATTTAGTGTATCAATCATAATGTTGTGTATATTTATTGGGTGTGGTTTATTAGGGATTTTTCCTCTATAAAAAATCCAAACACTAAAGTAAAAAAACTAGCCTAAAATCTTATTAAGACAGTATAATCTTATGTTTTGTTGAAAGGAAAAAACGTTTAATCATGGTTGTAAATCCACATTGTAATTCTATAGAGTGCTATAAACCAAGTAGCATTGCATCATCTTCGCGCTTGATTACCTCCCAAAAAAGTGACTTCTATTATTGAGTAGTCTTATTGAAGTGGTTTAAACTTTTTTCAATTTGCTATAAAAACGATCTTTTGCACCCAAATTTTGTAATTTTTGAGTTCCGTAGCGCTGCTATGCAACAAAAAAATCACTGCATTTGGTCACAAAATCTTACGATGTTCGCTGAAATCAAAAAAGTTTAAACCACTTCATCATGTATAATTTTGTACCAAAAAAAATGCCTGATAAATTGCATTTAGTATTTTTGCACCAAAATTTTTCATTTTTAGCGCTGTATGATTGCATACAGATAAAACCGAATAGATTGTTATGTCAGATTTCCATACACTTACTGTAAAAAATATTACCAGAGAGACTACTAAGGCTGTAGTCGTAGCATTTGATGTTCCTGAAACAGTAGCCTCAGCATTTGCGTTTACACCTGGTCAGTACATCACCTTAGAAAAAGAAATTAATGGTAGTACAGTAAGAAGAGCCTACTCTATCTGTAGTGCTGCTAATAGCGCAGAACTATGTGTAGCGATTAAGGAAATCGAAAATGGAGTATTCTCTAGCTATGCGAATCAATCGCTACAAGTGGGTGATACGATGGCTGTACATACACCTGAAGGTAATTTTACGCTCTCTCCTAGTATAGATACTCAGCATACCTATGCTGCTTTTGCTGCGGGGAGTGGTATTACACCTATCATGAGTATGATCAAAACCGTTTTATCGACTACTACCGATACTCGATTTGTACTTGCCTACGGAAATCAATCCCCTGATCAAACGATGTTTTTAGAAGCATTACAATCGCTACAGACTAGCTATCCTGATCGTCTGTTTGTAGAATTATTTTACAGCAGAACACAGGAAGCAGGTGCACACTTTGGTAGAATTGAGCAATCGACTATCAATTATATCATTAAGAATAAGTTTAAGGACACTGACTTCGAGGCTTTTTATCTCTGTGGACCTGAAGCCATGATCCAGACAGTAAGCGATGTATTAGTCGCACAAGGGATTGACAAAACAGCTATTTACTTTGAATTATTTACGAGTAGCAGTACATCTACTGAGGTGGCTGAAAGCCTAGATGGCAATGCCACGATCACTATATTAGTAGACGATGAAGAAAGCACCTTCGTGATGGATCAGAAACACACCATCTTAGACGCTGCATTGGCTAAAGACATTGATGCGCCTTACTCCTGTCAGGGAGGGGTATGTAGTTCGTGTATCTGTCGTGTGGTAGAAGGTTCTGCTACTATGGAAAAGAATAGCATCCTTACCGACAGTGAAATTGCTGAAGGACTGGTACTCGCTTGCCAAGCGCATCCTACCTCAGCAGTTATTAAAATCGACTTTGACGATGTGTAATTTATGCATCGTCCTTATTTAAAAGTGCATTTCTTATAAGCGATTTATCGCTTCTACTACCTCATCTGGCTTGATCGTTTCCATTACTTTTTCATAGCCAGAAGGTACTTTATTACCATAAATAGAGGTTGGAATCTGATCGTATATTTCTAGATTAGGCAGTAGGGATCGTTCCATAGGCTGCCCAAAGGGTACAAATCCTGCAAATGGATGTGTAACTCCCCAAAGAGTGATCGTAGGAATGCCATACATAGCGGCTAAGTGCCCATTGCCACTATCCATGGATAGCATACCATCTAGATTGGCAATAATCATTAATTCTTCTGCAAAGGATAGCTTGCCTGCTATGTTTTGTACGCTTGGACATTTGACAGCGATAGCCTCTAAGGCTTCGATTTCTGTAGCACCTCCACCAAACAAAAAGATCTCAAAACGCTCTTGCCTATCCAACTGCTCAATGACATTGATCATGAGCGGTAGTGGATATGTCTTACTCTCGTATTGTGCAAATGGCGCAATACCAATCCACTTCTTGGCAGAACGCTTGGTGAGTTCTAATACTTTGGGGGTCAATGTTTGTTTGACTATAGGTACTTGGGCACTAAAATCAATCGGATAACCTAAGGCTTCAAAAACGTCTGCATAGCGTTGATGCGTGGTTTTTAAGGGTTTTAGTATCTTTTTTGTAGCACGTGTCAATGCTTTTTTGGCTGCTCTGCCTTTATCTATCTTTGCTACTTTGGTCCCATAGTACTTAAAAAAGGTATTCAGCACTTTGGATCGTAATACATTATGCAGGTCTGCTACCTGCGTAATGCCTAACACGCGTAATTCTTTGTATAATCGGTGTAATCCTAATACGCCTTTATGCTGTTCTTGTACCGCTGCATGCACTACTCTAACGTTTTCGATACTCTCGAAAATAGGGGCAAAAAACTGCTTGGTCAATACAGTGATTTGCAGATCGGGATAGGTAGCCCTTAATATTCGCAATACAGGAATGGTCATCGCTACATCTCCCATAGCAGATAGCCGTATCACTAAGATATGATCTGTAGGTGAAGTATTAGGTACTGTAGCAGTAGACATACTAAATGATATTTTTTGATGAATAAATAGGATGGTACAGGCATATACTGCCTAGAAAATGAACCTTCATTTTCTTGAAAAACAAAAGAATATCCGAGAGACTAACCCAATGGCAGCGTCTCTCGAAGTATCGTGTATTATTGTTCTCCTCTAAGTACTGGGTTTAAGGATTCGTCATTATACATTTTCATTTGCTTGTATACTTTCATATACTTATCCCCTTTCTGTATATCATCTAGTAGTGTATCGATAGCGGTAGATAGATCTACTCGCTGCTCTAGCAAAATAGCTAATTTTTTCTGGCATGCTGCTTTATGCGCATCCGATGCACCTGCTCGTACGGTTTCTTCATGCATGTGATAGATCTTTAATGCTAATATGGATAAGCGATCTACTCCCCATGCAGGACTCTCGGTATTAATGGTAGCAGTAGCCTTGGGCGTTACTTCTTTATAGGTATCTAAAAAATAGCTATCTATATATTCTACCATGTCGGTACGGTCTTGATTAGAAGCATCAATTTTTCTTTTGAGTGCTAATGCGGCTACAGGGTCTATGTTTGGGTCTCTAATAATATCTTCATAATGCCACTGTACGGTATCGATCCAGCACTTGCGATATAACAAATGTGCTATTACATCGGATTGGCTATCATATGGATTCGTAAATGGCTGATCTACGGTATTGATCACATGATAGGTATCAATGACTTCTTTAAAAATCTTATTAGCTTGTTCTGTAAACATGATATGCTGCTTTTGCTTTAATCTATAATTTTGTGCCTATTTCGCTATATATAGCACACTGCATATAGCGTATTACACACATCTTTATAAGGGCTTTACAGTAGATATTGTAATAAATGCCTTTTGTATGTAATTTTTTGGCTAAGGACAAAGGTATTATATTTTATGATAGAACTCGTCTTGACTTTTTGTTTTTGATCGAAAATGAGAAGAAATTTGACTCGATAAGGCATTTTTTGAAATTCATAGCAGCGCTACGGATCAAAAAAGTAACGATGTGCTCATAGTGTACGCATCTTTTTCCCCGCTTTATGTGATGACACTTCGAGGTATCGCTTAAACCCGTCGTAATTATAGTTATTTCTTTGTTTCTTAATAGAAGTACATTAATAGACAAAGTCCTTCAGCACATATAGTTTATAATAAGACATATAAGAACAGGGGTACTATGATCATTGCCCACAAACTTATTTCCTTGACCAATCGATTTCGGTAGTTTTCTAAAAATGCTGTACCCATGATGGCTAAAGGTGCTGTAGCAAACAAGCAGCTGGCAGTGTTCTTATTAGGAGCTAGTAATACGATGCTCCATGCGATGAGTAATTGTACAAATACCATCGCAAACATGGGTTTGGTTTTTGCTGTTTTTTTACTGAACTGTGTTACAGAAATCATCGCAAAAATCACTGAAGATACTCCCACCACTACCATGGGGATCAATTGCGAATATTCCCATAGGTGTGTATAGTCAAATGATATAGGGGCTACATATTGCTGTAGGTAAAAAAAAGAATCATTGATCCATAACATACCTACGGTACTCAATATGTATACAGTGCATACTGCCACTATAGGAATCATCCAATTTCGATAATCTTTGGGACAGAAATATAAAATGCCTATGTATACTACTCCCATAAACAGTATGCTCCAGAAATATGCTACCGAAGCCATGGCGATCCATAAAGAAGCGTTGAGTATAACGGATTTCACCTTTTTCTGGTTGTGTACTGCCAGTATATTTTTAATCCCTAATAGCACAAATAGATGTGCCCACAATATCCGAGGACTGATCATCGCATCGGATAGTACCAATGATGCTCCTGCAAATAGCACAATCGTATAGGTACTTTTTTGTGTCAGATCATTCTCTTGTGCTGTCCAATGTACCAAAAGCATCGAAAGTAAATAGGCTACTAGTCCTAGTATAAATAGTATGATCGTAAGAGAATCAAAGCTAAATGCTTGCATGCCATGCACACAACTGTACAGCAGTACCATATACATCGCAATAGCCATAAAATTTATTGGCCTTGAATTCGTAAAAAAACTTGATAACACTACTATTTTTTATATTTTTGCTCCAAACAATAAATTATTGTTTTTTTAATTATAAATCATGAATTTAGAAAAAAGTTATTGGTAGTTTCTCAACACTTTTTCTAAAGATAATACATAATTGTTATGAAAGATATTCTTGAAGCTATCGAATCCTTGGTCGTAAACGTACTATTTGCTCCACTAGATGCTATACGAGCATTAGAGTTAGAAAGTTGGGCTGCTGCTAATGTTATCAACTGGTTTTTTATGGCTATTGGTTTTGTGGCTCTTTTATACTGGTTGAAAGAACTGAAGAAGTTCAACGATAATAATGAAGAAAACAGAGATCCGAAAGCACACTCTTTCTTAAAGCCTGATTAGTAAGAACCACTTTTTTTACAAGACAAGATATAAAAAACAAAACCCCGAATCATTTTACATGATTCGGGGTTTTGCTTTAAACAATGGTCTGTACCGCTGTTATAAATCGAATCCTAAATCTTTTCGATAATACATCTTATCGAAGTTTAATTTTTGGATTTGGTCATACGACCCTGCTAATGCTTTTCTAAAATCATCTCCAAAAGAAGTCACTGCGATCACACGTCCTCCATTGGTCAGTACTTTATCTCCTACCAATGTCGTTCCTGCATGGAATACCAATGCATCTTCTACCGTATCGATACCTGTGATTTCTTTTCCTTTTTCATAGGCCTCTGGATATCCTCCTGACACCGCCATCACCGTAGTAGCTGCTCTTGAATCGATTGTTATTTCGGCTTGGTCTAGCGTTTGATTCGCTACATGCTGTAATAAGCTTACAAAATCTGTCTGCACTCTCGGTAATACCACTTCCGTTTCTGGATCTCCCATACGTACGTTGTACTCTATCACCTTAGGATCGTCACCTACCTTGATCAGTCCGATAAAGATAAATCCTTTGTAATCGATATCTTCTTTAGCCAGTCCTGCTACCGTAGGTTGTACGATTTGCTCTTCGATCTTTTGCATAAAAGCTGCATCTGCAAATGGTACTGGAGAGATGGCGCCCATACCGCCTGTATTGAGTCCTGTATCCCCTTCGCCGATACGCTTATAGTCCTTAGCAGTAGGCAAAGTGATGTAGTTTTTTCCATCAGTTAATACGAATACGCTGAGTTCTATACCATCTAAAAACTCTTCGATCACTACTTTTTGGCTTGCTGCTCCAAACTTTTGGTTGGTCAGCATATTTTCTAACTCTGTTTTGGCTTCTTCTAAGTCTTGTAAGATCAGTACCCCTTTTCCTGCTGCTAGCCCATCTGCTTTGAGTACATAAGGTGCTTGCAAGGTTTCTAGAAACTGCTTTCCTTCGGCTACAGTAGCTGCGGTAAAACTTTGGTACGCTGCCGTAGGGATTTGATGTCTGAATAAGAATTCTTTGGCATATTCTTTACTCCCTTCTAATCGAGCTCCCTCTTTGGATGGCCCAATCACCGCTATATTTTTTAAGGCAGGGTCATTGGCAAAGAAATCACTGATTCCCTGTACCAATGGATCTTCTGGCCCTACCACTACCATTTCTATATCTTTGGATAATACGATTTCTTTGATTGCTTCGAAATCCGTTACTCCTACAGGAATGTTTTCTGCAATGGTAGCAGTACCTGCATTTCCAGGCGCTACGAATAATTGACTACACAATGGGCTTTGTGCTATTTTATAGGCAAATGTATGCTCTCTACCTCCAGCTCCTACAACTAATATATTCATGGTATGATGTATTTTTTGGCTACGCTATTTTTTTAAGGTTTCAAAAATAGTTGTTTCCCTTTTCTATTACTAATGATGTGATGTAAACTTTTGGGATGTCGTATAAAAACAGTGTTTTAGGTATCTATTATAGCGTTTTTAAGGGCGTTACCAAAAAAGATACAGCGGAAAGCCCGACCTCCGATCTGAATCGGAGGAAACGCCCATATCTTACCCATACGACTGCACTACGCTATGATGATGGATCATTTATTACGGATAATGCGACTGCTGAGGATGCTCCGTTTTTTGAGCAATAAGGGGGTGATGATGGAGAAAAAGACGATTCCGTTAAAGCGTACGAGCATGGATTCGAAACATAAGGAAATAAGTAAAATTAGAAATACTGAAAATTCATTGCTACTCCTACGCATCTGCCTAGCTAATACCACGAAAATACTAATCAGAATGACACAGCCGACCACACCTGTCTGTAACAATGTCTGAAAAAACTGGTTATGGGCATTGTATGTATGCTCGTAATTATGGGTATACCCTAGTTCTTTATAGGTATCCATCAATTGATGATTGGCATCTCCTACTCCATAGCCAATGATTGGAGCTTGTCGTATAAGCCGCAGACTGGCATCCCAGGCTAGGTATCTGGATTTTTCGGAGGTGGTTTCGTCATATCCCTTAGTCGTATCATAGGTTTTTACCCGCTCGTAGAAATTAAATACTCTGGGGTTCTGCACAAAAATAATCGTAGTGAGTATAAAAATGATCGCAGTCGTATACCGCTGATGACGATCTTTGATCTTAAACACCAATAATAATGACATGATAAAGAGCATGAGGTATGCGGCTCTGGATGCCAATAGAAATAGGTAGAGAAATAGGATACATACCACGAAGGTACGCTGTTTGGTGACTAATTTTTTCTTTAGATAATAACTGAGGACTAATAATATGTATAGGGATAGATAATTGGCATTGATGAGTCTAGAAAACTCATTGCCTATAAAATAATTACAACTATTGGTCAGGGTACTCCAAGTAAAGGGTGTGACTTGATGAGCTATATCTATTGCATCGTATACAGCACTATATAGATTGACAAAAAAGGACACTACAATGCCAAATAACAGAAACTGGAATAGCTTGCGTACGGTAGAGGCATCTTCCTTGACAAACAGAAAGATGATGGGAAATAGTAATAGGGTGAGCGAACGGGTAATGAGATTGATCCCATCTGCTGTATGGTCTGAATAGACAAGGCTGATGAGCATGACTACGAAGTACAGCGGAAAAAGCAGCAAGGCTTTGTTATCTAAATCTATTTTTTTTTCGGATTGGAAAATATTGATACAGCCTAAGATGATGGAGATGATAAAAAAGGGCGTGGGTAACTGAATCCCTAAGGGCAATAGGAAAAAGGCAATGTAGAGACTGTTCCAAAATGTCATGATCAGGAGGTTGCCATTTTCGTCTCTGTAAAAAACGTCTAGAAGTGCTGCGATTTTATATTTGATCATGTATTACTGGAATTTGGTACATGATGGGGTACTATTCTTTATTCTCATGGTTTGTTGTATGCGCTTAATAGGCTTTTTCTTGGCCTTTAACAATGTTAATAATGGTATATGCTATGATTTTTAGGTCTAGTAAAAGCGACCAGTTTTCTATATAAAATATATCGTACTTGATCCGATTAATGATGTCTTCATTATTAGCGATCTCTCCTCTATAGCCTTTGACCTGTGCCATGCCTGTAATGCCTGGTTTTACGGAGTGTCTGAATACAAAATTATAGCGATCTATTTTCTTTGCATAATCCTTTGTATAGGATAGCATATGGGGTCTAGGGCCTACGACAGACATATCGCCAAATAGGACGTTAAAAAACTGTGGCAGTTCATCGATACTGGTGCGTCTGATGAATCTTCCGATTCTGGTGACTCGTGCGTCTTCTTTTTTTACCTGGGTGAGCGATGCGTTTTTTTCATGCTTCATGGATCGAAACTTGTAGCATGTAAATTCTTTGTAATTAATCCCATTGCGCCTATGCCTGTAGATAAACGGACCTTTGGACTCTAGCTTAATCAATATATAGATGATAGGGATTAACCATGATAGCAATAAAATAATGACGGCCGCTGAAAATACAATATCAAAACCTCTTTTGATCGCTCTATTCAAAGCACTGTTTAGCGAAATCTCTGGAATGGACAATACCGGTAGGTACTCGTAATAATCTGTTTTGAGTCGTTTGGAAAAAATACGCTGAGAATTGGGTATAAACTTCAGCGTACTATAATGCTGATCGGTATATTTTACATATTCATTGATCACCTCATCCGATACTTCTTCCATGGCACAATAGATCTCATCAATGTCTTCTTTTTTTAGAAACTCGAAACTGTCTGATATGGTATCTGGGAGGGTGTCTGAAAATACTTTTAGGACTTGGTATCCTAATTCTTTTCTTTTATTAAAAAAGGTGTGCAATTGTTGTGCGCTTTTATTATTGCCTACAATGATGATATTTCTATTATTACCTCCTAAATAGGATCTATATTGCCGCAAGGCAAAATAAACAGCTACTTTGACCATCCCAACCACCATAAACGTACAAAAAAGAAAGGTAGCATTGTCTCTAAAGGAAATGGCACTAATACGCAACAATCCAAAATAGGCATACATAAGCACGAGTATGAATAGGGCTTGCTTGATCAGTAAGGAAATAATGGTAAGCACTCTGGTAAAACGATATACTTCGTAAAAACTGAGTGCATAGGAGCATACCAGCCATATGGCTGCTAGAAATACACTGAATTGTGTAGTGACGATATATGGAATCAGGTAATAGGAGCATATACTGATAATAAGTACATCGACTACGATGTGTAGCGGTCTTATTAGGTATGAATATCCTCCTCTTTTATGATGCATCTCCTCTTTTAGCTATAGGATGAAAAATCTTTGTGCTCGCTTTTGTACAATTCTTCTTCGGATAGGCTTTTAAAATACTCCAGTGTTCGTTTCATTCCCTCTGCTCTACCTATAATAGGTTTCCAATCTAATACTTCCTTGGCTTTGGTAATATCGGGCTGACGCTGTAAGGGATCATTAACGGGTAGTGGCTTATAAATTACTTTCTGGTCTGTACCTGTAAGTTTGATGATCTCTTCGGCAAATTCTGCAATCGTGATCTCACTAGGGTTTCCGATATTTACTGGATAGACATAGTCACTAAACAGCAATCTATATATACCTTCTACCAAATCATCTACATAGCAGAAAGATCGTGTCTGCGAGCCATCGCCGAATACGGTAAGGTCTTCTCCTCTGAGGGCTTGTCCTATAAAAGCGGGTACTACACGACCATCATTTAATCGCATGCGCGGCCCGTAGGTATTAAATATACGAACGATTCTGGTTTCTACATTGTGATAAGAATTATAAGCCATGGTGATGGATTCTTGGAATCGCTTGGCCTCGTCATACACCCCTCTAGGGCCTATGGTGTTTACATTTCCGTAATAATCTTCGGTTTGTGGATGCACCAATGGGTCTCCATACACCTCACTCGTAGAAGCGATGATGATACGGGCTTTTTTCTCTTTGGCAAGTCCTAGAAGGTTATGTGTACCTAAGGATCCTACTTTAAGCGTTTGTATAGGAATTTTTAGATAGTCTATAGGACTGGCTGGCGATGCAAAATGTAAGATGTAATCCAATTCCCCTGGGACATGTACAAACTTGGTCACATCATGATTGTAAAACTCGAACTGCGGTAGCTTAAAAAGGTGTTCTATATTTTTGAGATCGCCCGTAATTAGATTGTCCATTCCGATGACATGGTATCCGTCGTGGATAAATCGATCGCAAAGATGTGATCCTAAAAATCCTGCTGCTCCGGTGATTAAAACTTTTTTCATGTGTCTATCCTAATTATTTGTACCTATACTGGGGCACGTAAATAATCGTACCTCTGTATATCCTAAAATGGTGCTATTTTTTTGCTTCTATGCGTTTATATCCTTTCTACCGATAGAGAAATAGGTAATGGCTTCTTTCTCTATGTCTTGCAGATCGTATAAATTACGACCATCAAAAATCACAGGGTCTTCTAAGGCGGCTTTGACCTTGGTAAAATCAGGCGTTCTAAAGATACTCCACTCTGTACAAATGATCAATCCATTGGCTTCTGTGAGGACATCGTACATCGAACTCGCAAAATAAATTCGTTCTTCATATTTCTTAGCTACATTCTCCATCGCTTCGGGATCAAAAACCCTAATAGTAGCGCCTGCTGCTAGTAATTGATCGATCATTTCTAATGCAGGGGCTTCACGAATGTCATCTGTTTCGGGCTTAAATGCCAAGCCCCAGATAGCAAATGTCTTGCCACTTAAATCCGAGCCATAATACTGCTGTATCTTGGGTATCAAGGCAATTTTTTGCTTTTTATTCACTGAGATTACCGAGGCTAATAGCTGGAAATCATACGCATCGTCTTTTCCTGACTTGTGTAAGGCTTTTACATCTTTTGGAAAACAAGATCCTCCATATCCTATCCCTGGAAATAAAAAGCGCTTTCCTATTCTAGAGTCTGTACCCATACCAATACGCACCTTGTCTACATCTGCTCCTACCTTTTCGCAATAATTAGCAATCTCATTCATAAAGGTGATTTTAGTAGCTAAAAATGAATTCGCTGCGTATTTGGTAAGCTCTGCTGATTTTTCGTCCATCACCAATATCGGATTTCCTGATCGCACAAAGGGCTTGTACAACTTCTTCATCAAGTCTGTAGCACGCTCTGAACTCGATCCTACTACGATACGTTCTGGTTTTAAGAAATCATCTACCGCAAAACCTTCTCGTAGAAACTCTGGATTAGACACTACATCAAAATCGCATTGCGCATTTTGGGCAATGACTGCATGTACTTTAGCTGCTGTGCCTACGGGTACTGTACTTTTATCTACAATGACTTTATAGTCTGTGATTAACTTTCCGATCTGCTCTGATACTCCTAGTACATAGGATAAATCTGCCGAACCGTCTTCATCTTCGGGAGTGGGTAATGCTAAAAAAATGATCTCGCCATGCGATAGCCCTTCTGCTAAAGAGGTAGTGAATTGTAATCGATTGGCTTTTATATTGCGCTCAAATAATACATCTAGATGTGGCTCATAGATCGGTACTTCTCCTGCTCGCATTTTCTCTACTTTCTGTGCATCGATATCTACACAAACAACTTCATTTCCTGTCTCTGCTAAACATGTCCCTGTAACTAAGCCTACATAGCCAGTACCTATTACTGATATTCTCATATTTTAGAATTAATTTGTATGCTGTAGCAAAAATAGGATAATCCACTTTGGTTACTACAGATTTTAGGGTCTTATTTTTAGGTTTTCTATTGAAATTAGATGAAACCTCTAGCAATGCATCTGCTATCAGTTTCTAAATCTACTAATAAGCATTTTCTTCTCCTTTGAAAACATTGAATACGGTTTGCACCATGATGTAGATATCCAATAATAACGACCAGTTCTCTATATAAAAAATATCATATTTCGTCCTGTTAATGATATCTTCTTTTGTTTCTATTCCTCCTCTATACCCTTTTACTTGTGCGAGTCCTGTAATACCTGGTTTTACAAAATGCCTCACCATATATTTAGAAATCTTAGTTCCATACAACTCATTTTGTTTCCAAAGGTGTGGCCTCGGGCCTACGACAGACATATCGCCTAGTAATACATTGATAAATTGTGGTAATTCATCGATACTAGTTCTTCTGATAAACTTTCCTACTTTGGTCACTCGTGCATCATTTCTACTAGCGGAATCTTCTGATCTGGCATTTAATTGCATAGATCTGAATTTATAACAGTAAAATCCTTTTTCTTTGATCCCTGGCCTATTCTGCCTAAAAAATACAGGGCCTCTGCTTTCTAGCTTGATAATAATACTCATCAGTGGTATTAACCACGAGAGCAAACATACTAGTACTATTACAGCAATCAAAACATCAAAGATTCGTTTTACCCAACTATTTAGCGTGTCGTCTAACGGTATTTTACGCAACGATAACACAGGTATCAAGTCATAATAATTAAGATGTAAATTTTTAGCAAACAACTCTTTATTATCTGGTAAAAACTTCAAATTCTTCATATGTATATCACAAAACTCTATGAATTGTTTTAGTTGATGATCACTTAATTCACTTACCGAACAATAGACCTCATCAATGGCATGGCTAGCCATGTAGTCAAAACTCTCTTCGATGCTTCCTAATTTATCGGCTACTCCCTTATCTGTAAAAAAGCCTTTGAATTTATATCCATAACTAGGCATTGTATCAAAAAAACTGACCAGCTTACCTGTTAAGTCATTAGCACCTATAACGATCACATTTCGATAATTACTACCCGTAATGATTCGATATTTTTTAAAAACCTCGTAAAGGAAAATCCTCCAAATATTCAATACCAAAAAGATGCTTAAAAAATAATGTATTACATCTGTCCAATGTATACTAGCGTGTGTGATATATAGATATGAGAATATCAATAAAACGAGTACTATGATCTGTTTGGATAAAAGCCCTACAATAGCTGTGATCTTGGTAAAACGATATACTTTGTAAAAAGACAGAAAAATAGATAGGATGATCCAAAAAGCAATAATGAATACTAAATCTACAATACTGATATATAAGCACAGGTCTGCTAAAGATGAGATTACAAATAGATCTATTATATATAATAAAGGTCTTATGAATTTGGAATAACTGGCAGTATTCATAAATAGATACTCATGTAATTTTTTGTGTGTGATTTGTTGAAACGGTATAAACTTTTGCAAGTCGCTATAAAAATGATCCTTTACACTCAAATTTTGTAATTTTTGGGTTTTCAAGCGCTACTATGCAACAAAAAATTACTGTATTTGAGTGCAAAACTTAGATTTTCGCTGAAATCAAAAAATTTTACACCACTTTACTGACAATATACATCACTCTTATTATAATTTAACTAAAAAAATGCAAAAAACTTTTAACCCAAAATACGATAATAAATAGTATTAGGTATTGAGGTAATATAAACTTTTTCAAATTGCTCTAAAAACCGTCTCTCATACTCAAGCTTGGTCGTTTATAAACGCCGTAGCGCCGCTATGCAACAAAAAATGTATATCGCTTCGTTACTAAACCTTGAAAATACGAAAATATTATTTCTGATATACGAAAATACACGAGGTATTGGTTTTCGTAAATACGTATCCTTTATTTAGCAAATCATTGTTTTGCTTTCCACTCTGTATACAACCTATCTACTACCGCTTTAAATTCCCTTTCAAAACGTTCTCTACTAAATAATTCTGCGTTCTTCCGAATGGTTGTTTTCTGAAAACGCTGCTCATGTTGCTCAAAAAAGGCTACTCCTTCTAAAAGTGCCGCTGTAGTTTGCTCTTTATAAAAAACACCTGTTTGCTCCTGTGTTACTTCATCTCCTACAAAAGTACCTTTGACCGTCTCTAATACGCCTCCTTTTCCGTAAGCGATGACAGGTATTCCACATGATTGTGCCTCTACAGGTGCAATACCAAAGTCTTCTTCTGCTGCAAAAATAAAGGCTCTTGCTTTTTTTAGATAGCGCACCATATCTTGTTTGGGTAAGTGCCCTACTAAAGTTACATTAGGTGCTGCTATTTTTTTGATTTTCTTAGCATCAGGTCCTCCTCCTACCACAATTAATTTTTTATCCGTTTGAGAAAATGCCTCCACAATCAGATCGATCTTTTTATACGGCACCATTCTAGAACAAGTGATATAATAGTCTTCGGTTTCACTAGCGATGCTAAATGTATTCGTATCAACAGGTGGGTAGATCACGATGGCCTCTTTATCATATACTTTTTTGATCCTAGCGGCTACATAGTTAGAATTGGCAATATAATAATTGGGTCTATGCGCAGTACTGACATCCCAAATCCTAATTTTATGAATAAAATACCTGGCCAACCAGCCTTTTATCCCCCTGTCTAAACCACTCTCTCTAAGATATTGAAAATACAAATCCCATGCATACCTTATGGGCGAATGTACATAGGAGATATGCAATTGGTTTGGGCGCGTGAGTACTCCCTTTGCCACAGCTGAGGAAGAGGAAATAATGAGTTCATAGTCACTAAGGTCAAACTGCTCTATCGCCAATGGAAAAAATGGCAAATAGGATCGGTATTTTTTCTTCCCAAAAGGTAATTTCTCAATAAAAGAAGTGGTCGTTTTTTTACCCTTTAATACATTTGCTCGTTGCTGGTCCGTAAACGTATCTACCAACGTAAAGTGATCAAAATCCTGCCATACATTGGTCAGGCTCTCGATGCAGTTCTCTGCTCCGCTGTATTGTGTATACCAATCGTGTATAAGGGCTTTTTTCATGTTCAATTTTTAATCTAATTCTACTTAAAAATTATTGTTATTTGGGCGTTCCCCAAGGGTCGGGCTATCCGTTCCAATTCCTCGCTCCTCCTATCGTCGGGCTGTGGGATTTCCTCTACTATCCCTAACGCGTTTGTATGTTTTCTATAAAACTAGTTATTATCTCTAAAGGAGAAAAAGAGTGTATTAAAAATACTATATGCCAAAACTCCATCATGCCTATTTAATATATTTTCAAACACAAAGCACAAAAAAAATAGTAACAATACACCTGAATATAGCGCTGATATAGATAATGACCATCTAATGAGCACTGTATTTGCTATCATATACATTATAAAACCTACAAAACCTGTTGCCATTAAAATAAGTAAATACTGACTATGCGTATTATAATAAAGTCGTTGAAAAGTATCTGTATGTGAAAACTCAGTATCATAACAATACTGTAATTCTTGATCCACATCTCCTATTCCAAACCCAAGTATTGGTTTTTTCATAATACTTTTAATAGCACAATAATAAATCACACTTCTTATATCTTCATTTGATATTTCTGGATACGTATCCTCGTACTTACCATTAGGTATTGCAGATTCATAATTTGTTAGCTCATTAATCTTGAATAGCAGTTGTTTTTGAAAAACAAACCCTACTACTATAAAAGACGATAGACCCAAAAAAAATATAGTACGGATTCTAATGTTAAATAATCGCAATACCATAAATAATATACTTATCATAGTCGCAAAAAAAGCCATTCTAGAAGCTATAAGTAATTGCCAATACAACAAGTATATAATGACTATAATTCCAATACTAACTACAAAAAAACGTTTTTTATAACTCTTAATTAAATGTATGCTTATCAAAACCGCGCAGCCAAGCCACAATGCTAAATAAGTTCCATGAATTCCTGTAAATTGCTCTATTTTATTTCGTAATTCCCAAGAGTTAGTGGACAGGTGATACAAATCGTTCCATAAAAAGATATGGGTTAATAACAATCTGATGAAGACTGCCATGATATACAACGTACATACCATAGCAAACCGTTTATAGCTTGTAATTAGTTTATCACCTACAAGAAAAACCATAGGTAATGCTAATAAAGGCATCAACCTAGTGACGTACTTAACACTACTCTGATAATTACTGCTATAGAATACACTTATTACCGCAATGAAAAACACCGCAGATAAAACCAATAATTCAGTGCTCTTTTTTCTATTCCAACGAAGATAACCTACAACAAACAAGTATACTAATGCAACTATACTCATTGTTATAATTAAAGTACTATGAATAGCTCTTGGCAACAAAGGAAACAATACTAACACACACAATAAGTAATATTGTATTGTAGAATATTGATTTAAAAGAAATGTTTTCAAAATAATTTTTTAAAAATTTCTATGTGTTTATTAATAGCCAGTTTCCAAGTAAATTTAGCCGCCTGATTTTTTCCAGCTTTGATCAGTTGTTGCTGGATTATCGGATCTTGTAATATCGCTATGATTTTATTTTTTAAATTCTTTGGATGTAAAGGGTCAAAATAAACAACAGCATCCCCTCCTACTTCCGGCAAACTCGCTTTATCAGAACTCAAAACAGGTATATTACAAACCATTGCTTCTAAGATAGGTAAACCAAACCCCTCATACAACGATGGAAACACAAATAATGTTGCTTTTCTATACACAAATGATACTTGATCATCTTCTAAATGCCCTGTAAAATATATGTACTCTTCTAAATCATTATTTTTTATGTACTCAAAAACAGTAGTATCTCCTGTTATAAACCCTGTTTTCTTGCCTAAAATTACTAGTTTATAAGTATTCTGATATGACAGTCCTAAAGCTTTATATGCTTTTAGCAATGTCAATAAATTTTTGTGGGGTTTTACATTACCTACGAATAATATATAAGTAGAGGGAACTGCTACTTTAATCGATTCTTCATCGAAAACTGATCCGAAATCCTTCTTAACACCACAATGTACTACTGATATTTTATGAGGTGAAACTTTAAAATATTTTAAAATTTCTGACTTTGAAAACTCTGAAACCGTTACAATATGATCGCTTTTTCGTGCCGCATTTTTATAGAGGTATTTTGCAAAAATTCTTTTAGCAAAGCTATAATAAGTAGGATTCGCCAGATGATTGACATCATGTATTGTCACCAATCGTTTTCGTGCTTTTATACCAAATAATGGCGCATTAAAATGTGGTGACCAAAAAAGATCACAAATGGGTATTATTTTTGAATAATGTAATTGCTCTGAAAGGCTATAAATGTCATCATCAAATGGTATTATTTCTACTTTATGACTCCAATTAAAATTAGCCAATTCCTTGTAATTTCCTAACACAACAACATCATCAAAAAAATCGATGATTTCAGGAATTATATTTTTAAGATATGTCCCTATTCCGGAACTATTGATAAGCCTTAAGTCTACCACTAATTTCATGAGTACTGCTTATATTAGATAATATCAAACCAAATAACATCCAGGGATATAAAAAATAGATTTGAACTCCGAAACAAAATAATATCAAAAAGCCTATCAAGAACAATCGAAGCTTCCTGCTAAGTGTTCGATAACGATGAAACATAATTCCTATAAAAAAGAACAATCCTACAAAACCTGTATCTACTAAAATATCCATGATTCCACCAAATCCATGCGCGTCTTTTAATCTGAATTCTTTTTTAGGTAATGGAAAAAAACCACGATATTCATCATTATTTCTTAGTAATGGATAATTACCGATCCCTATTCCAAATAAAGGATGATCAGCAATCATTTTTGGCGCTATAAAAAAGCCCGATATTCTACCCATGACCAAGTTGTTATCTGTAGTTCTTTCTGATATGGATTCTTTGATCTTTCCAATTTCTCTTACATACATACTACCGACGTTGATAAACAAAAGATAAAACCCTAAACCTCCTATTAGCAAGAGTGGCAATGCAAAACTTTTTACTCTCTTCAATACAACACCATAGTTTTCTATTCCTAACCATAATATGGCACATAAAAAACCTGATTTTGATTTTGCCATAAAAAGAATAACAACGAAAAGAAATATTCTTTTAGCTAAACGCTTTTTACTCTTTTTGAAAAAACTAGTAAGTATAAAAATAAAGCTTAACATAAGCCCATAAGGTCCTCCTTCTACAAAATATGCTCTGAGTCTTATATCATAATTATAGACCAGTCTAGTATCATCTATATGCAAAAGATTGGTAATTACTAAACAGTATATAAATGCGAAAATTATAGTTATGCCAATATTTATATCTATAAACCTCAATAAATAATAGAGGTGTTGTTTCTTTTTCTTTAAATTATAAAAAT
Organism: uncultured Aquimarina sp.; assembly: GCA_947498935.1. Lineage (GTDB taxonomy): Bacteria > Bacteroidota > Bacteroidia > Flavobacteriales > Flavobacteriaceae > Aquimarina. The sequence continues at coordinate 20,435 of CANMMM010000020.1, read as the reverse complement.
AAAGAAATACAAAATTACAAAGCACCAAGCATGTAATTAGTTCTAAATACCTTCCTACAGTTATTAAATAAGGTCGTTTTAAAAATGATGGCTCTAAATACTGAAAACTACTGAAATATGTCTTCAACATAGTAATAACAGTTGCTAAAGAAAAAAACACTAACAAGTAAACAACATACTTATGTATTTTTTTGGCTAAAATTATTGGTATTAAACCGAGTAAAGCAAGCTCTGAAAATTTTATCAATCCTAACTTTACATCCGTAAACTGTACACAGAATGTAAAGAATATAATAATTATGAAGTTATATAGCTTTTCTTTTTTTTCCAAAGTATGTAGTAAATACCATTGTAACTATTTTAGGAATTCTATCGAATTGTCCCTTGATAATTCTTTTGGGTAATGAAACAACAATAATAAACAGAATTACTGACCAAATATAACCATTGTAATAGTTTTTTGTAAACAAAACTCTATTTCGCAAAAACAATTGATCTATAAATTCTGGCTTATCATTTTTAGAATTACTTTGTGTAGTATTCCCTTGTTTATGATATACACCTAATACATTTAAAATCTGTACGATTCCTTTTTTTCTTTTCAATCTTTCCACCCAGTCCATCTCTTCAAAAAAAAGAAAGTATTCTTCATTCAGCATTCCTACTTCTTCTAAAAAAGGAGTAAAAATAATCATGGAAGCTCCTACAGGATAATCTATCTTGTAATCTTCTACCCTTTTTATTTCTGAAACAATCATTCCTTCTCCTACATGTTTTGAGGTAGCCGATAACTTATGATACCTTCCTCCTATGGCTTGTATTTCGTTTGCTTTGTCATAATCCAATAAGGGAGTGCCAAATAATCCATTCTTTTTATAAGTTCCAGATATATCTTTAAGTGATTTAACTAACTCCTGAACAGTATTAGTTGCTAAAACCGTATCATTGTTTAATATCCAAATAGGCACTGGATGGCTTACCACACTCTGTATATAACGCAAACCTATATTATTTGCAGCAGCAAAACCATTATTGCTACGAGCTCTTATAATGAGTAATTCTTCTTCAAACTTTTGCCCTATTAAGCTCTCTTCTGACACATGAGCATAACTGATAGCCCTGTCTACTAAAGGATATACGTATTCAGGGAACTTCGTTACTATTTCTTCCTCATCTCTTTTCTCTGCCCATTGTATGAGTTTCTTTACATCAGTATCTGATATACTATTATCAACAATAATCGTCTGAATATTAATAACTGTATGCTGCTTATAAATTGATGCTAGACATTCAATCGTATCTCTATATCCATTATAATTAACTAATAATATGTAAAGTTCGGGTATTAGTGACAAAATTGATTGTTTTTAGTAAATAGCTTCCTTTGTTACTAAAATATTTAAGAGGTATATTATGCAATGTTAATGTGCTAGATTGCTATTTTTAACTTAATTGAGTTATATTTTTATAGCAATCCATTCAAAATAGCATTAATACGCTTTTTCTTCTCCCTTTATTGCATTGAGGACTGTTAAAAATATAAGGTTACCTTTTATCTCTCTTAATAAGCTTCTCACTCCCCTTTTTAACTTCAGTTTTTAAATTACTTACTTTTCTTCTGAAAAGTATTTTTCTTTTAATGTTTGCAAAACTATAATCGTAGCGGTAAAAAAAGTATCCTAGCGCTATTACTGCAAAAATTAGAGCCACTACCATATAAAAATTATAAGAAGTGCTACCTAAAATTATAAATAGCAAAACAAATATTAAATTAAAGCCACCGATTATAAAACTTGCTTGTTGATGTGATATTTTAAAATAATCAATTAAAATATGATGTGTATGATTTCTATCAGCTGAAAACGGACTTCTTCCATTTGCTAAACGAATAGTAAAAACTCTTGCTGTATCAAACAATGGGACAATCAATATACTGATTGCTATCAGAGGTACATTTTCTAATAAAAAGGGTAAACTATCATATGCCTTAGGTGATAATGCCAAAAACTTTAACGTCAAAACACTAATTATAAACCCAACTATCAGCGATCCTGTATCCCCCATAAAAATTTTCTTTTTTGAGGATAAATTGTAACTCAAAAAAGCAATGAGACTTCCATTTAATGTCAGGCAAACCAATACATAGAAGAACTCTTCTGTAATATAAAAAATAGTTGTGTAAATCATTAGAATAATCGTTCCCACTATAGCCGCTAACCCATCTATTCCATCAATCAAATTGTACGCATTAATAATAGTTAGCATCATAAAACCAGCTACCGCATAATAAACATAATTAGGTATTTCTTCTATTCCTAAAAAACCATTCAATGAATAAATCATAAAACTATCATTGCTCAAAACAAAGGCAATAGCACAGATTTGAGCTGCTAACTTAGTATAAGGAGAAAGCACAACCAAATCATCCTTAAGTCCAACGATAAATAAAATTGTTAGACCTGGAATAAGATATATTGATTCTTCTTTTACTGCCCAATCTTTTAAGAAAAAAAGAGAAAAAATTAGTGTATAAAAAAAGGAAATTCCTCCTAGTGTTGGTGTTTTTTTAATGTGGGAACTTCTAATATTTGGGTTATCCATCAAATTTTTATATTGCACCAAACCGATAATTTTTGGTATAGTGAAATAAGTAAGCAAATAAGCTCCGATAAAAAAAGTAATGAGGTAATATATTGACAAAGTATTTTATTTTATAGATTAAAAAAGCTTCTGATAATATGAAGTAATCTTAACTTTTGAAAATAACAAATGTAAGCTCATCGCTTTCTAAGAAATTCTCAATTTTTAAAAACTGATATAGCTACAGAGTAATGAAGACTTCCCTATTTTCGGTGATCATCGTACTAATTTTTATAATAGTTAACTCACCTTCATGAGGATAAATTAACTATTTGAATTGATTTCCAATCAATTCTTTGATCATAAGTCCTTACATCTACAAAATCAAAATCCTTTAACCATAGTTTTAATTTTCTTTCGCAATTTCTAAGACCGTAATAAGACTTAAATCTTCTTATCAAACCAAGACCTTCTATCGCAGGTTGTTTATAATCAAAATCTCTTGGGTGAAAATAAGTCATAACATAATCTGTTTCTCTAGTCATTTTTTTTATTAATTGATATGGCATCGATCTAAAATAACCTCCTCCTGAAAAAATTACTTCTTTACCCAAAATTTTTGATGTATTTATAGGAAATTCTTTGAGTTGAATTCCATTATACCTGATTAGACAAGGGGTTTTTCGAGTAAAACTCGGAATACCTCCATGAGCTCTATTTGCAGGAAAAATAGAACAGTCATTTTCAATACCTAATTTGTTTAATATTTCAAAAGTCCATAAATTATTTTTTGTGATTGAAAATCCTGGAGCTCTGTATGTTTTTATTTTTTTTCCAATAATACTCTCAAGAGTATGAATAGAACATTTTAAATCTTCTTCAAATTCATTTTTATTCATTTCATAAGCCAGCTGATGCATATGAGAGTGAGTACCAATTTCATAACCTAAGTCATCAATCTTTTTAATTAAATCTGGATATTTATCTGCGATCCAACCTAAACAAAAAAAAGTAGCTTTGATATCATAATCTTGAAGTATTCTAAAAATGCGATCCATATTCTTATAGATTCTACACTCATAATTACCCCATTCTTTTTCCGTTTTTGTAGATTCATTATCTAAAATATGAAACCACTCTTCTATATCAAATGTCAAAATACAACTCATCTTACATCATAATTAAATAAACCAAAATCCCAGTTTTTATAATCAAACCAAATATCCGAATCTTCTACATCAATAATAACATCTCCTGTAAGTGTTAATGCTTTTGGTTCTCTATTTTTTCTAAGCTTAAAAAGTGTTGTTTGAAAAAAATTTAATTTACCTACAAAAATAATCAAATCTACTTTCTCTTTCTTAAGAATATACATTACTGTATTATTTAATACAGAAGAAGTTTTAATTCTTTTATTATTATAAAAATCTAAAATATAAACTGTATTAACGCCTTTTTCATTTACAACTGTGTATGAAAAAAAAATATTTTTTTCAGTATTTTTAAATAATTTATGATTCTTAGAATATCTATGTTTTTCAAGAATAGTATTATTCCTATTAATATGAATATATGACTCTTTATTGCTTGAGTCAAATACAATCAAAAATAACTTTACAATGCTTATATATAAATAAACGAAAAAAGCATTTAGCGAATTAGCATATTGATATTTCCCTAATATATTTCCCGTTTTAACAGGTAATACATAATATGGCAATCTACCAATATCTTTCCATTTAACCACCTTTTTCCAATATGGATATGCATCTTTATTTGGCACAGCTATTATAAACTTAATATCATCTTCTATTAGAAAACTTTTTAGACTTTTATACAAATTCGATAGCAAAAAAGGAGATGTTCTAAATTTTTCTAAAATAAAAACATCAACAACTAATCCTAATAATTTCTTTTCCTCTCCTATCAAATATTCATATGGTATTATGGTGCATGCCCCTACTACATTATTATCCTTATTCACTAGAAATGAATGATATGAATACTCATAGATCGTATAAAAATATTTTTGTTTAAACAAGTCAAATGAATATTCCTTCTCAAATATTAAGTTAAAATTATTAATGTATGAACTCCATAAATCTTCGCCAACATCAATACTTTTAAACACTTTTGTAGTTGTTTCCATTTATTTTTAAAAATGTTTAAAGTTTATTAAAATAATATTTGTAAATGAATTTAAAAGCTATTAATTGTCGCTTCCACCTCTTCATATTTCTAAAATCATTGAAAGCTCTGTAAATCCCCTCCCATTTAAATATTTTTTTCCATATTGTAGGAACTTCTTTTGCTACTCCAGTATATAAATCAAAACTACCGCCTAAACCCATATACAAAGCTGGATGTTTTTTTATAAAATGATCCATTAGATATTCCTGTTTAGGACTACCCAAGGCTACAAATACAATATCAGGTTTTTTTAAAATCAAGTCTTTTTCTATTAATGAAATTTCATCGTCACCAAAATAACCATCTCTAAAATTAACAATATTAATTCCGTCAAACTCTTTTTTAAGTTTATTTACAGTATCTTTAATTACAATTTCTTTACTACCTATTAAGTAAAAAGTTTTAGTTTTATAATGATCATTTATTAAATCTAACCAAAATTTTGCACCTGGTATTTTAACACTGTACAACCCTTTTTTTTTAAGAGCCATTACTGCCCCCACTCCGTCACAATAAGCTATATTTTCGTTAATAATCTTAGTTAACTTAATATCTCTGTTTAAAATTTTTTCAACTCCAACTGCTATTAATATTTTCTTTTGTAAAGAAATATGCGCTAATAATTCGCTTCTAGACTTAAATCCAAAAATCTTTTTGCTATTTATATATCTATGCTCCAATGTTTAAAAAATTAGATTTAATTGTTTTATTCTTTTTGATATACTGAAGTACTTCAAAAAAAAAATTTGATTTCTGCAAAAATCTTTTCTGTGGCAAATTGAAAAAAAGTTTAAAGCACTTCAGTAAGTTAATTCTTTAGTGAAACTTTATATTCTTACTTCTCAACAGAAATCTAATTTAAAATAACTATTCTTACCCAACTTGTTCACTCTGATTCTTCTGCCTACTCATATAAAATATCTCTCCTCTTAGCATATTTATTTAATAACAAAAATTTATTTTTTAATATGGGAATGGCTAAGGATGGTGTAAATCTTCCTTGTTTAGCAACTTTAAACCCTGAATGACATACCTAGCAAATCTAATTTTGGATTATACTCTCAGGTAATAAAGCTAGATATTCTTCTAGTCTATTTATTCATTTATATTTTTAAAAATTTTCACATTATGATCATTACAAGAATTCAGTATTTTTAAAAAATTATTGAGTTTTAACAATGAATATTCTGTAAAAGCCTTTGGATGTCCTATAATTACAAAATTATCTTTTCTTTGATTTTTATATTTTTTAAAAGCTTTGTTCAAAAACCTTATCTTATATCCATCTATAGAAACTACAGAATAAGAGCTTCTTGTCAGTAATCTCATAATTTGTTGCTTGGATGCACGACTTGAAATACCGTCTCCAATAGAGGTATGTATAGCTCTTCCTATTTTTTTTGTTAATGCAAATCTCCAAAAAAACCAAGGGGAAACTTTATATGAAGCTATTGGTAACTCTAAAAAACTACCCTTCTTATCTGAAATACAAGGATTATCCTCAAAGTTCCAATAATCTTCATCTTTCGCTTCAGTAAAATCAAACCATTGAGTCTTTGTTGTATTTTTTCCTTTATAAAAAACTGTACTATCTACATTTATATTATACTCTTTAAAAGCTTTTTTCAATTTAGAAAAAGGTTGAATACACCAACCACCTGCTCTGTAAGCAAAAACTTGTTTGCCTGTTATCTCTTCCAGTATTCCTTTATATCTTCCAAAAATGTCTATGATCTCATTTTCAGAAAATGAATCCAATCGATATCTAGTAGTATCAAAATTCCATTGATTACCGTCATAAACAGTATCTTCCCAATGAGGATGAATATGAAGTTGTACATCATGACCTTTATCAGAGAGCTTCTTTATCTGATTAGAAACAGCTTTATAGTCGTTTTCAAGTTTAGGATATTGTTGTGAATATTTTCTCAATTTAATCAAGTACCCTGAATCAACAAAAAATACGCACTTAAAATTAAACTTATCAACTATAGAAATTAATCTCTCTGTGGGTTCAATAATGCATTTTTCTGGAGTTCCTGAATTTCCAAAAAAAAGTTCATAATCTAGTGTTATATATATATTCATCTATTTATAAATACTTTTTCCTTCTTTTGCAAGATCTAATAATTTCTTAGTAATATTTTTTGCATCAGCAATAAAGATAGGTACACCTTTATAACTCCATTGATGCAAGTCTGATTTTGACATTTCTGATCTCAAAATAGTTAAATCCCTTCTTCTAGAAAGGTTATCCGTATAATATTTTAATTGATATTTATATGTATAACCTTTATCTATTAACTTTATAGGTATAACTTCATATTCCCGTTTTTCAGGAAAAGGAAATTTGTTTACTAAAAGATCTTCTGCTACATGCACATGTGTTAAATTTCTAAAATAGTAAACACCTAATCCCAAAATTTTTGTTTTGTAAGAATCCATGATTCCAAATGGAGTTCCTTCTCCAAAAGTGGTATTACTCTTATGATGATTTTCTACTATTTCTTTAGATTTTGGACCTATCGCAAGTATACTATGAGTAGGATGTAAACTTCTCAAAACTCCTTTTCTCCTTCTAAAAAGCTCATTAATAAGACCTACTGTTGTTGGAGTCTTTTTCTTATCAAATTTTTTATTTTTTAGATAAAAATCCTTTACTCCATTATTATTCTTTCCTAACATAAAACCAGGCATTACTAAAGTAATATTTTTCCTATCTGCTAATTCTAGAAAGAAATCTAAAAGTTCAGTTACACTTCCTTTATACATTGGAACTAAATTATTTAATGAGGTATGAATCATTAGAATTTCATAATTATTTCCTAAATTCTCTTCTATTTCATTCCATAAGTCTAAAGTATCAAAAGAACCATTAATCAACCTAACAATTTTAGGAAACTTATTCTTACATTTTAAAATAATGTCTTTTATTTTATTTTTAGATTTTGATGAAAGAATTTTTATTAAAAAAACAGAAAGTTGATCTCTCATTATTCAGAAATTTAAATTTCTATTATTACAGCACCCCAAGAATATCCGACCCCAAAACCACAAAGCATAACACGGTCTCCTTTTTTAATTAATCCTTTTTCAAGACTGCGTTTTAGAGCTATAGGAATTGTAGAAGATACAGTATTACCGATATCTTCAATATTATTATAATACCTCTCTGATTTTATCTTTAACTTCTTAGCCAAAAAATTAATCATATATTCATTTGCCTGATGAAATAAATAAAAGTCAATATTGTCCTTAATCAAGTTATTTTTCGATAATGTTTCATCAATAACTAATGGTATTTCTTTTCCAACAAAATAAAAAATCTCAGAACCGTTCATGTATAAATCATTATCAGAACGCTTATCATTTCTATCCCCAATCACTACCTCAGAATCTGGATTAAACCTGCACCTCATACCACCATTAGGAACAATAAGGTTATTATAGCCGTTACCATCCGTTCCTAACACAAAATTTCCTATTTGCTGTTTATTCGACTTTTCCACTAAAATAGCAGTAGCTGCATCTCCAAAAATCAATCTATTACCTAAATCTTCTTTATTAATATGCTTAGAATATGTATCAGCCATAACTAACAAAATATTACTTGCAATACTTGCTTCGATAAGTCCTTTAGCTATTGATAGTCCATATACAAAACCTGAACATCCTTGATTTATATCGAATGCCCCTATACTTTTAGATAAGCCTAATTTTTTTTGAAGTATACAAGCAGAGGTAGGTAAATAATAATCTGGACTTTGAGTGCATAAAATTATAAAATCAATTTTTGCTTTATCGTGCTTTTCAAACAACTTATTACAAGCTCCTTCCGCTAAATCTAAAGCTGTTTCAGAATTTCCTACAATATACCGTTTATGAATACCAATTTTATTTCCCATTTTAGCAACATTTCTATCTGGAAAATCTCTTTGCAAATCATCATTATAAAGAACATTAGAAGGAAAAAAACAAGCTACATCTTTAATATAACTTCCCATACTATTATAGTTTACTAATATACTCTACCAAGCTAGTAACATTCTCAAAATTTAATAAAAAGTTAGCCTCACTTTCATTTAAAACCTTAATCTCTTTATCAAAAACTTCTTCATATTTTTCTTCTATATCCACTGATAATGCAACTAGTGACATGCTATCTACCTGTGATGCTATTTTTGTATCACTAGTTGGTTTTTCAAAAGATTTTATTTTTTCTTCTTCTGCAAGAATAATTAAGCACTCTACAACTATTCTTTCTATCTTATTTTTCACTTCCATAATATTATATTAAAAACTATAATTTTCTACTTTTTATAAATTTGGCTGGTATTCCACCAAAAATAGCATATGCAGGAATATCTTTTGTTACAACGGCGCCTGCAGCAATTATTGCACCTTCTCCTATTGTTACCCCATGCATTATAATTACATTTCTAGCAATCCAAACGTTATCCTCTATCACAGGATCAGTTTCTTCTGTACTACCTTGATCTATAATAGGCAAATTAATATCATCGTGTCTATGTGCTGAATTCATGATTACTACATTTGGAGCTATCATTACGTTATTTCCAATAATTGCGCCTTGAATAAAAACATTCTCATTGATTCTACAATTCTCTCCTATTTGCAACGTTTTAGCATCAGAAACATACACATTGAACTCTACTTTACTCCTAGAATCATATGGCATTATTTTTAATATTTTCGATAAATACCAAACCCTAAGTCTAGCTGTAAAGCCTATAAACCTTGAATGAGGTAGCTTATAAAAAAAAGAATAATATATTGCTAACTTTATTTTACTTAACATATTTTTTCTATTCTTTCTTTCAATTTTTTAGCCACATGTCTAGCTTCATATTCTGAAGCTGTTTGAATTGCGTTTAAAGAAAATTGTTTTTTATCGGTTTTAGAAAGCGATAAATAGTCATTAATTTTAATATTTAATTCATATTCATCACCAGGACTAAATAAATATCCATTAAAACTATCTTTAATATATGTTTTAGGCCCTGCCATATCGCTTCCTATAACTGGTATTCCACAAGTCATAGCTTCTAAACCAACTAAGCCAAGACTTTCGGCTTCTCTTAGTGTTGGAAAAACCATTACATCAAAACTATTATATACATCGACTAATAAACCCTGATCTACTAAACCCAAAAAATCTACATGGTTTTCTAAACCAAAAGATTTTATCATTTCAAGCATTATCTCTTCTTCTTTTCCTTCACCCGCAATTTTTACAATAAAATCTGTTTTCTTTTCCCTTACTAATTTAATAGCTTTTAAAAAAACATCCCATCCTTTACCCTCATCAATTCTAGAAACTAACCCTACTACTAGTTTTCTATTTTGGCTTTTTCTTTTTGGAAAAAACACACTATTATCAACACCTCCAGATGGTGATATATAAATTGTATCTGACTGAATAAAAGGGTAATTATTCCTCACTATATTTTTAAAGTAAAGTGATGGAACCACTAAGAGGTCGCTTTTTCTTAGAACAAACTTATTAAAATGATCAATTAATTTGCCTTTAGAATATAGAATATCCGTTCCGTGAACGTTTATTACAATTTTTATTCTTTTTTTACATAAAATCAATAAAAAAGTTAGAACGAGTGAATTATGTGATATATAATGAACATACATAACATCATATTTAGCCATCAAAAAATTTTTAATAATTGAAAAGTAATACTTTAAATATGTCAATATTTTCATTCGTATACCAAGAAGTTTACCTTCAATAATAGATATTGCAGAAAATTTCACACCTTCATTTTGAAGTAATTTTTTGAAATTTTTAACAAAAACACCATACAAAGGGTCTTTTGTAGAAGGGTACATATTAGATATTAAAAAAATCTTCATTATTGATTTTTTGGTTTTGCAAAATTACGATTTTCTTTACTTAAAATGGGAATTAATAAAGTAAACATAACAATAAAACTATTTTTCTATTTCAAAACTATTAACCTGATATAATATATTAAATATAAAAGTACTATATATTATTCCCGCATTACGATTCAAAAAATTCTCTACCAAGCAAATAGTTACTAATCCTATTAATCCTGCAATATAAATAATATCCTTTTTTTTTATTCCCAAAGAAAAATTTTTAAATAAATAAATTAAAAAGAATAGTAAACCTATCAAACCATGTTGCACCATGAATGATAAATATTGATTATGTGAGTCATACTTCATAGAAGCTGAATAAAACATTCTTTCATTTAGGAAGATATCATTAAGTAATTCTTTTTCTAAACCTGTACCATAACCATATATTGGTTTTTGTTTAATAGCTTCACAAATTACTTTCCATCTACTAAATCTAGAATCTCCTATGTTATTAGAACTGGATACAGTACCTACCTGTTCTGTTATATCCCATAAAAACTCAACAGAGAACCTTTTGTACACATATGTATTTTTAATAGTTTGGAAGCTTATTAAAAATAAAAATAAGGTTGCTATAATTAGCATTAGTTTTCGTGTCCATACCAATGTACTATACATTGTTTTAATAAAAAAAAACAAACACCCTAAACCAAATAAAATAAAAATTATACGACTATTAAGGAAAATTATTGTAAAAAAAGTAATTACTACAAAAAACAATGATAAATAACGCCAAAAAACTGTAAATTTATTATAATGCCATGTTGCATAAAACCAAGACACTAAAATATAGAACCCATAATAAGTTGTATGAATTTCAAAAGGTTTCATAAAATTAAAATAAGTATAATCATAAGAAAAAACTGAAGAATTGATTACAAACCCATTATGATCTTTCATATACTTTATCATAATAATTACTATAAGAAATATTGAAGATAAAACTCCTCCCATAATACCTCCTTTAAAAAACAGATCCTTACATTTATTTAGCTCTTTCTTATCATATACTATAAGAGCTATAGGCATTAAAATAAAAGATATACTCTTTCCTAATACATTTATAAACTGATCATAATTGTCACTCATTACAAAAGCTCCTAAACAAGAAATAAAAAAAATATTTATTGTAGAAAAACATATACTTTTAGGTAGAAAAAGTCTTCTTCTTTTAAGATACAATAAAAAAGAAGAAATTAAGAAGAAAATTAAAGCTATGTTGCCCAATTTTGTACTAAAAAATATTAGCAAAGAAAATAGAAAAACTAATATTCTCGAAAAATAAAAAAAATTAAGTTTTTTTAGCATACATCAAAGAAAATAGAAAACCAATAAACACTGCTGCAAGACCTGAACTATATATATGACCCGCAAGAAAAGAAATCAAGGATAATAATAAAATCATAGCAAATGATAAACTAGCATAGTAGTAATCATCATTTCTACTGTTCATAAACACGTATGCCTGACTAACAATATATAATAATAAAAATAGGAATAGAAATGCTCCTATGATTCCATTCGAAAAAAGAATATCAAATAAATCCATCTCTATTGCATGTGAAGCATTTTCTATGAATGGAGATTCTCCTTTACCAATAAGCTTTTCAAAAATATTATATTCATTACTAAATACTTCGTAACCCCTTTTTAAGAAATTATTTCTATTGGACAATATAAAAGTCCAAAAATCAAATTTATTCCAAAACCATAGAAACCTATCCATTAAATTTGTAGAAATAACACCTTTATATATTATATAAATTGTAAGTGGTATAACTATTATCAAAACAAATAAAAATCGCTTAATTGAACTTAATCTAAATTTCGATCTAAATTTTACCGAAACAATCATAAATACTAATACAGTACCTAAAATTGCAGTTTTTGATGACAATAAAATAGAAGCAAATAATGATATAAATAATAATAAAAAGAATTTTCTTTTCTTATTATTATTCCATAAATCATACGCAATTATAGATGACAAAATTAGTAATACACCAGAGATTTCATTTCCAGCATAAATATAGCCTTTATAGCCTACTCCTACACCTTCACCATAATTGTAAGCTCTTATACCAAAACCTAAAAGCCCTAAATACAAATTTAATACGAGTATAATGTATGAAAAATAAAGCCATTTTTTTAATTTAGGAAATATCTTACTCCAATAACTTGAAACTATAAGTAACCTAAAATAAAAAAATGCAACAATAGGAATTAAATACCTTACATTTTTTATTAAATCTTTAAACAAATATGTACTATCTTGATTAAATAAGTAATAGGAAATCGGTGCTGAAAAAAGCAAAAAAATCACACAAACTATTGGTATAGATTTCTTTACATTAGTCATGATTATCCTAAACAACATCAGCATGATAACACTAAGCTTATACGCTTGACTTACAGATATTAGTAAAATAATATTTTTGTTTAACAAAAAGCCATTTAGCATATCTACTAACAATAATAAAAATAAAATACTAATAAGAAATCTATCAAAAGTGATTAGTTTAATCATTTTTTATTTGAAAAAATAAATATTTTTCTCTTATTACAACAGTTAATGAAAAAATTAATTTTAGTATTCTGTATATCTTAATTATCATTAGCTAAATTAATTTTAAGTACATACAAAACTACTCTATTATTATTTGCTTAAATAATTTTCTGATATTAATATTAAACCAAAGGATACTATCAAATAAGATAGTCCATTAGTAGAAACAGCACCGACAAGTCCATAATGAGGTAAAAAAACAAAAATAGAAATTATACTAATGATAGCGGCTATCAACTGTACAAAAAATCGCTGTTTTTGCTTATTTAGCAAAACCAATAACATCTCATAATTAGCAAAAATAAATCTTACTAAAACAATACCAATTATAATATAAAATGAACTATTAGTCACTGTTGAATTTTCTATTTTTATAAAAGAAAAAATAATTTTTTTTGAAGCAAAAATTACTATGCTAATTATCACTCCTAATACAACTGTATATAGTTGTATTCTTCTAAAAACTTTTATTTTATTACTTGAATTTTTCAGATGTTTTAATATTACTTGAGAAATAGCAACTGTAACCATAAAAACTGGAGCAACTACAACAAATAATGCTCTGTAATAACCATATGTTTTTTCATCCAAAACATAAAATAAAATTAACAATCCTGCTTGTGTATAAATTGCTGTTACTATTTCTTGTAAACCATAATACACCTTATCCACAAAAATTTCTTTAATTCTAACCAAGCTATTTTCTATTACACCTGTCGAGGTAAAAATCCGTCTTTTTAATTCTGAACTAAAAATTGAATACACGAAAATAATGAAGTTTAAGCCAATTAAAACGAAAAAAAATAAACTTATATTTTTAGTTTTCACTAATATCAAGTACGCATACAGAGTAAATAATAGTAGTGCGATGCAAAAGATAGCATTTGCTTGAAGTTCTTTTTTAAAATTACCTATCCCTTTAAAATAAGAAAAAACTATCAAATTTAACGACAATAAATAACTCAATACTATTCCATAACCTGAAAATGCCCATCCTTTGATATAATTCAGAAAAGGTGTTAAGCCTACATATACTGTAAAAACCAAAATAAATAAAAAAGAAGCTACTATAATTGACTCTGTAAGCAAATTAACTCCTTTTTTAGAATCGTTTGCTTCTGCTATTAAAAAAACTGAACTACCAAATGGTAATAACGAAAGTAATATATTAGACAATGAATAGACAAAGGAGAAAATAGCATAAGTTTCAATGTCAAGAATCGTAATAAGGACTATATTAAGTACCCATCTTGATCCAAACTGTAACCCTTGCGATAAGTTATTATAAATTATATCTTTTATCAAAATTATCTATCTGAATTTGATGTGTTTTACCAAGTAATTTTTTTATTAAAAATATACAAAAAATCAATTATATACTCTAATTATACTATTTAAAATCAAAAACTAACTTACTGGACAACAAACCTCTATAACCTTTTGAGCTATACAAGCCAAGACTTATTGTTTTTAGTTTTTCTATCTGTGAATCTACTACATGAATTATATACTTTTTACCATTAATCACTTGAATTGTTGGTTTAAAATCCCATATTTCAAATTTTCGGTTTTTCTTAATCGATGTTTTTGATAATTTATTTAGGAAAATGTTATTTGGAAGCGCATGATACATCATTCTGTATTTATTCAAATCTGTAACACCTTCTTTAGTTTCTAATCCAATGATTAATGCCATTTTACGCGGTTTTATCTTTATATAATCTACCCGAGAAATTATTAAGTCATTTGTTAAACTATAGTTTATCTGAAAATTGTTTTTTTCGAAACTACCATTTTGGATATATTCTTTTGGTGATATAAATGTTTTTAACTTTCCAATGTTATATTTTTGATAAATCCATTTTGATAAATACTCACTAACTTTGTTTGCACCTAAATTATTCAAATGTGTAACATCTCTATAATCATTACTTGATAGTCCTATTTCTTTAACATGGAAATTTAAATCCAAATAATCTAGACCTTTATTTTCTAAAAATAAATTTAATTTATTAGAAAATTGTAGGTGTTTTTCCATTGATAGTTCTCTGATTGAAGGAGATGTTACAAAAAGTGGTTTAATATTATATTGAGAACAAATATTTAAAATATTAGTAATAGCATTTACATCTTCATGAGGTAGATCTATTGAGTCATACTTATTTCTATCCAATTTTCTTTCAAAAAAAGAGTCATATCTTTCAGGGTTTTTAATAGTTAATTGTAACCCTACATATCCTTTATAATCTTCTTCAAGGTAAATATTATTTGATTTATCATCATTCTTATTCTTTGATAATGTCTTCCATCCTTTGTGATTTCTTATTGCTTTTATGTACAAATTAGGTAATTCCTCAAAAGAAATTTGATTAAATGATTGAATTAATTTATTCTTATCAAAACTAAAAGCATCATAACATCTAAATTGAAAACTAAGAATTTTTTTATTTTCTATTGGTTTTGCACTAAGTTCATTGATTTCGATAACCAATAATTTTGGAATTTGTTTTTTCAATGTATTTTTAAGGACCAACTCTGTTGTCTCTAACCTTTGCGCATCAGAACCTAAATTAAAACTATTTAAATCCAAAAATTCTTCAAAAATTCTTGGATTAAAAGAACAAAAGCTTTTAGAACTTCCATAAAAAAGGATATCATAATTAGTTCCTTCTTTAATACTTGATTCAAATTCTGACACAAACTTGCTATATGGGTTCATCTTAGTCAGTGATTCTCCTAAAAAAGATAATATCACAAAAACTATCAAAAACAACAAAGCTATCTTAAAAAAAAACTTTTTCATCATTACTAAAATTGAAAATAGATGAATTTTGATTCATCATAATCTCCATAAATACCAAAAACTACTATTGCTAGTATCAGCACTAAATACAAAGACCACCGTAATATCATACTTTTCTTTTTTAATACATCATATAACACTCTTTTTTGTTGAAGAGATTCAACAAAAAAGAGTGTTAAAACCACTATAAAAGCAACTTTAAGATCTTTATCATCTATTACTTTATTAAGCAAACCTTCTATGAAATTATCTGTCTTAAAACTAAAAATATTACTGATAACATCTACAGATGTACCAAAACTATCGGCTCTAAAAAACACCCAAGCAAAACAAACTATTATAAAAATGTAAAACTTTTTAATAACGCCTAAAGCTTTAGTTGTTGATCTTATTGTTAATATTTTCTGCTTTTTATTATATTTTTCCAAAACAATTATAATACCATGCAAACTCCCCCATATAACAAAATTCATAGAGGCTCCATGCCATAATCCACTAATTAAAAAAACAACAAACAAATTTAAGTACACTCGAAATTCTTTTTTTCTACTTCCCCCCAGTGGTATAAATATATAATCTCTAAACCATGTAGACAATGAAATATGCCATCTTCGCCAAAACTCTGTAACTGATGAAGAAAAATATGGGGTGTTAAAGTTTTTCATCAAATCAAATCCCATACTTCTTGCTATTCCTATTGCAATATCTGAATACGCGGAAAAATCACAGTAAATCTGAATAGCAAAGAATACAGTTGCAACAATAGTTGCTAAACCATTATAGCTTGTTGGATCAGCATATACCTCATTAACATATAGTGCTAATCTATCAGCAATAACCATTTTTTTGAATAATCCATAGAGGATTAAAAAAAAACCACTTTTAGCATTTTCATAATTAAATTTATAGATCTTACTAAATTGAGGTAATAAATGACTAGCACGTTCTATAGGTCCTGCTACCAATTGAGGAAAAAACGAAACAAAACTAAAAAAACTAATTATATTTTTTGTGGGTTTTAATTGCTCTCTATAAATATCTATAGTATAACTTAGAGTCTGAAATGTATAAAAACTAATTCCTACCGGTAAAACTATATTTAATGTTTCTACATTTAATCGAGTTCCGAATAGACTAAAAGCTTCAACAAACGTTTCTATAAAAAAATTAAAATATTTAAAATAAAAAAGAAAACCTAAATTAAAAATAAGGCTAATTGATAAAAATATTTTTTTTCGTTTTTGACTTGATTCTTTATATATTAATAACCCTATGTAATAATCTAAAAAGGAACTAAATATAATTAAAAAAAGGAATCTCCAATTCCACCATCCATAAAACAAATAACTAGCAATTAAAAGAAATAAATTTCTAATTGTTAAATTTTTGCTAAAAAACCAATAAAGAGCAAAAAATAATGGAAAAAAAACTGCAAAATCAAAAGAATTAAATAACATAAATAAAATATCTAATTATTAATTCCACAAAAATCTAAAACCACTTTATCTTTAGATATTTCTAATTCTTTAAACTCTTTATGTGCAACTAAAAACACAATTACCTCGGCTTTCTCTACCGCTTCCTGATAACTTGTTAACTTAAATACATTATGTGCTTCTATATTAGGCTCAACTATATAATATTCCTCATTATTAGCATTTTGTAATACCTTCTGTGCAATATATTTAGCTGGTGATTCTCTCAAATCATCAATATCAGGTTTAAAGGCTAGTCCCATTAATGCAATACGTGGCTTTTTTCCATGTTTTAATTGAAATTCTAATTTCGCATTTTGTACTTTTTCGGCACACCAAAATGACTTATAATTATTAATTTCTCTAGCTTTTCCTATGATTTGTGATTCCATAGGGTAGTCAGCAACTATAAAATAAGGATCCACTGCAATACAATGACCACCTACTCCACATCCAGGCTGTAAAATATTCACTCTTGGGTGTTTATTCGCCAACTCAATCAATTCCCATACATTAATATTTGCCTTATCACAAATCAAAGATAATTCATTTGCAAATGCAATTTGTACATCTCTGGAAGAGTTTTCTACTAACTTACACATCTCAGCAGTTCTTGCATTTGTTTTATGCAAATCTCCTTTTATAAATTGAGTATAAAAAGCTACCGCCTTATCTGTAGACTTTTCGTCAATACCACCTATAACTCTATCATTGTAAACCAGCTCATACATCACATTTCCTGGTAATACTCTCTCTGGACAATAGGCTATATTCAATTTATCTTTTAGATCTGGCCTTTCTGCATAAATTAAATTCATCATCTTTTCTGTAGTTCCTACAGGTGAGGTTGATTCTATAATATATAAATCTTCTTCTTTTAATAAAGGAATGATTCCTCTGGTAGCAGCTTCCACAAAGGAAATATCTGGTTCGTTTTTTCCTTTAAAAGGGGTTGGAACTACAATCAAATAAGTATTTGCTTGAACAGGCGTTAGTGCTGCTTTTAAATAGCCTTCTTTTACTGCATTTGCAACTGCCTCATCCAATTCAGGTTCAATGATATGAATCTTACCGGCATTAATTGTTTCAACAACTTTTGGGTTAATATCAACACCATGAACATACGTTTTATTCTTGGCGATTAAAGCAGCTGTTGGGAGTCCTATATACCCCAAACCAATCATTACTACATTAGATTTATTGCTCATGTTTAGTTTTTTGATATGTATTCTACAATACGTTTACATGCCTTACCGTCTCCATAAGGGTTATGAAGTTTACTCATTCTTTGATAAGATTCTTTATTTTTTAGTAGCTTTTCTGCTTCCAAAACTATCTTTTCTTTATTGGTTCCGACTAAAATTACCGTGCCAGCATTCACAGCCTCTGGTCTTTCAGTTGTATCTCTCATCACCAAAACAGGTTTCCCTAAACTTGGTGCTTCTTCCTGAACCCCTCCACTATCAGTAATAATCAAGTAGGATTGATTCATTAACCAAACAAAAGCAGGATAAGAAAGAGGTGATATTAATTTGATGTTTTTAACATTACTCAATAATTCATAAACAGGTTTTTGCACATTTGGATTTAAATGGACAGGATAAATAATTTGAGCATCTGAATTGTTTATTGCAATTTCTTTAAGTGCCTCACAAATATTTATAAACCCCTGACCATGATTTTCTCTCCTATGCCCCGTAACTAAAATTAACTTTTTTTCTTTTTCAACAATTTCTTTTAATTCTTCTACTTGATCGTCTTTAAAATTTTCTCTCCCTATTTTAGTTACACTGAATTGTATAGCATCAATTACTGTATTACCAGTAATTAAAATGGAGTCATCACATTTATTTTCATCAAGCAAATTCTGTTTTGAAGTTTTTGTTGGAGCAAAATGGACGTTTGACACTACACCTGTAACACACCTATTCATTTCTTCTGGAAAAGGAGATTTCATATCAAAAGTTCTAAGCCCTGCCTCAACATGACATACTTTTGCTCCTGAATAAAAAGCTGCAATACTGGAAGCCATTGTAGTAGTGGTATCTCCATGCACATACACAAAATCTGGCTTAAATTCTTCCAAAACACCTTTCAATCCTGTAATAATATCCGCAGTTAATCCGTATAAATTTTGACTCGGTTTCATCAAATCCAAATCAAAATCTGGTGTAATTTCAAAAAAAGACAATACCTGATCCAACATTTCTCGATGTTGTGCGGTAATACATACTTTTGTCTCAAAAAAATCACTATGCTTTTGAAACTCTTTGACTAATGGTGCCATCTTTATAGCTTCTGGTCTTGTTCCAAAAACAATCAAATTTTTTTTCATAGGAATAATTTAATTATAAAGCCTTTAATGATTCTCTCCAATCTAGAATATTTTTATTGTATTTTATTCTTATTTTTTCTTTACTCAAAACACTAAATTTAGGTCTAAACGCAAAAGTAGGATAATTATCTGTTTTTTCTAACTTAATTGAATTTCCTTTTTTAGTTAATGAAGTGATTTAAACTTTTTTTTGAGTAGATAAAAGGGTTGTGGATATTTGTGTTGCGAAACATAAAATATTAACTCACAACCCAATATGTACTCAGTACTAGACAAAGATACGATAGAAATGGAAATAGTCCCACTTTTGCCCAAAGCTCAGCGCGGTTTTCCGCCAAGGGTTCCTTTAGTAGAAATTATAAATACGATACTTTACAAGCTTAAGACAGGAGTGCAATGGCATCAACTTCCAGTCAAAGCCTTATTTGAACGACAGGTCATTACGTGGAATACGGTGTATTATCATTACAGAAAGTGGTGTTTGTCTGACACATTAAAGCATGGTTGGACTACATTTCTTAAACAACATAAAAAAGAGTTAGATCTTTCTAGCCTTGATTTAGACGG